>NZ_JAPVQY010000040.1 GCF_027257875.1 Burkholderia sp. IMCC1007
GGCCGTCGTCGCGACCCTCGCCGACAAGGCGCGCGCGCGTGCGCTGCGCACGCTGTGCGCGCGGCGCGGCTGGCCGCTCGTCGCGTTCGACGCGGCGCAGGTCGCGAATGGTGCCGAACCTGCGCCGAGCGCCCCGTCGGCGGCCGCGCTCGCGCGTTTCGGCGTCGCCGGCGTGGCCGAACCGTGTGCGCAGCTCGCGGCGCCGCGGGGCCGGCTGCTCGGCCCCAAATCCATTCTGGGCGGCGTGACGGTTGCGCTCGCCGGCCCGCTCTGAACCCATTGTTTCGCTTTCGACAGGACGATTCCCGATGAAGACCGATGCCGAATCCCATCAACGGATGACCGAACGCCGCCGCGCCGGCCACGAGAAGAAGCAGGCCGCCGCCACGCAGGAAAAGGGGCTGCTGATCGTCAACACCGGCAACGGCAAGGGCAAGAGCACGGCCGCGTTCGGCATGGCCGTGCGCGTGCTCGGCCACGGCATGCGGCTCGGCGTCGTGCAGTTCATCAAGGGCGCGCTGCATACGTCCGAGCGCGATTTCCTCGGCGCGGTCGCAGAGTGCGATTTCGTGACGATGGGCGACGGCTATACGTGGAACACGCAGAACCGCGACGCCGACATCGCCACCGCGCGCAAGGGCTGGGACGAGGCACGCCGGATGATCGAAAGCGGTGACTACCGGATGGTGATCCTCGACGAGCTGAACACCGTGCTCAAGTACGAATACCTGCCGCTCGACGAAGTGCTCGCGACGCTCACGGCTCGACCGGATTCGGTGCACGTGGTCGTCACCGGGCGGCATGCGCCCGATGCGCTGATCGACGCGGCCGACCTCGTCACCGAAATGCGGCTCGTCAAGCATCCGTACAAGGAGCAAGGCGTGAAGGCGCAGCGCGGCGTGGAGTTCTGAGCATGCCGGCCTGCCCCGCGCTGTTCGTCAGCGCGCCCGCATCGGGCCAAGGCAAGACGTCGGTGACGGCCGGCCTCGCCCGGCTGCACCGGCGGCTCGGCCGGCGCGTGCGCGTGTTCAAGACCGGGCCCGATTTTCTCGATCCGATGCTGCTCGAACGCGCGAGCGGCGCACCCGTGCATGCGCTCGATCTCGGGATGGTCGGGGAAGCCGGCTGCCGTGCGCTGCTCGCCGAGGCCGCGCGCGATGCGGACCTGATCCTGATCGAAGGCGTGATGGGGCTGTTCGACGGCACGCCGAGCAGCGCCGATCTCGCGACCGCGTTCGGCGTGCCGGTCGTCGCGGTGATTTCGGCGAAGGCGATGGCGCAGACGTTCGCGGCGATCGCGTTCGGGCTCGCGCGGTTCCGGCCCGAGGTGCCGTTTCACGGCGTGCTGGCGAACCGCGTCGGGTCGCCGCGACACGCGGAACTGCTGCGGCAGGCGCTGCCCGACGACTTGCGCTGGCTCGGGCACGTGCCGGCCGATGCGGGCATCGCGCTGCCGGAACGGCATCTCGGGCTGCACCAGCCGTCCGATGTCAACGATCTCGACGCCCGGCTCGAGCGCGCGGCCGACGTGCTCGCGCAAACCGCGCTCGCCGCGTTGCCGCCTGCCGTCACGTTCGCGGAACCGGACGTTGCCGCCCCGCTGCCGCGCGCGCTCGCCGGCAAGCGGATCGCGATCGCGCGCGATGCGGCGTTCTCGTTCATCTATCCGGCCAATCTTGCGCTGCTCGACACGCTCGGCGCGCAGTTGCGGTTCTTCTCGCCGCTGGCCGACGAATCCGTGCCGGATAACTGCGATGCGCTGTTCCTGCCGGGCGGGTATCCGGAACTGCATGTGGCGACGCTGGCGGCGAACGCCGTGACCGCGCGCACGATTCGCGCGCACGCGGCGGCCGGCCGGCCGATCGTCGCGGAATGCGGAGGGATGGTGTATCTGTGCGAGTCGCTGACCTGCGTGGATGGCGTCACGACGCCGATGCTCGGCCTGCTGTCAGGCCACGCGACGATGCAGCGCCGGTTCGCGGCGCTCGGGATGCAGCAGCTCGACACGCGCACCGGGCCGCTGCGCGGTCATACGTTTCATTATTCGCGGCTGGATACGCCGCTGGTGCCGACCGCGACCGCCGCCCGGCCCGATGGCGAGGCCGGCAGCGGCGAAGCCGTTTATCGCGCGGGCGCGATCGTCGCGACGTACATGCACATGTACTGGCCGTCGAATCCGGAGGCGGTGGTGGCGTTGTTCAGCGGGGAAGCGTTCTAGAGGGGTCAGCCGAAGTTGTCTGCCTTTTACCGCCATGCGTTGCCCGCATGCGGGCGAGGAAGCCTCGCTGTCGAAGGGCTTGGGCGCCCCGGACGCTTCACCTGCCTTCAATGCTTCCTGCAGCGCACGCATTTCCGTTTCGTGTGATTCGAGGAGCCGCAACCCGGCTCGCACGACGTCACTTGCGGAACCATATCGCCCCGATCGCTGGGCATCGACAAATTCGGCAAAGTGATCGCCGAGGGAAACGGACGTGTTTCGCGACATGAGTCACCTCCTTTCGATGCGGTCATCATGTACCGATTTTTGATGCATTTCGCATTCGGCCCCTGCGAAGTCGGGCCGATGGTCGGCCCGATCCGCATGTCTCGCATCCTCCGTCACACCAGGAACGTCTCGGCCAGCCTGACCCAATACGACGCACCGGTCGGCAATGCCGCGTCGTTGAAGTCGTAGCCTGGGTTATGCACCATGCAGCCGCCCTCCCCGTCGCCGTTGCCGATGATCAGGTAGCAGCCCGGCCGTTTCTCGAGCAGGAACGCGAAATCCTCGCTGCCGGTGAGCGGCACCATTTCGTCGATCAGGTTCGCGTCGCCGACCCACTCGCGCGCGACACCGCGCGCGAACGCGGTCATCTCCGCATCATTGACGAGTACCGGGTAGCGCCGCTGGTAGTCGATCGTCGCGGTCGCGCCGAACACGGCCGCCTGCGCGTGAATGACTTCCTTGATGCGCGTTTCGAGCAGGTCGCGCACGTCAGGCTTCAGCGCGCGCACGGACAGGCGCATCTGCGCGCGATCGGGAATCACGTTCGGCGCGTCGCCCGCGTGAATCGCGCCGACCGTGACGATTGCCATGTCGAGCGGCGACACGTTGCGCGACACGATCGTCTGCAGCGCGACGACGATCTGCGCGCACACGACGACGGGGTCGATCGCCTTGTGCGGCACCGCGCCGTGACCGCCGCGCCCCTGCACGTCGACGATCACGGTATCCGACGACGCCATGAACGGCCCCGGCAGGAAGCCCAGCTTGCCCGTCGGGAAGCCCGGCATGTTGTGCATCGCGAAGATCGCATCGCACGGGAACAGCTCGAACAGCCCGTCGTCGAGCATTTTCTTCGCGCCGCCGAGCCCTTCCTCGGCCGGCTGGAAAATCAGGTTCAGCGTGCCGGAGAAGCGGCGCTCGCGCGCCAGGTGCTTCGCGGCCGCCAGCAGCATCGCCGTGTGACCGTCGTGGCCGCACGCGTGCATCTTGCCGGCGATCGTGCTCTGGTACGGCAGGCCGGTCGATTCGTGGATCGGCAGCGCGTCCATGTCGGCGCGCAGGCCGAGGCGCTGCGTGCCGTTGCCGACCTTCAGCTGCGCGACGACACCCGTGCCGCCGAGCCCGCGATGCACCGTATAGCCCCACCCCTGCAACTGCTCGGCGACGAGGTCGCTCGTCGCGAATTCCTCGAAACCCAGCTCGGGGTGGGCATGGATGCGGTGCCGGATCTCGATCATTTCGTCGGCGAGGCCTGCGGGAATCACGCTGTGCGTCACGGTGTCGTCTCCTGGTGTCCAGTGGGGAATGTGCAGGCAAGGATAGTCCGTCGAGCGACAACCGGACAGACAGAAAGTCGTCGTGGCAGCAACTCCTGGTTGCCGGGCGATTACCGGGGCGCGGGACGAAGCGCGCGGCCACCCCACGCACTGTCCATCCGGACGGGTGCCGCATGCGATCGGCACGCACGACACTGCGTGTTCAAGTTCGATTTTCACGCGGAGGCTATCGTTGGTTGCCTTTCAACATTCCGTAAAAGTTCCTTTGCATCAAAGGGTTGATGGCGTTTGTTCATTTTTTGACGGATGTACATTTTTTGTGTACGCTGGCAAAACAGTGAACAAGCGACCCTCCGTGATGCCCGCGAACGCCCTCCTCCCGATATCGGAACAGCAGGTGCTCGACGACGCCTGCGCCGCGTTCGCGCGCGTGACGCGGCGCTTCGATGCGCGGCCCGTGCGCGTGCCGGCGGCGTACCAGGCGCGCGCCGACGCAATGATCCGCTTCGACATCGCCGGGCAGACCTTCGAGATGCCGGCGGCCGTGAGCGTCGGCGTCGAATCGCTGCAGGGCGCGCTCGCGGCGTTGCGTCGCCGCGGCGGCACGCCCGCGCCCGGCGAACGGCCGCTGATGCTGGTCGCGCCTTATTTTTCTGCCGAACTGGCCGCCCGCCTGGCCGAGCACGACATCCCGTTTCTCGATACCGCCGGCAATGCAGGCCTGATCCAGCCGGAGGCCACCGTGATGATCGCCGGCCGGCCGAAACCTGCGCGCACGCCGCGCCGCCAGGCGTCGCGCGCGACGACGCCCAAGGGGCTCGCCGTGATGTTCGCGCTCGCGACGCGGCCGGGTCTCGTCGCGCAGCCGTATCGCGCGATCGCCGCCGAGTCGGGCGTCGCGCTCGGCACGGTCAATCTCGCGATGGACGATCTGATTGCGCGCGGCCTCGTCGCGCAGCGGCGCAACGGCGAGCGCCTGATTCCCGACTGGCCGCGCTTCGTGCAGGAATGGGTCGCGCTGTATCCGAGCCGGCTGCGCGCGAAACTGCCGGGCCGGCGGTTTGCTGCGCTCTCGCCAGACTGGTGGCGCGACTTCGATTTCGCGGCGTTCGATGCGCGGCTCGGCGGCGAACCGGCAGCCGATCTGCTGACGCACGACCTGAAACCGGCGGCGATCACGGTCTATACGCACGGCACCGTGTCGAACCGCCTGCTGCTCGACGCGCGCCTGCGTCCGGACGAGCGTGGCGACGTCGAGCTGCTCGAAGCGTTCTGGCCGCCGTCGCCGGCATTCGACTGGCGCGACCACGATGTGCCGCTCGTGCCGCCGCTCCTGATCTACGCGGATCTCGTCTCGTCCGGAGACAGCCGCAATCTTGCCGCCGCCGAGCAGATCCATGACCGATACCTTGCCCACCCGCCCGCTTGAAGTCGACCCGCGCCGGCCGCTCGAGCCGGCGGCGCTCGCATTGCTGCAGGCGGTCGGCGCGGCCTGCACCCGGCTCGACGCGGCGTTCGTCATCGCCGGCGCGACCGCGCGCGACATCCTGATGTGGCACGTCCACGGCATCCGGCCGGTGCGCGCGACGCGGGATGTCGACGTCGCCGTGTGCGCGGTGAGCTGGCCGTTTCACGCGCAGCTCGTCGACGCGCTCGTCGCGACCGGGCAATTCGCGCATGCGCCGAAGCATCAGCAAAAGCTGCTGTTCGACAGCGGCACGCGAGGGTTTCGCACGGAGCTCGACCTCGTGCCGTTCGGGCCGCTCGAAACACCGCCCGGAGAAATCGCGTGGCCGCCCGGCGGCGAATTCGTGCTGAACGTGCTGGGCTTCCAGGAGGCGGTCGATACGGCACTGCCCGTGTCGGTCGGCGCGGGCGTCGTGGTGCCGGTGGCCAGCCTGCCGGCGCTCGTGCTGTTGAAGCTGCTTGCGTGGAAGGACCGGCGCGCGCGCCAGAACAGCGACGCGTACGACCTGCTGTTCCTGCTCACGCATTTTCACGACGCGGGCAATCGCGAGCGCATCTGGGACGTTGCACCCGATCTGGTGGAACTGCATGGCTTCCAGCCGGAGCTGGCGGCGGCGGCATTGCTGGCGCGCGATGCGAAGCGGATCGCGTTGCCGCATACGCACGACGCCATTCACGCGCTGTTATCCGATGAAGCGATTTACGCGATGCTCGGGCAGGATCTGCTCGCGCGTGCGTTCGCACAGTTGCCGGGTGAATTCAACGACGACGCGGACCGGTATCTCGACGCGTTCCGTGGCGCCTTCCTTGCCGGTCCGCCCGCGCGCGACGTGTGACGCGACGCGACCCGGCAGGATCACGACGCTGCCGCCCGCCGGCTCAAGCTGCCCAGTCTTCGACGGACAACCCCGCGACGCGACCGAATTCCCGACAGTTATTCGTCACGAGCACCGCGCCGGCGGCAATGGCATGGCCGGCGATCGACGCATCGTTGGCGCCGATCGGCGTGCCACGGGCCGCGAGGTCGGCCCGAATCGCGGTCGTTGCATCGACGGCGGCCGTATCCCACGACAGCACGCCGTCCAGCCGTGCGATAAAGGCCGTCACGAGTTCCGCATGCTTGGGCGACGCCTTCTTGCCCACAGCGCCGAATCGCATTTCGGCATAGGTGATCGCCGACACGACGATCCGGTGCTGCGCATTGACGCACGACTGCAGCCGGGACAACACCGCGGGCGACCGCTCGCGCATGATGAACGAGCAGATGTTCGTATCGAGCATATAGAGCGTCGTCACTGGCCCTCCGTCGATGCACCGTCATCAGCGCCGGACAGGTCGAAACGGCCGGTTTCGACGACGGCCGGGCGCTCGACGAGGAAGTCGGAATCGGCCAGCGGTTCGCTCGCGAACGACAGCCACGTCGGCCGTACCGGACGCAACAGCAGCGTATCGCCCTCGCGGCGGATCTCGAGCTCGGTCACACCCTCGAATTCCATGTCTTTCGGGATGCGGATTGCCTGGTTACGGGCGTTCTTGAAAATGGAAACGATGCGCATGAGCCACTCCACTGGCGTTCGATGCGCCCATTCTAGGCATATGTTGGCATATGTCAATGCCGGGGAACGCGGATCGGGCGGCGCGTCCCACGCTGTGGCGAGTGTGCTGGCCATATCGTCACGACCTGTGGCTGATGAGAGGGAAGCCCATTCTTCCTCATGCAGCCCGGCTGATCCATATCCCGAACGGCCGATGCCCACCGCGGCAGGTCGCGCGGCTGGTCGCCTGCGACGTCGCGCCCCCGTCCGATCACGGCAACCGGAAAGTGTCGAAAAACGTTTCGCGCTCCATCACGGTCAGCGCCGCGCGCTTGTGCGGGAAATCGAATTCCTTCAGCGTGTAGAACCCGAGCCGGTGCATGTACGCGATATGCCGCACGTGATCGACGCGCGGTTCGCCGACGAGCCGCTGCGTACGCGGTTCGTCGACGAACATGTAGTGCAGCACCCCGCTCCACCACGCATGCAGCTTGCCGGCGCTCTGGAACCGCGAGTCGCCGATCAGCAGGTGCAGCCCGCGATCGTAGTCGTGCGCATCGTAGAACGGCGCGAGGCGATCCTCCTTCGCCCAGTAGAACTCGAAATAGCCGAACGGCGTGTCGTCGAAATAGCCGATCATCGGATGCATGTGCGGATCGGCGAGCCGCTCCGCGAGATACGCGGCATGCTCGTCGCGCGTGCCGCGCTGATCCCAGAAATGCGCGACGCGATCGAGGTTCATCCAGTCGCTGAAAAGCTGCGCATGCGTGTCGACGTCGACGGTGCGCAGGCTGAACGTCATCCCGACCTGCGGCATGTAGCGCGCATAGATCTCGCCGGCCGGCGACGGCGGCCGCACCGGATGCCGATGGCCGTTCGTGATCGCGTAGCGCAGCGGCATCCCGCTCGATGCGGGCGCCGTCAGCCACGGCTGCGGGTGCTGCCAGAACGTCGCGCGCGATGCATTCAGGCGCAACCGGCCGCCTTCGATCCGCGCGCCGTCGATCACGCCCTCGCGCACCGCGCGATCGACGTACGACGCGACGGCCGCCGGATCGGCGCCGCCGAGCGGCACCGACACCGTCGCCGCGTCGTGCCGCGTGTCGGTGTTGAACAGCGCGACGAATTCCGCGAGCAGCGCGGCCGGCGGATCGTCGGGCCGCCATGCATCGAGCGTGCGCTCGGCGGCAGGCGTCACCCGAGCCAGCGTGCGCGCGTACGCGGCGCCGTCGAGCGCCGCGGCCACTTCACCTTCGACGGCATCGGCCGCGCCGGCCGGTTTCGTCAGCGTGTGTTCCATCACAGTGCTCCCGCGTCGTGGCGGTCGGCGAGGATGTGCAGCCCCCGCTCGAGCGCCGGAAACAGGCTGCGCTGGAAGTTGTTCCAGCGCAGTTCGAGAATCGTGTCGTCCGGCGCGATCGGCGTGTCGAGCACGTCGCAGATCACTTCGCCGGAGTCGATGCCGTTGTCGACGTAGTGGAACGATGCGCCCGTCATCGTCACGGGTTCGACGCGCGCACTCGCGCCGCTCGCCCAGTCGATCCGCTCGCCGCGCGCACCGTGCAGCGCATCGAGCGTCGCCCATGCACCGCGCCGCTGGTACGGCGAATCGTCGGCCGTGATGCCGGGATGAATGTTCGCGATGCGCCGGTGAAAGCGCGCACCGGGCCGCACCAGCTCGTCGAGGATCACGAGCAGCCCGTCGAGCACGACCACGTCCGCGTCGAGTTCGAGCAGGCGCTCGAGCAGCCGGCGCTCGAACGCCTGCTTGCCCGTCACGCGCTCGCGCGCATCGCGCGGCAGCCGGCGATACGTCGACGCAATCGTGCAGAACAGTTCGTCGACGAGCCGGCCCTGCACCGTCAGCCCTTCCGGCAGGATCCACGGGCGGCCCGGCGTGCGCGCGAACCCGTAGTCGGCGACCTTCGCGCGGTCGGCCGGCGAGCCTTCGTCGTCGTCGACGATCACGCCCTGCAGCGTATAGCGCTCGCCGAGCGGCGAATCGTTCAGGCGCTCGACGAGGAATTCGAGCGGCGCCTTCATGTAGCGCGTGCCGCCCTGGTAAGCGACCGGCTGCCCGGCGCGATCGGCCGCGCCGTTGCGCAGCGACTGGATATAGACGAGATTTTTCTTCGGCATGGAGGCGTCGTGGAAAAGCGGACGACGGCGCCGCGGCCCGCGCGAACCGGCCCGAAGGCCGGCCGGCACGCCGCGGCGCGCGGCGTCACCAGTTGTATTTCGCGGTGGCGATCACCGTGCGGTCGGTGCCGAAAACGCAGACGCTCGTCGACTGGCAACCGCTGATGTAGTGGCGGTTGAACAGGTTCGTCCCGTTCACGGCAAAGCGCCAGTGACGCGTGTCGTAGTGCACGCCCGCGTCGAACAGCGTGTAGCTCGACACGGTCAGCGAGTTGTCCGCCGCACCGGCCGACGCACTCTGGTAGCGCACGCCGCCACCGAGGCCGAAGCCGGTGAGCGGCCCGGTGTGCCAGGTCCAGTCGGCCCACAGCGACGCCATCTGGCGCGGCCGCGGAATGTCGACCGGCCAGTTGTTCAGCGATGCGTCGTTGGCCTTCACGTTCTTCACGTCCTGGTACACGTAGGACGCGATCAGCGACAGGTTCCGCGTGAGCTTGCCGGTTGCGTTCAACTCGATCCCGCGCGAGCGCACTTCGCCGGTCTGGATCGAGGTCGTACCGGCCGGATCGAGACTCGTCGGCGTCGGCGTGAGCACGTTGGTCTGGTTGATCTGGTAGATCGCCGCGCTCAGCATCATGTTCTTGCCGGGCGGCTGCCAGCGCAGGCCGGCCTCGATCTGCTTGCCGCGGGTCGGCTGCGGCAGGCCGCCACCGTACAGGTTCACGCCGATCAGCGGATTGAACGACGTCGCGTAGCTGATGTACGGCGACAGCCCGTAGTCGCCCTGGTACGTGAGGCCGACGCGGCCGGTGAACGCCGTCACGTCGGCCTTCGACTGCGTGCCGCCCTCGCGGTCGTCCATCCGCTGATTGACCCAGTCCTCGCGGCCGCCGAGCGTCAGCGTCCAGCGGTTCCACTTGACCTGATCCTGCACGTACAGCCCGAACGTGTTCATCGTCGTGTACGTGTTGGTGCGGTACGTGGTGTTCGGCGGCGAGAACACGGACAGCGTGACCGGCGTGTAAACCGGGTTGTAGATGTTCAGCGTCGGCGCGGCGGCCAGCCATTCGCTGTCGGTCGCGGTCTGCCGGTTGTACTGGAAGCCGAGCAGCAGGGTGTGCTCGAGCGGCCCCGTGCCGAAGCGGCCCTGCAGGTTGTTGTCGATGTCGAAGCGGCTGTAGTTCGTCTGGAACACGCCGGCCCAGCGGTTGATGTCGGTCAGGCTGTCGTCCGCGAAGCCCGCGCCGAACACCGAGCCGTTGTCGAGCGACAGGTGCATCCAGCGCACGTTCTGGCGGAACGTCCACATCGAGTTCAGGTTCCGCTCGAACTGGTAGCCGAGCGACCACTGCTTCTTGCGGTAGTAGTTGAAATCCGGGTCGCCACCGTAGACGTCCTTGCTGAGCTGTCCGTTCCGGTTCGGCTGCACCGTGCCCTCGGCCGGCAGGAAGTTCGACGAGATGTCGCCCCAGTCCTGCAGGTACGTCGCGGACAGCGTCAGCGACGTATCGGCGTCCGGGCGCCAGCGGAACGACGGTGCGAGCGCGACGCGCTGGTCGTTGTTCGGGCCGGTGAGCGCGTTGCCGTCGCGCGCGACACCGACGAACCGGTACGCGTACTTGCCATCCGCGTCGAGCGTGTCGCCGACATCGAGCATGAACTGCTTGCGCGCATAGTTGCCGATCTGCACGCCGGCTTCGCGCACGCGCTCGCCGTCGGCCGTCTTGGTCTGCACGTCGATGATCGCGCCCGGATCGCCGGCGCCGTACAGCACCGACGTCGGCCCGCGCAGCACGGTGATGCTGTCGATCATGTACGGATCGACGCGCCAGCTCGACAGGTTCAGCGTGTTCGGCACCTGCAGGCCGTTCACGTACGCGGTCGGCGTGAAGCCGCGCAGCGCCGCGTACCAGTCGGAGCGGTTGTCCGAGCCGTACGACGAGAAGCCCGGCACGTAGCGCAGCGCCGCATTCACGTCGGTCGCGCCCGTCATCTCGATCTGCTGCGCGGTGACGACGTTGATCGTCTGCGGAATTTCGTTGATCGACGTATCGGTCTTGGTGCCGGTGCGGCTGCGCTTCGCGACGAGCCCGACCGTGCCGTCGCCCTCCGCGCCCGCGTTGACGTTGATCGCCGGCAGCGTGCCGGTCGCCGCGCCGTTCGCTGCGCTGCTCGATGCACCCGCGGCATCCGATGCACCGGCCGCCGCATTCGACGCCGTGCCGTTCTGCGCACTGCTCACCGACGCCGAAGCGCCTGCGTTCACGGTCGGCGCCGTCTGTGCGAATGCGTGCCCCGCGGCGGCCGTCCCGAACGCCACGCTCGCCGCGGCTGCGATCGCACGCAAACGCGTGCCTGTTGCCCACTCCATGTTTCTCTACTCCAGTTTTTCATGCGGTCTCCGACCGCGCCTTCGTCAAAGAGCGAAAGCCATCCGGCCCGCGCTCGCCCCGTCTTGATGTCGTTGTTCGTGTGCTGCCCGGGCCGCGCCGTCGTCATGGTCGGGCGCGATCCCGTCTTCGAGCGACGCGCAGATTTCGTCCGCGCGGCGTGCGAGGACCGACAGCAGCGTGTCGGACAAACCGTGGCTGTCTTCGCAGCAGCCTTGCAGGTAGATGCGCGGCGCGAAATGCTCTGGCGTCGCGAGCAGGTAGTCGCGCGTGACATCGCCGCGCGTGAGCGCGTCTCCGAGGTACGGTGCGAGCCCTTCGAGCAGCGCCGAATGCGTATCGCGCCGGTAGCCGGTCGCGAGCACGAGCGCGTCGAAGCGTTCGACGCGCGTCGCGCCGTTCATCCGGTCGCGCAGTGTCAGCTCGATGCGGCCGTCGGCAGCACGCACCGCGGCTTCGATCGCGCTGTTCGCGAGCAGCGCATGACGGAGCGTGCCGTCGATGCGTTGCAGGTACAGCATTTCGTAGATCTGCTCGATCAGCGGCCGGTCGACCACCGCGTAGTTGGTGTCGCGATAGCGCTCGAGCAGCGCGCGGCGCGCGTGCTGCGGCTGCGCGTAGACGACGTCGGTGAACGCCGGGCTGAAGATCTCGTTGACGAACGGGCTGTCGTCGGCCGGCTTCAACGCACCGGCGCGCATCACGAGGCTCGCGTCGACGTGCGGGAAGCGGCGCGCGAGGTCGATGAACACCTCGGCCGCGCTCTGCCCTGCGCCGATCACCGCGACTCGCCGGCGCTCGCCGTCCGGTGCTGCCACCAGCCGGTCGATGTCGGTCAAATAGGATGACGAATGAATCACGCGGTCGCGGCCGAGCGCGGCGAACGCGTCCGGCACCGCCGGCGTGCCGCCGACGCCGACCGACAGCGCGCGCGTCACGCGCCGGCGTTCGTGGCCGGCGGCATCGCGCGACAGCACGCGCAGCGCGTCGATGCGCGCACCGTCGCCGCGCACGGGCTCGATCGCCGTGACGGTCTCGCTGTAGTGAACGTGCTCGTCGAACGCTTCGGCGACCCAGCTCAGGTAGTCGTGGAATTCGACGCGGGTCGGATAGAAGTTCTTCAGATTCACGAATTCGTTCAACCGGCCCCGTTCGAACAGGTAGTTGATGAACGTATAGCGGCTCGTCGGATCGCGCATCGTGACGAGATCCTTCAGAAACGAGATCTGCATCCGGCAGTCGTCGAGCAGCATCCCGCGATGCCAGCCGAATTCAGGCTGGCGCTCGATGAAGCAATGTGCGAACGGACGCGCACCGCCGCGCTCGGCAAGACGGACGGCCAGCGCCAGATTCGACGGCCCGAAGCCGACGCCGATCAGGTCGAATACGGTTTCTCTCTGCATGTCTCTCAGCTCCCTTGTCGGTGAAACCGGCCCGTCAGACATGACGGCCGGAAAAGAACGTCTCGCGCACCGTGTGCATCCACAGCGGCTGCGCGTCGGCCAGCGCCAGACGGCGCTGCCGCGCGAAGCCATGCCGCGCGAGGATGTCGACGACCCGCGCGCGGCCGGCCGGGACCGCGCAGCCGAGCGCTTCGGTGCGCGGGTCGTCGAGAAACAGGTAATGAACGACCGACGGCAGCCAGCCCGCCACGCAATGCGGGCCGCGCCAGCGCGATGCGCCGACCAGCATCCGCAGGCCGCGGTCGTAGTCGCGCGCGCCGACGTGCGGCGCGAGCGGGTCTTCCTTCAGCCAGAACGCTTCGAAGTACGCGAACGGTTCACCATCGAAGCAGCCGACGAGCGGCGTCACGTGCGGGTCGGCATCGGGTTGCGTGCCGTCCGCGCCGGGCTGCGTGCCGGGCCAGCCGTCGCGTACGCGCGGTTCGTCGAACCAGCGTGCGACGCGCGCGGCGTCGTCGCCCGGCTGCCAGCCGCGCAGCGTGAAGCGCACGCCGAGTGCCGGCAGGTCGCGTGCGTACACGTCGCCGCATGGCGCGGGCGGCCGGCGCGGATGACGCCGGCCGTCGGTCAGCATCGGCAGCGTCGCGCACGGCAGATGCTGACCGACACGCCACAGGTCCGCCTGTTGCGCCCAGCCTTCGCGCATGCACAGGCCGCTGTCGGCGAGCACGCCGCTCGCACGCAGCGCATCGAGCGCGACCGCCGGCCACGCGGCCGGGTCGAGCCGGATCGCCGCGCGGCGCGCGTCGTCGGAAAACGCCGCCGCGAGCGCGGCCAGCAGCGCGCGGCGCTGGTCGGCCGGTGCCGTGCGATGGTTGTAGGCGACGAGGCGCAGCGTGCCGTCGTCCGCAAGTTGCGCGCGCAACAATTGCGCGCCGATGCCGTCGCCGTGCGCAACGCGGATCTCGGCGCCGTCACGCGCGGCGAACAGGTCGTCCGCGAATACGAGGCGGCACGTGTCGGGCATCGTGAATCTGTCCGGGCGCACTTCAGCCAGCATCGCGCACCTCCTGCCAGGTCGGCACCGGTGCACCGATGCGTGCGCCGAGCGCCGCGAGCGTCGGCGACGCGAATACGTCGGCCACCGTCAGCGGATGACCGGCGCGGCGCGCCGCGTCGATGAAGCGCACGACGTCGAACGACGTCGCACCGGCTTCGAACAGATCGGCGTCGGGCGCGGGCGCGGCCGTCGCGAACGTGTCCGACCACAACGCCGCGAGCGACGCAACCGCGTGCGGGGCGGCCGACGATGCCGTGCCGTGCGCCGCCTTGCGTGCCGGCGCGACTGCGTTCGCGGCGTGCGCGGCGAATCGCGCGTCGGGCGCGCCGAGCGTCGCTTCCGGCGTACCGGCGAAACGGGCGACTTCGTCGTGATACAGCCGGACGAGCGCGTCGACGAACGTGCCATCGAGCAGTTCGTCCGCATACGAGAACGCGGCGCTCACGCGGCCGTCCGGATGCTCGACGACGTCCAGCTCCAGCGTGAACACGACGCGATGCCGCACGTCGTCGAATTCGGCGAGCGACAAACCGGCCCAGTCGCGCGCGGCCGCACCCGTCGGGCGCAGGTAGTTGAACATCACCTGGAACAGCGGATTGGCCTGCGCGGCACGCGGCGCGCGCAATGCCGCGACGACGTCGGCGAACGGCACGTCGGCATGCGCATACGCGGCGAGCGCCGTGTCGCGCACCTGGGCGAGCACGTCCGCGCGGCGGCCAGCGGCGTCAACGCGCGTGCGCACGACGACGGCATTGATGAAGAGGCCCAGCGCATCGCGCGCCGCGTCGCCCGTGAGCTCGCGCGTCGACGCGAGCACGCCGACCGGCTGGTCGGCCGCGCCGGTCGCGAGGAACAGCGCGGTGTTGAGCGCCGCGTGCAGCAGCATCGGCAACGTCGCATGCGCGGCTGCTGCGGCGTCGCGCGCGGCACGGATCAGCGACGCATCGAACTCGAACGCGATGCGCGCCGCGCGCCATTGCGGGACGGCCGGCGCATCCGCGCGCTGCGGCAGCACGCCCGACGGCAGATCGGCCAGCGCGTCGCGCCAGTACGCGACGCGGGCCGGGTGGCATGGGGCGGGCAACACGAGCGGGAGGTTCTCCACCGCGGGCGTCGATGCCGACGCGGCGACACCGCGGACGATATCGACATAGCGCGCGCGCACCGCGTCGAGCCACAGCTCGATCGATTCGCCATCCGACACGATGTGATGGATCGTCACCGACAACACGTGATCGTCCGCGCCGAGCCGCAGCACGCGTGCGCGCCACAGCGGCGCATCGGCGACGAGATCGAACGGTGCGAGCGCATCCGCATCGGTCAGCGCTGCCGCGCGGGCGAGCGCATCCGGCTGTGCGGACAGATCGACGACCGGCATTTCGACGGAAACGTCTGCATCGATCCGCTGGCCGGGCAGCGTTCCGTCGCGCATCACGAGCCGTGCGCGCAGCGCCGGATGCGCGGCCGCCGCAGCCGAAAACGCCGCGCGCAGCGCAGCGACGTCGAGCGGGCCGCGCACGCGCAACGCGACCGGAATGTTGTACGCGGCGCTGTCCGGCTGCGCGCGCCACAGGAACCAGAGGCCGAGCTGCGGCGGCGACAACGGCCACACGCCCTGCGCATCGGGTTTGACCACCGCGACACCCGGCGCCGCGGCACCGGCATGCGCGGCGCGCGGCGCATCGGCGACCTGCCGCGCGTATTGCGCGAGCATCGGTGCTTCGAACAGCGCACGCACCGGCACATCGCGGCCGAGCCGCTCGGCAACCCGCGTCGCAACGCGCACCGCGGCCAGCGAATGGCCGCCGAGTTCGAAGAAGTGATCGCCACGCCCGACGCGCTCGACGTTCAGCACGTCGCGCCAGATCGCCGCGAGCGCAGCTTCGTCGCCGTCGCGCGGCGCCTCGTATGCGCGTTCGACGCGCACCGGCACCGGCAATCGCGCGCGGTCGACCTTGCTGTTCGCATTGCGCGGCAACGCATCGAGCACGATCAGTTGCGCGGGCACCATGTAGTCGGGCAGCGTGCGGCGCAGATGCGCATCGAGCGTCGCGGCTTCGACGGGTTGCGCGGCGGCCTGCGCGTCGGCGGTCAGTTCGACGTACGCGACGAGCAGCGCGTGCGCGCCCTGCCCGTGCACGACCGCGCACGCTTCGCGCACCGCGTCGTGCGCGGCGAGCTGCGCCTCGATTTCACCGAGTTCGATGCGCAGCCCGCGCAGCTTCACCTGATGATCGACACGCCCGATGAAGTCGAACACGCCATCGGCGCGACGCCGCACGAGGTCGCCGGTGCGGTACAGGCGTGCGCCGGGCGCGCCGTACGGATCGGGCACGAAGCGCTCGGCCGTCAGTGCCGGACGATCCAGATAGCCGCGCGCGACGCCGATTCCCTCGCCGCCCAGATACAGTTCGCCGATCACGCCGACCGGCAGCGGATGCAGCCGCGCGTCGAGCACGTGCACGGTGCGCGCGCCGACCAGCGTGCCGATCGGCAGGTACGCGGCGTCGCCGAGCTTCGCGAGATCGTCGCCGGGACGGAACATCCACAACGTCGGCGTGATCACGGTCTCGGTCGGGCCGTAGCCGTTGACCACCCGCACGTTCGGCATCGCGCGGCGCAGCATCGCAAACGCTTCGCGCGACGTCGCCTCGCCGCCGACGGTCAGCGAACGCAGCGTCGGCGGCGCACCGTGCGCGAGCGCCCATTCGGCGAGCTGCGCGGCGCAGCCGGGCGGCACGTAGGTCATCGTCACGCCGTCGCGGACCATCATCGCGCAGGTCCGCGCGGGCGGCCACAGCACGTCGGCCGTCACCGACACGGCGGCGCCCGACAGGTATTGCGAAAACCACCCTTCGTGCGCGCCGTCGAAGTTCACCGACTGGAACAGCAGGAACACGTCGTGTTCGCTCGCGCCGTAACGCTCGGCGATCGCGACGCAGTGCCGCGCGAAGGCCGCGTGATCGACGATCACGCCCTTCGGCTTGCCGGTCGAGCCCGACGTGTAGATCGCGTATGCCGCATGGCCGGGCAGCACGTCGGGCAGTTCGACGTGCGCGGCTTCGTCGAATGCGTCGACTTGGTCCGCGCGCCAGATGCGCAGCGCCGGCAGTTCGGGCAGCGACGCGGCGCTCGCGCCATCGGTCAGCACGTGCGCGATGCCCGCGTCGCCGACGATCTGCGCGAGGCGTTCGCGCGGATGCGCGGGATCGAGCGGCACGAACGCGGCGCCCGACTTCAGCACCGCGATCAGCGTGACCAGCAGATCGACCGAACGCTGCAGCGCGACGCCGACGCGCATCTCGGGCCGCACGCCGGCCGCGACGAGATTGCGTGCGATGCGTGCGGCGCGGGCGTCGACTTCGCCGCGCGTGAGCGCGCGATCGATGTCGGCGACGCCGCGTGCGTCCGGCCGCGCCTGCGCATGCGCGGCGATGCGCGCATGCACCGGCATGAACGGTTCGGCGTCGGCCGCACCGGCCGGCGCGTTCCACGCGAACAGTTGCGCGAGCTCGTCGGCGGGCAGCCAGTCGAGATCGCCGATCGGCATGTCGGGGCGCGCGAGCGCGTCGCCGAGCAGCGTGACGAAGCGTGCGGCGAGCCGCGCGATCGCGTCCGCGTCGAACAGGTCGAGCGCGTAGATGAACGCGGCATCGAACGTGCCGTCGGGCGTCGCGTCGACGGCGAGCGTCAGGTCGAATTTTGCGGACGGCGTGCCGGACGGCAACAGCGCGGCCGACGCCGCGCCCAGTGCGGGCAGCGAGCGGCGCTCGCCATACGCGGCCATCACCTGGAACAGCGGATGATGGCTCGCGCTGCGCGGCACGCCGAGCGCGTCGACGACCTGTTCGAACGGCACGTCCTGGTGCATCTGCGCATCGACGAGCGCACGCTGCGTACGCGCGACCAGCGACGAGAAATCGCCGTGCGCGGGCACGTCGACGTCGATCGCGAGCGCGTTCACGAAGAACCCGATCAGGCCGCCCGTTTCCGCGCGTTCGCGGTTCGCGGCCGGCACACCGACGCAGATCCGCGCGTCGCCCGTCGCGCGGGCGAGCAACGCGTCGAGCGCGGCAAGCAGCACCGCGAACGGCGTCGCACCCGACGCGGCCGCGAACGCGCGCAGCTGCGCGCCGATCCGTGCGTCGAGCGAAAACCCCTGGCGCGCGCCGCGCACACTGCGCCGTGCGGGTCGCGCGGCGGCACCCGGCAACGTGAGCACGCCGCGCTGCGGATCGAGCCGCTCGCGCCAGAACGCAAGCTGCCGGTCGCGTTCGCCGGCATCGAGCCAGCGGCGCTGCCACAGCGCATAGTCCGCGTACTGGATCGGCAGCGGCGCGAGCGGTACCGGTGCGCCCGACGTGTAAGCGCGATAGAACGCCGCGAGCTCGAACAGCATCACGTCGGACGACCAGCCGTCCGACACGATGTGGTGGACGGTCAGCGCGAGCCAGTGATGCGTCGCGTCGAAGCGGATCAGGTGCGCGCGCATGAGCGGGGCGGTGCCGAGATCGAACGCGTCGGCCTCGTCGGCCGTCGCGACGCTTTCCGCGCGTGCGCCGCGCGCCCCTTCGGGCAGCGCTTCGAGATCGGTCTCGCGCCACGGGCAGCGCAGCGGCGGATGGATCGTCTGCGTGACGCCGTCCTCCGCTTCGTCGAACGTCGTGCGCAGCGCTTCGTGACGCGCGATCAGCGCATCACACGCGAGCCGCAGCGCGTGCGTGTCGAGCGCGCCCGTCAGCGCGAGCCGTTCGGTGATGTGATACGCGTGCGGCGTGTCGATCAGCCGCGCATGCAGCCACAGCCGCGTCTGCGCGAACGATGCGGGCACGCGGTCGCTGCGCGGCGTGCGCGGCGGGATCGGCAGCATGCGAAAGTCGATGCCGGCCGCATCGAGCTTGTCGATGAAGACGGCGCGCTGCGCGTCGGGCAGTTGCGCGAAACGCGTCGCGAGCGCGAGCCAGTCGGGTTGAACCTTCGTCATCCGTCGTCCTTATTGGGTTTCCAGTTCGCCGAGCAGCGCGTCGATCGCGCTCGCCGCATCGGTCTCGCCGCGCGCCGCGCACGCCGCATCGATCGCATCCGCGCAGCGCGCGAGCGTGCGGGCGTCGAACAGCGTGCGCAGCGGCAGCGCGAGCCCCCAGTGCAGGTTTGCCTGCGCATGCGCTTGCGTCGCAAGCAGCGAATGGCCGCCGAGCAGGAAGAAATCGTCGTCGCGGCCGATCGCGTCCACATGCAGCACGCGCTGCCAGATCGCCGCGAGCGCGCGTTCGGTGTCGGTCGCGAGTTCGACCGCTGCGGTCGTTTCACGCACCGGCGCGGGCAATGCATGGCGGTCGCACTTGCCGTTCGGCGTGACCGGCAACGCATCGAGCTCGATCAATTGCGACGGCACCATGTACGCGGGCAGTTGCGCACGCAACGCATCGAGCAACGCCGCGCGGTCGAGCGCGCCCGCGTCGCCGCGTGCGACGTAAGCGATCAGCTGCTCGTCGCGCACGATCACGACCGCGTCGTGCACGCCCGGCGCCGCGCGCAGCAGCGCCTCGATTTCGCCCGGCTCGATCCGCTGGCCGCGCAGCTTCACCTGCGTGTCGACGCGGCCGAGGTAGTCGAGCGCGCCGTCGGCACGACGCCGCGCGAGGTCGCCCGTGCGGTACATGCGCGCGCCCGGCACGAACGGATCGGGCACGAAGCGCTCGGCGGTCAGCGCCGGGCGGCCGAGATAGCCGCGCGCGAGGCCCGCGCCGGCCAGATACAGTTCGCCGGTCGCGCCGGCCGGCACCGGCTGCCATGCGGCGTCGAGCACGTGCAATTGCAGGTTCGCGATCGGATGGCCGATCGGCACCGCGATCGCGTTCGCGTCGTCGGGGCCGCACGTCCAGTGCGACACGTCGATCGCGGCTTCCGTCGGCCCGTACAGGTTCACGAGCGTCGCGTTCGGCAGCAGCCGTGCGACCTTCGCGACGAGCTCGGGCGCGAGCGCTTCGCCGCTCGCGACGATCAGGCGCACGCTGTCGCATGGCGCGGCGGCCGCGAAATCGTCGAGATACGCGGCGAATGCGGCAAGCATCGACGGCACGAAGTGCAGCACGGTCACGCCGTGCGCGTGGATCGCGGCGGCGAGGCGGGCCGGATCGCGGTGGTCGCCGGGCGCGGCGATCGCGAGCTTCGCGCCGATTGCGAGCGGCCACACGAATTCCCATACCGACACGTCGAAACCGAACGGCGTCTTGTGCAGCACGACGTCGTCGCGCGTGAGCCGGTACGCGTGCTGCATCCACGCGATCCGGTTCGCGAGCGCGCCGTGCGTGTTGCCGGCGCCCTTCGGCTTGCCGGTCGAGCCGGACGTGTAGATCAGGTACGCGAGCTGCGCAGCGTCGATGTCGGTCGCGACGTCGTCGGGCAGCTCGCCCGGTTCGTCCGCGAGAAGCTCGGCTACGGTCAGCAGTTGCGTCGTCGCGCCTTCGCCGAGCGCGGCCTCGACCCGCTCGCGCAGATGGGCCTGCGTGATCGCGACGGCCGGACGCGCGTCCTGCAGCAGGTACGCGATGCGCTCGGCCGGATAGTCGGGGTCGATCGGCAGGTACGCGGCGCCTGCCTTCAGCACGCCCACGAGCGCCGTCACCATGTCGAACGAGCGCTCGACGCACAACGCGACCGGCGTGTCGGGCCGCACGCCGCGCCGGCGCAGTGCAGCGGCGACGCGCGACGTGCTCAGGTCGAGTTCGCGATAGGTTGCGCGTTGCACGCGGCCATGCGAATCCGCGTATTCGAGCGCGATCGCGTCCGGCGTCGCACGTGCGACCTCCGTGAATTGCAGATGCAGCGGCTGGCGCTGCGCGGCCGGCCATGTTTGCGCCGTGTGCTGCACGCGCGCCAGCGCATCACGTGCCGCATCGTCCGCGATCGACAGCGTGCCGAGCAGCGCGTCCGGCGTGCGGGCGAGCGCGTCGAGCGCGCAGGCGAACGCGCGGTGCCAGGTTTCGACCTGCCGCGCATCGACGCGTGCGCTGTCGTAGCCATAGTCGATCGTCAGTTCCGTGCCGCTTTCGATCACGAGCGTCAGCGCGAAATCGGTCGCTTCGATGCTGCGTACGTCGCGCAGTGCGAGCGCGCGCGGATCGGCGTCGCGCGCCGTGTCGTCGACCGGGTAGTTCTCGAACACGACCAGCGTGTCGAACAGTGCGCCGCCGGCGCCGCGCGCCCAGCGCTGGATATCGGCAAGCGGCGTATGCGCATGCTCGGCCGCGGCTGCGTTGTCGCGCTGCAGCGCCTGCAGCCAGTCGGCCGCGCGCTGTTGCGGCGCGGGTGCCGTGATCACCGGCAGCGTGTTGATGAAAAGACCGAGCACCGTGTCGACGTCCGCGAGCGCATCGGGGCGACCGGCGACGGTCGCGCCGAACGCGATGGCCGGCTGATGCGTCATGCGCTGCAACGCGAGCGCCCACGCGCCCTGCACCAGCGTGTTCACGGTCAGCTTCAGCGCCCGCGCGGTGTGCGCGACACGCGCAAGCGCATCCGCATCGATCGTCGCACGCCACGTAAGCATTTCGGCATCCGCACGATCGGCCGCGCGCTCGGCGATCAGCGTCGGCGCGTCGAGGCGCGCGAGCCGCTCGGTCCAGAAGCGTTCGTCCGCGTCGCGGTCGCGCGTGCCGAGCCACGCGATGAAGTCGCGATAGCGCAGCGCCGGGCGGCTCGCGAACGGCGATACCGCATCCGGGTCGCGATAGTCGCGCAGCACGTCGGCGAGCAGGCGCGCGGTGCTCCAGCCGTCGAGCAGCAGATGGTGGCGCGTCCACACGACTCGCCATGCGTCGTCGGCCGCGCGGATCAGCGTGAGGCGCATCAGCGGCGGCTCGCGCCAGTCGAAGCCGCGGGCGCGATCGGCCGCGAGCCAGGCGTCGAAATCGGCGTCGAACGCGGCGCCGCGCGTGCGCCAGTCGAGTTGCTCGACCGGCATCTGCGCATGGCGATGCACGCATTGCAGCGGCGCCGCTTCGTCCGGCATCACGCTGGTACGCAGAATGTCGTGGCGCGCGATCGACGCGGCGAATGCGGCCGCGAGCCGGTCCGGGTCGAGCGCGGTCGCCGTCGCGACGAGCTGGTTCACGTAGCTTGCGTGACCGGGCGCGAACAATGCATGGAACAGAATCCCCTGCTGCATCGGCGACAGCGGATAGACATCGTCGATCGTGCGCCAGTCGAGCGGCGCGCGCTCGATCGCGGCCTGCGTGAGACCGGCCGCCTGCGCGAGCGGGAAGTCGCCCGGCGTCGCCCCGCCGCCGCGATGTGCGACACGCGATGCGCAGGCGTCGGCGAGTGCGCGCAGCGCGTTTGCAAAGCGTTCGGCGAATGCGTCGATCGTCGCGCGTTCGAATTGCGGTGCGCCGTACACCCAATGCACTTTGAGCGTGCGCGCGCCGTC
The DNA here is from genome assembly GCF_027257875.1 of Burkholderia sp. IMCC1007. Lineage (GTDB taxonomy): Bacteria > Pseudomonadota > Gammaproteobacteria > Burkholderiales > Burkholderiaceae > Burkholderia. Next base: position 22,188 of record NZ_JAPVQY010000040.1, read on the forward strand.
GCGATCGGTATCCAGATATGCGTGAATCGCGAGCGTGTTGCCGAGCGGGCCTTCGCGATCGCGCTCGATGCCGATGCCGCCGAAGCGCGGCACGAGCATCACGTCGCGCGGCGCGTCGAACTGGCCGAGATAGTTGAACGTGACGCGCGGCCGCGGCACGGCGGCCAGCGGCGCGCGCGTCGCCGCATCGCCGTAGTGCGCGAGCACGCCGAAGCCGAGCCCTTTGTGCGGCACCGCGCGCAGCGTGTCCTTGACCGCGCACAGCGTGTCGCGTGCGCTCGCGCGCACCGGCAGCGTCACCGGATAGTGGCTCGTCAGCCAGCCGATCGTACGGCTTGCGTCCGCATCGTCGAACAGCGCCTCGCGGCCGTGTCCCTCGAGTTCGACGCGGCACGACGCGGCGCCGCTGCCTTCGGTCAGCGCCAGCGCGAGCGCCGCGCCCAGCAGTTCGATCGTCTGCGTGCGATACGCGGCGTGCGCATCGGTCAGCGCCACGCGGGTCAATGCCGCGTCGATCGTCTGCACGACGACGGCTGCATCGGCGTTCGTCGCCGGTGCGTCGGGATGATCGGGCACGAGGTCGTCGCCCTGCGCCATCGCGGCCCAGTATGCGGTTTCGGCGGAAAACGGCGATGCCGGGTCAGTCGCCGCGCGTGCCAGGCGCGCGGCCCATGCGTGAGCCCGCACGCCCGGCTGCGACAGGCGAACCGGCGCGCGCTCGCATGCGGCGCGATAGGCCGAGTCGAGATCGTCGAGCAGGATGCGCCACGACACGCCGTCGACGATCGCATGATGAATCGCCAGATAGAGCTGCATCGAGCCGTCAGGAAGCCGTGCCGCGCATGCGCACGCGAGCGGCCCGCGGCCCAGATCGAGGCGGCACTGCAACGCGTCGAAGCGCGCCAGCGCGTCGGCTTCGTCGCGTGCCGCGACTTCGACGAACGGCAGCGCGTCGTACGGTTTCGCCGCATCACTTGCGCGCCAGTCACCGTTCGCGTCGCGCGCAAAGCGCTGCCGGAATGCGTCGTGATGCGTGAGCAGCGTGTCGAATGCGCGTGCGAATGCATCGGCATCGAACGAGCCGCGCACGTCGAACGCGACCGACTGGTTCCAGTGGCCCGGATGCGGCACGTCGAGCGCGAAGAAGCGCTGCTGCGCCGGTGTCAGGATCGCCGCGGCAGCGGGCGTAGCCGGGGCGGGCGGAGCCGAAGCCGGCGTTGCTGTGGCAACCTCTTCCGTCTTCGCGATGCGCGCGAGTTCGGCGACCGTCGGGCCGTCGAACAGTTGCTTCGGCGTGAAGCGCACGCCGCGCTTGCGGGCGCGTGCGATCACCTGCAGCACGAGGATCGAGTCGCCGCCGAGTTCGAAGAAGTTGTCGTCGCGGCCGACGCGCGGCGCCTTCAGCACCGCTTGCCACACTTCGGCGAGCGCGTTTTCGACCGGACCCTGCGGCGCGTCGCCCGACGCAACCGTCGCCGGCACGGCGGCCAGCTCGCGCAGTGCCGCGCGATCGATCTTGCCGTTCGCGGTGACCGGCAGGCGCGCGAGCGCGACGAATTGCGCGGGCACCATGTAGTCGGGCAGCGTCGCGCCGAGTGCCGCGCGCACGGCGGCTTCGTCGAATGGCGCGCCGTCGCGCATCACGACGAACGTCGCGAGCCGCAGGCGGCCGTCGTGCTCGATCGCGAGCGTTTCGGCCTGCGCGATCGGGCCGGCCGCGCGTACCGCCGCGCTCACTTCGCCCGGTTCGACGCGGTAGCCGCGAATTTTCACCTGGTCGTCGATGCGACCGAGGAACGCGATCCGGCCGTCCGCGCGCAGACGCACGCGGTCGCCGGTGCGATACAGCCGCGCGCCGGGCGTGAACGGATCGGGCACGAAGCGCTCGGCGGTCTGCGCCGGCCGCTTCAGATAGCCGCGCGCGACGCCCGGCCCGCCCAGATACAGCTCGCCCGTCGCGCCTGCCGGCACGCATGCGCCGAACGCATCGAGCACCAGCGCCCGCGCATTCGGCAGCGGTGCGCCGAGCGGCACGCCGCTTGCGGGATCGCGCGCGTCGGCGGCAATCGACGCGGTGTCGCACGCGATCGCGCCGACCGTCGCTTCGGTCGGCCCGTAATGGTTGATCACGCGGCAGGCCGGCGCGAGCGCGGCCACGCGCGCGACGAGCGCCCACGTCAGCGTTTCGCCGCCGGTCACGAGCGCGTGGCGCGGCAGCACGTCGGCCGGCACGCGCGCGTCGAGCAGTGCCTGCAGGTGGCTCGGCACGATCTTCAGCACGCCGACGTCGCGGCGGCGCATTTCGTCGGCGAACAGGTCCGGGTCGAATGCGCACGCGGCCGGCAGCAGGTGCAGCGTGCGGCCCGCGCACAGCGCGCCGAACAGCGTCGTGTGGCCGAGGTCGGCGGCCACCGTCGATACCATCGCGAACGACGCGTCCGGTGCGAACGCGAGTTCGTCGAGCATGCCCTGCACGTAGTCGGCGAGTGCGCCGTGCGACACGACGACGCCCTTCGGCGCGCCGGTCGAACCCGACGTATAGATCAGATACGCGCCCTGCTCGGGATGCGGCGCGACACGGACGCCGGCCGCATGGGCGAGCGTCGCGTCCTGCGCGAGCGTATCGACGTCGAGCGGCTGCGCGTCGGTGCCGGGCGGCCAGGCGGCTGCGTCCGCGACGAGCGCCCAGCGCGCGCCGCAATCGGCGGCAGCCGCGGCCACGCGTGCGGCGGGCTGCGCCGGATCGAGCAGCACGGCCAGCGCGCCGGCTTTCATTGCACCGAGCAGGCCGACGACGAAACGGGCCGAACGCTCGATGCAGACGATCACGGGTACCTCGGCCGTCGCGCCGCGCAGTTGCAATGCGTGCGCGATCCGGTTCGACGCGTCGTCGAGCTCGGCGAACGTCAGCGATGCCGATGCATCGGCGAGCGCGACGCGATGCGGATACGCGGCCGCCTGCCGCGCGAACGCGGCGACGATATCCGCGTGCTCGATACGCAGCGCACGGCCGTCACGCGGCTGGCGCGAAACCGGCGACGCATCGCACGGCAATGCGGCCGTCGCACGGTGCGGTTCGTGTGCGGCGGCCGCGACCAGCGCCGCATAGCTGTCGAGCCACGCGCGCGCGGTATCGCCATCGATGCAGTCGGTCGCGTATGCGGCGACCAGTTCAATCCCGTGCGCGTCGTCGGTGAAATCCAGCGCGAAGTCGAAGCGCGCGGCGAGATCGGGGCCCGGCGTCGCCACGGCGGTCGCGCCCGGCAGCACGCTGTCGTGACGCGCATCGAACTGCTGTGCGAATTTCACGCGCAGCCATTCGTCGCCGCGCTTGACGGGCGGCTTCACCGCATCGACGACGCGCTCGAACGGCACGTCCTGATGCGCGACCGCATCGAGCGCCGCCGCCCGTGCGGCATCGACGAGCGCGCGGAACGGCTGGGTTGGCGCCACGCGCACGCGCAGCGCGACCGTATTCAGGAACAGCCCGAGCAGCGCACGGGTTTCCGGGCGCTGGCGATGCGCGACCGGCACCGCGACGACCACGTCCGTCTCGCCGGTCACGCGCGACAGCCACGCATCGAGCGCGGCCAGCAGCACGGTGAAGACCGTGGCCCGCGCATCGCGCGCGAGGCGCCGCACGTCGGCCGCGACCGCGTCGGGCACGCGTACCGACACGCGTGCGCCCTGCAGCGTGCGCGTCGCGCCCGGCTGCCGGTCGACCGGCAGCGCGAGCGGGCCCGGCACGTCGCGCAGTGCGCCGCGCCAGTAGTCGAGCTGCCGTTCGCCTTCGCCGCCGGCAAGCATGTCGCGCTGCCAGTCCGCGTAGTCCGCGTACTGGATCGGCAAGCGGGGCAACGACGGTTCGCGGCCTTCCGCATACGCGCGATACGCGGCCGACAGTTCGTCGAACGCGCAGCGCGAACTCCAGCCGTCGGTGATCGCGTGGTGTGCGGTCAGCAGCAGCCGGTGGCGCTCGTCGGCGAGCACGAGAAGCGTCGCGCGCAGCAACGGCCCCGCCGACAGATCGAACGGCGCGCCCGCATCGCGCTCAGCCACGCGCGCGGCTTGCGCATCGCGCGCGGCCGGCGGTTGCGCGCGCAGGTCCAGCGTGGCGATCGCAACCGGCAGGTGTGCGTGGATACGCTGCATCACGATGCCGTCGTCGTTGTCGACGAGCGTCGTGCGCCACGTTTCGTGCCGCTCGATCACGTGATCGAGCGCGCGCTGCAGCGCGTCGCGGTCGAGCACGCCGTCGATCGTCCAGTGCGCGGCAATGTGATACGCGGCACTGGCATCGCGCGTCTGCGCGAGCACCCAGAAACGTTGCTGTGCGAGCGATGCCGCGCGGTCGACGTACGGTGCGGCCAATGCAGCCACGCGACGTGCGGGGATCGCGGCCAGCGGCTCGCCCGTTTCGCGTTCCGCGCGATCGACGTGCGCGGCCAGATCGGCGAGCGACGGATCGGCGAACAGCGTGTCGAGCCGCAGGTTCACGCGCAATGCCGCACGAATCGCGGCCTGAAGCTGCATCGCGGCCAGCGAATCGGCGCCGAGCGCGAAGAAGCGATCGTCGCGCGACGGAACGACATCGAGACCGAGCAGCGTCTGCCAGACATCGGCAATCCGTTGCTCGGTGGCCGTGCGCGGCGCATCGCCCGCGCGTTGTGCCGTATCGCGCGCGGCGGCCATGCGCTCGCGCAGCGCGGCCCGGTCGATCTTGCCGTTCAGCGTATACGGCAGCGCGTCGCACCGGACGAACCGGTGCGGTTGCCACGCTGCAGGCAATTGCGCGGCCACGTGCGCCTTCAGCACCGCATCGTCGGCAGCCGCGCGCAGCGCGACGCACGCGATCAGCCGCGTCGGGCCGTTGCCGGTTTCGGCGATCACCGCTGCATCGGCAACGGCCGGATGCGTGCGCAGGCACGCGGCGATTTCGGCGGGTTCTACCCGCACGCCGCGCACCTGAACCTGATCGTCGAGACGGCCGAGGTAATCGAATGCACCGTCGTCACGCAAGCGTGCAAGATCACCGGTGCGATAGACGCGCGCACCCGGCTCGCCGTCCGCGTCGGGAATGAAGCGCTCGGCCGTCAACGCCGGACGACCGTGATAGCCGCGCGCAAGACACACGCCGCCGAGCAGCAATTCGCCACCGTCGCCCGCTTCGTCGCCATCGATACGCGCGACGCGCGGCCCGATCACGCGACCGATCGGCAGCGACGCAAACGCATCGTCCGCCGCGAGCGCCGGCGTCTCGCCCGGCTCGACCGGCCACAGCATCGGCGAGATCACGGCCTCGGTCGGCCCGTAGCCGTTGATCAGGCGTACCGACGGGAACGTCCGGCGCACGCATTCGAACGCCTGCTGCGGCAGCGCTTCGCCGCCGAATGCGAGCACGCGCAATGCCGGCGGCACGCCGTCGCGCGCGGCGACGGCCGCGAATTCGCGCAGATACGCCGGCGGGAATGCGGCGACGTTGACCGACTCGCGCACCATCAGCGCATGCGCGGCGTCCGGCGCGAACGGCTGCGGCGGCGCGATCGTCACGCTGGCGCCAACCGCGAGCGGCGCGAGCCAGCATTCGTGCGCGGCATCGAAATTGACCGACGCGAAATGCAGCAGGCAGTCGCCGCGCTCGATCGGCAGCGCGGCCGCGAGCGCGTCGCAATGCGCGGCGAGCGGCCCGTGCTCGACGACGACCGCCTTCGGCGTGCCGGTCGAACCCGACGTATAGATCATGTAGGCAGCCGACCGGGGATGCACCCGTGCGTCGTCGTGATCGTCGAAGGCCGCGGCATCCGCGCCGTCGGCCGCCGCGGCGGTCGCATCGAACGCGTGCACGAACCGCGTGCCGAGCGCCGCGCGGCCCGCCGCATCGACGATCCCGTGCCGCAATTGCGCATCCTGCACGATCCAGTCGAGGCGCGCGGCCGGATGGCGCGGATCGAGCGGCACGAACACGCCGCCGGCCTTCAGCACGGCCAGCAACGCGACGAACAGCTCGCACGAGCGTTCGACGCACACGCCGACCCGCACTTCCGCGCCGACGCCGGCCGCGCGCAACTGCCGCGCAAGCTGCGACGCACGCGCATCGAGCGCGCCGCGCGACATGCGCAGATCGTTCAGGAAAGGTGCGGCGAGCGCGGGTGCGTCGGGCGCAATGCGCGCCAGTTCGCGGATTCGGTGATGCAGCGCAGTCGGGAAACTCGTCATGTGCGTGAAGTCCTTCGGTCCGGCCGCTTCGGCCAAGTCTCGGGGCCGCTTTGGGCGGCTTCACTGGTGTGACGAACGACGCGGCCGATTTTTTACCGTTTTGCGTGCAGATCGCGCACGGGCTCGCTTTCCTGGAGGAATCGCTAAATATTTGCGCGGCCCGTTCGTCTATCAGGGAGGAAGGCGGCAACCGGGCCCGTGCTCGCGCGCTGCTTCCACATCAGTTGTTCCGTTTCCGCATGTTTCGCCTGCCCTCTTGATACCGACGTTGCCGATGACAGCCGCCCACGAGCCTTCTTCCCCGCCGTCCCTCGACGCCTCTCCCGGCCGCCCCGCCGCGCGCCTGATCCTCGCGCTGCTGCGCGAAAGCCGCGCGTCGCTCGCGCTCGCGCTCGTCGCCTGCGTGCTCAACGGCGTCGCGAGCGTGCTGCTCGTCGCGACGCTGAACCGCGCGCTCGCGCAGCCCGGCGCGGCCGATGCGTCGCTCGCGTGGCGCTTCGCGCTATGCGCGGTGATCGCGCTCGTCACGCGCATCGTGTCGGGCACGCTGTTCGCACGGCTGTCGCAGGACACGATGGCGCGGCTGCGCGTGCACCTCGCGCGGCGCGTCGGCGCGGCCGAGCTGCGCGACATCGAGCGGATCGGCGCCGCCCCCGTGCAGTCGGTGCTGACCGACGACGCGACCAACGTGTCGATGCTGTTCTTCGCGCTGCCGAACCTGGTGATGCACGGCTCGATCGTGTTCGGCTGCCTCGGCTACCTCGCATGGCTGTCGTGGCCCGTGTGCGTGCTGGCGCTCACCGCGATCGTCGCGGGTTCGCTCGGCTATCACACCGGCGACCGTCGCGCGATCGCGTCGCTCGAGGCGGCCGGCCACGCGCAGGACCGCCTGTTCGGCTATCTCGGCTCGCTGTTCTCCGGCGCGAAGGAGCTGAAGCTGCACGACGCGCGTGCGCGCCAGTTCGTCGACGGCCAGTTGGGCGCCGCGATCGGCGAGGTACGCGATCACCGCCGCCGTGCGTTCAGCGCGTATGCGGTCGGCGTCGGCTGGATCATCTTCCTGTTCTACGTGTTCCTCGGTGCAGCCGCGTTCTGGCCGCAGCTCGGCGTGCATGCCGATGCCGGCACCGCGGCCGGCTACGTCGTCGTGTTCCTGTTCATGCTGGTGCCGCTCGACGGACTGCTGAACAATCTGCCGACCGTCAACGCGGCACGCGTGTCGCTCGGGCGAATCGAAGGCGTGATGGCGGAATTCGGCGCGCTGCGCACGGTGCCGCCCGCCAGCGAAGCGCCCGACGTGCCGCCGGCCGGCGCGGTCACGCTGCGCGGCGTCACGCATGCGTATTTCCATGAACGCGACGAGCGGATGTTCCGGATCGGGCCGATCGACCTGACGATCCAGCCGGGCGAGCTCGTGTTCATCGTCGGCGGCAACGGCAGCGGCAAGACGACGCTCGCGAAGGTGCTGACGGGGCTTTACGAGCCCGAGGAAGGCGCGATCGAGGTCGACGGCCGCACGATCGGCTGGCGCGAGCGCGCCGCGTACCGGCAGCGCTTCAGCGCGGTGTTCAACGATTTCCACCTGTTCGATGCGCTGCTCGGCATCGTCGATCCGGACGATCCGGCGCGCGCGCAGGCCGATGCGCGCGCGAACGCGCTCGTCGCGAAGCTCGCGCTCGACCACAAGGTGAAGGTCGTCGACGGCGCGTTCTCGAACCGGGCGCTGTCGACCGGGCAGCGCAAGCGGCTCGCGCTCGTGGTCGCGTACCTGGAGGACCGGCCGTTCTACCTGTTCGACGAATGGGCGGCCGACCAGGATCCGTCGTTCAAGGCCGTGTTCTACGAGCAACTGCTGCCCGAGCTGCGCGCGCGCGGCAAGGCCGTGATCGTGATCACGCACGACGACCGCTATTTCGGTCTCGCCGACCGGTTGCTGAAGCTCGACAACGGGCAGATCGTCAGCGATACGACGCCTGCGCGCTCGCGTGAGCAGAATGGTGTCGATGCGTTGAGCGCGTAAGCGTGCAGATGTGGCCGCCTGCGCACCGCGATTGCGGTGCGCGGGAGCACCTTCCCGTCAAACCGCTGCCCCGCCCGCCTGCATCGATCGCCACTCAGCGCACGGCCGGCAGCTTCAGCATCGTATCGGTCATCACGTCGGCCAGCTTCAGCGCCGACATCGGCCCGCCGAACCCCCAGATGTTGCGCTCGATCAGCGCGATCCGGTGATCGCGCAACGCGGGCACGAAACGCCACACCGGCGAATCGAGTTTCGCGGACAGCGGCACGTCCATCCCCGTCGCGGTGACGAACAGCACGGCCAGGTCGCGCTGCCTGAGCAGGTCGGCGGACGTCACGTACAGCGTGCCTTCGCGAGTCGGCTTGCGCGGCCACGGTTCGAGCCCGAGCGCGCGCGCAAGGCCCGCCGACGTGCTGTTGCCCGTATAGGCCCAGTAACGGTCGGGCAACCCGAGATCCTGCAGCAGTGCGATGCGCCCGCCGTTGCGCGCCGCCGCCTTGAGCCGCGATGCGTTGCGCGCGATACCCGCGTCGAGCTGCGCTTCGACTGCCTGCGCACGCGCCTCGCGGCCGGTCACGGCGCCGATCGTCCGGAAGATCTGCCGCATCCAGTCGAGCTGCGTGACGGGCACGCCGTCTTCCGACACGTTCGGGCTGAACTGGAACAGGATCGTCGGCGCGATCCGGTCGAGCGCGTCGAAGATCGGCGCATGCCGGAAGCCGACGCCGATGATCAGATCGGGCTTCACCGCGGCGATCGCCTCGAGCCCCGGCTCCTGCCGCGAGCCGACGTCGGTCACGTGCGCGAGCCGGTCGCTCTCGTAGCCGAGCCAGCCCGGATAGAACGCGGTGTCGGCCATGCCGACCGGCACGATGTCGAGCGCGATCACGCTTTCCGCGAACATGAAGTCGAGTGCGACCACGCGCTGCGGGCGCACCGGCATCGTCTTGCTCGCCTGCGACACGACCGGATTGCCGGCGAGCGAGTGACCGGGTTGCGCAGCCGTGCCGCGCGCATCGCCGCCCGCTGCCCCTGCGATGCTCGGTGCGACAACCGCGCCGCAGCACGCAGCGCCGAGCGCCGCCAGTGCGCCGAGCGCGTGACGGCGGCCGGCGTGCGTCACCGGATCGCGTCCTGCTCGGCCAGCGCCGCGTCGTCCATCGTCAATAGCAGGGGGCAGCTTCCACACAGTTGCGTTTCTCCAGGAATTTCATAGCGCAGGCAGCACACACGGCGCACGCGAAACGGCGCCGGCAGCAGCGACGAACGCGGTACCGCGTCGCGCACCGGCAGACGCAGCGGATTCGGCTCGCCGTGCCCGCAGGACGCGCCGAACAGCCAGTCCGCATCGCGCCCCGGATCCGCGCGGCACGGCAGCGACCGGTACGTGTCGAGCAGATAGTCGAGCAGGTTGCCCGCGTTGCTCCACAGCACGCGCGGCGTGACGCGGCCCATCGCCGCGAGCAGGTCGATCACCGCGCCGAGGTGCGCGACGAGCCCCGCATAACGCGAGGCGGGTTCGTCGCAGGGCGCGCCGAGCGCGTCCGGTGCGAAATACAGCGCGGCCGGCATCCCGTCGTCGAGCGCGACGAACGTGCGCTCGGGCGCCATGTCGAGCGGCCGGCCGAGCGTCAGCGCGGCAGCCACGCCGGCAGGCGCGGCACGACCGAAGTAGTACTTGCTCCATTGCGACATCAGCGCGCGCGCATGTTGCGCCGGGTCGCCGCCGTAGTGACGGACCATCGCGCCGAGCACCGCGTCGCGATGCTCGGGCAGCGCGCTGACGGGCACGACGATGCGTGCCGGCGGCGCATGGGCGTCAGCGGGCATCCCGAGCCACACGACGTCGAGATGTTCGGCAAACGCCGCAGGCGCGAACGACGAGAACCGCGTGGCGCGCGCGCCGTCGAGCGCCGGCGTCATCGTCCCGCGCGCCGCGCGCGGCGCCCCTCGATAATCAACAGTCCGAGCAGATAGGGGGCACCGATCAGCGCGGTCAGCACGCCGGCCGGCACTTCGCGCGGCGCGACCGCCATGCGGGCCGCCAGATCGGCGCAGCCGAGAATCAGCGCGCCGCATGCCGCCGCGAGCCACAGGCGCGTGCGGTGCCGGCGAGCGCCGAGCATCGTCGCGACGTGCGGCGCCATCAGCCCGATGAAGCCGACCGGGCCGACCGCCGCGACGGCCGCACACGCGGCGAGCGTGGCGATCGTCAGCGCGAGCGGCCGCAGCGCGGCGACCGGCAGGCCGAGCGCGGCCGCATGGTCGTCGCCGAGCGCGAGCATGTCGAGCGGCCGCGCGAGCCACGCGAACACGGGCACCGCCAGCACGCACCACGGCAGCAGCATCGACACTTCGCCCCAGCTGCGGCCGTAAGTGCCGCCGACGAGCCAGACGACGAAGCGCGCGGGCTGCACGCTTTGCTGCGCGATCAGCCACTGCGCGAGCGTGGTCCACAGCGCGCCGATCACGATGCCGGTCAGCGCGACGGCCAGCGGCGCATAACGATGCCGGTGATTCAGCGCGAGCGTGATCGCGAGCGACAAGCCGCCGCCGATCAGCGCGGCCGCGGCCAGCGTCACGTGCCCCATCAGCGGCCACGTCGACAACGCGAACAGCGTGACGAGCCCCGCGCCCTGCGTGACGCCGAGCACTTCGGGGCCGGCGAGCGGGTTGCGCACGACGCTCTGCATCGCGACGCCGCTCACGGCGAGCAGCGCACCGGCGAGCAGCGCGCACAGCAACCGCGGCATGCGCAGGTCGATCATCATCCGCGCGACGGCATCGTGGCCCGACAGCGCGGCGGACCAGCGTGCGGGCGACAGCCAGTCGGGGCCGGCCGACACGCCGACGAACACCGCGACCACGGCGAGCGCGACGAACAGCCCGGTGCGCAACGGCCAGCCGAGCCGTTCGAGCCAGCCGACCACGCGCGTCGAGCCGTTGCCCGCCGCGCGTTCGCCGTCCGCGTGCAGCACGCCCGACCACGCGGCGCCGCGCCGGATCATCGCGAGCATCAGCGGCGTGCCGACGAGCGCGATCGCGACACCGGTCGACAGCGTCGCATCGAGGCCCGACGCGAGTACCGCGCTGTCGGTGACGAGCACGAGCGCGCCGCCCGCGAGCGCGGACAGCGGCACCAGCACGCCGAGCCGCGCCGCGCGTGCGCCGCGCACCTGGCGCAGCAGGTTCGGCGCGACGAGGCCGACGTACGACAGCGGGCCCGCGATGCTGACGGCCACGCTCGTGAACGCGACCGCGACGATCGTCGCGGCGAGCCGCGTCGCGTCGACGCGCACGCCGGCCGCGGCCGCCGCGTCGTCGCCGAGCGCGAGCGGATTGAGCGGCCGGATCACGAACGGCAGCGCGACCAGCGGCACGACGAGCCAGCACGCGGCAAGCGCGAGCCCCGCCGCGCCCGGTTGATAGAGGCTGCCGTTGGTCCACAGCGCGGCGCCCGCGATGTTCTGCTCGAAGAATGCGAGCACGAGCGTCGACAGCGCGGCGAACAGCAGCATGCAGACGCTGCCGGCGAGCACGAGCCGCAGCGGCGTTGCGCGCCAGCCGCCGGCCGCGACGATCGCGCACGCGGCGGCGATCAGCCCGCAGACGAACAGCAGCGGCACCGAAGCAACGCCCGCGAGCGCCGGGACCAGCATCGCCGCCAGCAGCCCGAGCTGTGCGCCGCCCGTCACGCCGAGCAGATCGGGCGACGCGAGCGGATTGCGCGTGAGCGACTGGAACAGCGCGCCGGCGATGCCGAGGCAGCCGCCCGCGACGAGCGCGGCCGCGACGCGCGGCAAATCGAGGTCGAACAGGAACACATGGGCGAGCGCGGCGGCGTCGCTGCCCGGCGCCGCGTGCCACCACACGCGCAGGTCGGGGGCCACGCGCAGCACCGTCAGCGCCGCGATCAGCGCGACGAGGCCGAGCGCGAGCGCGCCGGCTCGACGACCGGAGGCGGCACCCTGCCCGCTCGCCGCGAGGCGCTTGCGCATCGCGAACGTCGTCATACCGCGATGTCCCGGTCGAGTGCGCTCGCCGCGTGCGCTGCGCCGGACGCCGGCGGCCCGTAGGCCGGCACGCACATCGGCGCGCCCGTCCGCGGATGCGCGAGCTTCAGCATGTCGACGCCGAACGCGGCGCGCAGCCGCGCGGGATCGAGCATCGCGTCGGGCGTGCCTTGCGCGACGAGGCGGCCGGCCCGCATCAGCACGAGCTCGTCGCTGTACGCGGCGGCCTGGTTCAGGTCGTGCAACACCCACACGATCGTCAGCCCGCGCGTACGGTTCAGCGTGCGCAGCGCATCGAGGATGTCGAGCTGGTGATGGATGTCGAGATAGGTCGTCGGTTCGTCGAGCAGCACGATCGGCGCCTGCTGCGCGAGCGCCATCGCGATCCACGCGCGTTGCCGCTCGCCGCCCGACAGTGCGCCGACGTCGCGCTCCGCGTCGCCCGCGAGGCCGCTCGTATCGAGCGCCTCGTCGATCGCCGCATGGTCGGCGCGCGACAGCCCGCGCAGGAAGCCGCCATACGCGTAGCGCCCATAGGCGACGAGCTCGCGCACGGTGAGCCCGGACGGAATCTGGTTGAATTGCGCGAGCATCGTCAGCTCGCGCGCGAGCGCGCGACGGCGAAACGACGCGAGCGGCTGGCCGTTCACGTCGACCTGCCCGGCCAGCGCCGGCTGCAGGCCCGCGAGCGTGCGCAACAGCGTGCTCTTGCCGCAGCCGTTCGGCCCGCACAGCGCGGTCACGCGGCCGGCCGCGATCGACAGGTCCAGCCCGTCGATCACGACATGGTCGCGATAACCCACCGTCAGCCCGCGCGCGGCAAGCGCGGCGGTACTACGCGTCATCGGTCCTCCGTTCGGTCGCGCGTGCGACCGTATGACTCTGCGCCATCGCGACGACCACCTTGCGCGGCCCTTCGAACGGGTCGCGCGCATGCGCGGTCAGCATGTTGTCGAGCATCAGCACGTCGCCCGTCTGCCACGGAAACACGATGCGCTGGCGATCGAGCACGCCGCGGATCTCCGCGAGCGCGTCGGCCTCGAGCGGCGTGCCGGCGCCGTAGTACACGTTGCGCGGCACGTTCTCGAGCCCGACCGCATCGACGAGCGCTTCCTGCATGTCGTCGTCGAGCGCGGACAGATGAAACAGGTTCGCCTGGTTGAACCACACGCGATCGCCGGTGCGCGGGTGACGCGCGACGGCCTGGCAGCGCTCGCGGGTGCGCAGCAGCAGTTCGCCGTCGTCGTCGGTGCGCCACGCGCATTCGATGCCGCGTGCCGCACACATCCGTTCGACCTCGGCCGGTTCGTCGGTGCCGAACGACTGCTGCCACGGCAGGTCGAGCCCCTGGCCGAAGTTGCGCACGTACAGCAGCTCGCGCTGCGCGAAGCGCGCGACCAGCGCCGGATCGAGCGCGCGATAGATGGCACGGCTGTCCGCGATCGGCGTCGCGCCGCCCGTGGGCGCCGCCAGCGCGCAATGGAACCAGATCCGCAGCGGCCATTCGCGCGTGTACGACTGCTCGTTGTGCAGCGGAATCGCGCGGTGCGGCGGGTATTCGGTCGACGTGTAGACGGCGCCTTCGACCTGGCTGCGCGGCGTCGACGCGTACTCATAGCCGATCAGCGGATCGCCGAGCGATGCCGCGAACTGCTGGAACGCGTCGATCGACGGCACATGAAAGCCCGTGAACAGCACACCGCCCGCGCGTTCGAGCGTGTCGGCCGCGATCGCATGCGCGAGCGGCGCGACCTCGTCGATCGACATGCCGTCGGCGCTGCGCGGCGACACCACAGTAGGCAGCCCCGGCTCGATACGCAGGTCGTCGAGCGTCGGCAACGAAAGCAGGGTCATGCAACGTCCTCTTCAGGTGGCGCGCCGGATCCCGGCGCAGCGGGTCACGACGCGCGCGATGCGCGTTCGCCGTCCATCGCGCGGCGCAGGCTCGCCGGGCGCATGTCGGTCCAGACGGCTTCGATGTGCGCGAGGCACTCGGCCTTCGTGCCGCGCACGCCCACCTCGCGCCAGCCGGCCGGCACGGGCCGGAACGTCGGCCAGATCGAATACTGTTCTTCGTCGTTGATGACGACCGTGTGGACCAGGTCGTCGATGTCGGCGGAAGGCGTCGTGGCTTGCGTCATGATCGGAAAAAAGCGGAAGACGGTTGAAGGAGGCGAAGCGGCGAGCGCGACGAACTATCGACTTGGCCGCTCCTGTGTTGAAGACGATTGGCCGGCACGATTTTTTACCGCCGCCGCGCACGACCGCCGAGAAACACCGGGCACGCGACGCCGCGATGGCACGCGTCGAGGCATTCCGCGCAGTGCCGTTCCGCGTCGCGCACCATGAAATGCACGAGCGTCTGCGACACGTTCAGCGCGCGCGCCGCCGTCTGCAGCGTTTCCTCGCGCAGCCGCACCATCTCGAACGCCGCGCGGCTGCGCGCCGGCAAGTCGTCGAGCGCCGCCCACACGCGGCGCAGCGTGTCGCGCGTCAGCAGCGCGGCTTCGGGCGTCGGCTCCGGCGACGGCACGTCGAAGCCGTCGTCTTCTTCCGTGTGATAGACGTTCTCGAGGCTTTGCCGGCGGCATGCGTCGATCGACGCGTTGCGCACCATCCGCGTCACGTACGCGACCGGCTGGCGCACCGCATCCTGGTTCGGGAATTCGACGAGCTTCACGAACACGTCGTGCACGACGTCCTCGGCCCGGCTCGCGCAACCGACGAAACCGCGCGCGACGTTGACGAGCATCGCCCGATGGGCGATCAGCACGTCGAGCAGCGCGCCCTGCGCCTGCTTCTCCGCAGCCCTGTTCGCGGCCCGGTTCGCACGCGGTGCGACGCGCGACGGCCGGTCCGGATAACTGCCGAGGAACGGGTTTGCCGTTGCCGCCGCCGGTCGTTCGAGCACTTCCGCCATTGCCATCGATCTGCTCCGTTAATTCCGAGATAGCGCAATCTAACGTAAACGCAAATCATTCTCAATAACATTCACCAAATGCCCCTGCCGCTTATCGGGATTTGTCTGAGTAATTGGCGGAATCGCCGTCCGGTCGGATAGGTATGCGTCAGCGAGCGCCGCGCACGGCGAAGCTTTCCGACTGAAAGAAACCGTGCGCCGGCCGATATGCGGCGAACGTCCGCGCGGGACCTGCTTCGCGTGGCACGCGGCGAATTTCGCGGCCGCGGCTGCCTTGCGCGCCGCCGACACGATCTTTCAATCAGCCGACCCAACGTGCGGCCTTGTCATGTGCGGTAGCAACTTATTACGACGTGAAATTTTGGGGGCTCGTACGATCGAATGGCCGTTTCCAACGGGAGAACAACATGAAGAACATCGTGTTATCCGCAGTCATGGTCGGCGCGCTGTCGAGCGTGATGCTGACCGGGTGTGTTGCGTACCCAGGTGGTCCGGCCGAAGTGACGATCGGCTGGCACGGCGATCGCTACTGGGACGGGCAGCGCTACTGGGAGCGCCGCGACTGGGAAGCGCAGCACTCCGGCGGGCGTGACGATCATCGCGACGACCGTCGTGACGACCACCGCGATGACCGCCGCGATGACCACCGCGGCGATCAGCGCCCGCAGTGGTAAGGCCTTTTCTTTCCCGTGATCCGATACTGAACGACAGGACCTCAACATGAAGACACTACTCAAGACCTTGACCGCAGCCGCCGTTGCCGCAGCCGTGCTCGTGCCGGCCATCGCCGAAGCCCATCCGCACCGCGTGTGTCACTTCGAGCACCACCATCACAGGGTGTGCCACTGGGTGCGTTGAGCATCGTGCAGCGAGTTTGAAAAAAGCGCCGGGCCGTGAACTGCACCCCAAAAGTTGGACACCGATCCAACCTTTGGGGTGTTTTTCATGATGACGGGCCGTGCATGCAGCGGCGCACGCGCCGCATGCGTCAGTAGATGAACAACCGGATCGTCGCGGTGCCGTTGAACGGCCCGATCTTCGGTGGTCCGAACGCCTTCAGCACCGCGTCGAGCGTCACGCTCTGGTAGTTCACGCTGCCCGGCATCTGCGCGAGCACGAACTGCTGGTTGAACGGAATCGCCGTGCCGTTGCGGTCCTCGATGCCGATGCCGAAATTGCTGTTCGCATCCGGCACAAGCAGCCCGTTTCGCACGGTCTGCGACGTCTCGAAGTAACCGTCCACACGCAGCGCCACGTTGCATTGCTTGGTCAACGCGAGACTGAACGACTTGCGCGGCACCGCGGGCGAAAAGCCGCTGCCGGTTGCCTGAAGCTGGCCGAACTTCACGATCCCCGGCTCCGGCGTGACCTTCACATCGACGAGGCAAGGCGTCGGTTTCAGGTTGCGCAGGCCGCTCAGCTTGTAGCGAAAGCTGGGGTTGATGTAGTTCAGGGCGCCCTGGCCGTCGAACTGGAACACCGCGTAGATGTCCGACGGCGGCTGCACCCAGGTGCCGCGCTTGCGCACCACGATCTGGTACGTGATGCTCAGCGGGGCGCGCGGGCACCGTCCCGCCTTGACCTCGGCGTCGCTTAGCCTGCAAGGGTCCACGTATGTCGTCGTCTGTACGCCGTCGCCCGGCTGGCTGCTGCGCCCGAAATAATCCTGGCCAAGATAGCGGATGCCGATCTCGAGCCCCCACGCGGCCGGATTCTGCTGTTCGGGGTTCGCGTAGAAATAGATCCACTCGCCGAACTTCTTCATGTCGCCGCCGAGATCCTTGTAGCAATATCCGGTCGTCGTGCGCGGCGGTGACACCCAGATCACGTAGCCGTCCGGTGCGTCGGTCGGATACGACGCGACGTTGCCGATGGCCTCGGTCAGCATCGTGCCGCCCTCGTTCGCGATGCAGCGCACCGCCCACGCCGGCTGCACCAGCCCGATCAACAGCGCGAGCACGCCCCACCTGAGCCACGCTGGCAGCCTCGCCGCGATTGCATTGCGTCGGATGCCGTTCATCGCTTCACGCTCTTGCACGCACCGGCGTCGCACGCATACTCGACCGCCACCTGGCCGCCGTAGTCGTCGATATGCGTGACGAACAGCGTCGCCGGCGTCGCGGCCCTGAACGGCACGTCCGCCGTGCTCATCGGGTTCACCATGACCGGCTCGATCGGCACGCGCGTCTTCTGCGCGCCCGAACTCACGTCGACCACCGTCACGTGATACGGCGTCGGATTGTCGAACACGAGCGTGTGCGCGGCCGCGTCGACGCGCAGCGTCATCGGCAGCGTCCAGTCCTCGTCGCGCGCCGGCTGCACGCCCTTCGGCCGGTAGAACAGCTTCATCTGCGTGTGCAGCGCGATCTGCAGCGTGTTCGGCGTATCGGTCTTCGGCGGCACTTCGCGGATGTTCAGGTAGAACACCGATTCGCGATCGGCCGGCAACGCGGCGCCGGGCAGCTTCGCGATGCGCAGCACGTTGCGCTCGTTCGCCTCGACGCGCTGCAGCGGCGGCACGACCATCAGCGGCGACGTGATCTTGTTGCCATGGGTGTCCTCGAGCCACGACTGCACGAGATACGGATACGTCGTGCTCTTGTTGGTGATCGTGACGACGGCGGCCTGTTCGCCTTCGTTGAAGATCACGCGCGTGCGGTCCGGCACGATCGCCGCATGCGCGGCGCCGGCGAGCAGCGTGGACGCGACGGCGAGCGCGCCCGACGCGCGCCGCAGGAAGGAAAGGGAGAAAGCGTTGTTCATCGCAGGATCCATGAATTCATCGTTCGTTCCGCGCGGCCGCTGCATGCGACTCGCCGCGCGTCCGGCACGTGACCGGGATCGGCGTGCCTTCGAGTTGGAGCGGGTTCGGCAGCGTGTCGAGCGTGCAGAGCGTGCGTTCGCCCGCCCGCACCGCGAGCACGGATTTCGGCTGGACCTGGGTCAGGAACGCGGCGCCGCCCTCGCCCACGATGCCGAGCTCCTTGCCGTTGGCCGCGTCCTGCACCGATGCGCCGAACGGCAGCGGCTTGCCGAGCGCGTCGGTCAGCGTCAGGTACAGGTTGCTGCCGCGCGCGGCCGAGAATTTCGCGAAGCCGATCGCGCCGTCGGTCAGCACCATGCGCTGGATCGGGTTCGACACCTGCACTTCGAGCGGCAGCTTCTCCACGTTGACCGTCGCGTCGTACACGTTGTACGGCGAGATCCCGTCGAGCACGGCGTAGCCGCGCGAATCGGTGTGCGCGAGCGTGCCGGACAACGGTACGTCGGGCACGCCGTCGGTCGACACCAGCAGCCGCGTGTCGCCCGCGTTGCCGTTCGAGTGGGCCGACACGCCGTACCGCGTCGCGACCAGCGAGCCGTCGACTTCGAGCGACGCGGCCGCGTACGCGTTCGCGACCGTCGACGCCTGCGCGGTGAGCTGATACGCCGACGTGCGCTGGCGGAAGCTCGCGTTGGCCGCCGCGCGGCCGTCGGTCGCGCCTGCGTTGAGCTGGTACGTGCGGCCGTCCGGATCGTCGTAGATGTAGCCCGCGTTCACGCTCGTGCTGCCGCTGCCCGTGGTCAGGTTCGACGTGACGGTGTGGCGCCCGCCGATCGGCAGCGTCGCGGTGACCGAGAACTGGTTGCCGCTCGCGCCCGTACTTTGCGTGCGAAACGCCGACACGCTGACGTTCAGGTTGCGCAGCGCGCCGATCGAGAATGCGCGCGTGAGCGTCAGGCCGACGCGTTGCTCCGACGCGCGCGTCCAGTAGGTCGTCTGGTCGTACGAAAAGTACGTCGACGTGTCGCCGAAGCGCTTCGACATCGTCGCCGAGTAGCGCTGCTTGCTGTTCGCGAGACCGTATGCGGTCGGGTCGCCCGAGAATTGCGCGAAGTTCGTGTATTCGCGCTCGGAGAAGCGATAGCCGAAGAAGCGCACGTCGGCATCCAGCCCGTCGAAGTGCTTCGAATAGTTCACGCGATACGAGTTGCCGTTGCGCGTCGTGCCGTTCCACCACAGGCGTGCGCGCGCATGCGTGACGTCGGCCGACACCGCGCCGAACGCGCCGAAATCGCGGCCGACGCCGAGCGCGATCGACGTATAGCCCGACGCGGCGATGAAGCCGCCATACACGGTCACGTCGAACGGCAGCCCGTATGCGGCTTCCCCAAAACCGAAGAACGGCGTGATGCCGGCGCCGCCGAACTGGCGCGGCTTGCCGAGCGCGGCCTTGTAGCGCAACTGGCCGGTGCGCGCGAGGAACGGCACGGCGGCCGTCGTGACCTGGAAACGCTGCACGCTGCCGTCCTCTTCCTCGACCGCGACGTCGAGCGTGCCCTGCACGCTCGTGTTGATGTTCTGCAGCGCGAACGCGCCCGGCGACACGCGCGTCACGTACAGCACGCGGCCCGCCTGCGACACGGTCACGGTCGCGTTGGTGCGCGCGACGCCCGAGATCAGCGGCGCGTAGCCGCGCAGCGAAGGCGGCAGCATCCGGTCGTCGCTGCGGATCGACGCGCCCGTCAGCGCGAACGTATCGAAGATGTCGGAGCTCAGGTAGTCGTCGCCGAACGTCACCGTCGACTGGATCGACGGCAGCGCGCGAAACGCGTAAAGCCGGCTGAAGCGGAACGTGCGGTCCGCGTACGCCGTGTTGCCCACGTTCGACTGCGCCTGGTAGTCGCCGCGAAAGCGCCATGCGTCCCAGTTCGCCCCGATCGTCCCGTAGGCCTGGATCGAATTCGTCTGCGTGCCGCTCGTACCGAAATTGCGGTTCGTGTTCGCGATCACGCGATAGTCGAGCATCGCGCCCGGAATCCCTTCGGACCAGCGTTCCGGCGGCAGGTAGGTCGAATCGGTGAATTCGAGCGCGGCCTGCGGAATCGTGATCTTGAGCCGCCCGTCGCTTTTCAGGTAACGCACCGTCGCGCCTTCGATCGCGCCGAGATCGACACAGCGGCCACCCTCGAAGCGCGGCAGGTCCTTCGCGAGCGAGCGCTTCAGCCCGAACTGCGCGACGAGCTCCGGGCGCAGGCACGGCTTGCCCGCGCCGGAATCGTCGACCGCGATGAACTCGATCGCCTGCAGCCCGTAGAACAGGTCGTTGACCTGCACGTCCAGCATGTACTCGCCCGGCAGCGTGAAATCGGGCTGCGAGAACTGCGACAGGTCGACATTGTTCGAGCCGTCGATGTTCAGAAACGACGAATTGAATTCCGTCGCATGGCTCTGGCTGCCGACAACCAGCACGGAGACGCAAAGGAAGGAATGTCTGATTCGCACGCGATGCTACCGGGAAGTCCGACGACGAAAGGCGGGAGGGAAAGGAAGAAGGAGAAAGGGTGCACGCACCCCTTCCCCGGTACGGACGCTTACTGGTAGCGGACCGTGAAGTTCGCGACGCCGTTGGCGGTACCCGGCGTCACGCCGGCTGCCGTCGCTTCGTACATGGCCGCGAAGCGTGCGACGTTCGCGCCGTTCTGCAGGATCGTCGGTGCCTTTTGCTCGGCGCCGTTGTCGAGGTATTCGCCCGATGCGGCCTGCAGGCGGATACCGACGTTGGTGGCCGAGCCGATCGTCGCGAGCAGCTTCGGCTGGGCCGAGCTCGACGTGCCCGTGAACGTGAAGTACGCGTTCTGCGCGATGCTGGTGTCGCAGTCGGTCAGCTGGATGTCGAAGTTGGCCGGCGTGGACTTGTCGCCGGCCTGCTTGAACACGTTCGTCGGCACCTTGCCGAGGTTCACGGTCTGGTTGACCGAGCCCGAATCGATGCCGCATGCGCCCGCGACGATCTCGCCCGTGAAGTTGATCGTGCCGCTGCCGGCCGCGAACGCCGACGTGGACAGGGCTGCGAGTGCGACAGCGGTCAGGACAGATTTTTTCATCATGTTTTCCGTGTAGGTTGCAATGCGAATGGACGACGTGACGGATAAAAAAGGCAGCGTGTGATTGGCTCCCGTCCGACACGAGGCGGCATTATCGAGATAACAATGAAAGAATTCTGTAAAGCATTGTTAAATTGAAAATGACATTGTTTGTCTTTCGCGGTTTCGGGTGAATTACCTCTCCGTGATTTTCAATTTCTGCATTTTCTTTTGCAGTCCTTTTTCACTTTTCAAAGTCGCTTGAAAATAAAAGGCTTTTCCATAAAGAGACCGAGAATCACCCGCTATCCCTTGCAGCTTCTGGGCTGGAAGGATGCACATACCCAGCTGACAAAGCCCTGTCCGATACCGCCAGCGTTGTCGAGTCGCAACGAAAACTCCCGGTGATTCTCAAATGACAGGAAATTAATGATCGACTCGCTTAAACCTGAGTCCGGCGCGCAAACGATTGCGATTCGATGCAAACGTTTTGCCGTGACACTTTGCCACCCGCATTATTTTTAATACGTGAATCAATCGAATCGTCAATTCAGATTCTAAAATCGCACGTAATGCCACGCGCGTGCCGAGACAGGCGGCGCATTGATACCGAGGAAGAGAAAGGAAGGCAGTCGGCACGGATACGTGCCGCGTGGCGACGCGATTGGTCGCCGCGCCCATGTCGAGCAAACGCGGCTCTTCAACGTCGACAGCCGGGAGGAAAAACCGGGATGACGACGACGGACGCACGGCTGCGCGCGTCGCCGATGTTTGCCGATGCGTCGCCCGGCAGAAGCAACATCAAGTGAGCGACGACGCCCCCCGCGCGTCGCCGCCGTTCAACCGCTCACGGTGACGACATCACGCGGCAGACGCGCCGGCCGACGCCGACGCCCACCCGCCGCCCAGCGCGCGATACAGCGCGATTGCGTTCGCGAGCCTGAGCGCCTTGAGCCGGATCAGTTCCTGCCCGGACTCGTACGTGCTGCGCTGCGCGTCGAGCAGTTCGAGATAGGTCGCCACCCCGCCCGCATAGCGGCGCTCGGCCAGTTTCAGCCGCGCGCTGTCGGCCGCATGGACGTCCTGCTGCGCGTCCAGTTGCCGGTCGATCCAGTCGCGTGCGGCAAACGCGTCGGCCACCTCGCGGAATGCGGTCTGCACCGTCTTCTCGTATTCGGCCACCGCGATGTGCTTGCGCGCGGTCGCGACATCGAGATTCGCGCGATTGCGCCCGCCCGCGAAGAGCGGCAGCGTGATGCGCGGCGCGAACGTCCACACGCTCGTGCCGCCCGCGAACAGGCTCGAGAACGCGTCGCTGACCGAGCCGTAGTCGGTCGTCAGCGCGATGCGCGGGAAGAACGCCGCGCGCGCGGCGCCGATCTGCGCGTTCGCGGCCTTGAGCCGCGACTCGGCCTGCCGGATGTCGGGCCGCCGTTCGAGCAGCGCGCTCGGTGCGCCGGGCGCCACCGGCGCAATCGCGAGCGTGTCGAGCGCGGTGCCGTCGGCCGGCACGGTGCGAGCGAAGTCGCCCGCGAGCAATTGCAGCGCTCGCACCGCCTGCGCGTGGTCGCGCGCCAGCGCGGCCTCCGACGCACGTGCGGACGCGACCAGCATCTGCGCCGAACGCAACTCGATCGCATCGCTCGTGCCGGCCGCATAGCGACGCTGCGTGAGCGATGCGATGCGCTGCCGCGCGTCGAGCGTGCGCCGCGCCAGCACTAGTTGCTCGTGCAACGAACGCTCCGACACGTACGCACCGGCGACTTCGGCAATCACGCCGATGCGCACGGTACGCTGCGCGTCGGCCGTCGCGAAATACTCGGCCAGCGCCGCATCGGAAAGACTGCGCACGCGGCCGAACAGATCGAGTTCGTACGCGCTGATGCCGACGCCCGCACGATACAGCCCGCTCACCGCGCTCTCGCGCACCACCGGGTCGTACTGGCGCGTGCGCTCGTAGCCGAGATTCGCGTCGACCGACGGCATCAGGTCCGCGCGCTGCACGCCGTACAGCGCGCGCGCTTCGTCGAGGCGTGCGGCGGCGATCCGCAGGTCGCGATTGTTCGCGAGCGCCGCGTCGATCCACGCCTGCAGCACCGGATCGGTGAAGTACGCGCGCCAGTCGTCGAGCAGCGCGGCATCCGCCGACGTCGCGGCGGTGGCCGCGGCGCCGTCGTCGACCGGCGCGTAGCTGCCCGGCACCGGCGCGGCCGGCCGCTCGTAATGCGGCGCGAGCGAGCAGCCCGCGAGCGCCAGCGCCGCGGCCAGCGCCAGTTGACCCTTCAGCGTCGCGCGTACATCCCACGCAAACATCATGGCGAACCCTCCATCGTCGCCGGCTGCGCGCCGCCGCGTCGGTGCGGGCCGACGTCGAACAGGCGCCCGACGATCACGAAAAACAGCGGGACGAGGAACACCGCGAGCACGGTCGCCGTGATCACGCCGCCGAGCACGCCGGTGCCGATCGCCATCTGCGCGCCGGACGCGGCGCCCGACGCGAACGCGAGCGGCAGCACGCCGACGCCGAACGCGAGCGACGTCATCACGATCGGCCGCAGCCGCAGGCGCGCGGCCTCGAGCGCGGCGTCGACGAGCGACATGCGCTGCGCGACGAGATCCTTCGCGACTTCGACGATCAGGATCGCGTTCTTCGCGGACAGCCCGATCGTCGCGATCAGCCCCACCTTGAAATAGATGTCGTTGGGCATTCCGCGCAGCGTCACGCCGAGCACCGCGCCGATCACGCCGAGCGGGACCACCAGCATCACCGCGAACGGAATCGACCAGCTCTCGTAGAGCGCCGCGAGTGCGAGGAACACGACGAGCACCGACAGCGCGAACAGCATCGGCGCCTGCGCGCCCGACAGCCGCTCCTCGAACGACTGCCCCGACCACGCATAGCCGATGCCGGCCGGCAGCTTCGCGGCGATCCGCTCGATCGCGGTCATCGCCTCGCCGCTGCTGTGGCCGGCCGCGGCCGAGCCGTTGATCGTGAACGACGGATAGCCGTTGTAGCGCGTGAGCTGCGGCGGCCCCATCGTCCAATGCAGCGTCGTGAACGCCGCGAGCGGCACCATCTCGCCGCGCGCGTTGCGCACGCGCAGCTTCTTCACGTCGTCCGGATCGAGCCGGTGCCGCCCGTCGGCCTGCACCATCACGCGCCGCACCTGCGTGCCGTGCATGAAGTCGCCGATATAGTCGGAGCCGAACATCACCGCGAGCGTCGTGTTGATCTCGTCCATCGACACGCCGAGCGCGGACGCCTTCGCGCGATCGATGTCGAGCTTCAGTTGCGGCGCGTCCTGCGTGCCCGCGAACATCAGGTCGGTGAGCGCGCGATCCTTGCCGCCCGCTGCAAGCAGCTGCTCGCGCGCGGCGCTGAACGTCGCGTAGTCGAGCCCGCCGCGGTTCTGCAGCCGGAAGTCGAAACCGCTCGACGAACCGAGATCGGGCAGCGCCGGCGAATTCATCGCGAACACCGTCGTGTTCGGCGTGCCCGCGAAGCGCTCGTTGATGCGCGCGACGATCGACTGCACGTGATCGCGCGCGGCCTTGCGCGCCTTCCAGTTCTTCAGCGTGACGAAGATCATCCCGCCGTTCGGCCCTTCGCCGTACAGGTTGAAGCCGCCGAGCGCATACGTATAGGCGGTCGGCTCGTCGCGGCGGATGGCCGACTCGACCGCGCGCACGCTCTGCATCGTTTCCGCGAGCGGCGTGCCTTGCGGGCGGATCACCATCACCATGAAGTTGCCCTGGTCCTCGTCGGGCAGGAACGCGGTCGGCAACTGCGTGAGCATCAGCACCGCGGCCGCGGTCAGCGCGCCGTACACGACGAGCCAGCGCAGCGGCTTCTTCAGCATCGCGCCGACGCGCGTCGCATAGCGCTGCGTCGCGCGCGCGACGAAGCGGTTGAACCAACCGAAGAAACCGCGCTTCTCGTGATGGTCGCCCGACACCGGCTTGAGCAGCGTCGCGCACAGCGCGGGCGTCAGCGATAGCGCGAGGAAGGCCGAGAAGCCGATCGATACCGCGAGCGACAGCGCGAACTGCCGGTAGATGTTGCCCACCGCGCCGCCGAAGAACGCCATCGGCACGAACACCGAGGTCAGCACCACGGTGATCCCGACGATCGCGCCGCTGATCTGCTGCATCGCCTTGACGGTCGCGTCGTACGGCGCGAGCCGCTCCTCGACCATCAGCCGCTCGACGTTCTCGACGACGACGATCGCGTCGTCGACGAGGATGCCGATCGCGAGCACCATCCCGAACATCGTCAGCACGTTGATCGAGAAGCCGGCCGCGTACATCACACCGAACGTGCCCGCGAGCGCGACCGGCACGACGAGCGTCGGGATCAGCGTCGCGCGCAGGTTCTGCATGAACAGGAACATCACGAGGAACACCAGCACGCCGGCTTCGATCAGCGTCGTGACGACCTTGTTCATCGACACGCGCACGAACGACGACGTCTCGTACGGGATCTGGTATTTCACGCCCGGCGGGAAGTACCTGGACAGCTCGTCCATCGTCGCGCGCACGCGCTTCTCGGTGGATACCGCGTTCGAGCCCGGCGCAAGTTTGATGCCCATCCCGGTCGCGACCTTGCCGTTCACGTACGACGGATAGTTGTAGTCGTTGCCGCCGAATTCGACGCGCGCGACGTCGCGCAGGAACAGCGCCGAGCCGTCGGCCCGCGCACGCAGCGCGATCGCGCCGAAATCGGCCGGCGTCTTCAGCGGCGCGTCCGCGAACACCGTCGCCGCGATCGGCGCGCTGTCCGGCACCGCGCTGCGGCCGATGTCGCCGATCGTCACGCGCGCATTGTGCGCACGCACGGCCGACGCGATATCCGACGCGGTGAGCCCGTGCCCGGCCAGCTTCACCGGGTCGGGCCAGATCCGCATCGCATATTCGGCGCCCCAGAACTGCACCTTGCCGACACCCTCGACGCGACGCAGCGCCTGCACGACGTTCGCCGACGCATATTCGCCGAGCTGCACGTCGGTCATCCGGCCGTCGTCGGACGTCAGCGACACGACGAGCTGGATGTTGTCGGCGGCCTTCTCGACCTGGATGCCGTCGCGGCGCACGGGCTCGGGCAGGCGCGCATCGACCGTCTTCAGCCGGTTCTGCACTTCGACGGCGGCGAGATCCGCGTTCACGCCCTGCTTGAACGTCAGGTACAGTGACGCGGCCCCGGCGCTGCTCGTCGCGGACGTATACAGCAGCCCCGGCGCGCCGTTCATCTCGCGCTCGATCAGCGCGGTCACCGATTCCTCGACGACCTGCGCGGACGCGCCCGGATAGGTCGCGTAGATGCTGACGACGGGCGGTGCGATGTCCGGGTACTGCGCGACGGGCAGCGCGCGGATCGCGAACAGGCCGCCCAGCATGATGATGATGGCGATCACCCACGCGAAGACGGGGCGATCGATGAAGAAACGTGCCATGTTGGTTTGAACCGGTCAGGTTTGACGGGCGGCCGCCTGCGAAGCGGCCGCTGACGGCGCCGCCTTCGACGGCGGCGCCTTTTCGACGGGCTTGACGGACGTATCGGGCGCGAACTGCGCGGCGTCGTCGACGATCACGCGCTCGCCGCCCGCGAGGCCGCGCGTGATGCGCCAGTCATGGCCGCTCATCTGGTCGGCCGTGACCTCGACGTCCTTGACCTTGCCGTTCGCGCCGACGACACGCACCGACGTACGGTCGGCGGTACGCAACAGCGCGTCGCGCGGCACGAGGATCGCCCGCTGGTCGACCGCCGCGTCGAGCGCGATCCGCACATACGCGCCCGGCAGCAGCTCGCGCTCGGGATTCGGGAACAGCGCGCGCATCGCGACGGTGTCGGTGGTCGGATCGACCGCGAGATCGCTGAACAGCAGCTTGCCCTTCAGCGGATACGCGGTGCCGTCGGCGCGCAGCAGC
Organism: Burkholderia sp. IMCC1007; assembly: GCF_027257875.1. Lineage (GTDB taxonomy): Bacteria > Pseudomonadota > Gammaproteobacteria > Burkholderiales > Burkholderiaceae > Burkholderia. Next base: position 49,129 of record NZ_JAPVQY010000040.1, read on the forward strand.
GTCACCGCGACGTCGTGCTGCGCGATGCCCGTCGCGCGTCCGCTTTTCACCGCGCGGCGCAACGCATCGACGTCGGCCGCCGGCTGCGAGAAGTTCACGTAGATGGGATCGAGCTGCTCGACGATCGTGAGCGGCGTCGCCTGGTCGTGGCCGACGAGCGCGCCTTCGGTGACGAGCGCGCGGCGCGCGCGGCCCGCGATCGGCGCGGTGACCGTCGCGTAGTCGAGCTGCAGTTGCGCGCGGGCGAGCTCCGCCTTCGCGGACGCGACATCGGCCTTCGCCTGCGTATCGTCGGCGACGGCCTCGGTGTGATCGCGCTCGCTGACCGCGCGGTCGCGCACGAGATCGTCGTAACGGCGGCGCTTGTCGGTCGCCGCGAGCGCCGCGGCCTGCGCCTTCGCGAGCGCGCCCTGCGCGGCGTCGCGCGCGGCTTTCAGCGGTGCGGGGTCGATGCGGAACAGCACCGCGCCCTGCTTCACTTCCTGGCCTTCCTCGTAAGTGCGCGCGGTGACGATGCCCGCGACCCGTGCGCGCACTTCCGCCTGCCGATACGCGTCGAGCCGGCCCGGCAACTCGACGGTCATCGGCACGGCCGTCGGACGTACCGTCACGACCGTCGCGTTCTGAATGGCCTCCGGCGCCTGGTCCTTTGCGCCCTTTCCGCATCCGGCCAGGACCAGCAGGGCCGCGAGCGCGAACAGCGCGAGCCGGGCGCGGCGCGACAACGAACGTTTGTTATTCATGTGTGATCTCGATCGTCTGCCGCCGATACAATGCGGCGGCTCAGGGTGGCCGATTATAATCAGTCACGACTGATTAAATATGTGCATTTGTAATCCATTCGTCATGCTGTCTCAATAAAACGACAGCGAACTGCAAGGACATTCACGACATGGCCCGCAAGACCCGGGAAGAATCGCTCGCCATCAAGCACCGGATCCTCGACGCTGCCGAGCTCGTGCTGCTCGAGAAAGGCGTCGCGCAAACAGCGATGGCGGATCTCGCCGAGGCCGCCGGCATGTCGCGCGGCGCCGTCTACGGCCATTACCGCAACAAGATGGAAGTGTGTCTGGCGATGTGCGACCGCGCGTTCGCGCGCACGTCCGAAGGCTTCGACGCGGGCGACAGTCTCCCAGCGTTCGGCACGCTGCGCCGCGCCGCGTCGCACTATCTGCAGCAATGCGGCGAGCCGGGCGCGATGCAGCGCGTGCTGGTGATCCTCTATACGAAGTGCGAACAGAGCGAGGAGAACGGTGCGCTGCAACGGCGCCGGATGCTGCTCGAGTTGCAGATGCTGCGCATCGCGAAGGCGTTGTTGCGCCGTGCGATCGCGGCCGGCGAACTCGCGGCCGACCTGGACGTGCACCTCGCGGCCGTCTATCTGGTGTCGCTGCTCGAAGGCGTGTTCGCGTCGATGATCTGGACCAACCGGCTGCGAGGGAATCTGTGGAACGACGCCGAAGCGATGCTCGACGCCGGTTTCGATGCGGTGCGCACCGCTGCCGCGCTGCGGGTGCGCGCGCAAAAATTGCCAGACTGACGAAAAATGGCGCAAGAAATGCCGATGCAACCCGATTTACCGCACCGCGAAACGAACGCGCCGACCCTGTTTAAAATTTTTCACATTTGATGGAACGTCGGTAGACTGGCGCTGTCATCTTTCTTTAGCGTCTGTGTGATAAACCGGGTTCGACCCGGCAAACTCACGCCGCCGTTCGAAGCGGGCCTGCCCGCGCGTTGGGTCGAACGGAAACGACACAGGCCCTTTGCAGGGCCTGTTTTGTTGCACGCCCGTCGCCCGCCCCGTCGTCGCCCGACGGATGTGCCGCCGATGGCCCCTGCCCACACCTCTTTGAACCGTTTTCCCGGATGTGGACACCCTTGGTCAAGCCTGCCGCAACCCCTGATGCTTTCGCGCCCGGCCGCGCGCAGCGCTTCGTGCGTGCGCTCGTGCCAGCCGCCGTGCTCGGCGCCCTCGCCGCCTTCGGTCTCGCCGCCGCGCTGCCGGCCGTCTCGCAACTGCCGGGCGCCGTCGATACCAGCACCGCCGTGCTGCCGCAGCGCGTGCTGTCCGACACGCCGTTTCCCACCGCGCAGCACTTCGTGACGAGCGAGCTCGCGCGCACGATCGGCGAGCGCGACGCACTCACCGAACGCAACGACCGGAACCCGCAACCCGGCCTGTTCGCCCCGCTCAGCGCGCACCGCAACGACATGCTCGGCTATGCGAGCCTGTTTCAGTTCGCGGCGCCCGAACACCAGCACGGGATGCGTGCGGGCGACATCGAACTGACGCTGTCCGATACGCTGAACCGCCTGGACGTGCCGCCCGAAGTGCGCATCCAGCTCGGCGATATCGTCACCGGCAAGGTCGCGATGCGCGCGAGCGCGCACCGCGGCGACTACTACCGCGTCGCGTACGACACGGACAACGGCACGCCGCACCTCACCGCGCTCGAGCTGCGCGTCGCGGGCCGCACGTTCGGCGCGATCTGGTTCCGCGCGCCCGGCGCCGAGCACGGCGCGTACTACACGCTCGACGGCGCACCGCTCGAAGCGGCCGCGTTCACGATGCCGGTCAAATGGACGCGCATCAGCTCGTTCTTCGGCGAACGCATCCACCCGTTGTCGCAGGCGATGGCGTTCCATACCGGCGTCGATCTCGCCGCGCCGAGCGGCACGCCCGTCAATGCGGCGGCCGACGGCGTCGTGTCGTTCGTCGGCACCGATCCGGGCGGCTACGGCCACTACGTGATCGTCGACCACGCCGACGGCTATTCGACGTACTACGCGCACCTGTCCGCTTACGCGCGCGGGCTGAAGACGGGTGAGACCGTCAAGCAGGGGCAACGCATCGGTTCAGTCGGGATGACCGGTGCGGCCACCGGCCCGCACCTGCACTTCGAAGTGCGTGTCGCGAACGATCCGGTCGATCCGCTCGTCACGCTCGCGAACGCGCAGACTGGGCTTTCCGACATGCAGCTCACCGCGTTCCGCCAGGAAGCGGCGCAATGGCGCGGCCGCCTCGCGTCGATCAATCCGACGCCGTTCGCGTTCGCGCAGAACGACGGCCCGCTGTGGGGCGACTTCGCGACCGGCCCGTCGACGCTGCGCGCGGTGTTCGATACGCATTACTCGGCGGAACGAAGCTGATTCCGAGGCACGATCCTGATTGCAGAAGAGCGTACGGTCACGACACCGTCAGTTGGTCGCAGGCTTGAGCCAATGGCTTGCGACATGTACGTATCGGAGCAATACCTTGGCTCATTGTCGTCAGAATTGCGCAGTCACCTGAAAACCGAGCGTCACTCGCGCAGTCGGAAAACCCGACGGCTTGTAGACAGGCGTACCCGCGAAGAGATCGTACGCATAGGCTCCGAATCGCGTACCCACGCTACCCTTTATGCCGATCACTGCGCCAGCCAACTGCGTCCCGACGAGGACGACAGGCTGTGGGCCCCATACGCGACCATCGTCGAGTCCCGCATAAACGGCCTGCCCCGTCTCCCCGATGGGCGCCTGCAGTTCGTTGCGCCAGTAGAAGCCGCGTGCCGCGGCTAGCATCGTTTCGCCATCGAAACCGCGCACTGTATAGCGACTGCCAATCGTCAAGTCGTCGATGTAGTAAAGCGTGTTTCCGGTGTACTGGCCGTGGAATGTGCCGACATAGCGGAATGGCTGCTTGCCGATTGCGAACGGCACCGAGAAGTTGGCATCGAGCACCGCCATCTTGAAGCGATAGGTCGGCCCGCCACCCGCCGCCAACGCATCGTCCTGAGCACCCAACCCACCGACACCTTGACGATATGCAAGCGAGCCGTCGAACTGTGCGCCGCCGAAGTAGTGGCGATCGGTCAGGCCGAATTCGATCATCGTATTATTGCGACGCTGCTGTGAGATCTCGGTGTCTTCGATAAAGCTTTGTCCGAAACGGCGCGACAGGCGAACGTACGCGCCGAACACATCGTCCTGACTGCGCGACAGCACGCGGGCCAGCTTGAAATCGACCGTCTTCGAGTTGCCGCTCGCGACGAATGTCTCGTTAACGCCGGCAATCTGCTGGTAGTACGTGTTCGTGTAGGCGGATAGCGTAGCCGTCCAGTAGCCCCACGGAATCGAATAGAAGCCGTTCCAGCCGTGCGAGCCGAGGCGCTTGTCGCCGAATTCGAGATCCTGGCTCACGCCGATGTTGAAGATGTCGTTCAGGCCGAGCGGATTGTCGATGCCGAGCGACAGATTGCCTTGCAGCTTGCCGGTCGCACGCGTGCCGGAGTTGTCGACAGAGGCGACGACGGTCCACGGTTTGCCGCGCTTCACGTCGAGTACGACATCGCTTTCGCCGGGTAGCTCGCCCGGAACGATTTGCATCGAGACGTCCGGCTCGATACGCGTTTCATTTGTTCGAGGCCCTGTTCGAGATCGCGCAGGTTCAGCAGTTCGCCGTCGCGCGTTGGAAACGCGGTCTTCCACGTGCCGCGCAGTTTCTCGTCGGCGAAGCGAACGTGGCGAATCACGCCGGGGATCAGCGAAAACTTGAGGGTGTCGCTCGACAGATCCTGTTCAGGCAGTGGCACACGCGTCGTGACGTACCCGCGCGCCAGGATCGCTTGCGACAGAGCCTTGACGAGGATGTCGAGGCCCTGCTTTCCGATGCACTGGCCAGCGTAGTGCTCAAGCCATTCGCGCGCGAATGCGAAGCGATCCATTGGCAATGCCGAAGCGCCTTGCGCTTTCACGGAAGCGGAAAGCGCATCGGGCACGTCAAGTGCAAACCGCTCGATGCGAAAGCACGGCGTTTCCAACGGTAGCGTGGAATAGCCTGCGTTCGCCGTCACGTTCGATCGCACCCCGGGCGCGGAGACCGCCCGTTCACGCTCACGCGCCTCTTCCTGCTGTCGGGTTTGCTGGTCGTTGCCCGGAATGATCAGGCGAGGAGCTTCCTGGGCCGCCGCACTGGTCACGATAAACAGCAGTGCTGCAGCAGCAGAATTCCCACGGAGAATAGTTCTCGTATGTTTTTCTAGGTATGTGATCGTGGGTCGCAACTGCGCCGCACAGAATTATTGGGGCATCGTCTTTGATCAACTGCCGGCCAGTTCGCGAACGCGAAAATCCAGTTCAAGCGATATTGACCCCAGGAAACAACATTCCTAGCACCCGCCAGCCCGATTATCCTGTTGGGCTCAAGATTCGGACGTGTGGATAAAGGAGAATTTCATAAAGGAAAGCCAATGCAATTAAGGCCCCGGACCCCAACTTATTATCGACGGCATTGTTTCTCGCATTGCTGGATCCTCCAGAGAGAAGAATTGCTCATGTTCACGTCCGCCCGAACAGTCGAGCGAACAGACCGCGCTTCTCTGTCCTTGCAGGCAAAGATGGCCAATGCACGCTCCCGAGATCCGGCATTTCCTCGCGACGGAGACGCACCACTGCTGCCTCCAATACCGGATCCGTATAGAACGGCATTGCGGCCTGGAGGCGCGCATATGTCGGTTGCATCAGCGGATGATCGATGGGCGGATTCTCAAGCCCTCGAATCTCGCGAAGCCGCTGCCAAGCCAGCATCGGCGCTGGGAAACGTGTCAGGAGATGGCTGTTGTTGAATTCGTACCATTGCTTGCGTCTGGTTCGATGCGTGTAAAAATCGCATAGCCAGAGGATGTGCTCTCGCATTGGCAAGAGATCAGTTCCGCGCCAGTGAGTGAACAGTTCATTTAGTATCGGCTGGTTCAAAGAATGAGGTGTTTCTTTATCAGGATGGCTCCAGGCATCGAACGGAATATCCCAGTGGTCAAAGCAGATCTGCAGCAACCAGTGATAAAGCGGGTAATGCCCCGTGTCATAGTACCGCTGCCTCTCATAGAGAATCTTTATTTCATTGGTCAGCAGTCTCGCCTCATCGAGCCAGCCAATACACAGGCAGGCAGACAAGGTCTCAATCGCTTGATTGAACGATGCTCGAAAATCGGTTCGAGTGGAATCGATCTGCTTATACTGTTCAATTCTTGTGCGCCAGTACTGGTAGCCGAAGCTTTCTGCCAGCAATCCTTTCCACTCAGACTCCTCATGGGAAGAAAACATGAGCCTTACGGCTTCGGATTTTTCCTTTTGAGCGCAAACCAGTGAGGTACTAACCCCGTGAGAAAGGTATTTTGCCGGAGAAGTCCCAGATACATCTGTAAATGGATTTTCACCACGTGCATATGCCTCCAGGTCCTGTCGACGCGGCTCCCATATGTTCTGTCGCAACTGCTCCCAACTCTTCTCAATTTCGGACAGAAGTTGATCTTCGGTCTCCCAACGGGGATAGATACCAAGGCGTTTCATTCACTTTTCTCACGGTGCAGGCGGCCACGGCAAAAGGCCAGCGGTCACTGAACCTGTTGCCCCTGGGCGCGGAATTCGGACCTGCATGACATTGTGGCTAACTGCGTACCCTTCGTCCTGCGCTTGACCGATCCGGTTCGCAAGGGCCTGCATGTCGCCTGGGAGTTGCTGCTTATTCAGGACCCCAGTCGATGCTTGAGCAACCCAGTCATTGAATCGATTGGTGAGGTTGTCTTCTGGCGTTATCGGAATCCGATCACCGGTCACGGTTTTCACCTCGACATGATAAATCGTCCTGGTTTGCTGATCGATATAGACCAGATCAATGCTCGTGGATGTTGTTGTTATCAATGGGGTTCGTCGATTTATGGAATGCATCAGTCCAACGCGACTCGCAGAGCAGCGCCGATTTCTGCTTCTGGGGAATCGAATGGAAGGATGACTTTGGCGTCGTCGCCCAACCCTTCCCACGCTTCGAGCTTCTCATGACGGTTTGGATCAAGCCTTAGAACACCGTCAACGACTTTTGCGTGACACAAGATCATTTTCTTGAACAGGGCTTGCTTGGTTTTGTACCCAAACCGTGTAAGAAGGCCATCGACCCACTTCTTATAGTTCTCTCCAACCAGCCGAAAGTCGAAGAAAAGCTGATTTTCCGCACGTTGCTGTGGGGTAATGAAACGACTTTTTCAACAACGCATCGTTGAGACAACGACCGAGTGTTTCGTCATCAGCATCTGTGTCGAGAAAATATGCACCGCCATCCGGATCTGCGATTGAAACGCCATATCCAGACTGCGTTCCAATGAAAATGAAATCTCGATTTCGATAAATGGCCGCACCGCGCCAAGGTTTAACGTCACTCAATTCACTTCCCCTTTACCGTTGTCACAACAACCTTAACTCTCACCGTACTGGATAGCCCGATTGATCTGCTCCCACTGCACCGCGTTTGTTTGTTCCGCACTGCAAGTTGCCCGCCACGCTCGACACGCAAGGCGGCGGGCAAACGCGCACCGAAACGCCGGCATTCTGTTGTTTCGAGCCGTAATGGTCCTTGTCTTGCAGACTCTCGATGTTCCGATTGCCGCCAACATCGGCGACCACCTGCTTGCCCGACGCGATTGCGCCCTTCAGATTCGTATCACCGCCTGACTGGAGCGCGCGGCGAACCTCAACGCACAATCAATCCTTCTATACCGTTAACTTCTCAATCGCACCCCTCACGACGTCTTGAAATTCTCCGCGCTTCAAAATAACTTGCCGAACACTGCTGAGGTCTTCCTTGAAACCAGAGATTAGCTTCGCGTGCTCTCCAAGCTCCACAAGAAACAGGTAATACCCTTCATCAGATAGGCTTTCCGGCGATACAAGATACGTGAAATCGCTGACTTCGGCATCGGAATCAAGTGAAGGGAAAGCAAGCTTGCAAAGCCGCTGATATGCGAACCACGGCGGCAAATTAAACATTTCCTCGTTTTCGACAGGATGATTCATGATGCTCATCAAACTTAGCCGATGAAGATCAGCTCCCAGCGTAGAGCGCAGCGACCAAATTAGCTCTCCTGCGATGAAGCAGCCAAAGCATCCATTCTTGAAACTATCGGTCGACCAAGAGTCAACTGAGTCGAACCAAATGGCGAATGTGTCAGGGTTGCCAGATAACATTCACTTCTCCTTAAAACCGAGCGATCGTCTGACGTCCGTCGGAATCCTCGAAATGTTGAGCGGTGCGGACGAATCGCCAGTAGAGCCGGACCAATGATAAATGCCGTTTCCATCCGAGTAGAACCGATTGATGTTGCCGCGCGAGTCGATAAATCCAGCCCGTTGGCATCGTCGCGGATAATTGTCATTTCATTGTCCTGCCGGTTTGTCACCGCGCAAGCTATTGCAGCTCGAGCATTCCAGACGTGAGCATTTGTTGCACTCATCAGCGACCTGGTCGGTCGTCATACCCGAAAGATCTCGCGGGCTCCACGGAGGCCGGTGGTCGACGTCCCAATCTCGCCGACTTTGTCCGCGAGGAATCGTTACATTTTTTTGCGGCAAAAGTAGATCGTTCTCGACTATGAATCATTCCTTTCGTTGATAGGCATGTAGTTCTAATGAACTATCACGAAACGGCTGCGGTACATCGATCCGAATGCAGTGCATATCGACCAATTCATGCTCAAAGTGCGATGCCAATTCAGATCCAACCTCATCCATCGCATCCCGATCGCTGTCGGCTATCGGTCCATCAAACACCACTTGGACCGTTATATCTTCACCTTCAACGGCACAGCTCACAGCTCGGATATTGGCGCTGACGTATCCGAGTAAGGATGATTGCAGCGCCAGCAACAGTCGAATTCGAAACTCGTTAGTCATTAGGGCCTCCCAGGAACAATATGAACGCCGTCCTTACTGTAGTGAATAATACCGTTCGTCGTTGGCATCTTTTCGCCTGTAACCGGATCAACGTAATTTCCAATAACTTTCCCGAAGTTCACGCGTTCTCGATAGCCGGGCTGGCCAGGCGCGACATTGTTTGCGGGCTGCCCAGTTCCTGCATAGTCGTCCACAAGCTTTTGAGGATCAGGGTATGACAATTCGCTTCGGCCAGGAATGAAGTTATTGTGATCCGGCTGATGCTTGCCCTGCTTGCCAGCGTCAATTACTGGCGTATCCGCACCCTTGACAGCCGTAGTGATGTAGTCTACAAGCCCCTTGACCTGGTCTGGAATGATCTCTGTAATCCAGTCGCCGATGGTCTTCGCATCCGGCATCGGATAGATCAACGCACCGGTCGGCTTGATCATCGAATCAAGTGCCGTGGCCGGATCTGCAATCACACCATCACCCTTGCCTGCTGTCTCGCCCTTATACCCCGGCAGCTTGAATCCAGCGAGCCAGCCTGGAGCGGGCGCCATCGGTGAAATCTGATTGTTCTCCACCTCGATTTTGCCAGCGCCGGTCGCCGTTGCCACATTCTGGCCCGACACGGCGGCGACACCTGCAACGAGGCTGGCCACCAAATTGTCGCGTGCTTCGCGCTCCGATGCAGACAAGTTCGTCGACGGCGCGAGTAGGCTACCGAGCACCGAACTGCTCGCCGCTCCCATCGCTCCCGCACCACAATTCTGGGTGCTGGCAGCCGCACCGGCACATCTGACGATCGCGTGAAGCGCAGCACGCGCTTCTTCGCTACCAAGGTTGTCGGCAATCTGCTTCACCTGATTGGCGCCAAGCTCTTGCAGGTAGGCCACTGTCGCATTCTGCGCGAATTGGCCAAGGCCACCCGTTACGTTGCCGCCCGCCGCCACTGACAGGGCCGTAAGCACCTGACGATACGTGCCGCCCGGTCCCCAGTTGGCGTTCAGTTCATCTGCGCGCTGCTGGGCCGCAGCGCGCTGTTCCGGCGTCAGATTCGGGTTATTCGCGGCCGCCTTCGCTGCGTCGGCTTCCGCCGCGCGATTCGCGACGAATGTCCCCGCCTGATTAATGAACTGGCTCGTGATGTCGAACCCTGCCTGGATCTTGTCCTTGTCGAAAATCGGCGCGAGCGCCCCTCCCGTATTCGAGGTATCGCGATTGATGTTCGCCACGGTTTCTGCGGCACTCTGCCCCGTCAACTGCTGCTGCTTCGCGTCGTCGGTAATCGTAAGCGTGCCGCCGCCGACACCGCTCCTGGTCGTGGAATTCGCATCGCCTGAAGCACCAAGCGCCACCGGCGGCGCAATCTGCAAACCGCCGTCCACTTTCGGCAACGACGTCCCCGGCACCGGATTCACGTTATCCGCCTTGCCTTTCTGGTCCTTGCCAATGGTGCCGCCATAGCCGCCCGACAGCCCGACCGACGATGCGTCGTACGATGCGTGGTTCTCGATGTCGCTATGCGTGAGGGTGCCGGTCGTCAGTTTGTTCAGGTTGTCCTGCACTGCCTTGTCGCTGCTCGCGATCACACCGCCTTTGAGATCGGTGTTGCCCTTCACGTCGACCTGAAAGCCGCCATCACCCGCCTTGACCCCCGCTTGCTCGATCACGCTCGCGTAATCGCTGTTCATCTTCGTCTGGCCGACGCTGCCCGCCACGCTCGACTTCCCGGCGCAAAGCGGTGGCGCACATACGCTCGCCGAAATACCGGCGCTCTGCTGCTTCGAATCGTAGTGGTCCTTGTCTTGCAGGCTCTCGATGTTCAGGTTGCCGGCGACATCGGCAACCACCTGCTTGCCCGACGCAACTGCGCCCTTCAGATTCGTATCACCGCCTGACTGGATCGCGAGCTGGTTGCCCGCGGTCACATGCGTATTCGTCCACATCGACGAATCTCCATCCGCGTTGCCTCGATTGCCTGCAACGCCCGCCGTGAAGGCTATCCCCGACTTGTCGCCGACGGTGAACGACACGCCCACCGACGCACTCGACCCGCTGTTCGTGCTGTGCTGGCTGCTGGTATTTTCTGCCGCCTGCAGGTTCACATTGCCTTCGGCCGCCAACTTCGCGTTGTTACCTGCCGAAATCGTGCTGCCGATCACGTCGATATTGCTGTCCTTGCCGGCGCCAGCGGCTGCGATTGTCACGTTGCGTCCTGCCGAGACGGTACTCCCCACCGCAGAACTCGACTGCGCCTGCATCTGGCTGTCGCTCTTGCTCGCGCCGACCGATACGTTGATCCCGACGCTTGTCGCGGCTTTCACCGGATCCCCGGCCATCTGCTTCAGCGAGTCATAGGTGTTCTTCGCCGCAAGACCCGTCGTAGCCGCTGCAAGCGCAATCAAGCGCGGATCGCCGCCTACGCTTTGCGCAGCGTTCGTCATCTGCCGACCGGTCTGCACCGCCGCCACGACCGGATTCGTCACGCCCACCGTCACGCCGGCCTGGCGGAACTGCTGTTGCTGTGAGAAGGTGGATGTATCCGTCGCGGCGTCGATCTTGACCGTCTTGCCGGCCAGATTCACGTCGTTGCCCGCATGCAAGATGCTACCGGTCGCGTGCAGATCGTTACCCGAACTCACCGTCAGATTGCCGTTCAACGCGCCGATCGCGCTGCCGTTGTTCGTGACCGATGAAGACTGCTGCTTGTCGGAGTTCGAACGCGAGCCGACGGATACCGACAGGCCGCCGTTCGACATCAGACCGGATTCCTTCTTGTCGAAATAGGTCGACGATTGGATCGTATCCTGCGAGGTCTTGATGTTCACATCCCGAGCAGCCGACAGCGACACATCGTTTGTGCCGACGACATTACTGCCCGTCACGTTGATGTCCCGGCCGCTCCTGACGGTCACACCATCCGCCGAAATCGTGCTGCCCTGGCTGTAGGTCGCGGCCTGATCGATCCCGCTCGCGACTTTCACGCCACTCACCACATTGCTATGGCTGTGCGTTTCGTGCGAATTCAGCTCGTGCGTCTCGGTTGCCGAGCCGATATTCACGTCGCCAACTGCCAGCAGGTTCGCGTTGCCTTTGTCGAGGCTGATTGCGCTGCCGGAGAGCGTAATGTCCTTGCCCGACACGATGTTCACCGTGTCGCCGCCCTTGAGTGTCGTGCCTGTAAGCGCCTGATCCGACGTGTGCAGCGTCTCCGCATAGCTGCCGTGACTGTCGCTACCCGAACTGGTGCTGTTCACCGTCGACGTCGCACTCGCTGCGCCGAGCGTTACGTTACCCTTGGCAGCAAGCGTCCCGCCCTGGCCGAAGTCGATCTGTGCGCCCTTGGCCGTCACATCGCCACCCACGACGACATTCGATTGTCCGCCGACCGTCACCGAGCTGCCGCTGACCTTGTTGATGTCGGTGTTCGACACGCCGTTCGCCCGCTGCACGATCTTGTGCTCGCCGGTCTGCACCGCGCCGAGATCCCAGTTGCCGCCGACATTCATCCCAAGGTTGCCGCCGACCGACAGGTTGCCCGCATTTTGCTGGAAGTTGCCGCCGGTGACGATCGACGCGTCGCCCGCGACGTCCAGCTTCGCGGTCGGCCCGAGCGTGGTCACCACGCTTGTCGCGCCATCGCGACTCACGCGCGTGTTCGTCTTCGTCGCCGTGTCAAGAATCAAGTCTTTCCCGGCGTCCAGCTGGAGGCTACCGGTCTTCACATTCGCCGACGTCAGGTCGATGTTGTTCTCGGTCTTCAACGACATCAACCCGCCGCTTTGCAGCGCGCCGAACGCGTTGTCGATCTGTTTGCCCTGGATCGCCAGCGTGTTGTCGGCCTTGATCGTGCCGCTGCTCGTGAATGACTGTGCGTTCTGGAGATCGATGTTCGTTGCGGAAATCAGTGGGCCATTGACATTCTGCTGGCTGGCCTGCGCGAGATACACGACCGGCACCAGCACCGGCTGGCCGTCGACCACGCGCGTTTCCATCATGATCACGTTGCCGGTCAGCTTTGACACCTGCTCGGCCGACAGGCTCGCGCCCATCGGCAGATCGAGCGACTTCGACAGATCCGCGCCCGCCGTCATCATCGACTGATACATCGTTTGGAGATCCGCGTACGGCCCCAGCACTGCCTTGCCGGTCAGCGCCGTCACCTGATTGCGTACGAGCTGCTGTTCATAGAAGCCGTCGCCGAGGCGCTTCGGAATATGCGTGAGATCGACGCCGAGCTGCCCGAAGAAGTAATCGCTCGATATGAAGTTCTTCTGATTCGTGAATGCCGGATTCGTCTCGATCACGTAGTTCGCGTTCGGCGCACTGGTCGGCCGGTACAGCCCGCCCTGCGGAATCGTGAGGTTGTTCAGCACGTTCAGCGCCGTCGCACTGGCGATGATCGGATCGACCGGCGCCGACGGACCGCCGTGTACGGCCGACGCTCCCGATTTCGCGCCGCTCGCGTTACCGCTCAAGTTGGTAGGCGTGAGGCCCGGCACCGACTGCCCCGGCAGCAAGCCGAGCGACGGAATCGATGCGTTGCCTGCCGTGTTGTTGACGCTGACGCCCGTGCCGGAAATCGTGCCGTTCGAACTTATCGTCGAGAAGTAGCCGGGCAGCGTGTAATCCTTGATCGACGCCGGTGCCGCCTGCGTGTAGCCACCCGGGCGACTGCCGACGAACGGCGCATTGCCGAACGGCAACTTCCAGTCATGTTCGGAATTGTCGTAGTTGTTGTAGTGATACTGCCCCGAGTAGGAAACCGTCACGCCCGGCAGTTTGTGCCCAGACGCCGCCCAGCCGTCGGCGTCATAGTGGGCCGGCATCTTGATGTCGCCGACCGCCGCGATATTGCTCCAGTAGTTTTGCAGGGTGCCGACCGACGACGCATCGATCTTGCCACCCGACACGATCTGCGCGGCCGGGCTGATGTCTGTCACGGTCGTCGCCGTCGCGCTGTCCGCATAGTAGGTCGTGAATTGATACGTGCTGTTCCACTGGCCGCCATGAGGTGGCTCGGTGTAGACGCCGCCTATGCTGTCCGGATCCTTCACGCCGATCTGGCCAGTGCGGCCGCTGATCGGAATGCCGAACTGCGCGAGCGACGCAGGATCGATCTGGTTGGTGGACGTCTTCATCACGCGACGCGTGCTCGTCACCTTGTCCGCATGCAGTTCCATGTCGCCTTGGGACTGGATCAGCGCGGACACGTTGTTGACCAGCGCGGCGTTCGTGTAATTGCCGCTCGCATCCTTGCCGCCTGCCAGCACGACCTTGCCCATGCCGAAGATCGCCGTCGTCGCCATCGAATCGATCGCGGTCGTGTCGTCGCGGTTTTCGATGTCGTGCGCGAGGATTTCCAGCGTACCGTTGCTGTCCGATGCACCGATCAACGCGGTCGGCCCGAGGTTCGAGATCGTATTCGTCGCGTTGAGCGAAGCACTCGCGCCCACGAGCACGCCCGTATTCGTCAGGTTGGCCGATTGCGTGTGCAGCAGGCCGCCGGCGGTCAGCGCCCCCACGTTGACGATGTTGCCCGCGTTGACGCTCAGGTTGTTAACCGACTGCAGGTTCGCGTTGTTCGTGAAGGTGCCGGGCAGCGTGAAGGCAAGATCGTGACCAACGTTGAACTGCGTATCGGATGCCGCCGTGTAATCGCCCTGCAGGTTCACGTTCGCGTCGCGCGTTGCGCTGTACGTGCCGCCGCCCTGCAGCGTGGCCGCCGCGACCGACAGGTCGTGCGTCGAGCTGATCTGGCCGTTCGTATTCTTGACGGCGCCGCTCATCGTCACGTCCACGTCGCCGTTCGAATTCGTGACATTGCCGATCGTGCCGCTGCTGTTGTCCAAGGCGTTGCCCTGGACATGAAGCGATGCGCCGCTGAGCTGACCACCATGCGTGTTACTGATCGACGCTGCGCTGACCGTCACATCGCCGTTGCCCGTAATCGCACCCATGCCCGATACGCCGCCGGCGTGGCTGTTGGCGATCTTGCTGCCGCCTTGCACCGTCATCTTGCCCGCGCCGAGGTCGACAATGGCGCCGCCCGCGTTGTCGATCGAGGCCGATTGAATGGCGAGCGTGCTGGTGTCGCCCGCAACCGATTGCCCCGCCTGGATGTGGCCGCCTCGGTTTGACAGAGCGCCGCCACTCTTCAACGACAGCGATGCATCCGATCGCAGCAGGCCCTGCGCGTTGTTCACGTCGCCCACAATCGTGGCGTTGATGCCGCGCTGCGCGGCGAGGATACCGCTCACGTTGTTCCAGGACGCCGCGTTGACGCTGGCTTGTCCCTTCGTCACGATGGTGCCCGACGCGTTGTTCAGCGCGCTGGCTCCATTGCCCGGCGCGATTGTCAGCGTGCCAGTGCCCGCATGCGTAATGGTGCCGCCCGCGTTGTTCAGCTCGGCCGGCTCAAGCGTCAGGTCCGCGCTGTTGGTCTGGATCACGCCGGCGGCCGAGTTGTCGAGCGTGCCGCTGACGTTCATCCCCATCGCTGACGATCCGTACTGCGTGATCGTACCGCCGTGGTTCACGAGGTTTGCGGCCGTCAGCGCAAGCTGATTGGCCTCGAGCTTGCCGCCGCTGTTGTCGAGCGTCGAATCGGCGGTGACCGACAGGTTCGGTCCGACGATCGAACCGCCCTGGTTCGTCATCGAGCCTGTGTGGATCTTCGCGTTCGTGCTGGCACCGATCTGGCCACCGTCGTTCGCGAGCGTACCGCTGGTGATGCTCAGATCCGTGTTCGACAGGAGCTTGCCGCTCGCATTGTTCAGCGTGCCGCCGACGGTTGCCTCCAGTCCACTCTGCGCGTTGATCGAGCCCGCCGTGTTGTTCAGCGCGCCGGCTTGTGCGACGACGCGCCCGTTGCTCGCGATCGAACCGCCTACGTTCGACACGGAGCCCGAACCGCCGCCAAGCGTCAGTGTGCC
Source organism: Burkholderia sp. IMCC1007 (assembly GCF_027257875.1). Lineage (GTDB taxonomy): Bacteria > Pseudomonadota > Gammaproteobacteria > Burkholderiales > Burkholderiaceae > Burkholderia. The sequence continues at coordinate 64,752 of NZ_JAPVQY010000040.1, forward strand.
GTTTCCTGCATGCGTGATCGTGCCGCCGTCATTGATTAGCGCGGAGGGGGCGAGCGTCAGGTCGGTGCTGTTGGTTTGCAGCGTACCGCCATTCGAGTTGTCGAGCGTGCCCGACACATTGACGGCCATCGCGCCGGCGCCGGTCTGCGTGATGGTGCCGCCACGATTCACGAGGTCGGTCGCATTCAACGACACCTGGTCGGCCTGCACGGTGCCGGCGCTGTTGTCGAGCTTCGTCGCGCTAACCGTGGCTGCATTGCCCGCGATCGAGCCGCCGTTGTTCATCAGGTGCGCGCCGGCATTCACGGCGACGTTCCGCGCGGCCTGCAGCGTACCGCCGCCGTTGTCGACCGACTGGCCCGCGACACGCAAATTCGTGTTGGACGTCATCGCGCCGCGGTTGACAACGTTTGCGCCTTGGATCGAAACATCACCGTTGCCGCCGATCACACCGCCTTGCGCGCCGTTCGCGGTCGTCCCTGCGGCGTTGGTCAACTGGCCACTCGTCGTCACCGACAGGCCATCGCCGTTGAGCGACGTAATTCGGCCCGCCGTGTTATCCAGTGACGCACCAGCCACCGTCATGCCGGCCGCGCTTTGAAGCGTGCCGTGGTTGTTCGCGATGGCGCCGCCACGCACGTCAGCCGTGCTGTCGGATACCAGCTCGCCCGACTGATTGGCGATCTGGCCGGCGACATTCACCGACAGCGCCCCCTGCGATGAAACCTTGCCACTCCGATTCGACAGGTTGCCGCCGGTCAGCGTCGTGCTGCCACCGCTCGACAGCCTGCCGTGATCGTTGATCACGGTGCCCGATGCGTTCGCCTGGATGGCGCCCTGCGCGCTCGTCGTCGCGTCCGACAGGTTCACGTCGCCGGCCGTCGCGTTCAGCGACAGATTGCCGTTCGCCGCCGTCTGGCTGCCGGCGAGATTCACACTGGCGCCCGTCAACGACGCGTTGCCGCCTGCGACATTCTGGCCGGTTGCGGTCAGTTGGCCCGACGCAGTCAGATTGAGGTCGCCGCTGTGTGCGACGGAGCCGTCATTGTTCACGCCGGCGCCGAGCGTGCCGGTCGAATTGATGCTCCCCGCGTTCACCGTCGTATTTTGCTGCGCCGCGAGCGTGCCACTGTTCGTAAGGTCGGCGGCCGTGTTCGCCGACAGCGATTGCTGCGCGTATGTCGTGCCGCTGTTCTCGATACCCCCAGAGGCCGACATCGCGAGGTGGCCACTAGTAGTCGTCTTGCCCGTGAGCACGAGCCGGCCGTCCGATTGCAACGTCAGATCGCCTGCCTGCGCCGCGATCGTCCCGGCGTTCGCGACACCCACGCCTGCGGAGTTGCCAACCAAAAACACCCTGTCGGCATACATGCCGCCTAACTGAGCCACGTCAATCGCGACAGCCGCGGCAGGACCGTCACCGGCGATCGACGTCGCGGCAAGCGTGTCGTGATTGACCTGATTCGTACCGGCGATCACGTTCAGGTTCTTCGCGTAGATCGCGGCATTAGCCTGTACAGCACGGGCGATGATGTCAGTCTGATCCACATTCGAGGTATCGAGGCCCGCACCTTGCACGGTGACGAGGCCACGATTAACGTTGAAGCCCGTCAACGATCCATCCGCGCCGAACTGCGGCACGCCAGTTGTCAGGACCGCGCGCGAGGTATTGATGAAGCCGCCACCGTCCACGACAATACCGGCAGGGTTGGCCAGCACGATCTCCGCACGGCTTCCCGCTATCTCGACGTACCCTTTGATCTGGCTGGCCGCCGTGCTGTTGACCTGGTTGACGATGATGCGCGCCGCCTGCCCCACACTCAGGTTCGGGTTGCCGTTGATATAACCCGCTTGCTGCGTGTTGACGCTCGTCGGCGAATTGTTCAGAATCGCGCCAGCATGCGACACGTCAAACGGTTGTAGGTGTTCAGCGAAACGCCGGCGCCGCCCGGCTTGTTGATATTCACTTGCGGCAGGCCGTTGGGCGTCTGGATGACCGATGGTGCATTCGGCCCCGCTCCGACGATTTGTGCGTGCACCCACATCGGCATCGCACCCGCGGCAATCAGCGCACCGAATGCGGCAAGACGCAACGCGAACTGCGTCACGACGTGCACACCGCTGCGATCGAGGGTACGCAGCGTTTCACCTGCGCTCGCTTTCCCCACTGAGCTGGCCGTTTCTTCCACTGCGACCAACATACCGTGCACGCGGCTGAACACCAGCCGATGATGGTTTTTGTTCATAACCTTGGTCTACTCGCGATTTTCGCTCGATCCGCCCTCACGGCCTCGAACATCGCATGGAAACTGATTGAAACCGTGGAACGGCAGCGTCGAAGAGTGTCAATCGTTGCCGAGATGCGACGGACGAAACAACTCGATAAATCGCTCGATTACTTCCACGCCAATCCGACTATCTTGATATTTTGGATAACGACATACGCGATCGACTGCAAATATCGTCGGTATTGTTAATGGCAATCCGCGCGAATCTTACCTCACGCATCATCTCAAAAAAAGTCCCTGGCAGCATTGCGAGGTCGAATCGGCGCACGACCCGTAATCAGATCTCTTTTAAATTCTTATAGTGGTTACGTCATCGCAAGGATTTGATCCGTTCGACCGCCGTGCCGTCGACGCGCCGCTCCCTCCGGCCTCGCGTCAGCAGCCAGCGCGCCGCACCGTCGAGCGACGTGCACAGCACCAGATAGATCACCGCGACGAACAGGAAGATCGGCGCCGGATAGATCATCAGCCGGTTGTTCACCTGCGTCGCGACGAACGACAGTTCCGGCACGCCGACGATATACGCGAGCGACGTGTCCTTCACGAGCGCGACCCACTGGTTGACGAACGACGGCGTCATGATCCGGATCGCCTGCGGCAGCAGCACGTAGCGTACCGTCTGCCAGCGCGTGAGCCCGAGCGACAGCCCGGCCTGCCACTGTCCGTCGCCGGCCGCGACGATGCCCGCATGCACCGCGTGCGCGAGATACGCGCCGCCGATGAGTGCCAGCGCGCACACGACCGTCGCGAGCCCCGGCACGTCCATGTGCAGCAGCATCGGCATCAGGAAGTACGTCCAGAAGATCAGCATCAGCACCGGAATCGCGCGAAAGAAGCCGATGAACGTGAGCAACAGCACGCGGGCCGGGCCGCGCGCGAGCGCCATCGCGACACCGAGCGCGACCCCGAGCACGGCCGACGCAAGCGCCGACGCGATCGCCAGCACGAGCGACAGCGCGGCGCCGCCGAGCGGGCCGTCGGGAAACGCACCCACGAGCAGGTACGGCAGGTTGGAGAGCAGCAACGAGACATCCATCGTCAGCGCCCTGCCCCGAGCCGGTCGCGCCATTGCGTGGCCGCGTATGCGCCGGCCTCGATCGCGGCCACCGCGGCGACGTACAGCATGGTCGCGATGCCGAACGCGGCGAACGTCTGGAACGTTTCCGTCTCGACCTGCCGCGATGCGTACGACAGCTCGGCAACGCCGATCGCCATCGCAAGCGACGAATTCTTCACGAGATTCATGTATTGACCGAACAGCGGCGGCAGCACGATGCGCACGGCCTGCGGCAGCACCACGTAGCGCAGCGACTGCATCGGCGTGAGACCGAGCGCCGCGGCTGCGTCGTGCTGCGCGCGGCGCACGCCGCGCAGGCCCGCTTCGCACTCCTCGGCGACGAACGCCGTTGTGTACGCGCTCAGCCCGACCCAGCCCGCGACGAATTCGAACGACGGCCACGCGAGCATGAGCGGGCCCATGCTCAGTTCATGACGCGCGTTCAGCCATGCGGTCCACGTGTCGGGCAGCAGCGACGCGACGCCGAAATACCAGAACAGCAGTTGCACGAGCAGCGGCGTATTGCGAAACGCGACGACGTAACCGGTCGCCAGCATGCGCAGCGCGTTGCCGCGCGCATGCCGCATCACGGCGAGCAACAGCCCGCCGACGGTCGCGGCGACGGCCGACGCGGCCGCGAGACCGAGCGTCAGCAGAAAGCCCTGCCAGAGCCAGGACAGATATTTGGGAGCCAACCCGAGCATGCCGTGGTGCGCGCGACGGACGCGCGATGAGATGAGACGGATAAAAACGGAAAACGCCGCGAACCGCGCACGCCGGCCCTGCCGGCGGCGGTTCGCGGCGCACGTCGCGCTCGGCTCAGGTCTTGTCGCCGATCCGGAAGATACGCGTGAGCGGCGTCTTCGTCGTCGGCCCGAACCACGCATCGTAGATCTGGGTTGCGCGGCCGTTCGCCTCGAGCCCCTTCAGCGTGTCGTTCACGAAGCCGAGCAGGCGCGTCTCGCCCTTCGGCACGCCGACACCCATGTAGTCGTTCGAGATCGTGAACGCCGGGATCTCGTAGTTCTGCTTGTCGGGCACGTTCGCGAGCAGGCCGATCAGCTTCGGCCCGTCCTGCGTGATCGCCTGCACGTTGCCGGCGCGCAGCGCGGCGAACGCGAACGGCGTGTCGTCGTACGCGACGATCGTCGCCTTCGGGAATTTCTCGCGCAGCGTGATCTCGTTCGTCGTGCCCTTGTCCGCGCCGACGCGCAGGCCGTTCAGCTGATCGGCCGATTTCAGCACGCCCTTCTTCGCGAGAAACTGCTGACCCGACGAGAAATACGGAATGCTGAAGTCGACCTGCTTCGCGCGCTCGTCGGTGATCGTGAAGTTCGCGAGCACGAGGTCGACCTTGCCGGACGTCAGGAACGGAATGCGGTTCGCGGGGTTGGTCGGTTGCAACTGCAGCTTCACGCCGAGCTTGTCGGCCAGCGCTTTTGCATAATCGACGTCGAGGCCGACGATGTGGTTGCTTTTCGCGTCGACATAGCCGAACGGCGGATTGCTGTCGAACGTCGCGACGCGCAGCACGCCGGCCTTCTTGATGTCGTCGAGCCGGTCCGCGTGCGCGACCGTGCCTGCCGTGACGAGCGCGGCTCCGACGAGCCACGTAGCGAGAGTGTGGAATTTCATGAGCACGACCTGATTTGTTATGAAGGCCGCCGCGGATCGCGCGGCGGCTGGTTCGAGGAACATCGCGACGCAGTGTGGTGTCGCGAAGCCGCTAACGTATCAGCGCGTGCGGCGAATCCGAACCAACAAATGGTGCTTTGCTCTGCGGCATTCGTGATGACGTGTGCGGGCTGCGGGCACGCACCGGCGCCGCACAAAAAAAGACGCCCGCTGCACGCAGCGGGCGAGAATCCCAGTCAAGGAGGTGTCACACGAACTACGGGTTCAGAATAAAAGCATCGCCCGCGGCGGACAACGAAGCGATTTCGATATCGATATCGCGCGCGCCGCGATGAGCTTGCACGTGCACGTGTCCATGCGATTGCGCGCCGGATGAAAAAACGGCGCGCCGCCTGTGTGGCGGAGCGCCGTCGTATTGCGTGCTGCGTACAGCCGTGCTGGATGCCGCAACGAACGACCCGGCCACATCGGCCGAGCGGCTCGATCGATCACGGTTCGTGACGCAGATATCCTTCCTTGCTCGGATCGCGCATCCGCCACGACACGATCAGCGAGATCGCGCACAGCACGGTCACGTACCAGTAGAAGGTTTCCTCGCTGCCGATCGACTTGAACCACAGCGCGACGTACTCGGCCGAGCCGCCGAAGATCGCGTTCGCGACCGCATACGACAGGCCCACGCCCATCGCGCGCACTTCCGGCGGGAACATCTCGGCCTTGATCAGGCCGCTGATCGACGTGTAGAAGCTGACGATCGCCAGCGCGACGGTGATCAGCACGAACGCGGCCACCGGGCTCGTCACGTCCTTCAGCGCATGCATCAGCGGCACCGTGCCGATCACCGCGAACGAACCGAACAGGATCATCGACGTGCGGCGGCCGATCTTGTCGGACAGCGCGCCGAACACCGGCTGCATCAGCATGTAGACGAGCAGCGCGACGGTCATCACGTTGCTGGCCGTCTTCGCATGCATGCCGGCCGTGTTCACCAGGTACTTCTGCATGTACGTCGTGAACGTGTAGAAGATCAGCGAGCCGCCGGCCGTGAAGCCGACCACCGTGAGGAACGCGCCCTTGTGCTGCCATACGCCGCGGATCGTGCCGGCGTCCTTCTTGTCGCGCGACGCGCTCGTCGACGTTTCGTCGAGCGACTTGCGCAGGTACAGCGAGATCAGCGCGGCGGCCGCACCGCAGACGAACGGAATGCGCCAGCCCCACGCCTTCAGCTCGCCGGCCGACAGCGTCTGCTGCAGGATCACGAGCACCAGCAGCGCGCACAGCTGGCCGCCGATCAGCGTCACATACTGGAACGACGCGAAGAAGCCGCGACGGCCCTTCAACGCCACTTCACTCATGTAGGTCGCGCTCGTGCCGTATTCGCCGCCCACCGACAGACCTTGGAACAGGCGCGCGACCAGCAGCAGCGCCGGTGCGAGCGCGCCGATCTGCGCATAGGTCGGCAGCACCGCGATCACGAGCGAGCCGCCGCACATCATCAGCACCGAGATCATCATCGCGGCGCGGCGCCCGTGCCGGTCGGCGATGCGGCCGAACAGCCAGCCGCCGATCGGACGCATCAGGAAGCCCGCCGCGAACACGCCGGCCGTGTTCAGCAGCTGCGTCGTCGTATTGCCGCTCGGGAAGAATGCCGGTGCGAAATACAGCGCGCAGAACGAGTAGATATAGAAGTCGAACCATTCGACGAGGTTGCCCGATGAGGCGCCGACGATGGCGAACACGCGCCGCCGGGTGTCATGCGCGGACAGCGCAGCTTGGTCGGTCTGGACGTCCATGGGTTGGTCTGTTCCTTGTAGGTCTTTCTGGGCGAGACGGCTCGGGGGCCGCCGCGTGCGGTTGCACGTGGCACCGGTTCCGGCGCACGGCGCTACGGGATTTTAGCGAAATGTAAAGTAACGGGCTCTCCGGGTTCGTCCGGATGTAGAAAATTTTTCTCCGGCCGCGCGTTCGCCATATGAAAACGCCAGCCCTGAGGCTGGCGTGCGATGCAAACATTTCCGACCTTGACGATCAAACGCGCACTTCCGGCGGCACGTAGCGGCACTCGTAGCGCTTGCGCACGGTGCCGGCCTCGTCGACGCTTTCCAGGAACACGTCGAACTGCCAGAGCCGCGCCATGTGCTTGAGCACTTCGTCGCTGTCGTTCGACAGATGGCGGTTGTCGGTCATGAAGTGACGCAGCGTGAGGCTGCGGTCGCCGCGCGTGTTCACCGCCCACACCTGGATGTTCGGCTCGCGGTGGTGGATGTCGTACTGCCGCGACAGCGCCTGCCGCACGTACTGGTAGCCGGATTCGTCGTGGATCGCCGACACCTCGAGCGAATCGCGCATGTCGTCGTCGAGCACCGAGAAGAGCCGCATCTCGCGGATCAGGTTCGGCGACAGATACTGCGCGATGAAGCTCTCGTCCTTGAAGTTGCGCATCGCGTAGTGCATCGCCGGCAGCCACGGGGTGCCCGCGATCTCCGGAAACCACTTGTAGTCCTCTTCCGTCGGCGACTCGCAGATCCGCCGGATGTCGCTCATCATCGAGAAGCCGAGCGCATACGGATTGATCCCGCTGTAGTACGGCTTCGTGACGGGCGGCTGGTAGACCACGTTGCTGTGCGAATGCAGGAACTCCATCATGAAGCCGTCTTCGAGCTTGCCCTGGACGTACAGCGTGTTCAGCAGCGTGTAGTGCCAGAACGTCGCCCAGCCTTCGTTCATCACCTGCGTCTGCCGCTGCGGGTAGAAGTACTGGCCGATCTTGCGCACGATGCGGATCACTTCCCGCTCCCACGGCTCGAGCAGCGGCGCATTCTTCTCCGCGAAATACAGCAGGTTTTCCTGCGGCTCGGACGGATAGCGGTCGTCCTGCTCCTCCATCAGCTCGGGCTTCTTGCCCGGCAGCGTGCGCCACAGCTCGTTCACCTGCGACTGCAGATACGCCTCGCGTTCGCGCCGCAACGCCGCTTCCTTCGACAGCGACGGTTTCTGCGGCCGCTTGTAGCGGTCGACGCCATAGTTCATCAGCGCATGGCACGAATCGAGCAGTTCCTCGACGCGATCGAGCCCGTAACGTTCCTCGCATTCGGCGACGTAGTTCTTCGCGTACACGAGATAGTCGATGATCGCGTGCGCGTCGGTCCACAGCCGGAACAGGTAGTTGCCCTTGAAGAACGAGTTGTGCCCGTACGCCGCGTGTGCGATGACGAGCGCCTGCATCGTCATCGTGTTCTCTTCCATCAGATACGCGATGCACGGATTCGAATTGATGACGATTTCGTACGCGAGGCCCATCTGCCCGCGGCGATAGCTCTTCTCGGTTGCGAGGAAGTGCTTGCCGAACGACCAGTGACGGTAGTTGACCGGCATCCCGACGGACGCGTACGCATCCATCATCTGCTCGGCGCTGATCAGCTCGAGCTGGATCGGATAGATGTCGAGTTCATACTGCTCGGCGACCTGCGCGATGTGCGTGTCGTATTCCTCGAGCAGTTCGAACGTCCAGTCGGACGGGCACGGCAGCGGCTTGCGTTCGGCAACGTTCATACGCGCTTCCTTTTGCCCGGCACCGGGCAAGTCGGCGGCCGGCGGCGGCGGCTCGGCCTGCGCGCGTTGCTGCGATGCGGCAGGGCCGGCCGTGTCGTCGCCGGAAGGGCGCGGCGCATAGCCGCGCGACTCGTTGTGCAGGTGGCGGGTCGTCATGACATTTCCACCTGTTTTTCGAACAATTCGCGAAACACCGGGTAAATATCGGCAGCCGATTCGACTTTTTTCATCGCGAGATGCGGTTGCGACAGCGCCAGTTGCGCATACTCGAGCCACAGGTTCTGCTCTTCCGGTGCGACCTGAATATAGGCGAAATAGCGCGTCTTGGTGAGGATATCCTCTTCCAGCATTTTGCGACACTTCGGCGAATCGTCGGTCCAGTTGTCGCCGTCGGACGCCTGCGCACCGTAGATGTTCCACTCCGTCGGCGAATAGCGCTCGTTCATCACCTTGCGCATCAGCTCGAGCGCGCTCGACACCACCGTGCCGCCGCTTTCGGTCGAATGGAAGAAGGTGTCTTCGTCGACTTCCTCGGCACGCGTATGGTGACGGATGAACACCACTTCGATGCGCTCGTAGTTCCGCTTCAGGAACAGGTACAGCAGGATGAAGAAGCGCTTCGCGAGATCCTTGCGCTGCTCGTCCATCGAGCCCGACACGTCCATCAGGCAGAACATCACAGCCTGGCTCGACGGTTGCGGCTGCTTCACGCGGTTGATGTAGCGCAGGTCGAACGGATCGATGAACGGAATCCGCCAGATGCGCCCTTTCAGGTGATGGATCTCGGCCTCGAGCGTCGCGATGTCCGCGCGGCGGTCTTCGGGGTCGCTCTTCATCGCCTCGAGCTGCGCCTCGAGCTCGCGCAGCTCGTTGACGAGCGGCGAGCCGAGCGCGATGCGCCGGCCGAGCGCGCTTCTGAGCGAGCGCACGACGTCGATGTTGTTCGGCGTGCCTTCCGCCGACCAGCCCGCGCGCACGTTCTTCCAGCTTGGCACCGTCAGCAGGTGCGTCTTCACGAGGCGCGGCAGTTCGAGATCGTCGAAGAAATACTGCATGAATTCGTCGCGCGACAGCTCGAACACGAAGTCGTCCTGCCCTTCGCCCTCGTTGCTCGCCTGACTGCCGCCGCCGCCCGAGCCGCCCTGCGGACGCGGGATCTTGTCGCCGCGCACGTAGTCCTCGTTGCCGGGGTGCACGTACTCACGACGCCCGCCCGGCGCGTGCCGGAAATTCGGCTCCGCGATGTCCTTGCGCGGGATCGTGATGCTCTGCGTGCTCTGGATGTCCTTGATGCTACGGTCGCGCACCGCGTCGGACACGGCACGACGAATGTAGTTCTTGACGCGACGCAGAAAGCGTTCGCGATTGGCGATGCTCTTGTTCTTGCCGGCCAGCCTGCGGTCGATGATTTGATGAAGCACTCCCGGTCTCCCGCTCGAAAGTCGATCTGCCGGGGCACTCGCCGCGCATGCCGTGTGCCGTCATGCGGGCGGCGCCTCTGAAAGCACCCGTACGGACTCGCCGTACGGGCGCGATACCGCGCGCGTCATGACGACTTGCGCACGCGCAGGTACCAGTCGCAAAGCAGCCTCACCTGCTTCGGCGTATAGCCCTTCGCGACCATCCGGTTCACAAAGTCCTCATGCTTGCGCTGCTCCTCCGCCGAACCCTTCGCGTTGAACGAAATGACCGGCAACAGTTCCTCGGTATTCGAGAACATCTTCTTCTCGATCACGACCCGCAACTTCTCGTAGCTCGTCCACACCGGATTCTTGCCGGCGTTCGCCGCCCGTGCGCGCAACACGAAGTTGACGATCTCGTTGCGGAAATCCTTCGGATTGCTGATCCCGGCCGGCTTCTCGATCTTCTCCAGCTCCGCGTTCAGCGCGGCGCGGTCGAAGCTCTCGCCCGTGTCGTGATCGCGGAATTCCTGATCCTGGATCCAGAAGTCCGCATACGTGACGTAGCGATCGAAGATGTTCTGCCCGTATTCCGAATACGATTCGAGGTAAGCCGTCTGGATCTCCTTGCCGATGAACTCCGCGTAGCGCGACGCGAGCACGTCCTTGACGAAGGACAGGTACTTCTGCTCCGTTTCCGGCGGGAACTGCTCGCGTTCGATCTGCTGTTCGAGCACGTACATCAGGTGCACCGGGTTGGCCGCGACCTCGCTCGAATCGAAGTTGAATACGCGCGACAGGATCTTGAACGCGAAGCGTGTCGACACGCCCGTCATCCCTTCGTCCACGCCCGCGTAGTCGCGATACTCCTGGTACGACTTCGCCTTCGGATCGGTGTCCTTCAGGTTTTCGCCGTCGTACACCTGCATCTTCGAGAACAGGCTCGAATTCTCCGGCTCGTGCAGGCGCGACAGCACCGAGAACTGCGACATCATCTTCAGCGTGCCCGGCGCGCATACGGCCTCGGCGAGCGACGAGTTGCGGATCAGCTTCTCGTAGATCTTGATCTCTTCCGACACGCGCAGGCAGTACGGCACCTTCACGACGAAGATCCGGTCGAGCAGTGCCTCGTTGTTGCGGTTGTTGCGGAAGGCCTTCCATTCCGACTCGTTCGAGTGCGCGAGAATCACGCCGTCGAACGGAATCGCGCCGAATCCTTCGGTGCCCTTGAAGTTGCCTTCCTGCGTGGCCGTCAGCAGCGGGTGCAGCACCTTGATCGGCGCCTTGAACATTTCGACGAATTCGAGCAAGCCCTGGTTCGCCAGGCACAGGCCGCCTGAGTAGCTGTACGCGTCGGCATCGTCCTGCGCGTACTGTTCGAGCTTGCGGATGTCGACCTTGCCGACGAGCGACGAGATGTCCTGATTGTTCTCGTCGCCAGGTTCGGTCTTCGCGATGCCGATCTGCCGCAGGATCGACGGATAGCGGCGCACCACGCGGAACTGGCGGATGTCGCCGTTGTATTCATGCAGGCGCTTGACGGCCCACGGACTCAGGATGCTCTTCAGGTAGCGGCGAGGTATGCCGTATTGCTCTTCGAGGATCGGGCCGTCTTCGTCGTAGTCGAACAGCCCGAGCGGCGATTCGTTGACGGGCGAACCCTTCAGCGCATAGAACGGCACGCGCTCCATCAGTTGCTTCAGGCGCTCGGCGATCGACGACTTGCCGCCGCCCACCGGGCCGAGCAGGTAGAGGATCTGCTTCTTTTCTTCGAGCCCTTGGGCAGCGTGTCGGAAGTAAGCGACGACCTGCTCGATCACTTCCTCCATTCCGTAGAACTCACGGAATGCGGGATAGACCTTGATAACCTTGTTCGCGAAGATCCGCGACAGGCGCGGGTCGATGCGAGTATCGATTTGTTCGGGTTCCCCGATTGCAGCCAGCATGCGTTCGCCGGCCGTGGCGTACGCTGACGGATCGTTCTTGCAGAGCGCGAGATACTCCTCCAGCGAGAGCTCTTCCTCTCGCGTTTTTTCGAAGCGGTTCGCGAAGCTGCTGTAAATATCCATGCTACCTCCCTCGCCTGAGTCTGAAGACGTACTTCCTTCGTATGACTGCGCAGAAGCAAGCGCGTTCGAATTCATCCTAAACCCTTTCTTATTTTTTTTCACGAACTCTTCGTATGAAGTGCGTCATTCTCGACAACACCGGTTGGACAATGCATTTCCTCGCTTTACAATCGACCTCCCGAGCCGCACAAACTGCATCCGCGGTGTCTCGTCGAGCATCGGAACGTCTCGTGCGTTGGACACTTCGGCCGTCGTCGCTGCTCCTCCACTTCGTCGTTCACACTCCCCTTCATCTCTATACGTTCGAGCGGTCGTATCCGACGACACGCGACGTGCACCGTTACAAATTTTTTTCGCATCCTGCGGAGATACCCGTACCTGGCACAGATGCAAACACGCCACGCGCGACGATGCACGATCGTTCACGCGCGCGTCACATTCTGTGGCGCGCCGAAACGACGACGCCCGCATGCCGCGGGCGTCGTGCGCTACCAAATGGGGATAGATGCGCGATGCACGCGAATCAGAACGTCTCCCAGTCGTCGCCGCCTGCGGTGACTGCCGCCGGCGCCGGCGCGGACGCAGCCACGGGTTTGCGAGCCGACGTAGCAATTGTCGTACGCTTGGCCGGCGCGCCGCGATCGTCGCGCGCCGTCGCCGGTGCGGGCGTCGCTGCCGGCCCGGCTGTCGGCGCGCCAAGCGTCGCGCG
>NZ_JAPVQY010000041.1 GCF_027257875.1 Burkholderia sp. IMCC1007
TGAACCGCTCCGGGAATGTAGGAGACTTCGGATCTTGGCTGTAATTGGAGATTTGAAGTATGGAAAACGAAAGCAAGGTAAGGAAGCCCACCGGGACGCGATATTCAGATGAGGTGCGGGAGCGGGCGGTGCGGATGGTGTTTGAGCATCAGCACGAGTACGAAACGCAGGGGGCGGCGATCCGCTCGATCGCTTCGAAGATGGGGATGTCGCGCGAGACGCTGCGAAACTGGGTCATCCAGGCTGAGCGCGACCGTGGCCAGCGACCGGGCACGACGACTTCCGAGCTCTCACGGCTCAAGGAACTGGAGCGCGAGAATCGTGAATTGCGCACGGCCAACGAGATCCTGCGCAAGGCCTCCGCGTATTTCGCGCAGGCGGAGCTCGACCGCCGATCGAAACCATGATCGCGTTTATCGACGAGCATCGCGACGTCTACGGTGTCGAGCCGATCTGCCGCCTGCTGCCGATCGCGCCGTCGACGTATTACCGGCACGCCGGGCGGCGCAGCGATCCGGAGCAATGGCCAGAGCGAGCGCGTCGCGATGCTGAACTGAAGGCCCTCATCCGTGCGGTCTGGGACGAGAACTTTGGCGTGTATGGTGTGCGCAAGGTCTGGCGCCAGTTGCTGCGTGATGGTGTGAAGGTCGCGCGCTGCACGGTTGCGCGCCTGATGAAGGCGATGGGCCTCGAAGGTGTGCGGCGCGGGCGCCGGATCAAGACGACGCAGCGCGACGATGCGGTGCCGTGCCCGCTGGACCGGGTCAAACGTCAGTTCCGTGCCGATCAGCCCAACGCGCTGTGGGTTGCGGATTTTACCTATTGCTGGACATGGTCGGGCTTTGTCTACGTGGCCTTCGTCACTGATGTGTTTGCGCGCCGTATCGTCGGTTGGCGCGTGTCGGCATCGATGAAGACTGACTTCGTGCTGGACGCGCTGAACCAGGCGTTACACGATCGCCAGCCGCCGCCCGGCCTCATTCATCATTCCGATCACGGGTCGCAATATCTCAGCATTCGGTACACCGAACGTTTGGTGGATGCTGGCGTGCAACCGTCCGCCGGCAGCGTTGGCGATTCGTACGATAATGCGCTGGCCGAGACAATCAACGGACTGTACAAGGCCGAAGTTGTGCACCGGCGTTCATGGCGTACGCTCCAGGATGTCGAACTCGCCACGCTGGAATGGGTACACTGGTACAACCACCATCGGTTGCTCGGCCCGCTCGGGTACGTGTCGCCGGCGGAGGCGGAGCAAGCTTACAAACGGAATCTGGCGCTATCCGCTCGCGCGGCGTAGCGCCAAACTCGGCGGTCTCCGACAAACCCGGCGCGGTTCATGGTACCTGCGACATCGACCTTACCACAAGTGTAGGTGTAACCGAGGCCTAGCGTCACGACCGGCGTGAAGGTATAGCTTCCCCAGATTTCAGCATTGGTGAACGCCACGCTGTTTCCGTCGATGCCATTCGCATCATTAAATTTCACGTGCGTATAGGCGAGTCCGATCATTCCGGGCCCAATTGTGTAAGTGCCGCCAAGACCAAATGTCTGCATGTTGGACGGGTGGCCAACATAGCCCCACGCGCCGTTCGTCGTGACGCCGGGCGTGGCAGGGTGACTGGCAACAAAGTTACCATCGCCAAATTGTTCAGCAGGATTCTTGGCATAGAAGTACCCTGCGCCAAGATAAAATGGACCGCGCGTGTATCTCAGACCGGTTGCTACTGTGCTTTCGCTGCCAAATTGACCCGCCACGCCGCCGAACGCGTACATGAGTTCGGCACTCACGCCAGCAAAAGACGGCGACGCGTATTTCACAACATTGTTGGTGCGAAAGCTGTTATCTGTGTTATCAATATCGCTCGGGTGCGCGAACAGAGCACCCCACTGGCCGTTAAACGTTGTAGGTTGAACTGCAACAATGAAAGAGTCGTATTGGCGACCGAGAGTGAGCGTACCGAGCGACTCATTCGTCAGGCCAACATAAGCGGTACGGCCGAACTCGCGGCCGCCCTGTCCCAGTTTGCCGTTGATCGGGTTGAAGCCGTTTTCCAATCGGAAGATGGCCTTGGTGCCACCGCCCAGATCCTCCGCTCCCAGTAGACCCCAGCGGCTACCCCGCAAGATGTTGCCTTGCATTGCCCACAGTTGGTTGCCACTGTCGTTGTTTACGTAAGACAGCCCAGTGTCAACGATGCCGTAGAGAGTGATGCTACTTTGGGCAAACGCCGATGCTTCTAAAGTGCCGATCAGCGCAAAAGCAATGAGCGACTTTTTCATTAATCGGTCTCCGAGATTTTGGTTCTTTAGAGCGCTCCGCATTGGTTGCGAGCGCCTTGCCAAGATTCACGTCGCCTTCCTCAAACCAGGTTGCTGCCTGATCTGCTGGAATACCCTTCGGCGCACTCAGCAGTCGTCATGAAAGCGCTTTCTAAGTCGATTGTGTCCTGGTATTCGCGGAGTGGTGACGAGTGGACAGCGGTGCCATCGACATGACCAATGCGGCGGCCGCAGCTGGAATCCCAAATGCGTAGAACTGTGCCGTGACGGGGAGTCCTGCCGCGATAGCCCCTCCATAGAGCGGTCCGAGAATGGCGCCTACGCGGCCGACGCCAACAGCCATCCCAATGCCGGTCCCCCGAAGTGACGCCGGGTAATACGAGGCAACAAAAGTATTTGTGAGTGTTTGCATGGCCGGCCCGCCCATCCCAATCAAGGCTACGAGCAGGAAGCCTGCCCAAATGTCAAGCCGGAAGCTGAGGAGGATGTATGACGCTGCCGCGATGAGCAAACCTGAGACGATCACTTTGCGACTGCCGACGCAGTCGGCGATACGGGCAGTCACTAGCGTACCGAGAATGAAGCCAGTGTACAGGACGGTGACCATCAGCAATGCGGATCCGAAGCTATAGCCTCCGGAACGCATGAGTACGGGGATCCAATACCCTGAGAGCGTCGCGGTGGTCTGGACAAGTATCATCACCAGCCAGAACAGAACTGTGACTACCAACCTTTTACCTGAAAAGATCTGTCGGAGGCGATCGCACGCACTATTATGTTGTCCCTTTTGCACGTCGCGGATTTCGAGGTCCGTAATACCGTAGCGCGAAGCGATCTCCCGGGCTCGGACTTCGTCCCCGATGCTCATCAAGAAGGCTGGCGACTCCGGAAAAATCTTGATTAACACCGGGACGATTAGTAGAGCGACAGTGCCGATCGCGAACATCGCCCGGAAATTTGAGATCGGAAGCAGCCACGCTGACAACAAGCCCGCAGCGATCCCCCCAAAACCGACGCCGATGAAGCTGTTACTTGCCGTCCGCTGACGGTGCTCGGTTGGGGAGAACTCTATGAGCATCGCGACCGCGGCTGGCATCACAGTGCCGGCTCCGAGACCGGTAAGAACTCTACCGAGGCCCATAATCAGGGGTGTTGGCGCCATCGATGAAACGAGCATGCCACCTGAGAAGATCGCAGTCGACGTAAGCAGAACTGACTTTCGGCCAAACCTGTCGACCAGGAACGCGGCGGAGAACGCACCAATGACGAGGCCGATCCCAGACGCGGAACCAATAACTCCGATCTCCGATGCTGTCATCTGCCAACTGACGTAATCCAGTAGTGAGGGGGCGATGGTTCCGAACATCGCGAGGTCGTAACCCTCGAGAACGAGAATGATGAAGCAGACCACCACGGGAAGTCGCGAGCTTCGCGGTTCAATCTCCGGGGAAAGGGAAGCTGACATGCTAACTCCGATAGCGTACTTCGCTGTGTTCAAGATTAGATTTAATTACATATCTAATTATATGGTGCGTGCACCGGGATCGCCTATCGGAAACTTCTTGGTATAAACCCGCTCTTGCGGTGGACTATCACCTCGCACCGGGAAATTAGAGGTCTTAGGAGTGGTGGGCCGAGTGACATTGCATTGTCGAGCTTTCTCGTTAGTCGAGAAAACCCTGTAGCGAGAAAGTCGCATAGAAGGCGAAAGGTCCTGCCTTTCAGAGGACAGTACCAAGGCGCAATGCGCGTGCTGCATGGCGTCACGTGGCGGCTGGCCGCCGCTGCGTCCTAAGTGCTGGCAGACCCATGCCGACGGGCTCAGCCGTGCGTAGCGGCGCGCGATGAGCGCGATCGCGCTATGTCGCACCGCGGCGCTTGGCGGGCATGTCGAACGGCGCGACGCCTGCGCTCATCGGCGGATTACCACAACTCGTACGCCAGAAGGTTCGGCGGCGGGGCGAGCGACGCCAAGCATCCTGCGACAGATGGCGAGTTTGGCTGCCCGATGGCGATTGGCGAGCCAGCCGTAACTGCGAATGCGCTGGAAGCCGTCGGGCAGCACCTACAGCAGGAAGCGACGGATGAACTCGTCGACCGCGTGGATCATGGTCTTGGTGGCGGCAGCCTGTTTATAGTCTTTCCAGTCGAAGGTGACTGCGTCGACATGTGCAGGCCACCGACGACGAGGGCCAGCGGGCCGAAAAGACTGCCGCCGATAATCTCGGCGACCATCATCGCACTGCACAGCGCTATCACCATCCAAGTTCTGCGCTCGTTATTCTCTTGGGCTGCGCCCGGAAAGATGTGCTCATGTTCCGCCCCGAGGAGGTATCCTAAAACATGATCATGTCTCTCGGCCCTCACTTCAAGTAGCTGTGGACTACTTCGATTAGCTGTTCACAAAATCGTTACAGCAAGCCGGAGAATCCTCCCCAAATGCCGAGTGCGCAGGTAGCGACTGAGGCCGCGATTAGTAGCCATAGATAGCCACCCCGCAACCGTTGGCTTTCCGGTAGGGTTCTGGCGGCCAGCGCGACCAGAAAACCAATCGCCAGCGGCAGCATGAACGCATTGAGAACCTGAGTGCCTACGTTGAGCCACACTAGGTTGGGGACGAACCAGACCAGGGTGGCGCTTCCCGCTACACATGCGGCATAGATGCCGTAGAACCAGGGTGCCTGTAGCGGCCTGAACTCGAGCGAGCGACGGTAACCGGCTACCTCGCCGATTCCCCAAGCCATTGCCAGCGAGGAAACGATCGCAGCCACCGACGCGGCACCCAACACGCCGATACTGAAAATCAGTCGACCAGCCTGGCCGCCTAGGAACGGAGTCAGCGCCTTGCTGATGTCCGCGACCGTATTGAGTTGAGCTTGGGTCCCCTTCGAGCCCAGGGTGGCGGCGGCAGCGATTAGCACGGCGGCGGTCAACAGTTGCGTCAACACTGCCCCGATCGCGGTGTCCCATCGCGCGGCCCGGTGTTGTCGCGGCAACAGTTTCTTATCCGCCACCGCCGACTGCTGATAAAAGATCATCCACGGATTGAACACAGCGCCGATCAATGCGGCTGCCAGGTAAAGGAAGTGGTGATTGCTCAACGGTAGGTGGACGGCATGATAGACGATGGTCGTCAGATCGGGATGCGCGGCCCAGACGACGAAGAAGAACGCCAGCTCAAAGAAGCCGATGGCGAGAGCCATTCGTTCCACCCGACGGTAAGAACCGGTCACCACCACGCAAAGCAGCATGGCTGCCGCAATCGGTAGCACCAAACTGCGCGACAAACCATACATCTCGCCGATACCCGCCACGCCCGTGAACTCGGTGACCATGGAACCGATCGTGGCAACGATCAGACTGATGACCGACAGGCAGGCCCAGCCGACGCCGAACTTGTCGCGAATGAGCTCGCCGTGGCCGCGGCCGGTATAAATTCCGAGCCGCACGGTCAGTTCCTGCACCATGTAAAGCAACGGGATCAAGAACAGCAACAACGGTAAGAGCCGATAGCCCCACTGGGAACCGCTCTGCGCGGCCGTCACCACATTGCCTGCGTCGGTGTCGGCCAGCATGACGAGCAGGCCCGGGCCCCACAGGGCAACGGACTGTAGCCGGGCCAGGACGCGGCGGTAAACTGTGATTGCTGGACGCACTTCGCTCATGATGCGGCGGCTCTTTCAGTTCAGAATCCTATGACCACATTTTCACAGATCGAGCAATGCTGGATGGAGCTGAACATGCAAAATGACGAGTCAGCGTCTGGGACAATCCGAGGCAATGCTGGTCACGAGCTGATTGACTGACATGAGCGTGACGCGGCCCGATCTCACCGCGTGGCGATAGGCATGCTTCACTCCTGAACCGCCCACATCGCATCAACGACCAAGGTACAGGCGAGCTACCCGCGAGGGCTTTGATGAACGTGCTGCCCCCGGCAGGACGAAGAGCAAGCTCGATGATCAGCGCCGCGACTTCTGATACGACGAGGCCGAGCACCAGGCCGCGCCATCCGTTCAAGATTAATCTGGTCCTGGCCTTCATTCCCGCGGGCCCCCGAAAGATGTGAGCAATTTTGGTCACCGTCGGCAATGGCGGCAAGCCTATCGGGGCTAAGTCATTCCGGCACCGGCTCGTCTTCCTTTGCCGATCGACTGACGCTGGAGACGCCCATTTCCATGCTGATGCGACTGGCGACCTGCTCGAGCCGGGTCTGATCTTTAGGATGGCTGCGGCAGGTCGCAGTGACCTCAATGCGAGGCGGTTGATCCTCTGGTCCAATCATCGCGCTGCGTTGCCCAACTCACGCGCTCGAAGCCTTGCGGCATACCGCGGCGATCATTAAATGCCAATAGACGCGAACGTCTGCGGAGCGAGTTAGGGATGGTGTTCAAAACACGCTCGGCGACGCTGACCTGACAACGCAAGTATCGCCAAGTGAAATCAATGGGATGAAACGTGCGAATTCCGCGTTCTATTCAGCATAGAAGTAGTCCAGCGGTCTGTGCTCCGGCTCGTCTGAACCGAATCCGGTCACACTCATGCTACGAACTCCTGCAGAATTCGGTGGCGTACCATCCACAGATTGCTCAAGGCGAACAGCGTGTGCAGTTGCTGCGTGTTCTTCGCCAATCCACGATAACGCACCTTGAGATGGCCAAACTGGCGCTTGATAACGCGAAACGGATGCTCGACCTTGGCACGAATACGCGCCTTCAGCCTTTCGAATTCGTCAAGCAGTTGGCCCAGCGGCGTGTCCTTGTTCAAAGCACGACGTTTGCCCGGACGCATGGCGATGTGCCAGTTGGCCTTGACGTCTTGCATTTCCTCGCGCTTTTGCACGCCCTGGTAACCCGCATCACCAAACACCTCGCGTTCGTCACCATGCACGAGCGCACGCGCTTGCGTCACATCGTTGACATTGGCAGCCGTCCCCACGACCGTGTGCACGAGACCCGAGTCGGCGTCCACGCCGATATGACACTTCATGCCAAAGTGCCATTCATTTCCCTTCTTGGTCTGATGCATTTCGGGATCGCGCTCACCGCCCTTATTCTTGGTCGAACTCGGCGCGGCAATCAGTGTGGCATCAACCGCCGTCCCTTCCTTGAGCATGTAGCCATTCGCACTGAGCTGGGCGTTGACGGTCACCAGAAATTGCTCGGCCAACCGGTGTTGTTCCAGCAGATGCCGAAAGCGCAGGATACTGACCCGATCTGGCAATCGGCTCATGCCACCCAGCCCGGCAAATTCGCGATACAGCGGTACGTCGTACAGCGCCTCTTCCATCGCGACATCGCTCAGACCAAACCATTGTTGCAGGAAGTGGATGCGCAACATTGCTTCAATCGGAAATGGCCGGCGACCCGTCGCCTTGGTCGGCGCGTGCGGTTCTATCACCGCCACGAATTCGTTCCATGGCACCACGCGCTCCATCTCATCCAGGAACGCACGCTTGCGCGTGCGCCGGTTCGTCAGGTCAAGGTTCAGGTCGGTCTGTTTCATGCGCTCATTGTGCCAGGCAACCTCAGTCCTGAACATTCCATGTTGTCTGAGTTTTGAACACCATCCTTAGCACAAACTTTTTTAATTACCAATCGCAGACCGACCGCGATCGGCCTCATTCACACGCCCGCAGCTGCGATCGCCAACCAAAAAAACGTCTGCTGTATGCTGAGTTCAGCATAAAAATAGCGCGTCGTCGTGGCCCACCCGTGCGTAGAATGGCTTATATCGACACGGCAGTGTCAATGCGGCGTTGGTTAGATGCTCGCCGTGGAAAATTGCCGAGCAAAACATCAGGCGATGTATCGCGAATCGCTTGCTGCCAGGGAGCGGTGGCGAAAGCCACTTATACGCAATGTGGCCTTACTCTTTTCGATATGTCTCGATCCGGAATAATCAGAACTTTCTCGAGTAACCCACGGAAATGAAATTGACCCGCATATAGGGGTTTGTGCCTGCGCTCATGCCAGTTCCGTTAACTTGAACTCGAGGAGACACCCCGTACGCGAGGGATAAATCAGATTTGTTTGCGAAGTGATAGGTCGCACCGATGGTGTACGTCCGGTTAACGGTCGCGGGAATGATAAAAGTGAGTGCCGTATTGTCCGACGTAAGTAATTGGTTAGCCATCTCAAAACCCGCCCGCAGGGTGAGTCGGTCGGTCATGGCGTATTGCACGCCGAATCGATAGGCATTGATATTAGCGAATCCAGTCCCTGAACCGTTGATTGCACCCGGTGCCGCTGAGAAGTTCAGCGGGTTTCCCAATCCACGGGTATTTCGGAAATTGAATCGAATCCAGTCGAATGCGAGAAGCAATTTCTGCGTCGGCCGGAGTGCGATGCCCGCGCCATATTGCTCCGGCTCCTGGAACCTGCCGCCGTCGGCAAATATGTGGCTATATTTCGACCACGGCTGGTAATAAATCTTTGAGGCGTAGAACGCACCCACGGAAACCTGGGGTGTGAGGCGACTCAGCCATCCGACCTTGATGCCATAGCCAGGCTTCCAATCTCTACCTTGATTTGGCAATCCCGTTTGAGCCTCAATTCCGCCAACGCTAATTGTAGACATTGCTCCCACCGCTGATATGGCAATCGCGTTATCTCCATTCGCGCCGAAACGGTAAGCAATCGTAGGTGCAACGTGTGCAAAAATGGCTTGCGAGTACGTTTTCGAATTTCCTGGAATCTCTCCGTACGGATATCCATAGTTGACCGCTGCTCCGGCAGCCCAAGAAGCAACGCCCACGACGAAACTCGGACTGAGCGCTTTGACGTATCCAAACTCCGGTAGGGGAGCAATACCTGTTTTGGCCGGATACGACTTACCGTCTTGCTGCGCTCCATCGTTCGTGATAAACAATCCGGTCCCAACGTCAAGCCTGTCTCCTGAGAATGCAATCCCGGCCGGATTTCCAGCGGGTGCGAGCGCAGACTCCCCTACTGCAATCCCAGCGCCGCCCATGCCTTGCG
This sequence comes from Burkholderia sp. IMCC1007, assembly GCF_027257875.1. Classification (GTDB taxonomy): domain Bacteria; phylum Pseudomonadota; class Gammaproteobacteria; order Burkholderiales; family Burkholderiaceae; genus Burkholderia. The sequence goes on from NZ_JAPVQY010000041.1 coordinate 9,264, forward strand.
CTTGCGTCCCGTATCCTGTTGGATAGATCCCTACGCTAGCGATGCTTACGTTGGCAATACCAGATAGTGCAAGAAGTACCGCATTTTTCGTAAACGGGCGATTCATTTTGTCTCCAATTTCATTTTTTGCCTGAAGGTGATATGAGTCCTGCCGCTGCTAAGAGCGAACACGCGGAATTGTTCTTGCCTATACGTTGATTACGTGATGACGTGCCGTTTTGTAGTAGTTTTAGTCAATGTTCAACTTGCATCATGGGACTATCTCGACCCGGCGGAAACACTTGCCAAGTACCGTCTTGATGTCGAAAAAAAAACATTGTCACAGCACCCGTTGACTTGAATGTTTCGACACACACGTAGCAGCGCTTTAAGGAACGCTTTTTTGTGAATTGTGTTACGTGAACCTGCTTCGCAGATTCGGGGGAGAGCCACCGCTCAACCATCGAACGTAGCGACCTCATCGTAGTGCTAATCATCGACTTCTCCTTCGTGCAGCTTTTTGGAGACTCAAGTCTGTTCGTGGGCCACCCGCACGGCAGTGGGCTCAAGAAAGTGCGTTGAGGAACGTACGCATAGCTGTCTGCATAATTTATAGCATTCCTACCAGTTATAATTAGACGTCTAGTTTGAAGCGTACGAGGGCTGCGTTATGTCGGCAAGGAGGGGTTTGTACGGAGAGTGGCGACTCGCTCGTGACCTAGTGCGGCAGTGCGCGGCGCCTGTCTTCAAAAGATAATCGAATGTCCGCTAGGGTCAACGATCTCCGGCTCTTTAATGTGGACCATATACCCGAAGGACGCATCTGTTCGCGTGCATAAAAAAGGCGGAAGACAAGATGTGCCGAGCCTCAGAGACAAGCAAAGGAGACGAGCATGACCGAAAGACTTCGCACCACGATGACGACCGTGACGACCCGGCTGGTCGCGACGCGACACGGCCGAGTTACTCTTCACGTCTTCTGCATTCTTGCCGGCAGTGACCCAGTCATGCATTGGTTAGGCATTAGCCGCGAGTTCCTCGGGCAATAGCTGTATATTCAATCGAGGCGAAATCACTGTCCCGCAGGCGGGCCAACTGATGATGTCTGTTGCCTAGTCGTACCAGGATTATGCGGAGGTAGCTCCGCGACCTGTTCGTCTCCCGCTCCATGAGCATTTCCATGCGGCGTGCGCTCCACCCGGGCGCACCCGTCAACGCGACACGCCCACCATCCTGGGCGTGCCGTTTTTTTGTTACAGGCGCCTACCGGAATCGCCCCATGATCGACGTTTCTCTTGACGATAAGTACACCGCCACGTCCGGCCGGATCTATTTGAGCGGCATTCAGGCGCTCGTGCGCCTGCTGCTCGTGCAACGGCGCCGCGACGCAGCCAGCGGCCTGCGCACTGCAGGCTATGTTTCCGGCTACCGGGGCTCGCCACTCGGCGGGCTCGACGAAGCGCTTTGGAAGGCCGAGAAGATTCTGAAGGAGCATTCGGTCAAGTTCCTGCCTGGCGTGAACGAGGAAATCGCCGCAACTGCCGTTTGGGGCACGCAGCAAGTGCATCTGACCGGCGAGAGCGACTATGACGGCGTCTTCGCCATGTGGTACGGCAAGGGGCCGGGCGTGGACCGCTGCGGCGACGTGTTCAAGCACATGGCCCACGCCGGTACCTCGCCCCGTGGCGGCGTGCTGCTGGTAGCCGGAGATGACCACGGCGCCTATTCATCCACTCTGCCGAATCAGAGCGACCACCTGTTTGCGGCATCGATGATTCCAGTGCTTTATCCCCAGAGCGTTGACGAGTATCTGGAGTTGGGGCTGCACGGTTTCGCCATGTCGCGCTTCGCCGGGCTGCCGGTCGGCTTCAAGGCGCTGGCCGACACCGTGGAGTCCTCGTCCTCCATTGCGGCAGACAGCGACATCGAGATCCGGATTCCCGAGGACGTGGCGCTGCCTGCGGACGGTTTCCACGCTCGCTTGTCGACCGACACGCTGGGCGTGCAGGCACGCAAGCAGGAAGCGCTCATGCAGGACCACAAGATCTATGCTGCGATCGCCTATGCCCGCGCGAATCGCCTGAACCGCATCACGATCGATTCGGCGCGACCCAAGCTGGGCATCGTGGCTTCCGGCAAATCCTATCGGGACGTGCTGGAGGCGCTGGAAGAACTCGGGCTCGACGAAGAAATGGCGGGACGGATCGGGATCCGCCTGTTCAAGGTGGCCATGCCTTGGCCGCTGGAGCCGGACTCGGTGCGAGAGTTCGCCGACGGACTGGAGGAAATCCTCGTCATCGAGGAGAAGCGCCAGATTGTCGAATACCAACTGAAAGAGCACCTGTACAACTGGCGCGAGGATGTCCGCCCGCGCATCATCGGAAAGTTCGACGAGCGCGGCGAATGGGGTGGGCACCCGCGCGGCAACTGGCTGTTGCCGGCCACCACCGACTTCTCCGTGGCGCAGATCGCGCGGGTGGTCGCGGCGCGCTTGACCCGTTTTCACGAAAGCGAGCAGATTCGTGATCGGCTGCGCATCCTTGACGAAAAGGACGAGATTCTCAAGAAGGCGGTCGGCACGCCGCCGCGCCCAGCCTGGTACTGCTCCGGTTGCCCGCACAACACGTCCACCAAGGTTCCGGAGGGCAGTTTGGCGTTGGCCGGCATCGGGTGCCACGTCATGGCCACCGCCATCTATCCGGAACACAACAGGACGACCACCCAGATGGGCGGAGAAGGGGCTACCTGGTTGGGGCAGGCCTGGTTCTCCAAGCGTGAACATGTTTTCGCGAATCTGGGCGACGGCACCTACTATCACTCGGGTTCGCTCGCCATCCGGGCCGCCGTCGCCGGGGGTGTGAACATCACCTACAAGATCCTCTACAACGATGCGGTCGCCATGACGGGCGGGCAACCCGTGGATGGTCCGATCAGCCTTCCACGTATCGCGCACCAGCTGGCCGCGGAAGGCGTCCAGCGCATCGCTCTGGTCGCCGAAGACGTGAGCCGCTGGGCAGACACCAGCGCGCTGCCCGTGGGCCGCCCTGGCCTTCGAATCACCATCCACAAGCGCGATGACATGGAGGCCGTGCAGCGCGATCTGCGCGAGTACAAGGGCGTTTCGGTGCTCCTGTATGACCAGGTCTGCGCAGCGGAGAAGCGCCGCCGACGCAAGAAAGGCGAGTTCCCGGCGGCTAAGCGGCGGGTCGTAATTAACGAGCGCGTTTGCGAGGGGTGTGGGGATTGCGGCGCGAAATCCAACTGCACTTCCATTCTTCCGCATCTCACGGATTACGGATTGAAGCGGCAGGTGGACCAGTCGTCTTGCAACGCGGACGAATCCTGCATCCGCGGCTTCTGTCCCAGCTTCGTCACGGTGGACGGCGTAACGCCCCGCAAACAGGTTGGGGCGATACCAACCGTTGCGGAGGGGCCACTACCCGAACCCGTTCTTCGCGAATCCAGTGGAACCCACAACATCCTCATCACCGGCATCGGCGGCACGGGTGTCATCACTCTCGGCGCACTGATCGGAATGGCAGCACACCTGGAAGGCAAAGGCGTGTCGGTGCTCGACATGACCGGCATGTCGCAGAAGAACGGATCGGTGACTTCACATGTGCGATTGGCGACAACTGCCGAGCGTCTGCGCGCCCAACGTATACCGACAGGCGAAGCCGACGTGGTGCTGGGGTGCGACATGCTTACCGCCGGGGCATCGGACGCGATCTCCAAAATGCGGCAGGGCCGCACCTACGCGGTCATCAACACTTTCGAGCAACCGACGGGCCACTTCGCGCAGGATCCAGACTGGGCCTACCCTGCCGGTCGGGTGCGCGCACTGATCAGAGAAGCTGCAGGAGGCAGCACCGAGTTCCTCGATGCCACGACGCTGGCCACCCGCCTTTGTGGGGATGCGATCGCCACCAACCTGTTCATGCTGGGCTATGCGTTTCAGAAGGGACTGGTGCCTCTTTCGGCACATGCGCTTCTGAAAGCGATTGAGATCAACGGTGTCGCCGTAAGAGCGAACCAGGCGGCCTTCGCCTGGGGCCGGCGCGCCGCGCTGGATCTGCCCGGGCTGCAGCGCGCTGTGACCCCAGCGCAATCGATCCAGTTCGTCGCGCCCAAATCGCTGGAGACATTGATCGCCACATTCACGCGGGACCTCGAGGAGTATCAGGATGCCCGGTACGCTGCCTCCTACCGGGAGTTTGTGCAGCGCGTAAGGATTGCCGAAAGCAAGGCCTGGGGTTCTGAGCGTCTCTCGCGCGCCGTGGCCGTCAACCTGCACAAGCTGATGGCGTATAAGGACGAATACGAGGTGGCGCGTCTCTACACGCGCCCGGAATTCTTGCGACAACTCAGCGAGCAGTTCGAGGGCAAGCTCCGCCTCACGTTCCACCTAGCGCCCCCGGTGCTGCACCGCACCGGCGCCGAACCAAGGAAACGCCAGTTCGGACCGTGGATGCTGTGGGCCTTCCGTGCGCTTTCCAAACTTCGCTTCCTACGGGGAACGGCCTTGGATCCTTTCGGGCGCACCTTGGAACGACGGCAGGAACGCGCACTCATCGAGGAATACCGGGAACAGATCATCGCACTGCTTCCGCGGTTGGAAGACGTGAATCAGGATGCGCTGGTGCAGTTCGCTCAGGTTCCGGCCCAGATCCGGGGCTTCGGCCACGTGAAGCAGCAAAGCATCCGGGACGCAAAGGTCCGTTACGAGGAACTCTGCCGCAAGCTGTTCTCGAAGGTTTCGGGTGAGGTGGCACCCGTCACGACAGCGGCGGCCCTAGTTTCAGAGTCAGCGGGGCGTTAACAACATGACCTCGAGCATGACCTCGCGGTTCGAGCGGGAGGCCATGCTGAGTCAGCCCTCTGCAAGGCCCAGCCCAGAAAGCGTGCCGGGCTGCATGCCGAGTGAGTTGACCCTGCCGGACAAGCGGTCGACAATCGGAAGCATGAACAAGCCTACGGCCAGTGCTCATGCCCTCGTCGGGTTTTCCGAGTTGGTGCAGAGCGTCGGCGTCAACCCGCTTCCGTTGCTGCGTGGCGCGCATATCGCGCGCGCGGCGCTGACTGACTCGGGAATCCGCATCCCGCTGGATGGGCTTGCGAAGTTGCTGGATGACGCGGCAGAGGCTACGGGGTGGCCCGACTTCGCACTGCGTCTGGCCAAGACGCGCCGGCTTTCCCACTATGGAGCGGGCGGCTTACTGGCACGCGACGAGCCGGACGTGCGTCACGCGCTGCTCGCCATCATCTCGAACATGCGCCTGAAATCCGAGAACGTCGTACTCGACCTCCAGGAAACCGGGGCGGAAGTTGCCGTGACGGCACGGCTGGCTGTGCTGCCCTCGTCGAGTTCGCCTCAGAGCGATGACCTTATCGTTGGCGGGCTGTTCCAGGTGATGAAGCAACTGCTGGGCGACACCTGGCAGCCTATGCGAGTGGGGTTTGCGCACTCCATGCAGCAGCGGGCACATCTGTATCGGCGATATTTCGGATGTCCGGTCCTCCTTGGGCAGGACACGAATGTGATCGTGCTCCGGCCCGCTGACCTCGAGCACGTACTGCCGGACGCCGATCCCGCCCTCCGCAGCGAGGCCCGGCAACAGCTGCAGGCACGTGAGGCGTGGCTGCGGCAGCCGCTGGAAGCCAAGGTGATCGAACTCATCAAGGCGATGCTTCCCACGGGCCATTGCAGCATGGAGCGAGTGGCGCTGCGGCTGGGTGTTCAGACTCGAACGCTGCACCGGCAGTTGAGCGCCAGGGGCGTGACCTTCTCGCAACTGACCGACGACACACGCCGCAAGCTGGCGATGCGGTACGTGATGCAATCGGGTAGGCCGATCACACAGATCGCTCAGCTGCTGGGATTCTCCGAGACGAGCGCGTTTTCCCGGTGGTTCTCAAGGACCTTCCAGCGCAACGCGAGTGCGCTCAGAGCCGAGAGGCTGAAGCGGCGTTGAAACCTCGGCCGCCGTGACGATCAGCGCGGCCACCTCCTCTTCACCATTGCGAAGCAGCCCGGGGCGCCCGCGCACGCGCGCACGCCATCGCCGATCACCTCCGAGCCAGGCACCAGGTGCGGCACCCTTTCCGAGACCGCATCGGCTCGGGATTCTTCTGGACCTCAGGCCATGTCCTGGGATGCCAACGAAATGTCCGCCAGGATCAACGAGCCACGGCGCTCAAAAGCGGAAAATTTGCCACTGACGCATCCGATCAGAGATGCGCGCGGACTACATCCTGACGATCGTGCTGGCATGCACATGTGAGGAGCAGATGCTGTCGCGGGCCTATGGCCGCGCGCTTCAGTCGTCCACCCATCGAGAACATCAAGGAGACTCTGAATGTCGAGTGCCGAACCCCTGGCCACGCGGGAAGCAATCTTCGTGGACCAGTCCGACCAAGCCCTGGCGCCGCTTCGTCCCTGGCCGCCGGTGATCGTTTCGCGTGACGCAATCGAGAGCGAGATCCAGCGGCTCGCCGCGCTTGCCAAGCAGGCCAACGGCATCCGCGCGAGCGCGATCGTCCATCCCTGCCACACCGGCGAAGGCAATGGCATTTCGCCTGGTTTCGACGCCGTCCTCCATGTGCTCAGGCCGGGAGAGGTCACCGCGCCGATCTGGAGGAATTCCAATCGCGTCGAATTCTGTCTCCGCGGCTGCGGCTCTGCGACTGTGAATGGCGAGGAGTTGCCCCTTGCCAGATGGGACACCTGCAACATTCCGGCGATGCAGCGTTACCAGCATCGCAATGTCGGCGATGACCTCTTCGTCTGGCTGAGCTTTTCCAATGCCCCGCTGCTGGAGAAGCTCGGCGCCCACTACGCCGAATACGATCCGCCCGTGCGCCGACTGGCGCAGCCACGGCCCCGCAACCTGAAGGACGGCTCGTTCGACGTCGAGTTGCCCGGCGGCGCCCGGTTGCAGAGCGCGGAGTATCTGTCCGATATCGAAGTTGTCCCGTCGCGCGCGCACCTCTGGCGGTGGAGCGCCGTCAAGGATCAACTGGCATTCGCACCGCGAACCGATCAACGTGACTTGGTGCTGCTCTACAACCCGGCGACGGAGCGCCGCGCCGGAACTTCGGCGAGTTTCTTCGTCACCATCCTCGGCGGCACCGCGACCGCGCCGCTGCAGCCGCCGGTCCGCTGGGGGCATCGCCATACACCGGCGGCGCTCTTCTACCAGATGATGGGATCGGCCATCGCCGACATCGACGGCGAGCGAGTGGTCTGGGAGGAAGGTGACCTCGTGATGGGGGCTCCAAGCTGGGCGCAGCACAGCATCAATGTCGGCGTCAAGGATGGCGTCCCCGCCGATTGGGCGCTCTTTGCCATCCAGGACCACCCGCCGCACATCGCACAGGAGTCGCTGATCTGGCAGGACGATCCTGAAAAGCCGATTGCGGGATTGGGACATGAGGTCGAATTGGACTATCTCGCGTTCGCGGCAAAGCGAAGAAGCGAGGAAGACGCGGTCGCGCGGACTGCACACGAGACCTCCGCGGAAGAGGGGCAATCATGACTGTCTTCTACAACAGCAGCTTCTCCGAGCTGTTGGGGCCCTCGTCCCAGCTCGAACGTGTCGCAACCGGCTTCGCATTCACCGAAGGTCCGATCTGGATGGCCGACGGGTCGCTGCATTTCAGCGACGTCGTCGGAGACCAGCGTCGAAGGTGGCATCCCGAGGAGGGCGTGAGCATTATCAGGAACCCGAACAATCACGGAAACGGGATGACGCGGGACGCGAACGGCGGCCTGATCGTGTGCGAACACGTCACGAGCCGGGTGATCCGTGAAGCTCCCGACGGGGAGATTACTGTGGTCGCCTCGCATTTTCAGGGCAAGGAGCTCAACAGCCCGAACGACGTCATTGTCAGTAACGCGGGGGCGATCATCTTCACCGACCCCGATTGGGGACGCACGATCCCGGCAGTCGGCCTCGAGCGGCCCACTCAGCTCGCATTTCGCGGAGTCTACTGCGTGCGCACTCCTGGCGCTCCGGTCCAGTTGCTGGTCGACGATTTCGAAGGGCCCAACGGGCTGTGCCTGTCGCCCGACGAGCGCCGCCTGTTCGTGAACGACACTTATCGGGCGCACATCCGGGTGTTTGACGTCGGGTCTGACTTCAGTCTGTCCAATGGCTCGGTGTTCGCCGATGGGATCGGCGAGGGCGTGATCGGCCAAGGCGTGGTCGACGGCATGAAGCTGGATGAGCACGGCAACGTCTACGTCACGGGCCCCGGGGGCGTCTGGGTTTTTGATCAAAACGGCAACCGCATCGGTCTCATCGAGGTCCCCGAAGAGGTCGGCAACCTGAACTGGGGTGGTGCCGATTGGCGCACGTTGTTCATTGCGGCGAGTTCGTCCATCTACCGTATCGACCTCAATGTCGGTGGGAACCCGTTGGCCTACATGCGGGAGGGGCGCTCCCCCACGGGTGGGGCAGGAGAGGGGCGATGACCGATTCTTCCGTGAATCTCGCCGGGCATGTCGCGGTTGTCACAGGCGCGGCGGGCGGTCTTGGCCGGGAGATTTGTAACGCGCTGGCCAAAGCCGGCGCGCGGATCGCGCTTCTCGATCTCGATGGTTCCGCCGCGACCAAGCTGGCGGCCGAACTCGGGGACGAGCACATCGGCGTCGGCGTCAACATCACCGACACCGATGGCGTGCGTACCGTATTCGAACAGATTGCCGAAACCTTCGGCCGAGTGGACATCCTCGTCAACAACGCCGCCGTTCGATACGAGGAACCGTTCCTCGATCACGATGTGGCGCGATTGAAGCGGACTCTGGACGTCAACATCGTCGGCCCGTTTCTGTGCGCGCAAAGTGCAGCGCGCATGATGGCCGCACAGGGCGAAGGCAGCATCGTCAACATCGCGTCGATCGCCGGCTTGTCCGCGTTCCGGAATCGGGCCGCTTATGTGACGAGCAAGGCCGGATTGATGGGGCTCACTCGAGCCATTGCATGGGAATTGGGCCACACGGGCATCCGCTGCAACGCCATCGCTCCCGGCATCGTCGAGACCCCACTGACGAAGCACTATTTCGAGCAGCCCGGGATGGCCTCGCTGATCGAGACCAACACCGCCCTGGGACGCTGGGCTCAGCCCGAGGAAATCGCCGGCTCTGTCCTTTTCCTCTGCAGTGAAGCTGCCAGCTACATCCAGGGGCAAACGATCGTGATCGACGGGGGCTGGCTTTGCGGAAAAGGCTACTGAAACGGCAGACCCGTCATGGAGCCAGGCGATGAAGACCCCGCCGCAAGTGGCGAGGTCGTCCATCGACGATCAAACGGATTTTGGAGGTAGGACAGCGATGCGTGGCATGGAATATGGTGAGAAGTGGTTCGTGAGTTGGCACAACTTTGCCGCCTTGGACAAAAAAGGAGAACCCAGGAAGAGGCTGCGAATTCACGACGTGACATTGCGTGACGGCGAGCAGCAAGCTGGCGTGGTGTTTACCAGGCAGGAAAAGATCGAAATCGCCCAAGCGCTAGACGCGCTGGGTGTCGATCGGATCGAGGCCGGTATGGTGGCCGTATCTGACGAGGATCGCGACACGATACGTGAACTGGTCGACATGAAGCTCAGCTCTGAGATCTGGACCATCGCACGTTCGACCCCGGAGGATGTGGAGAAGGCCGTTGAAACCGGGGCTGATGGCGTGGGAATCATCATTCTGGCCAACGAGCAGTACTGCAAGGTCTTCCGGTGGAGCGTGGACGATGCCATCGCAAAGGCCCTGCGAGCGGCCGAAACCGCCAAGCGCGGCCGCCTCAAGACTACCCTGCTCATCGCCGACAGTTCCCGTATGGACCTTGCCGTCCTGGAACAGATTGTGAAGGCCGCGTCGAGCGGGCCGTATGACGCTGTCGCCCTGATGGACACTTTCGGAGCGCTCAGTCCCGAGGGCGCGCGACATCTCGTCAGCACTGTACGCTCCTTGACTGCACTGGAAGTCGAGCTTCACCCTCACAATGACTTCGGCTTAGGTGCCGCCAATGCCCTGGCCGGCATCGATGCAGGTGCCGACATCGTCCACACGTCGGCTCTTGGCCTGGGAGAGAGGCTGGGAAACGCCCCGCTGGAGGAAGTCGCTCTCGCCGGTGCGCTGCTTTACGGCCTGGAGCACACGCTCGATCTTTCCCGCATCCATCCGCTGGCGCAACTCGTCCAAAGGTGCTCGCGTGTCTCGGCGGCTCCGAACAAGCCGGTGGTGGGAAGGAGCTATTCGCAGATCGAATCGGGCACTGTGAGCACGGAGTACACGCGCCTTCTGGGTGACGCCGAGCCGATGCAGTGGCTCTTCCCCTTCTGCCCCGAATTGATTGGAGGGCACGCGGTGGAGCTCGTCGTCGGCAAGGGCAGCGGACTCGCCAACATCGATTTCATGCTGGATGCGATGCGGCTAGAGATGGATGGAGCAGCCAAGAGGGATTTGCTGTTGCGCGCCAAGGCCGCGGCCATTGCCCAGCATCGTGTGCTAAACCCGGACGAATTCGCGCGACTAGCAGCTTCGTGCGGCGCAAGACCATCTTGAGAGCACCTGACTAGGAGACACCTATGGACACCAGTTCAACAGCGCTGACCATTCCGGCCCCCGCTCCGGATTTCTACCCGCGCAAAGCCAACATCTACGAGGAGTTGATCCGGGAGAACTGCTCACTGGCGCCAATTTTTCCGTTCGCGCATCCGGGCGCAATCGTGACACTCACCGCTATCCAGCGTGGCGACCACAGGCCATCAGGGCGCTTCGAGCACCAGAACTCTGTCGACGAGGTGCTGCTTTGCCTGGGCTCCAGCCTCGGCTTTCTTCGCGCCGGCCAGATGTTCGTGCAACAGGGAGGGCACGATGTTTCCGGTATAGATTCGGGATCCGAAGACGACTACCTGGTCTTCTATTACTACCAGCGGCAGAAGCCGCAGGGTGCGCAAACCGAATCGCTGGGCTTCCGATGCGCGAAGTGCAATGCGCTGGGGTTCGCGCACAAGTTCGATTCTGTCACCAGTAAGTTCACCAGTGCGTCCGGGCGCGAGCTCGTGCCGACTGTGGCTGGCTCGGGAACATGGGCATTGCGGGTCAACGAGGACCCAGAGCTGCGCAAGTGCCACGCATGCGGCCATCAGAACGACCCTTTCCCCTTGGAGAGCTGGGGTTGGTCGCGCTACATGGTGAACGCCGAGCTTGCCGCGCGCGCAGAGCTGGCGATGCGGGAACTCACGTCCTAAGGGAGACCATCATGCCCCAGAAGAAAACCTTTCATGTCTTCAAGGAGGCCATGCGCCTCAATTCCTACGCGGAGTATCCGATCTTTCCAAGCGATGTCGATCCGCAGACGCATTTGAGCCGCAACGCGGATCCCCAGCCCTTTTATCTGATTTGCGACGGAGATGTCGTGTTCACCTTGCTCTCCGGCAGTGGAACGCTGCTTTTCCAGTCGCAGTCCATCAAGAGCTACCCGATGGGTCCCGGCGACACCGTCTACGTGCCGGCCGGCACGCCCCATCGCTACCTTCCGGCGACCGAGTCGGTTGTCATCCGGGCCAAGGCCCAGTTTCCACGGCTCGAAGGTGTCGCGTGGTACTGCGAAAAGTGCTCCGGTGAAGTTCATCGGCACGTCTGGAGTGCCCATGAGAAGTTCTGCCAGGAGGGGTACCTCGAATCCTGTGAGGCATTCAACGGCAGCCAAGCGTTGCGCACGTGCCCACAGTGCGGAACTGTTCACCCTGCCGTGGACGTTTCATGGAACCGCTGGCAATCCCTTGCTGAGGAACTTCGGCAGGAGGGTGTCCTGCCGGGGCCGCCGGCCGCTGCGCCCGGTGATCTTGGCTTGTAAGGAGGACCGAGTCATGGAAATGATCATCCTGGTCGGGAGCCACGGCGGAACGGCCGAGATGGTTGCGGACGAATTGAAGTCCGAAGTTTCAGCCGCCGGGCACCGCGTGTCCGTTCATCTTATGAAGACAGCCGACCCATTGGTCCTCGCGCAAGACGCTGCCGTCCTGGTCGTCACGTCGAGTCATGGCGAAGGCGAATTGCCCGAGAGTGCACGTCCCTTCTATGAGAAATTGAGCTTGCAGCGTCCGTCGCTGCGTGGCTTGCGTTATGGGGTGTTCGGGCTGGGAGACAACAAGCGCCACACGCACACCTTTTGCTTCGGCGCAAAGAAGCTCGACCGACTGCTCACCGAACTTGGCGCCTCGCGTATCGGCGATGTCGAATGCCATGACATGTGGTCCAAGACACACGTCGAAGACCACGCCGTCGAATGGCTGGAGGGATGGCTGGAGGAGGTGTCCGCATGAACGGGGGAACAGGCCGCGAGGGGCAGGGCGATCCGGAGTCGTCCTATGAGTATGCCGTGGTCGGTGCTGGTCCAGCGGGCGTTGCGGCCGCGCGCTTCCTGGCGCGCAATGCGGGCCCAGGGAAGGTCGTGCTCCTGGGCAACGAGAACTGCGTCCCCTACGAACGGCCGGCGCTGTCGAAGGCCGCACTGAGGCCGGGCGGAGAGGCTATCCCGCGGATCTGCTCGGACGAGGAATTCAAATCGATCGGTGTGGAGTTCCGGCGCGGCCACGAAGTCATTCGCATCTGCCGCGAGGAACGATGGTTGCAGACCACCGCCGGCCGCATTCAATACGGCACGCTCTTGCTGGCAACAGGCGCCTCGCCCATCCGCCTAGATATCCCAGGAGGGCATCTGGCGCAAGTCTTTTACCTGCGCCAGACGGCGGATGCTGAGGCGCTCAGGACCGCCCTTGCAACTCGACCGCGGACCGTGATTGTCGGCGGAGGCTTCATCGGTCTGGAGGTGGCGGCGACCGCTCGCGCCATCGGATGCGAGGTGTTGGTGGTGACCAAAGGCGAGTTCCTCATGAATCGCTGCCTTCCGGCGATGATGGCGCAATCGGTCGCATTGATGTTGCAGACCCGGGGAATTGCGTTCCGCTTTGGGGTCGCCCCACTCGCGGTGGAGGGAATCAGTCGGGTTGAGGCTCTGCGGCTCGACACGGGGGAGTGCATACCGGCCGATGTGCTGGTTATCGGCATCGGGGCCACACCCAACTGTGGACTGGCCGTGGCCGCCGGCCTAGAGGTCGACGATGGTGTTGTCGTGGACGAGCGCTGGCGCACGTCGGATGCGCACATCTTTGCGGCGGGAGACGTGGCACGCCGGCGCCTGCCGAATGCGCATGGAGTCTCGCGCGGGGTCCGTCTGGAGTCTTGGGAGCCGGCCGAAGAGCATGGCGAACTGGCTGCTGCGGCGATGCTTGGGATCACGGCGGAACCGCCCGGCGTTCCATGGATGTGGTCCGATCAGGACGACGTGAACATCCAGATTGCTGGACATCCCGATCCCGCCGCGCCCCTTGTTCTGCGTCAGGCGACGGGCGAGGGTAGCAGCATTGGTGTATTCCTTGACGACGGGCGCATCACTGGCGCTATCACGGTCAACGATGGACGATCGATGCCGTTGCTGCGTCGGGCGATCCAGGAGCAGCGTCAGCTGGATGGCGGTCTGCTCGCTGATCCCGGCGTGGAACTCAGGCAGGCATTGGGCATGCGCCGACGCGCATGAGATCGAACAAATCCACAAAAGGCGGAAACGCATGAACAGAGAACAAGTTGTCCTTGGCGCTGGCCTCTTCAACGACGCGGAGGCGCGTCGGCTTGAGTCGATCGGCAGCAGGTTGGCACGAAAGCCGGCAGCCTCCACCCTTGCCACGGCTGAACTGGAAGCATCGATCAGCCTGGTACCTTCGAACGCTCCGGATCGCCAACTGGCGATCACCTATATCCTGGCCGAGGAGACCACCGGCATCGCTTCGGCCGTCGAGTCGGTGCTGCGGCTTTCCGACCAGGATCGCCTGCTGCTGGAGCGGATCGCACCCGCCGAACTGCTGTTTCATTGGGAAGATGAGCATCTGCCTTTCGAGGGGCGCGGACCCGCAGTGCCGGTCTTTGCAGCGATCCCGCTGGATGCGGCATCGGATATGGACATGCGAGCGCTGATCGATGAGATGCTTCGCAGCCACAAGGATGGGCTGGTCGCCAGGGCTCGCGAAGTCGGGTACTACCGTGAGGCGATGGCGATCTCGCGGGACTCGTCGGGCAATTCGCTTTATCTGCTTTACCTCGAACTCAGGGTGGAAAGCTTTGCCTCAATGGTGTCGCGCCTGATGAACTATCCGAAGACGGCATTCTCGGCCTGGTGGACACCGCGGTACATCCAGCTTGTCGGCAAGCAGCTGATGGAGCGGGCGACAAGTGAAACCGTCTTGCGCAAGCGGGCCATGGCGTAGGGCTGCGTCGAGCACGCGTGATGAGCGCTTGGTGACCGTCAAGCTGAGACTGCCATTTCATAGCCCTTGGTACAAACACGCGCACGTTTGGAGCAGCCGATGAACGGTGGGGTGCGAGCGCGTGTAGTGACGAGTCGCTCTGCCCCTGACGCATGCGTGGTGGCCCCTATATACCGCCCCGCTTGCCTGTTCAGCTAAGCCAACTGACGATATCCGTAGAGTCGCCGCCGCTGGCGTTCTGACCGGTCTTGTCCAAAGTGAATCGTGCTCCACGCCAGCAGTTCTGGAGGCTTGAGGACCGCCTTCCTGTGCGTGTCTAACGACCGCTTCTCCCGATGGGATTGAACAACTCGTTTTAGACGGCGGTCATTCACTCAAACTCAAACTGAGATGCTCAGCGCCCAACTAACTGTCAAATGAGCGCGAGCCAACAGAATGAAAACTGACTCAGAGGAAAGAGGCGAATCTCCTCTTTCCTCTGTCAGCACATCGGTTCACTTCCGGTCAGAAGTGCCCCCGCCACGAACGGGCGCCTGGTGAGCTGAAGTGTCTCGGTGGGTAACCGTGAGTATTCGTTGGCGGCTCGGTAGGGTCATTAAAGCCGTTCCACAGCCATCTGGCGAATACAATTTTCAGCTAACACCATCTTGAAAACAGATAGCGAGGTGTGATGTGAAGCCGCACTCTCGGCATCGAACACAACATGGAACTTCGCCAACTACGGTATTTCGTCGCCATCGCCGAGCACGGTACTTTTTCGAAAGCTGCGGAAAAAGTCTTTATCGCGCAATCCGCGCTGAGTCATCAGCTTGCACAATTGGAAAGCGAATTGGGCGCCCGTTTGCTCCATCGGTCGCACCGCGGCGTAGAGCTGACCGAGCCAGGTAGAATTTTCCTGGCGCATGCAATTTCCATCCTGCGACAGACCGAAGACGCTCGAACCAGTGTGCATAGCTCATCAGCCGAGCTCAGTGGCAAGGTGGTGTTCGGGGTTCCGCACAGTGTTTCCAACGCGTTGGCACTGCCACTGCTGCAAGCGGTACGTCGGCAGTTCCCGAAGGTCGAACTCGAATTAACAGAAGAGTTGACTGGAAATCTGATTCGGCAGCTAAGAATCGGACAGATCAATCTGGCGATTCTGTTCGATGATGGCCAGCTCTCAGAATTCGCTTATAAACCGATCCTCACCGAACGACTCTGCCTCATTGCGCCTGCGGAACCCAACCGCCGCAGGTCGCCAGCATCCATCTCGTTGAAAAAAGCGTTGTCGTTGCCTTTGATCCTGCCGGCTGACCCTCATGGCGTACGACCAATCATCGAAGCCGCAGCACGTCAGAGCGGCTATGCTCCTCCCAACGTCATCGCAGACATCAGCTCGATCAGCATTTTGCGCACTACATTGCTGGCTGGACTCGGCCAGACCTTACTGCCCGTGATGCCGCTTAAACGTGAGCTAGAGGCGGGCCTGTTGACGGCTGTACCTGTCGTTTCACCTGCATTAGCACGGGTAGTGGCGATCTGCGCTTCCAAACAGCTCCCCTCGTCTTCCGCGGCGTTGGCAGTTTCCCGACTGACCGTTTTGCTTATTCGAGAGCTCTGTGCCAACCATGGCTGGTTGGATGCGACACCGATCCTCCATGACAATGCGCATCTCTCGATTTGAGCGACGCGGCTCTCGAGTTCTATCCGGCCACAGTGGCACCGAACGCTCTTTACGTCCTTTGCGTTGATGTCCACGCGGAATTGACCCACCGGGGATGCGGACAAAATCTTGGACTTCTTTGGAGGTGTCAGCGTCGGATAGATACTCCCTACTGGGGAAATTACGTCAGACGTTGACAGGAGGTACGACTTACTGCTGAACGAAGGCTAAATTGGAGTTGACCCTGTAGCCCCCGGACACAACTTCAACCAGCAGTTGATCGACAGCAAGCGGATGGGCTATCCGGGCTTTGGGGGGGCGAGTGGGGGGGTGCCAATTATGTTGGCCGCCGGCCGTGCTGCTTGACGCTCTCTAGGCGAGGTCAAGGATGTGCTACGCGAACATGCGGATTTCCTGACCGAATAGGGATGAGCCAAGCCTCGAGGGCACCGTGTCGTCTTCGTGCGTAACCTGCTGCGACGCTATGTGGACGCGAACTGGCAGGAGGCGCGAAGGGTATTGCGACCGAAACCAGCCTGGAGTGCTGGACACCGCAACTGACATCCGTCGGCATTCCATCATGCTCGCAGTTGGGCGCTGCGCAATGCTGGATGACGGCATGGGCTCGCGATATCGCAGAGGAAGCCGAGAAATTGGGGCAGTAATTTTGTGGGGTAAACCCTAGCTACTCGAAATCCGCTGGCGATGAGGGTAAACACTGTTTTTGACGATTTTGACATTTATCGAGTCGATAGCTACTCTTCCTCAAAAAGAGTTGTGATCAACTTAGTTGTGTGCAATATAAGGATGAGTGATGAGCTCCGCTTGTTCCCCAAATACGACCTCGGATGAGTCTGATATCGAACTGTTTCTGGAGAATCAAATCTGCTTCGCTTTATATGCCGCAGCGAACAAGACGATTCGTACGTACACCCCGCAACTGAAGCCTATGGGCATCACGTACCCGCAATATCTCGTACTGCTTGTCTTGTGGCAAAGGGGCACGGTACCGATGAAGACGCTCGAAGACGCTTTGTTTCTGGACTCGGGCACGCTAAGTCCGCTGGTTCGCCGAATGGAGAAAGGCGGACTAGTGACGCGCGAGCGCGGTGTCGAAGACGAACGGGTGACGTTGATTCGGCTAACCCCGAAGGGACAGGGCCTGAAAGAGCGGGCTCGTGGTATGCCTGGCAGGCTTCGATGCACCATCCACTACCCCGTGCCGAAGATTGTCGCTTTACGTGAGTCGTTGAAGGATTACGTGGCTACTATTGATGAGCTGTGAGTGTGACGAAAGGGGTTGAACATGATTTCCGCAAACGCGCCATCGGCACGTGGGCCTCTGGACCGAGTCCTGTCTCCGCTCCAAATCGGTCCCGTCGAGGTTAAGAATCGCATCATGATGACAGCTCAGACCCTCCTCTACGGGCGCGACAATATCCTCGGCGACCGCCACGTTGAGTATTACCGCGAACGGGCGCGAGGTGGCTGTGCATTGTTCATATGCGAGCAACAGGGTGCGTATCCCGTCGCAAAGGGCTCATTTCATGAGGGATGTTCGGCGTACGACGAAAGATGCATCCCGCAGTACGAGAAGCTGGCGGGGGCAGTCCACGAGCACGGAGCCAAGCAGTTCGTGCAGCTTTTCGGCACTGGGGTGCATGACCGTGGAACCACCATAACGGATGAGTGGCATCCCCTGTGGGCAGCTTCAGCTGTGCGGTCAATCACACACAATGAAGTACCGCTGGTCATGGGCGACTACGAGATTGGCCAGGTTGTGCAAGGTTTTGGTCGCTCCGCACTGAACGTGAAAACCTCTGGTTGCGATGGCGTTGAGCTCCACGCTGCTCACAGCTATCTCCTTGGTCAGTTTTTGAGCCCGGCCTACAACAAGCGAACAGATCGCTACGGTGGCTCTGTCGCAAAGCGATGTCAGTTGCTTCTCGACATCGGAGAGGAAATTCGAAAAAACGTTGGAGCGCACATCGCGGTTGGTGTACGCATTTCGTTCGACGAGTACCTGGGCTCCGCCGGCATCACTCCGGAGCAAAGTGAAGAGCAACTTGAGATTCTGGCTTCCTCCGGCCTCTTCGATTTTTTCAACATCAGTGCGGGCGGCTACCATACGCTACATATGACCGTCGCACCAATGTCTGTTCCACAGGGGTATCTCTTGCCTTTTGGACGCATTGCAAAGCGCGTCATCGGCAATCGCGGGAAGGTCTTCATCGTCGGGCGCATCAAGAGCCTCCAGCTCGCCGAGGAAGCGCTACAGAGCGACGCGGCCGACATGGTTGCGTTGACGCGTGCTCAAATGGCCGAGCCAATGCTGGTGAGGAAGACGCTTGAAGGACGCATCAGCGAAATCAAGGAGTGCGTCGGCGCCAACGAGTGCATCGCGCGCATTTTCGAGAACCGTCCCGCCGTGTGTCTGATGAATCCCCAGGCGGGTCGGGAGTGGAAGTGGAACGAGTCGAATCTTAGTCCGGTGGCAACACCCAGGCGGATTCTGGTAGTCGGCGGTGGAATGGGCGGCATGCATACCGCCCAGCTGGCCGCACGCCGCGGCCACTCGGTCACTCTCATAGAGAGGAGCGAGAACCTCGGAGGTCGGTTGGATTTGCTCAAGCGATTCCCGTCAAGGGATGAGTGGCAAGTCGCAATCAACAATCTCGCGCGAGCAATGGATGCAGCTGGCGTAGTAGTGCGCCTCGGCGAAACCGCAACGCTCGACTTAATCCGGACCATGGCTCCGGACTGTGTTGTGCTCGCCACGGGCTCGACCTATGACAAGTATGCAAGAAGTCCGTTCAGGCCAGATCGCGAAACCATCCCTGGGATTGACCAGGCCAACGTCTTAGACATGGAGACAGGTGCGCGAGCGACTCTGGCGGATGCTCGCTCACTTGGTAAGAAGGTCATCATCTTGGACGAAACGGGCGAGTATCTACCGTTCGGTGTCGCCGAAGTTCTGTCAACGGCGGGCGTCGATGTTGAAATTATCAGCCCTCAAAACGTCGTAGGCGCTGACACGCAGCGCCGGCTTGAATATTCGATTGTGCTGCCTCGTTTGACCACGCATGGCGTTCGCATCACACCACAGCAGAACCTCGACAAGATTGACGGCACTTCAGTGTGGATTGTTTCTAACTGGGGAGGTCCTTCCAGGCTAGAGACCAACGTGGACACAGTCCTGGTTTCGATAGCACGGAAGCCACAGACCTCACTCAGTGCTGAGCTTAGGGGCATCGTGAGTGATGTTCGGAGTGTGGGGGACTGCGTTGCCCCTCGCTCCTTAGCTGCAGTTATATTCGAAGCCGAAGAGATGGGTCGCACCTTGTAATCGCAAGCCCTTAGGTTACCGACCGTTTCGGCAAGGAGTATAGGGTGAATACCAACCGTTCACGTTCCTGGAGAACTCTGGGACTCGACTTCGTAACGTTGCGAGTCTATGCAGCGGCGATTGAAGAGCGAAGTCTTGCCGCTGCAGCAGAGCGAGAAAATATCGCTTTGTCGGCCGTCAGCCGACGGATATCCGATTTGGAATGCAGAAGCGGCATCACCTTGTTGAATCGGCATGACCGCGGAGTGACGCCTACGAGTGCAGGAGAGGCACTATTCTCTCGCCTCGGCGACGCCTTTGCCATCTTTGAGCAAATCGCTTCCGAACTTGACGCAATGCGCTCGGGAACGCTTGGTCGAGTACGAATCCAGGCTCACATGTCAGCCGCATCGTTACTGCTGCCCGAACGCCTCGCTGCGTTCAAGACCGAAAATCCCACCGTAGATATCGAGGTGGAGGAGGTTACGTCAGTCGAGATTGTGCATTCAGTTCAGATGGGACGAACGGACATTGGCTTCGTCTCGGCAACCACTGTTCCGTCGAGTCTGTGCTGCAGCCAATGGCACCAAGACGAACTGATGGTTGCGTTGCCCGAAGCTCATCCGCTTGCGCGAGAGAGCACCTTACGTTTCGACTCACTGCTGGAATATCCCTTTATATCGATGCAAAAAGGTAGTGCTTTGCACAAGATTTTTCAGCACGCCGCAGAGGAGCGAGGACGGCAGCTCAATGTCATAGCTCATTCCTCTAGCTTCGAGAGTGCCCGCCGAATGGTGGCTGCCGGCTTGGGTTTGTCCATTCTTCCACAGCTTGCTCTGCAGGGTCCTGCTTCCCAGAATGTCGAAGCGCGAAAGATAGACGAACCGTGGGCCCTCCGCAGTTTGCTGATGATTCACAGACCTGTAGACCAACTTCCGGCGTCGGCAAGAAGTCTCGTTTCTTACCTTGCTGCTTCGCGCAACGTGACGCTATCTGCCGATGCAAAAGAAATTAGGTTCGCTAAGAAAGAGCAATCCTGCATTGCTCAATGAGTAACACCATGTGACTCGTACTCTGCCAAAATTCCAGTGTGGAATTGGTATTTGAATCCGCACAGAATTTGGAGGAGCGAACATGGTCACAATAATAAGCGCACCAGAACCGGCAACAGACTTGCCGGCGATGGTTCCGACTGAGGCACCTCGTAGCATCGAACACGATGCTACAACGGCCCAGTTCAAAGTCGCGATGCGACGTCAGGCGTTGCCCATCGCAATTCTCGCTTCTGGCTCCGAGGATGGTAGAGCCGGAATGATTGCGACCGCTGTAATCTCTGTTTCCATGTCGCCGGCCAGCTTGTTGATATCCGTCAACCGGTCCGCGAGTCTTCACCCCGTTATTTCTTCCAGTAGATTGTTTTCTGTCAACTTCCTCGCACAGAGACATGAGCGGCTTGTGTCTATCTTTAGTGGCGCGCTAAAAGGCGAAGAGCGGTTCCTTCACGGAGACTGGAAGGAGGCCGCGGGCATTCCGGTCTTGAGTGATGCCCATTCGTCGATGATTTGCGAGGTCGAGTCATCTCTCGTTTACGGATCCCACCAGATATTTGTTGGCCGCGTGAAGGAAGTGGAGATGGGGGACTCTACGACGCCTCTGATTTGGGCTGATGGGGGCGTTGTGCGGGCGCGTTAGCGGTGTCGGTTCACGTCCAGCTTCATGCACGAGAAAGCTGCTTTGCTCAAACAGGAATGGCTAAGAATTTTTGACTGCAGGATTATGAGACGTGGACATCGGTTTCAAAGATATTTCATTTAGATGTCCAAATTGATAGGAATCTTCGCGCAATACCTTGCAGGCAGCGAGATTTCATTTGGCATATCCCGTGGCGCGGCGAAACTTGACCGTATGCCCCTGAATTTTCAGATAACGCCGATTCGGCAAAACAAACGACGCATACAGGAGTAGACATGGAATTCGGTATCTTTCTTCCCAATGGAAGCAACGGTTACATTCTCTCTGAGGGAAGTCCCGTATACACACCGACCTTCGAACACAATGTCGCCATCGCGCAGGAGGCGGAGCGTTACGGCCTGGACTTCCTCATTTCGATGATTAAGTTCCGCGGCTTCGGCGGTACAACGGGTTACTGGGACGAGTGTCTTGAGTCGTTCACGCTTAGCGCAGCACTCGCGGCGTCCACCAAGAAGATTCGAATGTTTGCCAGCAGCGGAATCCCGAGCTTGCATCCCGCAGTGGCAGCTCGAATGATTGCGACGCTCGATGACATCAGTAACGGTCGTTGTGGGCTGAACATCGTGACAGGCTGGAATCGTCCCGAATATGAGCAAATGGGTCTGTGGCCGTCGGAGAACTACCACGCCGGGCGATACGACTATGCCGCCGAGTATGTGGAAGTGGTGCGCTCCCTGTGGGCGAATGAAAACGTTAACTACAAGTCTGACAATTTCTCGCTGACGGATTGCAGTTGCCTTCCGAAGCCAAAGCACGACATCAAAGTCGTCTGCGCTGGACAGTCACCAAAGGGAATTCAGTTCACCGCTCAATACGGTGACTACAACTTTGTCTTTGCCCCGCCCAACCGGCTGAAGACTATGACTGGCGCCATGCAGGCTGAGGCGGCAAAACATAACCGAAAGGTTGGCACGCTCGCTTGCTTCACGCTGATTGCGGCGGATACAGACGAAGAGGCGTTTGATCTGACCCAAACCATCATCGACAAGGCCGACGTGGGAGCAATCGGAAACATGATTAACAGCGCGAACATGGATTCGAACCGCGGGGGCACGAGCGATAACTTGCGCGATGCGCTTAAGCAGACAGCATTTGAAGGCAACATGGCCTACATGAGCATTCCGGTCATCGCGGGTTCATACGAGAACGTAGCGAAGCAGATTGACGAGATTGCCGAAACGACGGGCATCGCGGGAATGCTCTGGACTTTCCCGGACTTCCTCGCGGGTGTGCGGGACTTCGGCGAAAAGATTATGCCGCGCCTGCTCTGTGCAAATGGCCCACGTGCTAAACAGACTGCATAACGAAGACGAAGCCTCAGAAAGCGTTTGAGGCCCGCTCCAGACTCAAGGAGAAGACAATGGCTGGAATGAATGGGAAATCGGACTCGGCAGAAAGCTTCGGCTTTTCGATGTTGCCTGTGTCGGACGGGGAGAAGATGCCGAAACTCAACCTGACCATGGCTTGGTGGGCAGTTTGTAGCGCTGTCTTTTATATCGTGGTTGCAGCAATTCTCGCAACGCAATTCGGTACCGCGAGCACGGTCATAGGAATGCTCGCATCTGTTGTGACCTTCGCTTTGGTCAACTCGGTGATAGTAGCCTATGCAACCAGGACGGGGCTGTCAGTATCGCAATTCTCGTTTCGAGTTTTCGGGCGTAGTGGTGCTGCTCTCGCAACTTTGATCTTCTTCGCAACGGCTATCTACTACGCGGTGTTCGAGGGTTCTGTTATCGCGGTATCACTGAACTCTATGTTCGGGACAATCTCGTACCCCGTCGCATGTGCGATTGTGGTGCTCTATAGCGTCCCTCTGGTCTTCGGGAGCATCCAGCATTGGCTCGACAAGCTTAACGGCATCCTGCTGCCAGTTTATGGCCTTGGACTAATTGCAGCAGTCGGACTAGCAGTCTACCAGAATGGTTATACGGACGCGTGGCTGCACGTGCAGCCGGCCGCAAATGCTGGCGCTGGGGGATGGTGGCACTGTTACATCGCCTACATGGGACTGTGGATTCTCATGATGTTCACGTTCGATTACGCGCGGTTTGGCAAAAAGAAAGAAGTGTCGTTTCTTCAACATTTCACGTTCGGTTCGCCGTTCTATTTAGTTGCTTATGTCGTGAACGGATTGGTTGGAATCTTTCTCGTGAACACAGTGCAGATGATTGGAGGTGTGACAGAGGTGTCGGTGGTTTTGGCATTGCTCAAGACAATGGGCATCCCCGGGTTGATTTTTCTGTGGGCCACGCAGACCCGGATCAACACCGCAAACTACTTCTTGGCGTCCATCAACATGGCGTCGTTCTTCAACCTCTCGCTCGGCCTGAAGGCGCCTAAGTGGCTCTGGGCTTGCGTGGTTGGATTGATTGTCTACCTCCTTATGTTGTCGAGCCTGTTCAGCTACATCCTCAAGGCCCTGGCATATCAGGGTGTGTTTGTGGTGGCTTGGGTAGCCATTGCTGTTACTTACATCATGACTGAGGGCGCCACTACAGCTGATGGACTGGCGGAAACCGCTTCGTCGCCCGGTGCGCATGGAATTGTTGCCTGGTCGGTAGGAGCTGCTGCTGGCCTCATCCTCATGCAAGTGGCCGACCAAACGGTAGCGAGCTTCTCATCGCCCGCCACGGCCGTAGTGTCCAGTGTCGCTTACTACATGCTTCGCCGCATACCGCAGTCGAAAACAGAGATTGCCTCGTAATTTCCGATAGTCAGTTTTAACGGACTGTTTATTACATGGCCATTTGGCGCTTAGCGGATTTTTGTAACTTGACCTGCAACGGCATAGACATCGCACATTTGCGTACATTGAAGAGTTGGAGAATGAAATGGAAAAGTTTACCCAAACGCCTCATTACAAATACGACCCGATTGTCGGGCGTAAGCCCCTGAATATGCCTAATGGCGCGCGCGTCGCAATCGTGCCCTATGTCAATATCGAGCACTTTCCCGAGGCAATTGCAGGTACCGCGCTCGTTCCGGGGACAGCCAAATTCACCCCTGATGCTCTCAATTATGGTTGGCGTGATTACGGCAACCGTGTCGGTCTCTGGCGGATGATGGACATCATGGACGAAGTCGGAATGCGCGGAACCGTCTGCCTGAACTCAGACATCATCACAGAGTACCCGCAAATCATCGAGGAGGGCGAGAAGCGCAAGTGGGCGTGGATTGGACACGGAATTAACAATGCGCCGGCAAATTTCCTCTCCGGAATCGACGAGGACCGCGAGCGTGAAATCATCAGCACCGTGCTTACTCGAATGGAATCGGCACTTGGCCGTAAAACGAAGGGTTGGTTGGGCCCGTTCTTGACGCAAACTTTCTCGACGCCGCACATCCTTGCCGAGCTTGGCGTTGAATACCTTTGCGATTTTACGGCAGATGATCAGCCCTTCAAATTTAACACACGTACGGGCAGCCTCATTTCCGTCCCGTACACGGTTGAACTAAACGACATTCCGGCGATTATGAATATCGGCGTGTCCGGCGAGCAATTCGGCGACATGATAATCGACCAGTTCGATGTACTCTACGAGGAAGGTGCCACGAACGCGCGCGTCATGCCTATCTGCCTGCACACCTTCCTCGTAGGCCAGCCGTTCCGTGCCAAGCACCTGCGCCGAGCTTTTCAATACATCACCTCAAAATCGGACGTCTGGCTCGCGACAGGCGACGAGGTTAACGATTGGTATCGCCAGCATTACCTTTGATTCCCCGTCGTCGAAAGGTAGGAGCCGCACTTAGTCTGCGGCAAAGGGTACCTAAATTGACACGACGACAATGCAGGTAGCGCTGGTGACAGGAGCCGCGAGCGGCATAGGTCAGGCAGTGGCTGTCGAGTACGCGAAGCGGGACATTGCGGTTGTTGCAGGGTATTTCCCTGGGGATCTGCATGATCCGAGCGAAACGGGACGGGTCGTCAAACTGGCAGGCGGTCTGTCTGTGATGCATCCAGTGGACGTGAGGGATCTCGACCAATTCGAAAGGCTCTCGAGCAAGGCTCCAAGCGAGTTCGGGCACTTGGATTTCACAGTGGCCAATGCGGGGTACCCGTGGCATCTACTCTCGTTGAGCAGACCGGCGAGAAGCGGGGAGATGAATGATGTCGACGTCTCTGGCGTCCCCAGATTTTGCTGGGCGGTTGCCATGGAACTGGCTCTGTGCGGCATCAGTTGCAACACGGTGATTCTGGGTCCGAGGCGTCGCAGATTGATGACTCGTTCAACTCTTTCGTGGAGTCGGGGTTGCGCGAATCCGGAAAAGGCATCGCCCAAAAGCGAGCAGGCCGGCAAAAAGACGTCGCGTCAATGATTTGTTCCCTCACAAGCGGGGGCACTTTGTATGTGACGGGGCAAAGCATCGTGGTCGATGGTGGACTGACCGTGCGATGGCCATCGTGACTGGTGCGAGTCAGTTCGTCGCTGAATATCTATGATTAAACGAGGTATGCAATGAGCAATCAAAGCGCAGAAGCAAATTATGCGGGAGTCTGGGGTGGCAGGTCGGGGTTTGGGAAGAAGTCCGCTCTCATTGTCATCGACTTCTGCCAGGCATACACGCTGCCCGACGCACCCCTGTTCGCTTCTGGGGTTGGGCCGGCAGTCGCGGAGAGCGTCGAGTTATTGCAGGCAGCCAGAGAGGCGGGCTTGCTAGTTATCCACACGACGGTTAAGTACCATGCTCAGCACTTCGTTGACGGTGGCGCTTGGGTGAAAAAGTCGCCTGTCTTGAAGTGCCTTGTCGACGAACGCTTCAGCTTGGTATGTGAAGGGGTCGAGCCGCTCGACTCGGAGTTGGTTATTCAGAAACAGTACGCGAGTGCGTTTTTTGGCACCAGTTTGGCCAGCACGTTGACCTCTTCCGGCGTGGACACCGTCATCCTGATTGGATGCTCGACCAGTGGATGCGTCCGCGCGTCAGCCGTGGACGGCGTCCAGCATGGATTCAACGTCGTGGTTCCACGAGAATGCGTCGGCGACCGTCATGAAGGCCCGCACGAAGCAAATCTCTTTGATATCAACAGCAAATACGGTGACGTCATTTCGAAAGCGGAGGTGCTGGATTACGTCCGGTCGATAAAAGGCTGACAGACATGGTCCGATCTTGAAGAGTGCTAGCTCCACCGAATTTGGCGCTAAGTCGTGTGTGGCGCGTCAACAAATAACTTTCTATTTATATAAATCGATTGTAAGTATTTAAGTGAGGCTGGCAATATAATTTTGTGAAGAAATTTCACAGTTTTGAGGTTTGACGACAAGTAAGCGGAATAATGGAAATTTAAATTCCGCATCAAAAAAATATTGGAGGATGGGATATGGAAATAATCAGTGGGAGCAAACTTGCGCACAGGATGTCGGAGTTAGCGGCAGCTGCGATGTTGTTGTTGTGTTCCAATGCGGCATTCGCGCAGTCGTCCATCGCAATTTACGGCGACCTCGATATCGGAGCCCAGTACCTTACTAATGCTGATGCAAACGGTAAGTCAGTATTTGGACTCCAATCTGGCAACGCATCTCCGACAAGATTCGGTTTAACAGGAGCGGAGGACCTTGGTGGGGGGTATAAAGCCATCTTCAAGCTCGAAAGCGGTTTTAACATCGCGAATGGTCAGTATGTATTCTCCGGCGTACCGTTCGACCGCTATGCATATGTCGGACTGGACAGCAAGTTCGGCACGCTGACGTTCGGCAGACAGCGTAGTCTCCTCTTTGAGCAGTCGGTTCTTTATGACCCGACGTATCTTGCGCAGTTTTCAACCATGTCTACCAACTACATTCCCCTTGGTAGCCTGAATCAGAACAACGCCGTCAAGTACATATCCGCACCTTATGCGGGCGTCAGTGGCGCGCTCATGTACGGCTTCGGTCAGCAGGTGGCTGGAAATTTCCGCGCCGGACAGTTCATAAGTGGCTTGCTTGCATACGAGGCTGGCGGCTTCGGAGCGCGAGTTGTCTACGAACAAAGCAAGGGTACGGTTACGACTGCTCCATCATTGGACCAATCGGGATTGGTCGACCGTCGGGTGAGTTTGGCCGCTCGCTACAAGCGTGCCCTGACCACCGCTTACGCTTGGTACACAAACGTGAGCGGGGACTTGCATTATTCGCCTCCCGGCAATGTATATGGAGGAGGACTATCCCAGCAATTCTTCCCAGACTTCAGCGTGGTGGGAGAGGTAAATCACTACCAGACACGGGACGATTCTGGCCATCCGACATGGTTCACCATCGGAGCGCTCTACAACCTCTCGAAGCGCACAACCCTCTATGTCTTTGGGAGCGTGCTGCGAAATAACGGTGGACGAGGCTTCACTGTGAACACTTACGATCTGGTTTCGCCCGGTAACACAAACCAAACCGGTGTGCAGGTTGGTATCAACCATCTTTTTTAATCTCTGCACGGACGAAGCGTCTTGAACCGCTGGCAGAACGGCGACCGGTATAGCGATTTGACTACTTCGTGGTCACGCTGATAGGGAATTCGCGCGGAAAGCTGCGGTCTTGGATTGCGAACTGAGCGACAGGAGTAGACGTGAGTAACGAATTCCGACAACAGGGCTCACCATTGGCCGGCGTGAAGGTGCTGGAACTGGGGTCATTGATAGCGGGCCCGTATGCCTGCACTTTACTTGCCCAATTTGGAGCGGAGGTCATCAAGGTGGAGCCGCCGGGTATCGGTGATCCTTTGCGCAAATGGCGAAAGCTCCACGAGGGAACGTCGCTTTGGTGGTACACACAAAGCCGGAATAAGAAATCGCTTACATTGGATCTCAAGACAGCCGAGGGGCGCGACGTTATCAAGCGTTTGGCACAGGAAGTTGATATTGTCATCGAGAATTTTCGGCCGGGTACTCTCGAGAGGTGGGGCATCGGTTGGGAACAGCTTTCTGAATTGAATCCAAAGCTGATAATGGTCCGGATTTCCGGCTATGGGCAGACCGGGCCTCTGGCGCAGCGGCCGGGATTTGCGGCAATCGCCGAGTGTATGGGTGGACTTCGGCACACGTCTGGGTTCCCCGACAGACCGCCGGTTCGCGTGGGTGTGAGCCTCGGAGATACGCTTGCTTCGTTGTACGGGGCAATCGGAGCGCTGCTTGCAATGCACCACCTGAACGTCAACGGAGGTACTGGGCAATTTATTGACGTCGCGCTGTACGAGTCCGTCTTCGCGATTATGGAGAGTTTGATTCCGGAGTTTTCAGTTCAAGGTCATGTTCGAGAGCGCACCGGGGCGAGTCTTCCGGGCATCTCTCCCTCGAATACGTATCTCTGTGGTGATGGAAATTACATAATCATCGCTGGCAACGGCGATGCAATATTCCGTCGCCTCATGAGCGCAATTGGTCGCCTCGACTTGAGTGAGGACCCGGCTCTTGCTCAAAACGATGGTCGAGTGAAGAACAACGAGATGCTCGATGCAGCAATCTCCGCGTGGACTCGCGAGCGTATGCTCGAAGAGGCCTTGGATATTCTGGAAAAAGCCGAGGTCCCCAGTGGCCGAATCTACACCGCGGCAGACATCTTGCAGGACCCTCAATACAACGCGCGTTCGATGATTGAGCAGCATGTGCTGCCTGACGGAGTACCGGTGCATCTCCCCGGAGTTGTGCCGAAGCTCAGTGCCACGCCTGGAGGTACCAAATGGCTCGGTCCCAAGCTCGGACAGCATACCGATGAGGTTTTGGGATCACTGGGCTTTGCAAGTGGCGATATCGCCCAGTTGCGCGAAAAAGGTATTGTTTGAGACATGAGATGGCTACATCTAACGGAAGGAAGTTGCATGTTCACGACGTCTGCGTTCGAGACGGCTTTCAGATGGAATCGGTGTTCGTCCCGACAAACCAGAAGGTGAGCTTGATCGACCGGCTCAGCCGCACGGGCCTCGCCAAGATTGAGGTCACCTCGTTCAGCTCGCCGAAGGCTATACCTGCTCTAGCAGACGCTGAAGAGGTACTTGCATCCATCGAACGCATTCCGGGTGTCGAGTACACGGCGCTCGTGCCAAATATTCGCGGTTGCGAACGCGCGTTGAGAAGCAGCCTTGATGAAATCAACGTTGTCATGTCCGCTAGCGAGACGCATAACCGGGCGAACTTGCGAATGACGCGCGAGCAATCGCTTGAGCAGTTCGCCGAGATGACTAGGCTAGCCGGTACCGAGGTGGCTGTGAATGCTTCGTTATCGACTGCTTTCGGCTGTCCGTTTGACGGGCAAATAGGTGATAGCGACTTGCTGAGGAACATTGAGCGTATTGCTTCGTCGGGCATCAAACGGTTGACGCTGTGCGATACCACCGGAATGGCGAATCCTCAACAGGTCAGACACATTTGTGACCTCGTGCTCTCGCGTTTCCATGAACTCACGGTGACCGCGCATTTTCACAATACACGGGGAATGGGTCTCGCAAACTGTCTCGCGGCGCTGGAGGCGGGCATCACCCGATTCGATGCATCTCTCGCTGGGCTTGGGGGCTGTCCTTTCGCCCCAGGGGCTAGCGGGAATGTGTGCACTGAGGACATGGTCCATATGTTCAATGCCATGGGGTTCAACACGGGAGTCAATGTCTCGGAGTTGATTCAGCTGGCACTTGAGATTCCGTCGTTGGTTGGACATGGCGTACCGGGGCAGGTCATGAAGGCCGGGCCCTATGACCGGGTCTATGCGAAGCCTGAGTGGCTTGACGCAGGCCGGAAGCAAACACGCATCGTTCCGACGAGTAGGGGTTCGATTGATCCCGAATGCAACAACACTGAGGCTGCAAAATGAGTGGACTTACTCTTTTCGAGAAAATCTGGAATAGCCATGTCGTTGCAATGCAAGGTAACGACATGGCACTGCTATATGTCGACCGTCATCTCGTTTATGAAGTGACCAGCCCCCAAGCCTTCGAAGGCTTGCGCATTGCCAAGAGAGCCGTTTGGCGTCCTGATACGGTTCTCGCGACGGCGGACCACAACGTCCCCACGACGGACCGCAGCAAGGATATTCGCGACCCGCTTTCGAGGGCGCAGGTGCGCCAGTTAGAGAAGAACGCTAATGATTTCGGTGTCACCCATTATGGGCTGCAAGACCACCGGCAAGGAATTATTCATGTAGTGGGGCCTGAACAGGGCGCGACACTCCCGGGCATGGTGGTCGTAGCAGGCGACTCCCATACTAGCACGCATGGGGCGTTCGCCTCGCTTGCATTTGGGGTCGGCACATCGGAAGTCGAGCACGTGCTTGCTACCCAGTGTCTTCTCGCAAAACGTATGAAAAGGATGCTCGTTGAGGTCAATGGGAAGCTGCGAGAGGGAGTCACTGCCAAGGACCTCATCCTCCACATCATCAGAGTGATTGGGACGGCTGGAGGTACCGGATACGCAATTGAGTTCGCTGGCGAAACGATTAGGTCATTTAGCATGGAAGGTCGGATGACATTGTGCAACATGGCCATTGAAGGTGGTGCACGAGTCGGGTTGGTGGCCGTAGACGACACGACCATCGAGTATCTGCGGGATCGCCCATACGCACCTCGGGGCGCAAGCTGGGACCAAGCCGTGGCGAAATGGAGAAAACTTCACAGCGACCAGGACGCTGAATTTGATCGAATCGAGACATTCGATGCGTCGTCCGTTAAGCCGATGGTGACTTGGGGAACCTCACCGGAGATGGTTTCACCTGTAGACGGGCACGTACCGGAACTGGATTCAATCGTCGACCCTGTGCGACGCGCGGCCGCCAGTAACGCGCTCAAATATATGGGTCTCGAGTCGGGGACCCCGATCACTTCGATTGTTCCTCAAAAGGTGTTCATCGGATCCTGCACGAACGGGCGCATCGAAGATTTCCGGGCAGCAGCGGAGGTTCTTCGAGGTAAAAAAGTCGCGCCTGGAGTACTGCAAGCGCTGGCTGTTCCAGGCTCCGGGTTGGTGAAGGCACAAGCTGAAGCCGAAGGACTGGACGAAGTCTTTCGGGCGGCCGGATTTGAGTGGCGCGAGCCCGGTTGCTCCATGTGTTTAGGCATGAACGACGACAGACTGCAGCCTGGCGAACGGTGCGCCTCAACCTCGAATCGCAACTTCGAGGGTCGTCAGGGAAGAGGCGGGCGTAGTCATCTTGTATCACCGGCAATGGCCGCTGCTGCGGCAGTTGCGGGTCGTTTCATCGACATTAGCAGGCGGGGACTCTAATGGAAAAGTTTATCGAGTTCAATGGACGCGTCGCTCCTTTGGACCGTGCGAACGTCGATACGGACGCCATCATTCCGAAGCAGTTCATGAAATCAATAAGCCGGTCCGGATTTGGCGTGAACCTCTTCGACGAGTGGCGGTATCTTGATCCGGGCGAGCCGGGAATGGACATTTCCCAGCGAAATCCCAATCCTCAGTTTGTGCTCAATCAGGTCCGCTTTCATGATGCTACGGCGCTCCTGACGCGAGAGAACTTTGGATGCGGATCGAGCCGAGAGCACGCAGTGTGGGCTCTTTACGACTTCGGCATTCGCGTGATTGTCGCTCCAAGCTTTGCCGACATATTCTACGTAAACTGTTTCAAGAACGGGATACTACCTGTTCAGCTCGCGAGCGAGGACGTCGCGAAGCTGTTCGAAGAAATTGCCAATGCCGATGACTACTCTTTCCACGTAAGCCTACCTTCGCAACAGCTCACGACTTCGTCGGGTTCGCTCTATCGATTCGAAGTTGATGCGGATCGTAAGAGGAGGTTGCTTGAGGGCCTTGACGATATAGCGGTTACCCTTAAGTCGCGTGACGCCATACTTGATTATGAAGCAAGGCGCTGCTCCGAAGAGCCGTGGCTTTTCGGACACGCGGCAGTCTGAGAGAGAAACGCCTCATGTTTGTACGAACTGCGATGGTAAGGTTGGCTCGCCGCTTCAAGTCCTGAAAGCCTTCGTCGATCAGCATCAGCGTCGCGCCCCCCTTCTGGGTCGAGCCGATCTGCAAGGTTTTGCGGATTGCCCGGTCGGGCTACCGACGCCATGCTGCGCAGCTTCGCGATTCTTCCAAACGCTGCACCTGCGCCAAACGCGATGAGATTCTGCAACCGCAGATCGAATGCGTCTGGCAGTTCAAAATGCAGGTCTACGACGTACCGAAGGTCTGGAAGCGGATGAATCGGGAAGGTATTTCAGTGGCACGCTGTACGGTCGCGCGGCTGATGAAACTGCAAGGTCTGCGTGGCGAGGTTCGCGGCAAGCAGGTTCGCACGACGATTCCTTGAAGCTACGAGACGGTTTCTAAATGGCCCCATGGGGGCTGTCCCATGGGGCTGTTAGCTTTCGCGGCGAGCAGTTAACCTGACGCATCGAAACAACCGAGGCCGAGGAGTTGGCCAAGCCGATCGTCGACGATGAATTGTGGACACTGGTCGCCCCGCTGCTGCCGCAACCCAAGCCGCGGCGCGAGAAGAACCCGGGCCGCCTGCCAGTGTCGAATCGCGCTGCGTAGACTGGCATCCTGTTCGTTCTCAAGACGGGACTGCGATGGCGCGACCTGCCTGTCGAGATGGGATGCGGCTCGGGCGTGACATGTTGGCGACGGCTACGCGACTGGCAGGCCGCCGGCGTGTGGGACTGCTTGCACGAACTGCTGCTCGCGAAGCTGCGCGCAGCAGACCAGATCGGCTGCTGGTGAGCCGCTGTCGATTCATCGTCGATCCGCGCCGCTGGGGCGGGCCAAAAACTGGGTCCAACCCGACCGATCGCGCGCGACCCGGTTCCAAGCACCACATCGTCACCGAAGCCAACGGCACGTCGCTCGCCGCGATCCTGACTGGCGCCAACGTCCACGACGTCACGCAATTGCTGCCGTTGATCGACGCGATTCCGCCGATTCGTGGCTTGCGCTGCTATCCGCTGCAGCGACCACGCGTGGTCTACGCCGATCGCGGTTACGACTCCGAGCGCCATCGAAGCGCGTTGCGCAGGCGCGGTATCGAGCCGGTGATCGTCAAGCGCCGCACCGAACACGGCAGCGGCCTTCAAATATCGCTGGG
Organism: Burkholderia sp. IMCC1007; assembly: GCF_027257875.1. Lineage (GTDB taxonomy): Bacteria > Pseudomonadota > Gammaproteobacteria > Burkholderiales > Burkholderiaceae > Burkholderia. The sequence continues at coordinate 42,283 of NZ_JAPVQY010000041.1, forward strand.
TCATTGAACGCACGCATGCCGGGCTGCGTCACTTCCGCCGCGTCCGTATTCGTTTCGAGCGCCGTGCCGACATTCACGGTGCATTCCTCAAAGGCGGTTGCTGCCTGATCGGCTGGAATAGATGCGCATGCCGGTGCCGTGATCAGTGGGAGGAAAGGTCCTCGGAACGCTTTCGGTATCTACCAATGTGGCGGGCTATCTCGACCTGCTCATCTGGGCAAATTCGTTCGGTGAGGTGTGACCCTGTCTCGATTCCACGTACAGCAAGAAGTTTGATAACTTTTTGACTGTATGGAGAACAGGATGGCAGAGAACGTGGTGCCGAGAAGGCAATACACGCAGGAATTCAAACTGGAGGCGGTGCGCTTGTCGGAGAGCGTCGGTCAGCATGAGGCCGCTCGCAGGCTGGGTGTACCGGTGGCGACACTGGGCAACTGGTGCCGAGACCAGCGCAAAGGCAATGCTGAAGCGGCGACGGGGCCGTTACCCAGCACGCCGAGCTCCAGTCGTCGCCCGGTCAGCGATCTGGAGGCCGAGGTCAGCAGGTTGCGCAAGGAGTTGGCCAGCGCGAAGCTCGACATCGAAATCCTCCGAAAGGCAACGGCGTACTTCGCGAAGGGGGCGCGGTGAGGTACGCCTGGATCGACGCACACCGCGACCAGTACAGCGTGAGCCGGCTGTGCCGGGTGTTGGCCGTCTCGCGCAGCGGGTATTGCCAGTGGCGGGCTCGCCCGCCCAGCGTCAGGGCGCAGGCCAACCAGGCGCTGGATGCCGAAGTGGCGGCCATCTACCGGGCCAGTCGCGGCAGCTATGGCCGTCCTCGCATCGTGCGACAATTGCGTGCTCAGGGCCGGCCGGCGAGCGCTGAGCGCGTGCGACGCAGCCTGCAACGTCAGGGGCTGCGCCCGGTCTACAAGCGCCCGTATCGAGTCACCACGGATTCGACGCATCATCTGCCGGTGGCGCCGAATCTGTTGGATCGGCGCTTCGATGGCTGGCAGCTGAACCAAGCGTGGGTGAGTGACATCACGTTCATCGCCACTGACGAAGGCTGGCTGTTTCTCGCGGCGATCCTCGATCTGGCAAGCCGGCGTATCGTCGGCTGGTCGATGTCGGAGCGAATCAACGCGGATCTGGTCTGCCAAGCATTACGCAGTGCGTACTGGCAACGCAAACCCGGGCCCGGATTACTGCTGCATTCGGATAGGGGCAGTCAATATGCCAGTTGGGCGTATCGCGATCTGGCCGCCGAGTTCGGCATGATGGTCTCAATGAGCCGGCGTGCAAACGCGTGGGACAACGCGCCGATGGAGAGCTTCTTTAAAACCCTGAAGGTCGAGCGCATTTACCAAACGCGCTACGAGACCCGCGCTCAGGCTCGCCTGGACATCGTCGACTGGATCGAAGGCTATTACAATCGACAGCGCATGCACACGTCGATCGACTACTGCACTCCCGTCGAATACGAAACCCTACGCGCTGCTGCATGACATGCTGTACGTGAAAACGAGGCAGGGTCAGTGTGCCGCGCTGGCGTCGAAGGGACGGGCACTTATCGAGCGGGACTGGCCCGCGCATTGCGAGAGGACGATATCGAGGTGTTCGAAGTCAATCGGCCCGATCGAAGCGGCTCGGAGAACTGGCGGAAAGTCTGATCCAACAGATACAGAGAATGCTGCCAGACCGTCCTGTCTGGAGAGGCATCAGCAATCCCCCAAGGAGCAATCTGGAGCCGCAGAAGCGATGCGCGCAGTTTCCGTTGCTCGGAGCAGCGCCCCAGGAGCGCGTTCCCTCGAGCCTGTATTCGGGGCGGATGCTGAAATCGTTCGAGCTCGGCGGCGCGGTACGGATATCGCCGCTCCACTGCCATGTGCCTGACGATATTGCGCAATTTTTGGCGATTACCGGCACGCTGACAGCGAACCGCTGATCGACGACAAGGCTCGGACCGTCCGGGCCGTGTCGCTTTCGGCGCCGGAAAACGCGCGGCGCAATAGGTTCGGGCTATGACCGGCAGATTCAATGGATAGTTGTCGCCGGACGGGTTTCCGCGTGTAATGGCCTGCGAAACCGGATGATGCCAACGACCCGATGGAGGAACAGCGCGTGAAGATCGTGGTAGCAGTAAAAAGAGTGGTCGATTACAACGTGAAGGTTCGCGTGAAGTCGGACAACACGGGCGTCGACATCGCGAACGTGAAGATGTCGATGAACCCGTTCGACGAAATCGCGGTGGAAGAAGCGGTGCGCCTGAAGGAAGCGGGCGTGGCGACGGAAGTGATCGCGGTGTCGGTGGGCGTCACGCAAGCGCAGGAAACGCTGCGCACGGCGCTGGCGATCGGCGCGGATCGCGCGATCCTCGTCGAGTCGAACGACAGCGTCGAGCCGCTGGCCGTCGCGAAGATCCTGAAGGCGCTGGTCGACAAGGAACAGCCGCAACTGGTGATCCTCGGCAAGCAGGCAATCGACGACGATTCGAACCAGACGGGCCAGATGCTGGCCGCGCTGGCCGATTTCCCGCAGGCGACGTTCGCGTCGAAGGTGACGATCGTCGACGGCAAGGCAACGGTCGCACGCGAAGTCGACGGCGGCGCGGAAACGCTGTCGCTGACGCTGCCGGCGGTGGTCACGACCGACCTGCGCCTGAACGAGCCGCGTTACGTCACGCTGCCGAGCATCATGAAGGCGAAGAAGAAGCCGCTGGAAACGGTGAAGCCGGAAGACCTGGGCGTCGACGTCGCGCCGCGTCTGAAGACGCTGAAGGTGGCCGAGCCGCCGAAGCGTGCGGCCGGCGTGAAGGTGCCGGACGTGAAGACGCTGGTCGAGAAGCTGAAGACCGAAGCCAAGGTGCTGTAAGAGGGAGCGGAAAGAAATGACGATTCTGGTGATTGCAGAACACGACAACGCGTCGATCAAGGCCGCGACGCTGAACACGGTGGCAGCGGCGGCGAGGATCGGCGGTGACATTCACGTGCTGGTCGCGGGCCACAACGCGCAAGCGGCTGCGGACGCAGCGGCGAAGATCGCCGGTGTGTCGAAGGTGCTGCTGGCCGACGCGCCGCAGCACGAAGCGGGCCTCGCGGAAAACGTCGAGGCGACCGCGCTGAACATCGCGAAGGACTACTCGCACATCCTCGCGCCGGCAACGGCCTACGGCAAGAACGTCGCGCCGCGCATCGCCGCGAAGCTGGACGTCGCGCAGATCTCGGACATCACGGCGGTCGATTCGGCCGATACGTTCGAGCGCCCGATCTACGCGGGCAACGCGATCGCGACGGTGCAGTCGAGCGATCCGATCAAGGTCATCACGGTGCGCGCAACAGGCTTCGATCCGGTTGCGGCGGAAGGCGGCAGCGCGTCGGTCGAGAAGATCGAAGCGGCGGCCGACGCAGGCAAGTCGCAGTTCGTCAGCCGTGAAGTGACGAAGCTTGACCGTCCGGAGCTGACCAGCGCGAGCATCATCGTGTCGGGCGGCCGCGGTCTGGGTAGCGGCGAGAACTACACGAAGGTGCTGGAGCCGCTGGCGGACAAGCTGTCTGCTGCGCTCGGCGCATCGCGCGCGGCGGTCGACGCCGGTTACGTGCCGAACGACTACCAGGTCGGCCAGACCGGCAAGATCGTCGCGCCGCAGCTGTATATCGCGGTCGGTATCTCGGGCGCGATCCAGCATCTGGCCGGCATGAAGGATTCGAAGGTGATCGTTGCGATCAACAAGGATCCCGAAGCACCGATCTTCAGCGTGGCCGACTATGGCCTCGTCGGCGATCTGTTCAAACTGGTTCCGGAGGTGGTCGATGCCGTCTGATGCTGCAGTGCGCGCAGGTGTTGGACGCTCGATGCCGGCCCAGTCGTATCTGTTTGTGCCGGGGAGCAAGCCCGAGCGGTTCGATAAGGCCCTCGCAAGTGGCGCCGATGTGGTCATCATCGATCTCGAAGATGCCGTCGAGCCGGAGGCGAAAGTCGCAGCGCGTGAGACGATAGCGCAATGGGTTTCGCCCGAGCATCCGGTGCTCGTGCGGATCAACGCGCGGAACACGCCATGGTTCGATGCCGATGCCACGCTCGGCGCATTGAAGGGTGTGGCCGGTATCGTGCTGCCGAAGGCTGAGCGTGCCGATGACGTGTGCGCGGCCGTTGCGCTTGCGCGCCGGCGTGTGCCGGTCTATCCGTTGATCGAAAGCGCGAATGGCATGTGGAATGCGCTCGACGTCGCAAAGGCGCCGTACGTCGAGCGATTGATGTTCGGCACACTCGATTTCATCGCGGACGTGGGCATGTCCGACGATGGTGTTCCGCTCAATCACTTTCGGTCTCAGCTCGCACTGATTTCGCGGGTGGCCGGGATCGAGTCGCCGGTCGACGGGGTGACGCCGGATATTCACGACGGGGAACGGATCGAGCGTGATGCATTCAACGGGAAGCAACTGGGATTCGGCGGGAAACTGTGCATTCATCCGAAGCAGATCGGGTTCGTGCATAAGTGCTATTGGCCGAGTGCGGACGAGGTTTGCTGGGCGCGCCGGGTGCTCGATTCGATGCGCAATTCAAATGGCGGTGTGGTGACGGTCGACGGGAAGATGGTCGATCGGCCCGTGCTGTTGCGAGCGACACGGATCGCGGGCCTGGCGGCTGAGGTCATCCCCGCCTCGGATGGGGCAGCTGGCGAATGAATTGGAGCGATTTACTCGCGCAATACGGCCCTCGCGAATCGATGGAGTACGACGTCGTGATCGTCGGCGGCGGCCCTGCCGGGCTGTCGGCCGCGATCCGGCTCAAGCAGCTGGCCGCCGAGAAAGGCACCGAGATCGGCGTGTGCGTGCTCGAGAAAGGTTCCGAGATCGGCGCGCACATCCTGTCGGGCGCGGTGATGGACCCGCGCGCGATCACCGAACTGTTCCCCGACTGGAAGGAACAGGGCGCACCCTTGAACGTCGAGGTGACGGAAGACCGCTTCCTGTTCCTGTCCGAGAAGAGCGCGGTCACGACGCCCAACTGGGCGCTGCCCGACAACTTCAAGAACCACGGCAACTACGTGATTTCGCTGGGCAACGTCACGCGCTGGCTCGGGGCACAGGCCGAAGCGCTCGGCGTCGAGATCTTCCCGGGCTTCCCCGCAGCCGAGGTTCTCTACAACGACGACGGCTCGGTGAAGGGCGTCGCCACCGGCAACATGGGCGTGGGCAAGGACGGCGAGCCGACCGAGAACTTCCAGCTCGGCATGGAGCTGCACGCGAAGTACACGTTGTTCGCCGAAGGCTGCCGCGGCCACCTCGGCCGCCAGCTGATCTCGAAGTTCAAGCTCGACGCTAACGCCGATCCGCAAGCCTACGGGATCGGCATCAAGGAGCTGTGGGAAATCGATCCTGCGAAGCACAAGCCGGGCCTGGTGATCCACACGGCCGGCTGGCCGCTGAAGTCGGATACCTACGGCGGCTCGTTCCTGTATCACATGGACAACAACCAGGTCGTGGTCGGCTTCGTGGTGGGCCTCGGCTACACGAACCCGTACCTGTCGCCGTTCGAGGAATTCCAGCGCTACAAGACGCATCCGTCGATCCGCGCGTTCCTCGAAGGCGGCAAGCGCGTGTCGTACGGCGCGCGGGCGATCACGGCCGGCGGCCTGCTGTCGCTGCCGAAGACGGTGTTCCCGGGCGGGGCGCTGATCGGCGACGACGCGGGTTTCCTGAACGCGTCGCGGATCAAGGGCAGCCACGCGGCGATCAAGACCGGCATGCTGGCGGCCGACGCCGCGTTCGACGCGCTGCAGGCCGGCCGCCAGAGCGACGAGCTCAACGCGTATCCGGACGCCTTCAAGCAATCGTGGCTGCATACGGAGCTGTACCGCGCGCGCAACTTCAAGCAGTGGATGGCCAAGGGGCTGTACCTCGGCACGCTGATGGTCGGGCTCGAGCAGAAGGTGATGGGCGGCAACGTGCCGTGGACGCTGCACCACAAGCATGCGGACCACCAGATGCTGAAGCCGGCGTCGCAATGCACGCCGATCGAGTATCCGAAGCCGGACGGCAAGCTGACGTTCGACCGGCTGTCGTCGGTGTTCATCTCGAACACGAACCACGAGGAGAACCAGCCGGCGCACCTGACGCTGAAGGACGCGAACGTGCCGGTAAACGTGAACCTGCGCACGTACGCGGGGCCGGAGGGACGCTTCTGCCCGGCGGCGGTGTACGAGTTCGTGAAGAACGACGACGGCAGCGACCGGCTGGTGATCAACGCGCAGAACTGCGTGCACTGCAAGACGTGTGACATCAAGGACCCGACGCAGAACATCGTGTGGGTCACGCCCGAAGGCGGCGGCGGGCCGAATTACCCGAACATGTGACCGGCGACCTCGAGGAAAAAGCCGGCTCCGAGCGTGAGTCGGGGCCGGCGCCTTTCGTTGGCCCGTCGCCTATCGGCATATTGCCGGCTCCCGACCGCGTAGTTCTATTTGCTCGTATGTTGGCAATCAGGTTTGCGTAACCCCTGAGCTGACCGCTGCGCCGTCCGCATCGCTCGTTCCTGGTGCGACTTCTTCCAGTGCCTGCCGGCGGGTTTCGACGCGCAGTAGCCCAATCGCGACACACAGCACGCCGAGCACAGCGCTGACCATCGCGATCACGCCCGATACCCCGAACGCCTGGTAAAGCGCCAATGCCAGCGCAGGCGTCCCAATCGACGACATTCGTCCGCACATGCCCGCAACACCGGTGCCGCGCAGCCGCACTTCGGTCGGGAACAGTTCGGGAATGTAGCCGAACAGCCCGAGCGTCGTGATCGTATAGATGGCACTGACGAGACAGAATCCGACCAGGATGATCGCCGTCGTGTCTCGTAACGACACGTACAGCCAGCCGAGCGCGATGCTGAGAATCGACGCAATCACAATTCCCTTCGCACGTCCGATCCGCGATCAGATAGCCGATTAACCCGCCGACCGGCGAGCCGATCGACATCAGGAACACGAACCCGAGCGATTTGACGACCGACAACCCCTGCGTGACGAAAAACGTCGGCAGCCACGCAATGAAGCCATAGAGCCCGACGTTGACACCGATCGCCGTCAGCGCCGCGACCACGGTTCGTCCCCGCATTCCCTTCGAAAACAGCACGCCCAGCGGCACCTTCCCGACGTGCAGATCGACGGTGCGTCGTACGGGCGGCAGCGTGCCGACCTGCTTGCTCACTTCTTGCTCGATCGCGGCAAGCGTCTCTTCAGCTTCGTCGAGCCGCCCGACCGATTCGAGCCATCGCGGCGATTCTGGCATCCGTTTGCGCATGAACCACACGGCGAGCGCGCCAACGCCAGCCAGCGCGAACATATAGCGCCAGCCGAGATAAGGAATGATCCACTACCCGGCAGCCAGCGCGGCGAAGAGCCCGCTGTTGGTGATGATCGCAAGCAACGACACCCACTTCCCGCGCGTCTCGGGCGGCACGAACTCGGCGAGCGTCCCGGCCGCGACAACTAGCTCCGCCCCGAGCCCGATCCCCATGGTGAACCGCAGCACGATCAGCCACTCGATATTCGGCGCGAAACACGCCGCGACCGATGCGAGCCCGAACACCGCCAGGTTGAGCTGATACGAATACCGTCGCCCGAGGCGGTCACCGACATAACCCGCGACGAACGCCCCGATCATCATCCCGACGAACGTCGACGACACGAACATCGCGCCATGCCGCAGGTCGGTGAAGCCATCCTTGACCATCGCCGCGACCGAGCCTTTGGCGAGATAGATATCGAACGCGTCGAGGAACGCGCCACCGGCGATCAGGCCGAGTATCTTCCAGTGGAACCTTGAAATCGGCAGCCGGTCGAGCCGGCCGGCGGCATTGACGGTGTTCGCCATTATGTCTCCAGTCTTGTGGCGCTCTCGCGTCCGTGAACGGACGCGGAGACGCTTCGATATGTCGATGAGGGGCGCGCTTCGTTCAGCGCGGAAAGAACCGGTCAGACCGCGCCGGATGCGTGCAACGTGTGAATCTGTTCACCGGTATAGCCGAGCTCGCGCAGCACGGCATCGGTATGCTGACCGAGCGCCGGCACCGGATCCATGCGCGGATCGTCGCCCGGCGTGATGCCGGGTGGCAGCAGGGCGGGGATCTCGCCGGCAGGCGTGTCGACCCGCGTCCAGCGATGCCGGGCGGCAAGCTGTTCATGCGTCCAGACGCCGTGCATGTCGTTCATCCGCGCGTTCGCGATGCCGGCTTGCTCGAGCCGGTCGATCACGTCGTCGGCCGTCAATGTCGAGAACGCGCCGACGATGACGGCCGCGAGCTCGTTGCGATTCGCGACGCGGCGGCTGTTCGAACCGAAGCGCTCGTCGGCCGCCAGTTCGGGCAGGCGGATCACGGTCTCGCAGAAGCGCTTCCATTCGCGCTCGTTCTGCAGGCCCAGCATCACGGTCTTCTCATCGCCGGCCTTGAACGGGCCGTACGGAAAGATCGTCGCGTGCGATGCGCCGGCTTGCCGCGGCGGTGACTGTCCGTCGATCGCGTAGTAGAGCGGATAGCTCATCCACTCGACCATGCTTTCGAGCATCGACACGTCGATGTGCCGGCCGCGTCCGGTGCGGCCGCGCTCGATCAGCGCGGCGAGGATGTTCGTATACGCATACATGCCTGCCGCGATATCGGCAATCGAGCAGCCGGCCTTGGCCGGCTCGCCGTCGGAGCCGGTAATGCTGAGGAATCCGGATTCACTCTGGATCAGCAGGTCGTACGCCTTCTTGTCGCGAAACGGCCCGTCGAGTCCGTAGCCGGAAATGTCGCAGACGATCAGCCGCGGATACCGATCGTGCAGCGTGTCGTAGTCGAGCCCGAGGCGTTGCGTCGCGCCGGGCGCGAGGTTCTGCACGAACACGTCGGCATCGGCGAGCAGCGCGTGCGCGACGTCGAGCGCCGCGGGCTGCTTGACGTCGAGCGTGATGCTTTCCTTCGAGCGGTTGGTCCACACGAAGTGCGACGCGAGCCCCGACACGCGTTCGTCGTAGCCACGCGCGAAGTCGCCGACGCCCGGCCGTTCGACCTTGATCACGCGCGCGCCGAGGTCAGCGAGCTGGCGCGTGCAGAACGGCGCGGCGATCGCATGCTCGAACGTGACGACCTTGATGCCTTCCAGTGGGCGCATGTTCGTCACTCCCGTCAGAACGAACGTGGCAGGCCGAGGATGTGCTCGGCGACATACGACAGGATCAGGTTCGTCGAGATCGGCGCTACCTGGTACAGACGCGTTTCGCGGAACTTGCGCTCGACGTCGTATTCGCACGCGAAGCCGAAGCCGCCGTGGAACTGCAGGCACGCGTTCGCGGCTTCCCACGACGCGTCGGCCGCGAGCAGCTTCGCCATGTTCGCCTGCGCGCCGCACGGCTCGTGCGCGTCGAACCGGCGCGCGGCCTCGAAGCGCATCAGGCTCGCGGCCTCGACGTTGACGAACGAGCGGGCGATCGGAAACTGCACGCCCTGGTTCTGGCCGATCGGGCGGCCGAACACGACGCGATCCTTCACGTACTGCGACACCTTGTCGACGAACCAGTAGCCGTCGCCGATGCATTCGGCCGCGATCAGCGTGCGCTCGGCGTTCAGTCCGTCGAGGATGTACTTGAAGCCCCGGCCTTCCTCGCCGATCAGGTTCTCCGCGGGGATCTCGAGGTTGTCGAAGAACAGCTCGTTGGTCTCGTGATTCACCATGTTCGGGATCGGGCGCACCGTCATCCCGTTGCCGATCGCGTGATGCAGGTCGACGATGAAGATCGACATCCCTTCGGACTTCTTCTGCACATCCGACAGCGGCGTGGTGCGCGCGAGCAGGATCATCAGGTCGGAGTGCTGCACGCGCGAGATCCACACCTTCTGGCCGTTGATCACGTAGCGATCGCCCTTGCGTACCGCCGTCGTCTTGATTTTGGTCGTGTCGGTGCCGGTGGTCGGTTCGGTCACGCCCATCGACTGCAGGCGCAGCTCGCCGCTTGCGATCCTCGGCAGATAGCGCTGCTTCTGCTCGGCCGAACCGTGGCGCAGCAGCGTGCCCATGTTGTACATCTGGCCGTGACACGCGCCGGAGTTGCCGCCCGCGCGATTGATTTCCTCCATGATCACCGACGCCTCGGTCAGGCCGAGGCCCGAGCCGCCGTATTCCTGCGGAATCAGCGCGGCGAGCCAGCCGGCTTTCGTCAGCGCGTCGACGAACGCTTCGGGATAGCCGCGTTCCTCGTCGATCTTGCGGAAATACTCGGCGGAAAATTCGCCGCACAGGTCGCGAACGGCTTCGCGAATGTCTTGGTACGCGTCGGTAGGATTCATGTTTCGTATCGGGGAATGCTCGAAATGAGTCAGGCGAGGGTCGCGCTCGCGGACATGGTCAGCCAGCCGTCGTGATCCATGGCCCAGAGATCGATGGTCTTGCCGTCGTCGGCGAGGCGGCCACACACACCGAACGTGTTGCCGAGGAAGGTCGGCCGTACCGCGCGATAGGCGTATCCGGCGACGGTCGCATCGGGGAGCGAGCGCGTGACGAGGTCGAGCAGCAGCGTCGAGATCAGCGGGCCGTGCACGACGAGGTCCGGATAGCCTTCGACGTCGCGCACGTAGGTGCGGTCGTAGTGAATGCGGTGGCCGTTGAAGGTCAGCGCGGAATAGCGGAACAGCATCACTTCGTCCGGCGTGATGTCTCGCTGCCATTGCGCATGGTCGGGCGCGGCCTTCGGCGGAGGGGCAGCGGCACCGGGCGCGGCCGCGCCGCGATAGACGATGTCGTGTTCCTCGCGGATCGCGACTTCGCCCGCGGATTCGATCACGTGCTCGACGGTGACGAAACCGAGCGTGCCGGTGCGGCCCTCCTTGCGTTCGACCGACAGCACGCGCGACGTGCGCGTCGCGGTCGAGCCAATCGTCAGCGGCGCCTCGAACGCGAGCCGGCCGCCGGCCCACATGCGCCGCGGCAGCCCGAGATCAGGGAGGAATCCGCCCTTGCGCGGATGGCCGTCGGGGCCGAGCTCGGCCTGCTGCGCGATCGACCAGAAATACAGCCAGTGCCAGGCCGGCAGCAACGCATCGCCGGTGGCGGGCACGACCGGATGATCGAGCGTGGCCGCGAAGGCGATTGCGCGTTCGGCGCTGATCAGGTCGGCCGCGACCTGCGTGGCATTGTCGCCGGCATGCGAGCGGGGAGCGTTCACTGTCACCTCCATCGCCGGGCACGCCGGCTGTCTTGAATGGGTATGGAGTGACTTTAGGTGACGCGCTCGCGCGGCGGAAATACCGTTTGAATGTGCCGGCCATAGGGGTATCCTATGGCTTTCTCGCCGACCGAACCACCATGGACATCCGCCAGCTCCGTTACTTCGTCAGCATCGTGGAATACGGGAGCCTCGGGAAGGCGGCGGAAAAGCTGTTCGTCGCGCAGCCGTCGCTGAGCCAGCAGATCGCGAAGCTCGAGGGCGACGTCGGCGTCACGCTGCTCGTGCGCAGCCCGCAGGGCGTGAGGCCGACCGCCGCAGGGCAGGCGCTCTATCGCCATGCGCGGCTTGTGCTCCGGCAGATGGAGCAACTACGACAGGAAGTGCGGGAAGGTGTGGGCAGCGAGTCCGGTACGGTCGCGGTGGGTTTTCCCACCACGATGACGTCGATCCTCGCCGTGCCACTGTTCGAGCGGATCAGCTCCCGTTATCCGGGCATCCGACTGCAGTACCTCGAAAGCATGAGCGGCTTCATCAACGAATTGCTGGCGAACGGGCGGCTCGACCTCGCGATCCTGTTCCGCGAATCCAATACGACCGGAATCACCGCGCTGCCGCTGTTTGACGAAGTGCTGCATCTGCTTGGCGAGCCGGGCGACACGGTGCCGTCGCGGGCGCGCACCTGCACACTCGCGTCGCTCGCCGGCGTGCCGCTCGTCGCGCCGGGTGTGCAGAACGGGCTGCGTTTGCTGCTCGAACGCACGTTCGCACGCGAAGATGTGCCGCTCAACATCATCGCCGATGTTGACTCGCTGCCGACAATGATCTTGCTCGCGCAGTCGGGCCTTGCGTGCACAATCCTGCCCGCGTCTGCGCTGGCGTCGCGCGAGCCGTCCAACCGGCCGAAGATGCGTCGGATTGTCGAGCCGGAGATCCGCCGACCCGCGAGCCTGTGCTGGTCCAACACGTCCCCCATCAATTCCGCGGCGCTTGTGGTGCGGGAAACGATCGTCGAGCTGATTGGCGAGCTCGCTGCAAGCGGCACCTGGACGGGCATCACGCTGCGCGAGGCCGATTCGTCGCCGGCGTAAAGCGCGACATGTGCGCCCTCGGCGGGCTCAGTCCGCAAGCCAGCGCGCGGACGGCCAATCACCGCGTTCGACCGCCGCGCGCGCATCTCGTCGACGAGCAGCGCGGTTACCGCCCTCACGCCGCCGCAATTCGGCACCTATTCGACTACGGCAGAACGATCGTGGGCTGCAGCCCCGGATCGGCACTCGCGTAACCACGCGAAGACGGCGGTGCTCGCCTTCAATCGCCCTGCGCGCTCCCTACGACGCGCACCGCGTCAATTCCCATTCCTGATACCGAATTGCTTCGAGCGAACGATCTCAATCGTGCTTTAAGCCGCGCAAGTACACGTTCGTCAATGTCGCTGCAACTTGATGTCGCCGGATTTATGCGGTTTTAGACCGCCATCGACACCAGGGCCGGCTTCGATACGCACGACGCGGCCGCCGATACGCTGCTCGACGTCTCGAACTTTGAGGCGGTGACCATACAAGAGATGTCAGCGATAATGGACTTCAACTTCCTGCCCGATATGGGCAGAATGAGCGCGAGCGTTTGGTGGGGCGCCACGCGTGGCCGTTCGCGGATACGACGCCCGGGGCGAGAGCGAGCGCCAATCTCTATTCTCGCATCGAGACGTGCAAGGCCAACGGCGTCGACGCCTACCGCTATCTGACCGAATCGCTTAAAGCGCTGCCTTACGCGCGAAGCGCCGACGATTACGAGGCGCTGTTGCCATGGAAGCTGGGTCAGCGTAACGGCGACACGGCAGCCTAATTCCCGTCACAGGGAAAGGGCGTGGCCAATGGACCGCTTACGAATGGTCGCGTTGCTGCGCTTCCTGAGTTTCAGGTACAACACGACCGCCCGAATGCGTTCTTGGTATGAATACATGGACTACCTCCAAAGTAGTCCAAGATTTTGTCCGCATCCCCAAGATCGCTCGCGAAAGCTAGCCCCTCATCACGGGGAAGATGTTGGATCGGTTCGGCCAGCTCGGTGTCGCTGCTCGAGCGACTCCTCCATTTCGACCGCCTCCACGAGCGTTTGCGCAGTGGCTGCGGACAAGGTCCACCCTAAATGACCATGCCCCGTATTATAGAAAACACCGCGTCGCTTCCCTCGGCCCACCTTTGGCAACATGTTAGGCAGCATGGGTCTTAATCCGGCCCACGGAACGACCCTTGACGTCGAAACATCGGGAAAATGTCGCCGCGTCCAATCTACCAGCGGCACAATTCGATCTGAGCGGATGTCTCGATTGAATCCGTTGATCTCCGCTGTACCCGCTACGCGAAATCGAGCCGCGCCGAGCCGACTAGTCACTATCTTCGCCTTATCGTCGAGCAAACTCACCCACGGCGCGCTCCGTCTACTTACTTCGTCATCAAGATACACAGTAATCGAATAGCCCTTGACGGGGTACACGTTCAAATGATCGCCGAGCATCGTTGCGAACTTGCGGCTACTGACTCCTGCGCATACGACGATTCGCTCAACGGAAAAGCGCTCTTGATTATCTGCAAGATTGGCATGCAATGAAAACGTACCGGCAGTCCGCTGCTCGATGGAAGTAATTGCGGCATCGTAGTGAAATTTGACGCCGTGGCGCACGCAAGTCTGAGCTAATCCACGTGTGAATTTGTGGATGTCGCCAGTCGAATCTGATCGCGTGAAGAACCCGCCGTAAAAATCGCCGTGCAATGTTGGTTCAATCGTACGCAGGTCGCCCCCCGCCACCGGAACCCGGTCGAGGCCTCCTTCGCACAGCAATTCATTCACTTTGCACGCCGACTCAAATTCCTTCTGCGTCTTGTAGATGTGCAAAATTCCGCGCTGTTCCAAGTCGAAGTCTATGCCCTCTCTGTCGGCTATAGAAAACAGATGGTTTCGCGCGGCGATCGCGAGCCGTACGGTTTCTAAGGTGTTCTCCCGATAGCGGGGGATCTGCCGTAGGAACTCGCCCATCCATGAGTACTTGTGCCACGTGGGTATGGGATTAAGCAGCAGCGGTGCGTCGCGCGTGAGCATCCAGCGCAGCGCCTTCATTACCGTAGCCGCACTGTTCCAGACTTCTGCATTGCTAGCGGACAACTGACCGCCGTTGGCAAACGAGGTCTCCATCGCCGCATAACGATGACGCTCAAAGACGGTAACTTGGTGACCGCGCTGTGCAAGGGCGTAAGCAGTCGTGACGCCGGTAATTCCGGCGCCTATGATCGCGATTCGTGACATGACATGATCCAGAGTAGTTGGGCACCACCGATGTCGACTTCGCATCGAAATCGGCGAGGATGCCCCATCTGTCCATGTACCTGAGAGTTTCTCCCCGTCTGTCTACGAGCCTGACGTCAGTCGTACAGAGGGGATCCCCTTCGGTGGGCGCACATCACGCCGCTCTCCAGATGCTCCAGCGGCGCGGTCCTTTTGCCTGAGAGTTTCCGGGGCGGTTGCTCCGTCGGCGTCGTCACATCGTCTAACGATCTCTCCCGCGCTGCACTACAGAACGGCTCGACAATACCGCTCAAAATATGTTGCTGCAAGTGTTTCGTGCCATAGCAGCCGCGAATCGTGCATCCGAGCTACTGTCAGGTCCTATGTCTTGTCGCCGGTTGCCCGATGCCTACAGATTCCAAGTCTGTCTTAATGACTCGACCGCCGCCTGTATCGCGGGATCACTCTCCCGATTTCCGTGATAAATAAACCAAAGCGAAGATTCAGCCTTCTCGCTCATCACTATAACTTCGCTTTTTTCTTGAGCCTGAAGCGCCAGTTCTTCGCGTAGTAGACCTATGCCGACACCGGCGCTGACGAGTGTCCGAATAATGAATTCATGGTCCGCCTCAACGATTTCGACAGGTTTGATGGCAACCCGTTGAAGTATCTCCATGACCATGTCATGGTTCGCGCTAGGTTTGGATGCCCGAATCCAAGGCATGAGTGCGGCGTCGCTCCAGCTGGCGCCTTCGATTCGGTTGCGCCAGAGTGCTGGCGCAACTACGCAGAATGTCATTCTGCTTAACTCTATACCCCGTGTGTCAGCGGGCAATTTTTTTCCTACGAAAAATGCCCCATCGAGTTCGCCGCTCTGAATACCCCATGTCATCCACGCAATGCGTCCGACGTGAAGATCGGCCACTACGCCTCGATAGCGGGTCACCATCGTCCTGACAAACTGTCCGAGCCGCAAACACTCGGGGTCAAGCATTACCACGCCGAGTCTCAGGTGGCCGCCGATTGTGCCTCGCAAGCCTTTTGCTCCGTTGAGAAAATCGCCAAACGTCTCCAATACACGTTCTGCTTTTGGAAGCAACTCTTGTCCAGCTTGCGTGAGTGATACAGCCGACGTCGAACGCTGCATCAAGCGAACTTCGAGGTATTCCTCGAGGGCCTTTAGTTGATTGCTGACTGCCGGTTGAGTGATGTGGAGCGCATCCGCAGCTTTTGTCAGGCTAGAGAGCCGAGCTACCGTTACGAATGTACGAAGCTGTTTCATGTCCATTGAGGAGGTCCGGCGAGTGGTTGAAGTCGTTGGCCGCCCGACGTTACCACATAGGCGCGGCGCTCAAAATTGGAGTGATCCCGTGCGTCGACGTGCGGTTGAGTTGGGACCATACGCCTGGCACAGACGCAAGGTTTTCCCAATCGCGGCCTCAATCGGCGACCCATTTCCTGACGTTATCAACCTCATCACGCGAAAGAATTGGCGGAAAAAATAACGGATTCGTATTGTTTGTTCAGTCGATGCGATATCGCGGGTCAGGGTTTATTGGATCCGTCCCGACCCCGACAATTTACAGGAGATGAAAATGACTAGTGAACATTCGAATCGGCCCATGCTGCTGGAGCCATTCACACTGCGCGAAGTCCGGCTGCCAAATCGGATGGTTCTCTCTCCCATGCAGATGTACACAGCAAAAGATGGCTTCCCCACCGATTGGCATCTCCAGCATCTCGCGAAATTTGCCGTAGGTGGCTTTGGCACAGTGTTTACCGAGGCACTTTGCACGGACCCGGCCGGGCGTAGCACGTACGGCGACATGGGGATTTGGTCCGATGAATTCGTACCGCCGTTGCGAAAGATCGCTGACACCTTGCGTTCTTTGGGAGCGGTCCCCGCGGCGCAGATCCATCACGTCGGGCCAAAGGCTGGACGCCAGCGTCCATGGGAGGGCTACGGACCTCTCGGTGCGAAAGAGGCAGAAAACGGGGAGCCACCTTGGCAACCGGTTGCACCGTCTGCCGATGCGAAGGCTGAGGGGTGGCACAACCCCAGGCAGCCCTCGAAACAGGAAATCGGAAAGTTGATTGAACAGTTCGGCGCTGCAGCTCGCCGTTGCGCTGCGGCCGGCTTTGATGTGCTTGAAGTGCATGCGGCTCACGGCTATTTGATTCATTCATTCTATTCGCCCCTGGGAAATAGCATCGATGGTGAATACGGCGGCACGCGAGAAGAGCGGATGCGCTTTGCGCTCGAAGTAGCGGAAGTCGTCCGTGCTAACTGGCCGGAAAATAAGCCGCTCTTTTTCCGGCTGTCGTGCGTTGATGGTGCAGACGTCGGTGGTTGGGACATTGACGACACCATCGTAATGGCGAAGGAGCTGCAGAAACGTGGTGTTGACCTGATCGACTGTTCGTCGGGCGGTATAGGTCTGTCCCCCACTGCAAAGATCGTTTCGCGTCAACCCCTTTTTCAGGTCCCATATTCGGAAGCTGTTCGGGGCCAGTGCGAGAACTTGCCGACCATGGCGGTGGGCCTGATCACTGAACCGGAGCAGGCCGAGGCTATCTTGCAGGCAGGACAGGCAGACCTGATTGCCATTGCTCGGGAGGCTCTCTTCAACCCGCACTGGGCGCTGCATGCTGCAGTCGCTCTAGGTGGCCCAGAGCAGTTCAACTCGATGTGGCCCCCCAGCTATGGCTGGTGGATCTATCGCCGCAACCGCTCGCTCGAGTTGGGGCGCGCGGACCGCAAGTGATTTTGTGAAGGTCGACTCCACTTAACCTGAAAGATGAGCGGGAACTGAAATGAGAGAGATCAAGCAGTGGATCAATGCGAGTTCAGTCGCGGTGCTGGCTGCTCTATGGATGAGTCCTGCGGTTTCGGCCGAAAAGTTGATTGTCACAGCATTTGGTGGCATATGGGCCGAGTCGATTGAGCAGAACTTCGGTACTTGCTACAAGGCAAAGACGGGTAAGGAGATTGCGATTCAACTGGGTTCGCCTGCTGCATGGCTCAACAAGATACGCGCGAATCCAAGCCATCCACCGATTGACGTGGTGACGTTGCCAGACATCGATGTTACCCGTGCCATCCGGGCCGGGATGCTCGACCCATTGGATGCGAGTCGGTTGCCGAGCCTGAAAGAGATCGAGCCGTCACATTTCGATCGCTGGAAGCAACAGGCGGTGGACATTCACCTTGGCACGCTCGGCGTTCTTTACAACAAGTCCGCGATCCCGAATCCCCCGAAAGACTGGCGGACTCTTTTTGACAATATCGCTGCCGGAAAGTACGGAAAGCGCGTGTCGTTGCCATCCGGTGTATACGCGTGGGGGCCCGAGTTCATCTGGTTCGTTGGTCAGACATATGGCGGCGATTCAAACCTGGCCTTCACCAAGTTGAAAGCGATGGCACCGTCGGTAACAAAGTTCTGGACCGAGCCTACTGAGGCGTTGAACCTTTTTGCGACTCATCAGGTCGACTTGGTGCTGTATTGGGACGGCCGTTCGCACGACTTTATCGACAAAGGAAACGCGTGGGCGGGTTACTACAATCCGGGTCCTAAATCCCTAGGTACGACCGTTTCTGTTGCCAAGGTAAAGAACGGCTCCGATGATGCATGGTCCTTCATTAATTGTGCGCTGTCTGCGCAACCTCAACTTGCCCACGCAACCATGCTGGGCTACGGCGTAACCAATAAAACGGTTATCTATCCGGCCGCACTGAAAGCCCGAATTACCCCGGAATCCGACATGATTTTTATGCCATACGCCGAATATATGGATCAAATTCCCGGCTGGATTGATCGTTGGAACCGAGAGATGCGCTGAGGTGGGCAACAAAGATGAACCCTGTAGTGGAGACAGAGAACATGGTGAGCAAAGCGAAATCCGGCACAGCCGGTAGCGTCAAGGTAGGGATCGATGTCGGTGGAACGTTTACCGATGTCGTATGCGTCGACGAAAAGGGTGAACTTCGGTTGATGAAGGTACCGACCAGCCGGCGCGATCCCAGCATCGCTATCCGTCAGGCGATGAGTCGTATGGAAAACGAGTGGGGTATCTCCGCGAAGAGCATTTCGCGCTTTGTCCATGGAACTACGGCGGGCACGAACGCGGTACTTGAACGCAAGGGTGCGCGCATCGGCCTAGTGACAACTGAAGGATTTAAGGACGTACTCGAAATCGGTCGGCAAATGCGGCACCGAATGTACGACATGATTCTCGCGCCAGAAACGCCGGTTTTTCTCGCCCCGGGCGCACGCCGAAAAGGGGTGCCCGAGCGAATAGCCGCAGACGGTTCGATTGTGACGCCGCTGGATGAAGCGGCGCTCAATCGCGCTGTCGATGAGCTGGTTGAGGAGGGAGTCGAGGCAATCGCGGTGTGCTTTTTGTTTTCGTTCCTGAACGCTGCCCACGAGGTTCGCGCACGCGCGTTGATCCAGTCTCGACATCCGGATCTCATGGTGTCGCTGTCATGTGAGGTGGACCCATCATTTCGGGAATATGAGCGTACGGCAGCCACGGCATTCGATGCCTACGTGAAACCGGTTCTCGATCAGTATCTTGCTAATCTTGAATCTGATCTGAGGCGGGCGGAGATCCCGGCGCCGCTGCAAATCATGCAGTCGCGCGGGGGCATCTGTTCCGCTCAGACTGCACGCCAGCGCCCCGTGCGGCTCTTTTTGTCCGGGCCGGCGGCCGGTGTAATCGGAGCGCGGTATGTGGGGCAAGAGGTCGCGCATGACAATCTGATCACTGTGGATATCGGGGGTACGAGCTGTGATATTTCCGTGATCAACGCTGGCAAGCCGGTGGTGCGCAGCGAGGGGCTCATTGACGGGTATCCGGTGCGGGTGCCGATGGTCGACGTAAATGCGATTGGATCGGGCGGAGGTAGCATCGCATGGCTGGACGCCAGCAACTTACTGCGGGTCGGCCCGGAATCCGCAGGTTCGGAGCCTGGGCCAGCTTGCTATGGACGCGGTGGCACCAAACCCACGGTTACTGATGCGTCGGTTGTACTCGGCTATATCGATCCGAACAACTTCGCGGGCGGGACTCTGGTTTTGAATCCTGAACTCGCGTACGAATCGATTCGGCTCCACGTGGCGCAACCAATGGGGCTTTCCGTGGCCGAGGCTGCACTGGGAATACATCGAGTGCTGAACGCTCAAATGGTTGAAGGTATCCGACTTGCATCGATTCGGCGGGGATTTGACCCGCGCGACTTCAGCCTGATGCCGCTCGGCGGCGGCGGGGCGCTTCATGCGACAGCACTGGCGGGCGAACTGGGAATGCAAACGATTGTCGTGCCACGCAATCCAGGTGTGCTGTGCGCGTTCGGTCTATTGTCCGCGCCGGTGGAACACGAGATGGCAACGGCGTTCCCGTGTGCATTGCGTGACGCCGACAGCGCAGCTGTCGATCGCGTCTTAGCGGGTCTGGACGACAAGTTAGCGACGTTGATGCATCAGGAGGGTGTTGGGGCCGAAGAGACAGATGTCTCCCATAGCGCGGATGTCTGTTACGTCGGGCAGTCCTACAGCCTCGAAGTGCCTTTTGAGCCAGGACTGTCCGGCGACGAAAGGTTCGAACAATTGTACGAATCCTTTCTGAAAATCCATGACCGTGTGTACGGCCACAGCACGCGTGGTCCGGCTCGAATCGTGAACTTGCGGTCCGTTCACCAAGCATCGTGCGCGAATGGAGCACGACTTGCCGCTGACGTTGAAGTCGGACCCGCTCCGCAACGGCGGCCGATGTTTTTCAATGCGACGGGTCCTGACCAACCGGTCGAAAGCTGGATCTATCAACGCAGTGCGTTGTCGCGAGACGTAGTCATCGAAGGTCCTGCTGTGATCGAACAGATGGACACGACAATTCTCGTCGAACCTGGCTGGACCGCTCGTGTGGGTGCGCAAGGCAATCTGATTCTTTCGGCGAACAAGGGGAACGACAATGAACGCAAATGAACCGCTCACGCTAGATCCGATTACCCTCGAGGTGGTACGCAACAAGCTTGACGGTATTGCCAACGAGATGGAGCTGACGCTACTGCGCAGTTCATTTTCGCCGATCGTCAAGGAAGGCCTTGACGCCTCTGCTGGCCTGTTCACAGCAACAGGTGACTCACTCGCCAATGCCTGTGCTATTCCCGCGCACCTGGGCAGCCTGATTCCGGCGATCGCCGAGATTATCAAGAAGTACCCGACTGCATCAATGAAAGAAGGCGACGCCTATCTCCTGAATGATCCTTACCATGGCGGCTCGCATCTTCCGGATATCGCAGTAGTGATGCCGATCTTTTCACAGGGTTCGATCGTCGCCCTCGCTGCAACGATTACGCACCATCAGGATGTCGGCGGTGTTGCGCCGGGGTCTGTGCCCACCGACGCGACCGAGATTTATCAGGAAGGGATCCGGATTCCCCCGTTGAAGCTGCTTGACAAAGGCGAGTACAACGAGACCCTCGTCAGTCTTCTCAAGCTAAACGTCCGGATTCCCGAAATGTTCATGGGCGATCTGAATGCTGAGCTCGCGGCATGCAAGGTCGGGACACGACGCGTAGCGGAGTTGGCAACGACGTACGGTCCAGAACGGCTTTGCGCGATGTTCGATGAATTGCTCAACCGATCGGAAATCCTGACGAGGCAGGCTGTTCGAAAATTGCCACAGGGGACGTTTCGCCACGTCGACTATCTCGACAACGATGGCATCGAGTTGGATAAAGGCGTTCGCATTGAAGTCGCGGTCAGCGTCGTTGACGATCACATCACGTTCGATTTCACTGGAACAGGTGCACAAACGAAGGGACCCGTGAACTGTGTCCGTTCGGCAGTTCAGTCCGCGGCCTATTACGCTGTCAGAGCACTGACGGATCCGGACATTCCGGGAAACGGCGGATGCTTCCGGGCAGTTTCGCTCGTGCTGCCTGAGGGCTCGGTTGTGAATCCTGTCGAGCCTGCTCCTGTGAATGCACGCGGCGCAACGATGAAACGAATTGCTGGCTGCATGATCAGTGCGTTGGCCCAAGCACTTCCCGACCGTGTGCCGGCAACTTCCGGATCTGAGTTGCTGGTCATGGCATTCGGCGGCAAATTCTCCAACGGCGCGCGATTTGTAGTCGGAGATCTTGTGGCGGCCGGCGCGGGCGCCGCTCGAGGCCATGATGGCGTGGATGTCATTGAGACTGATATGACCAATTGCATGAACTTGCCTGCTGAGGCAATGGAAATGGAAGCCCCGATCCGTATCCGTTGTGTCGCGCTACGCGAGGACTCAGGCGGCGCGGGGGAATGGCGCGGTGGTCTTGGCGTCGTGCGCGAGTACGAGATGTTAGAGGGCGGAATAAGATTCTCGCATAGGGGAGAGAGGCATTTCTATCCTGCCGCAGGCCTTGAAGGGGGGCTTGGGGGCGCTGCCGCAGAATCGATTATCGTCCGGGCCGATGGCAACCGCGAGATTGTGCCTTCCAAGCTCGTCACCACGCTCGAGGCCGGCGATCGTCTGATCGTCAGAACAGCAGGTGGTGGGGGCGTTGGAGCGCCTCGGGGGCGTTCGCTGGCTGCCATCAAAGACGACCTAGCTGATGGGAAGATCAGCGCCGACGCTGCGCGCGACATCTATGGTTTCAATGTTCCCGCTTGACTTGGTAGAGCCGGGCTGCAAGCAGTCCGGCGCACTATCCTCCAATGTTACTGAACTTGTCTGGGAGGAGCGATGAGTAACGATAGAGCGGGGCCAATCGGTGAATTTCCGCCGGTCATTGAAACTGTCATGCCAGTTCAGACCACTTTGCGTGTGACGTGGCTGAGGCAGGCAGTGTTGATATGCGTCTGTTTGCTGCCGATTGTCTCTTTCTTGACCGTCTTTTTCGTTGGTCCGATTGCATTAAATGTGGTCCAGAGCCTGCATCCGCTGGCATCGAGCCGCGCAACTTTTGGCGGCTTCGCGAAACTGATCGAGGATTGGTATTTCTACAAGGTGTTGGCTCAGACGGGAGCACTGGGCGTTGTTGTAACGTTCCTATGCCTCCTCCTTGGTTATCCGTTCGCATATGGTCTGACCAAGACGAGGGGGCGTACCCGCGCGATGCTGATGATGGTGCTATTGGCCCCACTGCTGGTCAATGTGGTCGTCCGTTCATATGGCTGGATGGTTCTTGTTGGGGGCGGAGGAGTGGTGGACGCGGTGGCCAAAGGGCTTCACCTTGGCGGTGTACAACTAATGTACACGTGGACCGGTATTACCATTGCATTGGTTCACGTGTTGCTGCCGTTCATGGTGATCTCGATAGCGAGCCAGATGGAATCGCTAGATAGCGCCTATGAAGAGGCGGCAGCAACGCTCGGGGCTTCGCCAGCACGGGCCTTTAGGCTGGTGATCCTGCCACTCACCATCGAAGGCGTCATTACGGGCGCGATCATTACCTTCACCATGACGATAGGTAGCTTTGTCACGGTCATGTTGCTCGGCGATAACTCGACGATGGTCCTGCCTCTACTCATATACCAACAGTTGACCGTTACGAATGACTGGCCGGCCGCAGCTGCTCTCGGGATTGCGCTGCTGACGTTCGTCATTGCGCTGCTTTGCTTGCAGGTATTGCTGCAGCGTTGGTTTCGGGCGCGCGTCAGTGCAAGGGGACGGAAATGAACAAGATCTCTACACCGATGAGGGTGTACCTCGGGGTTATTGCATTTTTCATGCTGGCCCCAGTTCTGGTCATCGTGGCTGTAGCGTTCACGCCGGGCGATTTTGTGACGTTTCCACCTCGGTCGTTGTCACTGCGCTGGTTTGAGCGAGTTCTGACTGATCCGTCTTTCATGGGCGCGCTGATCAACAGCATCCGGGTGGGTGCGTGCGCAACGATCTTCGCATCGATGCTTGCCGTCCCTGCAACCATCGTATTGGTGCGTTACAGGCCGCCCGGCGCTCGACAACTTCAGATGTTCATGCTGTCGCCCTTAAGCCTACCTACGATTATCCTGGCTATCGGGCTTCTGTTTCTGAATGCGCAGATCGGAGTCGGCAATGCGTTTATCGCATTGATCGTTGGCCATACGGTGATCGTTGTGCCCTACATCATGAGAACCGTATTTGCAGTTTACAGCACCTGCGATCCTGAAATTGAAAACGCGGCAGCGTTGCTCGGCGCCAATACATGGCGAACGTTCTTACACGTAACATTGCCAATGATAAAACCGGGTCTCGTTGCCGGTGCCATCTTTGCATTTCTTATGTCGTTTGACGAAGTATCGGTTGCTTTGCTGCTGTCCGACACGACCACGTCGACACTACCCGTGACCATTCTTAGCTACCTTGTCTATAACCACGATCCCGCGGTGGCGGCAATTTCGACAGTACAAATCGCGATCGCGGTCGCCATTCTGATTGTTCTGGAACGCTATTTCGGGGTTCGTCGACTGATGTTCTCTTCACGGTGATGCTATGAACTTTAATCCGGGCGTTGATGGCGCCAGCAGCGGTCGTCTTACGATCAGAAGTTTGTCGAAGCGATATCAAGATCATCAGGCGGTGTCTGAAGTCAATATGGACATCGCGCCCGGTGAATTGGTAGTGTTTCTCGGGCCATCTGGTTGTGGCAAGACGACGATCTTGCGGAGCGTGGCTGGTTTGATGATGCCAACATCGGGTGATATCGCAATCGATGGTAAGTCGATCCTTTCGACACCGATTCACAAGCGTGAACTCGGAATGGTTTTTCAGAGCTATGCTCTCTTTCCCCATATGACAGCGGCCCAAAACGTAGCTTTTGGTTTGAAGATGCGTGGAATCAAGGGCGACGAAGGATCTAGGCGCGTTGCTGAAGCGTTGGACCTTGTGCATATGAGCTCGATGGCACACCGGCTGCCATCTCAAATGTCAGGCGGCCAACAGCAGCGTGTTGCTCTTGCGCGAGCAATTGTGACCAAGCCGAAGGTCTTGTTGCTTGACGAGCCGTTTAGTGCACTTGACGCGAAATTGAGGGAATCTGTACAGGTGGAATTGAGAGGACTGGTCAAGCGACTCGGGATCACGACTATCCTTGTCACGCACGATCAGGCCGAAGCGATGGTCACTGCGGACCGGATTGCCGTTCTGAATAATGGGCGGCTTGAGCAGTTTGACACTCCTCAAACAATTTACGACAAGCCGGGTTCGCTCTTTATCGCCGACTTTGTTGGAAGGATCAACCGACTCTCCGGACGCCTCGTTCGCAGGGAGGGAAGGCATGCACTGCTGCGCCTTGATGGGCAGCAATGCGAGATCCGTGTAACCGATAACGATGCTATACAAGTTGGTTCACCAGTCGAGGCGGTCGTACGGCCCGAAAAGACCGATCTTTGTTACGGCGAAAGCAGCCCTGTCACCATTCCTACCCTCATGGGGAAGGTTAAAGACGTAATATTTACAGGAGAGAAGGTTTCAGTTCAGATAGAGACGCCATGTGGATGCCTGACCGCCAGCCGACAGAACCGGACGGATGCCGGGCTAGCTGGCTTGGCACTTGGCAGTGCGATTGGTGTGAACTGGCATTGGCAGGATCTGGCGATTTTCCCACAGGCTGAAACACGGACGGTAGCCGTATGAACCATGCGCGTTCGGTCTGGGAAGGTAGCGCAACGAAGCCGCGACACTGGCCGCGACTCGTCGGGGATATGGACGCCGATGTTGCGATTATCGGCACCGGTTTTACCGGCCTGTCGACAGCGCACCACATTTTGAAACGAGGCGGTACTTGCGTGCTCCTCGACGCCAACGACCCTGGATGGGGAGCAAGCGGCCGCAATGGTGGCATGGCCGTGCTGCGTTATAAGCAGGCGTTTTCAAGACTCGCCCACGTGTATGGTGACGCCAATACGCTGCAACTTTGGTCATTTATTCACGAGGCTTTTGACTCGCTTGAAGCGACCGTATCAGAATGCGGAATCCAATGTGACTTTGGCCGATATGGGCATATCACGGCGGCAGGAA
Source organism: Burkholderia sp. IMCC1007 (assembly GCF_027257875.1). Classification (GTDB taxonomy): domain Bacteria; phylum Pseudomonadota; class Gammaproteobacteria; order Burkholderiales; family Burkholderiaceae; genus Burkholderia. The sequence continues at coordinate 67,734 of NZ_JAPVQY010000041.1, forward strand.
GCAGTGAATCGATCTCGGTTCTGGAGAAGGACTGCGAATGGCTCGCGCGTGTTGCCGGCGATACCGTTCCGCAGATGTTGGGATATTCGGAAATGGTCGCGCTCACGGGAACAAAAGCTTACCCGGGCGGGTACTTAGACCAGCGAGCAGGGTCAATCCATCCGCTTAATTATTCTCGCGGATTGGCCGAGTCCGTGCATCTGCGAGGTGGGAAAATATTTTCCAATACTCCAGCGTTGCGCATCGTGCCGGATGGCAAACGAGTGGTTGTGCATACGCCCCGCGGGCGTCTTGCTGCTCGCAAAGTGGTGGTGGCGACCAACGCATACACGGAACTCGCGGAGCTGGGCGTTGATCTTGCCCGCCGCGTCGTCCCAGTCGCGTCGTCAGCCATCGCAACTGAACCGCTTGACGACGCCAGCGCGGAACTGATTTTGCCACATAGGCATGTGCTGACGGACACCCGCCGGCTGACCAACTATTTTCGTCTTTTGCCGGACCGCCGGCTGTTGTACGGCGGTCGTGGCGACTTGCTCGGGCGTGACGCGCCCGAGTCGTACCGTGGTCTTGAAGACTCTTTGGTAGCAACATTTCCGCATCTCGCTGGCAAGCGTATTGACTATCGCTGGTCAGGCAAGGTCGCAGTGACATTAGACGACTTCCCTCACATTGGCCGCATCGGGGAAAGCATCCACTATGCAATGGGTCATGCGAGTCCCGGCAATGCGAGCGGTGGCAGCGTACTACGGATTTCGCGACAAATGGTCGGGCGCGCCAGACGTAATAGTTAATTGAACTGATCGGAGGAACGCACCTTGAAACACTACAAACTTTATATCGACGGCAAAGAGACTGCTTCGTCGGGAGACGGCTGGATCGATTCCTTTAATCCCTACACCGGAGAGCCGTGGGCAAAGATTCCCCGGGGTACCGCAACGGATGCCGATCGCGCTGTCCAGGCGGCTTCCGCAGCACTACATAGTGAAGCTTGGTCTGGGTTGAGCGCGAGTGCACGCGGTCTACTACTACATCGTGTCGGCGATTTGATAGCGCGTGATGCGCGCCGATTGGCGGAGATTGAGGTGCGTGATAACGGCAAGCTGTTCGCTGAGATGTTTGGCCAGCTTTCTTATCTTCCTCAGTGGTTTTACTACTACGGAGGATTGGCGGACAAAATCGAGGGATCAGTAGTCCCGCTGGACAAGAAGGGCTACCTGAATTTCACGCGGCATGAACCTCTAGGCGTTGTGGTCGCGATTACGCCATGGAACTCGCCGCTCATGCTCACGACTTGGAAGATAGCCCCTGCGCTGGCCGCCGGTTGCACCGTTGTTGTCAAACCCTCGGAGTTCACGTCGGCGTCGATGCTCGAGTTAGTCAAGTTGTTCGAGGAAGCCGGTTTCCCACCGGGCGTCGTCAACGTTGTCACGGGCTATGGGAATGAAGTCGGCGCGGCGCTTGTGGAGCATCCGCTCGTCAAGAAAATATCCTTCACCGGGTCGGATACGACCGGCAGGTTGATCAATGCTCAAGCGGCTCATCATCTGAAACACGTTGCGCTGGAACTCGGCGGGAAATCACCCAATATTGTCTTCGACGATGCTGACATTAACGATGCAGTGAACGGTGCAATTTCGGGAATATTTGCCGCATCTGGACAGACATGCATCGCGGGCTCCCGGTTGCTTGTTCAGGAGTCGATTTATGACGAGGTTGTGCGTCGCGTCGTTAAGGTGGCGGGGGCCGCGCGGATGGGGAATCCGGTCGAGCCCGACACGCAGGTAGGTCCGATCACCACACGTCCGCAATACGACAAAATCCTGTCTTACATCGATGTTGCCAAGCAGGACGGAGCCAAGCTTCTGATGGGCGGAACAGTTCCGGACAGGAACAGCTTTGGCAATGGTTGGTTTGTGGAGCCAACCATTTTTGGCGACGTACAGAGTGAGATGCGGATTGCGCAAGAAGAAGTTTTCGGGCCGGTTCTTGCAGTGATGAAGTTTCGCGACGAAGATGACGCAGTAAAGATTGCGAACGACGTACGCTTCGGTTTGGGGGCGGGCGTATGGACTCAGGACATCGCTCGTGCCATTCGAATGGCGGAGCGCATCCAGGCCGGCACCGTATGGATCAATGCCTACCGCGCTGTCAGCTATATGTCGCCGTTCGGTGGCGTCAAGGATTCAGGTATCGGCAGGGAAAACGGCATCAACGCGATTCGTAATTACTTGCAGACGAAGAGCGTATGGATCAACAGCGGAGCGCCCGTATCGAATCCGTTCGTAATGCGGTAGTTCGGACTCTACAATCGCGAGACTTCCGTCGTGATGTTTTCGGGCTACGGAAAGTCTCGCGATTGTGACCGTCGGTCACGGCCGCTTCGTCGAGCTGTGAAGAATGCTCGGATATCGCGTATCCGTAGTTCCTGTCGTCGGTCATCGCCGAATAGCATTGCTGGAACCCGCTGCAATTGTTTAACGGAACGCGATGATGACACCTGACCGTGCCTCCTTTTCACCTACAGCAAGTCATGCAGCACCGCGTAGGGGTTCGTATTCGACGGGAGTACAGTAGTCGATCGACGTGTGCATACGCTGTCGATTGTAATAGCAAAGCCCTCGATTCAGTCGCCGATGTCTAGGCGCGCCTGTAGGTCGTGGCGCCCCGCGGCAATCGGCAGAGATCGGCTGTCATGTGCTTCACGATAGCCAGGCGTGGTGCCGCATAGGTTTACGGAGATGTGTAACAGCCGTGCCGGCCGTTGTTGCCCAACAGAATCCGCCATACCGAGCCTCAACTCGTGAAGCAGTACTGTCGCTCGGGACACGTCGCGCCGGACGCGAAGCTCGCAGTGATCATCGGCGCCGATGTCTGCCGATCGTGCGATTCGCCACCAGCGCACAATTTGTGCGGCAGCTATCGGTCGTGTCGCGTGCATTACTCTGCCTTCAGTCATATCCCAGATGCGGCGCGCGTCTTGCCGCTCGTTGGGGCAGGCCCAGTCGGCCGTCCAATTAAGCCCAGGTCGCCCCTTCCGATGGAGGCGCGGCTCAACGGTACCGAATCGAGACCTTGTCCGGGGCCATGCTGGCGAGTTATTGATCTCTTCCGTCCATGGTGGGGGCCTGCGACGCCATCGAAATCCTTCGTGTATGGGGCGGCAGGGCCGCTGCGGAAGCATTGCGGTCCTTGAACGCTGCCTTCGCGGCCTCCATGCGATCGCTGTTGGCCAACACCCATGTGGCTAGGGCGCGCACGGGTCGAACGAAGTCGAGGCCAAGGGCTGTCAGCGCGTACTCGACCTGCGGCGGCGTCACAGGCGTGACCGTGCGCGATACGAAGCCGTTTTCCTCGAGGCCACGGAGTGTCGAGGCAAGGACCTTCTGGCTGATTGCCCCAACTTCCCGACGCAACGCATTGAATCTGAGCGGGCCTCGGTCCAGTGCGTGGACGACGAGTAACGACCACTTGTCGCTTACGCGCCCGAGCACGCTGACGAAGTGCTTGCAGCGGACGGTTTCTTCTTGGTGATCTTGTGAGGGCATGGTACCTCCTTGTCAAATTTTTAAGAACCATCTGTAATCAGGTTTCCCGAGGTGACTACTCTAGGCGAAATCACTATGAACACCAAACCGCGCATCGCCCTCATCATTGGTTCGACCCGTCCCACGCGCTTCGCGGATGTCCCAGCACACTGGATGCTGAAGCAGGCCCAGGCACGCGAAGACCTGGACGTCCAGGTCGTCGATCTCCGCGACCATCCGTTGCCATTCTTCGACGAGATGGCATCGAACCTGTGGACGCCAAGCAAGAACGCCGAAGCCTTGCGCTGGCAGCAAACGCTACAGCGATTTGATGGCTTTATTTTCGTCGTGGCGGAATACAACCACTCGATCACGGGCGCGCTGAAGAACGCGCTTGATCAGGCTTATAAGGAGTGGAATCGAAAGGCCTTCACCGCAATCGGCTACGGGGCCACGGGCGCCGTGCGAGCCGTCCAACATTTACGAGACGTCGCTGTAGAACTACAGATGGTGTCGACCCGTTCGACAGTGCATCTCCTGGGCCCGGACTTCTTTTCGGTTCATCCCGCGTACCACGGCCAGCCCATCGAGGGCGTGGAGGATCACCTGTTGCCGTCGGCAAAGGCAGCACTGGACGATCTAGTCTGGTGGACCAAAGCGACGATGGCTGCTAGAGCGGCATAAGGTACCAAATGAACACACCGATCAGGATTGACATATGGTCCGATATCGCCTGTCCCTGGTGCTACGTCGGCAAGCGACGGCTCGAACGAGCGCTCGTCCTCTTCAAAAAAAACGTACAGATCGAGTACCATTCTTTTGAGCTGGTTCCCGACACCCCGACCGATTATCCCGGTTCCCAGGCCGACTTCCTCGCTGAGTACAAGGGCATTCCCGTTGCACAGGCCAAGAGGATCCTCGCTCAGATCACGCAGGCTGCGGCAGCAGAAGGCCTCGCGTTCGACTATGACGCATTGCGCCCGGCGAACACGTCGCTCGCGCATCAGGCGCTGCACTTTGCCAAGATGCGCGGGCGGCAAGGAGCACTGAAAGAACGATTGCTCGAGGCGTACTTTGTGCAGGGTTGCAACCTCAACGTGGTCGAGGTGATCGCCGACCTATGTGGCGAGATCGGCCTCGATTCCGGCGACCTGCTGGCAGCGCTACGAAACCGGACACATCTGAGCGACGTGCGCGCCGACCATGCCCAAGCCGTCGGGTACGGCATCACCGGGGTCCCGTTTTTCGTGTTCAACAACAAGTTGGCGGTCTCTGGAGCGCAGTTGCCTGATGTGTTCCACGAAGCGCTGCAACGTGCCGAGTCGTCGAGCCCTGAGGCAGTATGAGCACCCCATTCCAGATAGTCTGCCATAGGACAGACGGCATCTGCGTCGACGGTGTCTGCGCTATGCCAACGAGCCATCACATCTCGACCGGCAACGTGATTGTCCCGGTCGTTGTCGAGCACCACGGCCGTAGCGTGAGCAATCTTCGCGATTGTTTCGCGAAGGTGGAGAGGTCGGTGGCCGCATTCGGCCCACGTCACGCAGATCCTGAGAATGCATGAACCGCTCGGCGGAGATACGCAGCGGTGGGCTTGCGTACGGTTGATCCACGATTCAGATACAACCGCTACTTTAATTTTTAGAGGAATTTTGAGTGCGATTGACAGGCTTTTAAATCCGTCTATTAATAACTGGTTGAAATGATGTGTCGGGCTGTAGGAATTAACGCGCCTACAAAAGCTAAATTATAATGGATCGCCGAGTGGGTAAATCAACGTTCAAATATATCACGGTAAATTATCTTTGATGATCGCTCGCGCAACGGCTCAGTCCGCGGATAGCTAGGGCGAGATCACTTAGAGCAGCTAACACAACCTGGACATGATGATGCGGGCGTCATATCGTCTACGGCATGGCAAGACGCAAAATCAGTAACGAATTATGGGTGGCGCTGGAGCCGCTGATTCCGGAGTTCACGCCATCGCCCAAGGATGGTCGGCGGCGCACAGTCGATGACCGCGCAGCGCTGAACGGTATCTTGTATGCATTGCTGACGGGCATTCCGTGGGAAGACCTTCCGCAGGAGTTGGGCTTCGGCAGTGTTATGACATGCTGGCGACGTCTGCGAGACTGGCAAGCGGCCGGCGTATGGTATCGACTGCATTTGGCGATGCTGCGTCGACTGCGAGAGCACGACCAGATTGATTGGGAGCGTGCGAGCCTAGATGGAGCCAGCGTCTCCAGCCCCCGGGGGGCCAAGAAACCGGCCCCAACCCGACGGACCGAGGCAAGCTCGGATCGAAGCGACACATCGTCGTAGATGCACGCGGCATCCCGCTGGCTGTCACGATCACGGGAGCCAATCGGCACGATTCGATGGCATTCGAGCCCACGCTTGATTCCATTTCTGCGGTATCGGGCCTGAACGGGCAGCCGCGCAAGCGGCCGAGCAAACTGCACGCCGACAAAGGGTATGACTTCGCTCGTTGCCGGCGCTATCGTAAGCGCCCGGCGAAGACACCCCTCGGGGTAAATTGCCGTCAATCAAGCGGCGACGGGTGCCCAACGATGCGGCAGAAGCGCGGCGATGTCGTCGGCGCGGTGGGTCGGCAAGCGATTGAGCACGTCTTTCAGATAGGCGTAGGGATCATGGCCGTTGAGCTGCGCCGATCGAATCAGGCTCATGATCGCGGCGGCCCGCTTCCCGGCGCGCAGAGAACCGGCGAACAACCAATTCGCGCGCCCCGTTGCCCACGGGCGAATCTGGTTTTCCAGCCAATTGTTGTCGATGGGCACGTGCCCATCGGTCAGATAACGCGTGAGCGCCTCCCAGCGCTTGAGGCTGTAGTCGAGCGCCTTGGCGATCGCCGATCCCTCAGAGACCAGTTTGCGCTGGGCAACCAGCCACTCATGTAACGCATCGGCGATCGGCCGAGCGCGCTCCTGGCGAACCTCGCGTCGGCGAGCGGGATCGAGTTCCGCGACGTCGCGCTCGACGTCGTAAAGCATGCCGAAGTACTTCAGCGCCTGCTCGGCAATCTGGCTCTTGTGGTTGGCGTGCAACTCGAAGAACTTTCGTCTCGCATGCGCCATGCATCCGATTTCGGTAATGCCCAGTTCGAACCCGGCTTTGTAGGCGCTGTAGTCGTCGCATACCAGCTTGCCACGCCACTGGCCGAGGAACGCGCGAGCATGTTCGCCAGCACGGCTGTCGGCAAACTCATAGATCACCGCGCGTATGTCCGCGAACTGCGTCGTGGCGTACGCCCAGACGTACGCATGCTGCGTCTTTCCTTTGCCGGGAACCAGCATCTGTACCGGCGTTTCGTCGGCGTGCAGCACGTCCTGCTGGAGCAGCACGTCGCGAAGCGCGTCGACCAGCGGCTGCAACCGTACGCCGCACACGCCGACCCACTCGCCCAGCGTCGATTGCGCAATCGCCAGGCCGGCCCGCTCGAAGATGCGTTCCTGGCGATACAGCGGCAAGTGGTCGCCGTACTTGGCGACCAGCACCTGCGCGAGCAGCCCGGCAGTGGGAATGCCCTTGTCGATCACATGGGGCGCAACCGGTGCCTGAACCAGTGTCTCGCACGCCTTGCAGGCCCATTTGCCGCGGATGTGGCGCTCGACCGTGAACACCCCCGGCGTATAGTCCAGCTTCTCGCTGATGTCCTCGCCGATGCGCGCGCGCCGGCGACCGCAGGAGCACGTGATGTCGTCGGGTTCGTGATGGATGTCGGTGCGCGGCAAGTGCGGCGGCAACGGTGCACGCTTGGGTTTCTGCCGTTGCTTGTCCGCAGGCGTCGGCTGCAACTGAACCGCGCCGGGTTTGTCGGAGACCGCCGAGTTTGGCGCTACGCCGCGCGAGCGGATAGCGCCAGATTCCGTTTGTAAGCTTGCTCCGCCTCCGCCGGCGACACGTACCCGAGCGGGCCGAGCAACCGATGGTGGTTGTACCAGTGTACCCATTCCAGCGTGGCGAGTTCGACATCCTGGAGCGTACGCCATGAACGCCGGTGCACAACTTCGGCCTTGTACAGTCCGTTGATTGTCTCGGCCAGCGCATTATCGTACGAATCGCCAACGCTGCCGGCGGACGGTTGCACGCCAGCATCCACCAAACGTTCGGTGTACCGAATGCTGAGATATTGCGACCCGTGATCGGAATGATGAATGAGGCCGGGCGGCGGCTGGCGATCGTGTAACGCCTGGTTCAGCGCGTCCAGCACGAAGTCAGTCTTCATCGATGCCGACACGCGCCAACCGACGATACGGCGCGCAAACACATCAGTGACGAAGGCCACGTAGACAAAGCCCGACCATGTCCAGCAATAGGTAAAATCCGCAACCCACAGCGCGTTGGGCTGATCGGCACGGAACTGACGTTTGACCCGGTCCAGCGGGCACGGCACCGCATCGTCGCGCTGCGTCGTCTTGATCCGGCGCCCGCGCCGCACACCTTCGAGGCCCATCGCCTTCATCAGGCGCGCAACCGTGCAGCGCGCGACCTTCACACCATCACGCAGCAACTGGCGCCAGACCTTGCGCACACCATACACGCCAAAGTTCTCGTCCCAGACCGCACGGATGAGGGCCTTCAGTTCAGCATCGCGACGCGCTCGCTCTGGCCATTGCTCCGGATCGCTGCGCCGCCCGGCGTGCCGGTAATACGTCGACGGCGCGATCGGCAGCAGGCGGCAGATCGGCTCGACACCGTAGACGTCGCGATGCTCGTCGATAAACGCGATCATGGTTTCGATCGGCGGTCGAGCTCCGCCTGCGCGAAATACGCGGAGGCCTTGCGCAGGATCTCGTTGGCCGTGCGCAATTCACGATTCTCGCGCTCCAGTTCCTTGAGCCGTGAGAGCTCGGAAGTCGTCGTGCCCGGTCGCTGGCCACGGTCGCGCTCAGCCTGGATGACCCAGTTTCGCAGCGTCTCGCGCGACATCCCCATCTTCGAAGCGATCGAGCGGATCGCCGCCCCCTGCGTTTCGTACTCGTGCTGATGCTCAAACACCATCCGCACCGCCCGCTCCCGCACCTCATCTGAATATCGCGTCCCGGTGGGCTTCCTTACCTTGCTTTCGTTTTCCATACTTCAAATCTCCAATTACAGCCAAGATCCGAAGTCTCCTACATTCCCGGAGCGGTTCA
>NZ_JAPVQY010000042.1 GCF_027257875.1 Burkholderia sp. IMCC1007
CGCGAATCAGCTCTTGTCGTACGAGAACTGGATGCCCGCGGTGCCGCCGGTCTGGATGAACAGGTCGATGAACGCGGGGACGGTTGCGCTGCGCGCCCAGTCGCGCTGCAGTTCGCAGAACAACTGCGCGACGCTGATCATCTGGCCGCCGGCCTGCTCGATGCGGCGCAGCGCGGCTTCGTGCGCGGCCACCGACGTGCCGCCGACCGCGTCGACGACCACGTAGACCTCGTAGCCGGCCTTCAGCGCGTCGAGCGCGGGGAAGGTCAGGCACGCTTCGGTCCACAGCGCGGTCATGATGAGTTTCTTGCGGCCGGTGGCTTCGACGGCCTTGCGGAACTCGACGTCTTCCCACGAGTTGATGCTGGTGCGGTCGTAGGTCGGATAGCCTTCGAGCGCGGCGCGCAGCTGCGGGATCGGCGGCTTGTTCAGGCCGGTCTTCACGTTGACGGTCGAATGGACGATCGGCAGGCCGTACGCGACGGCGGCTTTCGATGCGCCGACGATGTTGTTGATCAGCAGCTGCCGATCCATCGACGCGATGGAGTTCACCTGGACCGGCTGGTAGTCGATGACGATGAACGCCGCGTTCTGCGGGGTGAGCAGGTGGTCGTTCGCGGGATCGCGAATCGGTTCGCTTGCCATGGTTCTCTCCAGATCAAGGTGGTGGGAGGCTGGGGATCGCGATCGCGCCGCCCGTCGTGCGGGCGCGATGCGATTCTGCTGCAGTGCGGTGCCGCGACGATCGGGTCGCGACGTTCGACGGCCACATCGACACGGTCCGCGCCTGGCGATTCGCCGGGTTCGGGTACCGGCGAGTGTCGTCAGCTTATGCGATTCGGGGTGCGGTGCGTAGCGCACGCGGACAGAACATAGTGTTCTCGTTCATCGAACGGAATATGCGCGCGAACGGGCGAACATGCCGATAACATGGGCGGCATGCTCAGGACGACTGATGGGTGTGAAGGCGACTGGCGTCGCGAATGCGCCGCTCGATCCGGCGGTGCGGATCGGTGATGAACGGAATGCGCGGCTTAGCGTCGCGCGCGCGTCTTGCTGGCGCTACGCATGGCCGGCGGTGCGCCGTCGGCGGGCGCGGTGTCTTCGAGCACGAGCTGGGCGGTGACGGCGAAATGCTGGCGCAGCAGTTCGCACGCGCGATCGGCGTCGCGGGCAATGACGGCCTTGACGATTTCTCCGTGTTCGTGGCCGACGTCCCGTTCGCCCGCGTGCTGGCTGCGCAGCGACTGATGGCGGTAGCGGGCCGTCTGCGTGCGCAGCGTCGCGGCGAAATGCTTGAGCCATTTCGAGCGGCAGCCGGCCAGCAGCGTCGCGTGGAAATGGTCATGCGCGCGTTCCCACTCCGGGTTCATCCGCGGCGGCTCGTCGACGACGGTCGGCAGGGTGTTCACCAGATGGAACGCCGCGAGCACCGATGCTTCCCATTCGAGGCTGCCGCTGTCGATCGCATCGCGTAGCGCTTCGGACTCGATGCATTGCCGCACGGACGTGATGTCTTCGAGATCCTCGCGCGAGACGGGCGTGACGCGAAAGCCGCGCTGGTCCTCCGCCTCGACGAAACCGCTCATCGCGAGCCGCGACACGGCCTCGCGCAGCGGGATCACGCCGGCCTGATAGCGGTCGGCCAGTTCCCGGATCTTCAGCTTGGAGCCGGGCGCGAGCGCGCCCGACACGATGTCGCGAAGAATGGTGTCGGCCAGTACCGACGCCATGGTGCGCGAGCCGCTGGCGGTTGCGTCGTCAAACGTCATGTCCACGAATGTTTCCCTCCTGATGGCGAAATTATATGCAGAACGTGGGGACGTATGCACATCCGAGGGTAAACATGCAAAGACGAAAATATATATATTTTCTAAATTTGTATCTAAATCGCGGCCAGCCCGGCGGCGACCCCTTGAACTGGAGATGTCATGCGTTACGTGAACTTTTCGGCTGATGGCCGCAAGCGGATGCTCGGCGTGCAGCGCGGCTCGACCATCGTGTCGCTCGGCGACACGACGCTCGAGCGGTTGCTCGCGAGCGGTATCGATCTCGTCGACTTCGCCGAGCGCCACGCGGCGGCCGGCCCGACCTTTCACGTGGACGAAGTGACGTGGCTGCCGCCGCTCGCGCGGCCCGGCAAGATCATCTGCGTCGGCCTGAACTACGCCGACCACACGAAAGAAAGCCCGTACGAACAGCCTTCCTATCCGACCCTGTTCCCGCGCTTCACGACGAGCCTGATCGGGCACGACGCACCGATGATCCGGCCGCGCGTGTCGGATTCGCTCGACTTCGAAGGCGAGTTGGCCGTCGTGCTGAAGCACGGCGGCCGTCATGTGCCGAAGGCGCGCGCGCTCGACTGCGTGGCCGGCTACTCGGTGTTCAACGACGGGTCGGTGCGCGAGTACCAGTTCAAGGCGCCGCAATGGACGGTCGGCAAGAACTTCGACGGCACCGGCGCATTCGGGCCCGCGCTCGTCACGGCCGACGAGCTGCCGGCGGGCGGCGCCGGCCTGCAACTGCAAACGCGGCTGAACGGCAAGGTGGTGCAGTCGGCGAACACCAGCGACATGCTGTTCGACGTCGCGACGCTGATCGCGATCGTCAGCGAGGCGATCACGCTGGAGGCGGGCGACGTGATCGTCAGCGGCACGCCGGCCGGTATCGGGTGGGCGCGCGAACCGAAGCTGATCATGCGCGACGGCGACGTGTGCGAGGTCGAGATCGAAGGGCTCGGCACCCTGCGCAACACGGTGCGCGACGAGGGCGCGGCGCAGTGAACGCCGGCTGCTGAACGAACCCATCAAGAGACTGAGGAAGACATGAGACAGATTCGAGTTCCGGTACTGGTGGTCGGCGCAGGGCCGGCCGGGCTGACGAGCGCGGCGCTGCTCGCGAAATACGGCGTCGACGTGCTGGCGATCACGCGCTATCCGGGCACCGCGCATTCGCCGCGCGCGCACATCACGAACCAGCGCACGGTCGAGGTGTTCCGCGACCTGGGCATCGAGGAACGCGTGCGTGCGCTCGCGACGCCGAACGAGCTGATGACGAACAACGTGTGGGCGACGAGCTTCGCCGATCGCGAGATCGCACGGCTGCAGGCGTGGGGCACGGGCACGCGGCGCAAGGCCGATTACGACGCGGCGAGCCCGTCGCAGATGTGCAATGCGCCGCAGCATCTCCTCGAACCGGTGATTCTCGGTGCGGCCCGCGAGTACGGCGCGCGCATCCTGTTCAACACCGAACTCGTGTCGATTCGTCAGACGGAAGACGCGGTGATTTCGCGGCTCGTCGACGTCGTCACGCGCGAGGAGATCGAAGTGATCTCCGACTATGCGATCGGCGCGGACGGCGCGCAGAGCATCGTGGTCAAGCAACTGGGCTTCGAGCTGGACGGCGAAATGGGGCTCGGCTGCGCGGTGAACTGCTGGCTCGAAGTCGACCTCGCGAAATACACCGCGCACCGCCCGGGCGTGCTGTACTGGATGAGCCAGCCGGGCAGCGACTACTGGGTCGGCAGCGGCACGTACATCTGCGTGCGGCCGTGGAACGAGTGGGTGCTGCTGTTCATGTACAACCCGAAGGACGGCGAACCCGACCTGAGCCACGAAGCGGTGATCGCGCGGGCGCGCGCGACGATCGGCGACCCCGACATTCCGATCCGCGTGAAGGCCGTATCGAAATGGACGATCAACCGGATGGTTGCGCGCAACCTGGTGAAGGGGCGCGTCGCGATTGCGGGCGACGCCGCGCACCGCCATCCGCCGGCGAACGGGCTCGGCTCCAATACGTCGGTGCAGGACGCGTTCAACCTCGCGTGGAAGCTCGCGATGATCGTGAAGGGGCAGGCATCGCCCGCATTGCTGCAGACCTATTCGGACGAACGGCAGCCGGTGGCCGAGGCGGTCGTCGATCGTGCGATCAAATCGGTCGGCGAGATGCTGCCGATCGCGAAGGCGCTCGGGTTCTCCGAAGGGCAGAGCGTGGAAGCGGGCTGGGCGTCGCTCGACGGGCTGTTCGCCGAGGACGACACAGGCCGCAAGCGTCGCAAGGCGCTCGCCGACGCGGTCGAACTGCAGAACTATCAGTTCAACTGCCACGGTGTCGAACTCGGGCAGCACTACACGTCGTCCGCGATCGTGCGCGACGGCGCGACATTCCCGCTTCCGTCGCGCGACCCGGAGCTTTACTATCATCCGACGACGACGCCCGGCGCATCGATTCCGCACGCGTGGATCCAGCACGACGGCGCACAGGTGTCGACGCTCGATCTCGTCGGCAACGGCGCGTTCACGGTGCTGACCGGGGCCGGCGGACGCGCGTGGCTCGATGCGGCGAAGCAGGTCGGCGACGAGTTCGGCGTCGAGATCCGCGCGGTGGCGATCGAGCAGGGCACGTCGACCTTCGACGTGTACGGCGACTGGGCGCGACAGCGCGAGATCGAGGATCACGGTTGCGTGCTGGTGCGGCCGGACCGCTTCATCGCATGGCGTTCGGAAGCGCTGGCGGACGATCCGGTCGGCGCGCTGCGGCGCGTGCTTGCGCGGATTCTCGGTGGCGTGCCGCGGGCCCGCGCGGAGGTCGACGTGGCCGCACTGGCCGAAGCTTGACGGAGGTCGGAATGACGACTGCGACAAGGAAGCGGGCACCGTTCGGTATCCATAGCATCGACCATTTCGCGCTGGACGTGCCGAGTCTCGCGGAGGCCCGTCGTTTCGTGACGGCGTTCGGGTTCGACGTCGACGCGAGCGGGCACGAATTGCGGCTGCGTACGCAAGCCGGCGGCCACGTATGGGCGACGCTGCGCGAGGGGCCGCGCAAGCGGCTCGCGTATCTGTCGCTGAACTGCTTCGCCGACGATTTCGAGCCGCTGCGCGCGCAGATTCTCGATGCAGGCGGCCGTGCGGCGACGCCGCCCGAAGGCCATTCGCCGGATGACGGCTTCTGGTTCGAGGATCCCGACGGCAACCTGATGCAGCTGCAGGCCGGCGCGAAAACCACGCCGGGATGCAAGCCGGCTGCGCAGCGCGCGACCGCGATCCGGCCGCAGCGCGGCGCGCTGTTTCGCGGCGACGCGCCGGTCGTGCATCCGGCGCGACTGTCGCACGTGCTGATGTTCACGCCGGACATCGGCCGCGCGACCGCGTTCTACGAGCAGGCACTGGGGCTTTCGTTGTCCGACGGCGCCGCCGGCATCGTGGCGTTTCTGCACGCACGCCACGGCAGCGACCATCATCTGATCGCGTTCGCGCAGGGCAGCGCGAAGGGCTGGCATCACAGCGCATGGGACGTGCCGGCCGTCGACGACGTCGGGCTCGGCAAGATGCAGATGCAGCGGGCCGGTTACGTGGAAGGCTGGGGCGTCGGTCGTCACGTGCTGGGCTCGAACTACTTCCAGTACGTGCGAGATCCGTGGGGCTCGTTCTGGGAATACTCGGCCGACATCGATTATGTCGGCGCGGGAGTCGAGTGGCCGGTCGGCGACCACCCGCCGGAGGATTCGCTGTATCTCTGGGGGCCGGACGTGCCGAGCTACTTCTTCGAGAACACCGAAGCCGCCTGATCCTCATCAGATGCCGCCGGCCCGCGCCGGCGCGCTTTTTGCGCCGGACTCGACGGTCCGGCGTTCCGGAATTTCATTCTCGTCACATCAATCAGTATAACGAATGATCATTGGAGATCAGGATGGTCGGCAAAAAGACCTGTGCAATCGGGCTGCTGGCGCTCGGACATGCGTGCGCGGCGAGCGCGCAAAGCAGCGTCACGCTGTTCGGCTTGCTCGATGCAGGCGTGAGCTACGTCAGCAATGAAGGCGGTCACGGCGTCGTCAAATTCGACGACGGCATTTTCACGCCGAGCCTCGTCGGGCTGCGCGGCAGCGAGGACGTCGGCAGCGGCACGCGCGTGATTTTTCAGCTCGTCAGCCAGATCGCGATCGGCTCCGGCGCGACGATCGGCGACGGGCTGTTTGCGCGCACCGCGTTCGTCGGCGTGCAAAACGATCGCTACGGCACGATCACGCTCGGCAATCAGTACGAGTTCATGGCCGATACGCTGTTCTTCGGCGGCGTCGATGCGGCGCGCGACGTGGGCGGCCTCTATAACCTGCGCAACGGCCCGTTCCAGAAGCTCGCGCTGCCGGGCAATCCGACCGGCGCATTCGACTGGGACCGGATGGCCGGCAGCCAGCGCGTCGCGAACGCGGTGAAGTACGTGAGCCCCGTGATCGGCGGATTCAAATTCGGTGCGCTGTACGGCATCGGCGGCGTGCCCGGCAGCATCGGCGCGAACAACACGGTGAGCGTCGGCGCGGACTATTCGATCGGAACGTTCGGTGCGGCGGCCGCCTATACGAACGAGAAATACGGCGCGCAAACGGGCGCGGCTTCGACCAGCGTGCGGAACTGGGGCGCCGGCCTGCGCTACGGCTTCGGCGCGGTCAACCTGAGCGCGCTGTTTACGACGGTGCGCAACGCGGCGTCGGGCGGCGCTGCGTGGATGAGCGAACTGGGCGGCACGTGGAAGCTGACGAACGCGCTGACGCTGGGCGCGGACTACATGTACATGAAGGGCAACGCGACGCTCGACGACAACCATGCGCATCAGCTCACGGCCACCGTTCAGTACCGCCTGTCGAAGCGGACGATGGTCTATGCGAGCGGCGCGTGGCAGCGCGCGAACAGCGGCGCGCACGCGCAGATCAACGGCGTGCTGGACCCGGACGGCGCATCGTCCGGCGCCACCCAGGCGCTTGCACGCATCGGCATGCATACCGTGTTCTGACCGCGCAATCATGCGCACCTCGTGGAGAAACCAGATGAACAACGCACGCGTGTCCAGTCCGGACACCTCGTACGAATGGAAGATCGTCGCGCTGCTCGCGCTCGGATTCGGGCTCGTCGGTGTCGATCGTTTCATGATCATGCCGCTCTTTCCCGTGATGATGCGGGACCTCGATCTCGACTATCAGGATCTCGGCCACATCACGGCGGCGCTGTCGGTCGCGTGGGGTATTTCCGCGCTCGTGACCGGCAACCTGTCCGATCGCTTCGGCCATCGCAAGGTCATCATTCCGGCGATGCTCGCGTTCTCGCTGCTGGCCTGCGCGAGCGGGCTCGCATGGGGCGTGGGCAGCCTGATGGCGATCCGCGCGGTAATGGGCTTCGCCGAAGGGGCATACACGCCGTCGAGCATCACCGCGACGCTCGATGCGTCGGCTCCGGCGCGTCACGGCCGCAACGTCGGCATCCAGCAGGCGGCGCTACCGCTGCTCGGGCTCGGCATCGCGCCGATCGTCGTCACGCAACTGATGCGTTTCGTGCCGTGGCACTGGATCTTCGCGATGGTCGCGCTGCCGGGGCTCGTCGTCTGCGTGCTGACGTGGAAGGTGCTGCGCGATACCAGCGCCGAGCGTGCGGCCGCACATACGGACGCGGGCGACGCAGGCAGCCATCGGTGGCGCGACGTGCTGCGCTACCGGAACGTGCCGCTCTGCTTCGTCGGGATGCTGTGCTGGTTGACCTGCCTGATCGTGCTGAGCGCGCTGCTGCCGAACTACCTGACCGACTATCTGCATCTCGGCCTGCAGCAAATGGGCTTCGTGCTGTCCGCGACCGGCATCGGCGGCACGCTCGGCGGGATCGCGATGCCCGCGCTGTCCGACCGGATCGGACGCCGGCCCGTGATGGTGCTGTCGGTGATCGGCGCATTCGTATCGCTGTGGGCGTTCTCGCGCACGGGCGCCGATCCGGTCGCGCTGTTCGCCGGGCTGCTGGCGACGATCTTCTTCGTGTTCGCGATGATCACGCTGACGGTCGGGCCGATCAGCGCGGAAGCCGTGCCCGCGCAGCTGATGACCACCGCGTCCGGGCTCGTGATCGGCGTCGGCGAGATCTTCGGTGGCGGTATCGCACCGTCGGTTGCAGGCTACGTCGCGAAGCATTTCGGCATCCAGTACATCATGCAGCTCGGCATGGGGGCGCTGGTGCTCGGCCTGATCGTCGCGCTGTCGCTGAAGGAAACCGCGCCGGCGCGACTCGCGCGTACGGTCGCGCTGGCCGAATCGTGAGCGCCGGTCGTTACGGCTGATACGGCTGGTCTGGCGGCTGCGGCGGACCGTAGCGATCGTCCGTGCGTGCGAAGGTGACGATCTCGACGCGGCGATCGGGCTGCAGGCACGCCACCAGACTGTCGTGCGATGGGTTGTCGCTGCAATGGGTGATCGGATCCTGCTCGCCGAGTACAGGCCCCGAGAACGTTGTGGCCGTTGAGACGCGGGCGCGAGGTGTTCGTCGTCGCATCGTTCGCGACCGGTGGCAATCGCACCACCGCGCCACCGCACCACCGCGCCGGCGTCTATCGAAGCGCTGAAGCCGCTTGTGCGCTGCCGGCCTGCCCGCGTGCCGTGCTCGCCGGCGCATCGCTTGTGCGCTGCCGGCCTGCCCGCGTGCCGTGCTCGCCGGCGCATCGCCCAGGAAGTCCGGCAACGTGCGTGCCGGCAGCGACATCACGAAGCGTGCGCCACCGAGCGGAGAGTCCTCGAGCCGCACGTCGCCGCCGTGCACCAGCGCGACGCGCCGCACGATCGCGAGCCCGAGACCGAACCCGCCCGTCTGGCGGTCGCGGCTCGAATCGAGCCGCTGGAACGGTTCGAACACGCGCGCGCGCTCGGCGACCGGAATGCCGGGGCCGTCGTCGTCGACGCTCACGATCAGCGCGCCGGATGCATCGCTCGCCGCGGACAGCCGCACCGTGCGCGACGCATAGCGTGTGCCGTTGCGGATCAGGTTCAGCAGCGCACGGGCGACGAGTTTCGGGTCGCAGACGTGTATGGCGGGCGCGCCGGTCGTCGATACGCCGAGCGTGAGGCCGCGATCGGCGATATCGTTCGCGACGTTGCCGGCGACGCTGTCGATCAGCGCATCGACGACGACCTCCATCGGCGCGAGTTCGCTCGCGCCTTGCTCGAGCCGCCCGATCGTCAGCAGCTCGGTGACCAGCTCGTCGAGTTCGCGCACATCGCGCCGCAACGCGTCGCGGCGTTCGCGCATCCGGCCGCTGTCATCCGACTCGGCGAGCAGCGCGAGCCCGAATTCGAGGCGGGCGAGCGGCGTCTTCAGCTCGTGCGAGATCCCGTGCATCATCTCGCGCTGCTGCTTGATCGACGCCTCGATGCGCTGGGCCATGTCGTTGAACTGCTGTGACAGCTCGTAGATGTTCGAGCGGCCCGACAGCTTCACGCGCGTCGACAGATTGCCGGCGCCGAACGCGTGCGCGGCGGCTTGCAGCCGGCGCAGGTCGCGCCAGTGGTACGAGATCCACAGCACGACCGCCAGCAGCGCGGCGAGTGCGAGCAGCAGGTATGCATAGATCTTGATGTCGAGGTCGAACGGCTGCATCGGGCGCGCGTGCAGCACGGAGCCGTCCGCGAGCGGCATGTAGTAGTCCTGGCCGTCGTAGCTGATCGCGATCCTGCCGTCCTGGAGGTCGCGCAGCGGCGCGCCGGTCAGTTGCGCGCGGGCGTCTGCCATCGTCATGAAGTCGAAGCCTTCATTGCCGTGCTTCGCGAGTTCGCGCAACGCGAGCGCGCGCTGCGCGCCGGGATGGCGTTCGAGATAGTCGTTCAGCACGAATGCGTAGGTCGTCAGCGAGTCGCGCTGTGCCTGCGCTGCGCGTTCGTAGAAGATCCGGTCGAACGAGATCTGGATGAACGCGATCGATGCGGCGACGCACAGGATCACGATGAGGTACAGCCTGATCAACGGGCGCAGCATTTATTCGTCCCACGCGGAAGGGCTGAACAGGTAGCCGCGGCCCCAGATCGTCTTGATCTTGTGCGGCTCCGATGATGCATCCTCGAAGCGGCGCCGCAGCTTCGAGATGCCGGAATCGACCGAGCGGTCGAGCCCGTCGAACTCGATCCCGCGCAACTGTTTCAGGATGTCGTCGCGGCTCAGCACGGTGCCGGCGGCGCGCGCGAGGATCAGCAGCAGATTGAATTCGGCCGTCTTCAGGTCGACCGGCTCGCCGCGCCACGTAACGGTGCGGTTCGGCGGCGAGATCGTCAGCTCGCCGAAGACCAGCGCCTCGGGCGCGACGCGGGCCGCGTCCGGCGCGGCCGGCTGCGCACGGCGCAGCAGCGCGCGGGCGCGCGCCACCAGCACGCGCGGTTCGATCGGCTTCGTCACGTAGTCGTCGGCGCCGGTTTCGAGGCCGGCGACCTGGTCGTACACGTCTGCGCGGGCGGTCAGGATCAGCACCGGGACGTTGGTGAACGCGCGAATGCGGCGGCACACTTCCATCCCGTCGAGATTCGGCAGCATCAGGTCGAGGATCACGAGCGCGGGCTCGTGCTCGCGCACCGCGGCGACGGCCAGGTCGCCGCGCCGCACGACCGTCACTGCGAATTCATAGCTGTCGAGGTATTCGCGTACGAGTTGCGCGAGACGGTCGTCGTCCTCGATCAGCAGTACGCGGTATTTGAGCGGATTGTCGTTCATGGTCTCTTCGAAACGCGCGCGTCGTCTCACACCCGGACAGGCGGGCGCGCGGCGCGGCACGCGAATTTTATCCGGCGTTCCGGCGGCCCGGGCAGCAGCGCCACAATCGCGAACAATCGAACACAATTGGGCACAGATTCTCCGCAGATTCCGGACAGTCCCGGCGCGCGGCGGCACCTAGACTTCGGGCTTCCGTCACTTTTATCTCACTATTGTGCGCTCAACCCTTCGCCGCTCACGTTATTGCATGCCGCTCGCCGGCCTGGCCCTCGCCGCCGCCGCCCACGCGGAAAACCAGTATTCGATTTCGCTCGGCGGCGGGGTCGCGCCGCGTTATCCGGGCAGCAGCCAGTATCGCGGCGTCGTCGCGCCGGGGCTCGCCGCGAAGTTCGGCAACGGCTTCTTCATCGACAGCACCGAGGGCGCCGGCTACCGGCTGGACCTGCCGCACGGCGTGTTCGTGTCGGCGGCGGTGAACTACGATCCGGGTCGCGCGGACGAGAACCGCTTCGACCTGCCGGGTTCCGACTACCTGAAGGGGATGGGCCGCATTCCGGGCTCGGTGCTCGTCGGCGTGCGGGCAGGGGTCACGCTGTTCAATGCGGCCGAGCTGAGCGTCGCGATCGATACGCCGGTGACGCACACGTCGCATGGCGTGTCGGGCCATGTCGACCTCGCGGTGCCCGTGTTCAAGACCGCACAACACGAGATCATCGTGACGGGCAGCGTGCACGCCGGCACCGGGCGCTATACGCAGACGTTCTATGGCGTGACCGATGCGCAGTCGATGACGAGCCGCTTCCGCCCGTATTCGACGAGCGGCGGGATCGACAGCGCGACGATGTCGGTCGCGTGGAACTGGAACGTGTCACGGCACTGGGCGGTGCTCGCGACCGGCGGCGTGACGCGGCTGCTCGGACGCTATGGCGACAGCCCGATCGTCCAGACGCGCAGCAACTACTACGGGATGGCAGGCGCGACCTACAAGTTCTGAGCAGGCTGCCGGCGCGCATGTCGCACGCACTGCGTGGGCGTCGGCGCAGCGCCGTCGTCGCGAATCGCGTGCGGTAACATGCAGGCGGATCCGGCGTCGCGCCGGGCCTGCAACGCAGGCGCGCGGAAGCGGATCGAGCGCGTCGCGCCATGCCGCGCTCCAGCGGCCGCCCTCCGTCAGGACACGGCCGGCGTGCGCGGCGCCACTCACGCATGCGATGCCCGGCCGTGCATGAATGCCGCACAGCGACCGCCGGGACGCGACAGGGAGAAATCGATGAAGCACACGATCGCGCTGCTCGCCGCACTCGTTGCGAGCGCAACCTTTGCAGGATGTGCGGACATGAATACGCAACACCCCAACGCGACGGCCGGCGGTGCGGCACCGATCGGCGTTCCGGCGGGCACGAAGGCGTGCAAGGCGGACGCCGCGCCCGACGACGCGCTGATCGGCAAGACCGAGGCCGACGCGGCCGCGCTGCTCGACGGCTGCCTGTGGCGCGTGCTCGAGCGCGACGGCCAGTCGCTGCCGGGCACGATGGACTATCGGATGGAGCGCCGCGATCTCGGTATTCGCGACGGGAAGGTGATCTGGGTGCGGCGCGGGTGACGAGGCAGGCCGACGGGGAAGTGCCGGCCGCCTCGGTCCGCAGATCGGTGGCGCAGCCGTCAGTGCTGGGGGCTCCGGATGGGCGCGACGTCCAGCTACGGTTGATGGGCAAAAAACGTTTACCGTCACGCGGCGACCATGCCGGATTGCCGCGCCGGCGCAGCGGTGCCGGCGTCGATCAAGCACTACGTGAATACGCGGCCGATGCAGAAAATCGCGACCGCCCGCGACAAATCGTTCCTGGATCGCGTCGCGCATGTGCATCACCCGCTGGCGTCGACCGTAGCGATGCCGTCCCGCACGGCGTTGGTCCGGGTTAATCCGCCGACCCGCGCCGGTTGCCGGCGCGCAGTCGGCCCGCACGCTACTTCGAGATGTACCAGAGTGCGTCGGTGCTGACGCGCGGGGCCGGAGTCGTCGCGGCCGGCGCCTGAGGTGCCGCAACGGGCGGCGGCGTGTTCGACGTCACTGCGGTGGGCCACGTCGCCGGCGCGGTCGGGGCCGCCGTCGCACTGTTCGCCGTGCTCGACGGCGCGGCCGAACCCGACGTCGACGCCGTGTCGATGTACCACAGCGCATCGGCCGATGCGGTGCGCTTGGCTGCGGCATTCGTGCCGTGCTTCGGTGCGGGCGCCGTGCCGGCCGCCACTGGCGCCGTTGCCGCTGCCGTCGCGCCCGAACGCGACGTTCCCGCTGCCGCTCCAGCGCCTGCCTGTGCCGTCGTCCCGGCGCCGCCGCGCTGCGCACGCGCCTCGAACGGCCCGAGCTGGAAGATCAACGTTTGCGCGGGACGTGTCAGAACGGCATACGGGAACTGCAGCTCCCACGACATCAGTACGCGGCCCGACGACGTTTCGGTAAAGATCGCCGGCACGTGCTTCATGTCGCTGAACTGCACGTAGATCCGCGAGCCATCGTCGAACACCTGGGTCGGCTTCGCCTGGTCGGCGCCCGTGACGGTCCAGCCGAAGTTGTACGTGCCGGCCGGGCCGGCGGGGCCGCCTTGCGGTTGCGGCGGCGGCGCGGCCGGTGCGAGCGTGCGCGGCCGCGTGACCGCCGGCGCCGGCACGCTCAGGCTCGCGAACGGGTTGTACGGCTGCACCTGTTGCGGCGGCGTAAAGGACGGTGGAAGGATGGGCATGGGAGTATCCGGCGAATCCGGCAGGGTCCGGATCGCATCATAGACCTTGCGGGCATACGCGAGGCGCTTGTCGGGCGACGCGGCGTTGTACGCGCCGATCGCGTTCCAGTTCGCGCCGAGCTGGCGGATGTTCTGCGACAGGATCCACGCGCCGACATACGCGTTGGTGCACGCATCGAACAGGCTTTCCCGCGTGATGCCTTCGCGCGCGAGCGTGGGCAGCCACGTGCTGTTGATCTGCATCAGGCCGATGTCGACGGTGCCGTTCGTGTTGGTGTTGATGGCGTTCGGATTCATCCCCGATTCGACCTGCGCGATGCCGCGCAGCAGGCTCACGCTGACCTTCTGGAAGATGGCCGCGTCGTCGAGGCAGTCGGCACGCGCGACGCCGTGCAGCGCGCACGACAGCGCGACCGTCGCGACGATCTTCGGCGAGGAGTGGCTGATCGAACGGGCAGTCTGACGCGGCATGGAAGGATGGGGCGGAATCCGGCCGCCCGATGCAAGGAAATTACGCAGACGCGAAGTGTGCCATAGCGCGCAAACAAATGGCTCGCATCACACTTTCCTTTGCATTTGGCGGCCGTCCGGCGCGTGTTGCCGGCGCTGCCGGCATGGTGCGACCTGCTGCAATCGGTAAAAAGGACTGCTTGCCGGGGGCGCGCCGACCCACGCGATGATAGTCACGAAGCTGACGCCGCGCGTCAGCCCTGCCGTGCATGCGGCGACGAACGAAGTGCATCGCGAGCCGGATGCCCGCCGATGCGCGGGCCGGAAACGACGACGGCGGCCGAAGCCGCCGTGTCGGTCGATCGTCGATCGGGCGCCGGCCGGCCGCGCAGTGCGCAGCCGGCCGCCGTCGATCAGAAGCGGTGACGCAGCCCGAGGTTGACGAGGGTCTGCGAGCTCGTGCCCGCATAGCCGTACGACCCGATCGATGCCTGCGCGGCCATCGACCCGCCGTTGCCGTCGCCGGTGCGGCCGCTCGCGTGCTGGTACGCGGCGGTCAGGTACACGTCGGTGCGCTTCGACAGGTTGTAGTCCGCGCCGGCCGACACCTGGTGATAGGTCGCCGACGTGTCGCCGCCCGAGCGCGTGCAGCTGTAGCCGACGCCCACGAGCAGCGCGTTCGTCGCCTGGTAGTTCACGAAGCCTTGCCCGGTGTTGTAGTGCTCGTTCGAGTTGAAGACGGAGCTTGCGTCGCGGCGGTATTGCGCGTTGCTGTAGCCGAGACCGAACGTGAACGGGCCGGCGACGTACTGGCCCGCGATCCGCGCGATGCCGATCGAGTGCGCGCTTGCATAGCCGCTGTTGATCGGGCCGTCGAACGTGCCGTCCGACGAGCTGTTCCAGCCGTTGCGAACCGTGTTCGAGGCGGGGCTGTTGGTCGCGTGGAAGTAGCCGCCCGCGACGCTGAACGGCCCGTTGCTGTACGTCACGGCGGCCGAATACGATTGCGCGGCGCCGGTGCTGCCGGCGATCCCGCCGAACGAATACATCGCCGAGAACTGCAGACCCGAATACACCGCGGACGTGTACTTCACGGCGTTGTCGACGCGGAAGCTGTTGTCGTAGTTGTCGACGTCGCCCGCCGTCGCGAACGCGCTGCCGAGATAGTTGTCGGCGGTGATGCCCTGCACGAGGTCGATGAGCGGATCGTACTGGCGGCCGAACGTGAGCGTGCCGTAACGGTCGCTCGTCAGGCCGACGAACGCCTGCCTGCCGAACAGGCGGCCGTTCTGGCCGAGGCGGCCGTTGCTCGGATCGAAGCCGTTCTCGAGCTGGAACAGCGCCTTCAGCCCGCCGCCGAGATCCTCGGTGCCCTTCACGCCCCAGCGGCTGCCGGCGAGGTTGCCCGCGCTGCTGTTGCCCAGCATCCACGCGCTGTCCTTGCCCTGCGCATGATTCACGTACGTGATCGACGTGTCGATCACGCCGTACAGCGTGACGCTCGACTGGGCATGCGCGACGGGCATTGCCGCGAACGACGCGATCGAAAGCAGCGAAAGGGTCGTGCGTTTCATTTCATCTCCTTGCGTATTGATTTGCATCGGTAAACCGGAATGGCAGGAGACTACCGAGCCGCACGCGAACGACAAAAACGAAATTCTCCGATGTGACGTAAAGCAGACAGCTGCATGCTGCGGCAAGGTCTATTGAGGGATTGGCATTATTGAGATATTCGTATCAATCGATTCGGCATCCGAGATTTCAGGATTGGCGTATTGCCGGATTCGTGATAATTCCGCGCGAATTTCGACTGAATTTCGGAAGCGCGGCATTCGTCGCCGATTGGTCAATTCATTATTTAATGAATTGAATCGCGCGACGGGGGGCGGGCATGTTATCGCGCGCGTGGCACGCGTCACGCCGGAGCGGACCCGCGCGCTTGCCGGCTCGGCGTTCGCGTTGTGCACGGGCCTTCCCGCACGCCCGGCGAAGCCCCGCATTGAATGCGAGAATGCGGCCTTCGGCCGGCGCATTTCGCGTCGCTTTCCAGGGAATTCGAATGGACAGTCATATCGCTCCGGTGGAGCTGAAGAAAGCCTACCGTCTCCTCAACCACGGCCCGACGGTGCTCGTGTCGGCCCGCCACGACGGCGTCGACAACGTGATGGCCGCCGCGTGGGCATGCGCGCTCGATTTCCTGCCGCCGAAGCTCACCGTCGTGCTCGACAAGTCCGCGAAGACGCGCGAGCTCGTCGAGCGCAGCGGCACGTTCGTGATCCAGGTGCCGACGGCCGCGCAACTGCAGCTCACGCATGCGGTCGGCAGCCACAGTCTCGCCGAGCGGCCCGACAAGCTGCGTGAAGCGGGCGTCACGCTGTTCGACGTCGAAGGGCACGACCTGCCGTTCGTCGCCGGCTGCTCGGGCTGGCTCGCGTGCAAGCTGATTCCGGAGCCGCACAACCAGCAGACCTACGACCTGTTCATCGGCGAAGTGGTGGGGGCGTGGTCGGACACGCGCGTGTTCCGCGACGGCCACTGGTATTTCGAATCGGCCGATCCGGCGCTGCGCAGCCTGCACTACATCGCGGGCGGCAACTTCTATGCGATCGGCGAATCGATGCACGTCGATCCGGGCCGGACGCACTCGCAGTAAGCGCCGCGGCAGTACCGTTGCGTCGTCCGAAGCGCGCGGCTCACGCGCGCTTTTTCAATGCGGCCAGCATGACGTCGGCGAACGCCTGCGCGACGCGCGGCAGCGTGCGTCCGCGCTTCGCGACGAGCGCGATCGGCCGCACGAACGCCGGGTCGTCGATCGGCTTCGCGACGAGGTCGGGTTCGGCGCGCACCTCGCGCGCGGTCGCCGGCAGGATCGTCACGCCGAGGCCGCCGCGCACCATCGCGACGGCCGTCATCATGTAGGTCGGTTCGCATGCGATGTCGGGCGTGCAGCCGGCCGCTTCCAGCGCGCGATCGACGACGCTGCGCACGCTCGTGCCCTGTGCGGTCAGCACGAGCGGCACAGCCGCGACGTCGGCGGTGCGCACGCGCCGCTTGCGCGCGAGCGGATGATCCTTCGGGCACACGGCGACGAGCTGGTCGGCGCCCGCATACAGCACGTCGAGCGACGCGTCGAACGCATCGCCGCCCGTCAATCCGAGATCGGCTTCCTCGTTGCGCACCAGCGCGGTGACGAGGCTCGCGACGCCGTCGCGGATCTCGAAGCCCGCGCGCGGCACGTCGCGCCGGAACGACTGGATCAGCTCGGGCAGCAGGCTCGACGCGAACGTCGCCAGGCACGCGAGCCGCACCGTGCCGCTCGCGCCTTCGCCGAGCGCGCGCGCATCGCGCAGCACACGCTCCATGTCGTCGAGCGAGCGCTGCAACAGCGGCAGCAACTCGCGCCCGGTCTGCGTGAGCGCGACGCTGCGGCTGTTGCGGTCGAACAGGCGTGCCCCGACGATTTCCTCGAGCCGGCGGATCTGCACGGTCAGCGCCGGCTGCGACAGGTGCAGCCGCGCGGCGGCGCGCGTGAAGTTGCCGGCGTGCGCGACGGTGACGAACGCGCGAATGTCGCGGAGATTCAGATCCATAACGGTTCGTGATTGCTGCGATCAAATCATTTCAATTGTGCTATCGCTGCGCCGACCTTACGCTCGTCTCCAACAAAAGACAAGGTAGGAGACACCGATGCTGCCGCTACTCGGGCTGGGCACGATCGTCGTGCTGCTGGCCGCGATTCTGTCGAAGCGGATGTCGCCGCTCGTCGCACTGATCATCGTGCCGATCGCGGCGTCGCTGATCGGCGGCTTCGGGCTGCATACGAGCAAGTTCGTGATCGACGGGCTGAAGGGCCTCGCGCCCGTCGTCGGGATGTTCGTGTTCGCAATCCTCTATTTCGGGACGATCACCGACGCCGGCACGCTCGATCCGATCATCGACCGGATCCTGCGCGCGGTCGGCACGCGACCCACGCGCATCGTGATGGGCACGACGCTGCTCGCGCTGCTGATCCACCTCGACGGCTCGGGCGCGGTCTGCTTTCTCGTGACGATTCCGGCGGTGCTGCCGCTGTACGACCGGCTGAAGATGGACCGCCGCGTGCTGGCCGCCGCTGTGTCGATGGCCGCCGGCATCAACTTCCTGCCGTGGACAGGGCCGATGATCCGTGCGTCGGCGTCGCTGCACCTGCCGGTGTCGGCGCTGTTCAATCCGCTGATTCCGGTGCAGGCGATCGGCCTCGTGTTCGTGTTCGGCGTCGCGTACTGGCTCGGGCGGCGCGAGGAGAAGCGGCTCGGTCTGTCGGGCAACGACGCGTCGATCCCGCTGCCGAAACGCGAGCTGACGCCCGACGAGCAGGCGCTGCGCCGCCCGCACCTGTTCTGGTTCAACCTGCTGCTGACGCTCGTCGTGCTCGGCACGATGGTCGTGATGGGCGAGAAGATTCCGCCGGCGATCATGTTCATGGTCGGGCTGTGCGTCGCGCTGATGGTGAACTACCCGGACGTCGACATGCAGCGCAAGCGCATCGACGCGCATGCGCGTGCCGCGCTGATGATGGCCGGCATCCTGCTCGCGGCCGGCGTGTTCACCGGGATCATGCAGGGCAGCGGCATGCTGAAGGCGATGGCGCAGGCGGCGGTCGGCTTCGTGCCGCCGTCGATGGCCGGCCACATTCCGGTCGCGCTCGGCCTCGTGTCGATGCCGCTCAGCATGCTGTTCGATCCGGACTCCTTCTACTTCGGCGTGCTGCCGGTGATCGCCGAAGTGGCCGGCCAGCTCGGCGTGCCGGCCGTGCACGTCGGGCAGGCCGCGCTGCTCGGCCAGATGACGACCGGGTTTCCGGTCAGCCCGCTGACGCCCGCGACGTTCCTCGTCGTCGGCCTGTGCGGTATCGAGCTGGCCGAGCATCAGAAGTTCACGTTTCCGCTGCTGTTCGGCGCGTCGATCGTGATGACGATCGCGTGCGTCGTGCTGGGCATCTTTTGATTTTTGCCGGCGCGCGCCGGATGACGGTACGGTACGAACATGACAGCAAAGCCTTTACATCAACCGCGCGTGCGCATCGGCGCGGGCGCCGGCTACTCGGGCGACCGGATCGAGCCCGCGGTCGAACTGGCCGAACACGGACAGCTCGATTATCTCGTCTTCGAATGCCTGGCCGAGCGCACGATCGCGATCGCGCAGCAGGCGCGCCGCAAGGATCCGGCGCTCGGCTACGACCCGTTGCTCGACGCGCGCATGCACGCCGTGCTGCCGGTGGCCGCGGCCCGGGGCGTGCGCATCGTGTCGAACATGGGCGCGGCGAATCCGCGCGCGGCCGCGCGGCGCACCGCGCAGATCGCGCAGTCGCTCGGCCTCGCGGGGCTGAAGGTCGCGGCGGTCGAGGGCGACGACGTGCTCGACGTCGTGCTGCGCGGCGCGTTCCGCTTCGAGGAATCGGGCGAGGAAGTGGCCGCGTATCGCGAGCGCATCGTGTCCGCGAACGCGTATCTCGGCGCGGCGCCGATCGTCGACGCGCTCGCGGCCGGCGCGGACGTCGTGCTGACCGGGCGCGTCGCCGACCCGTCGCTGTTCGTCGCGCCGCTGATCCACGCGTTCGGGTGGCGGATGGACGACTGGGACACGCTCGGACAGGCGACGGTCGTCGGCCACTTGCTCGAATGTGCGGGCCAGGTGACGGGCGGCTATTTCGCGGATCCGGGTTACAAGGACGTGCCGAACCTCGCGCGCCTCGGGTTTCCGATCGGCGAGGTCGAGGCCGACGGCTCGGTCACGATCACCAAGGTGCCGCACGCGGGCGGCCGCGTGAGCGCGGCGACCTGCAAGGAACAACTGCTGTACGAGATTCACGATCCGGCGCGCTACCTGCAGCCCGACGTGGTCGCGGATTTCACGCGGGTGGCCGTCGTGGAGGAAGCGACCGACCGCGTGCGCGTGACGGGCGGGCGCGGCACGGCGCGCACCGACACGCTGAAGGTATCGGTCGCATACGTCGACGGTCATATCGGCGAAGGGCAGATCTCGTACGGCGGGCCCGGCGCGCTGGCGCGCGCGCGGCTCGCGCTCGAGATCGTGCGCGAACGGCTCGCGCTGACCGGCGTGGCCGCGACCGAATTGCGCTTCGACCTGATCGGCGTCGATGCGCTGTACGGTACGGCGACGCCCGCGGTGCGTGGCGAGCCGGCCGAGGTCCGCATCCGGGTGGCCGGCCGCGCGGCGAGTGCGGCGGAAGCCGCGCGGATCGGCAACGAAGTCGAGACGCTTTATACGAACGGGCCGGCCGGCGGCGGCGGCGCGTTCAAGTCGACGCGCGAGGTGATCGCCGTGCAGTCGGTGCTGTTGCCGCGTGCGGCCGTGACGCCGTCGTTTTCATTCGTGGAGGCATGATGCAACTGCGTGAACTCGCGCATGCGCGCACTGGCGACAAGGGCAATACGCTGAACGTGTCGGTCATCTGCCGCGATCCGCGTCATTACGATCATCTGCGCGCGCATCTCGATGCGCAGGCCGTGAAGGCATGGCTCGCGGGCATCGTGCACGGCGACGTCGTGCGTCATGAGTTGCCGACGCTCGCCGCATTCAATTTCGTGTTGCGCGATGCGCTCGGCGGCGGCGTCACGCGTTCGCTCGCGCTCGATGCGCATGGCAAGTCGGTCAGCTCGGCGCTGCTGGCGATCGACGTGCCGGCTCCGGTGTGACGATGCGGCGCGGTCGTGCCGGCGATCATGGAATCAGCAACTCACGCCGTCCGTCCGCGTGCTCGATGCGCTCGCCGCCGATGTGCAGGCGCTGGTCGGCGCGATAGTCGTAGATCGCGCGCGACGCGGCGACCTGCTCGAGATCGAGTTCGACCGTGTGGCGCGATTCGCCGCTGCCGGCTTCAAAAATCAGGTTTCCGAACGGATCGGCCGCGAGACTGCCGCCCGCGAACACGACGTCGTGCGTGCTGCCGCCGACGCGGTTCGCGACGACCGCGAACACCTGGTTTTCCATCGCGCGCGCCGACACCGACGTGCGGTGCACCTGGCGGTACGGCTCCATGTTGCCGTCGGTCACGAGGATCAGCTGCGCGCCGAGCGCCGCGAGCGCGCGGCCGCTTTCCGGGAATTCGCTGTCGTAGCAGATCAGCAGGCCGATCCGCACGCCGCGCCATTCGACGGTCGCGTAGCGGTCGCCGGGCAGCACCACGCCGCGCTCCGACACCCACAGATGTGTCTTGCGATAGTGCAGCGCGATGCCGTCCGGCGTGACGAACACGGTCGTGTTGTAAAAGCGCCCGCCGTCGTTCTCGATGAGCCCGACCACCACCGCGACGTTGCGCGCCCGCGCGGCCTCGATCACCGCGCCGACGCTCGGGCCGTCGAGCGGCTCGGCCACGCGCTCGAGTTCCGACGGATCGAGAAAGCCGGTGAGTTGCGCTTCCGGAAACATCACGATGTCGGTGCCGGGCGCGCAGCTCGCGATCGCTTCGAGCGTGCGTTGCAGGTTGTAGCGCGTATCGCCGTCGCGGCCGGCGAGCTGGATGATGTCGAGCTTCAGTTTCATGAGTGATTCCGCAGGAAGGACCGGCATCGATGCCGGGATGTCCGAGTATGCGCCGAACGGCCGGTTTTCCTATCCCGCCGACGCGTTAACCCGGCAGGGGTATTGATTCCGGGCCACGCGGCGGGTGTTTTTCGTATGGTCTGACCAGTGTGACGGTCGCCGCGAACGAGCAGAGCATCGGGCTCGCGCAGGTCGACGAGGCGGTGTCGCAGCGCGATCACTCGACGCAGCAGACCGCCGCGCCGGTCGAGGAGTCGGCGCGCGGCGCTGCTGTGCGAGCAGGCCGCGCGGCTGACGCAGACGTCGGCGAATTCAAGCTCGCGCGGCCGCCGTCGGCCGATGCGCTCTCCGCGTGAGTCCGGCTGCGCCGCTCGCAGTCGGGCGGCGCGGGCCCTGCGTCATCCGGCCGTCTGCGCCTTCAGGAACAACGCGAACAGCTCGGACTGCGAATTGATGTCGAGCTTCGCATAGATGTTGCGCCGGTGCACCTTGACCGTTTCCGCCGAGATCGCCAGCTTGTTCGCGACTTCCTTGTTCGAGCGGCCGCTCAGGATCAGCCGGATCACGTCGAGTTCGCGCGCGGTGAGCGGCGTGCCGAGCCGCGCCATCGCGTGCTCGAAGCCGCCGCGCGCAGCGCTGTCGGCGCCGCGCGGCGCTGCGGGCCCGGCGGGCTCCGCGGCGGCCGGCTCGAATGCGAGCCGCTGACGCATCAGGCCGGCGACCCAAGGGCGAATCAGGTCGAGCAGCGCGACCTGCTCGGGGCTGAAGCGCCGCTTGCTGCCGAGCGACAGGCACAGCGTGCGCGTGCGGTCGAGCACGACGTTGAACTGCACCTCGTCCTCGACCACGTTGTGCGTGAAGTACAGCGTGTAGTAATCGGTATCGCGAAAGCACTCCGGCGCGACGTCGGACAGCCGGAACAGGCCGCTTTTCGGCGCATCGCGGTTCGCGATATAGAACGGATCGAGCTGGTACAGCCCCTGCACGTAGTCGCGAAACAGCGGGTCGGGGCCGCCGCCTTCGTACGGACATTCGGCGAACACCTGCGGGCGATCGTCGCCGAACATCAGCACGACCCAGCTGTCGATCGCGACGTATTCCTCGATCAGCCGGGTCAGCGCGAGCCAGAAGCCCGACTGGTCGAGCGACTCGACGAGCCGGCCGACCGACCGGTGCCAGGCGACGTCCTGCAAGCTCAGGTTCATGCGTGTGTCCATGTCGGGCCGGACCGGCGCGCTGCGCGCTTGCGATGGCGCACCGAGCGTGTGCGCTACGGGCTCGTGGGCGCATGCCCGCGCGCGCGGCACGGGCCGCGCGCATCCGCCGGATCCTGGAATGAAGAACGAGATCGTAACGCCGGCCGGCGCGAATGGCGAGGCCGTGCGCGGCTGTCAGTGCGGGGCGCTCGCCGTACTGCCCGCGCTTGCGCTATTCGCTGCGCTTGCCGCGGTGTCGCCAGTTCATGCGGCCGAGCAGGTTCATCCCGAGCGCCAGCTGCACAAGTTCATCCGCCGGTTTCCGTTGATGCTTTCGTGCCGCGCGGCGCCGGCATGATGTCATGCGCCGGCGCGGCACGAACGCATCACACGTACAGATAACGCACGAGGTGGAAGAACACCGGCGCGGCGAAGCAGATCGAGTCGACGCGATCGAGCATCTCGCCGTGCCGGCGATCATCGAGCCCCAGTCGTTCGTGCCGAGCGAGCGCTTGACGGCCGACAGCACGAGCCCGCCGACGAAGCCCGCGATCACGATCGCGAGCGAGATTCAAACTGCTAATTCGCGTGGTACTTCTCGTTCGATTCGCAGCTTTCTAAGTCGTACGTCAGTACACGTCAATTAGACAGGTCCGAAATGCGAGATTTGTGGTTCTCCTTCAACAGCTTGGCAATATTTGACAGTCATTCGCAAGGCTTTCGGTAAGCGCGCGTCCAATAAGCAAACGAATGGGCGCGGGCCGCGTCGACGAGAATGAACAAGAATACGCATCGCCTGGTGTATTCCAGGCTTCGGGCTATGGTGGTGGCCGTCGCGGAGACGGCGACAGCTGAGGGCAAATCGGCAACGGGCGAGGCGCGCGCGCGGCGGCGGTCGTCGACGTCTGGCGCTGGCGTTGTGATGGCGGGCGTCGCCGCGCTCGGCATGTTACCCACCCTGTCCGGTGCGCAGATCATCCCGACGCCGGGCGTCAGCACGCATGTGGTCCAGACGCCGAACGGCTTGCCTCAGGTCAACGTCGCCAAGCCTTCGGGCGCTGGCGTATCGGTCAACACCTACAATCA
Organism: Burkholderia sp. IMCC1007; assembly: GCF_027257875.1. GTDB lineage: Bacteria > Pseudomonadota > Gammaproteobacteria > Burkholderiales > Burkholderiaceae > Burkholderia. The sequence goes on from NZ_JAPVQY010000042.1 coordinate 23,527, forward strand.
GTTCGACGTCCAGAAGCCTGGCGCGATCCTGAACAACTCGGCCACGATGGTTCAGACGCAGCAGGCGGGCTGGATCAACGGCAACCCGAATTTCGGAGCGGGGCAGGCCGCGCGGATCATCGTCAACCAGGTCAAGTGCCGATCTCACGAACAGCGGGACGCTCGCGGCGCAGCAGAATGCAACGGTCAACGCCGGGAGCCTCAACTCGACTGGCACGCTCGGCGCGGGCGTGAACAACGACGGTTCCGTCGCGCACAGTGGCGACCTCAACCTGACGGCGTCGGGCCAACTGACCGCGACCGGCCAGAATATCGCGGGCGGTAACGCATCTTTGACGGGCGGCAGCGTGAATCTCGCCGGCAGCCAGACAGCAGCGAACGGCAATCTGTCGCTGAACGCGACGGCCGGCGACGTGAACCTGTCGAATGCGACAACGAGCGCACAAGGCGCCATTCAAGCGAATGCATCGGGCACCGTGATCAACGATCACGGCAGCTTGTCGAGCGGTGGCAGCACGACGCTGACCGGCGGTAACTTGTCGAACCAGGGCGGCAAGGTCTCGTCGCAAGGCCCGCTGTCGGTGAATGTCGCCGGCCAGATCGCCAACCAGTTCGGCGAACTGGTATCCGAAAGTACGGCGGACGTGCGTGGCGGTGCCATTGCGAACAACCAGGGCACCCTTCAAAGCGCGGCCGGCATGACGGTGGCCGGTGCGTCGCTGGACAACACGGCGGGCCGAATTACGTCGCTCAACGGCGATGGCCTGTCGGTGACGACGAGTGGCCAGTTGACCAACGCCGCAGGGACGACCGCGAACGGCGCGCAAGGCGGTGTGATCGGCGGCAACGGCGATGTGTCGATCCAAGGCGCAAACGTTGTCAACCGCGGCGCGATGACGTCCAACACGAATTTGCGTGTCGCGGGCCAGTCGGTCGACAACGGCGGCGGTACGCTGCAGGCCGCGCGGAACGTCGCCGTGAATGCCGGCGCGCACCTGATGAACAACGGCGGCTCGATCGCGGGCAATGCAGCCACGGTTAGCGCGACGAAGCTCGACAACAGCGCGGGCACAGTGCAGGCGGGGCAGGTTTCGTTGAACGCGATCGACCTCGTGAACCGCGGCGGCACGATCACGCAGACCGGCGCGGGCGCGATGAGCGTGAACGTGTCGGGCACGCTCGCCAACTCCAGCGGCGGCACGCTGCAAACCAACAGTACCGACCTGACGCTTTCTGTTGCCGCACTCGTCAACGACGGCGGCACGATCACGCATGCCGGCAACGGCGCACTGACGCTCGGAAAGGGTTCAGGCTCTGTGTCGAACGTCGGTGGCGTGATCGCCAGCAACGGGCGCGTCGTCGCACAAGCCGGCGCGCTGAACAACACGGCGGGCTCGATCAACGCGCAGAGTGGACTGGAGGCAACCGTCGGCGGCACGCTGAACAATGCGAGCGGCAAGCTCCTGTCGAACACGGATCTGAGCATCACCAGCGGTACGCTCGCGAACGACGGTGGCCAGATCGGTGCCAGCACGAACGCGACGATCCACACAGGCTCGATGACGAACCAGGGCGGTTCGATCGTCGGACCGAACCTGTCGGTTACCGCCGATTCGACGCTCGACAACAGCGGCGGCAAGCTCGAGGCCAATCAGCTTGCGCTGACGGCAGCGAACCTCGTGAACCACGGCGGTACGATCACGCAGTACGGATCGTCAGCGATGGGGATGAACGTCAGCGGCACGCTCGACAACTCGGCCGCCGGCGTGATCCAGACCAACAGCGCGGACCTGACGCTCACGCCGGCCGAGTTGAACAACGCGGGCGGTACCATTACGCACGCTGGCACGGGTACGCTGACGATCACGCCAGGCAACGGATCGAGCGCGCTGAACAACGCGTCGGGCACCATCGTGACGAAGGGGCAAGCCGTCGTCAATGCGGCTTCCTGGAACAACGCGAGCGGTATCCTCGCCGCGCAGCGCGACATCAACGCCACGATTGCGGGTGACGTGAACAACGCACTGGGCTTGCTGCGATCGGATGCATCGCTGTCGTTGAAGAACGGCGGTGCATTGTCGAACCGAGGCGGGGACATCCAAGCGGGGCAATCGGTTGCGGGTGACACCAGCACGCTCACCATTCAATCTGCCTCGATCGACAACGCGGACGGCGCCATCGTCGACCTCGGTGCCGGCAAGATGACGGTGCAAGGCGGCAGCCAGATTGCCAACAGCCACGCCGGCGGCGTAGCAGGCATGGGTGCGATTACCGGCAACGGCGATGTGGCGGTCAACGCCGCGTCGATCAGCAACACGCAAGGCGGTCAGCTCAGCGGCGCATCGCTGCATGTTCAAGGCAACACCCTGGACAATAGCGGCGGCACCATCGGCAACGTCACGAATTCGAACGGCGACGTGAATGTCACGACGACCGGCGCGATCACGAACACCAACGGCCAGATCAGCTCGACGCATGACCTGTCGGTCGCGGCGGCCACGCTGCAGGGCGGCGGCACATACAGCGCGACGCGCGATGTCAGCGTGAACCTGCAGGGCGACTACACAGCGGCATCCGACACGCAGTTCAACGTCGGTCACGATCTTGATTTCACGTTGCCCGGCACCTTCACAAACAACGCGAACCTGCAATCGGTCAGCAACCTGAGCGTCAACGCGGGCAGCATCGTCAACGTGGGCGCTTTGACGGCTGGCGGCTTGCTGCACACGCAATCGACCAACCTGATCAATACCGGCGCGCTCGTGGGCGCCAGCGCCTCGCTCAACGCGACGAATACGATCTCGAACCTCGGGTCGACCGCGTTGATCGGCGGTTCGGACAACAACGGCACGCTCGAAATTCTCGCGCGCGACATCGAGAACCGCGATGAGACGACAGCCACCGACTCGATGGCGACGACGGCCATCTTCGGCATGGGCAAGGTCGTGCTGGCCGGCGGCAAGGACGCGAGCGGCAACTACACGAACGCGGCGCTCGTCAATAATGTGTCGGCGTTGATCCAGTCCAGCGGCGACATGGAACTGCACGCGGACAAGGTGACGAGCACACGGCGCGTGATGAAGACCTCGACAAGCTCGATCGATCCATCGCTGCTCGGGCAGTTCGGCATTCCGATCAGCGGCCGCACGGGCCAGGTCGGCGTGAAGGATCCGGACAGCATCGGCGGCGTCTACACCGAGCCACCTCATGGCGGCCAGTGGAACAGCACGTATCAATTCACGACCTACTATGCGGACAGCGCGACGGCGACGACCGTGACAGACATCAGCCCGGCCGCGCAGATCGTGTCGGGTGGCAAGATCGATGCGTCGTCGGTCGGCACCCTGCAAAACTACTGGAGCAATATCGCGGCGGTCGGCGACATCAAGATGCCGGCCCACTATGACGCCGACGGCTGGGCGGCGTCTGGGCACAAACTGCCGGGCGTGACGGTTTCCTACTCGGGGCAGTATCACTACAACAACTACGACAATTCCGAACATGACTGGAAGTTGCCGTTCGGCAATGCGCCGTTCGTCGGCAGTCGCCCGGGTGGCTACACGCAGGCGGCACCGGCGTCGATCAAGGATTACACGCTGCCCGGCTACTTCTCGACGATAAGTTCGAACGGCACGATTTCCGGCACGGGCGTCAGCGTCAACAACACGGCAGGCAACGCATCGATTCCGTCGCTCGGCTTGCTGCCGGGGCAGTCGGTGCCGGGCCTCACGCCTACCAACTTGAGCGGTAACGCGAGCGGCGCGAAATCGGGAGCGTCGGCCGTACACGGCGGTCCGTCGGCGCCGGTCGATCCGATCATCGCCAGTGCGACGGCGCTGAACGTGCTGAACAACCTCACGATTCCGCACGGCGGCTTGTTCAAGCCGACGACTGCGCCGAATGCGAGCTACGTGATCGAAACGAATCCGGCATTCACGAACCAGAAGAACTTCATTTCGAGCGACTACTTCTTCGGTCAGCTCGGCGTAGACCTCACGCACATCCCGAAGCGACTTGGTGACGGCTTCTACGAGCAGCAGCTCGTGCGCAACGAAGTCACGGCGCTGACCGGCAAGGCCGTGCTTGGGCCGTACGCAGACCTGCAGACCATGTATCAATCGTTGATGGCGGCCGGCGCGGATCTGTCGAAGTCGCTCGATCTGCCGATCGGCGCGAGCCTGTCGGCCGATCAGGTGTCGAAGCTGACCGGTAACGTGGTCATGATGGAAACGCGGGTGGTCGACGGTCAGTCGGTGCTCGTGCCGGTCGTCTATCTCGCGAAGGCCAGCCAGCAGAATATCGACGGCCCGTTGATCAGTGCGACGAACATCGATTTCCAGAATGCACAGTCGTTCACGAACAGCGGCACGATCAAGGCGGACAACACGCTGGCGATCCAGGGCAAGCAGATCGACAACGCATTCGGTGCGCTGCAAAGCGGTGGGCTGATGTCGCTGAAGACCGAGAACAACATCGACCTGACGTCGGCGAACGTGAAGGCCGGCAGCCTGCAGCTCGATGCCGGGAAAGACCTGATTCTCGATACGGCGACGAAGACGAACACACGGATGAGTCGCGACGGCGCGACGAGCGTGGTGACCACGCTCGGGCCGACCGCGAAACTCGACGTGGCGGGCGATGCGTCGATCACGACGGGCGGCAACTTCCAGCAGAACGCGGGCAACCTGTCGGTCGGTGGCAATCTCGGCATGAATGTCGGCGGTAACTGGGATCTTGGTGCGGTTCAGACCGGCGAGCACAAGATCGTGCAGCGGGCCAATGGCGTGTCGAATACCGACATCAACAAGGTCACCGGCAGCTCGGTGACGGTCGGCGGACAGTCGAATGTCGTCGTGGGTGGCGATGTGACGGCCAAGGGCGCACAGATCGACTTCGGCCAGGGCGGGACGCTTGCTGCCAAGGGTAACGTAACGCTCGGCGCAGCGAGTGCGACGTCGACGGTGAACAGCACCAGTTCGGGTAGCGACAGTCACGGCAGCTATGCGGAGACGCTGCACACGTCGGATCAGGCGCTTACAGGCACGACACTCAAGGGCGGCGACACGGTGAACATCGTGTCGGGCAAGGACATTACGCTCTCCGGCAGCGCAATCAGCCTCGACAAAGGCAACGCGAACCTGCTGGCAGTTGGCGACGTGAATATCGGCTCGGCAACCGAGACGCACGAGCTGAATTCGCACGAAACGCATAGCCATAGCAATGTGGTGAGCGGCGTGAAGGTCGCGAGCGGCATCGACCAGACGATGACGCTCAATCGCGGCAGTCTAGTGTCGGCGGACGGCGTGAACATTGTCAGTGGAAAGGACGTCAATGTTCAGGGCAGCACCATCGTCGGAACGAACGACGTGACGCTCACGGCAGCGCGCAACGTGACGGTTACGACCTCGCAGGATACCTTGCAGTCATCGAGCTACTTCAACAAGAAGGAGTCGGGGCTGATGTCGGGCGGGGGACTGTCGGTGTCGGTGGGCAGCAGCTCGCTGAAGACGACCAGTCAGACTACCGAGGTGTCGAACAACAGCAGCACGATCGGTTCGCTGAAGGGCAACCTTAGCATCACGGCTGGAAACGACCTGCACGTGACGGGCAGCGACCTGATCGCAGCGAAGAATCTCAGCGGTACGGGCGCGAACGTGACGATCGACGCAGCGCAGGACACGCATCATCGCGGCGAAACACAGGAAGTGTCGAAGAGCGGCCTGACGCTGGCGCTGAAGGCACCGGTGATCGACGCGGTATCGAACGCTGTGGGTCAATCTCGTGCGTCCGGCAGTAGCCAGGATGGCCGGGCAGCGGCGCTGCACGGGATGGCCGCGGCGAGCGCGGCATGGGATGCGAACATGGCTGCGGGCGATGTGGTCCGGGCGCTGGGGGCTGGCGAGACGCCGCAGTTCAAGGTCGAAGTCAGCGTCGGCAGCAGCCATAGCAAGAGCGCGTTCTCCGAAGACAGCGTGACGAATCGCGGCTCGAATGTGAGTGCGGGCGGGACGATGGCGTTTGCGGCGACCGGCAATGGTCAACCGGGTAGCGGCAATGTGACGATCGCTGGCTCGAACGTGAACGCAAACGACGTGATCCTGGCGGCGAAGAATCAGGTCAATATCGTCAATACGACCGATACGGATTCGACGCGCAGCACGAACGAATCGAAGAGTGCGAGCGTGGGCGTGTCGGTCGGCACGGGCGGGTTCGGTGTTTCCGCGGCGATGTCGAAGGCCAACGGCGACGGCAACAGCGATCTGGCCACGCAGAACAACAGTCACGTGAACGCGGCAAACGGCGTGACGATCATCTCAGGCGGCGATACGAACATCATCGGCTCGAACGTGAAGGGTAATCATGTGAACGCCGACGTGGGCGGGAATCTGAACATCGTCAGCGTGCAGGACACGCTGACGAGCGCGGCGCATCAGTCGAGTTCGGGCGGCGGCTTCAGCATCAGTCAGGGCGGCGCCAGCGCGAGCTTCAGCCAGAGCAAGGGCAACGCGTCGGGCAGCTATGCGGGCGTCAATGAACAGGCCGGAATTCAGGCGGGGGACGGCGGGTTCAATATCAACGTCACTGGCAATACCGACCTGAAGGGCGGGCTGATCGCGAGCGATGCAGAGGCGTCGAAGAATTCGCTGACGACGGGTTCGTTGTCCTTCTCCGACATCCAGAACCAGTCGCATTACGATGCGAGTTCAAGCGGCTTCAGTGCGGGGGCGACGACCGGCGATGGCGGGATGAACTACAGCACGCACGGCAGCACGTCGGGCAAGAATGCGGGGGGTGCCGCGCCCATGCTTGGCCAGAACGACAGCGGCAGCGATAGCGCGACGACGAAGAGCGGCGTGAGCGCGGGGACGGTCACGATCACGGATTCGGCGAACCAGAAGCAGGATGTGGCGAGCTTGAACCGTGACACGACGAACACGAACGGTACGGTCGCCAAACTTCCGGATATGCAGAACCTGTTGGCCAAGCAGTCGGACATGATGGCCGCGGCCAGCGCGGCTGGTGAAGCCGTGTCGCGCCGGGTCGGGGACTACGCGGACAAGATGATGAAAGACGCCGCAGCCAATGGCGACCAGGCAGGTGTCGACGCATGGAAGGAAGGCGGAGCGAATCGCGCGCTGATGCAAGGCGCGGGCGCGGCATTGGTGACGGGGCTGGCAGGCGGCAACGCAGTAGGTGGCGCAGCCGGCGCGGCGATTGCGTCGATCGCGTCCGGCAAGCTGAACGAACTGAGCAGCGCAATTGCAGGCAGCGATCCGACCGGCAACGCGAATATGAATCAGGCGCTGGGCAACATCGTGGCGAACGCGCTTGCGACGGGGGCTGGCGGTGTCGTGGGTGGTGAATCGGGGGCGTTCTCGGGGTACAACGTCGATCGGTTCAATCGACAGTTGCACGACAATGAAAAGAAAGCAATTGCCGAGAAGGCCGGGAAGGACAAGGCGGAGCAAGAGAAGCTGACGCGCGCAGCGTGCTATGCGGTGAAGTGTTGGGCAGAATACCCGGAAGGGAGCGCGGAGCGGAACAAGAACTTCGTGAGTGAAGTTGAGGTGGCTTCGCTGGGTCCGGAGCTGGATTGGGTAAATCGGCAGAAGGAAGCGGGTTTGTTCGATTACACACCGATGCAGAAGGTTGGCGATGCGTTGAAGAACGATCCGGTTGGAGTCGCGACGGATACCGCTAAGGTCGTTGTTGGTGGTATGACGGTAAAGACGGGCGCGGGACTTTGTGCAAGCGGTCTGGGTTGTGCTCTCGGCGGTGGAGGAATGATCGTTTTTGGATTGGGTGATATGGCAGAAGGCACGGATGGTCTTTACAACCGTTACAACGGAACTAGTTCTCCTGGTGTGAATCCTGTACGGTATGGGTTTAATGAGGCATTGCCCGCTGGTTGGGGGAATGTTGTATATGACGGGTTGAATTTGGTAGCTGCGATTGCGGCGCTGAAAGCGCCAGTCCCGCTCAAGATGGGTAATGCCGATGGTCTGAATCGTCCGGGATCCATGTTTGATGTGACCGTGCCACGTATCAATAACAATACCTTGATTCCATTCATTAACCGAGCGGCACCATACGGGACGACGCAGGGCATTTTGCTGTTTGGTGTTGGTTCGAAGGGGGCAACGGTCATCAATGATGTTCACCGCGCAGGAGAGCAGAAATGAATTGGCGGCGACTCTATGCGACGGCTCAAATATGGCTCATGGTTTGCTTGGTTTCGATTTTTAGTACGGGATGCTATACGGTCGTTGTGATTGGTATTTGTCGGAAACTGATGGGGCTGAGTGATGGCGTCTCTGCATTTGCTATAGGCCTTCCGTTCTTTATTGTTCTTCTGGTTTTGCACATTCGATTTTTGCCGAAGCCGTTGCGTAAGGCCGGGATGTTGAGCGATGATCCATCGAAATTCGGCCCGTGGTTCAAGTCTGAGAGCAAAAGCTAAAACGACGGTCCCAAACATACGGCAATACATTGTTTGCGCGCGGATGGGTGGCAGTTAAAAAAGGAGGCTAACGAACTGTCGTTTTGTAAGAGTGGCGCTTTTTCATCAGTAACTGCTCCGACAGCTGACAGGGACGGTTCGATAGCAATGATTTTCGACGCTGCGAGCATTTCTAAGTGCCAGGAGCTGCTGCGTGCAAGTGGAGCGCATTGAGCAGTTTACTAACTGATAGCCACATCGCGAAATTCCGATGGGCGCGTAATGTAGATTTGGTCCGGGATTAGTGTTTAGGTAGGGTCATCAGGTAGAAAATCTGCTTAATCCGAATAGTGTTTCTGCGATTGGTGGTGGTGTCGGCGGTGCTGCCGACGCTGAACCAGGAGCTAAAGCGATAAACGATGCCAAATCTCGGCCGGGGAAGTGAAGGAATATTTGAGTTGGTTATTTTATATGTGGCCGCTTTTTTGCTGTCATTTATGTGTTTTGCCTCTATAAAAGTATTTGTAATGACCTTCGTGGCCTGTTTTTATGGTGGCGGTTTCTTATGGGTGGGCAACGACACAAGGTTCGTTTTGGTGAGCGGCACTCTGTTGGGGCTTGTTTTTGTGTTTTTGCAACAGTGGCTTTTGTGCGAAAAAATGATTCATGATGCTATTGGGCGAATCAATTCAATCAGTAGTTGCGCGACGTAGTTGTATAAACAAAGCGGCACGAACCGAGCTGATGCTTGCATGCGAGTCGACCGAAAGTGACGCATTGATAGCACACACATCCCAGCCGTGGTACGCGATCGCATATTAAGAAAAACATGTATCGTTTTGTAAAAAGGGGTGCGCGCCGCGCTGAATCTTGTGCCTGAGTGGTTTCCTGAGAAGCAGATTAGTATTTATGATCTGTCAATGGAATGCAATTCTGGGGCGGTAATGAATTGTAGGTGATGAGGTTCTGGAGATGACGATTTCGTCACTTCGGCGGCGCTGAATAGATAGACGATGCCGTCTCGATTGGTTTGAGCTTATTTATTGGGAAAGAAATGAGACTCATCGAAGACGGTAATTTCGCAGGGTGGCTTAGAGTTGTACTTTTTCGGTTGGCTTAGGTAGTCCACGACCACATATCAAGAAAAGCATGAAAATTATTCGCCGAGAGAATTCGGTTGCCGCAGCACTGCTGTTTATCGCAACCACTGTGTCGGCGCAAGAAGCCTCGCGCCTGATCGTTCCGGGCAACTACCAGCAATCCCGACAGCAAGAAGAGACACGTGAACGCGAGCGGACCGTCACGGCACCCGGGGTGCGTTCGGACGTCGTGGCAAGCGCGGAATTTCCAACGCTGCCATCGGAAACGCCCTGCTTTCGCATCGAGCATTTCGCGCTCGACGTACCCGATGCGCTACCGGCCTCCCTGAAGTCTCAAGGCGCCTCGGCATTGCCGATGGATCGCTTCGCCTTCGCGCGCGAATGGCTCGAGCACTACACCGGCCAGTGCGTCGGCAAACACGGGCTCGACGTGCTCGTCAAGGGCCTGTCGCAAGCGATCCTGGCGCGTGGGTACGTCACGACACGCGTGCTGCTGCCCGAGCAGGATTTGTCGACCGGCACCCTCAAGTTTTCGCTGATCCCCGGCGTGATCCGCCACGTCCGCTTCGCCGACGAGAAGCTCCGCGGCACCTGGAAAAGCGCCTTCCCGACCCGCGACGGCGAACTGCTGAACCTGCGCGACCTCGAACAGGGCCTCGAGCAGATGAAGCGCGTGTCGAGCCAGGACGTCTCGATGCAGATCGTCCCGGCCGACGTACCCGGCGAAAGCGATGTCGTACTTGACGTGAAGCGCGGCAGACCGTGGTCCGTCGTCGCGTCCGTAGACAACTCGGGCACGCGCGCAACCGGCCGCCTTCAGGGCAACCTGTCGCTCGGCATCGACAACCCGCTCGGCCTGAACGACATCTTCAACATCGGCGTGAGTCAGGATCTCGAGTTCGGCGACAAGCGGCTCGGCTCGCACGGCTGGAACGGGTTCTATTCGATCCCGTGGGGCTACTGGACCGCCACGCTATCCGCATACACGAGCACGTACTACCAGCAAATTGCCGGCGTCAACCAGACCTTCATCGCGAGCGGCAATTCGAAGACGGTCGACTTCAAGCTAAACCGGGTGCTGTCGCGCAGCCAGAACGGCGTGTTCGGTGCGCAGTTCCGGCTGTCGCGCCGCTTCGGCCAGAGCTTCATCGAGGACACCGAGATTCCGCAGCAGCGCCGCAACAACACATTCGTCGAGTTCGGTCTGACCGATCGTCACTACTTTGGCAACGCGCAGTTCGACGGCACGCTCGCGTACCGGCAGGGTATCGGCGCGTTCGGCGCGCAGGACGACATCCTCGCGGCCGACGGTGGCCCGACCTACCGCTACAAGATGACCGTGCTCGATGCGAATCTGTCGGTGCCGTTCGCCATCGCCCAGCAGCTGTTCCGCTACGTGACGACATTCCACGGCCAGTACACGGGCAATACCCTCTACTACATCGACGACCTGACGATCGGCAGCCGTTACACGGTACGCGGCTTCGATGGAGAGACGATGCTGGCGGCTTCTCGTGGATTCTACTGGCGCAACGAGCTCCAGGCGCCGATCGGACAGACGGGAATGGCAGTTTACGCGGGCCTCGACTACGGCCGCGTATGGGGCCCGCAGCCGCTCGCGCTGGTTGGCACGCAACTGGCAGGCGCGGTGATCGGCGTGAAGGGGAGCGTTGCGACGCGTTTCGGCGGGTACGGCTACGACCTGTTCGCCGGTACGCCGGTGTACAAGCCGTCCGGCTTTCCAACGAACCGGGTCACGCTCGGGTTCCAGCTGACGGCCCAGTTTTGATGAATATGCGATCGAGTCGCTCGGCACTTCATGGATTCAAAATGCCGACGAGGACCGGGGACCGATGGTGTTTCTGACCGTACAGATCGCAGCAGTCTTGTTCGCGAACAGTTGGCAGGCTATCGATGTTCGAATGCCCGGCTTTCCAGTGCTGCTTCAGCAGGACAATCGGCACAGTGCTAGATCGGCGACAGGTTTTGGCGTACGACGGGCGGCATGGCGCCGCCCGTGCATCACACGTACAGATAACGCACGAGGTGGAAGAACACCGGCGCGGCGAAGCAGATCGAGTCGACGCGATCGAGCATCCCGCCGTGGCCCGCGATCATCGAGCCCCAGTCCTTCGTGCCGAGCGAGCGCTTCACGGCCGACAGCACGAGCCCGCCGACGAAGCCCGCGATCACGATCGCGAGCGAGATGCCGAACGCCGCGCCGAAGCTGAACGGCGTCACGCGATACAGCGATGCGCCGCACAGCGTCGCGAGCAGCCCGCCGCCGATGAAGCCTTCGACCGTCTTCGACGGCGACAGGCGCGGCGCGATCTTGCGGCGTCCGAACAGCTTGCCGACGACGTACTGCAGCACGTCGCTGATCTGCACCACGAACAAAAAGAAGAACAGCAGCAGCGCGTTCTGCCCGGCGTAGCGCGGAATGTCGAGGATCAGCACGGCCGGCGCGTGGCTCAGCCCGTACACGCACACCATCAGCGCCCAGTTGATCTTCGCGTTGCGGCTCAGGAATTCGCGCGTGTCCTGCGTGAGCGCCGACACCAGCGACATCGCGAAGAACAGGTGCACCGGCACGAAGATCGAGTACATCCCGTACCAGTTGATCCCGAGCAGCAGGTACTGCACCGGAATCGCGACGAAGAACGCGATGAAGAGCGTCGTATGGTCGCTCGCGGTCGTCGGCGTGAGCGTGATGAATTCGCGCAGCGTCAGGTACGACAGCAGCGCGAATACGAGATACGTGACGTTGTTGCCGAGCCCGATCGCGATGACCATGATCGCGATCATCGCCCACCACGCGCGGATGCGCTGGTTCAGGTTGACGATCGTCGCGCTGGTGCCGCCGCTGCGCGCGCCGAGGATCGCGCCGACCAGCGTCGCGATCACGAGCACGCCGGTGACGCCCGCGACGAGTTCCCAGAAGAGAGTTCGCATGGAGATATCCGGAAAAGAAGAGGAGGGCGCGCGTTCAGCCCGCCGGCCGCTGCGGCGGCGCGAGCGCGACGATCGCGTCGCGCATGCGGGCGAGGAAGGCCGGCTTGTCCTCGGCGGCGCCGAGCGCGTCGTTCGCGCCGAAGTGCACCTTGCAGATCAGCGGCACGGGCCAGATCGCGCCCTTCGGCATGATGCGCTGCAGGTTCTCGAGATAGACGGGTGCGAGCGCAACGTTCGGGAACTCGGTCGCGAGATGGAACAGCCCGCTCTTGAACGGCTGCGGCAGCACGTCGGCGCCGCGCGTGCCTTCCGGGAAGATGATGATCGAGTGGCCTTGGCGCAGCGCATCGCGCACCGGCTCGAGCGGGTCGCCGCCGCTCTCGCGGTGCCGGTCGATCAGCACGACGTTCAGCAGTTTCTGCGCGATGTGACGCTTCAGGTCGCTGCTGTCCCAGTAGTCGCGCGCGGCGACGGGCCGCACGACCGCACGCACGTCGCGCGGCAGCGCGGCGAGGATCGCGAGCGTGTCGATGTGGCTCGTATGGTTCGAGAAGTAGATCTTCTGCGTCGGCGACGGCGGCGCCTGATGCCAGACCGGATACGCGCCGGCGACGAGTCGCACGATGGACAGCAGGAAATCGCGCTGCCAGACGTTGAGGATGTTCATCGGCGCGGCGCCTCCTGCGTGCATGCCCGCGCAGCCGCGCACGCGCGGCAGGCGGAATCCCGGAATGCCGGCGCGGCAGGATGCGCACCGGACGGCCATTGTTCAAGTTTTTTCAAATTCGTGGCTGCCTGTCGCAGGGCCGCGATAATCGGGCGATCCGCCTGACCTCGTTGCGTGGCGAATGCACCGCTCGACGGCGTGATAATCGGCTGTTGCACGAGCGCCCGTTTGCAGTTCGAATGGATTGCTGCGTTGCGGGCCAGCGGATTATCGCGAGTTTCCGGCGAAAACGCCAGATTGCCCGGCGCGGCACGGCCGGCGTGCGGCTTGACGCGTCGGGGCCGCTCGGCGACGATACAGGCCACCTGTCGACAGCCGCCGCCGGCGGTGGCACCCCGGCGCAGCGCGGCTGCAAACGTGTCCGAACGTGTCCGAACGTGCAGAATCAACAAAAATCGATGAGCCTCTACGCACTCAAACCGAAATTCCAGAACCGTCTTCGTCCGTTCGCGAATTCGCTCGCCGAGCGCGGCGTCACCGCGAACCAGGTCACACTGTTCGCGGCCGGCGGGTCGATCGTCGTCGGCGCGCTCGCGGGGCTCGGCGTGTTCGCGCGCGTGCTGTTCCTGCTGATTCCGATCTGGCTGTTCGCGCGGATGGCGCTGAACGCGATCGACGGCATGCTGGCGCGCGAACACGGACAGAAGAGCACGCTGGGCGCGTACCTGAACGAGCTTGGCGACGTCGTGTCCGATATCGCGCTCGTGCTGCCGTTTCTCGCGATTCCGGCGTTCGCTCCGGCGGACGTCTGGCTGTTCGCGCTGACGGCCGTCATCGTCGAATGCGCGGGCCTGATCGGGCCGCTCGTCGGTGCGACGCGCCGCTACGACGGCCCGTTCGGCAAGAGCGACCGCGCGCTCGCGCTCGGTGCATTCGCGCTGTGGATCGGCTTCGGGATGCCGGTCGGCGGCGTCGCCACGTGGTTGTGGCGGGTGCTGATCGTGCTGTCGATCGTGACGGCGGTGCGGCGCGTGCAGGCCGGCATCGCCGAAGCCGGCGGCTGACGGCAGCAGGTTGACCGGCGCCGGAGGGCGGCGCCGCATGATTCGAATAACGAAACGAGAGAGATCGCATGAGCGCACGCACGGCCCGCGAGGCCGACTTCATCACGCACGACGGCGAAGCGCTGTTCTATCGTCACTGGCCCGCGACGGGCCCGCGCTGTCGCGGCGCAATCGTACTGCTGCATCGCGGCCACGAACATTCGGCGCGCGTCGCGCACCTCGTCGACGAACTCGACCTGCCGGATTTCGCATTCTTCGCGTGGGACGCACGCGGCCATGGCCGCTCGCCCGGCGCGCGCGGCTACAGCCCGAGCGCGGCCGCATCGGTGCGCGACCTGCAGACCTTCGTCGAGCATATCCGCGACACGCACGGCATCGCGATCGACGCCATCGCCGTGATCGGCCAGAGCGTCGGCGCGGTGCTCGCGGCCACCTGGGTGCACGATTACGCACCGCCGATCCGCTGCCTCGTCGTCGCGTCGCCGGCGTTCCATATCAAGCTGTACGTACCGTTCGCGCGGCCGGGCCTGCGGCTGATGCACAAGCTGCGCGGGCGCTTCTACGTGAACAGCTACGTGAAGCCGAAATTCCTCACGCACGACCGCGAACGGATCGCGAGCTATGCGGCCGATCCGCTGATCACGCGGCCGATCGCCGTCAACATGCTGCTCGACCTGCACGACACCGCGCAGCGGATCGTCGCCGATGCGGCCGCGATCACCGTGCCGACGCAGTTGCTGATCTCGGGCGCCGACTGGGTCGTGCATCGCGGCCCGCAGGACCGCTTCTTCGAGCGGCTCGGCGCCGCCCGCAAGGAGCGCATCGTGCTGCCGGGCTTCTATCACGACACGCTCGGCGAGCGCGATCGCGCGCAGGCGCTCGCGCCGCTGCGCGCGTTCGTGCTGCGCGAGTTCGATACGCCGAGCCCGCGCGTGTCGCTCGCCGACGCCGATCGGCGCGGCGCATTCCACGATGAATACGCGGCGCTCGGCCGCCCGCCCGCGAACCCGTTCGCGCGTGCGTACTGGGCGATCACGCGGGCCGGGCTGAAGCTCGGCGGCGCGCTGTCCGACGGCATCGCGCTCGGGCTGCGGCTCGGCTTCGATTCGGGTTCGACGCTCGATTACGTGTACCGCAATCGTGCACAAGGGCGGCTCGGCGTCGGCGCGCTGATCGACCGCACGTATCTCGATTCGCCGGGCTGGGTCGGCATCCGCCAGCGCAAGGTGCATCTGCAGGAACTGATCGGCGCGGCGATCGGCCGGCTGCGCGGCCATGGCGAACCGGTGCGGATCGTCGACATCGCGGCAGGCCACGGGCGCTATGTGCTCGACGCGATCGCGACGGCGGCCGAGCGCGACGGCGCGGCGCCCGACGACATCACGCTGCGCGACTACAGCCCGCCGAACGTCGAGGCCGGGCGCGTGCTGATCGCGCAACGCGGGCTCGAGACGATCGCGCGCTTCGAGCGCGGCGACGCGTTCGACGAAGCGTCGCTCGCGACGCTCGAGCCGCGCCCGACGCTCGCGATCGTGTCCGGCCTCTATGAACTGTTCGGCGAGAACGCGCTGATCGAGCGCTCGCTGCGCGGGCTCGCGCACGCGGTGCCGCCGGGCGGCTATCTCGTCTACACCGGGCAGCCGTGGCATCCGCAGCTCGAATTCATCGCGCGGGCGCTGAACAACCATCGCGGCGACGCGACGTGGGTCATGCGCCGCCGGTCGCAGGCCGAGATGGACGAGCTCGTCGCGCGCGCGGGGTTCCGCAAGCTCGACCAACGGATCGACGAGATGGGCATTTTCACGGTGAGTCTCGCGCAGCGGGTCGACGCATCATGAGCGCGCTCGACGGCGGGGCGGGCGGCGCGGGCGGCGTTCCCGCCGAGCCGGCAGCCGGCCCGCGCGACGCGTCGCTTGCGCTGCGCGTCGGCTGGCTCGCGGCGATGGGCGCGGTGTTCTTCTCCACGTACGGCTTCGCGAACTGGCTCGCCGCGCGCCGCGCCGCGGTGCCGACGTTCGCATTCGGCTGGGAACATGCGATTCCGTTCGTACCGTGGACCATCGTGCCGTACTGGTCGATCGATCTGCTGTATGCGCTGTCGTTCCTGTTCTGGACGCGGCGCGACGACCTGCTCGATCACGTGAAGCGGCTGCTCACCGTGCAACTCGTGTCGGTCGCATGCTTCATCGCGTGGCCGTTGCGCTTCGGCTTCGAGCGACCGGATGCGGGCGGTGTGGCCGGTGCGCTGTTCACGCTGCTGATGGGCTTCGACAAGCCGTACAACCAGGCGCCGTCGCTGCATATCGGGCTGCTCGTGGTGCTGTGGGCCGTCTACGCGACGCATCTGCGTGGCACGGTCGCGCGCGCCGTGCTGCATCTGTGGTTCGCGGCGATCGGCGTGTCGGTGCTCACGACCTACCAGCATCATGCCGTCGACGTGCCGACCGGCGCGGCCGTCGGCTGCGTCGCGCTGTTCCTGTTTCCGTTGCGCGATGCCGCGGGCCGCTTGCCGGGCGCGGAAGGGTCGCCGTCCGGCGCCGGTCGCGCGCTCGCGCGCCGCTATGCGCTCGGTGCGGCACTGGCCGCGCTCGTCGCGCTTGGCTGCGTGTCGCACGCGCCCGGCTGGGCGCTCGCGGCGGGATGGGGCGCACTGGCGCTCGCGTGCGTCGCGTGGATCTACCGGCGCGGCGCGCCCGGTGCGTTCCAGAAGGACGACGCGGGCCGCTTCCCGGTGTTCATCCGCTGGCTGTTCGCGCCGACGATCGCCGGCGCGTTCGTCAATTCGCGACTGTGGACGTTCCGGCAGCCGGCGCTGGTGCGGATCGACGAGCGCGTGTCGATCGGCCGTACGCCGACGACACCCGACGTGCGGCGCTATGGCTTCACCGCGCTCGTCGACCTGACCGCGGAGATGCCGCGCTGGGTCGCGGCCGACGCGTCGCTGGCCTATGCGGCGGTGCCGCAACTCGACCTCGTCGCGCCGAGCGCGGCGCAGCTCGCGGCGGCCGTCGCGACGCTCGAACGGCTGCATCGCGAAGGGCGCGACGTGCTGGTCTGCTGCGCGCTCGGCTACGGGCGCAGCGTGCTGTGCGCGGCCGCGTGGCTCGCGGCGCGGCACGGGTTCGGCGACGCGCGCGAAGCGCTCGCGGCGGTGCGGGCGGTGCGGCCGCACGCGGTCTGGTCGGACGACGGCGTGGCCGTGCTGCAGGACTGGATCGATCGCCGCCGCGTCACGGGAGGTGCGTGATGCGGGATCCGTCCGCACCGTTCCGGATCGCCGCCGCGCGTGGCGCGCTCGATGCGGGCGCGTGGGCGATCGCGGCCGCGCTGGCCGCGGCGGGCGCCGGCTGGTGGATCGCATCGGGCTGGCCGCCGGCGACGATCGCGCGCGTGTTGCTGGCCGTGATCAGCACCGGGTCCGGGATTGCCGCGCTGTGGTACGCGGTGCGCATCGAAATCGACCGGCGGCTGTTCGCCGCGCTGGCACGTGCGGCATCGGCCGACGCGCCGGTCGACGACGGGCTGGCCGCGCTCGACCGTGCGCTCGCCGATCTCGGCTGGATCGACGCAGCGAAGGTCGGGCGGGCGCTCGACTCGCGTGTGCGCGGCGCCGTCGGGCTGTGCCGCGCCGGCGTGCTGGTCGCGATCGTGCAGTGGGTCGTGGTCGGGATCGCGATCGCGCTGCCACAAGTGGGTTAGCGGCGCGGCTGCGGGGCGCGCGGTTGCGGCGCCGGGCCGCTATACCTGCGCGGTGCGCCGTCCGTCATGCGCGGACCGCCCGCGGCCCCCGCATCCGCTTCGCCTCATACATCGCCTGGTCCGCATGCTCGATCAGCGCGGTCATGTCGGTGCCGTCGTCCGGCAGCAGCGCGACGCCGACACTGACGCCGAGCGCAAGCGGGTGTCCTTCGAATTCGAACGGTTGGCCGACCTGCTGCGCGAGCCGCGTGCGTTGCGCGTCGACGTCGTCGCGGTCGCCGACGTTCGGCAGGATCACCGCGAATTCGTCGCCGCCGACGCGTGCGACCGTATCCGAGCGCCGCACGGCACCCAGCATCCGCGTGGCGATCTCGCGCAGCGCGGCGTCGCCCGCGCGGTGGCCGTAGCCGTCGTTGATCGGCTTGAGCCCGTCCATGTCGATGTTGAGGAGGCCGAGCCGGCCGTTCGCGCGCAGCGCGGCGTGCATCGACTGGCGCAGGCGGTCGTAGAACAGCGCGCGGTTCGGCAGGCCGGTGAGCGCGTCGTGCGTCGCGCGCAGATAGAGTTCGTTCGCCTCGTTGCGTGCCGCATGGAACATCGCGGCGGCGATCAGCTCGGCCGTGAGCCGCAGTGCGCCGGCATCGGCACGCGAGAACCCGTCGACGTCCGGCGACATCACCTTCAGCACGCCGATCGTCGTGTCCGCGTGCGTAAGCGGCATCACGAGCATCGAGCGCAGCCCGACGCGGCGGCACGCGTCGCGGTCGACGCGCGGGTCGGTTTCCGAATCCGTGCAATGCAACAATTCGCCGCGCGTCACGCACAGGCCCGACAGGCTGCCCGAGCGGCGCAACCGCAGCCCGAGCATTCCGGCAGCGCAGCCCGACGCGGCGCGGTAGACCATGTCGTCGCCTTCGGCGAACTCGATCGCCGCACCGCTCGCGCCCGTCAGATGCGGCACCTGCTCGGTCACATAGGCCATCACGCCGCCGAGATCGAGGCCGAACTTCGCTATCTCGGTTTGGGTCGCGATGATGCGCAGCAGCGTGGCTGGGGACGGGGTGGCGGTGTCGACGATTTGATCCAAGTCAGTTTTCCATGAATAAAGAGCGGCGCGACGCGCGCGCTTGCGGTAGCATACGCGCCGCTCACGCGGCAGCGCGTTCCGGGCGCGCCCGCAACGGGCCGGCCGTGCGCTGCCCAGTCCATTCGCGCCGGCAGTATGCCGGTCGGTCCGGCCGCCAGCAACAATGCAATCTTTGCCGTTGATCCGCTGCGCTAAGTATTTCCGACCGAATTGAGTTTTTTTCACTTCGTCGCGGCGAATCGGGGTAAGTTTCGTCCTATTTTTGAGATAGTGTGACGAATGAGCGAGCGCAGGCGTCGGGCACACGAGTAGAGCGAATCGGCCGTGGAGCCATTCGCCGCGTCGCCGCGTACATTCATTCAGGTCAGACAATTGAGGGGAAGCAGTGGGGATGTGCATTCATGGGCATGGCTGCTTTGTGCGCGCGGGTTGCGACGCGCTTGACGACCGGATGATCGAGACGATGGGGAGCGGCGCATGAAGCCGGCCGCGTCGTTGTTCGTCCTGTCGGTCGCCACGTTTGGCGCGTTCCATGCGGCTGCGTTGTCGGCCGCGCCGATGCCGGCGGTGCCGGCGAGCGCTGCGGGGCCCGCCGCCGCGGCGTCTGCCGCCGCCGCGAATGCGTCGGTGCTCGCGTCCGCGCCCGCGGCGGCCAGTGCGGGTGGTGCCGCGTCGGCCGGGTTGCCGGCGACGACGGTGCGCCTGCCGTTCGCGTCGCTCGGCGCGTTCGATCCGTTGCGCCTGCGCGGTGCCGACGACGCACGCACGGTCAACGCCGGCGTGCGGCTCGATCGCGTGGTCACGGGCGCGCGGCTGCGCCTGACCTACGCGTACTCCCCGTCGCTCGTGTTCCCGATGTCGCACCTCAAGGTGTCGGTGAACGGCGAGGTGGTCGCGACCGTGCCGTTCGACGCGCCGCACGCGGGCCGCACGGTCACCCAGGACATCCCGATCGATCCGCGCTACTTCTCCGACTTCAACCAGATCGGGCTGCGCCTGATCGCGCATTACACGCTCGATCATTGCGAGGATCCGGCGAACTCGGCGCTGTGGGCCGATGTGAGCCCGACGAGCGAGCTGCTGCTCGACGAATCGCCGGTGCGCCTGCCGAACGATCTCGCGCTGCTGCCCGCGCCGTTCTTCGACCGGCGCGACAACGGGCTGCTGCGGCTGCCGTTCGTGCTGCCGGGGTCGCCCGACTCGGCGACGCTGCGCAGCGCCGGCGTGCTCGCGTCGTGGTTCGGCGCGCAGGCCGACTACCGGCAGGCACGCTTCCCGGTCGCTTCGATGCTGCCGGCCGACGACCAGGCGGTGGTGATCGGCACCGCCGCGACGTTGCCGGCCGGCGTTGCGCTGCCGCCGGTCAACGGTCCGACGCTCGCCGTCGCCGACAACCCGGCCGCGCCGGGACGCAAGCTGCTGGTGGTGACGGGCCGTACGGCGGCCGAAGTCGACGACGCGGTCGCGACGCTCGTGCTCGGCCGCGCGGCGCTGTCGGGGCCGTCGGCGACGGTCGCGCACGTCGATCTCGGCGCGCCGCGCAAGCCGTACGACGCGCCGCGCTGGCTGCCGGTGAACCGGCCGATCACGTTCCGCGAGCTGGTGTCGGACGCGCGCGATCTCGAAGTGCGCGGCACGACGCCCGACGCGATCCGCCTGAACCTGCGCGTGCCGGCCGATCTCCATTCGTGGAACGGCTCGGGCGTGCCGATTACGCTGCGTTACCGCTACACGGCGCCGACCGTGCAGGACAACTCGACGCTCGCCGTCGAGATCAACGACCAGCTCGTGAAGTCGTACCGGCTCGGGCCGGCTCACGCGGAAGACGCGCGCGGGCGCATGCAGCTGCCGCTGCTGTCGGTGCCGGAAGGGCGCGTGACGAGCGACGTCGACATCCCGGCGTTTCGCGTCGGCAGCGGCAACCAGCTGCAGTTCCGCTTCACGCTCGATTCGCAGAAGACGGGGCTCTGCTCGAGCTCGGCGACCGAACCGCAGCGCGCGGCGATCGATCCCGATTCGACGATCGACTTCTCGCACTTCGTCCATTACGCGCAATTGCCGAACCTCGCGTTCTTCGCGAACAGCGGCTTTCCGTTCACGCGCTTCGCCGACCTGTCGCAGACGGCCGTCGTGATACCGGATCGTCCGTCGCCGCAGGAGCTCGAAGCCTATCTGACGATGCTCGGCCACATGGGGCAGTGGACGGGCTTCCCGGCGCTGCGCGTGCAGGTCGCGCGACCCGGCGACGTCGCCGCGCTGGCCGGCCGCAAGGATCTGCTCGTGATCGACGGCTCGCCCGCGTCGCCGCTGCTGTCGCAGTGGCGCGCGTCGCTGCCGCTCGCGATCGACGCGCAGGCCGGCGCGGGCGCGACGCGTGTCGCGTTCTCGGTGAAGGAGCGCTGGCGCAACGGTGTCGGGCTGGCCGACGGCGGCGCGCACATCGAACAGTCGGGCCCGCTCGCGGCGCTCGCCGGGTTCGAGCTGCCGGGCAGCCACGGCCGCAGCGTCGTCGCGCTGACGGCGACGAACCAGGCGCACCTCGGCGATCTGCTCGACGTGTTCCAGAAACCGGGCCTCGTGTCGCAGCTGCAGGGCGATCTCGCGCTGGTGCGATCGGGGCAGGTCGACAGCCTGCGCGTGGGCGAACCGTACGTGGTCGGCTTCGTGCCGTGGTATGCGCGCGTCTGGACGCACGCGGCGCGGCACCCGGTCGTGCTCGGCGCGGTCGGCGTCGTCGCGGGGCTGCTGCTCGCGCTCGGCGTGTTCAGCGTGCTGCAGCGAATCGCCGCGCGTCGACGGGGGATGTAACGGATGGCGCGGGCAATCGCAAGGCGACGGGCAACGCAGCCGGCGCGCCGCGTCGGCACGGCGCTCCTGCTGGCCGTCGCGGCCGCGTGCACGGCGGCCGGCGCATCCGGCGCCGCGCAGGCGGCGCAAAGCGGCGCGGCCCAAGCGCCATGCAGCGCGGCGTGGCCGCGCTGGGATGCGTTCAAGCGCGACTTCGTGTCGACCGACGGCCGCGTGATCGACGTCGGCTCGGCCGATTCGCGCACGGTGTCGGAGGGGCAGGCGTATGGACTGTTCTTCGCGCTCGTCGCGAACGACCGGCGCGCGTTCGACACGATCCTCGCATGGACCGAGAACAACCTCGCGCAAGGCGACCTGAGCGCCCGTCTGCCGGCGTGGCTGTGGGGCCGCGCGCCGGACGGCACGTGGCGCGTGCTCGACGCGAACGCGGCGTCGGATGCCGACCTGTGGATCGCATACACGCTCGTGGAAGCCGGCCGGCTGTGGCATGAGCGCAGCTACACCGCGCGCGGCGCGCTGCTGGCCAAGCGCGTGCTCGACGACGAGACGGCGAGCGTGCCGGGCCTCGGCCTCACGCTGCTGCCGGGGCCGGTCGGCTTCAAGCTGGCCGACGGCCAGTACCGCGTGAACCCGAGCTATTCGCCGCCGCAAGTGATACGCGGGCTCGCCGCGCGGCTGCCCGACGATCGCCGCTGGGCGGCGCTCGCGACCAGCACGGGCCGCGTGCTGCTCGACACCGCGCCGAAGGGTTTTGCGCCGGACTGGGCGCTGTATCGGCCGGGTACGGGCTTCGGGCCCGATCCGCAGACGCATGCGGAAAGCGCGTACAACGCGATCCGCGTGTACCTGTGGGCCGGCATGCTCGATCGTGCCGATCCGCTCGCCGCGCCGCTGCTCGCGCGGTTCGCGCCGTTCGCCGACTACATCGCCGCCCATGGCGCGCCGCCCGAGAAGGTCGACACGACGACCGGCGTCGCGGGGCCGAACGACGGCAACGGCGGCTTCTCTGCGGCGGCCGTGCCGTTTCTCGACGCCCGCGGCCAGCGCGCGCTCGCCGATGCGCAGGCCGCCCGCGTCGATACGCTCGCGCGCCAGACGGCGCCCGGCTACTACACGAGCGTGCTGACGTTGTTCGGCCTCGGCTGGCGCGACGGCCGCTACCAGTTCGACGCGGACGGTTCGCTCGATGCGCGCTGGGAGGGCCGTTCATGCGCGGCCCGATGAAGCGCACCGCGCCGCGCGTCGCCGGCTTCGCATGGCTCGCGTCGTCGGTCTGCGTGGCTGCGCCGGCCGCGGCCGCCGCAGCCGCCGTCACGGCGGCGCCCAAAGCCGTTGCGCCGAAGGCCGCGCCCGCACCGGCGCCGGTCACGGCCGATTTGACCGACGCGCAGCGCCAGCTCGCGACCGCCCGCATGTGGGGCGCCAAGCATCGCGACGACCTCGCGCGCGATGCGGTGCGCAAAGGGCTGCTGATCGCGCCGAACGATCCCGGACTGCTCGCCGAGCAGATGCGCGTGCTGCTGCGGCTCGGCGACGCGAAGGGCGCGCAGGCGGCGCTCGCGCGGCTGCAGGCGAGTGCGCCGGCCGCGCCGGACACGCGGCGCGCGGCCGACGAATACCGCGTCGCGACGAGCGGCCGCGGCGAGATGGCGCAGATCCGCCTGCTTGCGCGCAGCGGCCGCTCGGACGAAGCCGCGAAGCGCATCGTCGCGCTGTTTCCGAACGGCGCGCCGTCCGGCGCGCTCGGCGCCGAGTACTACCAGATCGTCGCGAATGCACCGGGCGGGCGCGAGCCCGCGATCGCCGCGCTGCGCCGTGCGGTCGCGGCCGACCCGCAGGACACCGGCGCGGCGCTGGCGCTCGCGCGGCTGCTGAACCAGCGCGACGACACGCGCCAGGAGGCGAACCGGCTCGCGTGGTCGCTCGCGAAGCGCACCGATGCCGACCATACCGAAGCGATGGCCGTATGGCGGCGCGTGCTGCAGTCCGCGGGCAGCGATCCCGCCTATGCCGACGCATTGCATGCGTATCTCGCGCGGGTACCGGACGATACCGAGTTCCGCGACCGCGTCGCCGAACTCGACCGGCAGCGCGACGCGCAGCGCCGGCTCGAACGCGATCCCGACTACATCGCGCAGCAGCGCGGGCTGCAGGCGCTCGCGCGCGGCGATCTGGCCGCGGCTGACCCGCTGCTCACGCGAGCCGCGCGGGCGCGCGCCGACGACGCCGAGGCGCTCGGCGGCCTCGGCTTGCTGCGCCTGCGCGAAGGCCGGCACGACGAAGCGCGTGCGCTGTTCGCGCGGGCCGCGACGCTCGCGACCGACCAGCGTGGCAAATGGCAGGGCCTCGCGCGCACCGCGCAGTTCTGGGGGCTGCTTGCGCAAGGCCGCGCGGCGGCATCGGCGGGGCGTGCCCAGGATGCCGAGCGGGCGGCGCGCGCCGCGCTCGCGATGCAGCCCGACAGCCCGGACGCGAAGCTGCAGCTCGCCGATGCGCTGCTCGCGCAGCGCGACTGGACGCACGCGGAGCCGTTGCTGCGCGCATTGCTGGCCGCGCGCGCGCCGAGCCTGTCGGCGGTGCGCGATACCGCGACGCTGTATGAAAACACGGGCCGCGCCGAGCACATCGGCCCGCTGCTCGATGCGCTGCAAGGCCGCGTGACGGACCGCGACGATCGCCGCGCGCTCGACGGCCTGCGCGCCGACCTGCTCGCGACCCAGGCGAAGGCGCTGGCGGACAAGGGCGAACGCGGGGCGGCCGCGCAGCGCTACGAAGCGGCGGTGCGCGCGGCGCCCGACGCGGCATGGACGCGCTTCGCGCTGGCGCGGCTCTACCGCGACATGGGACTGCGGCAACTCGGCCGCACGGTGATGGACGACGGGCTCGCGCAAGGCGATACGCCCGAGATGCGCTACGCGAGCGCGCTGTATCGCAATTCGGTCGACGACATCGCCGGTGCACAGGCCGCGCTTGCCGGCGTCGACGATGCGCACCGCACGGACGGCATGCGTGCGCTCGCGCGCAAGCTCGACGCCGAAAGCGCGCTGGCCGACGCGCGCGGCGCGCTCGGTCGCGGCGATCGCGCGGCGTTCGCCGCGTCGCTCGCGCAAGCGCAGGCGAGCGCGCCGGACGATCCCGACATGCTCGCCGCGATCGGCGCGCAGTGGATCGACGCCGGCGAACCCGAGCGCGGCCTCGCGCCGCTGCGCGACTGGATCGCCGCGCATCCGCAGGATGCCGATGTGGACGTGCGGCTGCGCTACGGCGACCTGCTCGGCAGCGCGGCGCGCGACGATGCGCTCGCCGCGTGGCTCGACACGCTGCGCCGCGAACCCGCGCTGACGCCCGCGCAGACCGCGAGGATCGAGGATCAGTCGCTGCGGCTCGTGCTGCGGCAGGCCGACGACGCCATCGCGCAACAGGACTATGCGCGGGCCCGCACGCTGCTTTCTCGCGCGAGCCCGGCGGGCCGCGAAGACACGCGCTACGCGCTCGAACTGGCCGATCTCGAACGCGCGCAGGGGCACTACGATGCGGCGCGCGACGCGCTCGCGCCGGTCGTCGCGCGCACGCCGGACGATGCCGACACGCAGCTCGCGCTCGCGCGGATCGACGAGGACAGCGGCCATCGCGCGGCCGCGCTCGCGCGCGTGCAGGCCGTGCTCGCACGCACGCCGGATGACGACGTCGACACGCGGCTGTCGGTCGTGCGGCGCCTGAACGCGCTGCGCCGGCCGGACGAAGCCGCGCAGGTGACCGACCCGCTGCAGGCCGCATACCCGGCACGCGCCGACGTGACGGTCGCGGCCGGGCGCGTGGCCGAAGCGCAGGGCCGCTACGACGATGCCGCGTCGCTGTACCGGCTGTCGCAGTCGCAGGAACGCACGAGCGGCGTGAGCGCGGGCCGCGACGGCCGCACGCCCGCGCAGGCCGCGTTCGCGGATCTCGAACAGCGACGCAATCCGGAGATCGAGATCGGCTGGCTGCCCGCGTACAAGTCGGGCGACGAGGGGATTTCCGCGTACCGCGCGCAGCAGGTGCCGATCTACATGCAGATGCCGGTGCGCTACGACGGGCATGCGTTCCTGCAGCTCGACACCGTGCATCTGGATGCCGGCACGCTCGATACGAGCGACCCGAACGCGTATTCGTTGAAGACCTTCGGGACCTACGCGGCGCTCAAAGCGCTGAACGGGCTGCCGCCGCCGTTCCACCTGACCCAGCCGGCGGATGCGCTGATCGCGAACCCGCCGGGTGCGCTGCACCAGCCGATGACGGGCGTCGCGCTCGGCGCCGGTTATCGCACCGATGCGTGGCGCTTCGATTTCGGCACGTCGCCGCTGGGCTTCCCGGTGCATTACCTGGTCGGCGGCGTGCGCTATCGCTTCGACGCCGGGCCGGCGAGCTTCACCGTGAACGCGTCGCGCCGGCCGGAGACGAGCAGCGTGCTGTCGTATGCGGGGATGCGCGACCCGTGGACCGGCGCGGTATGGGGCGGCGTGCGCCGCGACGGCGTGAACCTGCGCGGGTCGGTCGACGTCGGCCGCGTGAACCTGTTCGCCGAACTCGGCGCGGGCGTGCTGTCGGGCCGCAACGTCGAGCGCAACGCGGAAGTCACGTTGCGCTCGGGCTTCACGGTGCCCGTGTACGAACGCGCGACGATGAAGGTCAGCACCGGGCTCGTCGGCAATGCGTGGCACTACGCACAGAACCTGCGCTACTACACGTACGGGCAGGGCGGCTACTACAGCCCGCAGCGCTACCTGTCGCTCGGCGTGCCGATCGAATGGGCGGGGCGGCGCGACGCGCTGTCGTGGGACCTGACCGTCACGGGCGGGATCTCGAACAGCTACGAGAAGGACTCGCTGTTCTATCCGACCTTCGCGGACCGGCGCGCCGAGCAGGAGGCCGCCGGCCTCGTCTACGCGGGCAGTTCGACGAAAGGCGTGTCGTTCTCGTACGGCGTGAACGGCATCGTCGAGTACCGCGTGAATCCGCACCTGAGCGTCGGTGCGCAACTGCACGTGGACCGTTCGCACGACTATGCGCCGAGCTCGGCGCTCGTTTACCTGCGCTATGCGTTCGACGCACGCGCTGAGCGCAACTGGCTCGTTACGCCGACGCCGGTGCAGCTTTATTCGGATTACTAGGGGAACGCGTGAATACCGAAATCGATGCGACACGTCCCGCGTTCGGCGCCGCCGGCCTGCTGGGCCGCCTGCGCCTGCTGCTGCGCACGGGTCCGGCCGGCGGACGCACCGGCTCGCTGAGCCGGCTCGCGATCGACGGGCTGCCCGATGCGTGGACGCGGCTGGAAGCGGGCGGCCTGTATGCCGTCTATGCGGCCGCCGCCACGCCGGCCTGCGACGCGCTCGTCTGGGAAAGCGCGCGGCAGTCGCGCACGCGCGACGTGACGGTCGTGCTCGCGCGGGACGCCGAGCGTGTCGCCGCGCAGATGCAGGCGCGCGGTTTCGCGGGCGGCGCACATCCGGCCGGCTGGCCGCGCAACCTGAACGTGCTGGCGATGCCGCCAGCCACCGGGGCGGCCGACGGCGAGGCCGCGACGGAAGCGGACGCTCCGCGCCGCGCGGCTCCCGGGCCGTTCGCGCGGCTCACGGGCGGCTTGCGCGCGATGAAGCGCTACGGTTTCCGGGCGCGCTCGGTGTATTTCATCGAAGGCGCGCAGCGCTGGTTCAGCTGGGACGATCCGGCCGCGCTCGCGGAAGAGGGGCATGCGCTCGCCGACTGGTGCCGCACGCACCGGATCGCGCTCGTGTTGCTGCTCGACCCGGAGATCGCCCGCACCCGTGCCGATTCGAATACCGACGATCCGCCGCTCGTGCGCGATGCGAGCCGCGCGCCGCGCGGCGAATTCCACGGCGTGTGCGCCGGGGTCGCGCAGTTGCAGCGCACGCACGGCGAGCTGCTGTGGGTCGTCGATTTCTGGCGCGCGGGCGACATGCTCGCGGCCGGCGAAGTGCGGCCGTTGCGCTTTGCGCCGAGCGGCCGGCTCGCCGCGGTCGCCGACGGCGACGCGACCGAGCCCGCGCGCCGGATGAAGCTCGCGACCGACGAGGACCGTGTCGTCGTCAGCCGCGCGATCCTCGACGACGCGAGCCGCGTGCCCGCCGACTGGGAAATCGTCGACGACAACGCGGCGGTCGTCGCCGCCTGCGCACACGCACAGGCCGCGACCGCGGTGCTGGCATTCCGCTCGCATGCGCAGCTCGAGGCGCTGTGCGCGGCGGTGCACGCGCTGCGCCGGCAATGCGGCGGCGCGCTCAAGATCGCCATCGTCGAGCGCAACGAAGTGCTGCGCCAGCAGTTCGAGATGCTGCTGCTGAGTGTCGGCGCGAATCGCGTCGTCGCGCGCGACCTGCCGGTGTCGCGCATGCAGGCCGCCGTGCACGCGCTGCGCGGGCAGCTGTATGCGCGGCCCGTCGCGCCCGACTATCGTGCGGCGCTCGCGGCCGCACTCGGCGATTCGGTGCTCGGCTACCTGCCGGTCGGCGCGTTCTGCCTGCGCATCCGCGCGGTGCTCGATCGCGGCGCCGTGCTGTCGCTGCCGCACACGCTCGCGAAGATCGCACTGCTGCCGGGCGTGTCGCACGTCGATGCGCTGCGGCACTGCCGGCCGCGCCGCGCGGGCGACGTCGTGACGGCCGACGCCGGGCACCTGTACGTATTCCTGTTCGCGTGCGAGCCGGCCGATGCGGACGACGCGCTCGCGCGGATCTTCGACGTGCCGGTCGATACGCTGTCGGACCGCGTCGTGTGTCTCGGGCACGAAAGCATCGACAAGGAACTCGATGCGCTGAAGACCGAGAACCGGCGCGCGCCCATTGCCGACTACAGCGACCTGTTCGCCGCGGTGCGGCCGGCTGTTGCGGCGCAGGCGCCGGCCGAACGCGCGGGCGAGCGTGCACGGCGCGCGGAACCGGGCGGCGCGAACGATGCGCCGCATGCGCCGGGTGCAGCCGAGATGCTGACCGATGCGACGCCGCAACCCGCGCAGGCCGATGCCGCCGCCGCGCCGGCCGCCGATGCGCCGGCGCCGGTTCCCGTATTCCCCGCCGCGCGTGCGCGCGGCGCCATTCGCAGCGCGATGCCGCTGCGCAAGCCGGAGGGCGCATGATCGCCGAACTCGTCATCGGTTTCATCGCCGGCCTCGCGATCGCGGTGCCGGTGTGGATCGTCGCCCAGCACCTGGGCATCGGCCGCGGCTTCCAGGCGCCGCGCGGCATCAACCGGCGCGACGCGGTGCCGTGCGAACTCGTGCCGGTCGCGCTGCGCGGGCGCCTGCTGCCCGATGCGGATCGCACCGGCGAGGCGGCGCCATGAAGACGATCGCCATTACGTCGACCACGGGCGGCGCGGGCCGCACGACGCTCGCCGCCGCGCTCGCGGTGCTGCTCGCGCGCCGCGGCCGGGCGGTCGCCGCGATCGAATTCGACGCGCAGAACCTGATGGGCGCGACGCTCGGGCTCGACACGCTGCCAGAGCACGGTCTCGCGCACAGTCTGCTCGGCGACGCCGCGCCGTGGCACGCGCAGACCTGGCGCAATGCGGACGGCGTGCTGTTCGTGCCGTACGGGCAGGTCGACGCGGCGGGCGCCGCCGCGTGCGACGCGCGGCTCGTGGCCGATCCCGCGTGGCTGTCGCGCGCGCTCGACGAGATCGCGCTGCCGGCCGACGGCATCGTGCTGATCGACACCGCACGCTATCCGTCGCCGCAGGCCGAGCAAGCGATTCGCCGCGCGGACCTGACGCTCGTCGTCGTGCCGCCCGACCCGGCGGCATGCGCGACGGTCGCCGCGCGTCTCGACGCGCTGCGCGCCGGCGGCGGCGAACTGCAGCTCGTCGTGAACCGGCTGAACCCGGCGCGCGACATGCAGCGCGACGCGCTCGGCATGCTGCGCGCGGTCGCGGGGTCGGCATCGATGCTCGAACAACGCATCCACGTCGATGCAGCCGTGCCCGAAACGCTCGCGCGCGGCAGCTGGATCTTCGACGACGCGCCGTATTCGCAGGCGTCGCACGACCTGAACGGCGTCGCGAACTGGGTCGATGCGTGGCTCTCGGCGGCCGTGGCCGGCCGCACGGGAGCGTCGCGATGAAGCGCGCATTCGCGTCGCGCTGGGGCACGGCCCGCCGCCGCGTGGCGGACTGGTGCGCGCGCGGGATCGGGCTGCCGGTGCAGCGCACGCTGCTCGACTGGCTCGTGCGGCTGTTCTTCCATGCGCCGCCGCCCGGGCGGCCCGACCCCGTGCGGCGCTGGGCGCGGGCCGGCTTCCTGGGGCTCGCGCGCGACTGGGGCGTGCTGCAGCCGCTGAGCCCGCGCGAATGGCTGTGGCGCGCGATCGTGCGTGCGCCGCGCGGCGCCGACGGCCGGCCCGCGCGCGATCCGCTCGCATGGTTCGACACGTTCGTCGTGCCCGTCTACGTCGCGGCGCGCGCGCTCGCGCGGCGTGCCAATGCGCAGCTCGAGCGCCTGCCGTGGGCGCGCTGGGGCGGCTGGCTCGATGCGCGCGCGAACGGCGTCGGCCGCCACCGCTGGCTCGCGCCGCTGCTGCTGATCGCCGGCGGGGCGATGTGGGCCGTGGCCGGCATGTCGCCGCTGATGCCCAATGCGCAGTTCGCGTTCTTCGCGATCGTCGCGGTACTCGCGCTGGCGCTGCGCCGCCTGCCCGGACATCTGCCGACCCTCGCGCTCGCATCGCTCGCGCTGCTCGCGACGGTGCGCTACATGTGGTGGCGCACGACGCAGACGCTCGATTTCCGCGGCCCCGTCGAGGCCGTCCTCGGCTATCTGCTGTACGGTGCAGAAGCCTATACGTGGATGATCCTGCTGCTCGGCTTCGTGCAGACCGCGTGGCCGCTCGATCGCCCGATCGTGCCGCTGCCCGACGACCCCGACGAATGGCCGAGCGTCGACCTCTACATCCCGACCTACAACGAACCGCTGTCGGTCGTGAAGCCGACCGCGTTCGCCGCGCAGAGCATCGACTGGCCGACCGACAAGCTGCGCGTGTACCTGCTCGACGACGGCCGGCGCCCCGAGTTCGAGGCGTTCGCGAAAGAGGCGGGCATCGGCTATCTGACGCGCGACGACAATCGCCACGCGAAGGCCGGCAACATCAACCGCGCGCTGCCGAAGACGCACGGCGAATACATCGCGATCTTCGATTGCGATCACGTGCCGACGCGCTCGTTCCTGCAGACCACGATGGGCGTGTTCCTGCGCGACCCGAAGTGCGCGCTGGTGCAGACGCCGCACCATTTCTTCTCGCCCGATCCGTTCGAGCGCAACCTCGGCACGTTCCGCGAGATCCCGAACGAGGGCAACCTGTTCTACGGGCTCGTGCAGTCGGGCAACGACCTGTGGAACGCGACGTTCTTCTGCGGATCGTGCGCGGTGCTCAAGCGCAGCGCGCTGGAGGAGGTGGGCGGCGTCGCGGTCGAGACCGTGACCGAGGATGCGCACACGGCGCTCAAGCTGCATCGCCGCGGCTACACGTCGGCCTACCTGCCGACCGTGCAGGCGGCCGGCCTCGCGACGGAAAGCCTCGCGGGCCACGTGAAGCAGCGCACGCGCTGGGCACGCGGGATGGCGCAGATCTTCCGCATCGACAATCCGTTCCTCGGGCGCGGGCTCGGCTTCATCCAGCGGATCTGCTACGGCAACGCGATGCTGCACTTCTTCTACGGGATCCCGCGGCTCGTGTTCCTGTCGATTCCGCTCGCGTACCTGTTCTTCCACCTGTACTTCATCAATGCGTCGTCGGTCGCGCTCGCGAGCTACGTGATTCCGTATCTGGTGCTCGCGAACGTCGCGAACTCCCGGATGCAGGGGCGCTATCGCCATTCGTTCTGGGCCGAGGTCTACGAATCGGTGCTCGCGTGGTACATCGCACTGCCGACTACCGTCGCATTCTTCAGCCCGAAGCACGGCAAGTTCAACGTGACCGACAAGGGCGGCAAGATCGACGAAGGCTACGTCGACTGGTCGACGTCGAAGCCGTACCTCGTGCTGTTCGCGCTGAACGTGCTCGCGATCGTCGCGGGGCTCTGGCGGCTCGTGGCCGAGCAGGGCGACGAGGCGGCGACGATCCTGATCACGCTCGGCTGGACCGTCTACAACCTCGCGATGCTCGGCGCGGCGCTCGCGGTTGCGCGCGAGACGAAGCAGGTGCGCGTCACGCACCGGATCGCGATGCGCGTGCCGGCGACGCTGCTGCTCGCCGACGGCTCGACGGCCGCCTGCTTCACGAGCGACTACTCGACGGGCGGGCTCGGCCTCGAAGCGGTGCCGGGGCTGACGCTCGCGGTCGGCGACACGCTGACGGTGTGCGTGTCGCGCGGCGACCGGCCGTTCCCGTTCCCGGTGCGCGTGAGCCGCGTGACGCCGACCCACGTCGGCGTGAGCTTCGAGGCGCTCACGCTCGAACAGGAGCGCCAGCTCGTGCAGTGCACGTTCGGCCGCGCGGACGCGTGGCTCGACTGGCACGCGGGCTCGCGCCCCGACACGCCGCTGCGCGGGTTGAAGGACGTGCTGCAGGTGGGCGTGGACGGGTACGTACGGATGTGGAAGGGCGCGGCGCGCAGCGTGCAGGCCATGCTGGCGCCGAAGCTCGATCGGGCGCGCGACTGACGCGGCGCTCATGACGGAGTGGTTTAGATGACGTTCTGGAATCTGTATTTCATCCTGAAGTTCGCGCTGTTCGCGACCGGCCACCTGGAGCCGCTGTGGCTCGCGAACCTCGCGTTCGCCCTGGTGCTCGCCGCGAGCGCGCCGATCCGGCAGCGCGTGTGGCGCATCGTGCGGCAGCTCGTGGCGATCGCGATCGCGGTGCCGCTGCTCGCGCGCGAGCTGCATGCGCCGCCGCTCGCGCGGCTCGCCGAGGCCGCGCGCGAGGTCAGCACGTTCCGCCTCGACTACTGGATGGAACTGCTGCCGCGCCTGTTGCCGCCGATGCTGGTGCTGACGGTGGTGGGCGCGCTGATCGTCTATTTCATCGTGAACCGCTGGCTGCGCGTCGCGACCTTCGTGCTCGCCGTGCTGATCGTGATGCCGGTGTGGCAGGCCGGCAACGGACTGATGGCGCGCGTCGTCGCGCCGCTGCCGCAGCAGCTCGCCAACGGCAACGGCGCGCGCTCCGACCAGCCCGAGGATCACAACGCGGCGCTCGCGACGTTCCGCGCGCAGGAGTCGCAGCGGCAGGTCACGTTCGGCCATCTCGGCAACGATCCGTCCACGCAGTTCGACGTGATCGTGCTGCACATCTGCTCGCTGTCGTGGGACGACCTCGACGCCGCGAAGGTGCGCAACCATCCGATGCTGAGCCACTTCGACTACCTGTTCAACAACTTCAGCACGGCCGCGAGCTACAGCGGGCCGGCCGCGATCCGCGTGCTGCGCGCGAGCTGCGGCCAGGAAGCGCACGCGGACCTGTACAAGCCCGCGCCGCAGCAGTGCTACCTGTTCTCGCAGCTCGCGGCCGCCGGCTACACGGTGCAGTCGCTGCTGAACCACGACGGCCACTTCGACAACTTCCTGCAGGTCGTGCACGACAACATCGGCGTGCCCGACGCGCCGATGATCTCGAACGCGGCCGCACCGGTCGCGATGCACGCGTTCGACGGCTCGGCGATCAAGGACGACTACCAGACGCTCGCGACCTGGTACGCGCAGCGCGCATCGGTGCCGGGGCCGGTCGCGCTGTACTACAACACGATCAGCATGCACGACGGCAACCGCGTGGTGGGCAGTGCGGTAACCAGCATCGACTCGTATCCGCAGCGCGCGACCAAGCTGATGGACGACTTCGACCGGCTCGCCGACCTGATCGCGCAGTCGGGCCGGCGCGCGGTGATCGTGTTCGTGCCCGAGCACGGCGCCGCGCTGCGCGGCGACAAGAACCAGGTCGCCGGCCTGCGCGAGATTCCGACGCCGCGCATCGTTCACGGGCCGGTCGGCATGCGGCTCGTCGGCTTCACCGGCAATCACGGCACGACCACCGTGATCGACCAGCCGACGAGCTTCCTCGCGCTCGCGCAACTGCTGTCGAACCTCGTGTCGAACAGCCCGTTCAAGCCCGGTGTGACGCTCGCGCAATACGCGGCCGATCTGCCGCGCACGCGGATGGTCGGCGAGAACGAGGGCACGGTGGCGATGCAGACGCCTGCCGGTTATGCGGTCAAGACTCCGGACGGTGTATGGATCGACGAACAATAAACATCGGCGAAGGCGACGAAGGCCGCCTGTCGCAACCGAACGACGTGCTCGGCCTCGCGCGCCATCTGCCCGCGCTGGACCCGGCGCATTATGTCGACGAGCAGGCGCGGCGCGCGTTCATCGAATCGCTCGAGCGCTGGCCGGTGCTCGCGAAGCTGATGGGATTGACGCGGTAAACGCAACACGGCCGGCGTGAATGCCGGCCGCGTTGCGTCGATCACTGGATTCAGCGTGACTGCGCGTTGTTGCGTTCCGGTTGGCGGGTCCACTGGTCTTCTTCGCCCGGCACCTTGCCGAAGGTCTGCGCGGCCCATGCGTTGCGGGCCGCCTCGATCTTCGCGCGCTCGCTCGACACGAAATTCCATTCGATGAACCGCTCGCCCGGCAGGTGGGCGCCGCCGAGCAGCATCACGCGCGCGCCGTTCGCGCTCGCCAGTGCGACGCGTGCGCCGGGCTCGAGCACGGCCATCGTCGCGCTCGCGAGCGGCGTGCCGTCGATCGTGAGGTCGCCGTCGACGAGATACACGCCGCGCTCGTCGTGTTCCGCGTCGAGCGCAAGCGTTCCGCCCGCCGTGAATTCCGCGTATGCATAGAGCGTCGGCGAGAACACCTCGACCGGCGACGTGAGCCCGAACGCCGTGCCCGCGATCACACGCACGCGCGTGCCGTCGCGCGTGAACGACGGCAGCGTGTCGGCCGCGTGATGCACGAATGCGGGCTCGGTGTCCTCGTGCTCGACCGGCAGCGCGACCCAGGTCTGGATCCCGTGCACCGGCTGCGCGAGCGGCCGGTCTTCATTCGGCGAACGTTCCGAATGCACGATGCCGCGCCCGGCCGTCATCCAGTTCACGTCGCCGGGCACGATCTTCTGCCGGAAGCCGAGGCTGTCGTGATGCATCAGCGTGCCGTCGAACAGGTAGGTGACGGTCGCGAGGCCGATGTGCGGATGCGGCAGCACGTCGATGCCGCTGCCGGGCGGCAGCTCGGCCGGCCCCATCTCGTCGAAGAAGATGAACGGGCCGACAAGGCGCGCGGCGCGCGCGGGCAGCACGCGGCGCACGACGAGGTTGCCGATGTCGCTCTCGCGCGGCGTGAGCAGGGTCTTGATCGATGCGGACATGGTGAGACTCTCGTGTTCAGGGGGCGATACGTCAGGCGATCGCCGTGTCGATCGTGATCGGGTTCGACAGGATCTTGTGCACCGGGCATGCGTTCGCGATCTGCAGCAGGCGCGCGCGCTGCTCGTCGGACAGGTCGCCGTCGAGCGTGATGCGGCGCACGATCGTGCTGCCTGCGCTGCCCGATTCGTGCGCGAGCTTCACGTGCACTTCGTCGAGCGGCCAGCCTTTTCGTTGCGCATACATCTTCAGCGTGATCGCGGTGCACGCGCCGAGGCTCGACAGCAGCAGCGCGACGGGCGTCGGCGCGGCATCGCCGCCGCCGAGCGCCGCCGGTTCGTCGGCGCGCCATTGATGGACGCCGTCGGTGAAATGGACCAGGTAGTCGACCGAGCCGATGCTCGCTTCGACGGACAGTTCGCTCATTGCAGTTCCATGTGGGGAAGGGGGTGGGCCGGCGACCGGCCGCGCATGGCCGGTCGTTACGGTTCGAGCAGGCGCTGCAGCCGCAGCTCCTCGAAATCGAGTTCCGATTCTATGCGGTGCAGCACCGCGTCGTCGACCCGGCCGTCGCGATGCAGCTCGAGCAGCGCGTCGCGCGACACCCCGACCAGTTCGAGCTCGACGCGCAGCATGCGGGCGCGCACGTCCGCCGGTTCGGCGCCGTCGCGGTGCGCGTGCTCGTTGAACGCGACGCGGCTGCGGTATTCGGACAGCAGCCGGTCGAGCGATGCGCGCTCGAGGCCGGCGCCGCGCTGCTCGCGCGCGTCGAGCTCGGCGAGCGCCGCGCCGAACGTGTGCGCGCGCACCGCATGCTCGGACATCGTGTGGCGTGCGGCCGGCCGCAGCTTCAGCACGCGGATCAGCGGCGCGAGCGTGCCGCCCTGCACGACGAGCGTCGCGATGATCAGCAGGAACGTGCTGAACAGAATCAGGTCGCGGCCGGGGAAGTTGCTCGGCAACGCGATCGCGGCCGCGAGGCTCACCACGCCGCGCATGCCGGACCAGCCGAGCACGACGGCTTCCCGCCACGACCACGACGGATGGCCGGCACGCGCCGCGCGCAGGCGGCCCGGCAGCCACATCGCGACGAACACCCACACGACGCGCGCGGCGATCGCGGCGGCGGTGGCCGGCAGCGCGACGCGCAGCCCGTCCATCAGCACCGCGCCTTCGTGGTTCACGCGCGCGAGGATTGCATGCAGCGCGAGGCCGATCAGGATGAACACGAGCGCGTCGAGCACGAACACGATCGCTTCCCACGTCGCCTTCGCCTTGATCCGCATGTCGGCGCCGAACACCCGATGCTGGCGCACGCCGAGCACGAGGCCGCAGGTGACGACCGACAGCACGCCCGAGCCGTGCACGGCTTCCGCGATCCCGTAGCTGCCCCACGCCATCGCGAAGGTCACGACGATGCCGAGCATCGGTTCGCGCAGGCGCTGCAGCACCCAGCACATCGCGTGGCCGCACACGAGGCCGACCGCGATGCCGATCAGCGTGAGCGAGAAGAACAGGCCGGTGGCGCTGGCCGTCGTGATCGTGACCGCGAGCGCGGCCGACACGGCCATCTGATAGAGCAGCAGACCCGACGCGTCGTTGACGAGGCTTTCGCCTTCGAGCACCGCGACGAGCCGCGCGGGCAGCGGATGACGTTTGAGGATCGCTTCCGCGGCGACCGCATCGGGCGGCGACACGATCGCGCCGAGCGTGAAGCACGCGGCCCACGGCAGCGCGGGATTTGCCGCATGCACGGCGAGCGCGACCGCGACCGTCGTGAACGCCACCGCGCCGAGCGCGAGCGATGCGATCGAGCCGAGTTCGCGCCGGAACTCCTTCCACGCGGTGTAGAAGCCGCTCGACATCAGCAGCGGCGGCAGTACGGCCGCGAGCAGCAGCGCCGGGTCCATGTCCGGCACGCGCTTGCCGGCCACGGCCACCGCGCAGCCGCCGAGCAGCAGCACGACGGCCGGCGGAATCGAGACCCGCTCGGCCAGCCACGTGAGCGCACCCGCGCCGCAGATCAATAACAGCAGGTAATGGAACAGCTCGACGTTGGTCATGCGCGGCGGGTCGTGACGCGGTGCATCACGACGGCTTGCGCTCGTTCGTGCTGCCGCCGGGCAGCGGGCCGAACATGTGCTGGCTGCACTTCGCGTCGCGCCACGCTGCGTTCAGCCGGTGCCCCGCGAGCATGCGCCGCGCGACCGGCAGGATCTGTTCGCCGGCCAGCATGCCGAGCAGGCCCGTGAGCGCGATGATCGGCGGCGCGGGCGAGTTCACGCCGATCGCGCCGTAGATGGCGCCGGCGAGCAGGCCCGCGAGCAGCGACAGGACATAGGGTTTCATGATGGGCGTCTCGCGATCGGACAGTGAGGGCGACGCGTGCAGCGTCGAGGTCCTGCAAGCGTATCGGGTTTACGTGAAGAAAAAAAGGGCGGAGTGCCCTACATTGACCACCTATTCTGGAATCCGAGCGATTCCGATCTTTGGGTGTTCCCGCCGCACGATTGCGGTTTAAATAATTTGAGCCGGACGATCACGATCCGGCGTAGCGCCCACTCGAATCCTCCCGCTGTCGCGGCGAGGTAGAGCCTTTTTCCCGTTCCAAGGACGACCACGCCATGAGCAACCCGAAGCTTGAAGTACTGACTCCGCACAACAGCCAGCTGATCTTCATCGACCAGCAGCCGCAGATGGCGTTCGGCGTGCAGTCGATCGATCGTCAGACGCTGAAGAACAACGTCGTCGGCCTTGCAAAGGCCGCGAAGGTGTTCAACATCCCGACCACGATCACGACGGTCGAAAGCGAGGGCTTCTCGGGCCATACCTATCCCGAACTGCTCGACGTGTTCCCGAACCAGAAGACGCTCGAACGCACGTCGATGAACTCGTGGGACGACCAGAAGGTGCGCGACGCGCTGGCCGCGAACGGCCGCAAGAAGGTGGTCGTGTCGGGCCTGTGGACCGAAGTCTGCAATACGACGTTCGCGCTGTGCGCGATGCTCGAAGGCGACTACGAGATCTACATGGTCGCCGACGCATCGGGCGGCACGACGCAGGCTGCGCACGACTTCGCGATGCAGCGCATGGTGCAGGCCGGCGTCGTGCCGGTCACGTGGCAGCAGGTCCTGCTCGAATGGCAGCGCGACTGGGCGCGCCGCGACTCGTACGACGCGGTGATGGCGATCGCGAAGGAACACTCGGGTGCGTACGGGATGGGCGTCGACTACGCGTACACGATGGTCCACAAGGCGCCGCAGCGCACCGCGACGCCGCACGAGTCGATCCCGGCCGTTCCGGCGAAGTAACGGGCGACCGGCTGCGGGCGACCGGCTGCGGGCGACCGGCTTCGGGCGACCGGCTGCGGGCGACCGGCTGCGGGCGACCGGCTGCGGGCGACCGGCTGCGGGCGGCCGGCTCCGGACGACCGACGCGATCGATGCCGGCGGCCTGCGGCATCCGCAGGCCGCCGCCCGCTCAGTCTGCGGGCAGCGCCCACGGCGCATGCGAGAAATGTTCGGCGAGAAACTCGAGCAGCACCGTCACGCGCGCGGCGCGCAGCATGCCGGGCGGCGTGACGAGGTTCACGTTGATGTCGGCGATTTTCCAGTCATGCATCACTTCCTCGAGCGCGCCGCGTTGCAGTTCGTCCCACACCAGGAATTCGGGCTGCAGTGCGAGACCGTGACCGGCGACGAGCGAGGGCACGATCACGTCGGCGTTGTTGGTGCGGATGCGTCCGTGCACGTTCACGCCGACATCCTCGCCCGAGGCCGCGTGGCGAAAGCGCCAGTATTCGGGCGTCGGCAGGTTCGTGTACGTGAGGCACACGTGCTGTTCGATGTCACTCGGATGCGCGGGCCGGCCGTGCCGATCGAGATACGCGGGCGACGCGACGAGCGGACGGCGTACCGCGCACAGCCTGCGTGAGCGCAGCGACGAATCGTTGAGCTCGGCGATGCGGATCGCGACGTCGAAGCCGCCGGACACGATGTCGACGATGTGATCCGTCAGCACGAGATCGATGTCGACGTGCGGATGGCGTTCGAGAAACGCGGGCAGCAGCGGCGACAGATGGCGCACCCCGAACGACATCGGCGCGTTCACGCGCACGAGGCCGTGCGGTTCGAGTGCCTGAGCGGACGCTTCGCTCTCGATCAGCTCGGCATCGGCCAGCAGCCGGATCGCGCGGTCGCGCAGCAGCTCGCCGGTTGGCGTGAGCGACAGCTTGCGCGACGTGCGGTACAGCAGCATCGCGCCGAGGCGTCTTTCGAGCCGCGCGATCGCTTTCGACACGGTCGGTTGC
Source organism: Burkholderia sp. IMCC1007 (assembly GCF_027257875.1). Lineage (GTDB taxonomy): Bacteria > Pseudomonadota > Gammaproteobacteria > Burkholderiales > Burkholderiaceae > Burkholderia. The sequence continues at coordinate 63,006 of NZ_JAPVQY010000042.1, forward strand.
GAGATGCCGAGCACGTCGGCGGCCTTTGCGAACGAGCCGGTCTCCGCGACGCGCGCAAAAATGGCCCAGGCTTCGAGATCAGGAAGTTGTTGCATGGTCGGAAAGCATGGTAATGGGGCGGAGCCGGAGGGTGCCGCGGCGGACTGCGCGACCGGTATGACGCACCGCACGGGTGGCCGGCGACGACCGGCATTTTAATCCGGTCGAGGGAATGATCGTATGGAATCTTATCTAATTTCGTTGGGAGCCGGCGTGCTGATCGGCGTCGTGTACAGCGTGATCAAGGTGCGCTCGCCCGCGCCGCCGCTGATCGCGCTGATCGGCCTGGCCGGGATGCTGATCGGTGCGCAGATCATCGCGCCGATCCGTCACTGGCTCGGCTTCTGACCACATCGGGAACACATCATGAGCGCAACCGATACTCAACCGGATCTCATCCTGCACAACGGGCGCATCACGACGCTCGATCGTGCGAATCCCGTCGCGACTGCCGTCGCGATCAAGGACGGCCGCTTCGTCGCGGTCGGCAGCAACACGGAAATCATGCCGCTCGCGGGCCGTGCGACGAAGGTGGTCGATCTCGACGGGCGCCCGGTGCTGCCGGGCCTGATCGACAACCACACGCACGTGATTCGCGGCGGGCTGAACTACAACCTCGAGCTGCGCTGGGACGGCGTGCGCTCGCTCGCGATCGCGATGGAGATGCTCAAGCAGCAGGTCGCGATCACGCCGGCGCCGCAGTGGGTGCGCGTGGTCGGCGGTTTCACCGAGCATCAGTTCGCGGAGAAGCGCCTGCCGACGATCGACGAGCTCAATGCGGTCGCGCCCGATACGCCGGTGTTCATCCTGCACCTGTACGACCGTGCGTTGCTGAACGCAGCCGCGCTGCGCGTCGTCGGCTATACGAAGGACACGCCGGAGCCGCCGGGCGGCACGATCCTGCGCGACGAGGCGGGCAACCCGACGGGCCTGCTGCTCGCGAACCCGAACGCGACGATCCTCTATGCGACGCTCGCGAAAGGGCCGAAGCTGCCGTTCGAGTATCAGTACAACTCGACGCGTCACTTCATGCGCGAGCTGAACCGGCTCGGCGTGACGGGCGTGATCGATGCGGGTGGCGGCTCGCAGAATTATCCCGACGATTACGAAGTGATCCGCAAGCTGCACGACGCGGGCGAGATGACGGTGCGCATCGCATACAACCTGTTCACGCAGAAGCCGAACGCGGAGAAGGAAGACTTCGTGAACTGGACGAAGAGCGCCAAGTATCACGACGGCACCGACTATTTCCGCAACAACGGCGCGGGCGAGATGCTGGTGTTTTCCGCGGCCGACTTCGAGGATTTCCGCGTCGCGCGTCCGGATCTGCCCGCGCAGATGGAAGACGATCTCGAAGGCGTCGTGCGCGTGCTCGCGCAGAACCGCTGGCCGTGGCGCATGCATGCCACGTACGACGAAACGATCAGCCGCGCGCTCGACGTGTTCGAGAAGGTGAACCGCGAGATTCCGCTGGACGGGCTGAACTGGTTCTTCGATCATGCGGAAACGATCTCCGAGAAGTCGATGGACCGGATCGCCGCGCTCGGCGGCGGTATCGCGGTGCAGCACCGGATGGCCTACCAGGGCGAGTACTTCGTCGAGCGCTACGGCGCGCAAGCCGCCGAGGCGACGCCGCCGGTCGCGAAGATGCTCGGCAAGGGACTCAAGGTATCGGCCGGCACCGACGCGACGCGCGTCGCGTCGTACAACCCGTGGGTGTCGCTCGCGTGGCTCGTGACGGGCAAGACGGTCGGTGGCCTGCGTATGTATCCGCAGCGCAACCTGCTCGATCGCGAAACCGCGCTGCGGATGTGGACCGAGTACGTGACGTGGTTCTCGAACGAGGAAGGCAAGAAAGGGCGCATCGCGGTCGGGCAGCTCGCCGACCTGGTCGTTCCGGATCGCGATTTCTTCACCTGTGCGGAGGACGATATCGTCGACACGACTGCATTGCTGACGGTGGTGGGCGGCCGGATCGTGTGGGGTGCCGGGCCGTTCGCGTCGCACGACGCGCCGATTCCGCCCGCGATGCCGGACTGGTCGCCGGTGCGCGCATACGGCGGCTACGGCGCGTGGGGCGCGACGCAACGCGACGGCGCACCGCTGCAACGGGCTGCTGCGACGGCCGCCGCGGGATGCGGCTGTTCGACCGCGTGCAACGTGCACGGTCACGCGCATGCGGGCGCGTGGGGCCGCGCGTTGCCGACCTCGGACGCGAAGGGCTTCTGGGGCGCGTTCGGCTGTTCGTGCTGGGCGGTCTGACATGACGACGCGCACCGTCTACGGCAACCCGGCGTGGGTCCGTGCGCTGCTGTCGCAGCCATGGGCCTTGCCGCTCGCGCGTCTCGCGCTGGTATCCGCCTTTCTGATCGGCGGCGTCGCGAAGGCGCTCGATTTCGACGGCGCGGTCGCGGAGCAGGCGCATTTCGGCCTGCATCCGCCCGCGCTGTGGGCGGTGCTCGCGATCGCGGTCGAGATCGGCGGCTCGCTTTGCGTGGTGTTTCGCCGCTTCACGTGGCTCGGCGCCGGCAGTCTCGGCATGCTGACGCTCGTCGCGATGGTCGTGGCGAACGATTTCTGGAATCGCACCGGCGCCGAACACTTCATGGCGCTCAATAGTTTTTTCGAGCATCTCGGGTTGATCGCGGCACTCGTGCTCGCGACCGTGCTCGACGATGCACCGCCACGGGCCATCGACGGCCGCGGCTGATGCATCGGGCCATTCAATAAAACATAGGAATCCTTTCATGAAATTCATTCGTTCAGTGCTGCTTGCCGCGATGATCGCGGGCGGCCTCGCCGTCGCGCCGGCAGCATTCGCGAAGACGCCGGTCGCGAAGGCCGTCGCGACGCCCGCGATCGCGGTCGGCCCGCAGTACGACACGACCCACGTATGCGTCGCACCGGAAGATTTCGACCGCTTCACCGACAGCTTCGTCGCGACGTTCGGCGGCAAGAAGTCGAAGCAGGGCGTGTTCCAGGTCACGCCGACGCCGAGCCAGACGATGTCGCAGCTCGTGCTCACGCCGGTCGGCACGGTGTCGGTGTTCGGCTTCAAGACGCCGATTCCGTATCCGTTCTGTTCGGAGCGCACCGGCTATCTCGTGACCGATATGGACGCCGCGGTGAAATCCGCACGCGCGCACGGCGCCGACGTGATCGTCGACACGTTCCCCGATCCGATCGGGCGCGACGCGATCGTCAGCTGGCCGGGCGGCGTGAACATGCAGCTGTACTGGCACACGCAGGCGCCGAACTACGACGCGCTGCAGACGGTGCCGGAGAACCGCGTGTACGTGTCGCCGGAGCGCGCGGATGCGCTGGTGCGCAACTTCGTCGCGTTCTCGCACGGCAAGGTCGTGTCGGACGTGCGCAACGCGCCGGGGGTCGAAATCGGCCGCCCGAACGATACGTATCGCCGGATCCGCATCGAATCGGGCTTCGGCAAGATGACCGTGTTCGCGACGGACGGCCATCTGCCGTATCCGTTTGGGCGCGAGATGACGGGCTATGAAGTCGCCGATCTGGCCGCGACGCTGAAGCAGGCACAAGCGGCGGGCGTGAGCGTGCTCGTGCCGCCGTTCGCGTCGGACGCGCGCGAAGCGGCGCTCGTGCAGTTCCCGGGCGGCTACGTGGCCGAGATCCACGCGAGCGCGGCGCGATGAAGCACGAGGACACGATCCTTGCCGCGGTCGCCGGCTTCGTCGACACGCTGAGCTTCGTCGCGCTGTTCGGGCTGTTCACCGCGCACGTGACCGGCAACTTCGTGCTGATCGGCGCGGGCATCGCGGGGTTCGGCCAGGGCGTCGTGCTCAAGCTGAGCGTGTTTCCGGCATTCGTGTGCGGCGTGATCGCGAGCAGCCTGATCGCGCGCTCGATGTCCGCCCGGCCGGCGTGGCAGGGTACGCGCGTGCTGCACACGGTGCAGGCCGTGCTGCTGCTCGGCTTCTGCGCGGCCGGCGTGTGGGCGTCGCCCGTCACCCAGCCGGACAGCCTGCCGGCGCTCGTGGCCGGCATCGTCGGCACGTTCGCGATGGGCGTGCAGAACGCGCACCCGCGCGTGATCCCGCGTGCCGGCGTGCCGAACACAGTGATGACCGGCAACGTGACACAGGCGATCCTCGACGTCGTCGACATGCTGTCGGCCGGCACGGCCGACAGCGCGCGTGCGGCCGCGCGGGCGCGCTTCGGCAAGATGCTGCCGGCGATCGTCGCGTTCGCGCTCGGCGCGATCGGCGGCGCGCTCGGGTTTCGCTACGTCGGGTTCCTCGCGCTGCTGTTGCCCGTCGGCGCGCTCGCGGTGCTTGCGGTGTGCGCGGCGCAAGCGGCCGCCACTGTGAAGCAGGAGCATGCATGATCGCGGTGAGACAGCGGAGACATCGCGGCCATCGCGTCGATCGGGCCGCGCGCGTGTCGATCGTCGCGGGGCTACTGCTCGCGGGCGCCGATGCGGCGTGCGCGCAAGCGGCGGCAACGTCGGAACCGGCGTCGGCAACGACACCGGCACCAGCACCAGCACCGGCAACATCGACAACGACAACGACATCGCCCCCCGCGGCCGACAGCACTGCTTCGACCTGCACCGCCAAGCGGCCGGTCGTGCTGTTCAATCGCTGGCAGGAAGACTGGTCGGTGCTCGCGAATCCGTGCGTGCCGCGCCAGCCGCTCGACGGGCTGAAATACATTCCGCTCGGCAATGATCCGGTCTCCTATCTGTCGCTCGGCGTGAATCTGCGCGAGCGGCTGGAGACCAGCGACGCGCCGCTGTTCGGGATCGGCTCCGCGCGATCGGATACGTACGTGATCCAGCGCGTCGAAGTGCATGCCGATGCGCATCTCGGCCAGCACTGGCAGTTCTTCGTGCAGCTGGAGGATGCGCGTGCGTACGGCAAGAACGCGGTGTCGCCGGTCGACAGGAATCCGCTCGATCTCGAACAGGCGTTCGCGACCTACACGGGCGCGCTCGGCGGTGGCACGTTCAAGTTCCGCGTCGGCCGGCAGGAGATGGCATTCGACTTGCAGCGTTTCATCGCCGCGCGCGACGGTCCGAACGTGCGGCAGGCGTTCGACGCGGTGTGGGCCGACTACGAATACGGCAAGTGGCGCTTCATCGGCTATGCGACGCAGCCGGTGCAGAACCGTAACGCGTCCGACTTCGACGACGTGTCGAATCGCGACCTCACGTTCAGCGGCCTGCGCTTCGAGCGCCAGTCGGTCCTTGGGGGCGACCTGTCCGGCTACTGGTCGCGCTACAACCGCACCAACGCGCGTTACCTCGATGCGAGCGGCCCCGAGCGTCGCGACGTGTGGGACGTGCGCTACAGCGGCACGCAAGGGCGCTTCGATTGGGATCTCGAAACGATGCTGCAGAGCGGTACGGTCGGCAGCAGCACGATCGGGGCATGGGCCGTCGGTTCGATCGTGGGCTACAAGCTCGATGCGCCGTGGTCGCCGCGCATCGCGCTGCAGGTCGACGCGGCATCGGGCGACCGGCATCCGGGCGACGGCCGCATCAGCACGTTCAACCCGCTGTTCCCGAACGGCTATTACTTCACGCTCGCCGGCTATACGAGCTACGCGAACCTGATTCACGTGAAGCCTTCCGTGACGCTGAAACCGTCGGCGAACCTGACGCTGCTCGGCGCGCTGGGGTTCCAGTGGCGCGAGACGACCGGCGATGCCGTCTATCAGCAGCCGAACATACCGGTGCCGGGCACGGCAGGCAAGGGCGGCCTGTGGACGGGCATGTACGTGCAGCTGCGCGCGGACTGGACCATCGCCGCGAACCTGATCGGGTCGGTCGAGGCCGTGCATTTCCAGGTTGGCGATGCGATCCGTCAGGCGGGCGGGCACAACGCCGACTATGCGGGCGTCGAGCTGAAGTATGGGTGGTGACGCCGGCGCGCGGCAACCCGCACGCGGCATGAAAAAGGGCAGCCCCGCGGGGCTGCCCTTCGTTCATCCGGGCCGGCAGCGTGGCCGGCCCGTTCGCGGTGATGGCGATGCCGTTACAGGTTCGGCGACAGCGCGAGCGCGTTCGTCAGGTCGCCCATCGGCTGCGCGCCGTTCGCCTTCAGCGCGTCGTCGCGCTGCTGCAGGCCCGCGAGGCGCGGCAGCGAGAAGCGGCGCGTGATGAAGCGCAGGATCGAGCCCGTGTCGTACTGCGTATGGTCGACGAAGCCCTTCTTCGCATACGGCGACACGATCAGCGCCGGAATGCGGGTGCCCGGGCCCCAGCGGTCGGCATTCGGCGGCGTCGCGTGATCCCAGAAGCCGCCGTTTTCGTCGTACGTGACGACCACGACCATGTTCTTCCATTGCGGGCTGGCCTGCAGGTGCGCGATCACGTCGGCGATGTGCTGGTCGCCGGACGTGACGTCCGTGTAGCCCGGGTGCTCGTTCAGGTTGCCTTGCGGCTTGTAGAACGTGACCTGCGGCAGCGTGCCCGCATCGATCGCCTTGATGAACTCGGCGCCGTTCGCGCCGCCGTCGAGCAGGTGCTGCGCACGGCTCGCGGTGCCCGGCGCCTGGTTCGCGTAGTAGTTGAACGGCTGGTGGTGCGGCTGGAAGTTCGGCGTCGACAGGTCGGCGCCGTAGATCACGTTCGACGTGCCGTTCTGGCTCGCCTGCAGCGCCTGGCCCCAAGCGCCGGAATACCACGCCCACGACACGCCCGCGCTGGTCATCAGGTCGCCGATGTTGGTCGCCGTCTGCGGCGGCATCGTCGACGGATTGGCCGGGTCGGCGAGCAGCGGGTCGCCGCCCGTGGCCGCCTTGTTGCCGCTCGGCTGATACGCCGGCTGCATCGTGTTGATGCCGTAGAAGTCGGGCGTGAGCGCGCCGTCGTTGACGAACTTCGGCGGGCCGCTCAGCGCGGAGGCCGGCGAGTTCGTCGCGACCTTCAGCGACTTGCCGTCGGCGTTCAGGACTGCGATCTTGCCGGCCGCCGGGCTCTTGTCGGCGTTCGGGTAGTACGGTGCGCACGCGCAGATCAGGTACTGGTGGTTCAGGAACGAACCGCCGAACGCGCCCATGAAGAAGTTGTCCGCGAGCACGTACTGCTGCGCGATCTTCCACAGCGGCAGCTTCGACGGATCGGCCGTGTAGTGGCCCATCGTCAGGCCGCCCGCGTCGGTCCATGCGGCGTACATGTCGTTCTTGCCGCCGTTGATCTGCATCTGGTCCTGGTAGAAGCGGTGCACGATGTCGCGCGTCGCGATGCTCATCGACTGGTTGAATCCTTTCGGATCGTCGATCGCGAACGGCGCGTTCGGCAGGTTCGCCGTCATCGCCTCGGTCACCGCCGGCGTGATGCCGGTCGCGGTCAGGCCGCCCCAGATCTTCGGCAGCGTCGCCATCGTCGAGCCGTCGCGATCCTTCTGCACCGAGTTCGCGGCCGTCGCGTTCTGCAGACCGTTCGCGCCCGGGAAGTTGCCGTACAGGTTGTCGAAGCTGCGGTTTTCCGCGTAGATCACGACGACGTTCTTGACGGCCGACAGGCCCTGTTGCGTGACGTCGTCGCCGCCGCAGGCGGTCAGGCTGAGCGCGGCCGCGAGGGCGATCGGCGTGTAGCGAATCCAGGCGTGCTTCTTCATGCGATGTTCTCTCTCATTCGTCGTTGGTCGCGTGTGGGAACCGGGTGGCGGGAGGGCCGGCGCACGAACCTCGCGGTACCGCCCGGCTGCGCGCATTATCTGGAACCGATTTGACAGCCGGGTGTAGGGCCGCTTTCAATTGACTGTCGGTCGAACGTCATTCAACGGTCACGGAACTGACATAAGCTCCGCCCGATTGACCACCGCTACCAGAACAACGACGATGCACACCCTCCTGAAAACCTTCGCGTCCGCGCGATCGCTGATCCCGGCCGCGGCGACGCTCGCGGTGGTCGGCGCGCTCGCGGCGCTCGCCGGTTGCGATGCGCAGCCCGGCACGACTGCATCGGCCGTGTCCGTCGTACCCGCGGCCCAGGCCGCGCCGGCCGCTCCGGCGGTCGCGCCGGCCGGCCAGCCGCAGACGCGCGCGCAGGTGTTCGAGGGCGTGAAGCAGATGACGGCGCTCGGCAAGCAGCTGTTCTTCGATCCGTCGCTGTCCGGGTCCGGCAAGCTCGCGTGCGCGTCGTGCCACAGCGCCGAGCATGCGTTCGGGCCGCCGAACGCGCTGTCGGTGCAGCTGGGCGGCGACGACATGCACCGCACCGGTTTTCGCGCGGTGCCGTCGCTGAAGTATCTGCGCGGCATCCCGCCGTTCAGCGAGCACTTCCACGATTCGCCGGACGAAGGGGACGAAAGCATCGACGCGGGTCCGACCGGCGGGCTGACCTGGGACGGCCGCGTCGATACGCGCGATGCGCAGGCGCGCATTCCGCTCACGTCGCCGTTCGAGATGAGCAGCTCACCCGCGCGGGTCGCGAAGGCGGTTCGCGCCGCACCGTATGCCGACGCGTTCCGCAAGGCGTTCGGCGACCAGGTGCTCGGCGACGACCAGGCGACGTTCAATGCGGTGCTGCGCGCGCTCGACGCATTCCAGCAGCAGCCGGCGCTGTTCGATCCGTACACGAGCAAATACGACGCGTATCTGGCCGGCCACGCGCAGCTCACGCCCGCGGAGTTGCACGGGCTGCAGCTGTTCAACGACGAGAAGAAGGGCAACTGCGCGAGCTGCCACATCAGCCAGCGCACGCTCGAAGGCGGCCCGCCGCAGTTCAGCGATTTCGGGCTGATCGCGGTCGCGGTGCCGCGCAACCGCGCGCTGCCCGTCAATCGCGACCCGCGCTTCTACGATCTCGGCGCCTGCGGCCCCGAGCGCACCGACCTGAAGGGACGCGACGAATTCTGCGGGCTGTTCCGCACGCCGTCGCTGCGCAACGTCGCGCTGCGCAAGACGTTCTTCCACAACGGCGTGTATCACTCGCTCGAGGACGTGATGCGCTTCTACGTCGAACGCGACATCCATCCGGAGAAGTTCTATCCGGTCGTGCACGGCAAGGTGCAGATCTACGACGATTTGCCGAAGCGCTACTGGCCGAACATCAACCGCGAGCCGCCGTTCGACCGCAAGCGCGGCGACGCCCCCGCGCTGAATGCGGCCGAGATCAAGGATGTGATCGCGTTCCTGAACACGCTGACTGACGGATATCAACCGGCGGCCACGTCGGCTGCGCGCTAGAAGACGCCCGTTGCGGCACGCATGCTATGCTCGCTCGCTGAGGGCGTGGCGCGTGCCGGAGGGCCGGCCCCGGTTCGCCGGCCGCGCGCCGCGCCGTTCGATCGAACATCCAAGGAGAACAACACATGTCGATGCGTGCATCCCTTTCCGTCGTCACGCGCGTGCTGGCCGGCGCCGCGTTTGCAGCCGCGATGCTGCCCGCTCATGCGCAAAGCAATCTGGGCTTCCTGAACGACACGCCGCTGACCTACTTCAGCAAGACCGACCGTGCATCGCTGACCAAGGCCGTCGCGCAGGCGCGCGACGAAGGCAAGGACGGCGAGACCACGACGTGGCAGAGCAGCGGCCGTGGCACGCAGATCGATGCGAAGCTCACGCCGTCGACGTCGGAGAGCGACGGCAAGACCTGCCGCGAGATCGCCACCGAAATCGCCGCGAAGGGCCAGACGATGACGCTCAAGCCGGTCTTCTGCAAGACCGCCGCGGGCAAGTGGCAGTTGCAGAAGCGCTGAGCGCGCGTGCAATGAAGCGCAGCGGTGCGCCGCGCACGGTGTCGTGCGGCGTCGTGATTCTCGATGCGGCCGGACGCGTGTTCCTCGCGCATGCGACGGACACGACACACTGGGATATCCCGAAGGGGCAGGGCGAGCCCGGCGAGACGCCGGTCGACGCCGCGCTGCGCGAGCTTCGCGAAGAAACCGGCATCGAATTCGCGCCGGCGCGGCTGCTCGATCTCGGCCGCTTCGCTTATCGTCACGACAAGGATCTGCACCTGTTCGCGGTGCAGGTCGCGGACGACGAGATCGACCCTGCGCAGTGCACGTGCACGTCGCTGTTTCCGAGCCGTCGCGACGGCTCGCTCATTCCCGAGATGGACGCGTATCGCTGGACGGCGCCGAGCGACGTCGACGCGTATGCGAGCCGCAGCCTCGCGCGGCTGTTTCGCACGACGTTGTCGCTCGCGGAGTTGCATCGGCGGTTGGCGGGCGGGTGAGCGGCGCGTGTTCGCTGCTGCTGCGACCTTGCGCGATCAACCGACGACGAATTTTCCTGAAGGGCAGCAGGCAGTCGGTAACGCGACGTGTCGGCCGTTGCTGCCCGTTCTTGATCCGTGAGTCGACGCCGTAATCGGGCCGGTCAGACTCGCGCCGCAATCGGAATTGGTCGCGCGACGGCGGTCTTCTTCCATCATGACGCTGATTGATGGCAGGTTTCGGCAGTCGAGGTGCGCGCTGTAGCGCCCTGAGAACCGTCGAATTCTGACCTGCGCCATCGATCGCTATCTCGCGCGGATCCTCGGATGGGAATCCGGTGCGGCGGCCTCAAACGTGAATACCCGGCAACGTTTCGTGCGAAAGCAGTCGCCGAGACACTCTACTTTCGGATTCGTCCAATAGACATCGATTTCGCAATAGTCAATCGTTGCTGCTTGGCATTCAGCGAGCAGCCCGACTATGGCTATCCAATCCGATCTGCGCTTTACCTTTGCTGTTGGTGACGAGTCGTTCGAGGTCGTCGAGTTCACGCTGCATGAGGGGTTGTCCGAGACCTTCCTGTTGGAGGTCGAACTGGCCAGCGGCAATGCCGCGATCGACTTCGGCCAGGTGCTCGACCACAACGGCCTGCTGACGATCTGGCAAGGCGCGCGGCCGGTGCGCTACGTGCATGGCACGGTGTCGTCGTTCGAGCAGGGGGACACCGGCTTCCGGCGCACGCGTTACTCGGCCGTGATGGAACCGCGTCTGGCACGCTTGAAGCTGTCGTCGGACTGGCGCATCTTCCAGACGCTCAACGTCACCGAGATTGCCAGCGCGGTGCTCAAGGCGCACGGCCTGACGTTGGACTATGAGCAGCGCATCACCAACGAACACTTGCCGCGCGAGTATTGCGTACAGGCCGGTGACACCGACTACGATTTTGTCGAACGCATCTTGC
>NZ_JAPVQY010000043.1 GCF_027257875.1 Burkholderia sp. IMCC1007
CGCGCGTCGCCCGACGAAGCCGATGCCGGCCGCGTGCCGCTCGGCCTGCCGCTGCCGCCTTCGGCGGGCAAGCGGCGCGTCGCGCTGAACGTTGCCGCCGATGCGCTCGCGTCGGTCGGCCCGCTGCCTGCGCTGGCCGACGTGCTCGCCGCCGCGCCCGATGCATGGCACGCGCCGTTGCGCGAATTGGACGCGCTCGGCGCACGCTGCGGCGTGCAGGGCCGCGTGTTCGGCAGCCTCGCGTGGCAGGCGCTGACGGGCGAGCGCTATCTGAGCGAATCCTCCGATCTCGACATCGTCGTTCCGCTGCCGGGCGCCGCGTGGCTCGCGCCGCTGCTCGACGGGCTGGCCGACATCGACGCGCGCGCGCCGATGCGCATCGACGGCGAGCTGCTGCGCGGCGACGGCGCGGGCGTGAACTGGCGCGAGCTGCATGCACGGCTGCCCGACGTCGCGGTCAAGACCGCGACCGCCGTCGAATTGATGTCGGCCGACGCGTTCGCGGGAGGCGCGCAATGAATGCATGGGCTTCCCGCCGCGTCGCGGCGCCGTCCGATGCCGAGCGCATCGCCGAGCTTGCCGAGCGCAGCCTCGTGCTGGAGATCGACACCTATCCGAAGCCGGGGCTCGTCAGCCGCGTCGACACCGGCAGCCATGCGGACATGGACGCCGCGACCTTCGAACGCAGCGCGGCCGTCTTGCGGCCGTACTTCGCGGAGTTGGCCGACGCCGGCGCACGCGACGCCGACATGGCCGTGCTGCGCAAGATCGGCCTGCGTGCGGAACACGCGATGCTTGCCGCGACCGGCGGCGTCAATACGCATCGCGGCGCGATCTTCGGGCTTGGGCTGCTGTGTGCGGCCGCGGGCCGCCGCATCGCGCCCGGCACGACGGCCGCGGCCCGCACGATGACGCTCGGCGCATCGGTCGCGCAGCGCTGGGGCACCGAGATCCTCGGCGGCCCGCGGCTGCCGGACAGCCACGGCGAACGCGCGAGCCGTCGCTATGGCGTGGGCGGCGCCCGCCGCGAGGCGGCCGACGGCTTCACGACCGTTTATCGCGTCGGGCTGCCGGCACTGCGCCGCGCACAGCGCAGCGTGCCGGACGATGCACACGCCGCGCGCGTCGATGCGTGCTTCGCGCTGATCGCCGCGCTCGACGATACGAATCTGTTGCACCGCGGCGGCCAGGCCGGCCTCGATTTCGCGCAGGCGACCGCCCGGGCGTTCGTCGCGCGCGGCGGCATCCGCGCGCGCGACTGGCGGTTGCGTGCGCTCGCCGCGCATCGCGCATTCGTCGCACGCCGGTTGAGCCCGGGCGGCGCGGCCGACCTGCTGGCGATGAGCGTATTCGTCGATGCGCTCGAAGCGGACAGGGTGGGGCGATGATGCTGGCGATCCTGTGCTCGGGGCAAGGCGCGCAGCGCGCCGACATGTTCGAATTGACCGGCACGGCGCCGCAGGCCGATGCACTGTTCGCGCACGCGGGCCGGCTTCTCGGCGACGATCCGCGCAACTGGGTGCGGAGCGCCGCACCCGACGCGCTGCGCGAGAACCGCGCCGCGCAGATCCTCTGCACGGTGCAGGCGCTTGCGGCAGCCGCGCTGCTCGACGCGGTATGGCCGCGCCGGCGCTGCGTCGCCGGTTACAGCGTCGGCGAAGTCGCGTCGTGGAGCGTCGCGGGGATGATCGATCCGCACGACGCGCTCGACCTGGCCGACGCGCGTGCGCGCGCGATGGACGCCGCGAGCGGCGGCGACGAGCGGATGGCATTCGTGCGCGGGCTGACGCGCGCGCAGCTCGCGCGGCTGTGCGACGGCCGCGATGCGGCGATCGCGATCGCCAATCCCGGCGACGCATTCGTGGTCGCCGGGCGCCGGGCCGACGTCGAGGCGGTGGCCGACGATGCGGCGCGCGATGGTGCGCTGCGTGTCGCGCCCGTCTGCGTGCGGATCGCGTCGCACACGCGCCGCCTCGCGTCGGCGGTGCCCGAGTTGCGTGCGTCGCTGGCTGCCGTGAATGTGCGCCGGCCGCTGCCCGGCACGCGGCTCTTTTCGGGGATCGACGGCGCGTCGGTGCTCGATGCCGACGCGGGGCTCGACAAGCTCGCGCGGCAGATTGCGGAGCCGGTCGAGTGGGTGGCCTGCCTGGCCGCGTGCGTCGAGGCCGGCGCGACCGCGTTTCTGGAACTCGGCCCCGGCCGCGCGCTGGCCGAGATGGCGAGCGGCGCGTATCCGGCGCTGCCGGCGCGCAGCGTCGCGGATTTCCGTTCCGTCGGCGGCGTCGCGAACTGGCTCGCACGCGTGTCGGCCGGCTGACGGTCGGTACGCCGGCCGGGCGAAAACATTACCAATGCGCTGTAAAAAACACCGCGAAACGGGCCCGGAAATCGGTCCCGAAACAGCCCGGCGAGCGGCGGTCGCGCACCGGGTGTTGCGTCGGCGCAGCAGCGTTGCAGCGAGCGCTTGCCACGCGAATTGGCGTCGCTACAATGGCGCCCGCCATGAGACCAGTCGCCTTCCTTTTCGCCGCGTTCGGCTGCGCGGCGACCGCCCACGCCAGCCCGATTCCGTCCGACGCCGCATCGGTCGGCGCATACTTTTCGTATGACAATGCGGCGGCCGATGCGACCGTCGACCTGATCGCACAGGCGCAGCGCCGCGTGCTGCTGGCCGGCTACGCGCATGTGCCGCCCGCGGTCGCGGCGGCCCTGCGTGCGGCGCGCGAGCGCGGAGCCGAAGTGCGGGTCGTGCTGGTGCGTTCGCCGCGCGCCGGCAAGTACAGCGGCGCCGGCTATCTGAAATCCGCCGGCATCGACGTGGCGATCGACTCGCGGCTCGGCGATCCTGCGCCGCGCTTCGTGATCGTCGACGACAGCGTCGCGCTCGCGACGCTGTCCGACGGCGCCGCGGCGCATGCGGAAACGGTGAACGTATTCCAGCGCGCACCGGAACTTGCGCAGTCGTATACGCAGTCGTTCTGGCGGCTGTACCGGCAGGCCGCCGGGCTCTGACCCGCACACGCCGCCCGAGCGAACAGCTCTTCTCCCTCTTTCTTTCTTCACCCCGACCGGCGTCGCGCCGACGCGGTTGTGACCCTGCTTGCATCGCCGTGGCCGATGCACCATGCTCGTTGGACGGGCGCCGATGCGGGCTTCGCGGATCCGGCGCCACGGCAGGGAGCCGATCGTGACCGAGTATTTTGCCGATCGTGCGGACGCGGGCCGCCAGTTGGCCGATGTGTTGCATGAGTATGCGGGGCGTCGCGACGTCGTCGTGCTCGCGTTGCCGCGCGGCGGCGTGCCGGTCGCATTTCCGGTCGCCGTTGCGCTGCGCGCGCCGCTCGACGTGCTGGTCGTGCGCAAGCTCGGTGCGCCGTTCGATCCCGAGTTCGCGATGGGCGCGATCGCGACCGGCGGCGCGGTCCATCTGCAACACTCGGCGATCCGGGCGCTGGGCGTGACCGACGTACAGCTTGCCGGCGTGATCGCGCGCGAGACCGCCGAACTGCAGCGTCGCGATGCGCTGTATCGCGGCGCCCGGCCGCCGCTGCCGGTCGACGGCCGCATCGCGATCGTCGTCGACGACGGCGTCGCGACCGGCGCATCGATGCGCGTCGCGCTGCAGGCGCTGCGCGAGCGCCATCCGGCGCGCATCGTGGCCGCCGCGCCCGTCGCGCCGGCCGGCGCCGGGCACGTGTTCGACGATCTCGCCGACGCGTTCGTGACGGTGTCGCAACCGCTGCGCTTCTTCGGGATCAGCCAGTTCTACGCGCGTTTCGAGCAGACCGACGACGACGAAGTGCGCGTGCTGCTCGACGCGGCCCGCGCCCGGGACGACGGCACTACGCCCGCCTGACCTTGCGTCGGCGCGTGCCGCCGCGCGCGGCTTCGGCCAGCGCGAATACGCGCTGCAACGCCGGATGGACGTCGCCGCGCCAGCGCGCGCCCGTGAACAATCCGTAGTGATCGCATGCGGCGATATCGACGCGGTGACGTTCGCTGGCCGCGAGGCCGCCGCACATCCCGTGTGCCGCATGCGTCTGCCCGGCGCCGGTGACGGCGTCGCACGCGCCTTCGACGGTCAGCAGCGCGACGCCGCGCAGCGCGGCCGGCTCGACGCGCCGGCCGCCCACCTCCCACGTGCCGTTCGCCAAACACATCCGCTGGAACACGATATCGACGGTTTCCAGGAAGTACTCGGCCGGCATGTCGAGCAGCGCGGTGTATTCGCGCAGCGCGCGCCGCGCGTCGGCCAGCTCCGTCATGTCGAAGCGCGACGCGGCGCGCGCGTAGTCCTCGATCAGCACCATCAAGCGCTGCGGATACAGCAGCGCGATCTCGCCTTGCTGAAGATAGGTCGGGAACACGTGGCGGCCATGACCGGGGAAACAGGGCGGCACGATGTCGATCAGGTTGCGGCGGCACCACGTCAGCGAGCGGGACGCGGCGGTGGTGCCGAGCATCGTCGGGTTCACGCGCGCGTCGAGCGGGCCGCCGATCAGCGCGACGCTCGCCGGCGGCGGCAGGCCGCGCGCGGCGCGCAGCGCCAGCGCGCCGAGCGCGGGTACGGTCGCCTGGCATACGGCGACGATGTGCAGCGGCCGGTCGTCGTGTACGAGCGCATCGACGAAGCCGTCGAGCGTCGCCACGTACTCGTCGAGTCCGAAGCGGCCCGCCGCGACCGGGATGTCGCGCGCATTGACCCAGTCGGTCACGCACACGTCGCCGTCGGCCAGCAAGGTTTCGACGCTCTCGCGCATCATCACGGCCGAGTGCCCGGCGAGCGGCGCGCACAGCAGCACCGTGCGCGGCGCGTTCTGGCGCGCGAAGCGCCGCAACTGGCAGAACGGCGTGCGTGCGACCAGCCGTTCGTCGATGGCCGGCCGCTGGATCTCGAAGCGCGGCGGTCCGGCGGGCGGCCCGAGCAGCGGCTCGAACAGGTCGTCGTAGCACGACGACGCCGCGTGCGGCAGCGTCGCGGCCGGCCACGCATCGAACGCGTGACGCGTTGCCGCGCGCCACGCGCGCATCCATTCCCGCTGCTGCTCGACGACGGCGTACCACATGGAAAACCTTGGCGCGGAAGGGGCTTGAATCTGCATTATGGTCACTCCAGCCGCGCAGCGGGTGGCGAATACGTGACCGAATGATCTGCGTTAAGCGTCGCCGCGCTAGGCGGCGTCGCGCGGCGCTGCTACAGTCGTCGGTCCCATTCCCTCAAGCGGAGCGTTTGCGATGAAGCTGATCGGCATGCTGGATTCCCCGTTCGTGCGCCGTGTCGCCATTTCGGCGAAGCTGCTCGACCTGCCGTTCGAACACGAGTCGATCTCGGTGTTCCGTCACTTCGACCGGTTCCGGACGGTCAACCCGGTCGTGAAGGCGCCGACGCTCGTGACCGACGACGGCACGACGCTGATCGACTCGTCGCTGATCGTCGACTACCTCGACCATCGCGTCGCGCCGGAGCGGCGCCTGCTGCCCGATGCCGCCGATGCGCGGCTGCGCGCGCTCGTGCCGGTCGGCTTCGCGCTGGCGGCGGCCGAGAAGACGGTGCAGGTCGTGTACGAGCAGGCGCTGCGGCCGGCCGACAAGCAGCACGCGCCGTGGCTCGAACGCGTGCTGAGCCAGCTCGAGGCAGCGTACGGCGAGCTCGAGCCGCTGGTCGCGGCCGCGAGCGGCTGGCTCGGCGGTGCGCGCCTGCTGCAGTCCGACGTGACGGTGGCGGTCGCGTGGCGCTTCACGCAGTACATGGCCGCCGAGTATCCGGCGCTCGGCCGGATCGATCCGGCCCGTTATCCGGCGCTCGCCGCACATTCGGCGCGTGCGGAAGCGTTGCCGGCGTTCGTCGACACGCCGCTGGACTGACGCCGGCATCTCGAGTGTGGCGGGCGGCGACGGGCGGTGCGCTGCGCCGCTGCGGTTGGCGTCCAGCCCGGCCAGCTCGGTGCGGGCGTCCGATGCGCGCGTCGGACGGTCGGTAGTCGTCCTCCGCGCGGCAGTCCGCCTGCGCCCGATGCCGCCCCCCGGCAAATGCGCGTTGCACCGATGCGTTTGCGCGGCCGAGCCGGCCGCTCATCGCTCGCTCGGCCCCGCTGAACAAGGGAATCGCCGATTGTTCGCAGCCGCCAACAAGTGACTTCGCATTCGCGCTGTTTATCCGGACGAGTGCCGTCCCTAGAATCCACTCCATCGAATAAGCATTGCCTGATGGAGCCGATGATGAGAGCGCTGATCGAATCGAGCCTGTACCACCCGTCCGTCGTGTTGCCGCTTGCCGCGCTGACGCAGTTGATGGTCGAGCGCGATTTCAATCTCGGCCAGGTCGGGCTGATCGTCGCCGCGCGTGGCGCGCAGGCCGCGGTGTCGGCATCGCGCGCGCTGATCTTCTGCCGTCACTGCGAAGCGCACGCATGAGCGCGCATCGGCTGAGCACGTAAAAAAGCCCGACCGGCGCAAGCCGGTCGGGCGGATCCGATTCGATCGAGCCCCGGCTTCGGCCGGGGTTTTTCATGGGCGACGCTCAGGCACGAGCCGGCGCCCCGACGTTGTAGATTTCCGCATCGTCGTCCTCGCGCAGCTGGCGCACGAGCTGGTGTGCCTCGCGGCGCGACGCGACGGCCGGCGGCGAGCCCTTGAGCGGCTGGCGCGCGGTTTCGGCCAGCGCGACGACCGACACGATGCCGATCACGGCGGCGCCCATCATGTAGTACGCGGGCATCATCAGATTGTGGGTCACGTCGACGAGCCATGCCGTCACCAGTGGCGTCGTGCCGCCGAACAGCGACACCGACACGTTGAAGCCGATCGCGAGCGCGCCGTAGCGGATCTCGGTCGGGAACAGCGCCGGCAGCGCCGACGGCATCACGCCGGTGAAGCACGACAGCAGCACGCCGAGGATCAGCAGGCCGGCGAACACCGATGCGGTGGTACCCGCATGGATCAGCAGCAGCGACGGGATCGACAGCACGAGCAGGCCGACGCAGCCCGCGAGCATCACCGGCTTGCGGCCGATCTTGTCCGACAGGCGGCCGGCGGCGAGCGTCAGCGGCATCATCAGCACCATCACGATCAGCACGAGCACGAGGCTGTGCGACTCGTCGAAGTGCAGCGTCGAGGACATGAAGCTCGGCAGGTACGACAGCACCATGTAGTCGGTCACGTTGAAGATCAGCACGAGGCCGACGCAGAGCAGCAGCGCGCGCCAGTTGCGCATCAGCGTCTCGCGGAAGCGCACCTTCGGCACGGCCTTGTCCTGCGCTTCGCGCGCTTCGGCCTGGCGCTTGAACGCCGGCGTTTCCTCGAGCTTCATCCGGATGTACAGGCCGATCAGGCCGAGTGGGCCCGCGATCAGGAACGGCACGCGCCAGCCCCACGACAGCAGCGCTTCGTTCGACAGCGACGCGGTGAGCACCGCGACGACGCCGGCGCCCATCACATAGCCGATCAGCGTGCCGAACTCGAGGAAGCTGCCCATGAAGCCGCGGCGCTTGTCGGTCGAGAATTCGGCGATGAAGGTGGCGGCGCCGCCGTATTCGCCGCCGGTCGAGAAGCCCTGCACGAGGCGGGCGACGAGCAGCAGGATCGGCGCCATGATGCCGATCGACGCATAGCTCGGGATCAGGCCGATCGCGAAGGTGCCGACGGCCATCATGATCATCGTCGCGGCGAGCACGCGCTGGCGGCCGATGCGGTCGCCGAGCGGGCCGAACACCATGCCGCCGAGCGGGCGCACGAGGAACGCGGCCGCGAACGTGCCGAAGGTCGCGAGCAGCTGCGCGGACGGGCTGCTGGACGGGAAGAACACCTTGCCGAGCGTGACGGCGATGTAGCTGTAGACGCCGAAGTCGAACCATTCCATCGCATTGCCGATGGCCATCGCGCTGACGGCGCGCTTGAGCAGGCTCTGGTCGACGACGGTGATGTCGTCAGCGACGAGGGGAGCCTCGGCGGACGATGGGGTGGAAGAAGCAGCGGTCGGGCTGACGTGTGTTGCGGTCAAGGTCATGCACTCCTTTGACTGCGCCGGAACGGGCGGGCCGTCCGACACGGTTTGCCGGCGAGCGCGATGTCGTGTGCTGCGCGTCGGGGCAAGCCTTTAAGCGCTTACTGCACGTGAGGCGGTAAGGAGCCAAGGGACTGCTTCGACGCGGGCCCGGTGGGCCGTCGCGACGGTGCGCTCATGAAGAATGGGCCGCGTGATGCGAGCGGCAGATGCCGGTGCGGACGCGGTGTCCGACGTGCCGGCAACGCCCCGGAGGGGCAACGAAACGAGAAAAGCGGGCCTGTCGGGCGGGCTTTCCTGTGGGTGCAATTTCGGCCGAAGCACCGACCCGCAACGCGCGGACGGACTCCGTTCGAAATCGAATAGACAGAGATTGAATGTTGAAACAGGCGACATGATAGCACGATGACAGACGATCGTGCAAATTGCCCGGAATCCCCCGCGTGGCGGGGCTGCCGGCGAGACCGGCTCCGGTATGATCGGCTGCGCGCGGCGGGGTCGCGCCGCCCTCGCGACGGGGGCTGAATCTGCGAGGAACCGGATGACCGAACTGATGAAGATCGCGGCGCTGTTCGCCGCCACTGCGCTGGCCGAAATCGTCGGCTGCTACCTGCCGTGGCTCGTGCTGAAGGGCGGGCGCCCCGTGTGGCTGCTGGTGCCGGCCGCGCTGTCGCTTGCGCTGTTCGCATGGCTGCTGACGCTGCATCCGAGCGCGGCGGGGCGCACGTATGCGGCTTACGGCGGCGTGTATATCGCGGTGGCGCTGATCTGGCTGCGGGTGGTCGACGGCGTCGCGCTGACCCGCTGGGACGTGGCGGGCGCGGTGCTCGCGCTCGGCGGGATGGCCGTGATCGCGCTGCAGCCGCGCGCGTAGGCGCGGCCGCAGGCCCGGGTGCGGAGGTGCTGCGTCAGGCGGCTTCGGCGGTGTCCACTTCGGCGGCCTTGCGCCACACGCAGGTGCCCTTGACCGACTTGTCGAGCTCGTCGAGCTGGGTCTGGTGCGCGGCGAGTTCGTCGTCGCTTGCCGCAAGGACCGGCAGGTCGAGCGCCGCGAGCGACACGCGCTGGCCGTTCGCCGCGCCGCCGTCGACGCCGGCGTCGTCGAGCATGTCGATCACGAGGCTGTCCTGGCCGCGCGTCATCGCGAGATAGACCTCGGCGAGCAGCTCCGAGTCGAGCAGTGCGCCGTGCAGCGTGCGGTGCGCGTTGCTGATGCCGAACCGGTCGCACAGCGCGTCGAGCGAGTTGCGCTTGCCGGGGAACATCTGCTTGGCCTGCACGAGCGTGTCGATCACGCCGCCGCAATGCTCGGTGAACGGCGGCAGGCCGAGCCGTGCGAATTCCGCGTCGAGGAAGCCGAGGTCGAACGGCGCGTTGTGGATGATCAGCTCGGCGTCCTTCACGAAGTCGCGGATCTGGTCGGCGACTTCGGCGAATTTCGGCTTGTCGCTGAGGAATTCGGTCGTGAGGCCGTGCACCGCCAGCGCGCCCGGATCGCTGTCGCGCTCCGGGTTCACGTAGATGTGCAGGTTGTTGCCGGTGAGCCGCCGGTTCAGCAGCTCGACGCAGCCGATTTCGATCAGGCGGTCGCCGGTGCGGGGATTCAGGCCGGTGGTTTCGGTATCGAGAATGATCTGGCGCATGTCGGATAAATCGGGAAAGACAGGAGGGCGGCCCGGGTTCAGGCCGCGAGCGATTCGACGCCGCGATTCGCGAGCGCGTCGGCGCGTTCGTTTTCGGGGTGGCCGGCGTGGCCCTTCACCCAACGCCACTCGACCTCGTGCTGCACGACGAGCGCGTCGAGCCGCTTCCACAGGTCGGCGTTCTTCACCGGCGTTTTCGCCGCGGTGACCCAGCCTTTCTTCTTCCATCCGTGGATCCACTCGCTGATGCCCTTCTGCACGTATTGCGAGTCGGTATGGACGATCACGCGGCACGGCCGCTTCAGCGCCTCGAGCGCGGCGATCACGCCCATCAGTTCCATGCGGTTGTTGGTGGTGTTGGGCTCGCCGCCGAACAGCTCCTTTTCGCGGTCGCCGTAGCGCAGCAGCGCGCCCCAGCCGCCGGGGCCGGGATTGCCCTTGCAAGCGCCGTCGGTATAGATGTCGATGGTGTCGGTGGTCATGAATGTTCTTGATGGGTGGTCGGGGTGGCCGCCGGCGTGAGGCCCGGCGCGAGCACGGGCTTCTTCATCTTGATCGGGCCGACGAGGCGCATGCCGCGCACGCGCTTGACGGCCGTGACCATGTAGACGGCGCCGAAGATCGGCCACCAGCGGTCGCCGGCGGCTTCCATGAAGCCGTAGCGGGCAAGCCATTTGTCGGTGACGAGCGGCGGACGGTAACAGCCGAACCGGCCGCGCTCCAGATCGAAGCCGAGCAGCTTGATCCAGTCCTTGAGCCGGATGAACGCGATCTGGTCGCGCGCGGCGGGCACGAACGGCCGATTGGCCATCCGGCCGAACGTTTGCCGCATCCCCCACAGGCTCAGCGAATTGAAGCCGGTGATCACGAGCTGGCCTTCCGGCATCAGCACGCGTTCGGCCTCGCGCAGCAGGCGATGAGGGTCGGACGTGAATTCGAGCGTATGGGGCATCACGATCAGGTCGACGCTCTGCGACTCGAACGGCAGGTCGAGCAGGTCGCACCAGACGGTGCTGCGATCGGCAGGCGCATGCTCCGGCGCGTGCGCCTCGCGCGCCCACGGGTACTGGTACGGCGCGCTCGCGCCGCTTGCCGGATCGAGCACGAGGCCGCGATACGGCATGCGGTTCTCGCGCAGCGCATCGAGCTGCGGCAGCCCGAGCTGCAGCGCGTGAAACCCGAACACGTCGGACACGATCCGGTCGAGCTGCGCCTGCTCCCAGCCCAGCACGTAGCGGCCGGGCGGCGAGTCGGTCCAGGCGGGCCAGTCTATAATTTGTGGATCGGACATAACGATGATTGCGCGCCCATGAACGAGCTGGAATACGTGCCGGTGCCGGCATTCGAAGACAACTACATCTGGCTCGTCTCCGACGGCCGCGATGCGATCGCCGTCGACCCGGGTGAAGCCGCGCCGGTGCGTCGTGTTCTTGCCGAACGCGGCTGGCGGTTGACCGCTATTTTACTCACGCACCATCACGCCGACCATGTCGGCGGTGTCGCGGCACTGCGCGATAGCCAACCGGACGATGTTCCGCTTGCCGTGTACGGCCCGTCGGCAGAAGGGATCGGCGTGGTCACGCACCCGCTCGCAGGCGGCGATCGCGTGGTGCTCGACACGCCTGCGCTGGCGTTCGACGTGCTCGACGTGCCGGGCCACACGCGCGGCCACATTGCTTATTTCCAGGCGGCCGGGCAGGGCGCCGCCACCCCTCACGTATTCTGCGGCGACACGCTGTTCTCGTGCGGTTGCGGGCGCCTGTTCGAAGGCACGCCCGCGCAGATGCTCGCGTCGCTCGACGCGCTTGCGGCGCTGCCCGGCAGCACGCACGTACATTGCGCACACGAGTACACGCTGTCGAACATCCGCTTCGCGCTCGCGTGCGAGCCGGGCAACACCGCGCTCGCTGCATGGCGCGAAGACGCGCAGGCGCTGCGCGCGCGCGGCGTGCCGACGCTGCCCACCACGATCGCGCACGAACGTGCGGTGAACCCGTTCATGCGGTCGGACAGCGCGGCGATTCACGCGACGCTCGAGGCCGAGTTGCACGAAGCGGTGCCGGATCGTCTGACGGCATTCGCGCTGATGCGCGAGTGGAAAAACCGTTTCCGGTGACGCTTTCCGGAGGACTCCAAACCTCAGGTGGCGTCTGTAAAAATTGCTGCAAATGTAGGATTTCGCTGAGTTTTCGGTGTTTTTATTGACGTGAAGCACGCACTTCCGTAGTATCGCCTGCAATTTCCAGCCGTCGGAAGCCGAGATTTTCATGCGACTTATATTGAGTGCGATGGTGGTCCTGCTGCTCGCCGCGTGTGCGAGCCAGGCCCCTGTCGCCAACAACGCCGCCGATTCGCAGGCGACGTCCAACTACCTCCGTAAATCAGCCACCGCCAAAGAAACCGTCGACGTCGACAAGCAATCCGTCGGCGACCTGACGAGTGCCGACTCCGATCTGTGGGCGCGCATTCGTCGCGGCTTCCAGATGCCGGACCTGCAGAGCGACCTGGTCGACATGCAGACGACGTGGTACACGCAACGCCCGGATTACGTGCAGCGCATGACCGAGCGTTCTCAGAAATATCTGTACCACATCGTCGAGGAGCTCGAGGCGCGCCACATGCCGACCGAGCTCGCGCTGCTGCCGTTCATCGAATCCGCATACAACCCGCAGGCGCTGTCGGTCGCGAAGGCCGCGGGCATGTGGCAGTTCATGCCGGGCACGGGCCGCACGTACAACCTGAAGCGCAACATGTGGCAGGACGAACGACGCGACGTGCTCGCGTCGACGAGCGCGGCACTCGACTATCTGTCGCGCCTGCATGACATGTTCGGCGACTGGTATCTCGCGCTGGCCGCGTACAACTGGGGCGAGGGCAACGTGCAGCGCGCGATCGCGCGCAACCAGGCGGCCGGCTTGCCGACCGACTACCAGAGCCTGCGGATGCCGAACGAGACGCGCAATTACGTGCCGAAGCTGCAGGCGGTGAAGAACATCATCGCGAGTCCGCAGCAATACGGCCTGACGCTGCCGGACATTCCGAACCACCCGTATTTCGTGACGGTCACCACGTCGCACGACATCGACGTCGCGGTTGCCGCGAAGCTCGCGAACCTGTCGCTCGACGAGTTCCGCTCGCTGAACCCGTCGTTCTCGAAGCCGGTGATCCTCGGCACGACCGAGCCGCAGATCCTGCTGCCGTTCGACAACGCGGCGGCGTTCGAGAAGAACCTGAAGGCGTACAACGGCCAGCTGTCGTCGTGGACCACCTACACGGTCAGCGAGCGCGCGGCCCCGGCCGCGATCGCCGAGAAGATCGGCGTCGACGCCGATACGCTGATGTCGGTCAACAAGATTCCCGCCGGCATGCGCCTGAAGCCGGGCTCGACGATCGTCGTGCCGCGCGGCGACGACGACGACGAGGACATCAGCGCGGACGTCGCGGAAAACGCCGTGCTCGCGATGGAGCCCGACGTGCCCGACACGCGCAAGATGCTGATTCGCGTGCGCCGCAAGCAGTCGATGGCGGCGCTCGCCGGCCGCTACGGCGTGTCGGTCGGTCAGCTGAAGGCATGGAACCGCACACACCGCGATCTGGTGATGCCGGGCCAGGCGGTCGTGCTGCACGTGCCGGTCGGTCGCGCGGTGCCGGCCGAGCCGGGTCCGGAGCGGATCGCGACGACGGTCGGCGGCGCGCATATCGAGCGTGCGAGCCTGGCGGTCGGCGGCAAGCGCGGTGCGAAGCGCGGCGCCTCGAAGCCGGCGGCCCGCACCAACGCGGCGCCTGCGAAGGCCGCGCCGGCCAAGGCGGCACCGAAGGCTGCCGCCCACAAGGGCAAGAAGAAGTAACGCGGTACAATCGCGTCGCGGCGGCCCGGCCGGGCCACGCGATCGCGCTGTCGTCCGACGAAACGCGAAGCAACGCCGTCACCGAGGTGACGGCGTTTTCGTTTGTGCGCGACGCGCGCCGCTGCCGCGCGAGGTTCGGAACAACAACAGGAGAGACAGGATGTCGTCGGTGCAGGTGAGGGTGCTCGCGCTCTTTGCGCTCGGGTATTTCGTGTCGTACGTGTTTCGCGGCGTCAATCTCGGCTTTGCGCCGTTCGTCACGCACGAGCTCGGGCTGTCGGCGGCCGATCTCGGGCTGCTGACCAGTCTCTATTTCCTCGGCTTCGCGGGTGCGCAGATTCCGGCCGGCGTGCTGCTCGACCATTTCGGTCCGCGCCGCGTGACGGCCGGCATGCTGCTGTTCGCGGCGGCCGGCGCCGCGGTATTCGGCGTCGCACACGCTCTCGGCACGATGATGGTCGGCCGCCTCCTGATCGGCGTCGGCGTCTCGGTGTGCCTCGGTGCCGCGTTCAAGGCGCTCGCGCAGCATTTCCCGGTCGGGCGTCTGCCGCTCGTCAACGGTCTCGTGATGGCCGTGGGTGGCCTGGGCGGCGTTGCGGTCGGCACACCGCTCACGTGGCTGCTCGGCCTGACGAGCTGGCGCGTGATCTGCGCCGGACTGGCCGTGCTGACGATCGCCGTCGCGGCCGCGATCGGTCTCGGTGCGCCGGAAGCCCAGCCGCCGCGCCACCAGGGCGGGCTCGTCAGCCAGTTCAAGGGCACCTGGCACATCCTGAGCAGCGCTGCGTTCTGGAAGATCTCGTCGTTCTCGATCGTCACGCAAGGCGTGTTCTACGCGATGCAGTCGCTGTGGGTCGGTCCGTACCTGCGCGATGTCGCGGGGTTCGATGCCCAGCACGCCGCGCGCTTCGTGTCGGTGCTCGGCTTCGCGATGATGGCCGGCTGCGTCGGCTTCGGCGCCGCCGCGCGCGTGCTCGAGCGGCGCGGGGTGTCGGTCCAGGCGTTTTGCGGCGCCGGCATGGCGCTGTTCGTCGTCACGCAGGTCGCGATCGTTACGCGTGTGCCGTTGCCGCCGGCCGTGCTGTGGGCGGCCTACGGGATGTTCGGCGGCGTCGGGATCCTGACCTATGCGGTGCTGGCCGGTCACTTCCCGGCTCAGCTGATCGGGCGCGCGAACACGACACTCACGCTCGTGATCTTCGTGCTGATCTTTGCGTTCCAGATCGGCATCGGCGCGGTGCTGTCGCGCTGGCCGGCCGTGGATGGCCATTACCCGGCCGCGGCGCACGTCACCGTGTGGAGCATGCTGCTCGCGCTGCAGCTCGCGAGCGCCGTGTGGTCCGTGTGGCCCGTGCGCCGCGCTGGCAAGCACGCCGATCCGGCGGTACGCTGACGAGTAGGGCGGCCGCGAAAACGGGGCCGCAGCCGCACGTGCCGCGCGCGATTGCCACGTCGTCGTGCGTGTCGCGTGCACGATCGGACGGCCATATCGATTGAAGATAAGGCCATTTTCGGGCTATAATTTGAAAGTTTGTGCTGATCAACCTCGCACCCTAGCGCCTACCTCACTCATCCCGTTCATCCGCCGCACGCCGCCTGTCGGGCGACGCCGCGAAGCCTCGTGCGCCACGCGCCGGGTTCGCGTCTCGACAACGCAGGTCGCGTCCAGCAAGCGACTCCGCGCGCCTACGCAGCGCGGCGCTCGCGCGGCAGGGTAAACAGGTCGGCAGCAGGGTGTTCCCCAAGGAGCCTCCCGTGTTGCCGTCTTTTTCTCCCGCCTTGCTTGCACTCGCCGACGGCACGGTCTTTCGTGGTTATTCGATCGGGGCCGAAGGCCACACGATCGGTGAAGTCGTGTTCAACACCGCGATTACCGGCTATCAGGAAATCCTGACTGATCCGAGTTACGCGCGTCAGATCGTCACGCTCACCTACCCGCATATCGGCAACTACGGCGTCAACGCCGAAGACGTCGAAGCCACGAAAGTCCATGCCGCCGGCCTGATCATCCGTGATCTGCCCACGCTCGCATCGAACTTCCGCATGGACCGCACGCTCGGCGACTACCTGCGCGACGAAGGCGTCGTCGCCATCGCCGGCATCGACACCCGCAAGCTGACCCGTATCCTGCGCGACAAGGGCGCGCAGAGCGGCTGCATCCTGGCCGGCTCGGACGACGAGGCGAAGGCGATCGAGCTCGCGCGCTCGTTCGAGGGCCTCGCCGGCATGGATCTCGCGAAGGTCGTGTCGACCACCAAGCCGTTCGAGTGGAAGCAGACCGAATGGCGCCTCGGCAGCGGCTACGGGATGCAGGAAGCGCCGAAGTACCGCGTCGTCGCGTACGACTTCGGCGTCAAGTACAACATCCTGCGCATGCTCGCGGAGCGCGGCTGCCACGTGACGGTGCTGCCGGCCGAGGCGAGCGCCGCTGACGCGCTGGCGCTGAATCCGGACGGCATCTTCCTGTCGAACGGCCCGGGCGACCCGGAGCCGTGCGACTACGCGATCGCGGCCACCAAGGCATTCATCGAGCGCGGCGTGCCGACCTTCGGCATCTGCCTCGGTCACCAGATCATGGGCCTCGCGGTCGGCGCGAAGACGCTGAAGATGAAGACGGGCCACCACGGCGCGAACCATCCGGTGAAGGATCTCGGCGACGGCCGTGTCGTGATCACGTCGCAGAACCACGGCTTCGCGGTCGACGCGGATTCGCTGCCGGCCAACGCGCGCGTGACGCACGTGTCGCTGTTCGACGGCACGCTGCAGGGCTTCGAGCTGACCGACAAGCCGGCATTCTGCTTCCAGGGCCACCCGGAAGCGTCGCCCGGCCCGCACGACATCGGCTATCTGTTCGACCGTTTCACCGCACTGATGGACGCGGCGAAGCAGCGCAACGCCTGACGTCACTGAAGCAACCGAAGAACGGGAGATTCGCATTATGTTCGGCCACGCACTCGGCATCACGGATATCTGGACCTACGTGTTCGGCGTGATCTTCATCATCCTGCTGCCGGGGCCGAACTCGATGTACGTGCTGTCGCTTGCCGCGCAGCGCGGCGTGAAGGCCGGCTATCGCGCGGCCTGCGGCGTGTTCGTCGGCGACACGGTGCTGATGGTGCTGTCCGCCGCGGGCGTCGCGTCGCTGCTGAAGGCCAATCCGCTGCTGTTCTCCGTCGTCAAGTACGGCGGCGCCGCGTACCTGCTGTACATCGGCACCGGGATGCTGCGCAGCGCGTGGAGCAAGCTGCGCGCGCGCGGCGATGCGCCGGTCGATGCGCCGCAAGCGGTCGACGGCGAGCGGCCGTTCCGGAAAGCGCTGATCGTGAGCCTGCTGAATCCGAAGGCGATCCTGTTCTTCATCTCGTTCTTCATCCAGTTCGTCGACCCGGCGTTCCCGCATCCCGCGCTGTCGTTCGTCGTGCTCGGGGCGATCGCGCAATGCGCGAGCTTCGTGTACCTGAGCACGCTGATCTTCGCGGGCGCGCGGCTCGCCGAGCATTTCCGTCGCCGCCGCAAGCTCGCGGCGGGTGCGGCGAGCAGCGTGGGCGGCCTGTTCATCGGTTTCTCGGTGAAGCTGGCGCTCGCCACCATGAGCTGAGCCCGCGACAACGCCACGACAAAGATTACTTACTGAATTCACAAGCCATGCCAAAACGCACAGACATCAAAAGCATCCTCATCATCGGCGCCGGCCCGATCATCATCGGCCAGGCTTGCGAGTTCGACTATTCGGGCGCGCAGGCTTGCAAGGCGCTGCGTGAAGAGGGCTACAAGGTCGTCCTCGTGAACAGCAACCCGGCGACGATCATGACCGACCCGAACACGGCCGACGTCACGTACATCGAGCCGATCACGTGGGAAGTCGTCGCGCGCATCATCGAGAAGGAGCGCCCGGACGCGATCCTGCCGACGATGGGCGGCCAGACCGCGCTGAACTGCGCGCTCGACCTGCACCACTACGGCGTGCTCGAGAAGTTCGGCGTCGAGCTGATCGGCGCGTCGCCGGAAGCGATCGACAAGGCGGAAGACCGCCAGAAGTTCAAGGACGCGATGACCAAGATCGGTCTCGGTTCCGCGAAGTCGGGCATCGCGCACTCGATGGAAGAAGCGACCAAGGTGCACGCCGAGATCATGGAGTACACCGGCGGCAGCGGCTATCCGGTCGTGATCCGTCCGTCGTTCACGCTCGGAGGCTCGGGCGGCGGCATCGCGTACAACCGCGAAGAGTTCGAGGAGATCTGCAAGCGCGGTCTCGACCTGTCGCCCACGCGCGAGCTGCTGATCGAGGAATCGCTGCTCGGCTGGAAGGAATACGAGATGGAGGTCGTGCGCGACCGCGCCGACAACTGCATCATCGTGTGCTCGATCGAAAACCTCGACCCGATGGGCGTCCACACCGGCGACTCGATCACGGTCGCGCCCGCGCAGACGCTCACCGACAAGGAATACCAGATCCTGCGTAACGCATCGCTCGCGGTGCTGCGCGAGATCGGCGTCGACACGGGCGGCTCGAACGTGCAGTTCTCGATCAACCCGAAGGACGGCCGGATGGTCGTCATCGAAATGAACCCGCGCGTGTCGCGTTCGTCGGCGCTCGCGTCGAAGGCCACCGGCTTCCCGATCGCGAAGGTTGCGGCGAAGCTGGCGGTCGGCTACACGCTCGACGAGCTGAAGAACGAAATCACCGGCGGCCAGACGCCGGCCTCGTTCGAGCCGACGATCGACTACGTCGTCACGAAGATCCCGCGTTTTGCGTTCGAGAAGTTCCGCGAAGCCGATTCGCGCCTGACCACGCAGATGAAGTCGGTCGGTGAAGTGATGGCGATCGGCCGCACGTTCCAGGAGTCGTTCCAGAAGGCGCTGCGCGGCCTCGAAGTCGGCGTCGACGGTCTCGACGAGAAGTCGACCGACCGCGACGAGATCGCGATCGAGATCCACGAGCCGGGCCCGGACCGCATCTGGTACGTCGGCGATGCGTTCCGCATCGGCATGACGGCCGAAGAGATCTTCGCGGAAACCGCGATCGATCCGTGGTTCCTCGCGCAGATCGAGCAGATCATCCTGAAGGAACAGGCGCTGTCGGGCCGCACGCTCGCATCGCTGACGTTCGACGAGCTGCGCTTCCTGAAGCAGAGCGGCTTCTCGGACCGCCGCCTCGCGAAGCTGCTCGGCGCGTCGCCGGAAGACGTCCGCCGCCGTCGCATCGAGCTGAACGTGCGCCCGGTCTACAAGCGCGTCGACACCTGCGCGGCCGAGTTCGCGACGAAAACCGCGTACATGTACTCGACCTACGAGGAAGAGTGCGAGGCGCAGCCGACCACCAACAAGAAGATCATGGTGCTGGGCGGCGGCCCGAACCGGATCGGCCAGGGTATCGAGTTCGATTACTGCTGCGTGCACGCGGCCCTCGCGATGCGCGAGGACGGTTACGAAACGATCATGGTCAACTGCAACCCGGAAACGGTGTCCACCGACTACGACACGTCCGACCGCCTGTACTTCGAGCCGCTGACGCTCGAAGACGTGCTCGAGATCGTCGACAAGGAAAAGCCGGTGGGCGTGATCGTCCAGTACGGCGGCCAGACGCCGCTGAAGCTCGCGCTCGACCTCGAGGCGCACGGCGTGCCGATCGTCGGCACGTCGCCGGACATGATCGACGCGGCCGAAGACCGTGAACGCTTCCAGAAGCTGCTGCAGGACCTCGGTCTGCGCCAGCCGCCGAACCGCACCGCGCGCGCCGAAGAAGAAGCGCTCGAGCTGGCGGCCGAAATCGGCTACCCGCTCGTCGTGCGCCCGTCGTACGTGCTGGGCGGCCGCGCGATGGAAATCGTCCACGAGCCGCGCGACCTCGAGCGCTACATGCGCGAGGCCGTGAAGGTGTCGAACGATTCGCCGGTGCTGCTCGACCGCTTCCTGAACGACGCGATCGAATGCGACGTCGACTGCATCTGCGACGGTGAAGCCGTGTTCATCGGTGGCGTGATGGAGCACATCGAGCAGGCGGGCGTCCACTCGGGCGACTCGGCATGCTCGCTGCCGCCGTACTCGCTGTCGAAGGAAACCGTGGCCGAGCTGAAGCGCCAGACCGGCGCGATGGCGAAGGCGCTGAACGTGGTCGGCCTGATGAACGTGCAGTTCGCGATCCAGCAGGTGCCTGCCGACGCAAATTCGGCCGACGGTTCGAAGCAGGACATCATCTACGTGCTCGAAGTGAACCCGCGCGCATCGCGCACGGTGCCGTACGTGTCGAAGGCGACCAGCCTGCCGCTCGCGAAGATCGCGGCGCGCGCGATGGTCGGCCAGAAGCTCGCGCAGCAGGGCGTGACGAAGGAAGTCGAGCCGCCGTACTTCAGCGTGAAGGAAGCGGTGTTCCCGTTCGTCAAGTTCCCGACCGTCGACCCGGTCCTCGGGCCTGAAATGCGTTCGACCGGCGAAGTGATGGGCGTCGGCCAGACGTTCGGCGAAGCGTTGTTCAAGTCGCAGCTCGCGGCCGGCTCGCGCCTGCCGGAGTCGGGCACGGTGCTGCTGACCGTGATGGATGCCGATAAACCGAAGGCCGTCGAAGTCGCGCGCATGCTGCACGACCTCGGCTACCCGATCGTCGCGACCAAGGGCACGGCTGCCGCGATCGAAGCGGCCGGCGTGCCGGTCAAGGTCGTGAACAAGGTGAAGGACGGCCGTCCGCACATCGTCGACATGATCAAGAACGGCGAGATCGCCCTCGTGTTCACGACGGTCGACGAGACGCGCCAGGCGATCGCCGATTCGCGTTCGATCCGCATGAGCGCGCAGGCGCACAAGGTCACGTACTACACGACGATGTCGGGCGCGCGCGCGGCCGTCGAAGGCCTGCGCTACCTGAAGGATCTGGAAGTCTATGATTTACAAGGTCTTCACGCTCGCCTAAACTAAGCAGTCAGTTACCTGTCGAAGCATCACGTGCCGCGATTAGGCGGTGTTTCCAGTGCATCGGAAACGCGCTTAATCGCGGTGATTTTTTTTATAGCCGTTTTTAGCGATTGAGCCGTTTATGAGCACCATTCCGTTGACAAAGCGTGGCGCGGAGCAACTGCGCGATGAATTGCAGCGCCTCAAGTCCGTCGAGCGGCCGGCCGTGATCAACGCGATCGCGGAGGCCCGCGCACAGGGCGATCTGTCCGAAAACGCCGAATACGACGCGGCGAAAGAAAAGCAGGGCTTTATCGAGGGCCGTATCGCGGAGCTCGAATCGAAGCTGTCTGCCGCGCAGATCATCGATCCGACCGTGCTCGATGCCGATGGCCGCGTGGTGTTTGCCGCGACGGTCGAACTCGAGGATCTCGAGTCGGGCGACACCGTGAAGTACCAGATCGTCGGCGACGACGAAGCCGATATCGATCACGGCCTGATCTCGGTCAGCTCGCCAATCGCGCGTGCACTGATCGGCAAGAGCGAAGGCGACGTCGCGGCGGTGCAGGCACCGAGCGGCGTGCGCGAATACGAAATCATCTCGGTCAGCTACGTCTGAAGCGGGGCGACGTGATGCCGCATCGCGTGTTCCGTCTGCTGTCGACCGTGTGGGTCGGCAGCCTGCTGACGATCGGGTATGCGGTCGCGCCCGTGCTGTTCAAGACGCTGGAGCGGATGACGGCCGGCACGGTCGCCGCCCAGCTGTTTCGCATCGAGGCGATCCTCGGTGTCGTGTGCGGCATCTTGCTGCTCGCGCTGTCGAACCAGCAGGTGCGACGCGGCAGCGGCGAATATCGTCGCGTGCGCTGGATCGTCGCCGCGATGGTCGCATGCGTGCTGATCGGGTATTTCGCGCTGCAGCCGTTCATGAACGCGCTGCGCGTCGCCGCGATGGACGCGGGCACCGACATTGCGAATTCGCCGTATGCGAGCCGCTTCGGGATGCTGCACGGCGTCTCGAGCCTGTTCTACCTGGTCGAGAGCGTGCTGGGTCTGATGCTGATCTGGCGTTTGCCTGCACGCGACGCGTGAGCATCGCGCGGGCAGGGCAGCACGGGCTGCCCCGTGCCGCGCGGCAGGATTACTTGCCCTGGTGCGGCCGCTTCGTGCTGGCCTGACGCTTTTTCGCACGCTTCACCGTACCGCCTGCCGTCACGCGCTCGTTGCCGCGCACCGTGACCTTCACCGGCTTCGGGCGGCGCACGGGGCTCGCGTTCGGCGACACCTTGATGACCTTGACGGTGCGCGGCGCACGGCCCTTGCGGTCGTCGGCGGCTTCGGCTGCGCTCGGCAGCGTGCCGGCACGGCGACCGCGGGCCGGGGCCGCCTCGGCAGCCTCGGGCTTCCAGATCACCAGCAGCTTGCCGATGTGCTGGATCGGCGCCGCGTTCAGGCGATCGCAGATCTCGTCGTAAATGGCGACGCGCTCGTCGCGCTCGTCGCCGAACACGCGGATCTTGATCAGCTGGTGCGCGGCGAGGTGCACCTTGATTTCCTTCAGCACGGCGTCGGTGAGCCCCTCGGCGCCGATCAGCACGACGGGCTTGAGCGCATGGGCCTGGGAGCGCAGCGCGGAGCGCTCGGCGGGGGAAAGCGAAAGGGCGGGCATGGAAATATCGAAATCTAAATAGGGGCGCGCTGCGTCAGATGCGAATCGCGGACACTTGCCGCGTCAGCCGCGCGCCGAAACCACGTAAAATCGCGGCTTGGGCCTTGAAAGGGCCGCAGCCGCGCGAAGAAGACGCGTATTATCCGCCAAAAGCACGGCTTCACGAAGCAAATAGCAGCAATCTCTCTCTCGAATGGCAAAAAACCGCTTTAACCAGCACTGGCTGCACGACCACATCAACGATCCGTACGTCAAAATGGCGCAGCGGGAAGGCTATCGCGCGCGTGCCGCGTACAAGCTGAAGGAAATCGACGAGCAGGACAAGCTGATCCGTCCGGGCCAGGTGATCGTCGACCTCGGCGCGACGCCGGGCAGCTGGAGCCAGTACGCCCGCAACAAGCTCGCGCAGGGCAAGAAGCGCGACGCGGAGCGCGAAGGCGGCATCGACGGCACGATCGTGGCGCTCGACATCCTGCCGATGGAGCCGATCGCCGACGTCCACTTCCTGCAGGGCGACTTCCGCGAGGACGTCGTGCTCCATCAGCTCGAAGAAGTGCTCGAAGGCCGCGCGGTGGACCTTGTTATTTCCGACATGGCCCCCAACCTCTCCGGCGTGGCCTCGGCGGACGCGGCGCGCATCGAGCACCTCTGCGATCTGGCGCTCGAATTCGCGCAGAATCACCTGAAGCCGGACGGTGCGCTGCTCGTGAAGTGCTTTCACGGCAGCGGCTACAGCCAGATCGTCGAGAAGTTCAAACAGCAGTTTAAGGTTGTCGCGCCGCGCAAGCCCAAGGCATCCCGCGACAAATCGTCCGAAACGTTCATTTTGGGTCGGCAGCTGAAGCATCCGCGGTAACGCGGAGCGGGATGCCGCAAACGGGCTCCGGCCCTTGCCAGACAAGCGAAGCGCTATCGTGGCGGTTGTCAATGCTTATGGCGAGGGTGGTCGGACTGGATTAGAATGACCGAGGAGCGCCGCAAGGAAAATGTAGGCGCTCGTCTACGAGTGAAGGAGTGGTGCTTTGAACAACAATATGTTTTCGAAGGCAGCAGTGTGGCTGGTGATCGCACTGGTGCTGTTTACGGTGTTCAAGCAGTTCGACAAGCCCCGCGTCCAGGAAGGTGTGTCCTATTCGCAGTTCATGGACGACGCCAAGAACGGCAAGGTCAAGAATGTCGTCGTGCAGGGGCGCAACCTCACCGTCACTCCGGCTGATGGCCAGAAATACCAGATCGTGTCGCCCGGCGACATCTGGATGGTCGGCGATCTGATGAAGTATGGCGTGCAGGTCAGCGGCAAGGCCGACGACGAGCCGAACGCGCTGATGTCCGCGCTGTACTACCTCGGGCCGACGATCCTGATCATCGTGTTCTGGTTCTACATGATGAGGCAGATGCAGGGGGGCGGCAAAGGCGGCGCATTCTCGTTCGGGAAATCGCGCGCGCGGCTGATCGACGAGAACAACAACGCGGTGAACTTCTCCGACGTCGCGGGCTGCGACGAAGCGAAGGAAGAAGTGTCCGAGCTCGTCGACTTCCTGCGCGATCCGCAGAAATTCCAGAAGCTGGGCGGTCGCATCCCGCGCGGCGTGCTGCTCGTCGGCCCGCCGGGTACCGGCAAGACGCTGCTCGCCCGCGCGATCGCCGGTGAAGCGAAGGTCCCGTTCTTCAGCATCTCGGGTTCGGACTTCGTCGAAATGTTCGTCGGCGTCGGCGCGGCCCGTGTGCGCGACATGTTCGAGCAGGCGAAGAAGCATGCGCCGTGTATCGTGTTCATCGACGAAATCGACGCGGTCGGTCGCCATCGCGGCGCCGGCATGGGCGGCGGCAACGACGAGCGCGAGCAGACGCTGAACCAGATGCTGGTCGAGATGGACGGCTTCGAGGCGAACTCGGGCGTGATCGTGATCGCCGCAACCAACCGTTCCGACGTGCTCGACAAGGCGCTGCTGCGTCCGGGCCGTTTCGACCGCCAGGTCTATGTCGGTCTGCCGGACATCCGCGGCCGCGAGCAGATCATGCGCGTGCACCTGCGCAAGGTGCCGATCGCGAACGACGTCGATGCAGCCGTCATCGCACGCGGCACGCCGGGCTTCTCGGGCGCCGATCTCGCGAACCTCGTGAACGAAGCGGCGCTGTTCGCTGCCCGTCGCGGCAAGCGCATCGTCGAGATGCAGGACTTCGAGGACGCGAAGGACAAGATCTTCATGGGTCCGGAGCGCAAGTCGGCCGTGATTCGCGAAGAGGCGAAGCGCGCGACGGCTTACCACGAGTCGGGCCACGCGGTGATCGCGAAGCTGTTGCCGAAGGCCGACCCGGTGCACAAGGTCACGATCATCCCGCGCGGTCGCGCGCTCGGTGTCACGTGGCAGCTGCCGGAGCATGACAACGAAACGTACTCGAAGGACTACCTGCTCGATCGCCTGGCGATCCTGTTCGGTGGCCGCGTGGCCGAGGAGCTGTTCCTGAACCTGATCAGCACCGGTGCGTCGGACGACTTCAACAAGGCGACGCAGACGGCGCGTGCGATGGTGGCGCGGTTCGGCATGACCGACGCGCTGGGGCCGATGGTCTACGTCGACGACGAGAGCGACAACGGCCCGTTCGGCCGCGGCTTTACCCGCACGATCTCGGAAGCGACGCAGCAGAAGGTCGACGGCGAAATCCGCCGCGTGCTCGACGAACAGTACGGCCTCGCGCGCCGCCTGCTCGAAGAGAACCGCGACAAGGTCGAAGCGATGACGGCCGCACTGATGGAGTGGGAAACGATCGACGCCGATCAGATCAACGACATCATGGAAGGGCGCCCGCCGCGCTCGCCGAAGAGCTCGCCCGCTATCGGTGGCGACTCGCCTGGCGGTGGCACGACCGCCGAAGTGAAGCCCGGCAACGCGCCGGCGCCTGCTTCCCCGGCCTGACCTCCGCTGTAGCACCGTTCACGGGCTGGTGTGGCTTCACACCGGCCCGTTTTGCATTCATCAACGCTCCCCGCCCGTGTCCGATCCTGCCGTTTCTGCCTGCATTCCCGCGCCGCTCCAGTGCGGCCGTTTCTCATTGACGTTCGAACGCCCGCTCGTGATGGGCATCCTCAACGCGACCCCCGATTCGTTTTCCGATGGCGGCCGCTTTCTCGCGCGCGACGACGCGCTGCGCCAGGCCGAGCGGATGATCGCCGAAGGCGTCGACCTGATCGATATCGGCGGCGAATCCACGCGGCCCGGCGCGCCGCCCGTGCCGCTCGACGAGGAACTCGCGCGCGTGATCCCGCTGGTCGAAGCGCTGCGGCCGTTGAACGTGCCGCTGTCGATCGACACCTACAAGCCGGCCGTGATGCGCGCGGCGCTCGCCGCCGGCGCGGACCTGATCAACGACATCTGGGGGTTCCGCCAGCCGGGCGCGATTGATGCTATGCGTGAAGGCAACAGCGGGCTGTGCGCGATGCACATGCTCGGCGAGCCGCAGACGATGCAGGTCGGCGAGCCGAACTACGGCGACGTCGTGACCGATGTGCGCGACTTTCTTGCAGCGCGCGCGCAAGCGCTGCTCGACGCGGGCATCGCGCCGGAACGGATCTGCGTCGATCCGGGTTTCGGGTTCGGCAAGGCGGTGGTCGACGACAATTACGCGCTGCTGGCCGCATTGCCGGACACGGCGCCCGCGCGGCCGGACGGGCGTGCGTATCCGATTCTCGCGGGCATGTCGCGTAAGTCGATGCTCGGCGCGGTGATCGGCGGCAAGCCGCCGACGGAGCGCGTCGCGGCGAGCGTGGCGGCCGCGTTGTGCGCGGTCGGGCGGGGCGCCGCGATCGTGCGCGTGCACGACGTCGCGGCGACGGTCGATGCGCTGAAGGTATGGAATGCCGTGCGCGAAGCCGCGCGGCAACGATAAGGCAGAAGTCAGAAAGACGAAGGAGGAAGGTTCGCCATGGGACGTCGATATTTCGGCACGGACGGCATTCGCGGCACGGTGGGCGAAGCGCCCATCACGCCTGATTTCGTGTTGCGCCTCGGCTACGCAGCCGGCAAGGTACTGGCCGGCTCGGCCGACGCGGCCGCGGGCGGGCGCCCGACAGTGCTGATCGGCAAGGACACGCGCGTGTCGGGCTACATGCTCGAGGCCGCGCTCGAAGCCGGGTTCTCGGCTGCTGGCGTCGACGTGATGCTGGCCGGCCCGATGCCGACGCCGGGCGTCGCGTACCTGACGCGCGCGCTGCGCTTGGCGGCCGGCGTCGTGATCAGCGCGTCGCACAACCCGTATCACGACAACGGCATCAAGTTCTTTTCCGCGGACGGCAACAAGCTGCCCGACGACACCGAAGCCGCGATCGAGGCGTGGCTCGACAAGCCGCTCGAATGCGCGGCGTCGGACCGCCTCGGCAAGGCGCGCCGCCTCGACGACGCGGCCGGCCGCTACATCGAGTTCTGCAAGAGCACGTTTCCGGCCGCGTACGACCTGCGCGGGCTGAAGCTCGTGATCGACTGCGCGCACGGCGCTGCCTACCAGATCGCGCCGCACGTGTTCCACGAGCTCGGTGCGGACGTCGTTCCGATCGGCGTCGCGCCGAACGGCTTCAACATCAACGACGGTGTCGGCGCGACGGCGCCCGACGCGCTGATGCGCGCGGTGCGTGAGCACCACGCGGACCTCGGCATCGCGCTCGACGGCGATGCTGACCGCCTGCAGGTCGTCGATTCGACGGGCCGGCTGTTCAACGGCGACGAACTGCTGTACGTGCTCGTGAAGGACCGCATCGCAACCGACGGCAAGGTCGACGGCGCGGTCGGCACGCTGATGACGAACCTTGCGGTCGAAGTCGCGTTGCAGCGCGAAGGCGTGCAGTTCGTGCGGGCGGCGGTCGGCGACCGCTACGTGCTCGAGCAACTGCGCGAGCACGGCTGGCTGCTCGGCGCGGAAGGCTCGGGCCACATCCTGTCGCTCGACCGGCATTCGACCGGCGACGGCATCGTGTCGGCGCTGCTCGTGCTGGCCGCGCTCAAGCGCAGCGGCCGCACGCTCGCGCAGATCCTCGACGGCGTCACGCTGTTCCCGCAGAAGCTGATCAACGTCCGGATGAAGCCGGGTGCCGACTGGAAGGGCAGCGCATCGATTCGCGCGGCGATCGACGCGGCCGAAAGCGAGCTGGCCGACCGTGGCCGCGTGCTGATCCGCGCGTCGGGTACCGAACCCGTGCTGCGTGTGATGGTGGAAGCGCAACTGGCGGCTGACGCGACCCGCCATGCGGAGGCGATTGCCGACGCCGTGCGCGAAGCGACGGCCTGACCCGCAGCGGCGGGCGCGCGACGGCCCGGCCGCGCGCGCATCGGCGCTCGGTGCATCGAAAGTGCGGCGCCTTCGGGCGCCGCATTTTTTCGTGGGTCGCAAAGGTTTGCGAACCAATCAAAGGCTCACTTCACGCGGATTTCGTCTGATGAACGCGCGGCTCGACGCTGATCGTGTCGATGCTTCGGCGGGGCATTGTGGCCCCGTTTCTCTGCGCTACGATGCATTCGTGCAGGCTGTCAGCGGAGCCCGGCGCCCTCCCGGATCGGCAATTCTTGCCGCCATCGCGGCCGCGCGGCGCCGTCACGGCGGCGTGCTCGCCGCCCGCTACATCCTTTCAACCGGTCATGTTACTGTCACGCCAGTTTCATCGATTGTCACATTACCGTCATGAGCAGCCCCTAACCTTCGCGGTGCCGTAGTCATCCGCTCACACACTGGAGGTCTCATGAAATTGATGCAAACCGCGATTGCCGGCCTGGCTGGCGCGCTTTTCGCCGTCGCCGCTCAAGCTGCCGACATCACGGGCGCAGGCAGCACGTTCGCCATGCCGATCTATACGAAATGGGCTGCCGACTACCAGCAGTCCGGCGGCGCGAAGGTGAACTACCAGGGTATCGGTTCGTCGGGCGGCCTGAAGCAGATCAACGCGAAGACGGTCGATTTTGCCGGTTCGGACGCGCCGCTGAAGGATGAAGACCTCGCGAAGGAAGGCCTGTTCCAGTTCCCGACGGTGGTCGGCGGCGTGGTGCCGGTCGTCAACGTGCCGGGCGTGAAGGCCGGCGAACTGACGCTGTCGGGCCCGGTGCTCGGCGACATCTACCTCGGCAAGATCAAGAAGTGGAACGACCCGGCGATCGCCGCGCTGAACCCGAAGGTCAAGCTGCCGGATACGGACATCGCCGTGGTCCGCCGCGCGGACGGCTCGGGCACGAGCTTCATCTGGACGAACTACCTGTCGAAGGTCAACGACGAGTGGAAGTCGAAGATCGGCGAAGGCACGACGGTCAACTGGCCGACGGGCACGGGCGGCAAGGGCAACGACGGCGTCGCGGCCTTCGTGCAGCGTCTGCCGGGCGCGATCGGTTACGTCGAGTGGGCGTACGCGAAGAAGAACAACATGACCTACACGGCCCTGAAGAATTCGACGGGCACGGTGGTCGAGCCGAAGACGGAAACGTTCAAGGCCGCCGCGGCAGGCGCGAACTGGTCGAAGTCGTTCTACCAGATCCTGACGAACCAGCCGGGCAAGGAAGCATGGCCGGTCGTCGGCGCGACGTTCGTGCTGCTGCATGCGAAGCAGGACAAGCCGGAGCAGGGCGCGGAAACGCTGAAATTCTTCAGCTGGGCGTTCAAGAACGGCGAGAAGGCCGCGGACAGCCTCGACTACATCTCGCTGCCGCCGGCAGTCGAGACGGAAATCCGCAAGCAGTGGAAGACGAAGGTCACGGACGCATCGGGCAAGCCGGTCGCCGCGGAGTAAGCGATACAGCGGTTCGCTGCCCGGCCGTGCCGGCCGGGCAGCGTGTGCGGTAAGGCCGGGCGTCACGGCGCCCGGCGATCCAGAACAGGCACCCATGTCTGAAATTTCATATACGTCCTCCCGGTCCGCCGACGCCGCGCCGCAACGCGCGCCGAGCCGTCTCGGCGACGTTGTCTTCGGCGGCCTCGCACGGCTTGCCGCGATCGTGACCCTGCTGCTGCTGGGCGGGATCATCGTTTCCCTCATCATTGCGTCGCTGCCGACCATCCAGAAGTTCGGCGTCGGCTTCCTGTGGCAATCCGAGTGGGATCCGAACTCGGATGTCTACGGCGCACTCGTGCCGATCTACGGCACGATCGTGACGTCGCTCATTGCACTCATCATCGCGGTGCCGGTCAGCTTCGGCATCGCCCTGTTCCTCACCGAGCTGTCGCCCGTGTGGCTGCGCCGCCCGCTCGGCATCGCGATCGAGCTGCTCGCCGCGATTCCGTCGATCGTGTACGGCATGTGGGGGCTGCTCGTGTTCGCGCCGATCTTCGCCCAGTATTTCCAGAAGCCGCTCGGCCACCTGCTCGAGAACGTGTGGGTGCTCGGTCCGCTGACGTCCGGCCCGCCGATCGGCATCGGCATCCTCGCGGCCGGCGTGATCCTCGCGATCATGATCATCCCGTACATCGCATCGGTGATGCGCGACGTGTTCGAGGTCACGCCGGTGCTGCTGAAGGAATCGGCGTACGGGATCGGCTGCACGACCTGGGAAGTGATGTGGAAGGTCGTGCTGCCCTATACGAAGACCGGCGTGATCGGCGGCGTGATGCTCGGCCTCGGCCGCGCGCTCGGCGAAACCATGGCCGTGACCTTCGTGATCGGCAACACCAACCTGCTCGACAGCGTGTCGCTGTTCGCGCCGGGCAACAGCATCACGTCGGCGCTCGCGAACGAATTCGCGGAGGCGCAGCCGGGCCTGCATACGTCCGCGCTGATGGAACTGGGCCTGATCCTGTTCGTGATCACGTTCATCGTGCTGTCCATCTCCAAACTGCTGCTGCTTCGTCTCGAGAAGGGAGAGGGCAAGAAATGAGCGAGCCCATCATGAATTTCCCGGGGCCGGACGGCGCCGCGCTCGACGCGATGCGCAGCCGCCTGCAGCGCAAGCGCAAGGTGACCAACGCGATCGCGCTCACCGCGTCGCTCGGCGCGATGGCGTTCGGCCTGCTGTGGCTCGTGTGGATCCTGTACACGACCGTGCACCTCGGCATCGGCGGCCTGTCGCTGCAGCTGTTCACCGAGTCGACGCCGGCCCCGAACACGGAAGGCGGCGGTCTGGCGAACGCGATCGTCGGCAGCTTGCTGCTGTGCGGTTTCGGCACGCTGATCGGCACGCCGATCGGCATCCTCGCGGGCGTCTATCTCGCCGAATACGGCCAGAAGAACCTGCTGGCGAGCACGATCCGCTTCATCAACGACATCCTGTTGTCGGCGCCGTCGATCGTGATCGGCCTGTTCGTGTACGCGATCGTGGTCGCGAAGTCGGGGCGCTTCTCGGGCTGGGCCGGCGTGATCGCGCTCGCGCTGCTGCAGATTCCGATCGTGATCCGCACGACCGAGAACATGCTGAAGCTGGTGCCGAACGCGCTGCGCGAAGCGGCCGTCGCGCTCGGCACGCCGAAGTGGCGCATGGTGCTGAAGATCACGCTGCGCGCGTCGGTCGGCGGGATCGTGACGGGTGTGCTGCTCGCGGTCGCGCGGATCGCCGGCGAAACGGCGCCGCTGCTGTTCACCGCGCTGTCGAACCAGTTCTTCTCGTGGGACATGAGCCAGCCGATGGCAAACCTGCCCGTCACGATCTACAAGTTCGCGATGAGCCCGTTCGCCGAATGGCAGTCGCTCGCATGGGCGGGCGTGTTCCTGATTACGCTCGGGGTGCTCGGACTCAACGTCCTGGCGCGCTCGATCTTCTCGAAAAAGTAACGGCGGAGCAATCCGATGAATATGGCAGAGAGCCACCTGAATCCCGTCGAGCGCACCGCTGCGCCCGCCGGCACGCAAGACGCGGCGCATGGCCGTCCGCTGGCGCCGCTGAACGCGAAGATCGAGGTCAACAACCTCAACTTCTTCTACAACAAGTTCCACGCGCTGAAGAACATCAACCTGCGCATTCCCGAAGGGAAGGTGACGGCGTTCATCGGCCCGTCGGGCTGCGGCAAGTCGACGCTGCTGCGCACGTTCAACAAGATGTACGCGCTCTATCCGGAGCAGCGCGCCGAAGGCGAAATCCTGATGGACGGCGAGAACCTGCTGACCACCAAGCGCGACATCTCGCTGCTGCGCGCGCGGATCGGCATGGTGTTCCAGAAGCCGACCCCGTTCCCGATGTCGATCTACGACAACATCGCGTTCGGCGTGAAGATGTTCGAGAAGCTCACGCGCTCGGAGATGGACGATCGCGTCGAGTGGGCGCTGACGAAGGCCGCGCTATGGAACGAAGTGAAGGACAAGCTGAACCAGAGCGGCTATGGCCTGTCCGGCGGCCAGCAGCAGCGTCTGTGCATCGCGCGCGGCATCGCGATCCGTCCGGAAGTGCTGCTGCTCGACGAGCCGTGCTCGGCGCTCGACCCGATCTCGACGGGCCGCATCGAAGAGCTGATCGCGGAGCTGAAGAGCGACTACACGGTCGTGATCGTCACGCACAACATGCAGCAGGCCGCGCGCTGCTCGGACTTCACGGCCTACATGTACCTGGGCGAGCTGATCGAATTCGGCGAAACCGAAAAGATCTTCATCAAGCCGGTGCGCAAGGAAACGGAAGACTACATCACCGGCCGCTTCGGCTGATGACGGAGAACAACAACCATGTCGGATAAACATCTGTCGAGCCAGTTCGACGCGGATCTCAATGCCGTGTCGTCGAAGGTGCTGGAAATGGGCGGCCTCGTCGAGTCGCAGATCATCGGCGCGATGCACGCGCTGAACGAGTTCGACCGCGACGCGGCCGAGCGCGTGATCACGGCCGAGGAAACGCTGAACGCGATGGAAGTCGAGATCGACCAGGAGTGCGGCAACATCATCGCGCGGAGACAGCCTGCCGCGCGTGACCTGCGTCTTCTGATGTCGATTTCGAAAACGATTACGAACCTCGAGCGCGCCGGCGACGAGGCCGAGAAGATCGCGAAGCGCGTGCGTCGCCTCGTCGACGAGCCGGCCGCGCGCACGGTGAACATCGCCGAGATCAAGGTGTCGGGCGAGATGGCCGTGACGATCCTGCGCCGCGC
Organism: Burkholderia sp. IMCC1007; assembly: GCF_027257875.1. Classification (GTDB taxonomy): domain Bacteria; phylum Pseudomonadota; class Gammaproteobacteria; order Burkholderiales; family Burkholderiaceae; genus Burkholderia. The sequence goes on from NZ_JAPVQY010000043.1 coordinate 32,086, forward strand.
GCTCGACGCGTTCGCGCGCCTCGATACCGTGGCTGCCGCGCAGATCGTCAAGGACGACAAGGAAATCGACCAGGAATTCCGTGCGTTCGTGCGCAAGCTCGTGTCGTACATGCAGGAAGATCCGCGCACGATCTCGGTCGGTCTCGAATACCTGTTCATCGCGAAGGCGATCGAACGGATCGGCGACCACGCGAAGAACATCGCCGAGTTCATCATCTACATCGTGAAGGGCACCGACGTGCGGCACCAGCCGCGCGACACGCTCGATCGCGAAGCCAACAGTTAACGCGTCTACGTACAGGAACAAAAGAGGTGCCGATGCCCAGCAACATTCTCGTCGTTGAAGATGAGCCCGCGATTTCCGAACTGATCTCGGTGAATCTCCAGCATGCCGGTCACTGCCCGATCCGCGCGTACAACGCGGAGCAGGCGCAGAACCTGATCAGCGATGTGCTGCCCGATCTCGTGCTGCTCGACTGGATGCTGCCGGGCAAGTCCGGTATCGCGTTCGCGCGCGACCTGCGCAACAACGAACGGACCAAGCACATCCCGATCATCATGCTGACCGCGCGCGGCGATGAGCAGGACAAGGTGCTCGGCCTCGAAATCGGAGCGGACGACTACGTAACGAAGCCGTTCTCGCCGAAGGAACTGATGGCGCGCATCAAGGCCGTGCTGCGCCGCCGCGCGCCGCAGCTGACCGAGGACGTCGTGTCGATCAACGGGCTGCGCCTCGACCCGGCCACGCATCGTGTGGCGGCGCACGGCGACGGCAGCGAGATCAAGCTCGATCTCGGCCCGACCGAATTCCGCCTGCTGCATTTCTTCATGACGCATCCGGAGCGCGTGCATAGCCGCACGCAACTGCTCGATCAGGTCTGGGGCGATCACGTGTTCGTCGAAGAGCGCACCGTCGACGTCCACATCAAACGATTGCGCGCGGCCTTGAAACCGGCCGGTTGCGATGCGATGATCGAGACCGTGCGCGGCAGCGGCTACCGGCTCGCGAAGCACGCGTAACGTATCCGGGCATGCCGTTGCCGCGGCATGCCGTTCATTCTTTCGGGCGCTGAATCATGAACATCATCTGGGCGCGCTTTCTGGTGTCGCTCGTGCTGCTCGTGCTGATCAGCGTATTGGTCGGCGTGTTCGCCGGCCCGGCCGTGGCGCTTGCGTTCGCGGTCGTGATGCTGATCGCACAGGGCTTCTTCAGCACTTTCCATACGCAACGCCTGTGGCGTCTGCTCGATGCGCCCGTCTATGGCGAGGTGCCGAGCGCACCGGGCATCTGGGGCGAAATCTACTACCGGCTGCACAAGCTCGCGAAGCAGTGGCACGCGCAGGTGCGGCAGGTCGAGCAGCAGCATTCGCGCTTCATCCAGGCGATCCAGGCGTCGCCGAACGGCGTCGCGATGCTCGACGACCGCGACCAGATCGAGTGGTGCAACGCGATCGCCGAGGTGCACTTCGGCCTCGACGCGAAGCGCGACCTGCGCCAGCACGTCACGAACCTCGTACGTCATCCGGACTTCGTCCGCTATCTGAACGCGCAGCATTACGACGAGACGCTCGTGATGCGCGGGATGGGCGAGTCGCGGCAGAACGTGCTGGAAGTGCAGGTGTTTCCGTACGGCGAGAACCGCAAGTTGCTGCTCACACAGGACATCACCGAGCTCGAGCGGACCGATGCGATGCGCCGCGACTTCGTCGCGAACGTGTCGCACGAGCTGAAGACGCCGCTGACCGTGTTGTCGGGTTTTCTCGAGACGATGCGCGAGCTGCCGCTGAACGAGGAAGACCGCGCGCGCTATCTCGAGATGATGGAGCAGCAGGCGTCGCGGATGCGGCACATCGTGACCGACCTGCTGGTGCTCGCGAAGCTCGAAGGCGAGAGCAAGCCGCCGACCGATCGCGCGATCGACATGCGTGCCGTGTTCGACCATCTGAAGGAAGATGCGCAGACGCTGTCGAACGGGCATCACGACATCACGTTCGCGATCGACGAGAAGCTCGGCGTCACGGGCGCGCAGACGGAAGTGTTCAGTGCGTTCGCGAATCTCGTCACCAACGCGATCCGCTATACGCCCGATGGCGGCAGGATCGCCGTGACGTGGCGGCGCGAGGGCGCGCAGGGCGTGTTCTCCGTCACCGACAGCGGCTTCGGCATTCCGGCCGCCGACCTGCCGCGGCTTACCGAGCGCTTCTACCGTGTCGATCGCAGCCGCTCGCGCGATACGGGCGGCACGGGCCTCGGCCTCGCGATCGTCAAGCACGTGCTGCAGCGGCACGATTCGCACCTGTACGTGCAGAGCGAGGAAGGGCGCGGCAGCACGTTTACCGCACGCTTCCCGGCCGCGCGGATCATCGCGATCCGGCCGGCCGCGTTCGAAGCGTGATGGTGTGATGACGTGATGGCTTGATGCGAAGCGTGCGCGTCGTTCAAGCGCGCATGACCTGAAACGAAAAAGGCACAGCCCACCGCGGGCTGTGCCTTTTTCGTTTGCTGCACGGCGCGCCGAAGCACGCGTGCCGCATGCGTTGCCTTCCTACGAGCAGAACTTCGCGAGCAAGCCGAGCTGTGCATTGCGGATCGTCTTGCCCGCACGGCGCCGGCGGTAGTGGCCGTCGCTGTGCATCTGCCATGCCGACTGGTTGTCGCCGAGGCACACCGACAAGCCTTCGGCGATCACGCGGCGCTTCAGCTTGCGCTCGCGAATCGGGAACGCGACTTCGACGCGGCGGAACAGGTTGCGATCCATCCAGTCGGCGCTCGACAGATAGACGTCCTCGGCGCCGCCCGCATGGAAGTAGTAGATGCGGTGGTGTTCGAGGAAGCGGCCGACGATCGAGCGCACCGTGATGTTTTCCGACAAACCGGGCACACCCGGCTTCAGCGCGCACACGCCGCGCACGATCAGATCGACCTTCACGCCCGCCTGCGACGCTTCGTACAGCGCGGCGATCACCGACGGCTCCAGCAGCGCGTTCATCTTCGCGACCACGCGCGCGCGCTTGCCGGCGCGCGCATTGTCGATCTCCGCGCGGATCGATTCGATGATGCGCGGATGCAGCGTGAACGGCGACTGCCACAGCTCGTGCAGCGTGAGTTCGCCGCCGATCCCGGTCAGTTGCTGGAATACGTGGTGGACGTCCTCGCAGATCTTCTGGTCGGCCGTCATCAGCCCGAAGTCGGTGTAGAGGCGGGCGGTGCGCGGGTGGTAGTTGCCGGTGCCGAGGTGCACGTAGCGGCGCAGCGTCGCCTTGCCGTCCTGCACGACACGCCGCACGATCAGCATCATCTTCGCGTGGCACTTGTGGCCGACCACGCCGTACACGACATGCGCGCCGACCGCTTCGAGCTGCGACGCCCAGTTGATGTTGGTTTCCTCGTCGAAGCGCGCGAGCAGTTCGACGACGACGGTCACTTCCTTGCCGTTGCGCGCGGCTTCCATCAGCGCGTCCATCAGCGGCGAGTCGGTGCCGGTGCGGTAGATCGTCTGCTTGATCGCGACGACGCTCGGGTCCTTCGCGGCCTGCTGCAGCAGTTCGAGCACCGGCTGGAAGCTCTCGTACGGATGGTGCAGCAGGATGTCGCCGTCGTCGATCGCGTCGAACATCGTCGGCGCGTTCGTGATCGCGGGCGGGATCGATGCGGTGAACGGCGCGAACTTCAGGTCGGGGCGGTCGACGAGATCGGGAATCTGCATCAGGCGCACGAGGTTGACCGAACCGGCCACACGATAGCAGTCCTTGTCGTCGAGCAGGCTTTCCTCGAGCAGGCGCTGCACGATGTGCGGCGGCGTGTCGGCCGACACTTCGAGCCGCACCGCGTTGCCGAGGTGGCGCGCGGGCAGTTCGCCCTGCAGCGCGACGCGCAGGTTCGTGATTTCGTCCTCGTCGACGAACAGTTCGCTGTTGCGCGTGATGCGGAACTGGTTGCAGCTCTTCACGACGAGTTGCGGGAACAGTTCGCCGACGAAGCGCTGCATGAACGAGCTGAGCAGCACGAAGCCGTGCTCGAAGCCCGACAGCGCTTGCGGCATGCGCACCACGCGCGGCAGCGCGCGCGGCGCCTGCACGATGCCCATGACCGCCTGGCGGCCGAACGCGTCGCGGCCTTCGAGCTCGACGACGAAGTTCAGGCTCTTGTTCAGCACGCGCGGGAACGGGTGGGCGGGATCGAGGCCGATCGGCGTCAGCACGGGCAGCAGCTCGTCGAGGAAGTAGCGTCGCGCCCATTCGAGCTGTTCGTCGTTCCACGACTCGCTCGCGTGGAAGTAGATGCCTTCCTGTTCGAGCGCGGGCAGCACGGTTTCGTGCAGCATCGTGTACTGACGGTGGACCAGTCGCTGTGCGCGCTCGACGACGAGGTCGTAAGCATGCTGTAACGACATGCCGTCGGGCGTCAGTGCGCCGGGGTTGTCGCGGATCTGTTCCTGAAGGCCGGCCATCCGGACCTCGAAGAATTCGTCGAGGTTGCTGCTGGTGATGCAGATGAAGCGCAAGCGCTCGAGCAGCGGAATCTGCGGGTCGGCCGCCTGGGCCAGCACACGCTCGTTGAAACCGAGGATGCCCAGTTCACGATTGAGAAGTGGATAACGGACGGACATCGGCAGAGTAGGGGGTGATTCGGGCGATGATTCGAAAGGACGCTCGGAAACTCTCACGGTTCGATGACGTGCAGATGACAATATTGCATTTATATCGGGAAATTCTACGCTGGAACCATTTTGTCTCATAAATGTTTCGCGCATATACAATCTACCGGTGTACATGCCCGTGAAGCGTGGCAACGGTAACCGTTCCACGCTTAAAATGTCGCCTTTGATTGATCGCCCTGCGGTGCCCGAGCGGCGACTGCGGGAGAACGCGCACGGAGCCCCTTCAGATGGTTACATCCCCCCACTTGCTGGCTGCCGTGGATCTCGGCTCGAACAGCTTCCGGCTGATCGTCGGGCGCGTCGAGGAAACGCCGGCGGGCAGCCAGATCTATCCTGTCGATGCGCTGCGTGAGCCCGTGCGACTGGCCGCGGGCCTGTCGAGCGACAAGATGCTCGATCGCGCGTCGCAGGAGCGTGGCTGGGACGCACTCAAGCGGTTCGGCGAGCGCCTGCGCGACTTTCATCCCGATCATGTGCGCGCGGTGGCGACCAACACGCTGCGCGTCGCGAAGAACGCGGGCGAATTTCTCGGCGAGGCCGAAGCGGCGCTCGGGTTCCCGATCGAAGTGATCGCGGGCCGCGAAGAGGCGCGCCTGATCTATGCGGGTGCCGCGCATTCGGTGCCGGCGAGTGCCGGCAAGCGGCTCGTCGTCGACATCGGCGGCGGCTCGACCGAATTCATCATCGGCTCGCACTACACGCCGATCGTGATGGAGAGTCTCTATATCGGCTGCGTGAGTCATAGCCGCGGGTTCTTCCCGGCCGGCAACGTCGACGAATACACGATGCGGCAAGCCGAGCTCGCGGCCAAGCGCGAGATCCAGATCATTTCCAGCGAGTACAAGAAGGCGGGGTGGGACCAGGCGATCGGTTCGTCGGGTACCGCGCGTGCGCTCGCCGAACTCGTCGAGGCGAACGGCTTCAACGACGCGGGCATCACGCACGGCATTTCGCGCGGCGGCCTCGAACGGCTGAAGCGCGCGCTGATCAAGGCCGAGAACGTGAACCGGCTGAAGCTGATCGCGCTGAAACCCGATCGCGTGCCGGTGCTCGCCGGCGGCCTCGCGATCATGCTCGCGGTCTTCGAGGAACTGGGCGTCGACTACGTCGACACCACCGACGGCGCGCTGCGTCTGGGCGTGCTGTACGACCTGCTCGGCCGGACCCAGCACGAGGACATGCGCGCGGTGACCGTCGAAGGTTTCACGCGGCGCTATGGTGTCGATCGCGCGCAGGCCGAGCGCATCGGTGCGCTTGCCGCACGTTTCTACGACGAGCTCGAGACTTCCGACGACGAAGCGCGCGAGGAGGGCCGGATGTTTCTCGGCTGGGCCGCCGCGTTGCACGAGATCGGCCTGTCGATTTCTCACAGTGCGTATCACAAGCATTCGGCCTATATCGCGAGCAACGCGGACATGCCGGGTTTCTCGCGTACCGACCAGGCGCGCGTCGCCGCGCTCGTGCTCGGTCATGCGGGCAAGCTCGGCAAGCTGTCGCAGGCGCGCGAGGTCGAATGGCCGCTGCTGTTCTGCCTGCGGCTCGCGGCGCTGCTGTGCCGGCGGCGGACCGATGCCGGCCTGCCGGACATTTCCGTGTCGCAGATGAAGAAGGGCGGCTATGAAGTGCGGCTGCCGAGCGCATGGGTCGAGCAGAACCCGCTGACCGACTACAGCCTCAGCCAGGAGGCGGCCGAGTGGGAGAAGGTCGGCATTCCGTATCGCGTCGTTTATACGGGCGCGTAATCACGCGATGACGCGATGACGCGATCGTTGCGGCGGCGCACGCCGATGCGCGCTGCCACGGTCCTGCCCATGTGTTGGCGCGCGCTCAGTCCGAGCACACGATCGCGGTCAGGAACGGAAACGCCTGCTTGACGGTTGCATCGCTACCGGCGCTGCGCACGGCCTGTTCCACCGCGCTTTTCGTGCCGCGTACCACGACGCCGTACGCCCACTCGCCGATCGGCGTGCCGTCGCCCGGCTGGAAGATCGGATCGTTCGCCTGATAGCCGAGCACGACGTACACGCCGAAGCCATATGCGGTCAGCGGATGGTTCGTGCGGAATGCGTTCACCGAATTCGATTCGACGTGCATCGGCTGCGACTGGATGTCGCCGGCCGCGAGCAGCGGAGCGACGAACTTGTGGCCGTTCGAATGGCAGTCGAGCGCGCCGTCGATCGACTTGGCCGATGCGGCGCCCGTCGCGCCGAATGCGAGCAGCGCGCCGAACAGGGCGGTCTTGATAGCGTTGTTTTTCATGCGCGGTTGCGGGTTGGTCGCGGATATTATCGCGTGTTCCCGCAAGATTCGTGCGCGGATGGCGGGGCGTGCGGCGCGTGGCGGCCGATAAAACGAAAAAGGGTTGCACGTTTGTGCAGACGACGCCTTGAGGCCTTTGTAGAAGCGAAAGGATTGGAACCTGCAAATAATCTTAATCAATGACTTGCGGTTGCGTGCGACCACTGGTCGCGGGCCGGTGTACCTAGGCGACTTATTGATTTTGGCATGTGCGCTGGTAGCTTCGACTGTTGCGAAAATTCCGACCGTACCGGTATCGTATGATGTAAGTTGATCGGAATCGGGAGCGGGCGGTATGGCGTCAGTGACTGTCGATATGGGATCTGGAAAGCGGGCCACGTTATCTAGCGGCGGGGTAAGTCGAACGGCGGGACAGCGTGCGAACGTCTCAGAATTGATGCTTCATTGGCCGAGGTATCCCGGCCTGACGACAGGGGCGGTTGGCTATCTCCGAGAGTTGGGGCTGGCTGGGGCGCTATCCGGCGACCCCGTGGCCGCGCTAAGGTCCGCAATAGAGGACGGCAGGGTATCCGTGTCTATTGACCGCGCCGTGGCGTCAGGCGGCAGTGCTGGAGGAGGGCGGTCAATCCCACCGTTCCCAAAGGCTGGCAGACTCGCCAGCGTGCCGGGAGCGGCCTCGTTACCGATAGACAAACCTCTACCCGGTTGGGCGACGCCGAGCGATGTATCGGCCGACGAATTGATAAGCTATTTGGTGAGCGTTGTCGCTGGTGCAGGTAGTGGATTGGAAGGTAGCACTCCGGAACTGGCTAACTCGTTTGGCGGCGGTACGCCGCATCGGCGATGCGGGCGCGTTTGACTACATGGATAGCCTGCCGGATGTCGATTCGGAGCAAATCGCCGGGATGCCGTTCAACGGAACTCCTGGTTCATGGGCGTCGAGCATGCCTGGGACTATGCGTCAGCTGCGCCAGTACGGCCCTAACGGTACGCCAATGACTGACATTGACTTTGAGGCACATCACGGTAACTCGAACCCCCATGCGCATAATTGGGACGGAACTACGCGGGATGAGGGTGCGGCTGTCTCCATACTGCCATGGTGATTTCGATGACAAACACTCTCGCCGAATGGGAAAATTTCCACGATTGGTATCTTGATCGTGTGGATATCGGCCCGAACAAAGAACCTCGTTCCCTCGCCATTGGGCTATATGTAGGCGATCAACGGCTAACCTTGGTATTCGATGGAGTGACGTGTTTTCACCTTGCTCAACTTGGCTTGTTGAACATTGTGAACAGCTTGAGAGTCATCGACCCCAACGACGACGACTACGGTCGAGTAACTACCCAGCTAGCCAAAGGTGAGCGATTGTCTGACCGACGCGGAGCAAAGGTTGCGTACCTGTACTCCACACTCGGTGCTGAACTTGCAATCGAGTTCGATTCGTGGCGGGTGGTCCAAAGCGAGCCCTCCTGACACGCGAATCACTTCCATGTTGCCGCCTTCCACGCCCCGAGACAACACCGTTTGAATTGGACAGCAGGCATATTGCGCACGGAGACGACGACGTAATTTGCCTGCTTGCAAATCGATCGGCAAGATCCAATGCGCCGGCCCATGACTTCCAATGACAGGCCCGGACGGACGGCGCGTCGCGCTGAGCGATGACCTGTGTATATGCAAGTGCACCCCGCCACCGAAGCTCGGTGCTTCACAACAGGTCATGTAGACCAGCAAGGAGAATGGCATCGACCGGCAATGAAAAAGGGGTTAGCGTTAGCTAACCCCTTCATTCCTTTGGTCGGAGCGATAGGATTCGAACCTACGACCCTCTGATCCCAAATCAGATGCGCTACCAGGCTGCGCTACGCTCCGACGAGCCAAAGAGTGTATCGCCTAATCGGTGACGGAGTCAATCACGTTCTGGATGTGAGATGTGCGTAATCCCGAATCGGTGACGATTGGCGACAATTTGCATGGCGACCGCCGCGCACGCACGTGAGGCCGGATCGCCCCGAACGCATGGAGAGAAATCATGATGAACCTGATCCTGTGGCGCCACGCCGAAGCCGAAGACCACGCGGCAAGCGACCTCGCGCGCCAGTTGACCACCCGCGGGCGCAAGGAAGCGCAGACCATGGCCAAATGGCTGCGTGGCCGGCTCGAATCGAGCAGCGTGATCCTCGCGAGCCCCGCGGCGCGCACGGTGCAGACGGTCGAGGCGCTGACCGACCAGTACCGCACGATCGACTCGCTCGCGCCGGGCGGCAGCGTCGACGACGTGCTGACGGCGGCCGGCTGGCCGGACGGCATCGCGCCGACGGTCATGATCGTCGGTCATCAGCCGACGCTCGGCAGCGTCGCCGCTCAGCTGATTGCAGGCAGCGGCGACAGCTGGAGCATCAAGAAAGGCGGCATCGTGTGGCTCGCGAGCCGCACGCGCGACGGCAGCCGTCAGGCCGTGCTGCGCGCGGTGTTGTCGCCGGACCTCGTGTAACGGCGCCGAAGGCGCTCGTCGTACGGTTTCGCAGGCTTTCTGCTAAAGTCAATTCGGCGACACGTCATTGAAAGGACACGGTCGTGCCACAGAACGGTAACGGCCGGTTACTACATTGCTGGCATGTCGTCCTCTTCCTTACGACCAGGAAAGCCTAATGCGAGAACTGCCGACGCCTACGCTCCCTTTTGCCTCGCTTCCCCTCGACACGACGCGGCGCCACCTGCCACGCGCTGCCGAAACCGTCACATCCGAATACCGTCTGCGCGCCGCCTGGGCGCGTACCGAAGATGAACTGCGCGAAGCGCAGCGCCTGCGCTACACCGTGTTCGCCGAAGAGATGGGCGCGCAGCTCAGCGGCCCGTCCGGTCTCGACGTGGATCCGTTCGACGCATATTGCGACCACCTGCTGGTGCGCGATCTCGATACGCTGAAGGTCGTCGGCACGTACCGCGTGCTGCCGCCGCACGAGGCCGCGCGGGTGGGCCGTCTGTATGCGGAAGGCGAATTCGATCTGTCGCGCCTCACGCATCTGCGCGGCAAGATGGTCGAGGTCGGCCGCTCGTGCGTGCACAGCGACTACCGCAGCGGCGCCGTGATCATGGCGCTATGGGGCGGTCTCGGTGCGTACATGATGCAGAACGGCTACGAGACGATGCTCGGCTGCGCGAGCGTGTCGATGGCCGACGGCGGCCACTATGCGGCGAACCTGTACCAGTCGCTGTCGGCCGGTTCGCTGACGGCGCCGGAATACCGCGCGTTCCCGCATACGGCGTTGCCGGTCGACGAACTGCAGACGGGCACCGTCGTCGCGCCGCCGCCGCTGATCAAGGGTTATCTGCGGTTGGGCGCGAAGATTTGCGGCGCACCGGCCTGGGATCCCGATTTCAATTGCGCGGATTTCCTCACGCTGTTCCGCCTGTCGGACATCAACGCACGCTACGCCCGCCACTTCCTGGGCTGAGCGCCGTCCGGATCACCGCGCGCGTCATCGCGCGCGCATGCGAACGCCGTCGCGTGGCAATGCGACACGCGACGGCGTTCGGTCATTCAGACGATGCTACCGTGTTGGACTCCGTCAGTTCCGGCGGCACACGAATGCCCGCCGCGCCCGCGCGGGTGCGTCACCAGGCGGGCCGCGGCCCATACGACGGGGCGGGTTGCTAGTGCTTGCGCCGCCAGTCGAGCAGGTGGTGCTCCGCCATCCAGTGATGGATCATCCCTTCGCCGCTATGGGTGCGCTTGTATTCGCGCGACTCGAAGTAGGACAGGGCGACGAGCACCATCAGGCCGACGAACAGGCCGATCAGGCCAGCGATTTCTTCAGACGTCATGGCAGCCTCCTTTCAACGGCACAGCGCCATGGGTACATAGTAGAACATGTGCGGGACGACCCCTAACCCGGAATTCCGCTAGACTCGGCCCGGTTCTGGCGCGCGATGGGCGCGCCGTTTTCCGGAGCGTTTTTGATGACCCGTTTCATGCTGGCCGTGCTGGCCGCGTCCGTGCTTGCCGGCTGCGGCAGCGATCCCCGTGATGCCCGTCGTGGCCATCCGCCGCAAGACCCGGCCGATTACCACGGCGTGCCGACCGACATGACGCCGCCGTCGATGCTCGGCGAGCCGGGGTCGGCGCCGCCCGCGAAATAACGGATGGCCCGCGCGGTCGTCACGCGCGGGCCGCAGGCGTGTCGGCGCCGATGCGGCGCGTCAGCGCGGGCAGGTAGCGTGCGAGCGTCGCGCCCCGCGCGACCATGAAGAGCAACAGCGCGAACCACAGCCCGTGATTGCCGAACGGGCCGACGGCGGCCAGCGTGGCTGCAACGAAGATCGCGAGCGACGCGACCATCGCACGCATCAGCGACTGCGTCTGTGTCGCGCCGATGAATACCCCGTCGAGCAGGAATCCCCACACGGACACGATCGGCGAGACCGCCGCCCACGGCAGGTATTGCAGCGCGACCGCACGGATCCCGGCCTGGTCGGTCAGCTGCGCGACGATCCACCCGCCCGCAGCCCAATAGACGAGCGCGAACAGCAGCGCGCCGAGCACCGACCACAGCAGCGTGACGCGCACGGCCTGCCGGAATGCGGCGCGGTCGCGCGCACCCGCGGCCGCGCCGACGAGCGCCTCGGCCGCGTGCGCGAAGCCGTCGAGCCCGTACGCCATGAAGGTCTGGAAATTCAGCAGCAGCGCGTTGGCCGCGAGCGTTGCGTCACCCTGTTTCGCGCCGAGATGTGCGAACCAGCCGAACGCGCCGAGCAGGCACAGCGTGCGCAGGAAGATGTCGCGATTGAGCACGATCAGCCGCTTGAGCGCCGTGCGGTCGACCAGTTCGCGCGCGGCGAGCGGCGCCAGCCCGCGCGGCCGCAGCCGCCACAGCATCCACGCGCCGAGCGCGAACCCGCACACGTCCGCGGTGGCCGTCGCCGCGCCGATGCCACCGATGCCCCAGCCGAAGCCGTACACATACAGCAGCACCGCGCCGATGTTCACCGCGTTGATGAAGACCTGTGCGACGAGCGCGAGCCGCACGCGCTGCACGCCGAGCAGGTAGCCGAGCACGACGTAGTTCGCGAGCGCGAACGGGGCGCTCCAGATGCGGGCGTGACCGTATGCGAGGGCCGTCGTGCGAACCGCGTCGCTGCCGCCCAGCGCGGTCAGCGTGAACGACAGAAACGGCACTTGCAGTGCGAGCACGCCCGCGCCGAGCGCGAACGCGACGATCAGCGCGCGCAGCACGTTCAGGCGGATGCCGGCGGCGTCGCCGGCGCCGTGCGCCTGCGCGACGAGGCCCGTCGTGCCCATGCGCAGGAAGCCGAAGCCCCAGAACACGAAGTTGAAGAACAAGCCGCCGAGCGCGACGCCGCCGAGATACTGCGCGCCGTCGAGATGGCCGGCTACCGCGGTGTCGACCGCGCCGAGAATCGGCTGGGTGAGGTTCGCAAGGACGATCGGGAACGCGAGTGCGAGGACGCGACGGTGCGAGACGGCAACCGACCCGGCAGCCGGCCCGGTGCCGACCCCGTGCGGTAACGCGGATTCGGACATGGCGGACGCGTCAGGCGCGTTCCTGCACGCACACCCAAGGCGATACGACGACCGCCCACAGCTCCGGATTGCGCGCCGCGTAGTCGGCGGCGGTTTCCGCCGGCATGCGCGCGACGAGGCCCGCGGACAGCCAACGCGTGACCTGTTCCGAATCGTCGTCGGCAATCGCTTCCGCGACGCTGACGAGATCGAGGTCGCGCGCGACCGACAGCAGCTTGCCCTGCGCGAAGAAGCGTTCGAGATCGCACCAGTCGATCTTGGCGGTTTCGCCGAGGAGTTTGGCGTAGAGCGGGCTGTGCGACGCACCCGCGGCGGAATCGTGTTGGTCGGAGGACATCGGTTGTTCGTTGGAAAGACTGCGTGGCGCCACTATAAACCATCCGGGCGGCCGGCCGGCTGCCCGTGGGCTGCTCACGCGTCGCGCAGCGCGCGGCGCACGATCTTGCCGGTCGCGGTCATCGGCAGGCCGTCGACGAACGCGATTGCGCGCGGATACTCGTGCGCGGCCAGGCGTGTGCGCACGTGTGCCTGCAGCGCCTGCACCAGCGCGTCGTCGCCGACATGGCCGGGGTTCAGCACGACGAACGCCTTTACGATCTCGGTGCGCGTCGCATCGGGCACGCCGACCACCGCCGCCATCCGCACCGCCGGATGCGTGAGCAGGCAGTCCTCGATCGGCCCAGGGCCGATCCGGTAGCCGGCGCTCGTGATCACGTCGTCGTCGCGGCCGACGAAGCGCACGAAGCCGTCGGCATCGATCGTGCCGGTGTCGCCCGTGAGCAGGTAGTCGCCCGCGAACTTGTCGCGCGTGGCGTCCGGATTGCGCCAGTACTCGATGAACATCACCGGATCGGGACGGCGCACCGCGATGCGCCCTTCGACGCCCGGCGGCAGCGGCGTGCCGTGTTCGTCGACGATCGCGACCGTATGGCCGGGCACGGCCTTGCCGATCGCGCCGGGCTGCGCGTCGAAGAGCGCCGCGCACGACGACAACACCATGTTGCATTCGGTCTGCCCGTAGAACTCGTTGATCGTGACGCCCAGTGCGTCGCGTCCCCACGCCGTCAGCTCGGTGCCGAGCGATTCGCCGCCGCTCGCGACGGATTTCAGCGACAGCGCGTAGCGCTCCCGCGGCGCCGGCACCGCGCGCATCAGCTTCAGCGCGGTGGGCGGCAGGAAAGCATGGGTCACGCCGTGCCGTGCCATCAGCGCGAACGCGGCCTCGCCGTCGAATTTCTCGAAGCGGCGCGCGAGCACGGGCACGCCGTGATGCCATGACGGCAGCAGCACGTCGAGCAGGCCGCCGATCCACGCCCAGTCGGCGGGCGTCCAGAACAGACGCGCGTCGCGCGGGAAGCACTGCTGCGACATCTCGACGCCCGGCAGGTGACCGAGCAGCACGCGATGCGCGTGCAGCGCGCCTTTCGGCTTGCCGGTCGTCCCGGACGTGTAGATGATCACCGCCGGATCGTCCGCGGCGGTGTCCGCCGGCACGAAATCGGGCGATTCGACCGCGAGCGCGGCGTCGTAGCGCAGCACGCCCGGTGCTTCGGGCGCATCGTCGCCGACGCAGTAGCACGTGCGCAGCGCCGGCAGTTGCGTGCGCAGCGGCGCGATCTTCGCGTAGCCGGCCGCGTCGGTGACGAGCGCGGCGGCTTCGCTGTTCGCCAGCCGGTATTCGAGTGCGTCGACGCCGAATAGCGTGAACAGCGGCACCGCGATCGCGCCGAGCTTGTACGCGGCGAGGTGGGCGATGGCCGTCTCGGGGCCTTGCGCGAGGAAGATGCCGATCCGGTCGCCGCGTCGCAGTCCGGCGCGCGCGAAGCTGTTCGCGAGACGGTTAGAGGCATTCCTCAGGTCGTCGAACGTGATGCGCGATATGTCGCCTTGCGCCGTTTCGTGGATCAGCGCGAGCCGTCCGCTGCCGTCGGCCCACTTGTCGCAGACGTCCACGCCGATGTTGTAGCGGGCCGGAACGTCCCACGCGAAGCGGGAGAGCAGGTCTTCGTAGCGGTCGGCGGCGGGCAGCATCACATGTCTCCTCGGCATCGGTCGTCGGATTGCGTCGACGGGTTACATCGGCATTTCACGCGACCGACAACACAATGACGTTCGATAGATAGGGAATGTTCGGGCTCGTGCGACGGGGGCAGCTCAGTGCACGATTCCACAATGACGCATAAGATCACGAAAAAACAGTAATGTGACCATGGATTTGCTTTTGATAGCTGCGGGGTTCAGCCTGTTCGGAATCGGTGCGCTGGTGGTGTTCGCCAGCCGCGTCGATCCGTTGTCCGGCCGTTTCACCGGCCGTCTGCGCCGACGCTGACACAACCTTTCCGATCTGTTGCGACGACACGCGATGCGAGCCGGCACCGCATGTCGGCTGTCGTCGGTCGCGCGCTCAGCGCGACGGCAGGTAGCGTGCCGGATCGATCGAGCGGCCGCCGTAGCGCAGTTCGAAGTGCAGCGCGACGCGCTCGCTGTCGCTGTTGCCCATCTCGGCAATCGTTTGCCCCTGCGTGACCGACTGACCTTCCTTCACGAGCAGCGCGCGGTTGTGCGCGTACGCCGTCAGGTAGGCCGCGTTGTGCTTGAGGATGATCAGGTTGCCGTAGCCGCGCAAGCCGTTGCCCGCGTAGACGACCACGCCGGGTGCCGCGGCCATCACTGGCGTGCCCGCCGAGTTCGCGATATCGATGCCCTTGGAGTTCGAGCCGTCGAAGCTGCGCACCACGTTGCCGGCGGCCGGCCAGACCAGGGCGATGCTCGTGGCCGGCTTGACCGCCGATTCGACCGGCGCGGAAGGCGCGGGGCGGCTGCGGCCCGCGCTGCCCGTGCCGGTGGTCGACGCGGTCGTCGTGCCGGGCGGCGGCGCGACGCGCAGCACCTGGCCGACCTCGATCGCGTCCGGGTTCGCGATCTGGTTCCAGCGCACGATGTTCTGCGTCGACGTGCGGTTCGCGCGCGCGATCTTGTACAGCGTGTCGCCGCGTTCGACGCGGTAGAACCCCGGGCCCACGGGGGCGGAGCCGCACGCGACGAGCAGCGCGGCGCAGGCGGCCGCGAAGAGCCGCTTCGTTGTTGTTCCGAACATTGAACCTCGCAAAAACCCCGCCGCGCGCGACGCGGCAGGCAGCACAAAACGTCCGATTTTAACGGGTTCGACCTGCGCACCGCAGTTTCGAGCCGCGGGCGGCGGCGTCGCGCGCCGGTCGGGCGCACGATGTCAGCCGGCGAGCGGCAGCACGCGAATGCGCAACGCGGCCGTTTCGGACGCGCCCGGCGCGAGCATGCGCAGCCCGAGGCCGTTGTGGATCGCGTCCGGCAGGCCGAGCCACGGCTCGACGCAGTAGAAGTCCGATTCCGGCTTTTCCGTCCAGGTCGTGACCGCGTACCACGGGATCGAGCCTGGTACGTCGAGCGTGATCTCGATCGTGCGGCGACCGCCCGGCATCACGATGCGTACCGGCGTGGACGACGCGCCGTCGAGGCAATGGAAGCGATCCAGGATGTCCGAATCGCCGAGGCTATACGAGGCCGCGCCGCGTTCGGGGGCGCTGATCGAGCCGTCTGCCTGCTGCAGGCAGCGGTGCGTCGGCGGCAGCTCGAGCGTGGTTTCGTCGCGTTCGCCGTGCGGCAGCGCGAAATAGAAATGGTGGCCCGCGTAGTACGGCAGCGGCGTGTCGCCGTGGTTGGTCGTCGTGAGCGCGACGTCGAGCGTGTGTGCGTCGGCGAGCCGGTAGGTCGCTTCGAAGCGGAAGTCGAACGGATAGCTTGCGTGCAGCGCGTCGTTCGCATCGAGCGTCATCGACAGCGCGGTGCCGTCGGCCGACCGGTGGGCCGCGAACGGCAGGTCGCGCGCGAAGCCGTGCATCGGCAGGTCGCGAACCACGCCGGCGGCATCGCGCCAGCGGCCGAGTTCGCCGTCGACGCGGTGGCGGCCGAGGAACGGAAACAGCAACGGGTTGCCGCCGCGCACGCGCGCGAGGTTGCTCCAGTCGGCCGTTTCCGGCCAGAAGATGACCGGTTCGCCGTCGACGTGCCACGACAGCAGGCGGCCGCCGAATTGCGGGGCGACCCGAACGAGCGACGGGCCGGCGTGAAGTTCATGAATGTCGTGCTGCTGGAAGATCGGCATGGCGAATCGGTATGAACGGGTGGGCGGGGTGCGCAACGGCGCGCCCCATTATCGGCCGCGAGGCGGTCGGGGAAAACCCTTCTCGGGAAATCGCGACTTTGTCAGATCGCCGACGGTCTGGATAATGCCGTAAACCGGTATGTTGCCGGGTCATGACACTTCTGGAGGCGCCATGGATCTGGCAATGGCAATGGGCATCGCACTGTTCGGCATGTTCACCGGCAGCACGGTACTATTTTTCTACCAGCTAGGCCGCTGACGGCAAGTTGTTCCGGATTTCGCAGGGCCCGCCATGCAAATGGCGGGCCTTTTGCTTTCCGTGTGCTTACAAATTGCAAGCGTTTGTGTGCATTGCCGCAATATCCAGTCAAATGCCTTGGCGCGGTAATCCTGGCTCGGCATAATCGGGGCGCGTTTTTTCGGACGAGTACCATGTCGTCCGCTATCTACCCGCTTTTTCTTCCCGATTGACCACCACTAAGAGGACCGACGCGTGAGTCTCTGGTTTCTGGTATTCCTGAGCGTCCTGCAGGGCGTCACCGAACTCTTCCCCGTCAGCAGCCTTGGCCACACGCTGCTCGTTCCGGCGCTGTTCGGCATGCACATCGACAAGCACGCGCCGCAGTTGCTGCCGTTCCTGGTGGCGCTGCACCTGGGCACCGCGCTCGCGCTGCTGTGGTATTTCCGTGCGCGCTGGATCGCGCTGATCAACGGCTTCTTCGCGCAGCTCGGCGGCCGCAAGAATGACGACGGACACCTGATGTGGGCGCTGATCATCGGTACGATCCCGACAGGGATCGTCGGTCTGCTGCTCGAGAAGCGCATCGAGCGTGTGTTCCACGACCTGCGCATCGTCGCGATCGCGTTGATCGTGAACGGCGTGCTGCTGTGGATCGGTGACCGCATCCAGCGCAGCCGTGCGCATCGGCCGCCCGAGAAGATGACGTTCAAGCAGGCGTTCTTCGTGGGTCTCGCGCAGATTGGCGCGCTGATTCCGGGGTTCTCGCGCAGCGGGCTGACCATGATCGCCGGCAATGCGGCGGGGCTGACGGCCGAGAAGGCCGCGGAGTTTTCGTTCCTGCTCGGCACCCCGATCATTTTCGCGGCGGGCGTGCTCGAACTGCCCAAGCTGTTCCATGCGCACGGCCAGCTCGCGGACGCGCTGCTCGGCGGCGTGCTGACGGCAATCGCCGCTTACCTGAGCGTGCGATTCCTGATGCGCTATTTCGAAGGGCGCGGGCGACTGGCGTCGTTCGGCGTGTATTGCGTGATCGCCGGGGTGTTCTGTCTCGGGTGGTTCATGCTGCATCCGCAGCCGGTTTGACGGTTGCAGCGCCGCTCGCGCGTGATATGGCGCGATGATCGGGTATAATTTCGGGCTCGGCTTCATGCCGGGCCCGTTTCGTTTCGGGGCTTCGTACCGGTAGTGGTTGCGGTGGTGATTCGAAGCCTTGTGCGTCAAATGCGGCCCGGGTTGTGTGCCGTGTCTTTTTCCTCGACCGCCCTTAGCTCAGTTGGATAGAGCAACGGCCTTCTAAGCCGTAGGTCACACGTTCGAATCGTGTAGGGCGGGCCAGTCTGGCCAATGGGTTTGCCGCCGCTGTAGTGGCTGGCTTTCCGGTGCGTTAATTTCCATGTAGGAACCGTGTGGGCATTTCACCGCGTCGAAGCGCGCGTCGAAAGAGCTCGTTTCGAAGGGCGACCGGAGAGGCGTGTCAACGCATCGCAATTGGGCCGTGTGCTGCTGCCGCTGCGAAAATCAGAGATCACGGAAACTCCCAAGCGAAGTGCGCCGGTGCAGAAATGCATTGCCGGATGCGGCCGTAGCTGGCCGTATTCAGGAAGGTGATACGTGATTTAGAAAATTTGACTCACGAAGAATCGGAATTTTTTCCCTGAAGGATTGTGAGATTCCGGCAATTTACGCACGAACGCCAGGTTGCCCATTTATTCGAGTTAAGTCGGCTTGCGACGCGCACTATGGCGTTGTTCCGAAAGGCATTTATAATCAGCCCTCGGCAGAAACCCCACCTGAATACCAACCAAGGGAAAGCTGCATGGGCCACACCGCACTTTATAAGACGTTGCGTCTGGGCGACGCGCAATACAATCGTCTTGTCAAACTCGATACGCCGCTTGGCGTCGACTGGTTATTGCCGCTCTATGTGAAAGGAACGGCTCGACTCGGTCGCGATTACGAATTCGTGATTGATGCCGTTTCACCACGCGGTAGCCAGATTGAACTGAGTGCGCTACTCGCCAAGCCGGTCACGCTGTGGATTCAGCAGACGGACGGCTCATACATGCCGATCCATGGCTACGTTCACCGATTCAGCAGGCTGGGCGCGGATGGGCCATTGACTTTTTACAAGCTGGCGTTCTCATCCTGGCTCTATTTCTTGCGCCTGCGCCGCGACATGCGCGACTGGCAGGAACAGAACGGTGAGCAGATTCTGGTGGACGTCTTCAATGAGCATCCGCAAGCACGGGGCGCGTTCCGCATCGATCTTCACAAGCCGCTGCCGTCCTACTCGAATCGCGTGCAGTGGGAATACGACCTGAATTTCGTCTATCGCAGCATGGAGGAGGTCGGCGTATTTCCGTACTTCGAGCACGCCGAAAATGGCCGATCGCACACGATGGTTTTGACGGACGACGTCTATTTCGTCCCTCAACTGAAACAGCCCGTCGTCGAGTTCGGCCCTACGGAAATCAGCGGGGAACTCGACGGGTTTGCGCAGTGGAAAGAGCAGCTTCAGATCGACAGCGCGCAACTGACGTCGCGCTCGTTCGACTATAAGCGCCCCGATCTCCCTCGGCAGGTACAGGGCGTGACCGACGTGGACGGCCAGTTGCCGACCGATGGGGAAATCTACGACTACCCTGGCGCGTACATGTGGTCGGACCGTGAGCAAGGTGAGCGTCTTGCGCAGATTCGGCTTGAAGAGCGCAAGTCGCGGATGAAGCGTTTTCACGGGATAGGAGGCTTGCGCTGCGCGATGCCAGGGCGGCGCTTCGAACTTCGCGGTCATCCGGTGCATGATGCGGGCAGTCAACCAGATCGCGAATTTGTCCTGCTCGCGGTTGACTGGCTGATCTGCAATAACCTGCCCGGTCTGGACGAAGCAGAGCAATTTCCCGACGGGCTGGCTGCGGAAGTGGCGCAAGCGAAGGCCGGCGCGACGGTTCGCCACGCAGACGGCAGCGAAGGTTTCTTTCAGGTGGTGGTCGAGGCGCAGCCGCGCAACGTCCCGTTCCGCAGCCCGTTCGAACACAAGAAGCCGGTGATGCAGTTGCAGAATGCAATCGTCGCCGGGCCGAGCGGGGAGGAGGTGTATACCGATTCGCTGAACCGGGTGAAGGTGTGGTTCCACTGGAATCGCCGCAATGGCCAGGATGAACGTGCATCGTGCTGGGTGCGCCCGACCTTCCTCGATGCAGGCTCGAATCGTGGTGGGATTCAACCGCTACGCAAGGGCGACGAAGTGGTCGTCGGTTTCATGGAAGGGGACTGTGACCGGCCCGTCATCATCGCGAGAATGTACGGGGGAGCTACGCAGCCGGTGTGGCACACGAACGGTTTGCTGTCCGGTCAGCGCTCGCGCGAGTATGGCGGCACCGGCTACAACCAGCTCGTCATGGACGACTCGACGCAGCAGAATCGGGTTCACCTTTACTCGAGCAGCTATCAGTCCCACTTGCACCTGGGGTACCTGATCCAGCAGACCGACAATACGCGCGGTGCATTCCTCGGCAGCGGTTTCGACCTCAAGTCGGACGCCTACGGCGCCATTCGGGCGGGGCAGGGCCTGTTCGTATCTACGCACCCGACCGCGACGAACCAACCGTTGAACGTAACGGCCGCGTCCGAGCAGTTGGCCAGTGCGGAAACCGTTGTGGATTTGACGTCGCAGGCGAGCTCGGCGAACCAGGCCGAAAGTTTGCAGGAAGGGCAGGACGCACTCAAGAAGTTCACCGACGCGACGCACTATAGCGTGAGCGGCGGCGCCGGCAGCGGCGGTCGGACCGGCGGCGGCGGCACGGGTAATGCGAATGGCTTTTCGACGCCGATCATGCTGATGGCGAGCCCTGCGGGCTTGGGGCTGTCGACTCAGGATTCAGCGCAGCTGACGGCCAATCAGCAAGTCAATATCGTGAGCGGCAAGAGCACGCACGTGGCGGCCGGCAAATCGCTGATCGTAAGCGTGATGGAGAAGATTAGCCTGTTCGCGCAGAACGCTGGGATCAAGCTGTTTGCGGCGAAGGGCAAGGTCGAGATCCAAGCGAAAAGCGATGCCATGGCGTTGACCGCGCAGCAGGATCTGACTGTCACCAGCGTTGACGGCCGAGTCGTGATTTCGGCGGACAAGGAAATCTGGATCGGGGCCGGTGGATCGTACATCAAGATCACGCCCGACCTGATCGAGAACGGGACGACCGGTCGAATTCTTGAGAAGGGCGCATCGTGGAGTAAGCAGGGCGCGTCGTCGATGCGCTTGCCCGCACAGATTAAGAGCGTCACAAAGGGGTGCTCCTGGCAGACGGCGTCGGCGTCCGCCAATAGCGCATCAACCGTCGTGCTGGAGTAAGTCGATGTCATACATGCAGATGCGGCAAGGGCGCGATGGCGGTGGTGCGGACGATTTCGTGGCGGAGGAGGTCAGAATTAGCGAGCAGGTCGGTGCATTAAAGAGTTGGTTCAGCCAGCATCCGGACATGCGTTGTCTGCTGCTTGTCGACCCGAGCCAACGGGATCCGTTGGCCGATGATGGCGGCGACAACGCACTACGCGCGGATTTACCCAAGACCGACGTGGTAATAGATCATGAGGCGGTCTCGCCGGCACATTATCCCTACCTTCTCGAACTGGATCTCAAAGCTGAATCTGGTGTCGCCGCGCTGGAAGAAAGTGTGCGACTGGCGTTCGAAGACAGACGCCCACAGTCGATGGCCGAGGGGATGGGGCAACGCATCGGTGGTTGGCTGGCCAGTTCTGCATCAGCCGGGGAGATCGCGGCACATTGCTCGCGTCTCACGCTTCAGAACGACGATCAGAGTCGTCTTTGCCTGCTGAGATTCTACGATCCTCGTTCGCAAGCACTGCTCTGGCCTCTGTTGGCACCGGTGCAGCAGCATGCGTTGTTGGGTCCGATCCAAGCATGGCATACCCTCGACGCTGCAGCGGTACCCATTACCCGTATGAACACCATGGGGCGGCGAGACGACTTTGTGCTCGATGCTGCGCAATGGCAGGCTATCCATTGTCATGGCATCGTCAATCGCGCACTTGCGCTGCATGCGTACGATCTCGACCGCCAACCGAAGCAACATGAGGCCGATGCGGCCATGGCAGCTGCGCTGAGGGCTCGGCACTATGGCTTGACGGACGAGGCTGACGGGGTGGCTTTTGTCGGCCATGCGCTCTCGTGGCATCCGGAGTTCGACCTGCATCCGCGGGTTCTGCAGATACTGAGCAGCAGAGCCGAAGGGGATCTTTATGTCGAACGGATCGACGAGCTCACTTCGGACGAAATCGCGGAAATTCGGAATGGCGTCTGGCACGAGCGCTTGCGTGTCTCGGCTAATCGGGGTAGCCGCGCCTGAACCTATAACGAATAACGAAACAGATCATGGCAAACACTCCTCTGACTTGTACCGCGACGTGCCCGAACTGTATGAAATCGGGTCTCGCGATTTTGCCGGTTCGATATGCCGTAGTGCCGAAAACCATGTCGAATGCGATGCCTCCTGGCATTGTCGGTCCGGGTGTCACGGACATCGCATTGACCGCGCATCACTACAGCCTGAGAACGCTCCGAGAGGGGTGGCTCTATCTTTTCTACGAGAAAGGTGCACGCGGCAGCAACTACTGGGAAGCCTATCGGGTGACCGAAGACGGACGGCTCTGGAAGCAGACGATCCCTTTGCCGTCGGTACCGAAGACAGACCCGGCGTGCGCACAGGGCGGCGGTGCCGTGCCTATGGATGTTATCTCCATCGAGAAGCCTGAGAAGGCGACACGGGTTTTCATCGCTTTCTCCGAGTATCCGTGGATCAAGGAAGTTTTCCAGAAGTACGCGACGTCCTCGAAGCTGCGTAACGAACGTATGCAGGTCATCATGCCGGCGACATGGATCCAGACGGGAAGCGGCATGTTCGGCATGAACAAAGGCGAGGCCGGGCATGCGACCGTTGCCACACAGGCCGGGATAGACCAGATTGTCGAGTACCAGCCGGGCCTGAAGGCTGATTTGCTCGCTCCGCCCGCCAAGCCGATCGCCATTGACGAATACGGACGTGCGACTGACGACACCATTTGGGAGCAGGAAGCCACGCGTTATCCGTTGCATATCCGTCAAACCTCTCCCTCGGGCTCGGCCAGTAAAGATCTGGTCAAGCTAATGAATGAAATTGGCGAGAATGCTGGCGGCGCGCCCCATAAGCCGATGCTGCTGGCGTTGTGGGATGGGATTGGCATCGCGCACGAACTCGCTGGGTTCCATAACGATCCCGCTGGCATGCTCATGCGCTATACCGGCATGCAGCCGCTCCGCGTGGATGCCGCACAGTCCATCGAGGCGGCCGAACGGGCGGTTCGCAGTGGTGCCGCATTGAGCGAGAGTCTCCTGCGCAAGGGGATGATGAGTGCAGCTCTTGGTGCTGGTGATGGCGGCATTATGGCGCCCAGCGCATTAGAGATGATCGACAACGCCGGGCAACTCACGCCTGCGGAAAAACAAGCCGCGGGTGACAAGGCTTGGCGCAAATACCAGGCCAGCCTCAAGGGAGGAAAGTGGCCCAACAACTTCAGCACGTGGTTCGACAAGATCACCAACAAGTGCGAAGAGCTGCAGAAGCAGCGTGTGCCTGATCGCGACGCCTGGCTTTCCGCCGACGCGTTTCGGCATGCGCTCAACGACTATCATCCGGATGACGCGGGTGACGGCGTGGCGTTTCATGGTGTGATTGACGAAGCGTATGCCGGATTATCTGCGACCAATGCGGGGGTGCGTATTGTCGAGAAGCTCATCAACAACATGGATCCGACCGATGAGCGCAGCTACTTTTGGCGGGCGTTCGCCTATAACCAGACGGATATTCGTCAGGAGTTGAAGACGTTCCTGACGAGGGTACAGGCTACAAAAAGTGATTCGATCGTGGATCAGGCTGCGTCGTGGTATGAGGCGAAGCAGGCATCGCTCTACATCGATCTTGCATACCTGAAGTCATTCGTGAAGTTCTACGAAAAGGTCGAGGACATCTTCAAGCACGAGCGCGCCGGCTCAGCGACCGAGCGACCGCTCAAGGCTCTGGGGATCGAGCGATTGACGCTGTGGTCGGGACGTGCGTTGATAAATGTCTTTGGACCGATTTCTCGTTCCGTTGGCGGAATGCTGATCAAGGGGGCGTTGATGGTGCGTGGGGGCCTCGTACTGGAAGACGCGAAGCGCATCGTGGTGAAGCTGGCTGCCTGGGAAGGCCAAATGGACACCGTGATGAGCAAAACGATTTGGGAAATCAAGGCGAAGAATCCCAGCTTGAATCCCATGCAGGTTCGGGCACAAGCATACGCGACGTTGGCGAATGATGATCGTGGCGCCCTCGTCCGCAAGCTGTATGCTGAGGCGCGGTTTACACCGAATGCCGCGCGGGACAAGGCCGCCGCGTCAGTCAAGATCTCCGGGGCGTTGTTCATCATCGAGATGATGAATTACTTCCTGCTCTGGACAAAGCCGAACAAGACGGCTGCTGACGAATTGACTATTGCCAGTGGGACCTTATCGTTGGTTGGGGCTGGGCTTAACGTTTACAACAAATGGCTCAGCGGCTTTGGGAAGTCTACGGCCACTGCGACGCTTGCGAGCATGAAGGTTGCCGCGAGCTGTTTGGGCGGGGTTTCATCGTTTATATCCTTCACAACAGATGGGATGAAAGTAACATCTGGAGTGTCATCGGCAAACTACAAGCAAGCTATTTTTTATAGCATCAAGGGCATGCTGGATCTCGGGTCAGGTATTGCAACGATTCTAACGGCTATCAGTTCCTCTGCACCATTGCTTATGCGATCGCCCAGCCTGTCTCCTGGAAAGGTGCGGTTCCTGGGGAGACTCTCGGCCGGCATGGCAGGAGCTCAGGCTCGGATCGAGGGCCGAGCCGCTGGGCTCGCGGGGCAGAAGCTGGAAGCATACGTCGCGAGTACGGTACTCAAGGGGGCAAGAGCCTACGCGGGGGAAACCGTTGCACTTGGGCTTGCGACGGAGGTGTCCGCAGGGGGATGGCTAATGCTTAGCGGGCGTCTGATCCTGATCGCAACTGGCTGGGAAGTGGCCGTGATCCTGACTGTGATTACGCTGATCTACAACTACTTTACGCCGGATGACCTGGAAAACTGGTTATCAAGTTCGCCGTTCGGAACCGCACCGGACAAAGGGCGCACATTGGAAAAGCAGCAGGCTGCTTTTGAGGCGGCGCTTGCTGCAACGGGAAATTGACGATGGAAAATAAGCAGGCTACTGGCCCTGTGCTCCTGCGAGGAATCATCACGGGACTGACAAAGCGCCGTGCCTCCTATGAAAGCATTTTTACGGAGGCGGACAAGCAGGCAATGGAGCGCACGGCGATCGTTGCAGCGTTGGCAGGCCTGAATGATATTGCGCTCAATCTAAGTACATCAACGCAATTCACAGACACCGTAGGGGATCTCGTTACTTTTGAACTGAACGGTAATGAGATCCGCGCATGGATCTGGTTGTCGGTCTTCGAAAATGGTGACGAGGTCGAAGTTGTCGCGGAGCGGGCGGGAACTGGATGGATTGGATACGCAATCAGGCGGTGTAGTGATGGAATTTTGTCCGTTCACCCTCATTGCGAACGTGGTAGTCGGGCATTATTTAAATTCTTCATGAAACTATCGGTGCTATTCTGGAGCGGTTGTGCGCTGGCCATGACGCTACTGGTGGCGTCGATGATGCTATACAATGGCCTACATGATCGATGGATGTTCTTTATGAAAACATTTCTCGTTTCATGGGGGGCGATTGAGATAATAGCCATTTTTTTGGCATATAGAGTAAGTCGTAGATTCAAGAGGCAGTTGCCTATGGCAAATCGGATATTTGCGACGTTTGGCTGGGAAAATCCCGCAGATGTTGACTTGCCCAAAACATCGAAAAAGCTAAAGCGGCCCGATGATGCGTGGCAGATGGGGAAGCTTGTTTTCCGTTACAGCGAGTCCTGAGATGCTGTTGACAGTAGTAGATGTGTTTTTCAGTGGGCGACCCGCAAGAGAGCGTCATGAGTAAAGCACTGGTATGTGATGGCGATTTGACTACGACCGGCGGGCACGTTATCGCGACTGCTTCGAGTATGTACGATGGCGACAGACGTATCGCCCTGGATCACGAAATGGCAACGTGCACCAAATGTCCTGGCGAGCATCCGATCCAAGGTAGTGGTGCCGATATGCAAGAGGACGGTCGATCGTGCGCCCTGGATGGCGATCTGGTTCTGTGCCCGTGCGGAACGAACCACGTTAAGGCAGGCGGCGGATCGGGATGTTCGACAGACTGAAGAAGAAATGTGCCCCATGCTGATGGGGTATCAGTCTATCTGTTTTGGCGGGCCATGCAACAGCCTGTCAAGCGAGCGGAATTGTGCCAGGTCGCGGCGTGCAACGTCGAATTTCCGCGCCGGAGTTAGCCGACATCACGACAAGTTGAACAAAGCTTGTCGCCGGCGCGTGCACCGTGAAGAAGTGATCCATCACGCTGATGAACGCGTTCAAGCCGATGGCGGCAAACGCTTGTTCGTCGACCGTCAACGTCACTTCCAGACCTCGCACGAAACTCGGCATTGGTTTTCCGGGAAGCCAGAGCTGTTTGGCCCGATGGCTCAGGTTCGTCAGTCCGTCGAGCAGTTTCGCGTGTCCCGTGGAATGAGCGGTGAATTGGCGGAACAGGCGTTTCAGCTCCGCAAGCCCGGTGCGGGTCAATTCGATCGAGTGCGGGGCGAACTGCGTGACGAGCCGCCAAGCCGCATCGCCTTCCTTCGACAATCGCGCGACTTCCGTCGGTGCGTCCAGCATCACGATGCGGGAAACCATCGTTCCCTGTTCGTTCACCAGATCACCATCCTCGGCGCCGGCCCGCATCGTGCGAGGGAAATTGCCATTCGAGCATGTCACGGCCGCCGTTATCTGTTCGATTCCGGTGTCGGTTGCCGGACGGCCGTCGAGTTCGACCAGGCTGAGCGCGGTTTCCTTCTTTCCCGATGGCGGGGCCGCGCTGGGCTGCATGAGAACCCAATAGGGGCCAGCCGGTTTGGCGGAACTGCTGTGCATGAGCGACGCGAACGGATGAATGAGGTTCGCTCTGGAACTGCCTGTCGTGGCACGGACCGACTCGACAGACCACACTTCGACACCCGCAACGTCCGTATTCTGGGATTGCACGGGGTACGTGTTCGTGATCGGATTCCGCTTGAGTGGCAGCGACGTAAGCCGGAACAGGTTGACGATCGGCGTGCAAAAGAGCCTCAGATTGTCCGCCGACAGATTTTTTAGCCGCTGCGCTGTCCACGAATCTGGATGAACGCCGCAAATGGCGAGATGCAAGGTAAGTTGCTGGCTGGAGCCGGCAGTACGCGCGAGCGCGGCGAGGTCGACGTCAACGAAATCGAATTTCTTCGGAAACGCAAAGTATTCGCTCAGTAGCCGCAGCGCTGGCGGCCCGTCATCTTCGTCGAGCAGTTTCTCGGTTTCATCGTAGCCGGCGGCGGCGAGCGGTGGTGTGGTCAGCGTTGACCAGCGACGTTCGGCGTTTTCGACGAAGGCGGCGGCCGTGCGCATCGTCATCGTATCCATTGCCGCGCCGACGACTTCGCGGGGGCCGTTGATATGGATGCGCAACGGGCTGGGGACGGCTTCGATCCGAAAGTCGGGGCGGGCAACCGCAAAGGTAATGGAGAGCAGACCGGTTGTGCCGGCGGGAAGGACGACGTCGGAGGGAACTGCAGTTGCCGGGGCGTAGCGCGCAGCCGAAATTCGCACGGGAGCTAACGTGACGTCATATGCGGTTCGGAACAGGCAGTCTTCCG
This sequence comes from Burkholderia sp. IMCC1007, assembly GCF_027257875.1. Taxonomy (GTDB): domain Bacteria; phylum Pseudomonadota; class Gammaproteobacteria; order Burkholderiales; family Burkholderiaceae; genus Burkholderia. The sequence continues at coordinate 59,793 of NZ_JAPVQY010000043.1, forward strand.
TTTTGCTCGCCAGTTCTGTGCCGCGGGCGATGCGCGATGGCTCAGTGAGTTTTTCGAACATGCCCGAGACATCGAACTGGGCGATTGCGCACGCAGGAACCGTTCGAAGATACTGCGGATACAGCATGCCGAGGAGGGCTTCGGCGAATTCCGGATAGCTGTCGTCGAGCCGGCTTCCTATATCCGCAGCGAGGAGAGCGAACGACTGCAGCATCCGTTCGACGTGGGGATCTTCGGAGCGGTCGCCGGAAATCCCGAGACGAACGGCAATTTTGGGATAGCGTGTTGCAAAGGTTGCGACGGACCGGCGCAGTCGTGAAAGTTCTCGTTCGTAATGCGGAAGCAGATGATCCATCGCGTGAAATAATGAACCGGCCGGCCGGCAAAACTCGAAGTTATCGTCAGGTGCAGTTGCGCCGAATGGTGTCGGGCACGCTAACGTTTGACGTCGCTATGATAACCGCTTAACCGAAAAGACCTGCCGGTTACGTCGATCGACTCGGAGGCTCGCTGGATACCGCGATCAGCGAGACCGGAACGTTTGCACTGACGACAGCGTATTTTTGTCGCAAATGTCTGTTCCCCAAGACGAATCTCAGCCGGCGCTGTGCGGTAGTCGCGCCTTGCGCAATGCACCCGAAAAGCATGGGCCGATTTGCCTGGATTCGACCTATCGAGGACTGAGGAAAAACACCGATTCGCGTGCAATCGTGGCCACGTAACCCGTATCAGCCCGCGCAACTTGATCCGCCAGCGGGACCTCGGTTGTCGGCAGTGTACGGAGATTGCGGCTACGCCGCGCATGCACCCTTTCGCGCAGAAAGCCGATTCGATCTGCCTGAACGCAAAGTGGCGACGCACGGCTGCACGATACCGCTTCCGCTGCAATGCTGGACACACTTGGTCATGCCTCTGCCAAGTGGATGATGCTTGTCCTTATCGAATTGGCCGACGTCGCGCGAAGTGTTTTGATCCTGACAGCGAGCATGATTGTGCCTAGTCGCGGCGCGCAACGTCGAATTTCCGCGTCGGAGTGGGCCGACACCACGACGAATTGGACAAAACTCGTCACCGGCGCATGCACGACGAAGAAGTGATCAAAAGCAGCCTGATGCACGGTCATGCGCCCGACCGCAATGGGGGCGCGCACAACGGATTCCGGCGCCCACGCGCGCGCCCACCGGTCGATACGCAGGTACACGCATTGTCGTTTTAGAACGACCGTGCTAAATTTCCGCCAGCACTTGCAGTCACCGACCCAATCATCCGGTTTCCGGCAGCCGGAGCCAACGGGCGCGCCGGCACGCCGCCCGACAGGAGACAGACGTGATGGAGCATGCATCGATCGAGCGCACGCGGATCGACCGGACGGCGCTTGAGCGGCCGCTGGCGACGTGGGCGAAGCGCGTCACGCGGAGGACGTCACGATGAGCCTGTTGATGTCGCGACGCGATCTCGCGTTCCTGCTGTACGACTGGCTCGATGCCGGCGCGCTCGCCGCGCTGCCGCGCTATGCGGAGCACAGCCGCGAGACGTTCGATGCGGTGCTCGACACGAGCGAGCGAATCGCCGCCGATCTGTTCGCGCCGCATGCGGCGCGCGGCGACCGCGAGGAGCCGCAGTTCGACGGCGAGCGCGTGACACTGATTCCCGAAGTCGCGCCAGCGGTGCGCGCGTTCGCGGATGCCGGCCTGATCGCGGCCGGCCAGGACGAAGCGTTCGGCGGGATGCGATTGCCGAAGCTCGTCGAAGCCGCGTCGTTCCTGTTCTTCCAGGCCGCGAACATCGCGACCGCAGCGTATCCATTTCTTACCGTCGCGAACGCGAACCTGTTGCTCGCGCACGGCAGCCCCGAGCAGATCGACGCGTTCGCGCGTCCCGAGCTGGAAGGGCGTTTCTTCGGCACGATGTGCCTGTCCGAACCGCAGGCCGGCTCGTCGCTGTCCGACATCGTCACGCGCGCGGATTTCGAATGCGACGCTGCGCTCGGCCCGCGCTACCGGATCACCGGCAACAAGATGTGGATTTCCGGCGGCGAGCACGAACTGGCGGAAAACATCGTTCACCTCGTGCTCGCGAAAATTCCCGACGAACACGGCAGGCTCCAGCCCGGCACGCGCGGCATTTCGCTGTTCATCGTCCCCAAGTATTTGCCGGGCGACGACGGCACTGCCCGCGGCGAGCACAACGACGTGGTGCTCGCCGGGCTGAACCACAAGATGGGCTATCGCGGCACGACCAACTGTCTGCTGAACTTCGGCGAAGGCACGCGCCATCGTCCGCAGGGGCGCGCGGGTGCGATCGGCTATCTGGTCGGCAAGCGGAATCACGGCCTCGCTTACATGTTCCACATGATGAACGAGGCGCGCATCGGCGTCGGCGCGGGCGCGGTGGCGCTCGGCTACACCGGTTACCTGCACGCGCTCGACTATGCGCGCAGCCGGCCGCAAGGCCGTCCGCTCGGACCGTCCGGCAAGGACGCGGCCGCGCCGCAGGCGCCGATCGTCGCGCATCCGGACGTGCGGCGCATGCTGCTCGCGCAGAAGGCGTACGTCGAGGGCGGCCTCGCGCTGATCCTGTATTGCGCGCGGCTGGTCGACGAAGCGCGCGCACACGCGGACGCGGCAGTGCGCGCCGACGCCGCGCGGCTGCTCGACATCCTGACGCCGATCGCGAAAAGCTGGCCGTCGCAGTGGTGTCTTGCGGCCAACGATCTCGCGATCCAGGTGCATGGCGGCTACGGTTATACGCGCGACTATCCGGTCGAGCGGCTCTATCGCGACAATCGTCTCAATCCGATCCACGAAGGCACGCACGGCATCCAGGCGCTCGACCTGCTGGGCCGCAAGGTCGGCCAGGACGACGGCGCGCTGCTGCGCACGCTCGATGCGCGCATCGGTGCGACGATCGAACGCGCACGAGCCGCCAACGGCGACACGTGCGTGCATGCCGACGCGCTCGCGCAGCGCTGGGCGCGGCTCGTCGATGTCACGCGCGCACTCGGCGAGCTCGGCGATCCGCAGGTGCGGCTTGCGAACGCGAGCGTCTATCTGGAGGCGTTCGGTCATCTCGTCGTCGCGTGGCTGTGGCTCGACGTGACGCTTGCCGCGCACGGCCACGACGACGATTTCCACGACGGCAAGCGTGCGGCCGCGCGCTATTTCTTGCGCTGGGAGTTGCCGAAGGTGGATGCGCAACTCGATCTGCTGGCGAGTGTCGACACGACGACGCTCGAGATGCGCGACGCGTGGTTCTGAGCGTCGTGCCGTACGGATCACGGCGGTGTCGCGGGGCAGGCCGATGCGCCTGCGTCGCGCGCCGATCGCGCGGGCATGTCCCGCGGTCATATCGATGCGCGGGTTCGCCGCGCAAGGAGAGACAAAAGCATGAAAGCCCTGTTGTGTACCGCATTCGGCCCGATCGACCATTTGCGCATCGATGACGTTGCGATTCCCGAACCGGCCGCGGGCCAGGTGCGGATTCGCGTGAAGGCCGCGTCGCTGAATTTTCCCGATGCGTTGATCGTGCAGGGGCTGTATCAGGTGAAGCCGGCGCTGCCGTTCTCGCCCGGCGCGGAATTCGCCGGCGTGATCGACGCGGTGGGCGACGGCGTGAGCCAGTGGCGGCCCGGCGACGAAGTCGTCGCATTCACGGGCCACGGCGGCTTCGCCGAGCAATGCGTGGCCGACGTGCACCAGATCGCGGCGCTGCCGCCCGGGATGACGTTCGAGCAGGGCGCGGCGCTCGTGCTGGCCTACGGCACGTCGCTGCATGCGCTGCAGCAGCGCGCGCGCCTGCAGCAGGGCGAGACGCTGCTCGTGCTGGGCGCGGCGGGCGGCGTCGGGCTGGCCGCGATCGAGATCGCGAAGGCGCTGGGTGCGCGCGTGATCGCGGCCGCATCGAGCGCCGAGAAACTCGCGTTGTGCCGCGAAGCTGGCGCCGACGACACGATCGACTATGCGACCGAAGACTTGCGGCGCCGCGTCGACGAACTGACCGGCGGGCGCGGCGCGGACGTCGTCTACGATCCGGTCGGCGGCGCGTACAGCGAGGCGGCGCTGCGCGCGACCGCGTGGCGTGGCCGGTTCCTCGTGGTCGGCTTCGCCGCCGGCGAGATTCCGAAGATCGCGCTGAATCTTGCGCTGCTGAAGGAGCGCGACATCCTCGGCGTGTTCTGGGGCGATGCGGTGCGGCGCGACCCTGCGCAGCATGCGGCGAACATGCGCCAGCTCGCGCAGTGGTTCGCGGCCGGCAAGGTGCGGCCCGCGATCACCGAGCGCGTGCCGCTGTCGGGTGCGGCCGACGCGATCGCGCGGATGGCGAACCGGCAGGTGAAGGGCAAGGTCGTGATCCTGCCCGACGCGTGATCACGCGGAGGCCCGGACGATGCGAAGGCGGCCCGATCGGGCGCCGCCTTCGAGCGGCAATCCTTTGTATGACGTTACCGGAGTCGTTGAGCATGCAACCTTTATCGAATCTGAAACGCGCCGTCGCGACATCGCTCGATGCGTGGCACGCGATGCTCGTACGCAAGGATTTCAGCGAACTCGACACGATCGTTCATCCGGACGCCGTGTTCCGCTCGCCGATGGCGTTCAAGCCGTACGGCCCGGCGCCCGCGCTGCTGCTCGCGCTGCGCACGGTGATCACGATCCTCGAGAACTTCGAATACCACCGCCAGTTTGCCGACGACGACGGCACGAGCGTCGTGCTCGAATTCAGCGCGACGATCGGCGACAAACGGCTGAAGGGGATCGACATGATCCGCTTCGACGACGACGGTCGCATCGTCGAGTTCGAGGTGATGATTCGCCCGTTCAATGCGCTGCAGGCGCTCGGCGCCGAAATGGGCGCTCGGCTCGGGCAGCAGCTTCCTGCGTTCAAGGGCGGCGAGTGAGCGGCGGTTGCCGGCATGCGTTGAAGCCGGCCCGCGCGTGTCAGTGATCCTTGATCCTGACGCTGTAGCCTGCGTCCTCGAACGCGACGATGAATTCCTCGGGGAACAGCCACGATTCGACTTTCACGTGCGATGTCGCGCGATCGACTTCGATCTTTGCGTCAGGGTCGACGCGCCAGATTTCATGTTCGACCGCGCGGGCGGTCTCGTCGTCGAGCGAGTGGTCCAGTACGAATTCCATGATCGGTTTCCTTGTTGGGCGGCGGCGATCGTGACAGCACGACCGGCCGGTTGAGACACGATGCCGATGAAGCTGCGGCGATCAGACAGCATGTGTTGAAGATACGCGCGATTGCGTCGGCCGATAAGCCGGCCCGCGCGTGACGCACTGTCGCCAGCCGGGCAACGAATCCGGTGGTAATAAGTACGGATTCCGGATGACCCGTCGCATAACGGGCGCATGATGCAAGCATCGTTCCGCGTGGCCGATACGGTGCCACCCGTTACGCATCGAGTGCCCCGACCGCATCGGCCGCGATCATCGCAAGGTGATTCGCGGGCCGTGGCCGCCCGGTCGGACGAAATACGGCTTCGCCCTGGACGATCGCGCGGCCCGAGTACGCGCACCGGCCGTCGCGTCGCGCGCGCGCACGCCGCCATTTCTGTTCGCCGTAGTGCAGGCGGCCGCGTTCGACCCAGCGCACAAGCAATGATTCGTGCGACCACTCGAGCAGCGTGACCTGAATCACGCTGCGCCCGGGTGCCGATGCGCGCGGTGCAATGCCGACGGAAGAGACGGTCAGCATGATGGGCGGACTCCAGGGCGAACGCTTCGAGACGGGTCTGCATCACGCCGCACCGAGCGGTGTTGTGTCGGCTGCCCGGCGAGACGTCGGGAATCGTCAGTTAGGCTGAATGTCATGGCGAGTCTCCTGCCGTCCAACGAAGTGCGCGTCAGTCGGGATCGATCGGGGCCGCACGATGACACGGCCGGTACGGGATTGGCCGACTCGCGGGCGCCGAACTGGACGACTGCCGCGGATCGCCGGAATGCCCAGTGTAAAAGCGCATGCGCCGAGGCCGGAAGGCATGTCGCGCAGAACACGGTGTTGCTCGATATCGAACATCGGTGCGTGTGCGTGCGGGAGCGGCGCAGCGCCATCACGGGCGCCCATTCTGCGACGCGTTGCTTGCCGCCGCGTGCCGCGCCGGACGCAGCGTGACCGTGCAGGTCGTGCCTGCCGCGAGGAATCCGCCGGCCGGCACGCCGTCCAGCCGGATCCGGACCGGCACGCGCTGCGCGAGCCGCACCCACGTGAAAATCGGATTGACGTCGGCGAGCAGCGTCGAGCCGGCCGGGTTGTCGCGATCGCTGATGCCGCGCGCAACGCTCTCGACGTGCCCGGTCAGCGACGGGCCGCCTGCGAGCAGCCGGATTTCCGCCGGATCGCCGACGTGTACCTGCGGCAGCTTGGTTTCCTCGAAATAGCCGTAGACCCAGTACGAATGCGCGTCGATCAGCGCAAGACGCGCGACACCCGCGGTCGCATAGTCGCCCGGGTACAGGTTCAGGTTCGTGATGTAGCCGTCGACCGGCGCGAGGATGTCGCTGCGCACGAGATTCAGGCGCGCGACGTCGCGCGTGGCGAGCGCCGCGTCGTAGTTGGCCTGCGCCTGCCGCGCGGCCGATCCGGCGTCCTCGCGCACCTCGGCCGAAATCACTGCGCTGTCGAGCTGCGCGCGGCGCGACGCCTGCTGCCGGCGCATGTCGAGCTCCGCCTTGCGCAGCGCGACCTGCGCATCGGCTTGCTTGAGCGCATAGCGAAAACGTTCGGCATCGATGCGAAACAGCACGTCGCCGCGGCGCACCTGCTGGTTGTCGGCGACCAGCACGTCGGTCACGATGCCCGACACGTCGGGCGCAATGTTGACGACCTTCGCGCGGACGCGGCCATCGCGCGTCCACGGCGCATACATGTAGCGATTCCACAGCGCGTGGGCGAGCAGCACGGCGACGACGAACAGCAGCAGGGTGACCGCTACGCGGAAAGAGGTTTGGGCACGCATGTTGACTCGATACGAAACAGGGTGATGCATCAGCCGGTCAGCAACAGGCCGGCGCCGCAGAACAGGCACACGAACACGGACACGCGAAACAACGCCGGATGCCACACGTGCCGGTAGAGCCCGGCGCGCGCGAGCACGCGGTCGACGATCCAGAATGCGACGCCGCACCCGACGAGCGCGGGCAGCAGCCCGGGCACCAGCAACGACACGAACGGAAATTCAGCGAACATCGGGCGCGCCTCGCGGTGGCCGGGCGGCGACGTCGCCCGTCGGTTCGACGCCGCCGCCGAGCGCCATCATCAGTTGCGCCCAGGCGTCGAGACGCGCGGCGCGCACGTTCGCGAGCGCCTGCTGCGCCTGCAGCAGCTCGGTCTGGGTCGACAGCACGTTCAGGTAATCCGTGAGCCCCGCGCGATAGCCCTGCGTCGCATAGTCGAACGCGTGTTGCGCGGATGCATTCGCGGCCGCGATGTCGACCTGCTGTTGCGCGAGCGACTGCAGCGACACGACCTGGTTGGCGACGTCGCGGAACGCCGCGAGGACGGCCTCGTTGTACGCCTCGACCGCGAGGTCGTAGTCGGCGACCGCGACGCCGTAGCGACCCTGGCGCACGCCACCGTCGAAGATCGGCAGCGAAATGGCCGCGCCGAAGCCGTGCGTCATCGCATCGTTGTTGATGAACGTGAAGAAGCCGCCGAATGCAGCGGAAGCGAGCCCCGCGCTCGCGATCAGGTCGATGTTCGGATAGAAGTCGGCGTGCGCGGCGTGAGTCCCGTTGGCCATCGCTTCGACGCGCCAGCGCGCGGCGCTGATGTCGGGCCGATGGCCGACGAGTTCGGCAGGCAGATTCGCGGGTAGCGCGGCCGGCACGTCGAGCCGCAGCGCGGGGCGCGTCAGTGCCGCGCCGGCGCCCGGCCCGCGTCCGGTGAGGACGGCCAGTTCGTTGCGCAGCACCGCGACCTGCCGGTCGAGTTCCTCGATCTGCGCGCGGGTCGTGGCGACCGGCGTGTTCGCCTGCGTGATCTCGAAGCGGCTCGCGAGCCCCGCGCGGTAGCGACGCTCGATGATCGCGACGACGTCCTGCTGGCGCTTGAGCGTCGCGAGCGCGACGTCGCGCTGATCGAACGTTTTCGCGAACGTGACGTAGGTGCGCACGACCGCCGTTTCGAGCGTCAGGCGCGCGACGCGCGCATCGGCCTCGGCTGCCAGCGTGCTGTCGAGCGCGCCTTCGCGCTCGGCGCGATGCTTGCCCCACAGGTCGAGCGGGTAGCCGAAGTCGGCGCCGACGGAATTGTTCCAGACCGTGTTGCCGCCGGGCGGGCTCGGGCTGTCGAACCGCGCAAAGCGCGTGCGGCCGAAATCGCCGCGCGCGGATACGCTCGGGTGGCGCGACGCGCCAGCGATGCGCGCAAGCTCGGCGTAGCGGTCGAGACGCGCCTGCGCGACACGCAGCGCGGGGCTGCCGGTCACGGCGGCGGCGACGAGCGTGTCGAGCTGCGGATCGCGCCACGCGCGCCACCAGTCGTCGCGCGGCCACGACGCCTGCGACGCGGATGCAGGCAGCCCGTTTGCGACCGTGGCCGCATCGACGAGGGTCGCGCGCGGCTCGATGCCGCCGGTATGCGCACACGCGGCGAGCCACAGCGCGGCGAGCGCTGCGATGCCGCGCGCGGCGAGGACAGGAAACGAGCGTGCCGCAGCGCGGCGCTCGGGATTACGCGCGGGCATCATCGGGCGCACGGGATGGAGAGGGCGAAGCCGGCCCGCGTTGTAGCGGGACGAGGTTGCATTGCAGCGACACGAGCATGAAACGGACGCAGTCGGCCAGCCGCTGCGCGGCGTCGGACGTCAGCTGCGGCGCGGCGGTCAGCACGGCGAGCGCGTCGCGGGCCGCGCGGTCGGCGTCGTGCAGCGTAGCGGGCGACGGCGCATCGAACAGGCGCGAGACCGACGCACATAGCGCGTGTTCATGCGTGCGCCACGCGCTGCCGGGTGGTTCGGCGGCGCCGGCCGTGCGCAGGTCGACGATGCTGCGGCCGATCTCGAGCGACGCGAAGCTCCACGCGAACAACGCCTGCTGGCCGAGGTGGCCGGTTGCGGGGCGTGCGGCGATCTGCAGCGTGAAGTCGCGCACGCCGGCGTCGAAGCGCGGCATCAGGCCGTCGAGCGCACCGAAACACGCATCGACGGACACGAGACGCCGCAGCGCGGCGAGATAGCGGCCCGTTACCCAGTCGCCCGCATACGGCGCGACGATCGAATAGGCGAGCGATGCGGCCACGATGCCGAGAATCGACGAGAAGCCCGCATCGAGCGTCGTGGCAGGTGCATAGAAACCGGGATTGGTGATGTTGGTCAGGAAGCAGAAATAGATGTTGAAGCCGAGACCGAAAGCGGCCGTCTTCGGAAACGAGTTCAGGTACGCGCCGATCGCGATGAACAGCGCGAACGCCGCGGCGAGCGGCGCGAAACCGTCCAGGTCGGGCAACAGCAGGAAGTTGAACGCAATGCTCGCGAGCCACGCGAGCGTGCAGCCGAGTGCGACCTGGCGGGTCGCCGCGGCCGGTGCCGGCATGATCGAGTACAGCGCGCTGGCGATCGTTGCGGACACCACGGCACCGGCCGCGCCGGTCCAGCCCGACGCGATCCAGAACAGCGACACCGCAGACACCGCGACGATCGCACGCAACCCCGCCGCGGCAGACACCATGCGGTTCGCGGAGGTGGCGATGCGCACGGGTGCTCGGGTTCGCTCCGAATCGGACGAAGCGGCCGAAGCCGCGACTGGCGTCGGCTGCCGGATCGCGATGAAGTCCGCGAGATACGCGCGCAGGCTGTCGAGCGCCTGGCGAAGCAGCGACAGTCCGGTGAGTGCGTGGTGCGCGTTGCGAGCATCCGGTGCCGGTTCCGGCGTGTGGCCGTTCGGCAGGCGGGCGACGGCCTGGTCGAGCGCGTCGACGAGCTGTTCGACGGCCCGCAGGTCGAACGCGCGTGCCGGGTCGTCCGGCGGCAGCACGCGCGCGGCGTCGTCGCAGGCGGCCGACAGCACGCCGGCTGCATGACGATCGTCGCCGTGCGCGATGCGTACGCGATACTGATGCAGCGCATGAAAGCGCGCACCGGCATCGAGGAATTGTCCGGCCATGCGCGTCATGATGTCGTTGCGTGCGCGCAGGTCGGGATCCTCGAACACCGCCGCGCTGCGCAGGTTCTCGAGTTGCGCGCGCGCGGCGAGCAGCCGCAGGTAGCGGCGGCTCTGCTCGTCGGTCGGCAGGCTCTGCGTGAGCGCGGCGCGCACGAAGCCGACGAAATCCGCATAGTGGTCTTCGCCGGTCTTCATCAGCATTGCGCGGACATGGCGCGGCAGGATCAGCGCGCTGACGACGCCGGCCGACAGGAGGCCGATCGATACCTCGCCGAGCCCGGTGACGACGTTGGCGATGATGTCGTAGGGGCGGTCGATCGACGGGACTGCGGCGATGCAGGTCGCGTAGCCGGCGAGCACGAAGCCGTACGACTGATAGTTCCGGAAGTACGCGGCGCCCCATGTGCAGCAGCCGATCCACAGCACGAGCGCGCCGAGGAACAGCACGCGCTCCTGCGGGAAGGCGCCGATCAGCACGATCGCGGCGAGGTTGCCGACCAGCATGCCGACGCCGCGATAGAAGCCGCGCGCCATCACCATCCCGCTGTGCTGATGCATCATCAGGATCACGACGGTCACCATCGCGGTGCGCGGCGCCGTCAATTCCAGCCGCATCGACACGCCCATCGCGAGCACGGCCGCGAGCACCGTCTTCGCGACATGGATCAGGCGCGCGCCGTCGGTGCGCCCGTATTCGCGGCTCATGTCGAGCAGCGTGTGCGCGATCTGCGCCGCACGGGACGGCTTCGTCAGCGTGCGCTTGGTCGGTGGCATGGCGTGGCGAGCGGACGGATCCGGCAGGACGGGTTCGACGGGGGAACGCGCGATGCGCACGGCGCCGGCGTGCCGCGGGGCGGCCATGCTCGGAAGACGATTTGAAAGTCGCGTCCGGCGCGGTCGTCGGCGCCCGGGAAACACGCTGTTCCGACGATGGAAGCGCGCATCGCGTCAGGCCGAATCCGCGGCCAGCGTTTCGGCCGGCAGCGCGGCGTCCGGGCCGGCCGACCACGGCGGATCGAGCAGTGCGATGCGCACGTGCTCGATGAACAGTTTCAGCTTGTTGCTCGCATACGGGTTGCGCGGATAGACCGCGTAAATCACTTCGTCCTGCGGCGGGTCGTCGGCGAGCACGCGTACCAGCCGGCCGTCGCGCAGGTCTTCGTCGACGATGTAGCGCGGCAGCATCGCGATGCCGATGCCTTGCACCGCGGCATCGCGCAGCGTTTCGCCGTTGTTCGACAGGAACACGCTGCCCGGCGTGATCGTGCGCGGCTTGCCGAGTCCGCCCGGTGTGGCGAACGTCCAGGTGGCCGACGGCGCCGTGTGACTGTAGTTCACGCAGCGGTGCTCGAGCAGTGCGTCGATCGACGCCGGTTCACCGTGTGCCGCGAGATAGTCTGGACTGCAGACGACCACGCGCTCGCACGCGGCGACACGGCGCGCGATCAACGCACTGTCGGGTAGCCGGGCGGAGCGCAGCGCGACGTCGAAGCGCTCGACTTCGAGGTTCACCGTGCGATCGTCGGTTTCGAGCGTGACGCGCAACTGCGGATGCGCGGCGGCGAATTTCGCGATCGCCGGCCCGAGCCAGCGACGCGTCAGGCTTACCGGCGACGTGATGCGCAGTTCGCCGCACAGCCCGTGCGAGCGTTCGGCGATTTCCTCGGCGACGTCGACGAGTCGGCGCATCGATTCCGACGCGGCGCCGTAGAAGGTCACGCCGGATTCGGTCGGTGTCACGTTGCGCGTGGAGCGCATCAGCAGCTGGACGCCGAGCGTGCGCTCGAGGTCGCTGATGCGCTTGCTGACGACGGATTTCGACAGGCCGAGGCGGCGCGCTGATTCGGTGATGCTTTGCCGCTCGACGGCGAACAGGAAGGCCTGGATATCGTCTATGTTCAGGGATTTCATGATGCAGTCCGAATGTCATCGGGCGTGAGCCGAGCGCGGCCGTGCGCGGTGCGTCGAGGCTGCCGGCGGCGCTCGACGGAAAAGGCCGCAGCCCCCGTCGTCCCGGTTCGCACGATTCGTGAGACGAAAGCGCGCTGTGCGGCGACGGCCGCGACACGATCGGGCGGGTCGGGAGCAGGGTGCTTCACGCGTGCCTGATGCCGTGGGAAGTCGGGATGGCTTCAAGCGTAGTGGAAGGTGTCACGTGTCGATAGACGGGCGGGATTGTCTACAGTGTTCCGTGCGTGGAACGATCGCATCGCGCCGCCGTGGTGACGGCGCGATGGCCGGTGCACAGGTGCGCGTCAGGCGATCTGCGTGAGGCGATAGACGTCGACCTTCTCGACGGCGTCCCAGTCGCGGGCCTGGAACGCTAGGATGTGCGGCCCCTCGTTGTGGTGGCGCGCATGGGACTCCGCGTTCTCCCACATCTCGATGAACACGAAGCGGCGCGGGTCGGCTTCGTCGAGAAGCAGCTCGTAGCGCAGGTTGCCGTGCTCCTGCCGCGACGGCTCGACGAGCGCGGCGAGCCGGGTCCGCAGGCGCGCCTCGTGGCCGGCCTTCGCATACAGCACGGCGACGATGTGCAGTGTGGTCATCTTCGTTCTCCTCGATTGCGTGCGCGTGCAGGGCTGCGATGCGCGCACATCGGCTCACGCATGCGCGGCCAAGTGTCCGGGGCCGGCGGCGATCAGGATCATGAAGCCGCCGATGATGCTGATGTGCTCGAGAAAACCGGTCAGCATCAGCGTGCGCTGGTTGCCTTGCTGGTTCCAGAAGTCATAGAACACCACCGCGGTCGCGAGCGTGAAGACCGCGAGCAGCAGCGACGCAAGGATCGTCTGGAAGCCGGCCATGACCGCGACGCCGCACACGAGCTGCACGACGATCGTGCTCGAGAGCGCGACGCGCGGCAGCGGCAGGTTCTTCGCGCGGACCTCGTCGAGCCCGTGCTGGAAGAACAGGAATTTATTGATTCCGCTCAGCACGAACATCAGCGCGATGAAGAAGCGGCCAGCGAACAGCAGATAGTCATCCATGACGCGTTCGTATTCGGTTTCGGTCGAAGAAAAGGCGTCGACGCCGAGCGCCGAAGCAACATCGCGTCGCGGCTGCACCCGCGCCGGAACGGAGGGCGCGGCCGCGACAGGCAACGGCATTCGCCGTCGCGAATCAGCTCTTGTCGTACGAGAACTGGATGCCCGCGGTGCCGCCGGTCTGGATGAACAGGTCGATGAACGCGGGGACGGTTGCGCTGCGCGCCCAGTCGCGCTGCAGTTCGCAGAACAACTGCGCGACGCTGATCATCTGGCCGCCGGCCTGCTCGATGCGGCGCAGCGCGGCTTCGTGCGCGGCCACCGACGTGCCGCCGACCGCGTCGACGACCACGTAGACCTCGTAGCCGGCCTTCAGCGCGTCGAGCGCGGGGAAGGTCAGGCACGCTTCGGTCCACAGCGCGGTCATGATGAGTTTCTTGCGGCCGGTGGCTTCGACGGCCTTGCGGAACTCGACGTCTTCCCACGAGTTGATGCTGGTGCGGTCGTAGGTCGGATAGCCTTCGAGCGCGGCGCGCAGCTGCGGGATCGGCGGCTTGTTCAGGCCGGTCTTCACGTTGACGGTCGAATGGACGATCGGCAGGCCGTACGCGACGGCGGCTTTCGATGCGCCGACGATGTTGTTGATCAGCAGCTGCCGATCCATCGACGCGATGGAGTTCACCTGGACCGGCTGGTAGTCGATGACGATGAACGCCGCGTTCTGCGGGGTGAGCAGGTGGTCGTTCGCGGGATCGCGAATCGGTTCGCTTGCCATGGTT
>NZ_JAPVQY010000044.1 GCF_027257875.1 Burkholderia sp. IMCC1007
TACGACTACCCGGGCCGCTACAAGCACGAAGGCAGCGGCAACGCGTTCACCCAGGACCGTCTGCGTGGCCACCGGCGCGATGCGCGTATCGCACGCGTGAGCGGCGACGACGCGCGCCTGCAACCGGGCATCGCCTTCGAACTCACCGGCCATCCGCGCGAAGACATGAATCGGAGTTGGCGCCCGGTCAATATGGTCCACCGCGGCAAGCAGTTCACGAGCCAGGCCGAGGACAGTGCCGACGCGCAACAGGGCACCCACTACCGCTACGAGGCGGTGCTGGTGCCGGACGACACCGAATGGCGCGCCGAGCCGTTGCCGCGGCCACGTATCGACGGTCCGCAGCCGGCCACCGTGGTCGGACCGGAAGGCGAAGAGATCTACACCGATCAATATGGCCGCGTGAAGGTGCAGTTTCCGTGGGATCGGCAGGGGCGGTATGACGAACACAGCTCATGCTGGATTCAGGTCGCGCAGAACTGGGCGGGTGCGCTGTGGGGCCATATGGCGATCCCGCGCATCGGACAAGAAGTCATCGTCGGCTACCTGGATGGCGACGTGGACCAGCCGTTCATCCTGGGCAGGGCATACAACCGCCTGCAATTGCCGCCGTACGAGTTACCCAGGCACAAGACGCGAATGACGATCAAAAGTCAGACGCACAAGGGAGACGGGTTCAACGAACTGCGCTTCGAGGATGAGGCCGGGCAGGAAGAAATCTACGTTCACGCGCAGCGTGACCAGAACATCCACGTCAACCACGACGAAACCACGTTCGTCGGCCATGACCGTAGCGAGAACATCACACACGACGAATTCCTCAAGGTCGGCAATAACCGCCACGACACGATCGCCAACGACGACCGTACCGACATCGGGCACGATCAACTGACCACCGTCGGCAACGACCAGACGCTGGTCATCGAACGCACCCAGCAAATCTCGATTACGCGGGATCGCATCGAGGAAATCGGCAACAGCCGTGTCGACAGGATCGCCGCCAACCACACGGCCAGCGTAGGCGGCCACGTCGAAGTGTCCGTACAGGGGCATCACCAGCTACAGGCAACGGAGGCCATCCGGAATCACACGAAGCACTACGAGTGTTTCGCCGACTCCATTTGCTGGAGCACACCGGGCGGCGTTCTCACACTCGATGCGAGCGGCCTCAAATTCAACGGCGCCGCGGTCAACTACAAAGCCGGCGCCATCGACCTGTCCAGCGGAGGCGGCGGTACACCGCTGGCCCTCGCGGGTGTTCCGAATGCCGGCGAGCCCATCTGCGTCGGTTGCTGGCTGAAGGCGGCTGCCGAACATCAGGCACTGGTGAAGCTATGAGAATACTTGAAGACCAACTCCTCGAAGAAATGCACGCGATCGGGCCCACGGCGCGTCTGCTGGCCGTGAGCGACATGGCGGAACTCGATGACGAACTACGGAGTGCCGTGCATGAGCGGTTCGCGGGAAATATCTATCCGTTGCTGCGAGACCCGGCCTGGCACGCGCTACGTCCCTACAGCCCCCTCCTGCTTGCGACGGACGCCGCCGACCGTCAAGGGCACTACAAGTTCGCCGGTGCCTTCAGTACCGGGCTTCGAAACGCGCTGCACGGCTGGATAGTCAGCACCGTGCCCCCCGAACGGCTTGTCGAGCATCTGGCCCATGCCACCCTCGCTCACGGCCCGGATGGCGCCACCTATCTATTGCGCTATTACGATCCCTGGGTACTGCCAGTGCTATACCAGCGAGCGCCACCGAACTGGTGGCGTGAATTCATCGCCCCTGTCTCGTCGTGGTGGGTTCCGCGGGCCGACACGCGGGTTCAGCGCTGGGGACGGATTCCCGGTCGGGCGGCTGCGCACGCCAACCCGCCGTCCCCCCTGATGATCGACGAAGCGCTCTGGCAGGCCCTGATAGGCGACCCGCTGCCGCACCGTCTGCTCCAGGCGGTGGAAGCCCGAACGCCGGAACTGCTCGACAACCCGTGCCGAGGCGTACGGCTGGCCCGTATCGAAGCGCTGCTTGCCAGCGCGCGCGAAGCGGGCCTATCCGAACACGACGATCTGCACGACTACGTTTTCATCGCACTGGTTCAGAGCCCGGACCGCCTGAAGGCTGACCAGTGCTGGCAGCACGCGATTCGCGTTGCGGCAGCCGGAAAAGGTCGTCTTGGCGATCTGTATCTCGCCTATCGCCGCCAGCAAGCATAGCCCGACCACGAGAGAACATCGATGTCCCAACCGACCTATTCCCTGACTGATCTTCTCGGCATCAGTCGCGATGCGGCGAATCGAACGCGCAGCAATGACGCACCGAGCCCGTGCGTGAGTTGCAAGCGCACGTTGACCATTTTGCCGCTGCGCTATGGCGTGATAGCGGATGACGACAAAGCCGGAGTCGAACAACTGGCGTCATCGTTGCCGGCGCACCTGGGCAAGAAGCTCAACGTCACCCTCTCCCATAGCCGATATGCGGTGCGCAGCGTGCGCGAAGGCTATATCTACCTGTTCGTACAGCGCCGTGGCAAGGCGTACGCCTGTGAGGCCACCTATCGAGTCTGCGACAGCGGGCTGCTTCAGCTGGTCTGGTCCTATGATCCGGGCGTGCCCGTGGGCGGCATCCAGAACCTTGGGAGCTGGACCCTGACCGTGGGCGACCCCGAGGACATCGACGAAGCGAGAATTCTCTTCACGCCCGACCCGTTAAGCCCCGCGAAGGTTGACCGCTACCGTGACGTCGCGTTGTATCGCAATCGTCTGCAAAAGTTTGATTTGCGCACGCTTGCGCGGAGCTGCACGAATGTCGAGGATGTGGTGGACCCGCACCAGCTCGACGCCACCGTAGCGGAATTGCGCGCGGGCAATCACGTCGGCGCCAAGGCGGTTCTGGAGAGACAGGCGTTCCCGCCATTTCGCAGCGCGTTGAAGCCGGGGAGCGCCGCCGAGGAAGTCACCGCGATCTACAAGAGCACACGGGATACGCTGAAGCAGAATGCCGGCATAGCCGTGGTTCTGTATGACCCTATCGGCGTGGTTCAGGAGTTGAATGCGTGGCGTAACGACGCGATCGAAATCAATCGCTCGTGGTTGCAAGTGGCGGATAGCCAGGGCATCACGAACGAGCGTCGGCATGCCGTGGCCGAAGCGCTGGACAACATCAAGGAGGCCATGCAGTGCGGTTACATCGAAAACGCGGGGATGGATGCGCAAGCGAAGCTGCGCTATGCGCGGGACAGTGACTTGCGCATGAAAGCGCGCATTGGGTTCAATCCGCAAAACCTCGAGGAATTGGAGAAGCGCTACGATCCGGCACAGGCGCGCCAGCGTGCGGAAAAGGACGCCCCGCACGCGTTCGACCGCTATCAGGTGCTCTTGGATTGGGACGGAGCCAAAGCGAGCGTTCAGAAGGAATTCTCTCGTCGCGACAAGCAGGCACAGCGGGAGATGGACAAGCGCGAACCCGACCATCTTGGCTGGTTGCATAGTGAACTGTTGGCCGAGGCGCTCGATCGCTACGATCGTCGCGACCCGGTTTGGGGACAGGCCTTTGCCGAACAGGTCGTGCTGTGCGTGGTTGGCATGAACGGCTGCGCTAGCGGTGCGGCCAAGCTGGGTTCCTGGTGGTCGGATATCGCGATCGGCAAGGATAACTTCGCCTGGCGGGCGTTGACGCGAAACCAGGTGGAGATCGAGGAAGCCGCCAAGCTGGCTTTGGCCGAGGCCAAGGCACAGGCCGGCGACGGGATGACGGTGGCGAACATGACGGCCATGTTGAGCGCCCAGAATGAGCGCTTCAAAAACGTAGCCGCTCTGCTGGGCAAGGCTGATGCCGCTGTCGACGCCGCGATGGTGGCGGGCACGCACCGATGGTTCGACGCGGCCCGGTTGAGCCGTTCGCTCACGCTGTTCGCGCAGGCGCATCAGTACCTGTTCAAGCTCCTGCCGCACAATGCGGCCGACCGCAATCTGCTGGTCCCGATGTTGGGCTTCATCCACGCGAACCTGGGCAGAAGCGTTACGTGCCTGCGCCTCGAAGAACTGGCGGCGGTGGGGCGAAGCGCCAGCGAAGCGCGGGTAGCCGGTCAGGTGAACGCCCACATCGCCCGGGTACGCAATACCTTGACCCAGGAATTCCAGAACCGTGGGAACGGCCAGTTCTATAAGGTTCGTGCTGGCGTGATCGTTGCGCTTGTGGAGTCGATCGCCTTGCTGACCAAAGCGGTCGGTTCCGACAAGGGAACCAAGGAGTATGCGGAGTTGACTGCGGCGGGGTTGGTCACTGCGGCAGCGGGGTTCGAGTTGGCGGCAACGGGAATCGAGTCGGTCGCGGCGCGGTATGCGCCTTCTACTGTTGTGGGACGGGGGGCTTCGATTGCGTTGGGTGGGATGAAGTTGTTTGGTGGATTGTTGGCTACGGTGGGGGGTGGGATTTCTATCGCGTTGGCAGCAGTGGATGCCAAGTCTGAGCTACAGCAGGGCCGTTACACCCTTGGTTTTGCGTATACCTGTCAAGCAATCGTTTCAACTGCAATTACAGCCTTAGCTTCGATGTTGTCGCTGTCTGCCTCTGGCGCCTATCTGCAGTGGCTCCTACAGAATACGGAACGCACGCTCTTGCGTTTGATATTGCCTGCACTGATTCGCTGGTCGGCGGCATTAGCCGTTCCAGAAGTGACAGCCATGCTCGGGTTGGCACTCGGATGGGCGACCGTTATTGGCGTGGTAGTGGCGGTCGTGATTTGGGCCATCCTGCCAGACGAACTGGAAAGTTGGTGTACACACAGCTGCCTCGGTAAACGAGAACTCAACAGCTTTTGGAAGCCATTTAAAAGCGAAGAAAAAGAGCTGGTTAGTCTATACGAAGCCTTCGGCGCGGTGAAATAAATGTACTTCATAGAACGTGGAATCTGGGCGATACAGAACGATCCCGGAGAGAGAGGCGAGCTGGAGGCCAATATGGCTCTCGCGCTCAAAAAGGAAAAATTGGAAAAACAGCGGGGAGATAAACCGCTCCCTGGCATTCGCGATAGGGTGAGCGAGCATCCATGCGCGGACGGCTCCATTTATGCCTTTAACGATACCTATATCGAAATCTATGCGGGTGCCTTGCAGGAAAAACGAGGTGTTATCACAGTTCTGACTCTGACATTGGGTTTCATCATCTGGACATTCGGATCACTATCTATAGGGCTAAGTACCGTCTGGTTTACAGGCATCCATTATTGGCTAAGAAGACCCGCTATAGCCATGGACTATATTGGCTCGGTGCTCATTGGCTTGCTCGTGGTTGGAATTTGCTGGGCGGTGCATAAATTCCTCTGGCGCTTCATCCGACTGGAGAACTTCGTCCAACGTCGCCTGCTCATCCGTTTCAACCGCGTAACACGGCAGGTGTATCTGCATCGTCCCGGCTATGCCGGCGGCCTGGCCACTTTGGCCTGGGACCAAGTCTCCCCGGAGGCTGCGGTGGGCCTTCCTGAATGGCGAGGAACCGGCACCCAACTGATGCTCGCCTGGACCAACGACATGACGGGCCTGCCGTATTTCCACATCATGCTCGTCGGCAAAGTGGCGAATGGCACGAGCGATATCGTCAACCTGTGGGAATTCATCCGTCGCTACATGGAGGAAGGCCCGCAATCGGTGCCGCGGCCGAAGAAGTTGCTCGGCAAGGTGCCATGGCCCTGGTTGTCGCTGCAAGCGCCGTGGAGCTTCTTCAAGCCGTTATGGCGCGGAGGGTTGAAGCGTGGCGTGCTGCTGTGGACGGTGCTGCTCTCGCCCGTGATACTTCTCCACGCCACCTTGCATTGGATTTCACTACTGCTGGGCTGGGAGCCACGCTGGCCACGGATCATTCGCGAGGCGGGGTTGCCTGGAAAACCCGTGCCGCCGCTGTCCACCGCGGCCGACTGGCCACCACCACCCGCGCCGAAGCCCAAGCCCCGCCGTCCGCGCAAGCCTCGGAACAAGGCGTTGCAGCCCGATGAAAAGAATACTGTCCCAGCAGAAAAACGCGATGACTAGGCACAGCGCGGATGGCGGCAGGCGGTCCGCGTCGCGGCAGCCGGCAAAGGGCATGTTGTATCTCGCCTAGCGCCGCGAGCAAGTGTAGCGCCTTGATAAGAGAAGATCGATGCCCGACTCAATCTATTCCCTGGCGGAGCCGCTCGGCATCAGTCGCGACGAAGCCTTTAGTGCGGTGAAATAAATGTACTTCATAGAACGCGGAATCTGGGCGATACAGAACGATCCCGAAGAGCGAGGAGAACTGGAGGCCAATATGGCTCGTGCGCTCAAAAAGGAAAAATTGGAAAAACAGCGGGGAGATGAACCGCTCCCTGGCATTCGCGATAGGGTGAGTGAGCATCCATGTGCGGACGGCTCCATTTATGCCTTTAACGATACCTACATCGAAATCTATGCGGGTGCTATGCAAGACAAGCGAGGTGTCGTCACTGTTCTGACTCTAATGCTTAGCTCTATCGCCTGGATATTGGTGTCGCTGAATATGGATCTCGGTAAAGTCTGGTTTACAGGGGTCCATTATTGGCGAGGAAGGCCAGCTATAGCTATGGACTATATTGCCTCGACGGTCAGTGGATTATATATGCTTGGAATCTGCTGGGTAGTGCGTAAATTCCTTTGGCGCTTCATCCGACTGGAGAATTTCGTCCAACGTCGCCTGCTCATCCGTTTCAACCGCGTAACACGGCAGGTGTATCTGCATCGTCCCGGCTATGCCGGCGGCCTGGCCACTTTGGCTTGGGAGCAAGTCTCCCCGGAGGCCGCAGTAGGTCTCCCCGAATGGCGAGGAACCGGCACTCAACTAATGCTCGCCTGGACCAACGACATGACGGGCCTGCCGTATTTCCACATCATGCTCGTCGGCAAAGTGGCGAATGGTACGAGCGATATCGTCAACCTGTGGGAATTCATCCGCCGCTACATGGAGGAAGGTCCGCAATCGGTACCACGGCCCAAGAAACTGCTCGGCAAGGTGCCATGGCCCTGGTTGTCGCTGCAAGCGCCGTGGAGCTTCTTCAAGCCGTTATGGCGCGGAGGGTTGAAGCGTGGCGTGCTGCTGTGGACGGTGCTGCTCTCGCCCGTGATACTTTTCCACGCCACCTTGCATTGGATTTCACTACTGCTGGGCTGGGAGCCACGCTGGCCACGGATCATTCGCGAGGCGGGGTTGCCTGGAAAACCCGTGCCGCCGCTGTCCACCGCGGCCGATTGGCCACCACCACCCGTGCCGAAGCCCAAGCCCCGCCGTCCGCGCAAGCCACGCAACAAGGCGTTGCAGCCCGATGAAAAGAATACTGTCCCAGCAGAAAAACGCGATGACTAGGCACAGCGCGGATGGCGGCAGGCGGTCCGCGTCGCGGCAGCCGGCAAAGGGCATGTTGTATCTCGCCTAGCGCCGCGAGCAAGTGTAGCGCCTCGACAAGAGAAGATCGATGCCCGACTCAATCTATTCCCTGGCGGAGCCGCTCGGCATCAGTCGCGACGAAGCTTTTGGTGCGGTGAAATAAATGTACTTCATAGAACGTGGAATCTGGGCGATACAGAATGATCCGGAGGAGCGAGGAGAGCTGGAAGCCAATATGGCTCGCGCACTCAAAAAAGAAAAATTGGAAAAAGAGCGGGGAGATAAGCCACTCCCTGGCATCCATGATCGAGTGAGCGAGCACCCATGTGCGGATGGCTCCATTTACGCCTTTAACGATACCTACATTGAAATCTATGCAGGCGCGCTTCAAGACAAGCGAGGCGTCATCACAGTTCTGACTCTGATGTTGGGCTCCATCATCTGGATATTAGGATCATTTTCAATAGAGTTTGGAACAGTCTGGTTTACAGGTATTCATTATTGGCTAAAAAGAACTGCTATAGCGATGGACTATATTACGTCTGTTGTCGTTGGACTGTATATGCTTGGAGTGTGCTGGGCGGTGCATAAATTCCTCTGGCGCTTCATCCGGCTCGAGAATTTCGTCCAACGTCGCCTGCTCATCCGTTTCAACCGCGTAACACGGCAGGTGTATCTGCATCGTCCCGGCTATGCCGGCGGCCTGGCCACTTTGGCTTGGGAGCAAGTCTCCCCGGAGGCCGCAGTAGGTCTCCCCGAATGGCGAGGAACCGGCACGCAACTAATGCTGGCCTGGACCAACGACATGACGGGCCTGCCGTATTTCCACATCATGCTCGTCGGCAAAGTGGCGAATGGTACGAGCGATATCGTCAACCTGTGGGAATTCATCCGCCGCTACATGGAGGAAGGTCCGCAATCGGTACCACGGCCGAAGAAACTGCTCGGCAAAGTGCCATGGCCCTGGTTGTCGCTGCAAGCGCCGTGGAGCTTCTTCAAGCCGTTATGGCGCGGAGGGTTGAAGCGTGGCGTGCTGCTGTGGACGGTGCTGCTCTCGCCCGTGATACTTCTCCACGCCACCTTGCATTGGATTTCACTACTGCTGGGCTGGGAGCCACGCTGGCCACGGATCATTCGCGAGGCGGGGTTGCCTGGAAAACCCGTGCCGCCGCTGTCCACCGCGGCCGACTGGCCACCACCACCCGCGCCGAAGCCCAAGCCCCGCCGTCCGCGCAAGCCTCGGAACAAGGCGTTGCAGCCCGACGTGAAGAGTGATGCTTCGAAAACACGCGATGACCAAACACCCGACAACTCTACGAATCAACATGGGATAGCACGATGACTCGCTCCTTGATTGTCTTGGGCAACACCAGCACCCACGGCGGTGCCGTGCAAACGGCAACGACTGGTTTAATGGTGAATGGCATTCCCGTCGCGGGGCACGGCGACATTTTGCAATGCCCGATGCACGGCCCGGTTGCGCTTCAGGCGTCCGGAAGCGGCATGCAGTCCAACGGGAAGGCACCGATCCGCGATGGCGACACAGCCACGTGTGGTGCAACGTTGATTGCCTCGCGGAGCGGGGTCACTTGGGCAGGCTAGGTGAGGGGTGGCAGCAGTGTGACGGCGACGAACGAACACGCGTGCAGAAGGGAATTCGAGAGGCGCCCCTCCGTTCTCGATGACGACAGCTTGAACTACTCGACTACGCGATGCGCCCACGCGAGTATGTCGCGAGCGCACCAGCACAAGGTGTAGCCCTGACCACCGTGTGGGGCGCCGACCGCGTCTTGCTTTCCCGCCTGAGCGAGCAGTTTCTCGTGCGGATAATAAAGAGCCGACCTTGAAAGTCGGCTCTTTTGGGCACCGCGCGCAGAAAGCCGTCAGGCCGGCTTCCCCCAGCTATCGCGCAACCCGACGATCCGGTTGAACACCGGCTTGCCCGGCTTCGAATCGACACGGTCGGCAACAAAATAGCCATGACGTTCGAACTGCAGGCGCGTTTCCGGTGCGACGTCGCCGGCGCCCGGTTCGACGTAGGCCTGCGTGATCTTCTTCGAGTCCGGGTTCAGCGCATCGAGGAAGTTCGCGCCGCCCGCGTCGGGATGCGGCTCCTTGAACAGCCGGTCGTAGATTCGCACTTCGGCCGCCTGCGCATGTTTCGCGCTGACCCAGTGGATGTTGCCCTTGACCTTGTAGTTGTTCGCGCCTTCGGTGCCCGACTTGCTGTCCGGGAAGTAGTTGCAGTGCACGGCCGTGACGTTGCCGTCGGCATCCTTGTCGAAGCCCGTGCATTCGATCACGTAGCCGTAGCGCAGCCGCACCTTGTTGCCGGGGAACAGCCGGAAATAGCCCTTCGGCGGGTTCTCGACGAAGTCCTCGCGCTCGATCCACAGCTCGCGCGAGATCGGGAACGTGCGCACGCCGCGGTCCGGATGGTGCGGATGCACGGGGGCCGTGCACGCTTCCTCGAGGTCTTCCGGATAGTTGTCGATCACGAGCTTCAGCGGCTCCAGCACGGCAACCGAGCGCGGCGCCTTGTCGTCGAGGTCGTCGCGCAGCGCGCCTTCGAACACGCTCATGTCGATCCACGAATCGACCTTCGTCACGCCGATACGCTCGCAGAACAGATGGATACTCTCCGGCGTGAAGCCGCGGCGGCGGATCCCGACGATCGTCGGCATGCGCGGGTCGTCCCAGCCTTCGACGTGGCCTTCGGTCACGAGCTGCAGCAGCTTGCGCTTGCTGGTGATCGCGTACGTGAGGTTCAGCCGCGAGAATTCGATCTGTTGCGGCAGCGGGCGCGCGAACACGCCGGCTTCCGCGAGTTCGTTCAGCACCCAGTCGTACAGCGGGCGGTGATCCTCGAATTCGAGCGTGCACAGCGAATGCGTGATGCCTTCGAGCGCATCCGAGATGCAGTGCGTGTAGTCGTACATCGGATACACGCACCACGCGTCGCCGGTTCGGTAGTGGTGTGCGTAGCGGATCCGGTAGATCACCGGGTCGCGCATGTTCATGTTCGGCGAAGCCATGTCGATCTTCGCGCGCAGCACGTGCTCGCCTTCCTTGAACTCGCCGGCCTTCATCCGGCGGAACAGGTCGAGGTTTTCTTCCGGCGTGCGGTCGCGGAACGGCGACGGCTTGCCGCCTTCGGTGAGCGAGCCGCGGTTCGCGCGCATTTCTTCGGCGCTCTGGCTGTCGACGTATGCTTTGCCGCGCTTGATCAGCAGTTCGGCGAACTCGTACAGCTTGTCGTAGTAGTCGCTCGCGAAATACTGGTGATCGACCGCGTCCTTGCGCCAGTCGAAGCCGAGCCAGCGCACCGCGTCGACGATCGAGTCGACGTATTCGACGCTTTCCTTTTCCGGGTTCGTATCGTCGAAGCGCAGGTGGCACACGCCGCCGTAGTCGCGCGCGACGCTGAAGTTCAGGCAGATGCTCTTCGCGTGACCGATGTGCAGGTAGCCGTTCGGCTCGGGCGGGAAGCGCGTCTCGACGCGGCCGCCCCATTTGCCGGTGCGGTTGTCGTCGTCGATGATGTTGCGGATGAAGTTGGAAGCCGCGGGGGCGTCGTTGCGTTCGGTGCTCATGCGGTTGGCGTCAGGGTTGTGTCGGCGCGTCGCGCCGGTCTAATCCTGCAATTCTACCTGACCGGGGTCGGTACCGCGCGGGTTGCACCATGGCGCGCGCCCGGCCGGGATGTGTCGCGCAATATCTCGATAGTGTGTCGGCTGTAACACGAGGTAAATCGAATTGCCGGCGCCGTTCGGCTTTTCCTATGATGGCTTCACCGAATCAATGCCGCCATTCGTAATTTTTTGCGTGGCGGGAGGAAGCCAACAATCATGATGAAAAAGACCACTTTTCTCGTTCGTACCGCGGTAATCGTCGCGGTGGTGTCGCAACTCGGCGCATGCGCGATGACGCATACGCAGCGTAACGCCGGTATCGGCGCGGCCGCGGGCGGCGCGCTCGGCTACCTGATCACGGGCGGCCCGGTCGGCACGGTCGCCGGCGCCGCGGCAGGCGGCCTGGTCGGCGCCGGCGTGCGCTGACCGAAGCCGGCGCGCATGAGCGCCGGCCGGTCGTGACGGCGTCCGCGACGCGTCACGACCCGTTCATTCCTCGCACACCCATTCCGCAATTCGACAGGCTCTCAGGGAGCGGCGGGTGTGCGACACTTCGTCGACGTCACATAGTCACATAACGACACCCTTCGTCGACGAATCTTCCATGAGCGATTCTCTCGTTTTCGTGCTGCCGGGCTACGGCAACTCCGGTCCACTCCACTGGCAAAGCCGCTGGGAGCGCGCCGACGCGCGTTTCGTGCGCGTCACGATGCCCGACTGGAACCGTGCGGAGCGCAACGGCTGGTGCCTCGCGCTCGACCGCGCGGTCGAAGCCGCCGCGGGCCCAGTGACGATCGCCGCGCACAGCCTCGGCACGCTGACCACCGCGTGGTGGGCGACCCGCTACGCGCGGCCGGCCGCGCTCGCGAAGGTGCGCGGCGCGTTGCTCGTCGCATTGCCCGATCCGGCGGGGCCGGCGTTTCCGGCCGACGCGCACGGCTTCGGGCCGGTGCCGCACGAACGACTGCCGTTTCCGACCTGCGTCGTCGCGAGCAGCGACGATCCATACGGTTCGATCGCGTTCGCGCGCGACTGCGCGCACGCCTGGGGCAGCACCTTCCGCGACCTCGGCCCGCGCGGCCACATCAACGCGGACAGCGGACTCGGCGACTGGCCCCAAGCGCGCGGCTGGCTCGATACGCTGGCGGTCGCAGGTTGACCGTGTCGCGCAGGGCGGGTCGCAGGACCTTCAGATCGTCTGCTTCGTCTTCAACGCCGCGATCCGTTCGTTGTCGTCGCCGAGCAACGGCGGAGCCACGCGCGTCGGCAGTCCCCGAAGCACGTCGCGCCATCCGGGCTCATCGCTTGGTGGGCGTGCGCGGCAGCAGGCTCATCTGCTATCGGACAGCGCTCCGAATTTCTGACGTGTCCCATATCGCTTGAAGTCGGTCGTGGGTAATCTGGCGGGCCATTCGACCAGACGGAAAGCCTCCATGCCAGTCCAGCCCGCACGATCCGACCGCACCAAAGAAAACAACGGAGCCGCTACGAAGCGGATTCAGGTTGATCTGTCACAGCAATGCGTGGAAGCCTACGAGGGGCGAGTTTGCGTGTTCCGCTTCGACTGCGTGACAGGCGACCGCGAGCACCCGACCGATCGGGGCACATTCAGAATCCTCCGGAAGCACCACCCTTATCGCAGTCGCATGTATAACGTGCAGATGGATCATGCAATGTTCTTCACGACGGATGGCAAGGCTTTTCATCAATACCACGGACCGATGCCGCTCGGCGTCGTGCGGCTGGCTCGCAATTCGCTGAGTGACCGGTTCGGCTCGCACGGATGTGTGCGGCTGAACGAGGCCGATGCGCGGCAGCTGTACGAATGGACACCGGTCGGAACCATGGTGCAGGTGTCATGACGCCCGCGGCAACAGGCCGGCTCGTTCGCGCGGCCGGCGTGATGTTCGTCGCCGTGCTCGTCGTATTGGCTTGGCGAAGCATGGTCGGAAGCGCCGGCAGTCCCGCGCCGATCGCGCCGGGTACCGAAATACTCAGCGTGCAGCCGGATGAGGTGATGTCGTTCGTCTACACCGCCGGTACGCTGAACGTGAACGCGCATCGCGTGCAGCCGGCGGCGCCGTTCTCCGTGCGCGTCACGTTCGACGGCCGTGTTTCCCGACAGTGTGTCGCGCCCGCTGGGTTGGCCGACCGGCTCGCGCCGCTCACCACGCTGATCGCGCGCGGCAGTTTGCCCGTCGCCGAGCTTGCGACGGCGTTCCCGACGCCGCTCGGCACGCTGGAAATGCGCGATCGCATCGCCTCCGAACCGCTTCCGACATTGGTATTCCGGGGGGCGGCCGATACGGACACGGTGGCAGTCACCGGCCTCCCGGGCGCGGGCGGTCGCGCGATCGTCGTCGATCCGGCCGCGCGTGCCGCGCTCGCACTGCTCGCTGGCGGGTGCGATACGCTTGCGCAGCGCTGACCCCCGATATACCCGGCCGACCCTGCTTGCATGGGCGGTCGGGCCGGGTATCCCACGCGCTCAGATCGCCTGCTTCACCTTCAGCGCGGCGATTCGCGCGTCGTCGTAGCCGAGCATGTCGCGCAGCACGTCGTCCGTCTGCGCGCCGAGCAGCGGCGGGGCGGTGCGCGCATCGGGCGGCGTCGCGCTCATCCGGATCGGGTTGCGCACGAGCTTCACGTCCGCGCCGCACGGATGCGGCAGCGACACCTGCATCCCGCGCGCGATCACCTGCTCGTTGTCGAACACCTCGTCGAGTGCGTTGATCGGCCCGCACGGCACGCCGGCCGCTTCGAGCGCGGCGATCCAGTCGGCCTTGCCGCGCGTCTTCACCATCTCCGCGAGGATCGGCACCAGCGTGTCGCGGTGACGCACGCGCGACGGATTCGTCGAGAACCGCGCGTCGTCGGCCAGCTCGGGCCGTCCGCCGGCCTCGACGAACTTGCGGAACTGCCCGTCGTTGCCGACCGCGACGATGATCCACCCGTCGCTCGTCTGGAACGTCTGGTACGGCACGATGTTCGGATGCGCGTTGCCCCAGCGCACCGGCGCGTTGCCGCTCGCGAGGAAGTTGGTGTTCATGTTCGCGAGCAACGCGACCTGCACGTCGAGCAGCGCCATGTCGATGTACTGGCCTTCGCCCGTGCGGTCGCGGTGCGCAAGCGCGGCGAGCACGGCGATCGTCGAATAGAGGCCCGTCGCGAGATCGGCGATCGCGACGCCGGCCTTCTGCGGGCCGCCGCCCGGCTCGCCGTCGCGCTCGCCGGTGATGCTCATGAAGCCGCCGATCCCCTGCACGATGAAGTCGTAGCCCGCGCGATGCGCGTACGGCCCGGTCTGGCCGAAGCCCGTGACCGAGCAGTAGACGAGATCGGGCTTCACCGCGCGCAGCGATTCGTAGTCGAGCCCGTACTTCTTCAGTTGCCCGACCTTGTAGTTCTCGAGCACGACGTCGCTTTGCGCGGCGAGCTCGCGCACGATCTGCTGGCCCTCGGGCGTCGCGATGTCGACCGTCACCGAGCGCTTGTTGCGGTTCGCCGCGAGATAGTACGCGGCCTCGGCGGTATCGGCGCCGGCCGCGTCCTTCAGGTACGGCGGCCCCCAGTGGCGCGTGTCGTCGCCGGCGCCGGGGCGCTCGACCTTGATCACGTCCGCGCCGAAATCGGCTAGGGTCTGCGCGCACCACGGGCCCGCGAGCACGCGGGTCAGGTCCAGCACGCGGATATGGCTCAGGGCACCCATCGTCGCATCGTCTCCTTTCATGGCTCGCCTTGCAGGCCAAGGCGCATTGGCATGCCGAGCATCTTAAGGCGAATCGCCCGCGCAGGTGGCCCAGGCCGCTCGTCCGGCCGGGCGGGCCGCTGCCGTCTGGGGCGCCAGTCTCTATCGTATAATCGATCGTTTACGATATTTGCCCGCCGTGCGTCCGCCAGGACGGCCGGCGTTTGAAGCCGTCTAGCCAGACATTCCCCGCACGCCATGAAAGCTGCCGAAATCCGCGAGAAATTCCTCAAATTCTTCGAATCGAAGGGCCACACGATCGTCCGCTCGTCGAGCCTCGTGCCCGGTAACGACCCCACGCTGATGTTCACGAACTCGGGCATGGTCCAGTTCAAGGACGTGTTCCTCGGCACGGATCCGCGTCCGTACTCGCGCGCCACGACGGCGCAGCGCAGCGTGCGCGCGGGCGGCAAGCACAACGACCTCGAGAACGTCGGCTACACGGCGCGCCACCACACGTTCTTCGAGATGCTCGGCAACTTCTCGTTCGGCGACTACTTCAAGCACGACGCGATCAAGTTCGCGTGGGAGCTGCTGACCACGGTCTACCAGCTGCCGAAGGACAAGCTGTGGGTCACCGTCTACCAGGAAGACGACGAAGCGTACGACATCTGGGCGAAGGAAGTCGGCGTGCCGACCGAGCGGATCATCCGGATCGGTGACAACAAGGGCGCGCGCTACGCGTCGGACAACTTCTGGACGATGGGCGACACCGGCCCGTGCGGCCCGTGTACCGAAATCTTCTACGACCACGGCCCGGACGTGTGGGGCGGCCCGCCGGGGTCGCCTGAAGAAGACGGCGACCGCTACATCGAGATCTGGAACCTCGTGTTCATGCAGTTCAACCGCGACGCGCAGGGCAACATGACGCGCCTGCCGAAGCAGTCGGTCGACACCGGCATGGGCCTCGAGCGTCTCGCCGCGGTGTTGCAGCACGTGCACAGCAACTACGAGATCGACCTGTTCCAGAACCTGATCAAGGCCGCCGCGCGCGTGACCGAGATCACCGACCTCACGAACAACTCGCTGAAGGTGATCGCCGATCACATCCGCGCGTGCTCGTTCCTGATCGTCGACGGCGTGATCCCCGGCAACGAAGGCCGCGGCTACGTGCTGCGCCGGATCGTGCGCCGCGCGATCCGCCACGGCTACAAGCTCGGCCGCAAGGGTTCGTTCTTCCACAAGCTGGTGGCCGATCTCGTCGCCGAGATGGGCGCCGCGTACCCGGAACTGAAGGAAGCCGAACAGCGTGTGACCGACGTGCTGCGCCAGGAAGAAGAGCGCTTCTTCGAGACGATCGAGCACGGCATGTCGATCCTCGAAGCCGCGCTGGCGGATGTCGAAGCGAAGGGCGGCAAGGTGCTCGACGGCGAGCTCGCGTTCAAGCTGCACGATACCTACGGCTTCCCGTTGGACCTGACGGCCGACGTGTGCCGCGAGCGCGGGATGACGGTCGACGAGCCGGCATTCGACGACGCGATGGCGCGTCAGCGCGAGCAGGCGCGCGCGGCCGGCAAGTTCAAGGCCACGCAGGGCCTCGAATACGCGGGCGCGAAGACCACGTTCCACGGTTACGAGGAAATCGCGTTCGACGACGCGAAGGTCGTCGCGCTGTACGTCGACGGTTCGGCCGTCAACGAAGTGAAGACCGGCCAGGATGCGGTCGTCGTGCTCGACCACACGCCGTTCTACGCGGAGTCGGGCGGCCAGGTCGGCGACCAGGGCGTGCTCGCGAACGCCGCAACGCGCTTCGCGGTGGCCGACACGCTGAAGGTGCAGGCCGACGTGATCGGCCACCACGGCACGCTGGAGCAGGGCACGCTGAAGGTGGGCGACGTGCTGCGCGCGGAAATCGACGCGCACCGCCGCGCGCGCACGCAGCGCAACCACTCGGCCACCCACCTGATGCACAAGGCGCTGCGTGAAGTGCTGGGCGCGCACGTGCAGCAGAAGGGCTCGCTCGTCGACGCGGAGAAAACCCGCTTCGACTTCGCGCACAACGCACCGCTGACCGACGACGAAATCCGTCGCGTCGAGCAGATCGTCAACAACGAAATCCTGGCCAACGCGCCGGGTATCGTGCGCGTGATGCCGTACGACGAAGCGGTGAAGGGCGGCGCGATGGCGCTGTTCGGCGAGAAGTACGGCGACGAAGTGCGCGTGCTCGATCTCGGCTTCTCGCGCGAACTGTGCGGCGGCACGCACGTGCATCGCACCGGCGACATCGGCTTCTTCAAGATCGTCGTCGAAGGCGGCGTCGCGGCCGGCATCCGCCGCGTCGAGGCGATCACCGGTGACAACGCAGTGCGCTACGTGCAGGAGCTCGACGCGCGCGTGAACGAAGCCGCGGCCGCGCTGAAGGCGCAGCCGTCGGAACTCACGCAGCGTATCGCGCAGGTGCAGGAGCAGGTGAAGTCGCTCGAGAAGGAGCTGGGCGCGCTGAAGTCGAAGCTCGCATCGAGCCAGGGCGACGAGCTGGCGCAGCAGGCCGTCGAAGTCGGCGGCGTGTACGTGCTGGCCGCGACGCTCGACGGCGCGGATGCGAAGACGCTGCGCGAGACGGTCGACAAGCTGAAGGACAAGCTGAAGAACGCGGCGATCGTGCTCGCGGCCGTCGAAGGCGGCAAGGTCAGCCTGATCGCGGGCGTCACGCCGGATGCGAGCAAGAAGGTCAAGGCCGGCGAACTCGTGAACTTCGTCGCGCAGCAAGTGGGCGGCAAGGGCGGCGGCCGTCCGGACATGGCGCAGGCAGGCGGCACGGAACCGGCGAACCTGCCGGGCGCGCTGGCAGGCGTCAAGGGCTGGATCGAAGCGCGTCTTTGATCGTCACGGCCGATGCGATGCGCTCTCGCTGAGCGCATCGCATTCGATGAAATACGACCCGATCGGCGTTGGCCGGTCGGGTCGTTTCGTTTTGGGTCGGCGTTGGCGCACGCAATGCGCGCGTGCCGCTTGCCGATACTGCCGGCTCAGGCCGGCGCCGCCGCCGGCGCACTGGCCGGATCGGCGGCGTGCTGCGCGGCGTCGCCAAGCGCGTCGCGCAGCGCGGCGAGCGCCGCCGACGCGTAACCGTGCCGCCACGCGAGCAGCGTGTCGATTCCCTCGAGTTCGGCGATCGTGTACGCGGCGACGTTGCCGGTCTCCGGCTGCAGGTCGAGCACCGAGCGCGGCGCGACCGCGATCCCCGCGCCGGCCGCGACGCACGCGACGATCGCGTGATACGAGCCGAGTTCGAGCACGCGCGCGGGTTTCATCCCGTATTGCGCATACCATTGCTCGACGTATTTCCGGTACGTGCAGCCGCGCTCGAACGCGATCAGCGTCGGCAGGATCACGTCGCGCGGCGTGCGCACCGGCGGATGGCCGCGCGGCGTCAGCAGCACCAGATCCTCGCGGTAGATGGGCACGGTCTCGAACGTGTCGGGCAGCGTGTCCGGCGCGGGCGGCCGCGCGAACAGCGCCGCATCGACCTCGAAATCGCGCACCTTGTCGATCAGCCAGCCGGTCGTGCCGGTGACGAGCTCCAGCGCCACGTCGGGCCACGCATGGTGATAGCGCGCGAGCACGGTCGGCAGGCGGCTCGCGGCCGTGCTTTCCATCGTGCCGAGCCGCAGCCGCCCGCGCGGCGTGTCCTCGCGCACCGCGTCGCGCGCCTCGTCGGCCAGCGTGAGCAGCCGTTCCGCGTAGGGCAGCAGCGTGTGGCCGGCCGGCGTCAGCACGAGCCGGCGGCCGTCGCGCACGAACAGCGCCGCGCCCAGCTCCTCTTCGAGCTGCTTGATGCGTGTCGTCACGTTCGACTGCACGCGATTGAGCTTCGCCGCCGCGCGCGTCACGCCGTTCTCGCGCACGACGGCCCGGAAAATCGCCAGCGCCGCCAGGTCCATGATTCTCTCCGGAAGATGATCGGATTCTTGATTATTCATTTTTCAAGAACGTTTGGTCAAGCTACGATACAAGCGTCCCGATTCCCGTTCCGGCCGCGGCGCAGCGCGCGGCCCATGCCGCCATGTCCCGTTCCGATGCTCCGAGCGCCGTTTCCGGCGCGCACCTGTCCGACGATGCCGACCGCCGCGCGCGCACCGCGGCGCTGGCCTGCATGATCGGGCTGGCGGTCGCGCTCGGCGTCGGCCGCTTCGCGTTCACGCCGTTGCTGCCGCTGATGCTCGCCGACGGCTCGATCGGGCTGAAGCCGGGCAGCTGGCTCGCGTCGGCGAACTACGCGGGCTATTTCGTCGGCGCGGTCAGCTGCGCGGCGCTGAAGATCGCGCCCGCGCGGATGGTGCGCGTCGGGCTCGCCGCCACGGTGTTGCTGACCGCCGCGATGGGTGTCGGTCATCTGCTGCCCGTATGGCTCGTCGTGCGCTTCGTCGCGGGCGTCGTCAGCGCATGGACGTTCGTGTTCGTGTCGCAATGGGGGCTGCGGCGGCTCACCGAGCTGCACGCGCCCGAATGGAGCGGGGTGATCTACGCAGGGCCGGGCGTCGGGATCGTGCTGACGGGGCTGATCGGCAGCGCGCTCGCCGGACACCGCGCGGCGCCCGGCTGGCTGGGCTTCGCCGCGTTGTCGGCGGTGCTGTCGGTCGTGATCTGGCGCACCTTCGGCGACGTGCCGGCCGCTGCTGCCGCCGCCGCCGCCAGGCAACCGGCCGCGCCGACGCGGCATGCTGCGGCCGCAGCCACGGCCACGGCCACGGCCACGGCCGCCACGGCCGCTGCGGCAGCCGCAGCCGCTGCCGCAGCTACGCCGGCCGACGCGCGACGCCATCGTGCCGACGCCGCGTGGCTCGTCGTGCTGTACGGGATGCCGGGCTTTGGCTACATCATCACCGCGACGTTCCTGCCGGTGATCGCGCGCGCCGCGCTGCCGGCCGGCTCGCCGTGGCCGGACCTGTTCTGGCCAATGTTCGGCGCGGCGCTGATCGTCGGCGCGATCGCCGCCGCGCGGCTGCCCGGCCGCTGGGACAACCGGCTGCTGCTCGCGGCCGGCTGCGCGACGCAGGCGCTCGGCATCGCGGCAGGCATCGTGTGGCCGAACGCGGTCGGGTTCTCGGTCGGCAGCGTGCTGCTCGGGCTGCCGTTTACCGCGATCACGCTGTTCGCGATGCGCGAGGCGCGCCGCCTGCATGGCGAGCGCGCGGCCGGGCTGATGGGTTACGCGACCGCATCGTACGGGGTCGGGCAGATTCTCGGCCCGCTCGTCGCGGCGCCGCTCACCGCGCACTTCGGATCGTTCTCGCCCGCGCTGTGGGTCGCCGCCGCTGCGCTATTGGCCGGTGCGGCCGGTTTCGCGGCGACCGCCGCAAGCGGACGCGCGCGACCCTGACGGCGTCGGGGCCGGATCATCTAAGGCGCGGCAAACTCGCTAGAATGAAGCCTTTCCAGCGCCGAGCGGGCGCGCCGGGCGGCCTGCACACGGGCGCCGGACGCCCATCAGATGCCCATCGATGACCACTGCCGACTACCGTTTTTGCCCGCGCTGCGCGCGTCCGCTGACCGAGCGCGCCGATCCCGAACACGAGGGCGGTCGCATCCGGCTGGCCTGTCCGGACGACGTGTGCGGCTACGTGCACTGGAACAATCCGCTGCCCGTGGTGGCCGCGATCGTCGAGCTCGACGGCAAGATCCTGCTCGCGCGCAACGCGGCGTGGCCGGAAGGGATGTTCGCGCTGATCACCGGCTTCCTCGAGAACGGCGAGACGCCCGAGGACGGCATCGCGCGCGAGGTGTTCGAGGAAACCGCGCTTAGGGCCGAGCAGGTCACGCTGGTCGGCGTCTACGAATTCATCCGCAAGAACGAACTGATCATCGCGTACCACGTGCGCGCATCGGGCACCGTCGCGCTGTCGCCGGAGCTGCTCGAATACAAGCTCGTCGATCCGCCGCTGCTGCGGCCGTGGCGCGCCGGCACGGGCGTGGCGCTCGCCGACTGGATGCGCGCGCGCGGCCTCGACTTCGAATTCGTCGACCGGCCGGGGCAGTGACGGGCCGCGCCGCTTCCCGCTTGCCGTCCGCCGCGCCGCGCACGGTCGCACCGCGGCATCGCACCGTTCGCCGGTGTGCCGTGCTGCACGGCGGCCGCGCAACGTGCGGTTCCCCGCTTCGCTTTCCTTATCTTTTTCGTTCCTGACCGCCATCGCCATGTCCGACAAGCCGCAGCCGCGTTCGCGCGACGCCTATCCGCACTTCCTGCCGATCACGACCCGCTGGATGGACAACGACGTCTACGGGCACGTGAACAACGTCGTCTACTACAGCTACTTCGACACCGTCGTGAACGAATACCTGATCCGCGCGGGCGTGCTCGACGTCGAGCACGGACCGACGATCGGGCTGGTGGTCGAGACGCAGTGCAACTACTTCGCGCCGCTCGTGTTTCCGCAGTCGGTCGACGCGGGGCTGCGCGTCGCGAAGCTCGGCACGTCGAGCGTGCGCTACGAGATCTGGCTGTTCGCGGCCGGGCACACGGCGCCGGCCGCGCAGGGGCATTTCGTGCACGTGTACGTCGATCGCGGCACGCGCCGCCCGGTGCCGCTGCCCGACGCGCTGCGCGCGGCGCTCGAACCGCTCGCCCGCTGACGGGCACGCGGCGGTGCACGCGTTCGCGCTCCAGGCCTTCAACGGCCTCAGTTACGGGTTGCTGCTGTTCATGCTGTCGGCGGGCCTCACGCTGATCTTCAGCGTGCAGGGCGTGCTCAACTTCGCGCATGCGAGCTTCTACATGCTCGGCGCGTACGTCGGCTACAGCATCGCGGCGCGGGCGGGCTTCTGGCCCGCGCTCGTGCTCGCGCCGCTCGCGGTCGGGCTGCTCGGCGCCGGCTGCGAGCGCACGCTGCTGCGCCGTGTCCAGGCCCGCGGGCACACGAGCGAGCTGCTGCTGACCTTCGGGCTCGCGTACCTGATCGGCGAAGGCGCGAAACTGCTGTGGGGCCTCGCGCCGCTGCCGGCGCCGGTGCCGCCGCTGTTCGACGGCGCGCCCGTGACCGTGTTCGGCCTCGCGCTGCCGCGTTACCGGCTGTTCATGATGGCGATGTCCACGGCGATGCTGATCGCGCTCGGCGCATTGCTGCGCGCGTCGCGCATCGGGCTCGTCGTGCGCGCCGCGCTCACGCATCGCAACGCCGTCGAGGCGCTCGGCTACGACGTGCCGCGCGTGATGACGGGCCTGTTTGGCGCCGGCACCGCGCTCGCGGCGCTGGCCGGCGTGATCGGCGCGCCGCTCGCGGTGATCGAGCCGGCGCTGGCCGAGACGGTCGGCTCGGTGGTGTTCGCGGTCGTCGTGATCGGCGGGCTCGGTTCGCTCGGCGGCGCGTTCGTCGCATCGCTCGCGGTCGGTTTCGCGCAGACCTTCGCGGCGTCCAGCGACACGCCGCTGCGCGCGCTCGCGCAAGCGGCGGGCGTCGCGCAGCCCGACAGCGTGGCGGCCGTGTCGATCGCACAGCTCGCGCCGCTGGTGCCGTATCTGCTGCTCGTCGCGGTGCTGGTCGCGCGGCCGCGCGGATTGTTCGGCGAGCGTGTCGATGGCTAGCCGCGCGCGCGCCGGCGCGCTGCGCTGGCTGACGTTCGCCGCGTGCGTGATGCTGCCCGCGTGGCTGTGGCCGCACGGCGCGATGCTCGGCTATCTCGCGCAGACGGCCGCACTCGTCGTGCTCGCGCTGTCGTACAACCTGCAGCTCGGCACGACCGGGCTGCTGTCGTTCGGCCATGCGGCGTTCGCGGGCCTCGGCGCGTTCGCGGCCGCGCACTGGTTCAATCGTTTCGGCGGCCCGTTGCCGCTGCTGCCGCTCGTCGGCGGCGTGGCCGGCGCGGGCTTCGGGTGCGTCGCGGGGCTGCTCGCGACCCGCCGCGCGGGCACCGTATTCGCGATGATCACGCTCGGTCTCGGCGAATGCGTCGCGGCTGCCGCGTGGAGCGTACCCGCATGGTTCGGCGGTCTCGGCGGCGTGCCGATCGACCGCGCGAGCGGCACGCCGTGGGGCAGCTGGCATTTCGGCGCGCCGCTGCAGGCCTATACGGTGATCGGCGCGTGGTGCATCGCGTCGGCAATCGCGATGCATGCGCTGACGCGCACGCCGCTCGCGCGGCTCGCGAACGCGGTGCGCGACAACCCCGCACGCGTCGCCGCACTCGGCACCGAGCCGCGCCGCGTGCGGCTCGCGATGGTCACCTGCGCGTCGTTCTTCGCGGGCATCGCCGGCACGCTGACGCTGATCGACGTCGAAATCGCGACGCAGGACAGCGTGTCGATGGCGCGCTCGGCGACCGTGCTGATCGCCGCGGTGATCGGCGGCACCGGCGCGTTCTTCGGGCCGGCGGCCGGCGCGGCCGTGCTGACCGCGCTGAGCATCGTCGTCGCGGGCGTCTCGCGTGCGTGGGCGCTGTATCTCGGCGTGCTGTTCGTCGCGGTCGTCGTCGCCGCGCCGCGCGGGCTTGCGGGGATCGCGCAGGATGTCGCGCACGCGTTGCGCCGCGACGCGCCGGCCGCCGAACGTTGGCGCATGGTGTGCGGCGTCGGCGCGTGCGTGTTCTGGGCCGCCGCGATCGTCTGCGCGGCCGAGCTGGGCTATGCGTGGCGCTTCGCGCAGGACGACGGTGCCGCCGGCATCGCGTTCGGCGCGTGGGGCATCGACGCCGATGGGCCGGCCGGCTGGGCCGTCGCGTGTTCGGCGGCGGGCATCGGCGCGCTGCTGTGGGGCTGGCGCGCACGGCTCGCGAACGGCGGCGCCGACGCGCGGCGCGGCACGCGGGAGGACCGGCGATGAACGGCGACGCGATCGCGCTCCACGGCATCGTGCAGCGCTTCGGTGCGCAGACGGTGCTCGACGGCGTCGATCTGAGCGTCTCGGCCGGCGAGCGCCATGCGCTGATCGGACCGAACGGCGCGGGCAAGTCGACGCTGTTCGGCGTGATCGCCGGCGCGACGCGGCCGACGCGCGGGCGCGTAGTGCTGCACGGCGTCGAGCTGCGCGGGCGCGGGCCGGTCGCGGCCAGCCGCCTCGGCATCGGCCGCAGTTTCCAGCAGACGAGCGCGTTCGCGCGGCTGAGCGTGTTCGACAACCTGCGCTGCGCCGCGCTGCATGCGCCGGCCGAGCGGCGGCGCTGGTGGAACCGGCTGCGCGAATCGGCGTCGGTCGATCTCGCGGCCGCGCGCGTGCTGCACGACATCGGCCTCGATGCGCGGCGCGCCACGCTTGCCGGCGAGCTCGGCTATGCGGAACAGCGCGCGCTCGATCTCGGTATCGCGCTCGCCAGCGGCGCGCGCACGCTGCTGCTCGACGAGCCGACGGCCGGCATGAACCGCGAACAGGCAGCGCGGATGATCGCGCTGATCCGCGCGACGACGCAGGGCCGCACGGTGCTGATGATCGAGCACGACATGGACGCGGTGTTCGGTTTCGCCGAGCGCATCACCGTGCTCGTGCGCGGCACGGTGGTCGCGACCGGCGCGCCCGACGCGATCCGCGCGGATCCGGCCGTGCGTCGTGCGTATCTCGGGGAGCACGCATGAGCGCGCTGCTCGATATTCGTGGGCTGCGCGCGTGGTACGGGATGCAGCCCGTGCTCGACGGTGTCGATCTCGCGCTCGCGCCCGGCGAAACGCTCGCGCTGCTCGGCCGCAACGGCTCCGGACGCTCGACGCTCGCGAAGGCCGTGATGGGGCTTGTGCGGACGGCGGGCTCGGTGCGCATCGCCGGGGTCGAATGCGCTGGTGCGCGTACGTTCGAGATTGCGCGGCGCGGCGTCGCTTATGTGGCCGAAAGCCGCGACGTCTTTCCGCTGCTGAGCGTGCGCGACAACCTGCGGCTCGGCTTGCGCGGCACGAACGGCGCGGCCGGGCGCGCCGCGCTCGAACGGTTGCTCGCGCGGTTCCCGCTGCTGGCCGCGCGTGCGGACGTGAAGGCCGGCCGCCTGTCGGGCGGCGAACAGCAGGTGCTCGCGCTGGTGCGCGCGCTCGCCGGCCGGCCGCGCGTGCTGATCGTCGACGAACCGGCGGAAGGGCTCGCGCCGCTCGCCGTCCACGAGGTCGGCGCATGCCTCGCCGCGTTGCAGGCCGACGGCGTCGCGATCCTGCTGATCGAGCAGCGGCTGCAGCTCGCGCCGCGGCTCGCGCGGCGCGTCGCCGTGATGGGGCGCGGACGGATCGTCTACGACGGCGCGCTCGACGGGCTCGGCAGCGACGTCGTCGGTGCGTGGTTGAGCGCCGGCTGAGCGCTCATCGAGCGCCCACCGAATGCCCACCGAATGCCCACCGAATGCCCACCGAATGCCCACCGAATGCCCACTTAGTGCCGGCAGCGCGTCGCCCGCCGATTGTTCGGCAGATCCCGCCAGTCAATTCGTGTCGAGCCGCTTTATCGCCGCGCGACGAACCGCCAAGATTGGCAGCATGGCCGGTTCGTCGCGAAGGCGGCAATCAGGCGGCAACCGGCGCCCATCCATCGAAGGTGTTCGACTGAGGAATGAGATCATGAGCAAGCTGGCAAACAAGGTAGCGATCGTCACGGGTGCATCGAAGGGTATCGGCGCGGCGATCGCCCGCGCGCTGGCCGCCGAAGGCGCGTCGGTCGTCGTCAACTACGCGAGCAGCAAGGCCGGTGCCGATGCGGTCGTGAGCGCGATCGTCGAGGCGGGCGGCCGGGCCGTCGCGGTCGGCGGCGACGTGTCGAAGGCGGCGGACGCGCAGCGCATCGTCGACACCGCGATCGACACCTATGGCCGTCTCGACGTGCTGGTCAACAATTCCGGCGTGTACGAATTCGCGCCGATCGACGCGATCACCGAAGAACACTATCGCCGGCAGTTCGACACGAACGTGTTCGGCGTGCTGCTGACGACGCAGGCCGCCGTCAAGCATCTCGGCGAAGGGGCGAGCATCATCAACATCAGCTCGGTCGTGACGAGCATCACGCCGCCCGCGAGCGCCGTGTACAGCGGCACCAAGGGCGCCGTCGACGCGATCACCGGCGTGCTCGCGCTCGAACTCGGCCCGCGCAAGATTCGCGTGAACGCGATCAACCCGGGCATGATCGTGACCGAAGGCACGCACAGCGCGGGCATCATCGGTTCGGATCTCGACAAGCAGGTGCGCAGCGAGACGCCGCTCGGCCGCCTCGGCGAGCCGGACGACATCGCGTCGATCGCCGTGTTCCTCGCATCCGACGATGCGCGCTGGCTGACCGGCGAGCGCGTCGTCGCGAGCGGCGGGCTGCGCTGATCGGGTCAGTCGGCGTGTGCGCCTACGCGCTCATCGCCAGCGCATTCGCACCGACGTGCCACCGCAGGCATTCGACGACGAGCGCGTGATTGGCTTCCGAGCCGAGCCCCGCGATCGTCATCGCGCCGACGATTCCGCCACCGGCGAGCCGCAACGGCACGCCGCCGCCGTCGAGCGCGTAGTCGTCGTCCGACAGGCCGTGCGACCGCAGCGACCAGCCGGCACGCCGAAAGCACGCGCCGACCGCGAGCGAACTCTGGCCGAACCGCAGCACCGTGTTCTGCCGGCGGCGGATCGCATCGCTGTCGTGCGCGCCGCTGCCGTCGAGCGCGCAGTAGAACAGCGGTGCGTGCCCGCCGACGATACTGACCGCGATCGGCAGCCCGCGTCTCGACGCGAGGTTGACCGCGATTTCTCCGATTCGGCGCGCGACGGCTGCATTGAAGTGCGGCAGCGCCGGGTCCGACGCATCGTCGTCGAAGGCGTGGGGTTCGAGGCGAAAGAGGGGCGTCACCATGGCGGCTCCTAGCGTTGCCGGCTCTGTACGCGCGTGCCGGGCGTCGCATCGTCACGGGCCGCGCGCGGGCCCGTCTTCCATTCAGTGCTTCGGCATTTCAGCGCTTCAGCGTGTCGGCGCCGCATCGAGCATCCACTCGTGCGCGGGATCGTTCTTGAACGCCCACGCGCGGCTCGGGCCGGCCATCACGTTCAGGTAGTACAGGTTGTAGCCGTGAGGAGCTACCACCGGGTGATAGCCGCGCGGCACCATCACGACGTCGTGGTTCTCGACCGCACACGCTTCGTCGAGGCTGCGGTCGTCGGTGTACACGCGCTGGAACGCGAAGCCCTGCGGCGGATCGATCCGGTGGTAATAGGTTTCCTCGAGCGAGGTTTCGTCGGGCGCCGCGTCGCGGTCGTGCTTGTGCGGCGGATAGCTGCTCGAATGGCTCGCGGGCGTCACCACTTCGACGACGAGCAGCCGGTCGGCCGCCGGGTTGTCGCCCATCAGGATGTCGCATACGTAGCGCGTGTTCGTGCCTTGCCCGCGTACCGCGCGGCGCATCCGCTCGCCGTCGAGGCGCTGCACGCGCTTGTCGCCGCTCACGTACGGCGCGCTGCACAGCGCGACTTCCGCATCGCGCGTCGCGACGAGCGTGACGGTCTTGCCGCCGGGCACGTACAGCGCGTCGGGCGACACCTCTTCGAATACGCTGTCGCGCTTGCCGAGCGCGTCGTAGGTCTCGCCGTCGACCTCGGCGCGCACCGTGCCCGTCAGTACGACCACACACAACTCGCGCGTGCCGGTCTCGACCGTTTCGGCGTCACCGGCCTTCAGGCGCAGCGCGCGAAAGCCGACATGCTTCCAGCCGGCCGACTCCGGCGTGACGTTGCAGATTTCGCGCTCGGGCGATGCCTTGACCAGCAGGGGAGATATCGTCATGGAATGAGGTTCCTCGATGAGATGACGGCGCTCGAGCACTCAAGCACTCAAGCACTCAACCGGTCGACGATCGCGCGCAGCGCGTCGTAACCCTTCTTCGCATACTGATAGCTCGGCGCGACGGCCGGATCCTGCTCGGCCTCGACGACGAGCCAGCCTTCGTAGCCGGCGTCCTTCAGCGTGCGCAGCGTCGCTTCGTAATCGAGCGCGCCGTCGCCCGGCACCGTGAACGTGCCGTTGATCACGCCGTTCAGGAAGCTCCAGCCGCCGTTGCGCGCCTGCGTGACGACCTGCGGACGCACGTCCTTGCAGTGCACGTGCACGACGCGCGCCACGTGCTTCTTCAGCAGCGCGACGGGATCGGCCGCGCCGCCGAAATACGCGTGGCCGGTGTCGAACAGCAGGAACACCTTCGAGGGATCGGTCAGCGCCATCAGCCGGTCGACGTCGTCCGGCGATTCGACGTACGCGCCCATGTGGTGATGGTAGGCGAGCTTGATGCCGTACGTGTCGAGCAGATGCGCGCCGAACGCGTTCAGGCGTGCCGCGTAGCGCCGCCAGGCGTCGTCGTCGACGAAGCGCGGCCGCTTCGCGACCGGCGTGTCGATGCTGCCCTGGATCGTGCCCGCGCATTCGCCGTACACGACCACCTTCACGTCGTTGTATTGCAGCTTCGTCAGGTGCGCGCGGCAGCGTTCGATCTCGGCGGCGAGCGCATCGTCGTCGCTCATCCCCGGTTCGACTTCCGCCAGGAATCCCGAATACCAGCCCGACACGCACACGAGCCCGAATTCCGCGAGCTTCGCCTTCAGCTCGGGGCCCGTCTTCGGAAACTTGTTGCCGAGCTCGAAGCCCGCATAGCCGATTTCGGCGCCTTCCTTCAGCGCCGTCTCGAGCGGCGTCTCGCCGCCGAGCGACGGCAGGTCGTCGTTCATCCACGACAGGGGATTGATACCGATGCGAACGTTCCAGCTCATGACGTGCGTCCTTGGTTCGAATGTTGTTTTACCGGTGCGGCAGAGGGACAGCGCCCGCGCATCAGCGCCGCTGCCGGGTTTTTTCGTCGAGATACGTCCGGTGCGCGCGTTCGACGTCCGCGCGTTCAGATACCTGCGGCACCGCGACTTCCCACCATGCGCCGCCGTCCTCCGTCGTGCGCTCGTGCGTCGTGTCGATCACGAGCACCTGGCTCGTGTTCGCCGCACGCGCGCGTTTCATCTCGCTGCGTAGCTCGCCGACGTCGCGCACATGCACGGCTTCGGCGCCCATCGCGCGCGCATGCATCGCGAAGTCGATCGTCGAGCGTTCGCCGCCTTCGGGCACGCAGTCGTCGAGCATGTTGTTGAAGCTCGCGCCGCCGCAATTGAGTTGCAGCCGCTCGATGCAGCCGTAGCCGCGGTTGTCGAGGATCACGACGATGATCTTGCGGCCGAGCATCACGGAGGTCGCGAGTTCGGCGTTGAGCATCATGTACGAGCCGTCGCCGACGATCACGATCACTTCGCGCTCGGGCCGCGCGAGCTTCGCGCCGAGGCCGCCCGCGACTTCGTAGCCCATGCACGAGTACG
Organism: Burkholderia sp. IMCC1007; assembly: GCF_027257875.1. Classification (GTDB taxonomy): domain Bacteria; phylum Pseudomonadota; class Gammaproteobacteria; order Burkholderiales; family Burkholderiaceae; genus Burkholderia. The sequence goes on from NZ_JAPVQY010000044.1 coordinate 28,970, forward strand.
CATAGTCCATGTGATAGTTGCCCGGCACGCCGCTGCGCCACAGCTTGTGCAGCTCCGCCGGCAGCGTGCCGGCCGCGCACACGACGAGATCGTCGCGCGCGCTGTCGCGCCCCGCGTCGGCCGCGGAGTCGCGCACCGCGCCGATCACTTCCGCGTCGTACGGCAGCGTGTTCTTCGGAATCCGTGTGGTCAGATCCGTCACGCGTGCATGCCACGCGGCGGCCTGATCGCGGTTCGCGGCCGTCCAAGCCGGGTCCGCATGCCAGCCGGAGAGCGCGGCCGACAACTGGCCGAGGCCCGTGCGCGCATCGGCGATCAATTGCCTGCCGCGCTTCTTGCCCGCGTCGAACGGCTGCACGTTCAGGCTCAGCAGCGTCGCGTCGCGATAGAGCGCATGCGAGCCGGTCGTGAAATCCTGCAGCCGCGTGCCGACCGCGAACACGACGTCGGCTTGCGCGGCCGCGCGGTTCGCGGCGGGCGAACCCGTCACGCCGATCGACCCGAGGTTCAGCGGGTGGTCCCACGCGAGGCTGCCCTTGCCGGCCTGCGATTCGGCGACCGGCACGCCGTGCATGTCGGCGAATGCGCGCAGCGCGTCCCATGCCTGGCTGTACAGCACGCCGCCGCCCGCGACGATCAGCGGCTTCTTCGCGGCCTTCAGCACGTCGAGCGCATCGGCGAGCTCGAGCGCGTCGGCCGGCGGCCGGCGCATCCGGATCACCGGCGGCGCGAAGAAATCCTCGGGCCAGTCGTACGCGAAGGTCTGCACGTCCTGCGGCAGCGCGAGGCACACGGGCCCGCACTGCGCGGGATCGGTCATCACCTGGATCGCGCGCGGCAGCGCGACGAGCAACTGCTCGGGCGACGTGATCCGGTCGAAATAGCGCGTCACGGGCCGGAAGCAGTCGTTCGCGCTGACGTCGCCCTGTTCGAAATCCTCGACCTGCTGCAGCACCGGGTCGGGCAGCCGCGACACGAACACGTCGCCGGGCAGCAGCAGCAGCGGCAGCCGGCCGACGTGCGCGAGCGCGGCGGAGGTCAGCATGTTGGTCGCGCCGGGGCCGATGCTCGACGTCGCGGCCATCATCCGCTGGCGGAAGTTGGCCTTCGCGAACGCGACGGCCGCGTTCGCCATCCCTTGCTCGTTGTGCGCACGGAACGTCGGCAGCCGGTCCTTCTCGGCGTGCAGCGCCTCGCCGAGCCCGGCCACGTTGCCGTGGCCGAAGATCGCGAACACGCCGCCGCAGTACGGCAGGATTTCGGTGCGGCCGTCCGGCTGGACGACTTCGGCGCGCAGGGCGGCCAGGTAGCGCACGAGCGCCTGGCTGACGGTCAGTCTCACGGTGGTGGTCATCGTCTGTCGATAGAAAGAAGTCGGGTGGTCGTCACGAACACGGGCATCAGGCCGCGGCGGCGCGCGTGGTGGCCCGGCGGCCGAGCCACGCGTCGACCAGCTGCGCGAAATTGCCGGCCACTTCGTCGATCAGCGCCTGGTCGTCGATCCGGCCGGCGAGCCAGTTCAGCGACGCATCGGCCCACAGCGTGCGCCCGACCATGAAGCCCTTGACGATCGGGTTGGCCGCCGAGCGGAAGCTGTCGACGAGGTATTGCAGCGGCTGGTTGAGCCCGAGGATCACCGCGCCGCGGCAGTGCGGATCGCGCTCGGCCACGAGCGTTTCGAGCCGTGCCCAGCCGTCGGCGCTCATCGGCGCGAGCTTCCACCATTCGGGCTTCACGCCGAGGTTGTAGAAGCGCGCGACCGTGCGCAGCACCGCGTCGTCCTCGGTGCCGGCCGGCGTGACCGCGCGCGGCGGAATGATTTCCAGCAGCAACTCGTTGCCGCTCTCGCGTGTTGCTTCCCACAGCTCCAGCACGCGCTGCTCCTGCGCGACGCGCAGGTCGACGTCGTCGTCTGGGTGGTAGTGGACGAGGCACTTCACGACCTGCTCGGTCGGCCAGTGCGTGAGCGCCGAGCCGACCGAGCGCGTGTCGTCGAAACACAGCGGCCGCGAGCCGGGCAGCTCGACCGGCCGGCCGACCCACCAGCCGCGCCCGGTCGCCGACGCGAGCGCGTCGCTGCCGTACGCGCCGCCGTCGATCAGCACGCCGACGTGCCCTTCGATCCGGCGCTCGCGCTCGACCTGCTCGGCCGCGCGCACGAGCAGGCGCTTGAGCGTCTTGATCCGCGCTTCGTCCGCGCCGGCCTGCACCGCGAGCTCGTAGAACTGGCTGCGATGGTCGAACGCCATCACGCACAGGTCGTCCCATTCGCGGCGCGGCACCGTCACGCGATGCAGATGCGCGAGCGTGCGATCGGCGTCCACCTGCGGATTGCGGCTGCCGCCGAACCAGTGGGCAAGCTCGTCCGGCGTCGGCATCGCGGCCGAGCATGCGTGACGCGACACGACGATCGCGCCGCACGCATTCGCGATGCGCGTCGCTTCCGCCCAGTCGCGCCCGCGCAGCAGCCCGGACAGCAGGCCCGACAGGAACGCGTCGCCCGCGCCGAGCACGTTCAGCACTTCGACGCGCTCGCCGTGGAAGGTCGGCGCATCGTCGATGCGCGCCGGGATGTCGCCGTCGATCACGCAGCAGCCGAGCGCGCCGCGCTTGACCACCAGCACCGCGCTGCTCGCGCCGCGCACCGCGTGCAGCGATGCGATCAGATCGTGCGGCACGCCGCCCGCGATCAGGAATTCCTCTTCGGTGCCGACCAGCAGGTCGAATTCGCCGAGCACCTGCTGCAACTGCCGCGTGACCTGCGCATCCGGCACATAGCGGTTCTCGCCGGCGCCGCGCGCGGTCAGCCCCCACAGCACGGGCCGGTAGTCGATGTCGAGGATCCGCACGACGCCGTGGCGGCGCGCATACGCGAGTGCCGTCAGCGACGCTTCGCGCGTGGCGGGCGTCGACAGATGGGTGCCGGTGATCGCGAGCGCGCGGCAGCCGGCGATGAAGTCCTCGCGGATCTCGTCGGCACGCACGGCCATGTCCGCGCAGTTCTCGCGCACGAACAGCAGCGGGAACGTATCGCGGTCCTTCAGCCCGAGCAGCACCAGCGCGGTCAGGCGTTCCGGGTCGGTCTGCAGCTGGCTCGTGTCGCAGCCTTCGCGCTCGAGCGTCTCGCGCACGAAGCGGCCCATCTGCTCGTCGCCGACGCGCGAAATCATCGCGGTCTTCAGCCCGAGCCGGGCGACGCCGAACGCGACGTTGCCCGACGAGCCGCCGAGATACATCTGGAAGCTGCGCGCGTCCTCCAGGCGGCTGCCGTACTGCTGCGCGTAGAGATCCACGGCGACGCGGCCGAGGCAGGCGAGATCGATGGGGCGGTCAGGCGGAAAGTTCAACGGGCTCATATCACGTATCACGCTCGCGGCCGGCATGGCGACCCTGCCGGCAGATTAGAGGACCGATCCGGCGACGGTGCTGCGTCACCTGCGCGGCGTGGCGCGGGAGCGCCTGCCGCAACGAGTCGGGCTACGGAACGGAGTCTAGACTTTTTGGAAATCCAGTTCCCTAGGTGAAATCACGTAGAAATAAATTTCCAAATTGTCGAGGAAGTGATCTACAGTTTCATCCGGATGCTTCAGTCCCGATCGGACCAGATCGGACTGGGCGCCGGCGGCGCGCAACGCGCCGTGTTCCGCCCCCCGGAGATGAGGAGACAGAGTGATCATGAAGACCAAGCTGATGGCCGCCGCGGCCGCCGCGATCCTGGCGATGCCGCTCGCGCATGCCGAGAAGATCGGCGTGACGATGGCATCGTTCGACGACACGTTCCTGACGATCCTGCGCAACAGCATCGGCGATGCCGCGAAGAAGGACGGCGCGACCGTGCAGATCGAGGACGGCGGCAACGACGTCGGCAAGCAGTTGAGCCAGGTCCAGAACATGATCGCGCAGAAGGTCGACGCGATCATCGTGAATCCGGTCGACACCGACGCGACGCCGAAGATCACCAAGATGGTGACCGCCGCGAAGATCCCGCTCGTCTACGTGAACCGCAAGCCGGTCGATTTCGACAAGCTGCCGGCCGGCGTCGCGGTCGTCGCGTCCGACGAGAAGCAGTCGGGCACGCTGCAGGCGCGCCAGGTGTGCAAGCTGCTCGGCGGCAAGGGCGACCTCCTCGTGCTGATGGGCGAGCTGTCCAACGAATCGGCGCGCGCGCGCACCAAGGACATCGAGGACGTGATCGCGACGAAGGAATGCTCGGGCATGAAGATCGTCGACAAGCGCGAGGGCAAGTGGAGCCGCACGCAGGGCCAGGACATCACGATGAACTGGCTGAGCTCCGGCACGAAGTTCGACGCGATCATCTCGAACAACGACGAAATGGCGATCGGCGCGATCAACGCGCTGAAGGCCGCGCGCAAGCTGACGCCGAAGACGGTCGTCGCCGGCATCGACGCGACGCCGGACGGGCTCGCGGCGATGAAGAGCGGCGACCTGAAGGTGTCCGTGTACCAGAACGCGGCCGGGCAGGGCACGCAGGCCGTCGCGACCGCGCTCAAGCTCGCGAGGAAGCAGCCGGTCGACCGCTACGTGAACGTGCCGTTCGAGCTGGTCACACCCGAGAACATGAACCAGTACGCGAAGCACTGACCGGCTTTTCCGCTGAACTGCGCGGCCCGGCGTGTCCGGGTTCGCGTGCGACTTTCGAGGAACGTCCATGTTTACAGCCAGGATGGCGCGCTCGATGGCCAGCGACGACGCGCCGGCCGCGTCGTTCGCCGCGCCCGGTTCGTCCGGTGCGTCCGTTTCCGATTGCCTGCTCGAGGTGCGCGGCGTCGGCAAGTCGTTTCCAGGCGTCGTCGCGCTCGACGGCGTGCAGTTCCGCGTGCGACGCGGCACCGTTCATGCGCTGATGGGCGAGAACGGCGCGGGCAAGTCCACGTTGATGAAGATCATCGCGGGCGTCTACACGCCCGACCAGGGCGAGATCCTGATCAACGGCGAACCAGTCGTGCTGAACGGCCCGCTCGACGCGCTCGATCGCGGCATCGCGATGATCCATCAGGAACTGAACCTGATGCCGTACATGACGGTCGCGGAGAACATCTGGATCCGCCGCGAACCGAAGAACCGCTTCGGCCTGATCGACCACGCGGAGCTGCGCCGCCGCACCGCCGCGCTGTTCGAGCGGCTGTCGATCGACATCGATCCGGAAGCCGACGTGCGCACGCTGACGGTCGCGAGCCGCCAGATGGTCGAGATCGCGAAGGCCGTGTCGTTCGACTCGGACGTGCTGATCATGGACGAGCCGACTTCCGCGCTGACCGAGAAGGAAGTCACGCACCTGTTCCGGATCATTCGCCAGCTGCGCGAGCAGGGCAAGGGCATCGTCTACATCACGCACAAGATGAACGAGCTGTTCGAGATCGCCGACGAGTTCTCGGTGTTTCGCGACGGCAAGTACATCGGCACGCACGCATCGGCCGACGTCACGCGCGACGACATCATCCGGATGATGGTCGGGCGCGAGATCACGCAGATGTTCCCGAAGGAAGACGTGCCGATCGGCGACGTCGTGCTGGCGGTGAAGAACCTCGGCGTCGAAGGCGTGTTCCGCGACGTGAGCTTCGAGCTGCGCGCGGGCGAGATCTTGGGCGTCGCGGGTCTCGTCGGCTCGGGGCGCTCGAACGTCGCCGAGGCGCTGTTCGGCGTCGTGCCGGCCACGTCGGGCGAGATCCGCATCGACGGCAAGCCGGTGCGGATCGCGACGCCCGCGCAGGCGATGAAGCACGGGATGGCGTTCCTCACCGAGGACCGCAAGGATTCCGGCTGCTTCCTGAATCTCGACCTGCTCGCGAACATGGAAGCGGCGGTGCTGAGCCGCCGCTACGTGAAGTTCAACTTCGTGCAGCACGCGCAGTTGAAGCGCGACTGCGAGGAAATGAGCCGGATGCTGCGCGTGAAGTCGCCCGGGCTGCACGAGGAAATCCAGAACCTGTCGGGCGGCAACCAGCAGAAGGTGCTGATCGGCCGATGGTTGCTCACGCAACCGCGCATCCTGATCCTCGACGAGCCGACGCGCGGCATCGACGTCGGCGCGAAGGCCGAGATCCACCGGCTCGTCAGCGCGCTCGCCGGCAAGGGCGTCGCGGTGCTGATGATTTCTTCCGAAATGCCGGAAGTGCTGGGGATGAGCGATCGCGTGATGGTGATGCACGAAGGGCGCATGACCGGCATCGTCGATCGCAAGGACGCCGACCAGGTCCGCATCATGGATCTCGCGTCGCGCTGAGCCGAAACAAGATTGGAGACAAAGAAATGGGCAACCTGAACCCGGTCGCGGATGCGCAGACCATGACACTCAAGTCGCGGCATGCAAAGTGGCCGCCCGAACTGAGCATCTTCCTCGTGCTGGTCGGCATCAGCCTGTTCTTCGAGATCGTCGGCTGGATCGTCGTCGGCCAGAGCTTCCTGTTCAACGCCGAGCGGCTCGAGATCATCGTGCTGCAGATGGCCGTGATCGGCATCATCGCCGTTGGCGTGAACCTCGTGATCATCACGAGCGGGATCGACCTGTCGTCGGGCTCGGTCGTCGCGGCGGCCGCCGTCGTGTCGGCCAGCCTCGCGCAGGTGTCGGACTTTCCGCGCGCGGTGTTTCCGCACCTCACCGACCTGCCGGTCATCTGGCCGGTGCTCGCCGGCGTGTGCGTCGGGTTGCTGGTGGGCCTGTTGAACGGCTCGCTGATCGCGCTGACCGGCATCCCGCCGTTCATCGCGACGCTCGGCACGATGGTCGCCGCGCGCGGCTTCGCGAAGTGGTTCACCAACGGGATGCCGGTGTCGATGCTGACCGACCCGTTCGCGGCGATCGGCGCAGGGGCGAATCCGGTGATCATCTTCGTGGTGGTGGCGGCGATCTTCCACGTCGTGCTGCGCTACACGCGCTTCGGCAAGTACACGTATGCGATCGGCGCGAACCGCCACGCGGCCGTCGTATCGGGCATCAACGTCACGCGGCACCTGATCTTCGTCTATGCGATCGCGGGCCTCCTGAGCGGGATCGCCGGTACCGTGACGGCCGCGCGTGCGATCTCCGGGCAGTCGGGGATGGGCGTGATGTACGAACTCGATGCGATCGCAGCGGTCGTGATCGGCGGCACGTCGCTGTCGGGCGGCCTCGGCCGCGTGACGGGCACCGTGATCGGCGTGCTGATCCTCGGCGTGATGACGTCGGGCTTCACGTTCATCCGCATCGACGCGTATTACCAGGAGATGGTGAAGGGCGCGATCATCGTCGCGGCCGTGATCGCCGACCAGTATCGCAACAAGAAGTCGCGTCGCTGACGGCCGCGAACCCGCCACTCCGCAAACCGACTGGAAAGAAAATGAAGATCGCTCTGGATCCCTACATGATTCGCCACCTGCCGCTCGACCGGCTGCCGCATGCGGTCGCCGAGCTCGGCTACGACCAGATCGAGCTGTCGCCGCGCAGCGACTTTCTCGACTGGTGGGTGATGCCGCGCGCGACGCGCGAACGCATGGCCGCGTTCCGCCAGGCGATGCGCGCAAGCGGCGTCGGCCTCGCATCGCTGCAGCCGATGTACCGCTGGGCAAGCCCGTTCGACGACGAGCGGCAATGGGCCGTGCGCTGCTGGAAGAAGGCGATCGAGGTCGCGGTCGAGATGGAGTGCCCGCTGATGGTGTCCGAGTTCGGGCGCGGCGCGTCGCCGGAGCGCTCGGTCGGCGAGCGGCCGGGCGCGAACCCGAAGGAGCTGTGCGAGGCCGCGTGGTTCCGCTCGATGGACGAGCTGCTGCCGATCCTCGAGCGCGAGCGCATCGTGCTGTCGGTCGAGCCGCATCCGGAGGACTGGATCGAGCAGCTGCAGCCGGCGATCGACATCGTGACCAATATCGGTTCGCCGTCGCTGAAGCTGTCGTATATCGCGCCGCACACGTTCTACTACGGCGACGACATGGCCGCGATGATCGCGCAGGCCGCGCCGATCCTCGCGCACGTGCGCGTGGCCGACACCTTCGACCACCGCAAGAGCAGCCAGCTGCGCTACATCGTGAACCCGCCCGGCTCGAACCAGATCCGCGTGCACCAGCATCTCGACATCGGGCAGGGCGAGATCGACTGGGACGTGTTTTTCCGCGCGCTCGGCGCCGCCGGCTTCGACGGCGTGATGTCGTCGTGCGTGTTCGCTTGGGAAGACCGCGCGGAAGCGTCGTCGCGCTACATGCGCGACACGATCCAGCGCTACGTCGAGCGCCATTTCGATCGCGCGGCGCGCTGACCCGTTGCACCCGCATTGCTGACCGGCGCGGCGGGGCCGCGCCGTTGACGAACGAAAGAGTGGAGATATCCGGATGACCTTGCAAATCGGCGTGATCGGCTGCGGCGCGATCGGCCAGGACCACATTCGCAGACTGACGCGCACGCTGTCCGGCGCGCGCGTCGTGGCCGTCAACGACATCGATCCGCAACACGCGCGCGACGCGGTGACGAAATCCGGGCTCGGCGCCGAGATCTACGGCGACGGCCATGAAGTGATCGCGGCCGCCGACGTGCAGGCCGTGCTGGTCACGTCGTGGGGGCCGACGCACGAAGCGTTCGTGCTCGACGCGATCGCGCACGGCAAGCCGGTGTTTTGCGAGAAGCCCTTGGCCGTCACGGCCGACGGCTGCATGCGGATCGTCGAGGCCGAAGTCGCGCACGGCAAGCGGCTCGTGCAGGTCGGCTTCATGCGGCCGTACGACGAAGGCTATCGCGCGCTCAAGCGCGTGATCGACAGCGGCCAGATCGGCGCGCCGCTGATGCTGCATTGCGCGCACCGCAACCAGTCGGTCGGCGAGCGCTATACCACCGACATGGCGATCACCGACACGCTGATCCACGAACTCGACGTGCTGCGCTGGCTGCTCGGCGAGGACTATGCGAGCGCGCAGGTCGTCTATCCGAAGAAGACGCGCCATGCGTCCTCGCATCTCGCCGATCCGCAGATCGTGCTGCTCGAAACCGCGAGCGGCGTGCGTATCGACGTCGAGATCTTCGTGAACTGTCAGTACGGCTACGACATCCAGTGCGAGGTGGTCGGCGAGCAGGGCATCGCGAAGCTGCCCGATCCGCCCGCCGTCGGGCTCAAGCATGCGGCGCGGCGCTCGGTCGAGATCATGACCGACTGGAAGGAACGTTTCATCGCGTCGTACGACGTCGAGCTGCAGGCGTTCATCGACGGCGTGCGGCAGGGCGCGCTGACGGGGCCGTCCGCGTGGGACGGCTACGCGGCGGCGGTCGCGGCCGACGCATGCGTGCGGGCACAGCAGAGCGGCGCGGTCGAGCCGATCGCGATGGCCGACCGTCCCGCGTTCTATCAGGGCTGACCCGCGGCCGCCCGCCGCTGACCTACCGGACTGACCGACATGACGATGAAGATTGGCTGCGCGCCCTGCTGCTGGGGCGTCGACGACGTGAAGAACCCGCACCTGCCGCCGTGGCGGCACGTGCTCGCCGAGGCCGCGCAGGCCGGCTACTCGGGCATCGAGCTCGGGCCATACGGCTACATCCCGCTCGAACTCGACGTGGTGAGCACCGAGCTCGACCGCCAGCGCCTGAGCATCACGGCCGGCACGATCTTCGACGATCTCGTATCGCCGGAGAACCTGCCGAACCTGCTGCGCCAGACGCGCGACATCTGCGCGCTGATCACGCAGTTGCCGAAGCTGCCGACGCAGGACGGCCAGCGCTACGCAGCGCCGTACCTGGTCGTGATGGACTGGGGCCACGAGGAACGCGACTACGCGGCCGGCCACGGCGATCGCGCGCCGCGGCTGTCCGACGAGCGCTGGGCACGAATGGTCGACCATATCCGGCAGATCGCGACGATCGCACGCGACGAGTTCGGCGTGCGCGCGGTGATCCATCCGCACGCGGGCGGCTATATCGAGTTCGCGGACGAGATCGACCGGATCGTCGCCGATATTCCGGCCGACACGGCCGGCCTGTGTCTCGACACCGGCCACCTGTACTACTCGGGCATGGACCCCGAAACGTGGTTGCGCCGCCATGCGGCACGGCTCGACTACGTGCATTTCAAGGACATCGACGCAGCCGTGTACGACGCGGTGATGGGCGAGCACATCGCGTTCTTCGCGGCATGCGCGCGCGGCGTGATGTGCCCGATCGGCAATGGCGTGCTCGACTACCCGGTGATCCGCCGCGCGCTCGTCGACATCGGCTACGCCGGCTACATCACGATCGAACAGGAGCGCGATCCGCGCAACGCCGGCACGAGCCTGCGCGATGTCGCGGCGAGCCGCGCGTTTCTCGCATCGGCCGGTTTTGCTTGATCGGCCGTGGGCGCAACCTCTTAACCGCTGAAAACGGACAGGAACACGAACAATCATGATCGACGGACAGATTCTGCTCGGACATTCGATTCCCTGGGGCATGGTCGGCGGCGGGCTCGGCAGCCAGATCGGCTACAGCCACCGGTCGGCGGCGCTGCGCGACGGCAGCTTCCGGCTGGTTGCCGGCGCGTTCGACATCGATGCCGAGCGCGGCCGGCAGTTCGGCGTGAAGCTCGGTGTCGACGCGGACCGCTGCTATCCCGACTACCGGACGATGTTCGAAGCCGAGGCGAGCCGTGCGGACGGAATCCGCGCGGTATCGATCGCGACGCCGAACAACACGCACTTCGAGATCTGCCGCGCCGCGCTGAACGCGGGGCTGCACGTGGTCTGCGAGAAGCCGCTGTGCTTCACGACCGAGGAGGCCGAGGCGCTGCAACGATTGTCGGTCGAGAAGAACCGCATCGTCGGCGTCGCGTACGGTTATTCAGGGCACCAGATGATCGAGCAGGCGCGCGAGATGATCGCGCGTGGCGATCTCGGCGAGATCCGCATCGTGCAGATGCAGTTCGCGCACGGTTTTCACAGCGAAGGCGTCGAAGCCGCGAGCGCAGCCGCGCGCTGGCGCGTCGATCCGAAGTTCGCGGGCCCGAGCTACGTGCTCGGCGACATCGGCACGCATCCGCTGTACATCTCGGAAGTGATGGTGCCGGCGCTGAAGATCAGCCGGCTGATGTGCTCGCGGCAGAGCTTCGTGAAGAGCCGCGCGCCGCTCGAGGACAATGCGTTCACGATCATGGAGTACGACACCGGCGCGATCGGCTACGTGTGGTCGAGCGCGGTGAACGCGGGCTCGATGCACGGGCAGAAGGTGCGCGTGATCGGCTCGAAGGCGAGCGTCGAATGGTGGGACGAGCATCCGAACCAGCTGCGCTACGAGATCCAGGGGCAGCCCGCGCAGGTGCTCGATCGCGGGATGCCGTACCTGCATCCGAACGCAACGCGTGAAGATCGCATCGGCGCCGGGCATCCGGAAGGGCTGTTCGAAGCGTGGTCGAACCTCTATGCGCGTTTCGCGCTCGCGATGGATGCGGCCGATCGCGGCGACACCGAAGCGCTGAAGCAGATTCGCTTCCCCGACATCCATGCGGGCGTCGAGGGCGTGCGCTGGGTCGAGAACTGCGTGCGTTCGGCCGACGCGGGCGGTGTGTGGATCGACTATCGTTGAGCACCGCGGGCCGGCGCGGTGCGGCGCGTCGGTCGCCGGGCGCGGCCTCGGTAGACGCCCCGATCTTTACGGCGTCGCAACGCCGTTGGACAATCGTTTCCAGCAGTGCAGTGGAGCGTGTGCAGGTGATGATCGAGCGCGTGGGAGCGAGCGTGCGGCACGGCCCGTGCCGCAAACGTGATTAAATTCGCCCTTCATGCATGTCCATAGGTGAGCCCCGGGCGCACGCACAGGCGGCGCGCGCATCGGGGCCGTCAACTTCGCGCTATCCGATGAGTTCATCCGAGAAACCTCCCGCCACCGTCGAGGCGTTCCTGCAGCATCTGACGCAGGAATACGACGGCCTCAGCAATCGCCTGAAGGTGATTGCGCGTCACGTGGAAACGCATCGGGACCAGCTTGGGCTGGAAGGCATCCAGTCGCTCGCGGAGGCGTGCGGCGTCCAGCCGTCGGCCGTCGTGCGGTTCGCGAAGCATTTCGGTTTCTCCGGCTTCTCCGAAATGCAGCGGCTGTTCCGCGAAGGGCTCGCGCAGCAGATCGCGCCGGGCCGCGCATACAACCTGCGGCTGCGCGACGTGATCGAATCGGGTTCGTCGAGCCTGCAGCCCGAGCAGATCGCCGACGAATTCATCAAGGGCAGCATTGCCGGGATGCAGCAGTTGCGGCAGACGCTCGATTCGCAGGCGCTTGCGCGGGCCGTCGACCTGCTCGCCGACACGCAGGCGATCTGGATCGCGGGCTCGCGCCGCGCGTTCCCGATCGCCGTCTATCTCGACTACGCGCTGCAGCACACCGACAAGCGCATCGGGCTGTTCAGCGCGCTCGGCAGCATGCATCTCGGGCAGATCCGCTCGGTGCGCGAGGGCGACGTGATGATCGTGATCTCGTTCATGCCGTATGCGGAAGAAACCGTGCAGGTCGCGCAGCAGGCGGTGCAGCGCGGCGCGCGCCTGATCGCGATCACGGACAGCCGGATGAGCCCGCTCGCGCGGGAGGCCGAGGTGACGCTGATGGTGCAGGAGAGCGCGACGTTCGGATTCCGCGCGCTGACCGCGACGATGGGCCTCGCGCAGAGCCTGTTTGTCGCGCTCGCGTACCGGCTCGAGCTGTCGTACCTGCCGACGGCCGACGGCGCACACGGCACGAAGGCCGGCTGACGCGCGTGCGCATCGGCCGGTTCGACCGCTGCGCCGAAGTCCTTTACGCGCACGCGGCCGAGCACCGGCCCGAAGCTCGCTTCGTTGCGGATGCGCATGTCGGGCGTCACGGGATCGAACAGCGTGCCGTCGACGAAGAAGCGCTCCTCGCGGCACCGCCGGCCCAGCCCGCGCGGCCGCGCCGCGCCGCGGCCCGCGCGGGCAGGCGTGCCCGTGCTGCGGTAAAATTGCCGCTTCCTCCCGCGCCCCGTGTGGCGCGTCATTCGAAGGTCGACAGCCGATGCAGATTCACAAGGAAGTGGACGCGCGCGGGCTCAATTGCCCGTTGCCGATCCTGCGCGCCAAGAAAGCGCTCGCCGATATGGAGAGCGGGCAGATCCTCAAGGTGCTTGCGACCGATCCTGGCTCGCAGCGCGATTTCGCCGCGTTCGCGAAGCAGACGGGCAACGAGATCGTCGAAGTGACGACCCAGGACAAGACCTTCGTATTCCTGATGCGCCGCCGCTGACGGCCCGCATCACGCGTCCCCGTGCGGCATCCGGCCGGCTTCGACGCCGGCCGTGCTTCGAAAGCCTCGGCCGCTTCCGACTTCTGACAATTGTTAAACCTTGTCTTGCAACCTGCTGCGTATACTGACGCGGCCGGTCGTCCGCACTCGACGGACGCGCCGGCCACGGTGCGTCTACGGAGCGGGCTCGGGGGCCATGCCTGACGCTGCCGTCGTACAAACGGGGAGAGGCATGTCCTTCAGACCAGGGACCATTCGAAGTCCGTCCGCAGCGGAATGCATTGCGCCCGCACGTGCGGCGGGGTTGAGCCGCATCGAGCTCGACCCGCAACGGGATCGCCACGCGCGTGCCGCGCTGGAGGCGTATGCCGATTCGGCGGCAGCCGAGATGCCGTGGCTGGCCGAATCGCTCGCCGAGCGGCTGCGCGACGCCGCGCAGCACGACGGCTCGGGCTTCACGTATTGCAATGCGACGGTCGAGCGGGTGTTCGATCTCGCGCAGGCATGGGCGGCGAGCCAGCCCGACTATGCGGCGACGGCGTGGGAGCGCGTGCGCACCGAACTCACGCGCATGCTCATGCAGCCGGCATGGCGCCGGCGCGCGGCGGCCGACGATCTGGCCGAGGCGGCGGTAGCCGGCATGGCCGGTGCAGACTAGGCGGGCGATCGCGCAACGGAAGGATTATTCGAAGGAAGTGCCGTAGCGCGCGCAATTTGCTGGCGAATTTCATACTACTATATGAAATCGCCGGTTTGTCCGTGCCCCGTTTTTGAGATTATCTTGCCGGGGCGCCGTATCGCGCCCGTTGCGCGGCGGCGAGCGACGGCTCCCGGTCGAGGTCGGAAGCCGCGCGCGTGCCGCGCGGCGCGGTGAGCGTGCGGGGCTGTTACAGGACGAATCGATTTCGATTTGCGGGGTGCTATGAGAATTGCTGTACTGGATGACGATCCGGCCCAGACGGATTTCGTCGGTCAAACGCTGACGGCCGTCGGCCATACGTGCTATGCGTTCAAGGAAGGCAAGGCCCTGAAGAAGCGTCTGCAACGCGAGACGTTCGATCTGCTGGTGCTCGACTGGAACGTGCCGGACATGTCCGGCGAGGAAGTGCTCAAGTGGGTGCGGGCCAACCAGACCGAGCACAGCCTGCCGATCATCTTCATGACGAGCCGTGACGACGAGGCCGGCATCACGCAGATCCTGAACGCCGGTGCCGACGATTACGTCGTCAAGCCCGTGTCGGGCCCGATCCTGCGCGCGCGCATCGGCTCGCTGCTGCGCCGCGCGTATCCGGTCGCCGCCGAGGCGACGGTGCGCGAATTCGACCAGTTCCGCTTCGACGTGAACCTCAAGCAGGCGTACGTCGGCGACAAGGCCGTGAGCCTCACGCAGAAGGAATTCGAGCTCGCGCTGCTGCTGTTCCAGCACCTCGACCGGCCGCTGTCGCGCGCGCACATCCTCGACCTCGTATGGAAGCAGGCGACCGACATTCCATCGCGCACGATGGATACGCACATCTCGATGCTGCGCACGAAGCTTGGCCTGCGCCCGGAGAACGGCTACCGCCTCGCGCCGATCTACGGCTACGGCTACCGGCTCGAACGGGTCGGCCAGGGGGAACCGGAGTGACCACGCGAATCACGCGGCGCACGGGCACCGTGCGCACGGCGGCGCTGCGCGCGGCTTGCGCGGTCGCGTTTGCGTGCGCGGCCCAGCACGCCGGCGCGCAGCCGCCCGCGGCGGCGGGCAAGATGGTCGTCTACCGCACGCAGGCCGGCGACACGCTGTACGACGTCGCCGCGCGCTACCTGCAGGGCCCGGACGACTGGCAACTGCTGCAGCAGATCAACGGCGTGCCCGCGCCGAAGCACCTGCAGCCCGGCGTCGCGCTGAAGCTGCCCGCCGCCCGGCTGCGCAAGGAAAAGCTGACCGCGCGCGTCGTCGCGGTGCAGGGCACGGCCGAACGCGCGTCCGGCGACACCTACGCGCCGCTCGCCGACGATGCGACGCTCGCCGAAGGCGACCGCGTACGCACGGGGCCGAACGGGTTCGTGACGCTCGAGCTCGCCGACGGCACGCACATGAGCCTGCCGCCCGACAGCCAGCTCGACTTGAAGACGCTGCGCCGCACCGTGCTGACCGGTACGCTCGACCGCGAGTTCGAACTCACGCGCGGTTCGGTCGACAGCGAAGTCACGCATTTGAAGAAACGCGACGACCGCTTCCAGATACGTTCGCCGTCGGTCGTGGCCGGCGTGCGCGGCACGCGGTTCCGCGTGAACTACGACGCGTCCGGCAACGCGTCGACGCGCGTCGAAGTGCTCGACGGCACCGTCGGCGTCGCGGGCAAGCGGCAGCCGGGCCCGACGCTCGTGCATGCGAACTTCGGCAGCGTCGCGACGTCGTCCGGTGCGGTCGGCGCGCCGGTCCAGCTGCTGCCGGCGCCGGCGCTCGCGCATCCCGACAAGGTGCAGGACGAGCCCGACGTGTCGTTCGAGATCACCCCGCAGGCCGATGCGCACGCGTATCGGCTGAACCTCGCGCACGACGCGGGGATGCTCGACCTGTTCCGCGAAACGCGCACCGATTCGCCGCGCGCGGTGTTCCGCGACGTGCCGAACGGCACGTATTTCGTGCGGATCGCCGCGATCGACGCCAACGGCCTCGAAGGCATGCCGCGCACCTACGCGTTCGAGCGGCGCCAGATGGGGCTCGACGCGAGCGCGTCGCCCGGCGCCGCCGGCTACGAATTCCGCTGGTCGCCGAACGGTTCGGGCAAGGATGCGCGCTACCGGTTCGTGCTGTCGCGCTCGAAGGACCTGAGCGCGCCGGTCGTCGACCAGGTCGGCCTCGAGACGCGCAAGATCACGATCGCGCACCTGCCGCCCGGCGACTACTACTGGGCGGTGACGGTGGAGGAGTTCGAGGGCGGCAAGTTCTATCAGAAGACGAGTCCGGTCGGCGCGTTCACGTTGTCGCGCTGACCCGCGGCGCATGAAACCCGACTCCGTTTCTCCGCGGCGGCACCTCGGCCGCCGCTTTCTGATCGAGTGGATCGCGATCGGCTCCCTCGGGATCGCGGTGATTCTCGGGTGCGCGCTCGGCCGGATGTCGTCGAGCGTCGACGGGCTGATCTACGACCGGCTGCTGATGCTGCGCAGCCTGCCGCTGTCGCCCGACGTCGTCGTCGTCGATATCGACAACCAGAGCGTGTCGGCGCTCGGCCGCTGGCCGTGGCCGCGCAGCATTCATGCGCGGCTGCTCGACACGCTGGCGCGCGCGCAGCCTGCGGCCGTCGTCTACGACGTGCTGTTTACCGAGCCGTCGGCCGAAGACCGCACGTTCGCGGACGCGATGTCCCGCGTGCCCACTTTCCTGCCCGTGCTGCTGCGCCCCGAACAGGCGGACGGCACGCGCACCGTCGATCCGCCGGTGGCGGAGCTTGGGGCGCGCGCGAGCGGGCTCGGCCACATCAATCTCGAAGTCGATCCCGACGGCATCGTGCGCAGCGTCGCGCTGTTCGAAAGCGACGGCCGCGTGCGCTGGCCGCAGCTGACGGTGCCCGTATACCGCGCGATCCAGGCCGGCCGGCTGCATCCGGTTGGCGGCGCGCCGGGCCCGAACGTGCACGACCTGTCGCGCGACGCGGCGGGCGAAGGCCGTTACCTGATCCCGTTCAGCCGCAATACGCCCGCGTATCCGACGCTGTCGTTCGACGACGTGCTCGAAGGGCGCGTGAAGCCCGACGCGCTGCGCGGCAAGATCGTCGTCGTCGGCGTGACGGCGTCCGGGCTCTACGACCGCTTCGCGACGCCGGTGTCCGGCGATTTCGGTCCGCTCGCCGGCGTGTACATCCATGCCAACGTGCTCGACATGCTGACGACCGGCAGCGCGATCTCGCCCGCGTCGCCCGCCGTGATCCTTGCCGCGTCGCTGCTGCCGCTCGCCGTGCTGCTGGGCGGTTTCCTGATGCTGTCGCCGTGGCGCGCGCTGCTGTTGACGCTGAGCCTCGCCGCGCTGACCGTGGTCGCGAGCATGGCGTTGCTGTTCGAGGCGCGCGTGTGGCTGTCGCCCGCGCCCGCGATCTTCGGGCTGATCGCCGTGTACCCGATCTGGAACTGGCGGCGCCTCGAAATGACGATGTCGTACCTGCGTCGCGAACTGCAGCGGCTCGCCGACGAGCCGCACCTGCTGCCCGAGGCGCCGCGCACGCGCAACGTCGGCGGCGACGTGCTCGAACGCCAGATGGCGCTGATGGCGCAGGCCGCGCAGCGCGTGCAGGACATGAAGCGCTTCGTGTGGGACAGCCTCGACAGCATGCCCGAGCCGATCTTCGTCACCGATCTGGCCGGTACCGTGCTGATCGCGAACCACGCGGCGAAGCGCTACGGGTCGCGGCTGTCGCTGCCGCTGCCGGAAGGGCGGCCGCTGCGCGCGGCGCTCGGCGAACTGATCTTCATGAAGACCGTCGACGGCAATCCCGAACACGACGTCGCGATCCGCGAACACTGGCCGGCCGCGCTCGACCCGACGTTCGAGGCCGAGCACGACGCGATGGCGCGCGGCATCGAGGTGCGCGATCGCGACGGCCTCGACCATCTGCTACGCTACGCCGCGTGTACGAACGCGCAGGGCCACGTGACGGGCTGGATCGCCGGCCTCGTCGACGTGACGGAGCTGCACGCGGCCGAGCGTCAGCGCGAGGAGGCGCTGCACCTGCTGTCGCACGACATGCGCTCGCCGCAGTCGTCGATCCTTGCGCTGGTCGGGATCGAGCGCGATCGCGTCGAATCGGACACGATGCGCGCGCTGCTCGCGCGGATCGAGCGCTATGCGCATCGCGCGCTGTCGCTCGCCGACGAGTTCGTGCAACTGGCGCGCGCGGAGTCGCAGGTGTATCAGCTCGAGGCGACGAGCGTCGTGGACGTGCTGATCGACGCGAGCGACGAGGTCTGGCCGCAGGCGCAGGCCAAGCGCATCCGCATCGACACCGACGTCGGCACCGACATGTGCTGGATGCGCGCCGATCGCTCGCTGATCACGCGCGCGTTCGTGAACCTGCTGAACAACGCGGTCAAATACAGTCCGTCCGACACGGTGATCACGTGTACGCTGACGGTCGAGCACGCATCGAAGCGGATGTTCTGTACGATTCGCGATCAGGGGTACGGCATCGCGCCGGAAGATCAGCGGCATCTGTTCGAGCGTTTCAAGCGATTCCATGCCGGCGAGCGGCCCGAGATTTCGGGGTCCGGGCTCGGCATGGCGTTCGTGAAGACGGTCGTCACGCGCCACGGCGGCAGCGTGACGGTCGACAGCGAAGTGGGGGTGGGCACCGCGGTCACGGTGTCGCTGCCCGCGATCGACGAGCCGTCCGCCTGACAGGGCCGGGCACGACGGCAGCATTTGGGGAAAGTCATGAGAAAGGAATGGGCAGCGGCCGCGCTGGCGGCGTCGCTGTTGACGGGGTGCGCTGGCGTCACGACCGGCGTGAGCGCGCTCGGGCAGCCGAACGGGTTCGCGTTCGGTGCGCACGGCTACGAAGTCGTCCGCACGGCCGCTCAGGCCGGCGATCCCGAATACGGGCGGATCGAGACGCTCGTGCGCGACGAACTCGCGCGCCGCGGCTTCGACGCGCAGTCGCCCAACGACGCGGGCTACCGGCTGTCGATCGCGTACGCCACGCAACCGGCGTCGGTCGCGGCGACCGCCGAGCGCTGCGGCGCCGCGAGCAGCGCATGCGTGACCGTCGATGGGCCGGCGCCGTTCCCGCTGCCGTTCGCGGGCAGCGTGTATCGCCACGTGCTGACGCTGCGCTTCGTCGATGCGAAGTCGGGGGCTGACGTCTACCGTGTGTCGGCGTCGCTGCGCGACCGCGACCCGGGCACGCAGGCGGCCGCGCCGGCGCTCGTGAGGAGCGCGCTCGCGAAGGTGCCGTTCGAGCCGGGCAGCGGCTGGCTGGTCAAGACGAAAAAAGACGACGCGGGCGCGATGCCGGGCGTCGTCTCGGTGAAGCCGGCCGCTGCGCGCTGACGCGGCGACCGTAACAGGAAAGCGGGCCGGGCCGCCGTGCAGGCGAGGCCGGCCCGTGCGCGTTCAGGCGTCCGGTTGCCCGTTGGCGCGCGTGCGCAGGTACGCGTCGAACTCGGTGCCGACTTCCGGGTGGCGCAGCGCAAATTCGACCGTCGCCTTCAGGTAGCCCAGCTTGCTGCCGCAGTCGTAGCGCGTGCCCTGATACTTGTAGGCCAGCACCTGCTCGTCGGCGAGCAGCGCCTGGATCGCGTCGGTGAGCTGCAGCTCGCCGCCCGCGCCCGGCTTCAGCGCGCGCAGGTGTTCGAAGATCCGCGGCTTGAGCACGTAACGGCCGACCACGCCGAGGTTCGACGGCGCGACTTCCGGCGCGGGCTTCTCGACGATCGCCGACATCTTGACGATCGACTCTTCCCACTCCTTGCCGTCGACGATCCCGTACGATTTCGTTTCCGACGGCGGAATCTCTTCCACGCCGATCACCGAGCTGTGATAGTGGTCGAACACGTCGACCATCTGCTTCATCACGGGCGGATTGCCGTCGAGCAGGTCGTCCGCGAGGATCACCGCGAACGGGTTGTCGGCGACGAGCTTTTCCGCGCATAGCACCGCGTGGCCGAGGCCCAGCGCTTCGGGCTGACGCACGTAGAAGCAGTCGACGTGGCTCGGCTTGATGCTGCGCACGAGTTCGAGCAGCTTTTCCTTGCCGCGCGCCTCGAGTTCGGCCTCGACCTCGTACGACTTGTCGAAGTGATCCTCGATCGCGCGCTTGCTGCGCCCGGTCACGAAGATCATCTCGGTAATGCCGGCGGCAATCGCTTCCTCGACCGCGTACTGGATCAGCGGCTTATCGACGACCGGCAGCATTTCCTTCGGGCTCGCCTTCGTTGCCGGCAGGAATCGCGTGCCGAGGCCGGCAACGGGGAATACCGCCTTGGTGACTTTCAACATGATCGAACCTATATTCCTGTAATCGGCTTGTCAGACAGTCCATGTTCACGTCCCCATTATAGTGAACGCAAACGACCTTACCGTTTGTTACGCAGGCAACCGATCGAGCTGCGCGCGCAGCTTGTCCAGCGTGCTCTGGAACTCGGCGACGCGCTTTTGCTCCTGCTCGACCACGGCCGGCGGCGCTTTCGCGACGAACGCCTCGTTGCCGAGCTTCGCATTGCACTTCGCGATCTCGCCCGTCAGGCGCGCGATTTCCTTCGACAGGCGCTCGCGCTCGGCCGCGACGTCGATCTCCACCTTCAGCACCAGCTTGTTCGGGCCGACGATCGCGATCGGTGCGCCGTGCGCTTCCTTGTCGAGGGCCGCTTCGTCCGCGAGGATCTGCACTTCCGACAGGCGCGCGAGGGCCTGAACGTAGGGCGCGAACGAGCGCAGGCGCTCGGCGTCGCCGGCTGCCAGCAGCGGCACCTTGGTGGCCGGCGACAGGTTCATCTCGCCGCGCAGGTTCCGGCATGCGTCGACGATCGCCTTCAGGTCGGCCGCCCACTGTTCGGAGGCCTCATCGAGCTTCTGCAGGTTCGCGACCGGATACGCCTGCGTCATCAGCGACGCTTCGCCCTCGGCCTTGCCCTGCGGATAGCGGCCGGCGAGCGGCGCGACCTTCTGCCAGAGCGCCTCGGTGATGAACGGGATGACCGGGTGCGCGAGGCGCAGCACCGTCTCCAGCACGCGCAGCAGCGTGCGGCGCGTCGCGCGCTGCTGTTCCGGCGTGCCGTTCTGGATCTGCACCTTCGCGAGTTCGAGATACCAGTCGCAGTACTCGTCCCACACGAACTTGTAGATGCTGCTCGCGACGTTGTCGAAGCGGTAATCGGCGAAACCCTTCGCGATGTCGGCTTCGGTACGCTGCAACAGCGACACGATCCAGCGGTCGGCCGCCGAGAAGTCGAGGTAGCCGCCCGGGCCGCAGTCGCCCGCGCCGCACACTTCCGGCTTGTCGGCGCCGCAGTCGTGGCCTTCGCAGTTCATCAGCACGAAGCGCGTCGCGTTCCACAGCTTGTTGCAGAAGTTGCGATAGCCTTCGCAGCGCGCGAGGTCGAAGTTCACGTTGCGGCCGAGCGTCGCCATCGACGCCATCGTGAAGCGCAGCGCGTCCGTGCCGAACGCGGGGATGCCGTCCGGGAATTCCTTGCGCGTCTTCTTCTCGATCGTCGCGGCCTGCTTCGGGTTCATCAGGCCCGTCGTGCGCTTCGCGACCAGCGTGTCGAGATCGATGCCGTCGACGATGTCGATCGGGTCGAGCGTGTTGCCCTTGCTCTTCGACATCTTCTGGCCTTCCGCGTCGCGCACGAGGCCGTGCACGTAGACGGTGTGGAACGGCACCTTGCCGGTGAAGTGCGTCGTCATCATCACCATCCGGGCGACCCAGAAGAAGATGATGTCGAAGCCGGTGACGAGCACCGACGACGGCAGGAAATGCTGCAGTTCAGGCGTTTCGTTCGGCCAGCCGAGCGACGAGAACGGCACGAGCGCCGACGAGAACCACGTGTCGAGCACGTCCTCGTCGCGCTTGAGCGCGCCCGTATAACCCTGCGCGGCGGCATGAGCGCGTGCGCCTTCCTCGTCGCGCGCGACGAACACCTCGCCGTTCTCGCCGTACCATGCGGGAATCTGGTGACCCCACCACAGCTGGCGCGAGATGCACCAGTCCTGGATGTTCTCGAGCCACTGGTAGTAGGTGGTCGTCCAGTTTTCCGGCACGAACTTGATCTGGCCGCTGCGCACGACGTCGAGCGACGTTTCGGTGATCGACTTGCCCGGGTTGAACGTGCCTTCCGGCGCCGGCTTCGTCATCGCGACGAACCACTGGTCGGTCAGCATCGGCTCGATCACGACGCCCGTGCGGTCGCCGCGCGGCACCATCAGCTTGTGCGGCTTCACCGAATCGAGGAAGCCCTGCGCGTCGAGGTCGGCGACGATCGCCTTGCGCGCGTCGAAGCGGTCGAGGCCGCGATACTGCTCGGGGCCGTTGTCGTTGATCTTCGCGTCGAGCGTCAGGATCTCGATCGGCGCGAGCTTGTGGCGCAGGCCGACCTGATAGTCGTTGAAGTCGTGCGCGGGCGTGACCTTCACGACGCCCGTGCCGAATTCGCGATCGACGTAGTCGTCGGCGATCACCGGGATCTCGCGGCCCGTCAGCGGCAGCGTGACGAGCTTGCCGATCAGGTGCGCGTAGCGCTCGTCTTCCGGGTGAACCATCAGCGCGACGTCGCCGAGCATCGTCTCGGGGCGCGTGGTGGCGACCGTCAGCGAGCCCGAGCCGTCGACGAGCGGATAGCGGATGTGCCACAGGTGGCCGTTTTCTTCCTCGCTGACGACTTCGAGATCCGACACGGCGGTCAGCAGCACCGGATCCCAGTTGACGAGGCGCTTGCCGCGATAGATCAGGCCCTGTTCATACAGCGTGACGAACACGTCGCGCACGGCGGCCGACATCTTGTCGTCCATCGTGAAGTATTCGCGCGACCAGTCGGTCGACGCGCCGAGGCGGCGCACCTGGCCGGTGATCGTCGAGCCGGACTGCTGCTTCCATTCCCACACGCGCTCGACGAACTTCTCGCGGCCGAGGTCGTGGCGCGACACGCCCTGCGCATCGAGCTGGCGCTCGACGACGATCTGTGTCGCGATCCCCGCGTGGTCGGTGCCCGGCACCCACAGCGTGTTCTCGCCGAGCATCCGGTGGTAGCGGGCGAGGCCGTCCATGATCGTCTGGTTGAACGCGTGGCCCATGTGCAGCGTGCCGGTGACGTTCGGCGGCGGCAGCTGGATCGCGAAATCGGGGCGCGCCGGGTCGAATGCCGGGGCGGCATAGCCGCGTTTTTCCCACTCCGGCCCCCATTGGGACTCGATGGTGTGGGGTTCGAAACTCTTCGCCAGCGTGTTGTCGCTCATGGTTGGAAATTTGCCGAAAAATGCTTGTTGGAGACTTGAACCGCTCATTATAAATCGCCAGGCGTCGAGTGAGCCGTTCGCGGCTTACAGTCAATTCGTACGTGTCCAATTGCCGACGCGTGTTGGGAGGGCTAAGTTGCGGGTCTGGCCGCGGGTTCGAGTCAGGCGTCGGCTCCCTGCCGCACCGGTCCGCCGCCACGTAAGGAGAATGGAGTGATACGACCGACATTTGCCGCCGCGTGGGCGGCGTCGACGAGGATTTACGATCCGGCCCGTTTCGGGCGAGAGAGTGGCACAGGTGATAGGGGGCAGCGTCGCTGCGCATATCCGGGATAAAAAGAACCCTTGGCGGAACACATGCGCGGTTCGTATGAGCTATATCCTGAATGAAGCTGGCGTAATCGTCCCGTTCATGTCGGGCAAGACTAGACAAGGAGCCGATCGCCGGCACTATTTCTATCGTGTCAGAGATGTTGTCTCGTTTCTGAAAGTTGTTTGGGGCGCGCCCCAACTCGTTGCCTATCCTCCGAGTGGTGGGGGCTCACTGGCGGGGAAATCTGGTCTTATCCTTTTCGAGGTGCATGGGTGGAGTGACGCCAGCGGCCATGCGACACTTTTCAATGGACGCCAGTGCTACGACGCTTGTTATTTCAACGAGCCGGAGGCGAACTATCGCACTAGCCGCGCTTATTTCTGGGCGCTCAAATGAACATTTTTCGGGTGGTCTGCGCCGTCGCGCTATGTTCGGCACTGTCTGCCGAAGCAGCCGATTCCGTCATGGCCGTGCGGCGCACCAATGCGGAGAATTACAAGGACAGGGCGTTGGCGGCGTGCCTGTCGATCGCTTACCGAGGATCGCCGGCAGGCAAGGATGCCGATATCACCAAGAGTGCGTTCCTGGAATGGACTTATTACGATGAGGAACAAGGCGATCGGGCGGTCGAGCGGCTTGCAGAACACTATTTGCGCCGCGATTACGGCAATCCCGTGGAAGGTTACGCCGGGGCAAAATTTGCTCTGCTGAAATGCCTGGACCTGTATCACGGCCCCGAGCTCGACGAACAAGTTCGCCGGTATGTCCCTCATCCCGACTGGATCGGCGACAAACCTGCTGCCCCGCGCAGGAAATAACGCGGGTTACGCGTGCCGAAGCCGTCGCCGGCGGGGAAGGCGGCCTTGTTGGGCCGCGATGCCACATCGGTCGCCCACGGTATCGCACACGCCGGACTTATAATGGCGGGTCCGCATTTTTCTCGCACGTCCGCTGCCGCTCCATGCCCGATCTGCTCGCCAATCTGAACCCTGAACAATACGCCGCCGTCACGTTGCCGAACGAACCGGCGCTGATCCTCGCGGGGGCGGGCAGCGGCAAGACCCGCGTGCTGATCACGCGGATCGCGTGGCTGATCCAGCAGGGCTATGCGTCGCCGCCCACCGTGCTCGCCGTCACCTTCACGAACAAGGCCGCACGCGAGATGATGGCGCGGCTGTCGGCGATGATGCCGATCGACACGCGCGGAATGTGGATCGGCACGTTCCACGGGCTGTGCAACCGGATGCTGCGCGCGCACTACCGCGACGCCGGGCTGCCGCAAACCTTCCAGATCCTCGACACGGCCGATCAGCTGTCCGCCATCAAGCGGCTGATGAAGGCGGCGAACGTCGACGACGAGAAGTATCCGCCGAAGAACGTCCAGTACTTCATCAACAACGCGAAGGAGCAGGGGCTGCGTCCCGACAAGGTCGACGCGTCCGACAACTTCAACCGCAAGTTCGTCGAGCTGTACCAGGCGTACGACCAGCAGTGCCAGCGCGAGGGCGTCGTCGACTTCCCCGAGCTGCTGCTGCGCTGCTACGAGCTGCTCGCGTACAACGCGCCGCTGCGCGCGCACTACCAGGCGCGCTTCAAGCACATCCTCGTCGACGAGTTCCAGGACACCAACAAGCTGCAGTACGCGTGGCTCAAGCTGCTCGCGGGCGGCCAGAACGCGATCTTCGCGGTCGGCGACGACGACCAGTCGATCTACGCGTTCCGCGGCGCGAACGTCGGCAACATGCGCGACTTCGAAGACGAATTCCGCGTGCGCAACCTGATCAAGCTCGAGCAGAACTACCGGTCGCACGGCAACATCCTCGACGCGGCCAACCAGCTGATCTCGAACAACTCGCACCGCCTCGGCAAGAACCTGCGCACCGACGCGGGCCACGGCGAGCCGGTGCGCGTATACGAAGCCAGCACCGATGCGCAGGAAGCCGGCTGGATCGTCGAGGAAATCCGCTCGCTGATCAACACCGGGATGTCGCGCAGCGAGGTCGCGGTCCTGTATCGCAGCAACGCGCAGTCGCGTGCGATCGAGCACACGCTGATGACGTCCGGCATTCCGTACCGCGTGTACGGCGGCCTGCGCTTCTTCGAGCGCCAGGAAGTAAAGCACGCGCTCGCCTATCTGCGGCTCATCGACAACCCGAACGACGACACCGCGTTCGTGCGCGTCGTGAATTTTCCGACGCGCGGCATCGGGGCGCGCTCGATCGAGCAGCTCGCGGACGCCGCACGACTGTACGACTGCGCGATGGCCGCCGCGATTCCGTACGTGACCGGCAAGGCCGGCACGAGCCTCGGCGCGTTCGCGACGCTGATCGCGAAGATGCGCGCCGAGACGCAGCAGATGAGCCTGCCGGAGACGGTCGAGTACGTCGTGCGCGCGAGCGGCCTGTCCGATTTCTACCAGGGCGAGCGCGAAGGCCAGGATCGCCTCGAGAACCTGCAGGAACTCGTGAATGCGGCCACCGCGTTCGTCAGCGAGCAAGGTTACGGGCTCGACGCGCCGGCCCGCTCGATTCCGCTGCGCGTGGGCGCGACCGCGGCGCCGGAGCTCGGCACGGACGCGAACGATCCGTCGGTCGACGTGCTCGACCCGGCACCGCTAAGCGACCCCGCCCAGAATCCCGACACGATGACGCCGCTCGCGGGCTTCCTGTCGCACGCGTCGCTGGAAGCCGGCGACAACCAGGCGCAGGCCGGCCAGGACGCCGTGCAACTGATGACGGTGCACGCGGCGAAGGGGCTCGAGTTCTCGGCCGTGTTCATCACCGGCCTCGAGGAGGGGCTGTTCCCGCACGAGAACAGCGTGCTCGAATCGGATGGCCTCGAGGAAGAGCGCCGGCTGATGTACGTCGCGATCACGCGCGCGAAGGAGCGGCTCTACCTGTCGTTCGCGCAGAGCCGGATGCTGCACGGCCAGACGCGCTACAACGTGCGCTCGCGCTTCTTCGACGAATTGCCGGAGCACGTGCTGAAGTGGCTCACGCCGAAGGTCGAGGCCGGCTCGCGCTGGGGCGGCCGTTCGGACAACGCCGGCTGGGGGCGCGACTGGTTCTCGCGGCCGGGCGGCGGCAATCGCGAGCAGATCGTCGACGCGGCGGTGTCCGCGCCGCTGCCGGCGTTCGCGGACAAGCAGCGCGCGGCCGACACCGGTTTTCGGGTCGGCCAGCAGGTGTTCCATACCAAGTTCGGCGAAGGCACCGTCACCGCGCTCGAAGGCAACGGCGCCGATGCGAAGGCGCAGGTCAAGTTCAAGCGACACGGCGAGAAGTGGCTCGCGCTCGCGGTCGCGAAACTGCAGGCGGTGGAATGATGAGCATCGACATGGTTGAAGCGGTATCGACGCGTCCGCTCGGCATTCTGGCCGCGCTGCCCGAGGAACTCGGCGACCTGATCGCCGCGATGCGCGCCGACGGCGTGATGAAGACCATCACGCTCGGCCGCCGCGATTATCACGTCGGCACCGTGAACGGCGCGGCCTGCGTCGTCACGCTCGCGCGGATCGGCAAGGTTGCGGCCGCCGCGACGGTCAGCGCGCTGATCCACGTGTTCGGCGTGTCGGGCGTCGTGTTCACCGGCGTTGCGGGCGGCGTGTCGCGCACGGTGCGCGTCGGCGACGTCGTCGTGGCCGATACGCTGCTGCAGCACGATCTCGACGCGTCGCCGCTGTTTCCTCGTTACGAAGTGCCGCTGCTCGGCGTCACGCGGTTCGCGACCGACGCGGAGCTGACAGCCCGGCTGAAGGCCGCGTGCACGCTGTTCGTCGCGGAAGAGGGCGCGCTGTTCGCCGAGCGTTTCGGTCTGGCCGGCGCGACGCTGCACGGCGGGCTGATCATCAGCGGCGACCGCTTCGTGTCGAGCGAGCACGAAGTCGTCGCGCTGCGCGACGCGCTGCCGGACGCGCTCGCGGTCGAGATGGAAGGCGCGGCGATCGCGCAGGTGTGCGCCGAGCACGACGTGCCGTTCGCGCTCGTGCGCACGATTTCCGACACGGCCGACGATCACGCGACGCAGTCGTTCTCGCACTTCCTGTCGGCGATCGCGAGCAGCTATTCGTCCGGCATCCTCAAGCGTTTCCTGGCGCTGCATGCGACGACGGCGGCCTGAAGCCGCCGCCGCATTCTCCATTCGTACCATTCGTACCATTCGACCGGCCGCGGCACGCGCGCCGCGGCCGGTCGTTCGTCACGCCTTCTTGCGCCGGCTGCTTTCGAGGTTCGGCAGGAACACCGTCAGCACGCCGATCAGCGGCAGGAACGAGCACACCTTGTAGACGAACGGGATGCTCGTCGCGTCCGCGAGCTGGCCGAGCACGGCCGCACCGACGCCGCCCAGCCCGAACGCGAAGCCGAAGAACAGGCCCGCGACCATCCCGACCTTGCCGGGCATCAGCTCGGTCGCGTAGACGAGGATCGCCGCGAATGCCGACGCGAGCACGACGCCGATGATCACGCTCAGCACGCTCGTCCAGAACAGGTTCGCGTACGGCAGCAGCAGCGTGAACGGCGCGACGCCGAGAATCGACACCCAGATCACGTACTTGCGGCCGATCCGGTCGCCGACCGGGCCGCCGATCAGCGTGCCGGCCGCCACGGCCGCGAGGAACACGAACAGGTGGATCTGCGCGGCCTGCACCGACAGGTGGAACTTGTCGATCAGATAGAACGTGAAATAGCTGTTGATGCTCGCGAGGTAGAAGTACTTCGAGAACACCAGCAGCACCAGTACGCCGATCGCGGCGAGCACGCGGCCCTGCGACAGCGTCGGATGGCCGGCCGGCGCGGCCTTCTTCTTCATCGACGGGTGCTTCTTGTACCAGTGGCCGATCTGCGTGAGCACGACCATCGCGACCAGCGCGGCCGCCGAGAACCACGCGATGCTGTGCTGGCCGTGCGGAATGATCACGAGTGCGGCGAGCAGCGGCCCGAGCGCGGAGCCGGCATTGCCGCCGACCTGGAATACCGACTGCGCGAGCCCGTGCTGGCCGCCCGACGCCATCCGCGCGACCCGCGACGATTCGGGATGGAACACCGACGAGCCGCAGCCGACGAGCGCCGCGGCCACCAGCAGCATCGGGAAACTCGACGCCATCGACATCAGCAGCAGCCCCGCGAGCGTGAAACCCATCCCGACCGGCAGCGAATAGGGCTTCGGCCGCTTGTCCGTATACAGGCCGACGAGCGGCTGCAGCAGCGATGCGGTGATCTGGTAGGTCAGCGTGATGAGGCCGATCTGCGCGAACGACAGCGCGAACTGGCTCTTGAGCATCGGATAGATCGCGAGGATCAACGACTGGATCATGTCGTTGAGCATGTGCGAGAAGCTGATCGCGCCGAGCACCGGATAGACGGTGCGCGGCGCGGATGGAGCAGACGGCTGGGCCGCGGTGGGGGCGGCGGCGGTGGCCGTATCGAGGCTGGTTTCCATGTGAGGTGAGCGAGTTGAGGTGGCGGGACGCGCTCGGATGGGGATCGGCGCGTTCGAATCATTGTTGCGTCAAAGAAGTGTAATGTGGCGCATCACGAATGTCAGGCCAACTTTTGTCGTGATTCGGACATCGCCTGCGGGCCGATGCCGGCGGATCGGCCAATCGCTCCCTTTTTTTCTGGGTATACCGCTGGCAGTACGTTCTGCCGGCAGCGGGCCGCGGCGCGGGCGGATGGGTGTTTGCCCGGACTCAAGGAATGCCGATGGCGGCCGTAGAACGACACAACGACAACACGGGCGCGCCGCGCCGGGATCGGCCACGAGCCGGACCGACGCGAGACGCGCGGCACGACGGGCCATCGCGGGAATGCCGGAACCGACCTTTCCGGCGGCGTGATCAATACGGGGAACTATCGATGAAAGCAGCATCACTGCATCCACACCCAGGTGCGGCCGGCGTCGCAGCCGACGCCACCGGGAAGCCCGCCGCACGACCTGCGCGCGCGACGCGGCGCGAACGCCGGCCGTGGACCGTCAAGGCGACGTTGCGCGCCGCGTTCGCGATCCTGCTCGCCGGCACGCTCGCGATCGGCGTGTTTTCGCTGTGGCAGATCAGCCGGCTGAACGCATCGATCGCGTCGGTCTACGAGCAGGGGCATGTCGCGAGCCGTGCGGCGGAGGAGGTGCGCGCCGAGGTGCTGCGCGCGAGCCGTGCGCAGAAGATGCTGCTGACCGCGACGACCGCGCGCGAGCGCGACGAGCTCGGCGCCGAAGTCGGCGCGGGGCTGACGTCGATCGGCAATGCGCTCGGCACGCTGCAGCGTTATGCGGATCCGGCCGACGCGGGCGACTCCGAGCGCCTGCGCGCATTCTCGATGGCGGTCGGCACGTGGAGCGGCCATCTGCGCGATTTCGTCGCGCTCGTGCAGGCGCAGCCGCTCGACCTGTCGCAGATGAACTGGCAGGTCGGCACGCAGGACGTGTCGCTGCTGGTCGAAACCGGCAAGCTCGAAAAGCTCGCTGCCGAGCTCGTGAAGACGCGCGGCGCGAAGTCGAAGGCGACGCTCGATGCGTCCGCGACGATCTTCTCGTCGTCGTTCGCGATGATCGCGGCGATGACGGCCGCGCTGATCGTGCTCGCGATCGCGATCGCGGAACGGGTCGTGCGCCGCCTTGCGTCGCAGCTCGGCGGCGAGCCCGCGTACGCGAAGGCGATTGCCGCCGACATCGCGCGCGGCGACCTCACGCGGTCGATTGCGCTCGACCGGCATGACCGCGACAGCATGGTGCGCGCGCTGGCCGACATGCAGACCGGGCTGGCCTCGACCGTACGCGAGATCGCCGTCAGCGCGGAGGCGATCGCGGCCGCGTCCGGTGAGATCTCGACCGGCAACCTCGATCTGTCGCGGCGCACCGAGCAGCAGGCCGTCGCGCTCGAGCGCACCGCGGCCAGCATGGAACAGCTCACGTCGACCGTGCGTCAGAACGCCGAGAACGCGCGACAGGCGAGTGCGCTCGCGGCCAATGCGTCGGCCGTCGCGGAGGCGGGCGGCGCAGTCGTCGGGCGCGTGGTCGCGACGATGAGCGAGATCGACGACAGCGCGAAGAACATCCGCGACATCATCGGCACGATCGAAGGGATCGCGTTCCAGACCAACATTCTCGCGTTGAACGCGGCGGTCGAGGCGGCGCGCGCGGGCGAACAGGGGCGCGGATTTTCGGTGGTCGCGGGCGAGGTGCGGCTGCTCGCGCAGCGCGCGGCGACGGCGGCGAAGGAGATCCGCTCGCTGATCGGCGCATCGGTCGAGCGTGTCGCGAACGGTGCGACGCTCGCGCACGATGCGGGCCGCACGATGGACGACGTGGTGCGCGCGGTGAAACGCGTGACCGACATCATCGGCGAGATTTCCGCGGCGTCGGACGAGCAGAGCGCCGGGATCGAGGAGATCGGCCGCGCGGTCACGCAGATGGACGCCGGCACGCAGCAGAACGCGGCACTCGTCGAGCAGGCGGCTGCCGCGGCGAACGCGCTCGACGAGCAGGCGCAGGCGCTCAAGTCGCTGGTCGGGCGCTTTCACGTCGGCCCCTGAGCTTCACCCCGTCGCGGCCGGGCCGGCCGCGACCCGCGCAGGCCGCCGGATTGGCGTCGATCGGTGATAAACCCGGCTGCCGGCTCACGCGCGATCCCCTACAATTTGCCTCACATAATTAGGGGCAGAACTCGCTGCGCGCGCGCACCGGTGCGCCGAGCCGGTCATAACAATGACAACGACGATTTACCTCATCGGGTATCTGGGCATGCTGGCGTCCGCTGCGATCGGCATGTGCGCGCGTGTCGCCGCGTGGCGGTGGCTCGCGGCCGGCATCGCCCCGGCTGCCACGTTTGCCGTGCTGCGCGGCCGCACTGGTACCGACACCGCGATCTACCAGCACATCATCGCCGGCATCTGGAGCGGCAACCTGAAGGTCGTGCCGCGCACGCTCGAACCGGGCTTCGTCTGGCTCGTGCGCGCACTCGAATGGCTCGGTCACGATCCGCGCATCGCGACGGCGATCCTGTCGCTGCTGGTCGTGATCGCGTGCGTCGCGGCGTTCGGCCGCAGCACCGAGGACGCGTGCGTATTTGCCACGCTGATCTTCCCGCTGTTCTTCTACGACATGGCGATGAGCGGCCTGCGCTACGGGTTCGCGTTTTGCGCGGCGAAGCTCGCGTCGGACGCGTGGTCGCGCAGGCGGCGCGGCGAATCGGTCGCATTCGCGGCGGCGGCGGCCGGCATGCATGTGTCGGCGGCGCTGCTCGTCGTGCTGCTGCAGATCGGAAGGCTGCGTGGAAAGCTGCGCCTGCTGCGCTATGCGGGGCTGGCCGTCGCGATCGCTGGCGTGCTGTTCGCGATGCATCACGAGGCGCTGCTCGCGAAGATCGGTCTCTATGCGGCGTTCACGCCGCCCGCGCAGATGTCGGGCAGCGCACCGCTCGTGCTGGCGTTGCTGACGCTCGCGGCCGGCTGGATGCTGCTCGCGCGCATGCCGCGCACGCTCGTGTTCCTGTTCGTCTGCGAGATCGCGAGCTTCGCGCTCGCGCGCATCAGCTATGCGGGGCTGCGTTTTCAGTGGCTCGTGCTGTTCGCGATGGGCTGCCAGTTCGTGCCGCTGCAGCGCGTGCCGGGCGTGCGGCGCCGGCACGTGATCGCGTCGCTGGTCGTGATCGGCGCCATCGGCTTCGCGCTGCGACTGCGCAACATGCTCGGCGAATACGGGCTCGGCCCGTCGCCGTTTCTGCCTTACTGGTTCTTCTGGGAATGACGCGGCCGGGCGCGGCGCGGCCCGGCCGACACGCCATTACGACTTCTTCTGGTGGTCCGGATCGATGATGACCGTGCAGGTCGTGCCCGCCGACAGCACCACGTCGGCCGGCACTTCGTCGATCCGGATGCGCACCGGCACGCGCTGCGCGAGGCGCACCCAGTTGAAGGTCGGGTTCACGTCCGCGACGAGGTCGCGGCTTTGCGGGTTGTCGCGATCGTAGATGCCGCGCGAGATGCTTTCCACATGGCCCTTCATCACGCCGCCGCTCATCAGCCGCATTTCGGCCGGTGCGCCGATCTTCACGCGCGGCAGCTTGGTTTCCTCGAAGTAGCCGTACACCCAGAACGAATGGCTGTCGACGATCGCGAGCTTCGCCTGGCCGGCCACCGCGTAGTTGCCCTTGAACGTCTGCAGGTTCGTGACGTAGCCGTCGACCGGCGCGACCACGCGCGTGCGTTCGAGATTGAGCTTCGCGGCGTCGAGCGCGGCGATCGCCTGCTGGTACTGCGCATCGGCGCTCGTCGCGCTGTGCGCCGCGTTCTCGCGGTTTTCCTTCGACACGACGAGCGCATCGAGGTCCGCGCGGCGGGCCGCGTCGTCGCGGCGCATCTGCAGTTCCGCACGACGGGCGGCCACCGCCGCCTGCGCTTGCTCGACCGCGATCTGGTAGTGCGACGGGTCGATCTGCATGATCAGGTCGCCTTTCTTCACGAGCTGGTTGTCATGCACGGGCAGCTCGACGATCGCGCCCGACACGTCCGGCGCGACGTTGACGATCTCGGCACGGACGCGCCCGTCGCGCGTCCACGGATCGTCCATGTAGTGCACCCACAGCGAGCGCCCGATCAGGATCGCGACGAGAAGGATGACGGCGGTCGCGACGAAGCCGAAGAGTTTTCTGAGCATCATGATGGTTCGGAATCAACGGTAAACGGCAAGACTCAGTCCGCCGCAAATGCAGACGAGAAGGCACGCGCGAAACAGCGACGGGTGCCAGACGAGACGATAGAGGCCCGTATAGGCGAGCAGGCGGTCGACGGCCCAGGTCGCGAGCGCGCCCAGGACGAACATCAGCACCACCGTGGGCATGTAGGCATCGAGAATGGCGATTTCACGCGGCATCATGACGAGGCTCCAGGTTGGGGACGCACGGGGCGGTTGCGGTTGAGCGGCTCGAGCGGCGATTCCGGATCGAGCAGCGCCGTGCGCACGAAATGCAGATTGCTCAGGATGCGCTGCAGCCGGTGGCGCTCGTCGCGCGCCGGCGTCACCGCGTCGAGCGTCTGCCGGGTCGCGTCGATCGCGGCATTGACGGCGGCGAGCGTCGCGTCGAAGCGCTCGGCGTTCGGCTTGCTGAACAGCGCGGACAGCGCGGTGCGCAGCGTCTCGATCGCGCGGCGCCACGGCGCCGCCGGCGCATAGCGCGGGTCGGACGGCAGCGTCGCCAGTTCGTGGCGCAGGTCGAGCGCGGCGTTGCCGGTTTCGAGTACCGCGAACATCCAGCGCAGCGCGTCGCGCTGCACGTCGGGCTGGTCGGCCGACAGCGTGTGCGCCTGATACATCAGGTCGCGCGCGCCGCTCTCGAAGCGCGTACGCAAACCGGCCAGCCGCGCGTGGCAGGCCGCGACCACCTGGTGACGCAGGTCGGCGAACAGGCGCTTCTTCAGCCACGGCGCGGTCGGCGGGAACAGCACCGCGAACGCGATCGCCGACACCAGCATCGACAGCACCAGCGCGAGCGCATCGTTCATGAAGCTCATCGGATCGTAGTGCGTGATGCTGTCCGGGCCGGCGAGGAAGCAGAAGAAGATCAGGTAGCCCATCCCGTAGCCCGCGAGCTTCGGCTTCAGCGTCATGAAGATGCCGATCGCGAGCAGCGGTGCCAGCGCCACGCACAGCAGCGGGAAGCCGTCGATGTGCGGGTAGATGCCGAACGTCAGCAAAAAGCCCGTGCAGATCGCCAGCGCCGTGCCCATGCCCATCTGCGCCGACATCGCGGTCGGGCGCGGCGTCGACGACGCGAGCGCGCAGGTGGCCGCCGCCGTCAGCGTGAGCGTCACGCCGCTCGGCCACGCGGTCTCGATCCAGAACCAGCCGAGCACGAGGATCACGGTCGCGGTGCGGATCGCCGCGATTACCATCGCCGTCAAGTTGGTGCGCGGCTCGTAGCGCTCGATCCAGCGTTCGCGCTCGTGCGTCGCGGTCGATAGCGATGCGTAGGTCGCCGCGTATTCGTGCAGGTCGGTGATGAAGCGGTACAGCAGCTCCGCTGCCGTGTCGAAATCGAGCAGCGGGAAATCCGGCTGCGTTTCGAGCGTCGCGCGCGTCGCACGGATGCGGCGCGGCAGCTCGTCGCGCCAGGCGAGCAACTGCTCGGCCGCGAGCGCCGCGTCGGCCGACGTACGCACGGGCTCGCCGTGGCGCATGAGCAGCGGCGCGATCTCGCGGAAGTACGGCTCGATCGCGTCGATCGCGGCCTGCGCGCCGGCCGCGCGCAACCGGTTCATCAGCTGGTGCAGCGCATGGAAGCGGCTCGATACGCTCATGAACTCGCTGTTCAGCCGCGCGAGGCGGCCGCTGCGCATGCGCGTGTCCGGATCCTCGAACACGGCCATGCTGCGCGCCGCTTCGAAGCCGACCACGTCCGCGACGAAGCGCGTATGGATGGTTTCGATGTGCGCGCGGTCGAGCTTGCCCGACAGCGCCGCCGCGACGTAGTCGACGAAGCTCACGAAGCGCTTGCGCACCGTCGTGCGCATCTGCTCGCCCGTGTACTGCGGAAACACCAGCGCGCTGACCACGCCCGCCGACACGATCCCGACCATGATTTCGGCGACCCGCGTCATCGCGCTCATGAATGCGCCGTCCGGGTGCTGCGACGCCGGCAGGCCGATCAGCGCGGTCGTGTAGCCCGCGAGCAGGAAGCCGTAGCTGCGGAAGTTGCGGTTGCGCGCGGCGCCGGCCGTGCAGAGTGCGACCCACAGCGCGACCGCGAGCAGGAACAGCTGCGGCTGCTGCGGAAACAGGCCGACGAACGTCAGTGTCGCGATGAGCCCGAAGATCGTGCCGGCGACCCGGTAGAAGCTCTTCGCGAGCACGGCGCCGCTTTGCGGCTGCATCACGATGAATACCGTGGTCATCGCCGTCTTCGGTGCCGGCAGGTCGAGCCGCATCGACACGCCGATCGAGATGAACGCGGCGAGCAGCGCCTTGAACAGATAGAGCCACGCGGCGCCGTCGGTGCGGGCCCAGTCGTCGAACGCGGCGTACCAGGCGGCGAGGCCGCCGGCGTGCGTGGAAGCGGGGGAGGAGGCTGACATGGCGGTCGCTCCGCGTTACCGTGCGGCCGGCGTGCCGGACGTCGCCATCTGCGCGGGCCGGGCGACTGCCGCGACCGGCTTGGCGCCCGACGCGGCGGCGGGCGCCGCTGCGGATTCGTCGTGCGGCACGTCGCTGCCCGTTCCGACGCCGCCGCCGAGCGCGGCCATCAGCTGCGCATGCGCGGCGAGGCGTTCCGCGTCGATGCGGGCGGCCGTCTCCTGCGCGCGCAGCAGTTGCTGTTGCGCGACCAGCACGTTCACGTAATCGGTCAGGCCACGGCGGAAGCCTTCGCGCGACAGCTGGTAGCTGCGATCGTTGGCGGCCACCGAGCGCGCGGCGTCCTTCTTCTGCGTGTCGAGCGAGCGGATTCGCACGACCTGGTCGGCGATGTCCTTGAGCGCGCCGACGACCGTCTGGTTGTAGCGTTCGACCGCTTGGTCGTAGCCGGCGTCGGCCGCGCCGAGTTGCGCGCGCAGCCGGCCGCCGTCGAAGATCGGCAGCGACAGCGCGGGGCCGGCCGTCCAGCCGCCGTTCATCGCGCGCAGGAAGTCGGCGAACGGCGCGGTCACGCCGAAGCCGCCAACCGTCGCGAGCAGGTCGATGTTCGGGTAGAACGCCGCTTTCGCGACGTCGATGCCGCGCGCCTGCGCGTCGACCGTCCAGCGCGCCGCGACCACGTCGGGGCGGCGGCCGAGCAGGTCGGCCGGCATCGCGGACGGCAGGCCGGCCGGCGCGTCGAGCGACAGGCTCGGCCGCTGGATCGCGTCGCCGGCGCCCGGGCCCTTGCCCGCGAGCGCGGCGAGCTGGTGGCGCGCGAGCTGGATTGCTTCTTCATAGCTGTCGATCTGCCGCTCGTAGTCGGGCAGCGTCGATTCCGCCTGGCTCACTTCGAGCTGCGTGCCGAGGCCGGCCTGCAGCCGCTTGCGCGCGAGATCGGCCAGCGAGCGCTGGCGTTCGAACGTTTCGTGGGCGAGGTCGAGCAGCGCGTAGTTCATCGACATGCCGACATACGCGCGCACGACGTTGACTTCGAGCTCGAGCTTCGCGGCCCGGGCGTCGGCGGCGGTTGCGTGCGCGGTGTCGAGCGCGCGCTCGGTCGCGTTCTTGTCCTTGCCCCACAGGTCGAGGTGGTACGACAGGCCGAGCGAGCCGGTGTTGTTCCAGGTATCGGTGTCGGCGAGCGGGCCGGGGCCGTAGTAGACGTTGTCGGGCCAGTGCTGGCGCATCAGCGACAGGTTGCCGTTGATTTGCGGCAGTTCGGCCGAACGTGCGACGCGTGCCATCGCCTGCGCTTCGCGCACGCGGGCCTCGGCGGCCGCGAGCGTCGGGTTGCCGGCCTGCGCGGCGGCGATCCACGTGTCGAGCTGCGGATCGTTGTACGCGCGCCACCAGTCCGACGCGGGCCAGCCTGCGTCGCGGTTTGCGGCACGGATCGCAGCGCCGGCGTCGAGCGCGTTCGCTTCGACGCGCGTGGACTGCGGTTTGTTGTCGCCCATGCTCGCGCATCCGGCCATTATTAATGAGACTGCAAGAACCGCCAGTGCCAGCGTCCCTTTTGTTGCCGGAAACTGCACGATTTTCTCCCTTTCGGATATAGATGAGCCGGATGGGATTATATTTTTCAGCGATTCCTGAATAAATGGACAACGGTGCAAGTCATTTTTACGAATCCTGAGACAATATTTGTTGGGCTGTGTGCAACAATCCGTCCGGATTCAAATGGGTAATGGGATGGATACGTTACAAAACATGCGGGTATTCGTCCGCGTGGTCGACGCGGGCAGCTTCACCGCGGCGGCCCAGCAGATGAATTCGACCACCGCCTACGCGTCGCGCGCCGTGTCGGACCTCGAAGCGCACCTGCGCACGCGCCTGCTCAACCGGACGACACGCCGGATCGCACTGACCGAAGCGGGCGAGCGCTATCTGCAGCGCTGCGAGCAGATCCTCGCGTACGTCGACCAGGCCGAAGCCGAAGCGGGCGACGCGCACGCGCGCCCGTCGGGCAAGCTGAAGGTCCACTGCTTCACGAGCCTCGGGCAGCACTACCTGGTGCCGGCCATCGCGCGCTACCGGCAGCGCTACCCCGAGGTGCACGTCGAACTGACGCTCGCGCAGCGGATGCCCGATCTTCTCGACGAGGGTTACGACGTCGCGATCGTCGTCGGCCGCGACCTGCCCGATTCGGGCCTCGTGTCGCAGCGGCTCGGCGAAAGCTACAGCGTCGTGTGTGCGTCGCCCGCCTATGTCGACGCCCATGGCGCGCCGCACACGCCGGCCGATCTCCAGCAGCACGTGTGTCTCGGGATGGTCGCGCCCGGTTTTCACTTCGACGAGTGGGCGCTGTCGGGGCCGCGCGGCGACGAGGTGATTCCAATCACGGCGCCGCCGTTTCGTGTGAACGTCGCCGAGGCGCTCGCGGTGGCCGTGCGCGAAGGGATGGGGATCGGCGGACTGCCGCTCTATTCGGCGATCGGCGGGCTGCGCAGCGGGCAGATCGTGCGCGTGATGCCGGAATACCGGTCGCACGTGATGAACATCTACGCGCTGTATCCGTCGCGCCAGTATCTCGACGCGAAAATCCGCACCTGGGTCGATTTCCTGCGCGACGAATTGCCGGCGACGCTGGGCGCCGACGAAGCCGCGCTCGCGCGGTTCACGGCTGCGACATGACAGCGCGCTCGCGCGCAATCTGACGAGATTTGTCGTTCACGCAACATTTTTTTACCAACGGGTCGCGGACAGTTTGATACTGTTTCAACTATCGAGATATGTCCTGCCCCCGGAGTCGCAATGGATACGCAACTGATGATCGGCCTTGGAGTTTTGCTTGGTGCGGCGGCCGCCGTCGCGGCGACGCGCGATCTGCTGCGCGCGATGAAGGCACGGATGAAGCCGGTGCCCGTGCGGGTGCGCGCGCCGTCGGACGCATCGCGCCGCGCCGATCGCTGATCCGCTGCGGGTTTTCAGACCACGCAGGAGAGGGGCCGCATCGCGCGGCCGCGCGGGCCGGCGCTCAGCCGAGCTCGACCACCTTGTCCCACGCGAAAGCAGGATTTTCGAGTTCGCCGGTGCGTCTGCGGATGTAGCCGCGCGGGTTGCACACCACGTGCGTGCCGCTGTCGGTCACGTAGTCGAATGAAGTATGCGTGTGGCCGTGAATCCACAGGTCCACGGGCGGCCGCACCAGTTCCGCCATGTCCGTGACGAATCCCGCCGACGCGAGGTCTTCCGCATAGCGCTCCGCCAGCGAGCGCAGATGGGGCGCGTGATGGGTGACGACGATCGTCCTGCCCGCGAACGGCGTCGCGAGCCGCGCTTCGAGCCACGCGCGGCTTTGCCGGTGCAGCGCGATCGCGTCGGCCGGCTTGAAATCCCGCTCGGGTTCGCCCTCCGCATGCAGCGCCGCGTCGTGCGGCCAGGTCACCTGAATCAATCCCTTGAAATCGAGCATCACGCGCTCGCCGGCCTCGATCGCTCGCGCGACGCTCGCGGCGTCGGCGCCGAACAGCGAGAAATCGCTCCACAGCGTCGTGCCGAGCACCCGAAAGCGCTCCTGCGGATCGACGTACAC
Organism: Burkholderia sp. IMCC1007; assembly: GCF_027257875.1. GTDB lineage: Bacteria > Pseudomonadota > Gammaproteobacteria > Burkholderiales > Burkholderiaceae > Burkholderia. Next base: position 68,052 of record NZ_JAPVQY010000044.1, read on the forward strand.
GCCGTTGTTCAGGTAATGCACGTTGTCGATCGTGTGCGCGGCATCGCGCATCGCCGTCTCGAGCGCGCCGAATTCCCCGTCGTAGTACTCGTGATTGCCCGGCACGTACACCACCGGCACGGCGGGATCGAACGTCTCCGCGGCCCAGCGCAGGCCCTCCGCGTGATTGTGGATGTCGCCGGCCAGCACGACGAGATCCGCGTCGGCATGCGGGATTGTGTCGGGCTGGTTGAGTTCGAGATGCAGGTCGGACAGGACGCGGATTTTCACGGGCATCGCTCCGGGATGAGTGGCTTCAGCGCAGGACCTTGCCGGGATTCATCAGGCCGCGCGGATCGAGCGCGGTCTTCAGCGTGCGCATGAGCGTCGTTTCGACCGGCGACTTGTAGCGCTGCGCATCGTCGATCTTCAACTGGCCGATCCCGTGCTCCGCGCTGATCGTGCCGTGATGACGGTGCACGTTGTCGTACACGACGCGGTTGATCGGCGCCTGGAATTCGGCGAGGAATGCCTTCGGGTCGCCGCCCTCGGGCGTCTGTACGTTGTAGTGCAGGTTGCCGTCGCCCAGGTGGCCGAACGTGACCATCCGCGCGCCCGGTGCCGCCTGCTGGATCGCCGCGTCGGTTTCGTCGATGAAGCGCGCGATCGACGAGATCGGCACCGCGATGTCGTGCTTGATGTTGAGCCCTTCGTCGGCCTGCGCGAGCGGGATGTGCTCGCGCAGATCCCAGAACGCGCGCGACTGCGCGAGGTTTTCCGCGACCACCGCGTCGACCACGAGCCCCGCATCGAACGCTTCTTCCATCAGCTTCTCGAACAGCGCGCGCGCATGCGTTTCGCTTTCGTTGTCCGACAGCTCGAGCAGCACCGTCTGCGCGTGCGTGCGGTCGAACGGGTAGCGCAGTTGCGGATAGTGCTTGCCGACGAGCTGCATGCAGAAATCCGACATCAGCTCGAAGCCCGTCAGCAGCGGCCCGGCCGCGCGTTGCGCGAGCGACAGGAAATCGAGCGCCGCGTGGGGCGACTCGAGCGCGGCCAGCGCGGTGACCTGCGCGGCCGGCAGCGGATGCAGCTTCATCACGGCGGCCGTGATGATCCCGAGCGTGCCTTCTGCGCCGATGAACAGGTCGCGCAGGTCGTAGCCCGTGTTGTCCTTGCGCAGGCCGCGCAGCCCGTCCCAGATTTCGCCCTGCGGCGTCACGACCTCGAGCCCGAGGCACAGCTCGCGCGCATTGCCGTAGCGCAGCACCGCCGTGCCGCCCGCGTTGGTCGACAGGTTGCCGCCGATCGTGCAACTGCCCTCGGCCGCGAGGCTCAGTGCGAACAGCCGGCCGCCTTCGCGGGCGCGCGCCTGCACGTCGGCGAGGATCACGCCGGCCTCGACGGTGATCGTGTTGTTGTGCGGATCGAGCGCGCGCACGCGGTTCAGCCGCGCCAGGTTCAGCACGGCCTGGCTGCCGCTCCCGTCGGGTGTCGCGCCGCCGGCGAGGCCCGTGTTGCCGCCTTGCGGCACCAGCGCGACGCCATGCGTGTTCGCGAGTTTGACGAGCGCGGCGACTTCGGCCGTATCGGCCGGTTTCAGCACCGCACAGGCGGCGCCCTTGTAGCGGCGGCGCCAGTCGATCAGGAACGGCTCGGTGTCGTGCGGATCGGTCAGCACGTAGGCCGCGCCGATCGCGTCGCGGCAGGCGGAAACGAAAGCGTCTGGAGAATTCATCACGGTCGGTCGCGTAAGGGTCAGGACGCAGCGCGCTGCCGCTTCGCCGCGCGCTTGAACGGCGCGACGTACGCAAGCGCCGCGACGAAGAAGCCGACGGCGAGTGCGGTCTCGCACCAGCCGAGCGTCGCGGACAGCCCGTGGTCGGACATGCCGCGCACGATGCCTTCGGCGAAATAGACGAGGATCAGCATGCTCGCCCACTGCATCGTATAGATGTTACGCCGCCAGACGCCGGGCAGCGCGAGCGCGAGCGGCACGGCCTTGAGCATCAGCGCCGAGCCGCCCGGGCGCAGCGGCGCGAGCCACAGCTCCCACGCGAGCGACAGCGCGATCAGCGCGACCAGGCATGCGGCGGCGGCCAGCGCGAAGCGCGGCCGGCCGGCGACGGCGGGACGGGCGGAGCGGGCGGGCGCGTTCATGCGGCTTCGGCGGCCTG
>NZ_JAPVQY010000045.1:0-63461 GCF_027257875.1 Burkholderia sp. IMCC1007
GCCGCGCCGGCCGCCGCGAGTTCCGAAAGTACGACGACGAGCGCCGCGCCGGCCCCGGCTGCGGCGCCCGCCGCCGGCAGTTGACAGTCGCGGCCCGGTCGGGCCGCGCCCACACCGCGCCCCCGGCGCGGTTCATTGACGGCAGATGATGAAAAAGACGACCCTGAAAACGGTGTTTCTGACCGGCCTGCTGGTTCTCGTCCCGCTCGCGATCACGCTGTGGGTGCTCGGCCTCATCATCGGCACGATGGATCAGACGCTGCTCCTGCTGCCCGAATCGTGGCAGCCCGAGCGCGTGCTCGGTTTCCATCTGCCGGGGATCGGCGCGGTGCTGACGCTCGCGTTCATCTTCGTCGTCGGGCTGGCCACGCAGAACTTCGTCGGCCAGAAGCTCGTCACGTGGTGGAACGCGGTCGTGCGTCACATCCCGGTCGTCGGGCCGATCTACACGAGCGTCAAGCAGGTGTCGGACACGCTGCTGTCGAGCAGCGGCAACGCGTTCCGCAAGGCGCTGCTGATCGAATACCCGCGCCGCGGCTCGTATACGATCGCGTTTCTGACCGGCACGCCCGGCGGCGACGTGGTCAACCATCTGACGGAAGAGTACGTGAGCGTGTACGTGCCCACGACGCCGAACCCGACGTCGGGCTTCTTCCTGATGCTGCCGAAGAGCGAAGTCATCGAACTCGACATGTCGGTCGATGCCGCGCTCAAGTACATCGTCTCGATGGGCGTCGTGGCGCCTTCGGCGCCGGCTCCGGCGCCCGCCCGCCGTCCCGTCGAGCCGCCGCTGTAAGTAAAGAATCATCGCCCGGGCCGCGCGTTGCGGCGCCCGTTGATCAAACCGAACGAAAGCAAACATCATGTCGATGCGTACTGAATACTGCGGTCTCGTGACCGAACACCTGCTGGGCCAAACCGTGTCGCTGTGCGGCTGGGTGCAGCGCCGCCGCGATCACGGCGGTGTGATCTTCATCGACCTGCGCGATCGTGAAGGCCTCGTACAGGTGGTGTGCGATCCGGATCGCGCGGAAATGTTCGCGACCGCCGAAGGCGTGCGCAACGAGTTCTGCGTGCAGATCAAGGGCCTCGTGCGCAACCGTCCGGAAGGCACGGTCAACGCCGGCCTGAAGAGCGGCAAGATCGAAGTGCTGTGCCACGAACTGAACGTGCTGAACGCGTCGGTCACGCCACCGTTCCAGCTCGACGACGACAACCTGTCGGAAACGACGCGCCTCACGCACCGCGTGCTCGACCTGCGCCGTCCGCAGATGCAGCACAACCTGCGCCTGCGCTACCGCGTCGCGATCGAAGCGCGCAAGTACCTCGACGAGCAGGGCTTCATCGACATCGAAACGCCGATGCTGACGAAGAGCACGCCGGAAGGCGCGCGCGACTACCTCGTGCCGTCGCGCGTGAACGCGGGCCAGTTCTTCGCGCTGCCGCAGTCGCCGCAGCTGTTCAAGCAGCTGCTGATGGTCGCGAACTTCGACCGTTACTACCAGATCACCAAGTGCTTCCGCGACGAAGACCTCCGCGCCGACCGCCAGCCGGAATTCACGCAGATCGACTGCGAAACGTCGTTCCTCGGCGAGCAGGAAATCCGCGACCTGTTCGAAGACATGATCCGTCACATCTTCAAGACGACGATCGACGTCGAACTCGACGCGAAATTCCCGGTGATGCCGTACTCGGAAGCGATGGCGCGTTTCGGTTCGGACAAGCCCGACCTGCGCGTGCAGCTCGAATTCACCGAGCTGACCGACGCGATGAAGGACGTCGACTTCAAGGTGTTCAGCACGCCGGCCAACGCGAAGGACGGCCGTGTCGCGGCGCTGCGCGTGCCGAAGGGCAGCGAGCTGTCGCGCGGCGACATCGACGGCTACACGGAATTCGTGCGCATCTACGGCGCGAAGGGCCTCGCATGGATCAAGGTCAACGAGAAGGCGAAGGGCCGCGACGGCCTGCAAAGCCCGATCGTCAAGAACCTGCACGACGCATCGATCGCGGCGATCCTCGAGCGCACCGGCGCTGAAGACGGCGACATCATCTTCTTCGCGGCCGACCGCGCGAAGGTCGTCAACGACAGCCTCGGCGCGCTGCGCCTGAAGATCGGCCATTCGGAATTCGGCAAGGCGAATGGCCTCGTCCAGGCCGGCTGGAAGCCGCTGTGGGTCGTCGACTTCCCGATGTTCGAATACGACGACGAAGACGCGCGCTACGTCGCGGCACACCACCCGTTCACCAGCCCGAAGGATGAGCACCTCGAATACCTCGAGACCGACCCGGGCCGCTGCCTCGCGAAGGCCTACGACATGGTGCTGAACGGCTGGGAAATCGGCGGTGGCTCGGTGCGTATCCACCGCGAGGAAGTGCAGAGCAAGGTGTTCCGCGCGCTGAAGATCGGCGCGGAAGAGGCGCAGGCGAAGTTCGGCTTCCTGCTGGACGCGCTGCAGTACGGCGCGCCGCCGCACGGCGGTATCGCGTTCGGTCTCGACCGCATCGTCACGATGATGGCCGGTGCCGATTCGATTCGCGACGTGATCGCGTTCCCGAAGACGCAGCGTGCGCAGGATCTGCTCACGCAGGCGCCGAGCCCGGTCGACGAGCGTCAGCTGCGCGAACTGCACATCCGTCTGCGTCAGCCGGAACAGCCGAAGGCGTAACGTTTGTCCACAATCGTGTGCGCGGCGACGCGCGCACGATGCCCAACGAAGAAGGCGCCATCGTGCGCCTTTTTCGTTTTTTGCGGTACAGTCGCAGCACTTGCCGCACGTTCGGGCACAGTGCCCGCTGCAGGCCCTGCGCCGCATGAAACCAAGATGACGAAGCCGCCGAAAATCCCCGAATCCGTTCTCGTCGTGATCTACACGCCGGAACTCGACGTGCTGGTGATCAAGCGTGCCGACCAGCCCGATTTCTGGCAATCGGTGACCGGGTCGAAGGACACGCTCGACGAGCCGCTAGCGCTTACGGCCGCGCGCGAAGTGGCCGAGGAAACCGGCATCGCGGTCGGCACGCCCGACGTGCCGGCCAGCGCGCTCGTCGACTGGCACCACCGGATCGAATACACGATCTATCCGCAATATCTGCATCGCTACGCGCCGGGTGTCACGCACAACGTCGAGCACTGGTTCGGCCTGTGCGTGCCGCATCGTATGGACGTGACGCTGTCGCCGCGCGAGCACGTCGACCATGCATGGCTGCCGTTCCGCGAAGCGGCCGCGCGCTGCTTCTCGCCGTCGAACGCCGAAGCGATCCTGCAATTGCCCGTGCGCGTGGCGCTCGCGCACGCACCGCACGGCTCGTCCGCATGAATGCGGAAACCCGCAAGCGCTTCGCGCAATTGCGGCAGATGTTCCTGCAGGAGCGCGGCTCCGCGTCGCGGCTCGCGTTCACGGCCGGCAACACGGTGCGACTGTGCGAAACCGGCGGCGAATTCTTCCACGCGTTGATCGAACGGATCGACGCCGCCCGCGAGCAGGTGATGCTCGAAACCTACATCTTCTGCGACGATGCGGCCGGCCGCCCGGTGTCGGACGCGCTGATCCGCGCGGTGCAGCGCGGCGTGCGCGTGCGCGTGATCACCGATGGCGTCGGCACCGCGCGCCTGCCGCTGTTCGACACGTGGGCCGCGGCCGGTGTCGAGCACTGCATCTACAACCGTTACCTGTTCGGCCGTTTCGGCTTCTCGCGCACGCACCGCAAGCTCGCGGTGATCGATCATGCGGTCGCGTTCTGCGGCGGCATCAACATCGTCGACGACTTCACGCAGGGCAGCGCGACGCTGCCGTTCGCGCGCTGGGATTTCGCGGTCGAGATGGCGGGGCCGGCGGTGGCGGACGTGCGCGCCGCGTTCGAACTGCAGTGGCACCGGATCCAGTTCGGTCACAAGCCGTATGCGCAGTACGCGGCGGGGCTGCACGGCGGCGAAGCGTTCCCCGACATGTTCCGGCGCTGGATGCGCAGCCATCGGTGGGTGAAGGCCGGCGCGCTGCGGATCGTGACGGAGCCGAGCGTCGCGTTCGTCGCGCGCGACAACGTCGTGAACCGCCGCGCGATCGAAAAGGCCTATCTCGCGGCGATCGGCCAGGCGCGCCAGCGGATCCTGCTCGCGAACCCGTACTTCATGCCGGGCCGCAAGCTGCGCCGCGCGCTGACGGGCGCGGCCCGCCGCGGCGTCGACGTGCGCGTGCTGATCGGCCGCAAGGAGTTCACCGCGCTCGATACGGCGGTGCCGTTCCTGTATCACTCGCTGTTGCGCGCCGGCGTGCGCGTGGCGGAATATGACAAGACGATCCTGCACGGCAAGGTGGCCGTGATCGACGACAATTGGGCGACGGTCGGCTCGTCGAATCTGGACGCGCTGAGTCTGATGCTGAACAATGAGGCGAACGTCGTGCTGGTGCGCTACGACACGATCACGAACGAGCTGCGCGACGCGATCGCGGCCGCGTTCTCCGAAGGCCGCGAAATCGACGCCGCGCGGTATGCCGCACGGCCGCGCATCGAGCGTATCCTGAACTGGCTCGCGTACAACACGTACCGCATCGTGATGAAGGCGCTGACGGTCGGTGGTTACGACTGACGCGGATTCAGCATCCGCTTCAAAATTCTGTCCGCACGTTCGTGCGGAAAAGCCGCTCCGGTCCCGCCGGAATCGCGCAAAATAGCGGCTCGGTTAGACACCGGTTTCTAATAATTTCCTTGTTTCGCGAGCGGCCGCACTCAATAATAGTACGGCCGTTCGATTTTATTCGAACCCCCGAACGGTTACAGAAATAGCTATGCGAAAAGGCGAACAGACGCGTGCCGCGATACTCGAAGCTGCTTTGGACCTCGCCAGCCGTGACGGGCTGGAGGGGCTGACGATCGGCCTGCTGGCCGAGCGCATGCAGATGAGCAAGAGCGGCGTGTTCGCGCACTTCGGATCGCGCGAAGACCTGCAGGTCGAGGTCGTCCGCGAATATCACCATCGTTTCGAAAACGAGGTGTTCTTTCCGAGCCTGCGCGAGCCGCGAGGCTTGCCGCGCCTTCGGGCGATGCTGGCCCGCTGGACGGAGAAGCGCATCCAGGAGGTGACGACGGGATGCATCTACATCAGCGGCGCAGTCGAGTACGACGACCGGCCTGACAGCCCCGTGCGCGAGCAACTGGTCGCGAGCGTGACGGCCTGGCGTGCCGCGATGCTGCGTGCCATTTCGCAGGCGAAGGAAGAAGGGCATCTGCGTGCGGATACCGATCCGGACCTGATGCTCTTCGAGTTGTACAGCTTCACGCTCGGCCTGCATCACGATGCACGCTTCCTGCATTCGCCGGATGCCGTGCGCCTCACGTGGGCCGCGCTGGAAAAGACGATTGTTTCGTATCAGAGCGAGAGCCGTTAGCGGCGCGTGACCCGCCCGCCAGGAGCTCGAGCCGTAGCCCACCTTTGGAGAGAGTCATGGGACAGTACGCCGCGCCGCTGCGCGACATGCAATTCGTGTTGCACGAGCTTCTGAACGTCGAAGCCGAAGTCAAGCAAATGCCCAGGCATGCGGACCTCGACGCCGACACGATCAACCAGGTCCTCGAGGAAGCGGGCAAGTTCTGCTCCGAGGTACTGTTCCCGCTGAACCAGGTCGGCGACCGCGAAGGCTGCACGTATGAAGGCGACGGCGTCGTGAAGACCCCGACCGGCTTCAAGGAAGCGTATCAGCAGTACGTCGAGGCCGGCTGGCCGGCGCTCGGCTGCGATCCGGACTACGGCGGCCAGGGCCTGCCCGCGTTCGTGAACAACGCGCTGTACGAAATGCTGAACTCGGCGAACCAGGCATGGACGATGTATCCGGGCCTGTCGCACGGCGCGTACGAATGCCTGCACGCGCACGGCGCGCCGGAACTGCAGCAGCAATACCTGCCGAAGCTCGTGTCGGGCGAATGGACGGGCACGATGTGCCTGACCGAGCCGCACTGCGGCACCGACCTCGGCATCCTGCGCACCAAGGCCGAACCGAACGGCGACGGCTCGTACTCGATCAGCGGCACGAAGATCTTCATCTCGAGCGGCGAGCACGACATGTCGAAGAACATCATCCACCTCGTGCTCGCGCGCCTGCCGGACGCGCCGCAAGGCACGAAGGGGATCTCGCTGTTCATCGTGCCGAAGTTCATTCCGGACGCTTCGGGCGAGCCGGGCGAGCGCAACGGCATCAAGTGCGGCTCGATCGAACACAAGATGGGCATCCACGGCAACTCGACGTGCGTGATGAACCTCGACAACGCGAAGGGCTGGATGGTCGGCGAGCCGAACAAGGGCTTGAACGCGATGTTCGTGATGATGAATGCCGCGCGCCTCGGCGTCGGCATGCAGGGCCTCGGCCTCACGGAAGTCGCTTACCAGAACTCGCTGACGTACGCGAAGGAACGCCTGCAGATGCGTTCGCTGACGGGCCCGAAGGCACCGGACAAGCCGGCCGACCCGATCATCGTGCACCCGGACGTGCGCCGCATGCTGCTCACGCAGAAGGCTTACGCCGAAGGCGCGCGCGCGTTCACGTACTGGTCCGCGCTGCAGATCGACAAGGAACTGTCGCACGCCGACGAAGCGGTGCGCAAGGAAGCGGCCGACCTCGTCGCGCTGCTCACGCCGATCATCAAGGCGTTCCTGACCGACAACGCGTTCGAGTCGACCAACCACGCGATGCAGATCTACGGCGGCCACGGCTTCATCTCCGAGTGGGGCATGGAGCAGTACGTGCGCGATGCGCGGATCAACATGATCTACGAAGGCACGAACTCGATCCAGTCGCTCGACCTGCTGGGCCGCAAGGTGCTCGGCGACATGGGCGCGAAGCTGAAGAAGTTCGGCAAGCTCGTCACCGAATTCGCGGAAGCCGAAGGCGTGAAGCCCGAGATGGCCGAGTTCATCAACCCGCTCGCGGACATCGGCGACAAGGTGCAGAAGCTGACGATGGAAATCGGCATGAAGGCGATGCAGAACCCGGACGAAGTCGGCGCGGCCGCCGTGCCGTACCTGCGCACCGTCGGCCATCTGGTGTTCTCGTACTTCTGGGCGCGCATGGCGCGTCTCGCACTCGACAAGGAAGCGTCGGGCGATCCGTTCTACAAGTCGAAGCTCGCGACGGCCCGCTTCTACTTCGCGCGCCTCTTGCCCGAAACGGCATCGACGATCCGCGCCGCGCGCGCCGGTTCGAAGACGCTGATGGAAGTCGACGAATCGCTGTTCTGACGCGAGTCCGGGCGGTGCGCGCCGCGTGCCGCGCCGCCCGAACGCAACGGTTCCTGGTACTCACTTCGCCGTGCAGCCCTCACATTCCGCGCTGCACGACACTATCCGGAGACATCCCGTGAGCAATTTCCTGATTCGCAAGGTCGCCGTGCTGGGCGCCGGCGTGATGGGCGCGCAGATCGCCGCGCACCTCGTCAACGCGCGCGTGCCGGTGCTGCTGTTCGACCTGCCGGCCAAGGAAGGCCCGAAAAACGCGATCGCGCTGAAGGCGATCGAGAACCTGAAGAAGCTTTCGCCCGCGCCGTTCGGCGTGAAGGACGATGCGAAGTACCTCGAAGCGGCCAACTACGAAGACGACATCGCGAAGCTCGCCGAATGCGACGTCGTGATCGAGGCGATCGCCGAGCGGATGGACTGGAAGCACGACCTGTACAAGAAGGTCGCGCCGCACATCGCGCCGAACGCGATTTTCGCGACCAACACGTCGGGCCTGTCGATCACGAAGCTGTCCGAAGGGTTCTCGGACGAGCTGAAGGCGCGCTTCTGCGGCGTGCACTTCTTCAACCCGCCGCGCTACATGCACCTCGTCGAGCTGATCCCGACCGCGCATACGCGTGCCGAGATCCTCGACCAGCTCGAGACCTTCCTGACGAGCGTCGTCGGCAAGGGCGTCGTGCGCGCGAAGGACACGCCGAACTTCATCGCGAACCGCGTCGGCATCTTCTCGATCCTCGCGGTGATCACCGAGGCCGCGAAGTTCGGCCTGCGCTTCGACGAAGTCGACGACCTGACGGGCAGCCGCCTCGGCCGCGCGAAGTCGGCGACGTTCCGCACCGCGGACGTGGTCGGCCTCGACACGATGGCGCACGTGATCAAGACGATGCAGGACAACCTCGCCGACGATCCGTTCTTCCCGGTCTACCAGACGCCCGCCGTGCTCGCCGAACTGGTGAAGCAGGGCGCGCTCGGCCAGAAGACGGGCGGCGGGTTCTACAAGAAGGAAGGCAAGGCGATCAAGGTGCTCGACGCGAAGACGGGCACCTACGTGGATGCCGGCGCGAAGGCGGACGAAACGGTCGGCCGCATCCTGAAGCGCCCGCCGGCGGAACGCCTGAAGCTGCTGCGCGAGACGGATCATCCGCATGCGCAGTTCCTGTGGTCGATCTTCCGCGACGTGTTCCACTACATCGGCGTGCACCTCGAGTCGATCGCCGACAACGCGCGCGACGTCGACCTCGCGATCCGCTGGGGCTTCGGCTGGAACGAAGGCCCGTTCGAAGGCTGGCAGGCCGCCGGCTGGAAGCAGGTGGCCGAGTGGGTGCAGGAAGACATCGCGGCCGGCAAGGCGCTCGCGAACGTGCCGCTGCCGTCGTGGGTGCTCGAAGGCCCGGTCGCCGAGCAGGGCGGCGTGCACACGGCCGAAGGCTCGTGGGCGCCGGCATCGAAGCGCTTCGTGCCGCGTTCGGACCTGGCCGTGTACGGCAAGCAGGTGTTCCGCGCACCGCTGCTGGGCGAAGCGGGCGCCGATCCGAAGACGTACGGCAAGACGCTGTTCGAAACCGACGCGGTGCGCGCGTGGGTCGACGATCGTGCCGGTGAAGACGACGTCGTGATCGTGTCGTTCAAGTCGAAGATGAACACGATCGGACCGAGCGTGATCGACGGCCTCGTGCAGGCGATCGAACTCGCGGAGAAGGACTACAAGGGCGTGGTGATCTGGCAGCCGACGTCGCTGAAGCTCGGCACGCCGGGTGGCCCGTTCTCGGCCGGCGCGAACCTCGAAGAGGCGATGCCCGCATTCATGATGGGCGGCGCGAAGGGCATCGAGCCGTTCGTGAAGAAGTTCCAGGAAGGCATGCTGCGCGTGAAGTACGCGAACGTGCCGGTCGTGGCGGCCGTGTCGGGCATCGCGCTCGGCGGCGGGTGCGAGCTGATGCTGCACAGCGCGAAGCGCGTCGTGCACGTCGAGAGCTACATCGGTCTCGTCGAAGTGGGCGTCGGCCTCGTGCCGGCCGGCGGCGGCCTGAAGGAAGCGGCGCTGCGCGCAGCGGACGCCGCGACGGCCGCGAACGCGACCACCGACATCCTGAAGTTCGTCACCAAGTCGTTCGAGAACGCGGCGATGGCGAAGGTGTCGGCGTCCGCGCACGACGCACGGGCGATGGGTTACGTGAAGCCGTCCGATACGATCGTCTTCAACGTGTTCGAGCTGCTCGACACCGCGAAGAAGGAAGCGCGTGCGCTGGCCGACACCGGCTACCGCGCACCGCTGCGCGCGAAAGACGTGCCGGTCGCCGGCCGTTCGGCGATCGCGACGATCAAGGCGTCGCTCGTCAACATGCGTGACGGCCGCTTCATCAGCGACCACGACTACCTGATCGCAAGCCGCATCGCCGAAGCCGCGTGCGGCGGCGACGTCGAAGCCGGCAGCCTCGTCGACGAGGAATGGCTGCTCGCGCTGGAGCGCCGCGCGTTCGTCGAGCTGCTCGGCACGCAGAAGACGCAGGAACGGATCATGGGCATGTTGCAGACCGGCAAGCCGGTGCGTAACTGAGCGAGCAGACAAGGAGTCTGAAATGAGCAAACAACTGCAAGACGCATACATCGTCGCCGCCAGCCGCACCCCGATCGGCAAGGCCCCGCGCGGTGTCTTCAAGAACACGCGCCCCGACGAGCTGCTGGTTCACGCGATCAAGTCGGCGGTCGCGCAGGTGCCCGGTCTCGACACGAAGGTGATCGAGGACGCGATCATCGGCTGCGCGATTCCGGAAGCCGAGCAGGGCCTGAACGTCGCGCGCATGGGCGCGCTGCTCGCGGGCCTGCCGCAGACGGTCGGCGGCGTGACGGTCAACCGCTTCTGCGCGTCGGGCATCACCGCGCTCGCGATGGCAGCCGATCGCATCCGCGTCGGCGAGTCGGACGCGATCTTCGCGGGCGGCTGCGAATCGATGAGCATGGTGCCGATGATGGGCAACAAGCCGTCGATGTCGCCGCACATCTTCGATCGCAGCGAAGACTTCGGCATCGCGTACGGAATGGGCCTGACGGCCGAGCGCGTCGCCGAGCAGTGGAAGGTGAGCCGCGACGACCAGGACGCGTTCTCGGTCGAATCGCACCGCAAGGCGCTCGCCGCGCAGCAGGCCGGCGAGTTCGGCGACGAAATCGCTGCGTACACGATCACCGAGCGGTTCCCGAACCTCGCGACCGGTGAGGTCGACGTGAAGACGCGCGAGATCAAGCTCGACGAAGGTCCGCGCGCGGATACGTCGCTCGAAGGCCTCGCGAAGCTGCGCACGGTATTCGCGAACAAGGGTTCGGTCACGGCCGGCAACAGCTCGCAGACGTCGGACGGCGCCGGTGCGCTGCTCGTCGTGTCGGAGAAGGTGCTGAAGGAATTCAACCTGACGCCGCTCGCGCGCTTCGTGAGCTTCGCGGTGCGTGGCGTGCCGCCGGAAATCATGGGGATCGGCCCGAAGGAAGCGATTCCGGCCGCGCTGAAGGCCGCCGGCCTGAAGCAGGACGATCTCGACTGGATCGAGCTGAACGAGGCGTTCGCCGCGCAGTCGCTGGCGGTGATGCGCGATCTCGGCCTCGATCCGTCGAAGGTCAACCCGATGGGCGGCGCGATCGCACTGGGCCACCCGCTCGGCGCGACCGGTGCGATCCGCGCGGCGACCGTCGTGCACGGCCTGCGCCGCCGCAACCTGAAGTACGGGATGGTCACGATGTGCGTCGGCACCGGCATGGGTGCGGCGGGCATCATCGAACGCCTGTAAGCGGGACGCGACGAAAAGCGACGACGGTGCGCGGGCCACGAGCTCGCGCACCGTTTTTTCATTCCGGTAGAGACAGTCAAAGGAGACGGTTGTGGCCGACATTCAAGTGGAACGCGCCGACGGCGTGATGACGATCACGATCGCGCGCCCGGCGAAGAAGAATGCGCTGACGGCGGCGATGTATCAGACGATGGCCGATGCGCTCGCCGATGCGCAGGAAGACAAGGCGACGCGCGTGATCCTGCTGCGCGGCAGCGACGGCAATTTCAGCTCGGGCAACGATCTCGAGGATTTCCTGAAGGCGCCGCCGAAGGACGACACCGCATCGGTGTTCCAGTTCCTGGCGCGGATCAGCAGCGCGAGCAAGCCGGTCGTGGCGGCCGTGCCCGGCATTGCGGTCGGCGTCGGCGTGACGATGCTGCTGCACTGCGATCTGGTCTATGCGGCCGACACCGCGACGTTCTCGCTGCCGTTCGTGCAGCTCGGGCTGTGCCCGGAAGCCGCGTCGAGCGCACTGCTGCCGCGCCTGGCCGGCCATCAGGTCGCCGCCGAGAAGCTGCTGCTGGGCGAGGCGTTCGACGCGCTGGAAGCGCACCGGATCGGCATCGTCAACCGCGTGCTGCCGGCGGCCGAGCTCGACGCGTTCGCGGCGAAGCAGGCGGCGAAGCTGGCGGCGCTGCCGGCGGCGTCGCTGCGCGTGACGAAGGCACTGCTCAAGGATACGGGCGGCGTGGCGACGCCCGCGCGGATGGCCGAGGAAGCCGCGCACTTCTCCGCGATGCTGCGCGCGCCGGAAGCGCGCGAGGCGATGACCGCGTTCTTCGAGAAGCGCAAGCCGGATTTCCGTCAGTTCGACTGACGGAGTGGGGCGCGCCGGCGCAAGAGCGCCGGCCCGACCGCACGGCTGTCGCAGAAGCCGCTGCGTGCCGCTTCCGGGCCTCTATCAGGCCGTGCCGTAATCGACGTGGCCGGTTTCGCGGCAGAAGCTGACCAGCCGCAGGCCGGCCGCCTTCGCGATGTCGATCGCGAGCGACGACGGCGCGGAGATCGTCGCGACCATCGGGATGCCGACCCGTGCCGACTTGCGCACGAGCTCGTAGCTCGCGCGGCTCGACAGGAACACGAAGCCGTCGGTCGCGTCGGCGCGCGACAGCACGAGCGAGCCGATCAGCTTGTCGAGCGCGTTGTGGCGGCCGACATCCTCGAACGCCATCCGGATCGCGCCTGTTGCGTCGCACCACGCCGCCGCGTGCAGGCCGCCGGTGAGTCGCGTGAGCGCCTGGTGCGCGGGCAGCGCGTGGGCCGCGCACGCGAGCGCGTCGGGCGCGAGGCGCGCGAGAAAGCCGGTGTCGGGCACGCGTTCGGGCGCGAGGTCGAGCAGGTCGATGCTCTCGATGCCGCACACGCCGCAGCCGGTGCGCCCCGCGAGCGCGCGGCGCCGGTCCTTCAGCGCGGCGAACGCCTGCTGGACGACTTCCAGATGCACCTCCGCATGCGGCAGCGGCGCGTCGGCGTGCAGGATCACCTCGATGTCCTTGATGTCGCTGCCGCGCGCGACGATCCCTTCCGAGATCGCGAAGCCGACCGCGAATGCCTCGAGGTCGAGCGGCGTGCACATCATCACCGCATGCGAGATGCCGTTGAAGACGAGCGCAACCGGCCATTCCTGGCCGACGTAGTCGTGCGCGGTCTCGACTGCGCCGCCGCGCGTGCGGCGCACGGACAGCTCGATCGCGCCGCGCGGCTCGTCGCGCGATTCGGCGCGCGCTGGGTCGCGCAGTGGGTCGTGCAGTAGGTCGGATTGGGTCGGATTCACGAGCACTCCCGTTGATTCGAAGCGCGTGCGGCGACGATCGCATTCGCCGCGCGCGCGCAGAGGTTCTAAAATACCCCAGGCAGGCCGGCCGCGCCGGCATCCGCCACTCAGGTAACGACCATGGGACTCAGCGACGCTCCGCTGCTATTCAACTTCGAACACGATTCGTCGGAAAACCTGACGTACATCCCGATGATCGTGCGTTTCAATCTCGACCGTTTCGGTCTGCGGATTTCGCTGGAGCAGTGGCAGCTGCTGCCGCTCGAGGACCGCAAGCTGCTCGCGCGCTTTCCGGCCGACGACGACACCGCGATCGAGCCCAACTTTGATCACGCGCTGTTCGAGATGCTGCGCACGCATGCGGATCTGGAGCCGTCGTGGTTCCAGCCGGACGATCAGCCGGCCTGGCGCGCCGTCGACGCGGTGCCGGATGCGCTCGTGCAGCAGTGCGCGCTGGCCGGGCTGCCGGCGCCCGCCCTTGCGCAGTGGCAGCGGCTCGCGCCGTTCCAGCGCTACGTGCTGATGAAGCTGTCGCGCAAGCCGACGCTCAATCACGATTTCGTGCCCGCGATGCGCGAGTTCGGGCTGACGGCCACGCACTGACGTGCCGCCGAGCCGCGCCGCGGCGCGGCGCGCGCATTACAGCGGCGGCAGCGGCCGCGGCTTGCGGTCGGCGCCCGTCGCGACGTAGGTGAGCGTCGCTTCGGTCACCTTCACGATTTCGCCCATCAGGCGCATGCGCTGTGCGTACACCTCGACGTCGACCGTCACCGACGTGTTGCCGGTGCGCGTGATGGTCGCGTAGAAACTCAGCAGGTCGCCGACGAACACCGGCTGCTTGAACACGAACGAATTGACCGCAACCGTCGCGACACGCCCGTTCGCGCGCTGGCTTGCGGGGATCGACCCGGCGATGTCGACCTGCGACATGATCCAGCCGCCGAACACGTCGCCGTGGACGTTGGCGTCGTGCGGTTGCGGGACGACGCGCAGCGCGGGCTGCTTTTGCGGGAGTTCGAGGGTCGAATCGGTCATGGCGGGTGCTTTCATCCTGTAATAAAGGCGCCGCCGCGCGCAGCACGGCCGGCGAGGGCGCCGGCAGCGGCGCGAGGCGGCTTCTGCGACAATACAACGTTCGCAAATTGTACGAGAAAGCGCGCCAGTCGATCGCAGCCGCACGCGTTTGGCACCGCCGCAGATCCTTCCCCCATGCGCCGATATTCCGCTTCCGGCGAGCCCGCGCCGGCTCCGACCGGGCCTCGCAACGACTGGCAGACCATCCGGTCGTTGCTGCCGTACCTCGCCACCTACAAGCTGCGCGTCGCGCTCGCGCTCGGCTGCCTGATCGGCGCGAAAGTCGCGAACCTCGGCGTGCCCGTCGTGATGAAGCGCATCGTCGATCATCTGTCCGCCGTGCAGCAGCTCACCGCGCTCGGCCGCGCGGAGCATTCGGCCGGCATCGTGCTCGCGGGCGGCGTGGGGTTGCTGGTCGTCGCGTATGCGCTCGTGCGGCTGTCGACGTCGCTGTTCACCGAGCTGCGCGAAATCCTGTTCTCGAAGGTCACCGAGAGCGCGGTGCGCCAGCTCGCGCTGCAGGTGTTCCGGCATCTGCACGGGCTGTCGCTGCGCTTCCATCTCGAGCGCCAGACGGGCGGCATGTCGCGCGACATCGAGCGCGGCACGCGCGGCATCCAGCAACTGATTTCGTATTCGCTGTACAGCATCCTGCCGACGCTCGTCGAGGTCGGGCTCGTGCTCGGCTTCTTCGTGGTCAAGTACGAGGCCTACTACGCGTACGTGACGTTCGCGGCGCTCGTCACGTACATCGTGTTCACCGTGAAGGTCACGAACTGGCGCACGCACTTTCGCCGCACGATGAACGAGCTCGATTCGCGTGCGAACTCGCGCGCGATCGATTCGCTGATCAACTACGAGACGGTGAAGTACTTCGGCAACGAGGAGTGGGAAGCGCAGCGCTACGACGAGAACCTGAAGCGCTATCGCAAGGCCGCGATCCGTTCGCAGAACTCGCTGTCGGTGCTGAACTTCGGCCAGCAGGCGATCATCGGCACGGGGCTCGTGTTCATCCTGTGGCGCGCGACGCAGGGCGTGCTGGCCGGCAAGCTGACGCTCGGCGATCTCGTGCTGATCAATACGTTCATGCTGCAGCTGTACATTCCGCTGAATTTTCTCGGCGTCGTCTATCGCGAGCTGAAGCAGAGCCTCACCGACATGGACCGGATGTTCGGGCTGCTGTCGTCCGCGAAGGAAGTCGCGGACGCGCCCGACGCGCGGCCGCTCGCGGTGGCCGGCGCGCAGGTGCGCTTCGAGCACGTGAACTTCGCGTACGAAGCGTCGCGGCAGATCCTGCACGACGTCACCTTCACGATCGAAGCAGGCACGACGACCGCGGTCGTCGGGCACAGCGGCTCGGGCAAGTCGACGCTGTCGCGGCTGCTGTTCCGCTTCTACGATCTCGACCGACAGACGGGCGGCGCGATCCGGATCGACGGCGAGGACATTCGCGACGTCACGCAGGACTCGCTGCGCGCATCGATCGGGATCGTGCCGCAGGACACCGTGCTGTTCAACGACTCGATCTACTACAACATCGCGTACGGCCGGCCGACCGCCAGCCGCGACGAAGTGATCGCGGCCGCGCGCGCCGCGCATATTCACGACTTCATCGAAAGCTTGCCGAAGGGCTATGACACGCCGGTCGGCGAGCGCGGACTGAAGCTGTCGGGCGGCGAGAAGCAGCGCGTCGCGATCGCGCGCACGCTGCTGAAGGATCCGCCGGTGCTGCTGTTCGACGAGGCGACGTCGGCGCTCGACTCGCGCTCGGAGCGCGCGATCCAGCACGAACTCGACCAGATCGCGCGGCATCGTACGACGCTCGTGATCGCGCACCGGCTGTCGACGGTCGTGCATGCGCAGCAGATTCTCGTGATGGACCACGGACGCATCGTCGAGCGCGGCACGCACGACGAACTCGTGCGCGCCGACGGGCTCTATGCGCAGATGTGGGCGCTGCAGCAGCAGCGCGCGGCGGCGGGCGGGGAAGCGGCCGAGGCCGCGTGAGCGTGGGGGCCGCGCGACGTGGTGCGCGGCGGCAGCGGGTGATTGGGCGCGCGTCCCTTCGGTAACGGGCACTGGGATGGCGTGGTGGCGTGGCGGCGTCACGGCCGGGTGACCGGGCGAGGCGTCCGTGGCAACCAAGCCCCCGGCTTGGCCGGGCTTTCATCGGCCCGTCACGCCATCGGCCCCATGCTGGCGAACCGCCGAACCGCCGAACCGCCGAACCGCCGAACCGCCGAACCGCCGAACCGCCGAACCGCCGAACCGCCGAACCGCCGAACCGCCGAACCGCCGAACCGCCACCCAACGTTCAGCCCGCGGCGGCGCGCAGCCGCGTGTCGAGTTCGCCGAGCTGCGCGGGCGTACCGACGTTCTCCCAGATACCTTCATACAATTCGCCGGTCGCAAGTCCGGCCTCGATCGTCGCCTTGAAGTACGGCGACAGCGCGCGGTGCGTGCCGGGCACGATGTCGCGGAACATCCGTGTGTCGTACACGCCGATGCTGCCGAACGTCACGCGCGGCGCGCCGGCGAGCGCCAGCCGGCCGTCGTCGCGGAGCACGAAGTCGCCGGCCGGATGGAACGGCGGGTTCGGCACCATCACGAGATGCATCGCGGGCGCGTCGAGGGTGACCATCTGCGCGGCGCGCGCCGCGAGCGTCCGGTAGTCGAATGCGCAGTAGACGTCGCCGGCCACCGCCGCGAACACCGTCGGCCGCCCGTCGCGTTCGAGCAGCGGCAGCGCCTGCGCGATACCACCTGCGGTTTCCAGCGCGTCGCCTTCGGCCGAATACGCGAGCCGCACGCCCCAGCGCGAACCGTCGCCGAGCGTGGCCTCGAACTGTTCGCCGAGCCATGCGTGATTGATCACGATCGTCTCGATGCCCGCGCGTGCGAGCGCTTCGATCTGCCAGACGATCAGCGGCTTGCCGCCCGCTTCGAGCAGCGGCTTCGGGCGGGTGTCGGTGAGCGGGCGCATCCGGTCGCCGCGCCCGGCGGCGAAGATCATCGCCGTGGTCAGGGTAGTGCTCATGTTCGGCTGAAGGTGAGGGCGGGGAGGGCGGTCAGAACGTATAGCCGACGTCGGGCGGCGCGTTGCCCTCGAGCTCGTCGAGCAGCTTCGCGAACGGCACGAGCGGCCGGTAGCGCAGCGCGACCTTGCGCGCGTAGGTCAGGAAGCGCGGCAGGTCGTTCAGGTAGTGCGGCTTGCCGTCGCGGTAGTTGATGCGCGCGAACAGGCCGAGGATCTTGATGTGGCGCTGCAGCCCCATCCATTCGAGCTGGCGGTAGAACTCGCCGAAATCCGGGTCGACCGGCAGGCCGGCCTTCTTCGACTTTTCCCAGTAATACGCGAAGCAGTCCAGCTCGAACTCCTCGTCCCAGCTGATGAACGCGTCGCGCAGCAGCGACACGACGTCGTACGTCAGCGGCCCGTATACGGCGTCCTGGAAGTCGAGCACGCCCGGGTTCGGCTCGCAGACCATCAGGTTGCGCGGCATGAAGTCGCGCAGCATGAAGCCCTGCGGCTGCGCATGGGCGCTCGCGACCAGCAGCGCGAACGTGCGGTCGAGCGTGCCGCGCATCGCGTCGGTCACGGGCTTGCCGAGGTGCCGGCCGACGTACCATTCGGGCAGCAGCTCCATCTCGCGGCGCAGGAACGCTTCGTCGAACGGCGGCAGCACGTCGGGCTTCGAGCTCAACTGGAAGCGGATCAGCGCGTCGAGCGCGTCGCGCATCAGTGGGCGGGCGGCGACCGGGTCGGCCGGATCGAGCACCGAGATGTACGACGTGCGGCCGAGATCGGTCACGAGCATGAAGCCGGCATCGAAATCGTGTGCCAGCACGTCCGGCACGTGGTCGCCGGCCGCGGCCAGCAGTTGCGCGACCTGGACGAACTCGCGGCATTTCTCGGGCGGCGGCGCGTCGACGGCGATCAGCGTGCCGCCGGCGCTCGTGGCCGACGCGACACGGAAATAGCGGCGGAAACTGGCGTCCGACGACGCGCTCGCGAGGGTCGACAGGTCGAGGGCGTAGCGCTCGGCGAGCGGGCGCAGCCACGCGGTGAGTGCTTCGAGGCGGGCGTCGGGCTGGGATGCGGCGGATGGAGGCGTCATGAAACTCGGCGGAGGGGGGAACGTCTTGCCATATAATACCCCACGACTTTTTTGACGCGCCCCGCGTCAGCTTCCGCCGTGCAGGTCCGCCGCCTGTCGCGCCGCGTGTCCGATCGCCTCCCCCGTTTGCGCTCAGCCGCAGTCGCGGTTCGACGGTGCGGCCGGCCGTGCGCGAATGTGCGATGCAGGTATGGTTGACAAGGGGCGATTCGCCAAACGATAGATGCCGCCCAAACCGCTATTCCCGAATGTCTTCCCCGGTGACGGGGCGCCGCGCAAACGGCGGCTCGCGCTCGCACTGCTGGCCGTGCCGGGCCTCGTGCCGGCCGTGTCGTACGCGCAGCTGTCGGGTGCGGCCGCTCAGCCGCAGCCGCTCGATTCGCCGTGGGATCTGCGTCTCGCCCCGCAGCTCGAGGATCATCCGCTGAAGGACGGCGCGAAGCCGGCCGCCTTCGTGATCGCCGACCATACGAGCGGCACGGCCGACCAGGACCTGGCCGCGAAGGGCTCGGCCGAGCTGCGGCGCGGCGATGCGGTCGTGAAGGCCGATGCGCTCCACTACGATCAGGATACCGACATGGCCGATGCATACGGCCAGGTCCGGGTGATCAACGGCGGCACGTCGTTCGCGGGCCCCGACGCGCATCTGAAGGTCGAGGCGAACCAGGGCTTCATGACGGCGCCGAAGTATCACTTCAACGTGACGGGCGGCTCGGGCAGCGCCGAGCGCGTCGACCTGCTCGACAGCGAGCGCTCGGTGTTCATGAACGGGACCTACACGGCGTGCCAGTGCTCGACGAACCCCGCGTGGTACATCAAGGGCAGCCGTTTCGACTTCGACACGGGCGCCGACGAAGGCACCGTGCGCAACAGCGTGCTGTTCTTCCAGGGCGTGCCGATCTTCGCGAGCCCGTGGATGACGTTCCCGTTGTCGGGCGAGCGGCGCAGCGGCCTGCTGCCGCCGACGTTCTCGATGAACTCGAACAACGGGTTCGAGCTGACGCTGCCGTACTACTTCAACATCGCGCCGAACCGCGACCTGACGCTCACGCCGCGCATCATCTCGCGGCGCGGCGTGATGACCGAGGCGACGTTCCGCTACCTGTCGCCGTCGTATTCGGGCACGTTCACGGCCAATTACCTGCCGGATGACCGGCTCGCGCATCGCGACCGCTACGCGATCTACTGGCAGCACCAGCAGAACTTCGGCGGCGGATTCGGCGGCTACGTCTACTTCAACAAGGTCTCGGACAACACGTATCCCGAAGACCTTGGGTCGATGAACCAGTTCATCAACGGGACGCAGACGCTGTACCAGCAGGAAGCCGGCCTCACGTACAACAAGGGCCCGTGGTCGGTGCTCGCGCGCTACCAGCACTGGCAGACGCTGCCGCCGTCGATCGCGCCGTACAGCCGCGAGCCGCAGTTGAACGTGAAGTACACGAAGTACAACGTCGGCGGCTTCGACTTCGGCGCGGAAGCCGATTATTCGCGGTTCCGCATCACGACCGCCGATTCGACCGAAGGCGACCGCGTCGTCTTCAACCCGTACATCGCGTACGGCGTGTACGGGCCCGGCTACTTCGCCGTGCCGAAGGTCCAGTACCACTTCGCGTCGTACGACCTGAACTACCTGTCGTCGAGCACGCCGAACAGCCCGAAGCGCTTCACCGAGTCGATCCCGACCGTGAGCTTCGACTCGGGCCTGATCTTCGATCGCTCGGTGCGACTGTTCGGCCAGGACTTCATCCAGACCCTCGAGCCGCGCCTGTACTACGTGTACACGCCGTATCGCGATCAGTCGAACGCGCCGCTGTTCGACACCGCGGAATCGGACTTCGGCCTCGCCGAGATCTACCAGCCGAACACGTTCGTCGGCAACGACCGCATTGCCGATGCGAACCGGATCACGGCCGGCCTGACGTCGCGCTTCATCGACCCGCGCACCGGCGACGAGCGCGCGCGCTTCGTGATCGCGCAGCAGTACTACTTCGCCGATCAGCGCGTGACGCTGAACCCCGGGCAGAGCGCCGTGCTGGCGCGCCACTCGGACCTGATCGTCGGCGCCGCGCTGAAGCTCGGCTCGGGCTTCATGTCGGAAACGGCGTTCCAGTACAACCAGAACAACAACCAGCTCGTGAAGTCGAGCGTCGGTTTCGGCTACAGTCCGGGCGAGCGCCGCGTGATCAACGTCGGCTACCGCTATACGCGCGCGAACACCACGCTCGACAATCAGCCGATCAACCAGTTCCTGGTGTCCGCGCAGTGGCCGCTCACGCGCCGCCTGTATGCGATCGGCCGCTTCAACTACGACCTTGCCGCCGATCGCGTGGTCGACGGTCTGCTCGGCTTACAATACGACGCGGACTGCTGGGCGCTCGGGGTCGGGGTGCAGCGGTTTGCGAACGGCATCAATACGTCGGGACAGCAGAACTCGTCGACGCGTTTCATGATGCAGCTGACGCTCAAGGGCCTGTCGACGGTCGACAACGGCCTCGTGTCGGCATTCCGCGCCGGGGTGCCGGGCTACACGCCGTTGCCGCCGCCGCCGCCGCCGATGTCCCGCTTCAGCAACTACGAGTAACGCCGGCATGTCTGCACCGGTCAGCACGATTTCAATGGAGTTTCAGTGGCAATGAAGAAAACCCTTCGTTTCGCGGCAGTCGTGTCCAGCCTCGCCGCGTCCGCCGCGCTGCTCGCCCCCGCGCCGGCCGCGGCGCAGGCGCTCGGTTCGCACGGCGCGCAGCTCGCCGACGAAGTCGTCGCGGTGGTCAACAACGACGTGATCACGGGCCGCGAACTCGACCAGCGCGTCGGCCTGATCGCGCGCCGGCTGCAGCAGCAGAACGCGCCCGTGCCGCCGGCCGACCAGCTGCGTGCGCAGGTACTGAACCAGATGGTGCTCGAGCGCATCCAGGTGCAGAAGGCCAAGGACGACGGGATCCGCATCGACGACGCCACCGTGCAGGCCACGCTGCAGCGTCTCGCGCAGGCGAACGGGATGACGCTCGACCAGTATCGTGCGCGCATCGTGGCGCAAGGCGTGCCCTGGACCATCTTCACGAACGATGCACGTACCGAGCTGATGCTGTCGAAGCTGCGCGAGCGCGAAGTCGACGGCAAGATCACCGTGTCGGACGCCGAAGTCGCGAACTACATCGCGAGCCAGCGCGGGCCGAGCGCATCGCAGCAGCAGGACCTGCGCTTCCAGCACATCTTCATCAAGGCGCCGACCAACGCGCCGCAGCCGGAGATCGAAGCCGCGCAGAAGAAGGCT
The DNA here is from genome assembly GCF_027257875.1 of Burkholderia sp. IMCC1007. Taxonomy (GTDB): domain Bacteria; phylum Pseudomonadota; class Gammaproteobacteria; order Burkholderiales; family Burkholderiaceae; genus Burkholderia. The sequence goes on from NZ_JAPVQY010000045.1 coordinate 21,293, forward strand.
GAAGCGTTGCTGCAGCAGGCGACGTCGGGCGCCAATTTCGAGAAGCTCGCGAAGAGCAATTCGGAAGCGAACGACGCGAAGAGCGGCGGCGACCTCGGCTTCAAGGCGCCGGGCACGCTGCCGCCGGACGTCGTTGCAGCCGCATCGAAGCTGCGCCCGGGCCAGGTCAACCCGACGCTGATCCGCGTGCCGGACGGCTTCGAGATCGTGCGTCTGGTCGATCGCCGCGAGAGCCAGGGCACGTCGGCCGCGGCGCCGAAGATCGTGCAGACGCACGTGCGCCACATCCTGCTGCGCGTGGGCGAAGGCAAGTCGGAAGGCCAGGCGCGCCAGCAACTGCTCGACATCCGCAAGCAGGTCGAGGCCGGCGGCGATTTCGAGAAGTTCGCGCGCACCTACTCGCAGGACGGGTCGGCGTCGCAAGGCGGCGATCTCGGCTGGATCAGCCCGGGCGAGACCGTGCCTGAATTCGAGCGCGCGATGAACAATCTGCAGGACGGCCAGATCAGCCAGCCGGTACGGACCGAGTACGGCTATCACCTGATCCAGGTGATCGACCGCCGCGATGCGGAAGGCTCGGTGCAGCAGCAGATGGATATCGCACGCCAGGCGATCGGCCAGCGCAAGGCCGAGCAGGCGTATGCCGACTGGCTGCGCGAGCTGCGCGATTCGTCGTACGTTCAGTACAAGATCGGCGGCATGGGCCCGGCGAACTGAGCGAGCGCCAGATGACGACACCCGTGCTGCAGATCGCGATCACGACCGGTGAACCCGCGGGTGTCGGTCCGGAGCTGACCGTGCAGGCATTGCAGGACGCCGCGCGGCGCTGGCCGGATGCACATTTCACCGTGCTCGGCGACGCCGCGCTGCTCGATGCACGTGCGGCGGCCGTCGGTGCCGACCGCGCGGTGCTCGCCGGCGCCGGCCCGGTGTCGGTCGAGCATCACGCGCTCGCCGCGCCCGCGCACGCGGGCACGCTCGACGCGGCCAACGGCCGCTACGTGCTCGGGCTGCTCGACGCGGCGATCGACGGGGCGGTGGCGGGGCGATACGACGCGATCGTCACCGCGCCGCTGCAGAAGAGCACGATCAACGATGCCGGCGTGCCGTTTACCGGCCACACCGAATATCTCGCGGAACGCACGCACACGCCGCGCGTCGTGATGATGCTGGCGGGTACCGGCGAGCGGCCGCTGCGCGTCGCGCTCGCCACCACCCATCTGCCGTTGAAGGACGTATCGGCCGCGCTGACGATCGACGGTCTCGTCGAGACGCTCGCGATCATCGATCACGATCTGCGGCGCGACTTCGGTCTCGCCGCGCCGCGCATCCTCGTGACGGGGCTGAACCCGCACGCGGGCGAGAACGGCTATCTCGGGCGCGAGGAGATCGACGTGATCGCGCCGGCACTCGCGCGCGCGAACGCGCAGCGCATCGACGCGCGCGGCCCGTATCCGGCCGACACGCTGTTCCAGCCGCGCTACCTCGCGGATGCCGATTGCGTGCTCGCGATGTTCCACGATCAGGGCTTGCCGGTGCTGAAGTACGCGACGTTCGGCGAGGGCATCAACGTCACGCTCGGGCTGCCGATCATCCGCACGTCGGTCGATCACGGCACCGCGCTGGATCTGGCCGGCACGGGCCGCGCGGATCCGGGCAGCATGGTCGCCGCGCTCGACACGGCCGTCACGATGGCGCGCCATCGCCGCGCGTCCTGACGCGCGCCGGCCTTCGCGGCCTGACTTTACTCGCAGTATTTTTCGTTTTTCTCAGTCGATGTCGAACAGCAGACAGCACCAAGGCCACTTCGCGCGCAAGCGCTTCGGGCAGAACTTCCTCGTCGATCACGGCGTGATCGACTCGATCGTGTCGACGATCGGCCCCGCGCGCGGCCAGCGGATGGTCGAGATCGGCCCCGGGCTCGGCGCGCTGACCGGGCCGCTGATCGAGCGTCTCGCGACGCCCGAGTCGCCGCTGCACGCGGTCGAACTCGACCGCGACCTGATCGGCCGCCTGCAGCAGCGCTTCGGCGCACTGCTGGAGCTGCACGCGGGCGATGCGCTCGCATTCGATTTCCGCTCGCTCGCGGCGCCCGGCGACACGCCGTCGCTGCGCATCGTCGGCAACCTGCCGTACAACATTTCGAGCCCGCTGCTGTTTCACCTGATGACGTTCGCGGACGCGGTCATCGACCAGCATTTCATGCTGCAGAACGAAGTCGTCGAACGGATGGTCGCGGAGCCGGGCACGAAGGCGTTTTCGCGGCTGTCGGTGATGCTGCAGTACCGCTACGTGATGGAGAAGATGCTCGACGTGCCGCCGGAATCGTTCCAGCCGCCGCCGAAGGTCGATTCGGCGATCGTCCGGATGATTCCGTACGAGCCGCACGAACTGCCGGACGTCGATCCCGTGCTGCTCGGCGAAGTCGTCACGGCCGCGTTCTCGCAGCGCCGCAAGATGCTGCGCAATACGCTCGGCGACTATCGCGAGACGATCGATTTCGACGCGCTCGGCTTCGATCTCGCGCGCCGTGCGGAGGACGTGAGCGTGGCCGAATACGTCGGCGTGGCGCAGGCGCTTGCGGCGCTGCGTCGTTAACGCCGTTCCCATCGCCCCCGCTTCATTGCGTCTTCCAACATCCCCAGTGTGAGCGATCGCCCTCCTAGCGATTCTCGCGCCTTCGCGCTGAACGGCGACTTCAACGCAGCCAGCACTACGTCACGCCTTCGCATACTCGCGGATGGAACGTAGTAGGCGACATTGAAGTCGCTGAGGTCGACGTGAAATCGTTTGCCCCACATCTGTATGACGTTCACGATTTTGGGTGGTTCCCAATCGAGATCGTGATACAGATCCATATCGCGAGTTAATTCATCGTCCAGCCCGAATACTCCGGCGGCGCGTACTTCCCGTATGAATTGCTGAAGTTGGGGCCACGCATCGTCCATTACAGTCGATCCTCACGTTTTACTCGTCCGTTGTATTCCATAACCGATTTGTACCCGATCATTGCCACATCGACAGCAGTAATCGCCCAGCCGACTCCCGGAATCGCGCGGCCGACGAATACACCAATATGGTTCGTCAACTTCACTCGTAATCGCGCTACACTGGTCCATGATGTGAACGTCGGTAAGATCCGATATTTTATCTCATAGGGCAATAGTGAGCGAGAGACCTTCGACGCGACCGAGGTCCCTTTTACTGCACCAGCGAATTTGCCTCGTGTTGAGAGAAACCGTGAGCCCGCAAGTATCATTGCAACACCTGCTGCATCGCTAACTCCCAACTCATCCATGGTTTTATCGATCGTGATCAAAAAGAATAGTTCTGCAGGTGTGAGGTTATTGTGTATTCCATATGCATATGTATTTTGCATGGCGATATGAAAATAAAATGAGATTGCAATAATAATGTATTATTTCCGGGGTGGAAGCCTGATTTATTTTGAGATATTTAAATATCTCGATATTGTGTGGATTTATCAGAATAACACCGCTGATGCGATGCGTTTTTCGCTGCGTCGGTGCTGCAGATTTCCCGTTAATCCTCTATTTTCCTTATTTCCCACGTGAGCCAATAATTGTTCGCGTCATCCACGCGGCCGAAAGGCTGTCACGTCTCGCGGAGGCCCGCGGCCAGCGGATTTTCGGCGACTCCGGTAGAATTTCCGGTTCCGGCAAGGCCCCACAGGAGTACAACACATGCGTTTGCTGCATACGATGCTGCGAGTCGGCGATCTCGACCGCTCGATCAAGTTCTACACCGAATTGCTCGGCATGAAGCTGCTGCGTCGCGACGATTATCCGGAAGGCAGGTTCACGCTTGCGTTCGTCGGCTATGAAGCGGAGAGCACGGGCACCGTGCTCGAGCTGACCCACAACTGGGATACGCCGTCGTACGATCTCGGCAACGGTTTCGGCCACCTCGCGGTGGAAGTCGAAGACGCGTACGCGGCCTGCGACAAGATCAAGGCGCAAGGCGGCAAGGTCACGCGCGAAGCAGGCCCGATGAAGCACGGCACGACCGTGATCGCGTTCGTCGAGGATCCGGACGGCTACAAGATCGAGTTCATCCAGAAGAAGGCGCACTGAGCGCCGGATGAGCGGGTCGCGGCGCATTGCGCGCCGCGGGCAACGAAAACGGGCGATGCGGAGTGATCCGCATCGCCCGTTTCGCATTGACGTCGCGACCGGCGGCGTTACAGCGACGGCAGCAACTCGGGCGGATGATGCTTGAGCGTGTGCCGCGCTTCGCGGAATTCCGGAAAGATCGATTCGACCGTCTGCCAGAAGGCCGGGCTATGGTTCATTTCGCGCAGGTGCGACAGTTCGTGCGCGACGACGTAGTCGATGATCGACATCGGGAAATGGATCAGCCGCCAGTTCAGCCGGATCTTGCCGTCGCTCGAGCAGCTGCCCCAGCGCGTCGCGGCCGACGACAGCGCGTACATCGAATACGTGACGCCGAGCCTTTCCGCATAGACGACGAGGCGTTCGCCGAAGATCCGCTTCGCTTCGTTCTGCAGCCAGCCCTGCACGCGATCCTTGATCTGCTGCATGTCGGCCTGCACGGGCAGCGGCAGCGACAGCCGCAGTGCGTCGGCATCGAACGCGACGGCGCTCGCGCCGAGCGCGATCGTCACGGTCTTGCCGAGATACGGAAGTTGCGCGCCGTCGCGCCAGTCGATCTGCGGCAGCGCGCGCTGCTCGGTGCGGGTCTTCCATTCGGCGAGCTTCGCGAAGATCCAGCGCTGCTTCTCGGCGATCGCCGCTTCGATGTCGGCGAGCGTGACCCAGCGCGGCGCGGTGATCGACAGCCCGCTGCCGTCGATCGTGAAGCCGATCGTGCGGCGTGCCGAGCGCTTCAGCCGGTATTCGATCACGCGGCTGTCGAGCGCGAGCGTGCGCACGCGGGAGCGATCGGGCGGGCGGCCCGGGTCGAGCGGGGCGGTGGGCGCAGCCGCGACCGGCGTGGCTTCAGGCTGAGTGGGCGTGGGCGCCGCGGCGGGTGCCGACGGTGCGGCAGCCGGCCCGTCGAAGAGCGGCAGATCCATCTGACGATGATCGAGGGCTACGACGGCAGGCCGTGGCCGCGGACGCTTTTTCATCAATTCGCTTCGTTTCGTCGTACGCAACGGCGGCAATCCGGGCGCTTCAGATGCGCGCGGCATCGCGCGCACCCGCCTTGCCCGACTCGCGATACGCATCCGGGTCGATGCGGCGCATTTCCGCTTCGATCCATGCTTCGACCTGCGAGTTCAATACGTCCGGCGTTTTGCCCGCGACCGGAATCGGCTTGCCGATCGACACGGTGACCACGCCCGGGAATTTCGTGAACGAATTGCGCGGCCACACACGACCTGCATTGTGCGCGATCGGCACGACCGGTGCGCCGGTTTCGATCGCGAAGCGCGCGCCGCCCGTCTTGTACTTGCCCTGCTTGCCGACCGGCGTGCGCGTGCCTTCCGGGAACATGATCATCCATGCGCCTTCGGACAGGCGCTTCTTGCCCTGGCGGATCACCGACACGAACGCGTTCTTGCCTTCCCTGCGGTTGATGTTGACCATGTGCAGCAGCCCGAGCGCCCAGCCGAAGAACGGCACGTACAGCAGCTCGCGCTTGAACACGTAGCACAGCGGTTTCGGCATCAGCGCCGGAAACGCGAGCGTCTCCCACGCGGACTGGTGCTTCGACAGCAGCACGGCCGGGCCGTCGGGCAGGTTCTCGAACCCTTCGATCCGGTAGCGGATGCCGTTCAGCCAGCGCACGACCCACAGCGTGGACTTGCACCAGCCGGCTGCCATCCAGTAGCGCGCGTCGGGACGCATGAACGGAAACGCGATGAAGCACGCGGTGGCGTACGGCACCGTGTACACGATGAAGTAGATCAGCAGCAGCAGGGAGCGGACGAAGCGCATCGGCGTGGGTCTGACAGTAGGGAGGATGCGCGCGGCGCGCGCATCACTCGTGTTCGTGTGAAAGGAAATCGAGGGCGAACGCGCGCAGGTCGTCGTGGACCTTCGTGCCGTCGGGCAGGTTGCCCGCGGCGAGCGTCTTCTTGCCCTTGCCGGTCAGCACGAGGTGCGGCTGGAAGCCGACCGCGACGCCGGCCTGCAGGTCGCGCAGCGCATCGCCGACGGCCGGCGTGTGCTCGGGATCGATCTCGAAGCGCTCGGCGATCATCTGCATCATGCCGGGCTTCGGCTTGCGGCAGTCGCAGCGATCCTCGGCCGTGTGCGGGCAGAAGAACACCGCGTCGATGCGCGCGCCGACCGCGGCCGCCGCGCGATGCATCTTCAGGTGCATCTCGTTGAGCGCGGCCATGTCGAACAGCCCGCGACCGATGCCGGACTGGTTGGTCGCGACGACCACGCGATAGCCCGCGTGGTTGAGTCGTGCGATCGCCTCGAGGCTGCCGGGCAGCGCGATCCACTCGTCGGGCGTCTTGATGAACGCATCCGAATCGACGTTGATCACGCCGTCCCGGTCGAGGACGACGAGCTTGCGGTTGGGGCTGGTCGGCATCGTGCGGCCCTTATGCGGCGAGCTTCGAGATGTCGGCGACGCAGTTCATCTGCTGATGCAGCGCGGCCAGCAGCGCGAGGCGGTTCGCGCGCAGCGCGGGATCCTCGGCATTGACCATCACGTCGTTGAAGAACGTGTCGACCGGCGCGCGCAGCGCGGCGAGCGCCGACAGCGCGCCCGTGTATGCCCGTGCTTCGAGCTGCGACTGCACGTGCGGCGTCACGGCCGTGAGCTGTTCGTGCAGCGCCTTCTCGGCCGCTTCGATGAGCAGCGTCGGCTGTACCGCGCCGTTCGCGCCGCCTTCCGACTTCTTCAGGATGTTCGAGATCCGCTTGTTCGCGGCCGCGAGCGCTTCGGCTTCCGCGAGGCGCGTGAATTCGCGCACCGCGTCGAGGCGCGCGACGAGATCGTCGACGCGCGTCGGGTTCAGGCTCAGCACCGCATCGACTTCGCCGGCCGTATAGCCGCGCTCGCGCAGCAGGCCGCGCAGGCGATCCATGAAGAACGCGAAGATCGCATCGGTCGCTTCCGCGACGCCCGGCACGCCTTCGAAGCGCGCGTGGGCCGTGCGCAGCAGCGCCACGAGATCGAGCGGCAGCTGCTTCTCGAGCAGCAGGCGCAGCACGCCGAGCGCGTGGCGGCGCAGCGCGAACGGATCCTTCTCGCCGGTCGGCGCGAGGCCGATGCCCCAGATGCCGACGATCGTCTCGAGCTTGTCGGCGAGCGCGACGGCGGTCGACACCGGCGTGGTCGGCAGCGCGTCGCCGGAGAAGCGCGGCTGGTAGTGCTCGGCGCAGGCCAGCGCGACGTCGTCGGGTTCGCCGTCGTGACGCGCGTAGTACGTGCCCATCGTGCCCTGCAGCTCCGGGAACTCGCCGACCATGTCGGTCAGCAGGTCGGCCTTCGCGAGGCGCGCGGCGCGCTTCGCGTGCGCGGCATCGGCGCCGATCGCGGGCGCGATCTCGCCGGCCAGCGCCTCGAGGCGCTCGACGCGCGCGAGCGCCGAACCGAGCTTGTTGTGATAGACGACGTTCGCGAGCAGCGGCACGCGCGCGGCGAGCGGCTTCTTCTTGTCCTGCTCGAAGAAGAACTTCGCGTCGGCGAGGCGCGGGCGCACGACGCGCTCGTTGCCTTCGATGATCTCGCCCGGCGTCTTCGTGTCGATGTTCGACACGATCAGGAAGCGCGAGCGCAGCTTGCCGGCGACGTCAGTCAGCGCGAAATACTTCTGGTTCGTCTGCATCGTGAGGATCAGGCATTCCTGCGGCACCTGCAGGAATTCGTCCTCGAAGCGGCACGGGTAGACGACCGGCCATTCGACCAGCGACGTCACTTCGTCGAGCAGCGATTCGGGCATCACGACCGTGTCGCCGTTCGCGTGTTCGTTCAGTTGCATGCGGATCGTTTCGCGGCGATCGGCGAAGTGCGCGATCACGCGGCCCTTGTCGCGCAGCGTGTCGGCGTACGCGCGCGCATGCTGGATCGCGACGAGGCCGTCGGACAGGAAGCGGTGGCCGAGCGTGGTGTCGCCTGCGTCGATGCCGAACGCGGTGACCGGCACGACGCGATCGTCGTGCAGCACCGTCAGGCGATGCACCGGGCGCACGAACTTCACGTCGGAGCCGTCCGGGCGCTGGTAAGTCATGAACTTCGGGATCGGCAGCTTCGCGAGCGCTTCGTCGAGCGCGGCCTGCAGCCCGTCGGCGAGCGTCGCGCCGGCCGCCGAATAGTTGATGAAGAACGCTTCGGCCTTGCCGTCCTGCGCGCGTTCGAGATCGGCGATCGTCAGGTTCGGGTGGCCGAGCGCCGCGAGCTTCTTCGCGAGCGGGGCGGTCGGCCTGCCTTCGGCGTCGAGTGCGACCGACACGGGCAGGACCTTTTCGCGCACCTGCTTTTCGGGCGCGACGGCGCGCACGTTCTGCACGACGACCGCAAGGCGGCGCGGCGTGGCGTAGCGCTCGAATACGAGTTCACCTTCGATGAGGTCGCGCGCGGCGAGGCGTTGTGCGACGCCTTCGGCGAATGCGTCGCCGAGGCGCGCGAGGGCCTTCGGCGGCAGCTCTTCGGTCAGCAGTTCGACGAGCAGGGGGGCGGGATGATTGTGCGTCATGTCTGGAATAAATCTCGTCTCGTCAGTCCTGATCGATCTTGCGTTCGACCTTCAGCGGCGGCGCCCATGCCGGCTGCGCGGCGTCCTGGGCGTCGGTGGTGAGGCCCGGCACGCCCGGCGGGTTGCCCAGCATCGGGAAGCCGAGCTTCTCGCGCGAGTCGTAGTAAGCCTGCGCGACGAGACGCGACAGCGCGCGGATGCGGCCGATGTACGCTGCCCGCTCGGTGACCGAGATCGCGCCGCGCGCGTCGAGCAGGTTGAACGTGTGGCCGGCCTTCAGCACGAGCTCGTACGCGGGCAGTGCGAGCTGCGCGTCGATCATCTTCTTCGCTTCCGCTTCGTAGCTGTTGAAGAACGTGAACAGCAGGTCGACGTTCGCGTGCTCGAAGTTGTAGGTCGACTGCTCGACCTCGTTCTGGTGGTACACGTCGCCATACGACAGGCGGCGCAGCTCGGGGCCGTTCGGGCCTTGCTCTTCCCACTCGGTCCACACGAGGTCGTACACGTTCTCGACCTTCTGCAGATACATCGCGAGGCGCTCGAGGCCGTACGTGATCTCGCCGAGCACCGGCTTGCATTCGAGGCCGCCGACTTCCTGGAAATACGTGAACTGCGTGACTTCCATCCCGTTCAGCCACACTTCCCAGCCGAGGCCCCACGCGCCGAGCGTCGGGTTTTCCCAGTCGTCCTCGACGAAGCGCACGTCGTTCTGCTTCAGGTCGAAGCCGAGCGCCTCGAGCGAGCCGAGGTACAGGTCGAGGATGTTTTCCGGCGCCGGCTTGAGCACGACCTGGTACTGGTAGTAGTGCTGCAGGCGGTTCGGGTTCTCGCCGTAGCGGCCGTCCTTCGGGCGGCGCGACGGCTGCACGTACGCGGCGCGCCACGGCTCGGGGCCGACCGCGCGCAGGAACGTGTGGACGTGCGACGTGCCCGCGCCGACTTCCATGTCGATGGGCTGGAGCAGGGCGCAACCCTGCTTGTCCCAGTAGGACTGCAGCGTCAGGATGATTTGCTGAAACGTAAGCATGAAGAGCCTTCGTGGCGCTGGCGCTCCGTTGCGGGCGGCGCTCCGGGCAGGGTCCGGAGGGTCGGCTCGCGCGGCGGCGCGGCTTGTTAGTGTGCTGAAACGCGCAATTTTACCGGATCGGCGGCCGGATGCGGCCGGAACGCGGACGAAGCGGCCGTCGACGGTGTTTTCGCCGCGTCCGTGCGGGGCACGCAATGCGGGGGGGCGGCCTCGGGCGCTGCGCGGCGACGGCGTTCGCGATGCGCGTGCGGAGCGGTTCCAGCGGGCGCCAAGTTGCGCGTATCGCGGTGCGCGCGACCGTTGTCGCGCGACCGATCGCCGATTCGCGGAGCGCGTGGACGGCTCGAACGACCTCGCGGTCGCGCTGCGTCACGCGTTCCGGTCGTGGCCGCCCTTCGCACCGTTGCGGCGGCGCAGGCCGGGCCCGAACGTGAAGCCGAACGCGAGCAGCACCAGCGACACCGCGAGCACGATGTTGTTGCCGCTCGTCACGTACGGCGTGAAGCCGCTCGTGCCTTCGATCCGCACGTCGAGCGAGCCGATCGTGAACGGCTTCAGCTGGCCGAGCACGCGGCCGCGCGCGTCGATCGCGGCCGTCATCCCGGTGTTGGTCGCGCGCAGCATCGGCCGGCCGGTTTCGAGCGCGCGCATCCGCGCGATCTGCAGGTGCTGGTCGAGCGCGATCGTGTCGCCGAACCACGCGAGGTTCGTCACGTTGACGAGCACGCCGGGCGGTTGCGGATTGTCGCGGATCGTCGCGGCGATTTCCTCGCCGAACAAGTCCTCGTAGCAGATGTCGGCCATCACCGGCTGGTTGTGCACGAGGAACGGCTTCTGCACCGGCGCGCCGCGCGCGAAATCGCCGAGCGGCATCTTCATCAGGTCGACGAACCACCGGAAGCCCCACGGGATGAATTCGCCGAAGGGCACGAGATGGTGCTTGTCGTAGTGATAGATGTCGCGCGAGTGCGGCGTCACGCCGTACAGGCTGTTCGTGTAGTCGACGTAGTGGCCGTCCGGCGTCACCGACGCGCCGACCGCGCCGAACAGCACGGCCGAGCCGGTCGTGTCGCTGAACTTGCGGATCGCGACGGCGAACGGCTCGGGCAGTTCCTGGATCATCACCGCGATCGCCGTTTCCGGCGTGACGATCAGGTCGGCCGGCTTCTCGACGATCATCTGCTGGTACATCTTGATCGCGGCGTCGATGCCTTCCTGCTCGAACTTGATGTCCTGCTTTACGTTGCCCTGCAGCAGCCGCACGGTGAGCGGCGTGTTGGCGGGCACGGTCCACGTGGCCTGCGGCAGCGCAAGGCCGGCGGCGAGCAGCGCGACGGCGATGGCGGCCGGCGCGGCGATGCGCACGCGCGCGTTGCCGCCGGCGCGTCGTTCATGCGCGTTCGCAGGCGCGCGGCGCGCGGCGACGAGCGCCTGCGCGACCAGCGCCGCGAACAGCGCGAGCACCCAGCCGATCCCGTACACGCCGACGACCGGCGCGAAGCCCGCGAACGGGCCGTCGACCTGCGGATAGCCGCTCGCGAGCCACGGGAAGCCGGTAAACACGGTGCCGCGCAGCCATTCGCCGAGCGCCCACGCGCTGGCGAACGCGAATGCGCCGTGCCAGGTCGGCGAGAACGGCCGCGGGTCGGGCGTGCGCCGGTGCCACGCATGACCGGCGCAGAACGACCACAACCCGGCCGAGAACGCCGGGTACAGCGACAGGTACAGCGAGAACAGCACGAGCGCGCCGCCCGCGAGCGGCGCGGCCATCTCGCCGTACACGTGCATGCTGATGTAGAGCCACCAGATGCCGCTGATGAAGTTGCCGAAGCCGAACGCGCCGCCGGTGAGCGCGGCGCCGCGCCAGCTCGACGTGCGCGTCAGTTGCGCGAAAAACCAGACGAATACGACGAGCTGCAGCCAGCCGCCATGCGGCGTCGGCGCGAAGCTGAGCGTATTGGCCGCGCCGGCGAGCAGCGCGGCCGGGTAGTGCCAGCGCGGCAGCGCGCGGCCGGGCGCCGGCGCGATAAGACCGCCAGCCGGGCGGGACGGGATCGGATCGTCCATGTGAAACGGAAGGGGGCGAGCGGTTGAAGGAGGCGCGGCCGGCGCGAGACGGTCAGTCCTCGTGCGAGGTTTCGGCGCGGCGGCTCGCGAGCGGGTTGCGCCGCACCAGCAGCACGTGGACCTGGCGCGCATCGCCGCGCTGGATCTCGAACACGAGGTTGCCGAGCTGCAGCTTCTCGCCGCGATGCGGCACGCGACCGAAATGATGGGTGATCAGGCCGCCGATCGTGTCGACTTCGTCGTCGGGGAAATCGGTGCCGAACGTCTCGTTGAACTGCTGGATCTCGGTCAGCGCGCGCACGCGGTAGCGGCCATCCGGCCCCGAGATGATGTTGCCGGCTTCTTCGTCGAAGTCGTATTCGTCCTCGATGTCGCCGACGATCTGTTCGAGCACGTCCTCGATCGTGATCAGGCCCGCGACGCCGCCGTATTCGTCGACGACGATCGCAAGGTGGTTGCGGTTCACGCGGAAGTCGTGCAGCAGCACGTTCAGGCGCTTCGATTCGGGGATGAACACGGCGGGGCGCAGCATCCCGCGCACGTCGAATTCCTCTTCCGCATAGAAGCGCAGCAGGTCTTTGGCGAGCAGCACGCCGATCACGTTGTCGCGGTTCTCCTCGAACACCGGGTAGCGCGAGTGCGCCTTCTCGAGGACGAACGGGATGAAGTCTTCGGGCTTGTCCGCGATGTTGATCGCGTCCATCTGTGCGCGCGGCACCATGATGTCGCGGGCGCACAGGTCGGACACCTGGAACACGCCTTCGATCATCGACAGCGAATCGGCGTCGATCAGGTTGCGTTCGTGGGCATCCTGGAGGATTTCCAGCAGCTCCGTCCGGGATTCCGGCTCGGGCGAGATGAAGTCGGTCAGGCGCTCGAGCAGCGAGCGCTTTTCTTGCGGTTTGTCGGTTAGCTTACGACTGGGATACGAATCGTTCATGGTGGTGCGCCCGGGTCATGCCGGGGCGCGCTGTCACGGAGTAGGCAAGGATACACCAAGGGCATGGCGCGGCCGTGTCACACCGGCCGTCCGGCCGGGCTCAGGCGGCCCGCGCGAGCCCCGCTCGGGAACGGCCATGCCGCGCACGGCGCCGTCCTTCGTATCCATCCTATCTCAGAACGGGTTGCCGGGGCAGCGGCGGCAAAAATGCCGTGCGCCGAGCGCGCGCTACCGGCATCGCGCGAGCAGCCCTTCGAGCGCCCGGTCGGGGATGCCGCTCGCGCGCAGCGCATCCACGGTGCGGCTCACGTAGTCGAGCGTCGTGCCGTAGCGGCCGGCCGCGCAGCCGAACACTTCCTTCACGATCGGGTCGGGCAGCTTGCCGGTGTAGGTCGGCGCGTCGCGGCGCATCACGAACGCGAGCGCGTTCACGCGTTCGCCCGTCTCGAGCGAGCACGGCAGCCATGCGGGCCGGTACGAGCCCATCGGCATCTCGCGCTTCCACAAGGTCTCGAGATGCGGCTGCGCGGTCGGGCCCGCGAGCCGGAACGCGATGCCCGAGCACGAGCCGCCGCGATCGAGCGCGAGCACGAGCCCCGGACGTTCCGGGGTGCCTCGGTTCACGCGCGACCACAGGTAGAGCCCGCGATGGTAGCCGTGCACCTTGCCGCGCACGGCGGCGACGGTCGGCAGACCGGGGTTCCAGATCAGCGAGCCATAGCCGAACAGCCACAGATCCTGCTGGCCGTCCCAGTCGCGCATCGTGTGCGCGAGCGACGCCGCCAGCTCGTCTTCCGTCAGCAGCCGGCCCTCGCCGATCGACGGCGGGTAGGCGGGCGGCAGTGTCGCGGCGTGGTGCATGGTGGAGGCGCTGCTTACTGGTACGGGTTCGGGAAGCCCAGTTTCGCGAGGATGTCGACTTCGAGCGCTTCCATTTCGGCAGCGTCCTCGTCGCTCGTCTCGTGATCGTAGCCCTGCGCGTGCAGCGCGCCGTGCACCAGCAGGTGCGCGTAGTGAGCCGTGAGCGGCTTGCCCTGCTCGTGCGCTTCCTTCTCGACGATCGGGCAGCACAGCACGAGGTCGCCGATCACGGTGCCGTCGGGCGCCGCGTCGTACGCGAAGGTCAGCACGTTGGTCGGGTAGTCCTTGTGGCGGTAGCCGGCGTTCAGCGTGCGGCCTTCTTCGTCGCCGACGAAGCGCACGGTCAGCTGCGCGCTGGCGAACAGCGCCGGCTCGAGCCATTCGGCGATCAGCTTGCGCTTCGGGAGCGCCTTGCGCACGTCGCCGGTGATCTCGTCGCCGTACTGCACGGACAGCTCGAGTTCCGGTTCGCGCAGGTCGGCTTCCAGTTCCTCTTCACGCGGCGCGATCTCGGCGCCCACGTGCAGCGTCACGCTGTCGTAGTGCTCGGGCTGCAGCGCGAGCTTCGCGCGCATCGCCGGGTCGTTGTGCTGCGCCACGATCGCGACGGCCGCCTCGCCCGAGCTGCCCGACAGGTCGAACATCAGGCTGCGGCCGTCCGGGAAGTCGATTCGCAGTCCTTGTGCGTTGATGGTCCGGGCTTTGCCCTTCGCATCGAACAGCGAAACACGGGGGGAATCGGGCGCGGCGGACTGGTCGCGACCGGACTTGCGGGAGCGGGAAGATTTCATGACGGGTGAGGCGATTGGGACGCGTTGAGGATACACCAAACGGTCGATCGCGCCCGAATTCCAGCGCGCTTGCGCGCCGACGCAAAAAAGCCCGGCGCGCCGTCGGGCGGGCCGGGCCGTCGGCCGGTACGGCGCGCGGGCGCCGCCGGTGCTTCACGCGTCCTTGTGCTGAGCGTGGAAGTCGTCGTAAGCCTCGACGATGCGCGCGACGAGCGGATGGCGCACGACGTCCGCGCTCGTGAAGCGCGTGAGCGCGATGCCGCGCACGCCGCCGAGCACCTGCTGCGCCTCGACGAGGCCGCTCTTGTGGCCGCGCGGCAGGTCGACTTGGCTCGTGTCGCCGGTCACGACCGCCTTCGAGCCGAAGCCGATCCGCGTGAGGAACATCTTCATCTGCTCGGGCGTGGTGTTCTGCGCCTCGTCCAGGATGATGAACGCGTGGTTCAGCGTGCGGCCGCGCATGTACGCGAGCGGCGCGATCTCGATCATCTGGCGCTCGAACATTTTCGCCGTCTTGTCGAAGCCGAGCAGGTCGTACAGCGCGTCGTACAGCGGACGCAGGTACGGGTCGACCTTCTGCGCGAGATCGCCCGGCAGGAAGCCGAGCCGCTCGCCGGCCTCGACGGCCGGACGCGTGAGCACGATCCGCTTGACCTGGTCGCGCTCGAGCGCGTCGACCGCGCACGCGACCGCGAGGTAGGTCTTGCCGGTGCCGGCCGGCCCGATGCCGAACGTCACGTCGTGCTGCAGGATCTGCTTCAGGTATTCGCGCTGGGCGGGGGTGCGCCCGCGCAGGTCGGCGCGCCGCGTGTAGAGCTTCGGCGCCGGTTCCTCGTCGGGGTTTTCGTCGTCGGTCTGCACGGCCGGTTCGTCGAACGGATGGTCCGGGTCGCCGCGGAAACGCACGTCGAGCGTGTCCTGGCGGCCGTTGCCGGCGGTGTGACGCACTTCGACCAGCGCGAGCTGGATATCGTCGACCGACAGCGGATCGCGCGAACGGTTGTAGAAGTTCTCGAGTGCGGCGAGCGCGAGCTTCGCGCCGCGCCCGCGGATCGTGATCCGGTGGCCGCGCCGCGCGAGCGTGACGTCGAGCGCCTGTTCGATCTGCCGCAGATTCTCGTCGAGCGGGCCGCAGAGATTGGCGAGGCGCGCGTTGTCGTCGCGCGGCGCGGTGAATTCCAGTGCTTGGACGGTCTTCAAAGTAGCGTCGGGCTCCTGTTGAGCGTCAATCGGTCAGTGGGTGGCCGCGCTCGCGTCGTCGCTCACGAGCAGCAGCTCGCCGCGCAGCGAATGCGGGTACGCATGGTTGATCTTCACGTCGATCATCTGGCCGATCAGGCGCGGGTGCGACGCGAGCGGCGCCGGGAAATTCACGACCCGGTTGTTCTCGGTGCGGCCCGCGAGCTCGTTCGGGTCCTTGCGCGACGGGCCCTCGACGAGGATCCGCTCGACCTTCCCGACCATCGACTGGCTGATGCGCGCGACGTTCTCCTCGATGGTCGCCTGCAGATGTTGCAGGCGTTTGAGCTTGACCTCGCGCGGCGTATCGTCGGCGAGGTTCGCGGCCGGCGTGCCGGGGCGCGGGCTGTAGATGAACGAGAAGCTGGTGTCGTAGCTCATCTCGTGCACGAGCGCCATCATCTTGTCGAAATCGTCCTCGGTCTCGCCGGGGAAGCCGACGATCATGTCGGTCGACAGCGACAGGTCGGGGCGGATCGCGCGCAGCTTGCGGATCACCGACTTGTATTCGAGCACCGTGTAGCCGCGCTTCATCGCCATCAGGATGCGGTCGGAGCCGTGCTGGACCGGCAGGTGCAGGTGGCTCACGAGCTTCGGGACCTTCGCGTACGTGTCGATCAGGCGCTGCGTGAATTCCTTCGGGTGCGACGTCGTGTAGCGGATCCGCTCGATGCCGGGGATGTCGGCCACGTATTCGATCAGCGTCGCGAAATCGGCGATCTCGGTCGAACCGGCCGTCAGTGCGCCGCGGTAGGCGTTCACGTTCTGGCCGAGCAGCGTGACTTCGCGTACGCCCTGGTCGGCGAGGCCGGCCACTTCGGTCAGCACGTCGTCGAGCGGGCGCGACACTTCATCGCCGCGCGTGTACGGCACCACGCAGTAGCTGCAGTACTTCGAGCAGCCTTCCATGATCGACACGAACGCGCTCGGCCCCTCGACTCGTGCGGGCGGCAGGTGATCGAACTTCTCGATTTCGGGGAACGTGATGTCGACCTGCGCGCGACCGCTCGCGCGGCGCGCGTCGATCATCTGCGGCAGGCGGTGCAGGGTTTGCGGGCCGAACACGAGGTCGACGTACGGCGCGCGCGACACGATCGACGCGCCTTCCTGGCTCGCGACGCAGCCGCCGACGCCGATCAGCAGGCCCGGTTTCGCTTCCTTCAGCTCGCGCACGCGGCCGAGGTCGGAGAACACCTTCTCCTGTGCCTTTTCACGCACCGAGCACGTGTTGAACAGGATGATGTCCGCGTCTTCCGGGGTATCGGTCTTTTCGAGGCCTTCGGCCGCATTGAGCACGTCCACCATCTTGTCCGAGTCGTACTCGTTCATCTGGCAGCCGAAGGTCTTTACGTAAACTTTCTTGGTCATGGGGATTCGCCGTTCGCAGTGGTTGACCTGGGGGCGTCGTCAAGGGTGAATCGGGACGGCTGCTGCCGAAGCAGCGGCTCGGGCCGGCGCCTGCCGGTGCCTGTCGGCGCCGAAAGGGCGGACCGGGGCGCGCAGCGCGCGTCGAGCCTGGCGTGAACTGCGGAAAAAGCCGTCGGGGAAAGCCTTCCATTATAGCTTTACGCGCTGCCCGGGGCGGCCGGCGGGTTGTAGCCGCGCGACGCCAGTCCTCATGCTCGGGCCCCGATATGCCGCGTGGCCAGCGATGGCGGCGGCCGTCAGCGGCACGCGTTCAGCAGGTCGTCGTGCGCCGCTTCCTCGCGTGCGAACCGCTCGACGAGGAAGTCGAGCAGCGCGCGTACGCGCGGCGCCATGTAGCGCTTGCCGGAATAGACCGCGTGCAGCGGTGCGCTCTGGTGCCGCCAGTCGGGCAGCAGCACCTTGAGCCGCCCGGCGCGGATGTCGTCGGCGACATCCCAGATCGAGTTCAGCACGATGCCGCGACCGCGCAGCGCCCATTCGCGGGCGAGGCCGCCGTCGTTGGTTTCGAACGCGCTGGCGAGCGGCACGGTGCAGGTCTGCGTGTCGTCGCCGCGCGTGAAGCGCCACGTGTTCATCGGCCCGGACGCGACCGTGATCACGTTGCATGGAAAGCGGGCCAGATCGTGCGGATCGCGCGGCTCGCCGTGCCGTTCGACGAACGACGGCGCCGCGCACGGCACGCGCCGGTCTGCGGCGAGCCGGCGGGCGACCAGCGCGCCGTCCGGCGGCGCGGCGAAGCGGATCGCGAGGTCGATCTCGTCCTGCCACAGGTTCACCGTCGAGTCGGACGCCGTCAGCGAGAACGTCACGTCCGGGTAGCGTGCGGTGAATTCGTCGAGCCAGTCGAGCAGCCGGCGGCGGCCGAAGTCGGACGTCGCCGACAGCCGCACCCGGCCGCCGACGACGTTGCGGCCGGCCTGCAGCAGCGCGTTTGCGTCGTCCAGCGCCTGCAACGCCTGCCGGCAGCCGTTCAGGTACAGGCGGCCCTCGTCGGTCAGCCGCAACTGCCGGGTCGAACGGTCGAACAGCCGGGTGGCGACGGCCGCTTCCAGCTTCGCGAGGCGCGCGCTCGCAGCGGCCGGCGTGAGATTCAGCTTGCGCCCGGCGGCCGACAGGCTGCCCAGTTCGGCCGCCTCGACGAACAGCCGGATATCGCCCAGTCGATCCATCGGATTTTTCACTGTTTTTTGAAAATGGTTCAAGTGCCACGCCAATTATCAAAGATCGGCGTATTCGGGACAATGCGCGCACATCGCCCTTTTTGTGCGGTGCGGCACGGCTCCCGCGCCGCGTCCGTCGCCTTCCGGAGAACGTCATGCCTATCCCGTTACTGGCGCTCGCGATCAGCGCGTTTGCCATCGGCACCACCGAATTCATCATCATGGGGCTCTTGCCCGAAGTCGCGCGCGACCTCGCGGTGTCGCTGCCGTCGGCCGGGCTGCTGGTCACCGGCTATGCGCTCGGCGTCGCGATCGGCGCGCCGCTGCTCGCGGTGCTGACGAGCCGCATGCCGCGCAAGGCCGCGCTGCAATTGCTGATGGCGATCTTCACCGTCGGCAACGTGCTGTGCGCGGCCGCGTCCGGCTACGCGATGCTGATGGTCGCGCGCGTCGTCACGTCGTTCGCGCATGGCTCGTTCTTCGGGATCGGCGCGGTGGTCGCCGCGTCGCTCGTGCCGGCCGACAAGCGCGCGAGCGCAATCGCGCTGATGTTCACCGGGCTCACGCTGTCGAACGTGCTCGGCGTGCCGTTCGGCACGTTCGTCGGTCAATTGCTCGGCTGGCGGGCGTCATTCTGGATCGTCGCCGTGCTCGGCGTGCTGTCGCTCGGCGGCGTCGCGCTGCTGGTGCCGAACCGCCACGACAGCGGGCCCGTCGGCCTCGGCCACGAGGTGCGCGTGCTGAAGGAGCCGCAGGTGTGGCTCGCGCTGCTGATGACCGTGCTCGGCTTCGGCGGCGTGTTCGTCGTGTTCACCTACATCGCGCCGATTCTCGAGAGCGTGTCCGGCTATTCGCCGCGCTCGGTCGCGCTGATCCTCGTGCTGTTCGGCGCGGGGCTGACGGTCGGCAACACCATCGGCGGCAAGCTCGCCGACCGCGCGCTGATGCCGTCGCTGATCGCGATCCTGATCGCGCTGATGGCCGTGATGGCCGTGTTCGCGAAGACGAGCCACCTGCCGGTCGCGGCCGCCGTCACCGTATTCGTCTGGGGGATCGCCGCGTTCGCGACGGTGCCGCCGCTGCAGGCGCGCGTGGTCGAGAAGGCCGCGAGCGCGCCGCATCTCGCGTCGACGCTGAACATCGGCGCGTTCAACGTCGGCAATGCGGGCGGTGCGTGGCTGGGCGGGCTTGCGCTGGAGCATGGCTTCGCGCTCGATGCGCTGCCGTGGGTCGCCGTCGCGGTGACGTTCGCGGCGCTCGTCGTCACGTGGATCGCGATGCGGCTCGATGCGCGCGCGCCGGCGCGCGGCGCGGCACCGGCGGCGCATTGAGCGAAGCGATGAGCGGAGCAACGAGCGATGCAACGAGCGATGCAACAAGCGAAGCGACGAGTGGAGCAACGAGCGATGCAATGAGCGATGCAACGAGCGATGCGACGAGCGGCGCAACGAGCGATGCAACGAGCGAAGCGACGAGTGGAGCAACGAGCGATGCAACGAGCGATGCATCGACCGCTGCGTTCTTCGGTGCCGGATCGGCGCCGTAGCGGCAGGAAAAGGTTCGCGAGAAACGCATTCCTCCGCGATGCTGATAACGGTGTGAAGATAACTTCGTTTGCCGGCTGGGGGCCGGGTGATAGCGTTTCGTTACGCGCTGTTCATAGCGCAACCCGATTCCGGTTTACCCCATTTGCAGGGCCGCGCGGCGGCCCGGAGGCAATGCTATGTCTTCACCCCTGGCGCTGGTGCGCGACGTGTCTTCCTTCGAGTCCGGCAACGCCGCCGACGCGCGGACGTCCGCGTCGCTCGACGTCCTCGAGCAGGTCGTCGGCGTGAACCTCGCGCGCTTGCGTGCCGAGCGGCAACTGTCGCTCGATGCGCTCGCGCGGCTGTCCGGTGTATCGCGCGCGATGCTCGCGCAGATCGAGTCGGCGCGCAGCGTGCCGTCGATCAAGGTGCTCTGCAAGATCGCCGCGGCGCTGAAGGTGTCGGTCGCCGCATTTCTGCGCCGGCACGCGGTGAACGGCTTCGAGCATCTGGCGGCCGAGCGTGCGTCGCGCGTCGTCAGCTCGAACGGCCGCTTCTCGGCGCGCGCGCTGTATCCGGAAGGCGAACCGGCCGCCGCCGAGTTCCACGAGCTGCGGATCGCACCGCTGCATACGGAGCCCGGCGCACGCCGCGCGCCCGGCACGACGGTCAACCTGGTCGTCAGCGAGGGCACGCTAGAAGTCAGCGTGCACGATCGCCGCCAGTTGCTCGCGACCGGCGACGCGATCGTGTTCGACGCCGACCAGCCGTACAGCCTGCGCAACCCGGGCGACAGCGAAGCGCGTGCGTTCCGCGTGACGGTGAGCCCGGAGGTGCCGCCGCGCTGGCTCGTGCCCGACACTGCGCACGCAGCCGGCTGATTCTTCGGCCGGGGCCGGGCACGCGCCCGTGCCCGCCGCGTGCCGGACGCGGGTGCGGGGCCGAATATCGGTCGTCCGGACGATGCCGTTGGACGGAGTCGTCAGTAAGGTTTTAGTTGTGGTTCGCTGCGCGGTGCGCGCAGCTGATGTATGCTTGGCCCGCCGGCCGTGGGGAGTCCGCAGCCGGCATCAGTGCGTCTTCAGGGCGGGGCGAAATTCCCCACCGGCGGTAGGCTGGCGAGAGCCGGCGAGCCCGCGAGCGCCCGCGCATCCGCGCGGGGTCAGCAGATCTGGTCGAATGCCAGAGCCGACGGTCACAGTCCGGATGAGAGAAGATGTGCAGATAGTCATGTCCGTCAGGGCCGCTTTGCCGTGTGTGCGAAGCGGGTTGTCGTTCTGTCTGTTTGCAATGCCCTGAAACGTTTTTCGCCCAAATCGTATTTGCGAGAGCGTTTCACATGTCCTTGATGTCCGTTTCGTCGGCACCGGCCGACGCCTTTGCCGATCTCCCGTTGCTCGATTCCGAACCGGTGCCGCCGCGCATCGCCGCCGCGCTCGACGCGATGCGCGCGGGCCGTGCCGTCGTGTTGCAGGACGATCACGACCGCGAAAACGAGGCCGACCTGATCGTCGCCGCCGAGCGCATCACGCCCGAGACGATGGCACTGCTGATCCGTGAATGCAGCGGCATCGTGTGCCTGTGCCTGACCGACGAACAGGTGCGCGCGCTCGAGCTGCCGCCGATGGTGCAGACCAACGAGAGCCGCAACGGCACCGCATTCACCGTGTCGATCGAGGCGCGCGAAGGCGTGCATACCGGCGTGTCCGCGGCCGACCGCGTGACGACGATTCGCGCGGCGATCGCCGACGATGCGAAGCCGTACGACATCGTGCGCCCCGGCCACGTGTTCCCGCTGCGCGCGCAGCCGGGCGGCGTGCTGGCGCGCCGCGGCCATACCGAAGGCACGGTCGACCTGTCGATCCTCGCGGGCCTGAAGCCGGCGGGCGTGCTGTGTGAGTTGATGAATCCGGACGGCACGATGACGCGCGGCGACGACGTCGAGCGTTTCGCGCAGCAGCATGGCCTGCCGATGCTGACGATCGCCGAGCTGGTCGAATTCCGCGAGGCGCTGGCGGCGGCGCGCGAGCGCTGCTGCGAACCGGCCTGACCAAGAGGGAAGCGGGCGCATCGCTGCGCCCGCGCGACGGCGTGCGCGCGGCGGCGTACGCGAGCGCCGGCCGTCAGGACTGCACGTCGCCGAATTCGCCGCGCTGGCCGGCCGCGACGAGCGCGGGCAGTTCATCCATGTTGCGCATGATCCGCGTGATGCCCATCGCGCGCAGCGCGTCCGCGTAGTTGTCGGGGATGTGGCTCGCGCCGACGAACGCGATCGTCTTCATCCCCGCCGCACGCGCGGCATTCAGGCCCGACACGCTATCCTCGACGACGATGCAGCGCTGCGGCGTGACGCCTAGAGTCTGCGCCGCATGCAGGTACACGTCGGGGTAGGGCTTCGGCCGTGCGACCTGCTCGGAGCTGAACACGCGCTCGCCGAAGATTTCGGTGAGCGACGCGCGCTTCAGCGAGTTGCGCACGCGTACGAGCCGGCTGTTCGAGACCACCGCGGCCGGCAACTCGACCTTCAGCAATGCATCGCGCACGCCGTTGATCGGCGCGAGCGACTGCGCGAGCGCGATCTCGATGTTGTGCTCGACGGTTTCGAGGAAGTTCTCGGGCATCCGGATCGCGAAGTGCGCTTCGAGTCCGGCGAGAAAGCGCGACGTCTGCTGGCCGAACGCGGACTTCGCGGCGGCTTCGAAATCGAGATGCGGGAACGTGGCGGACAGCGTGTCGAGCAATACGCGGTCGGCAATGACTTCGCTGTCGACGAGAACGCCGTCGCAGTCGCAGATGAGGTGATCGAGCATGATGATGAAGAAGCGGGGCGTCGGCGACGCCGATCATGCCGCCATGATACGTGCTTTCGCCGATGCGCCGTGAGGCGTTCGGCCGGTCGCCTTCACCGCCCGTCGATCCCGTGCCGCTCGCACGCATCGGCACGCATCGGCACGCGCTGCTGCGCTGCTGCGCTGCGGCGGCCTGCTCGCGCCGGCCGCCGCAGCGCAGGCGTCACACCTCGACCACGCGCCCCGTTTGCCACGACGTCATCGCGGCCTCGGCCAGTTCGAGCGCGGCCAGTCCGTCGTCGATGGTCGTCCTGACCGGCGTGCCGTCGCGCAGCGCATCGACGAAATGCGCGATCTCGGCCGCGTACGCGTGCCGGTAGCGCTCGAGGAAGAACGGCTCCGGCACGTCCGTTGCAATGCCGTTCGCGGACCACGCGGTGACTTCGGTCGGCCGCACGTTGCCGGCCTGCAGCATCCCCAGGCTGCCGAGCAGCTCGAAGCGCTGGTCGTAGCCGTAAGCGGCGCGGCGCGACGTGTTGATCTGGCACAGCAGCCCGCGCCGCGTGCGAATCGTGACGGCCGTCGAATCGATGTCGCCTGCGTCGCGCACGGCCGGATCGGTCAGGCAGCTGCCGGTTGCATGCAGCGTCTGCGCTTCGTCGCCGAGGATCCAGCGGAACACGTCGAAGTCGTGGATCAGCATGTCCTTGAAGATGCCGCCCGAGCTGCGGATGTAGTCGACGGGCGGCGCGCCGGGGTCGCGGCTCGTGACGACCAGCATTTCCGGCGCGCCGATCTCGCCGCGTTCGACGCGCGCCTTCAGCGCGGCGAAGGTCGGATCGAAGCGGCGCTGGAAGCCGATCATGCAGGTCACACCGCGGCGTCGCACCACGTCCGCGCATTCGCGCGAGCGCGCGACGGTGAGGTCGACGGGCTTCTCGCAGAACACCGCCTTGCCGGCGTTCGCCGCCGCGATGATCAGGTCGGCGTGCGTGTCGGTGCTCGACGCGATCACGACGGCCCGCACCGACGCGTCGCCGAGCGCGCGGTCGACGTCGGCAACCTGCGCGCCGTGCGCATGCGCGAGCGCATCGGCCGACGGCGCGTGCCGGTCGACCACGTATTTGAGCTTCGCGCCCGGATGGCGTGCGAGATTGGCCGCGTGGATCTTCCCGATTCTTCCCGCGCCGAACAAAGCGAATTCGATCATGCTGCTCTCCTGTTGACTCCGTTGTCTTCCGATCGGGCGCGGCACGCATCGGCCGCGGCCCGCGTTGCCCATCAAAACGAATGGTTGATGCCGAGGTTCACGCCGGTCTGCGAACGGCCCGGCAGCGGATTCGCGAGGTTGTCGTTGTCGCTGCAGGGGTTGTTGTTCGCGACCGAGAAATTCGAGCCGCTCGCGTTGCGCACGTGCGCGACGGTCGCGTAGAGCAGCGTACGCTTCGACAGGCTGTACGCGCCGCCGAGCGTGTACATCGACGCATGGCCGGACGGGTCGTGCGTCGCATCGCCCGCGCCGGAACCGACGTGCACGTAGTACGCGGCGCCGCCGAGCGACAGCGCGGGCGTCACGCGATACTGCGCGCCGATCCAGTAGTGGTCCGCATTGCGCGCGAGCCCGGCGGGCGTGTCCGGCGCGTTCAGGTGCGTGTAGGCGGCCTGCAACGTCAGCGCACGCCAATAGAGGTTCGCCCCGGCGAAGACTTCGCGCGAGCTCGTGAACACGTTGCTCATCCGGCCGTTCGCGTCGCGCAGTTCGTCGTACATCGCGCGCAGCATCACGAAGTCGTTGCGGTAGGTGAGCTGGATCCCGTCGCTGCGGCCGTACTCGTTCGCCGCGCCCAGGTTGAAGCCGCCGGCCTGGTTGCCGAGCGCGTACTGCGCATGCAGGCTGAAGCCGTTCCACGACGGCGACCGGTATTCGAGGTTGTTGCTCGTGATCGGCACGTTGCGGCTGCGCACCAGCGCGGTGGCCGAATACGCCTGTTGCAGCAGCGGGTCCATGTCCCACTGGTCGTTCGCGATGAACAGGTTGCGGCCTAAGGTGAACGTGCCGAGCCGGTCGTTGCGCACGCCGACGAGCGCCTTGCGGCTGAACAGGCGGCCGTTGCCGTCGCCCGCCGTGCCCGACATCAGGTTGGTGCCCGATTCGAGGTTGAAGATCACGCGATAGCCGCCGCCGATGTCTTCCTGGCCGAGCAGCCCGAACCGGCTCGCGCCCCAGTCGCTGCTTTGCGCGCGCAGCCGCGACGCGGTGGTGCCGTTGCCGGTCTGCACCTGGCTCACGTAGTCGAGGCCGGCGTCGGCGACGCCGTATAGCGTGACGGACGTCTGCGCGAACGCAGGCGAATAACAGAGGATTCCTGAGCAGCCTAGCGCGGTGAGCGTGATGCGTTTCATGTCGTCTCCAGACCTTGCGTCATTTGTTGTGGATTGTGCTGCTTGCTGCCGTGCATCGCGCGCCTCTTCGGGCGCGGCGCGATGCGTGGCGTGATGCGTGTCGCGGCGGCTTGCGCCGCCGCGCTTCCTCAGCGAGCGGCCAGCTCGCTGCGTACGTAGTCGATGCTCGCGCGCAGCCGGTCTTCGATGTCGTCGGCCTCCGCGATTTCGTTCGCGAACGGCTCGAACGAGAGTGCGCCGTGATAGCCGCGCGCGAGCAGTTCGCGCAGTTGCCGGATGTTGCCGAGCCGGTCGGCGCCGCCGACCAGCACGCGATGGCCGTCGCGCATCCGGTCGACCGGCAGGTCGCTTTCCTCGACGCCCGAGATGTGCACGAGGCCCGTCAGGTTCGGGAAGAAGATGTCTTCGCCCGACAGGTGATGGTGGAACGTGTCGTGCACGAGCCGGAACACCTGTTCGCCGGCCGCCGCGTAGATGCCTTTCACCGCGTCCGACTTGCGGCGCAGCGCGCATTCCTCGAAGCCGAGCGGCTCGATGAAGCCGAGCAGGCCGCGCGCATCGAGGATCGGCTTGAGCGCCTTCAGCGCTTTCACGAGATCCGCATGGCGTGCGTCGGCGTCGCGCGAGTCGGCGCGGGTGTTGGTCGGGCACAGCACCAGCGCACGCGCGCCGCATTGCGCGGCGTAGTCGGCGAGCACGGCCGCTTCGTCCGCGCGCTCGGCGTTCCATTGTTCGAAGCGCTGCAGCGCGTTGATCGTCAGGATCGTCACGCCGCCGGCTTCGGCCGTCGCGCGCACTGCGGCGGCCGGCGTGCCATCGGTGATCTCGACGCCGTTCAGATCGTTGCGGATCTCGATCGTGTCGACGCCGAGCCGCCGGCACAGCGCGACATAGCGGTCGAGCGGCAGGCGCGGCGCGCTCATCCGGTTCAGCGAAAAATGGAATGCGGGTTGCGTCATCGTTGTCTCCTCGGGTCTCGGGTGGGGCAGGGCGAATCAGGTGAAGCTGCGCGCGGCGTTGCCGGCCGGTACGTCGTCCGGTGCCGACGCGAGCGCGCGCCACGTGTCGCGCAGCCATTGCGCGCACGCGACGTTGTTGTCAAAGATCGAATAGCGGGCGCCGCCGCCATAGTCGGGAAACGGGATGAACTCGCAGCTGATCTGCTCGAGCTGTATCGGCCGCGCGTGAACCTGCCACTGCAGCAGGCGCCGCAGCGCCGTCTTCCACGTGTCGAGCGATGCGGCGCGCCACTCGCCGTGATAGGCGCCCGGCGCCGGCGCGACGAACGGATACTGGATCCCGCGGCCGGGCCGGCCGTCCGCGCGGCGCATCCAGCGATTCTCCGGGTTGTCCGGAATCACGCTGCGCGCATGCGCATGGCGAACCCAGCCGCGCGCGATCCAGTCCGCGTAGAGCGCCGACGGCGACGTCGGATCGAGCAGGCGGTATGCGCTGTCGGCCGGCTCGTGCAGGCCCGACGTGTCGAGTTCGGCGCGGTTGCCGATCTTGAACAGCAGGTGCGAATGGTCGAGCGTGATCCGGAACGGCACGCCGGCCTGCTCGACGTGCCGCGCGACGCGTGCGACGCGCGTGAATGCCTCGCTCCACATGTCGACGTGCACTTCGAGGCTCGGCAGGCAACCGACCGGCTCGCCCAGTTCGTATGCGCGCAAGTAGAAATCGGCGACTTCGCGGTCCGACAGCGGATGGCCGTCCGCGTGATGCGCGTACAGCTGGCAGTTGAGTACCGTGCTGCCGAACCGTGCGCCGGCGTCGATGATTTCGGCGACGTGCGCTTCGTCGCGGCCGGCGCGCCAGATGCCGCCGATCGCGCGAATCGGCAGCGCGTGCCGGTCGACCAGCGCGAAATACGGCGACAGGTCCTCGCCGCGCACCGGGTTCTTCTCGACATAGTCGAACACGCCGGCGCCGGCGATCATCCGGAACCGCTCGGCGGGCGTGGGCAACGGCAGGCCGTCGTGTTCGAGCACGCCGTCGAGGTTCACGCCGATGAGGATCGCTTCAGCCATCGTCTGCCGTCCGTCGTTGTCCTGGATGGCTGCCAAATGTACGGACGTGCGGGGCGGCCTGCATGACAAACGTTGACGAAAAATCGCCAATGCGGCGGTCGATTTTCTGCGCCGCGCATTCGCTGCGCGGCGCGGCGTGCGTCAACCCTGCAGATACGCGCTGGTGCGCACGTTGGCCGAGCAGAACACGCGGAACTCGACCGGTTCGGCGGGCGGCGGCTGTTCGACGATCCCGCACGCGTGCAGCACGTGCTGCAGCGCGGAGATCGCCTGGCCGTCGGGGTCCTGATCGATCGCGATGTCCATCGAGCCGGCTTCGATGTACGTGCGGTGCAGGTCGATCATCTCGTGCCCGATCCAGACGACGCGCCCGGCCGCACCCGCCTTGCGCAGCGCGGCCTCGATGCCGGCCGAGCCCGCGCCGCTGTTGTAGACCCCGACGATGTCGCCGTGCGCGCGCAGCGCGTTCGTCACCGCGCGGTAGCAGCGGTCGTCCTGGTCGAGCGTTTCGACCGGCACGTCGTCGCAGCCGAGGTCCGCGAATGCCTCGGTCAGCTGGTCGACACAGCCGGCCATCCGGTCGGCGTGCGCGCGGTAGCCCATGCGCCCGCCCAGCAGCAGCACGCGGCCCGGGCGCGGTGCGAGGCGGCCGAGGTAGTAGCCGGCCGTGCGCCCGGCGCGATAGTTGTCGATGCCTGCATAGTGCACGCGCGCGATGCCGCCGATGTCGGTGACCATCGTGACGACGGTCTCGCCGCGCGCGATCGCGCCGGCCAGTGCGTCGCGCACGCGCGGCGTGTCGCGTGCGGTGACGATCAGCGCCGCGCGCCGGTACGCGGGCCGCTCGATCAGCGCGGCGGCGCGTTCGTCGTCCGCGGCGGGCAGGATGGTCCGGTGTACGACCACGCGCCGGTCGAGCATCTGCAGCGAGCGTTGCAGCGCCTGCTGCAGCCGCCGGAAGAACGGCGCGTCGGTGTCCGGCAGCAGCACGTCGACGTGGAGCAGCCCGTGCCGCGTGTCGGGCAGCTGGCGCGGCACGCCGAGCTGGCGGGCGGCCGCGACCACCCGCTCGCGCGCGTTCGCGGACACGCTGCCGCGCTCGTTCAGCACGCGGTCGACGGTGGTCGTGCTGACGCCGGCGAGCGCGGCGATCTCGTCGAAGCGCGCGCTGCGCTTGCGCCAGCGCGGCCCGGTGGGGTCAGTCATGGTCGTCTCCGTCTTTGTTGTCGCCAGCGGGGTGTGGCGCTGTCCGGAACGCTAAAGCGATGGCGAAATTTCGTCAACGTTTCGATTGAGCGGGGCAGGGCCGTCGCCTAATTTTGGGTCCATGCGAAGCGCTCGCCGCGCTTTCCGCGAACGAGAACCCAGGAGACACGAGTGGCCCATACGGACGACCAGGCGCGCGAGCGCCCCACGGCGGCGCGCCGTCAGGAATACCGAATGATCGGCGGCGCCGGCGAGCGCGCGCGGGCGGCGGGGCTCGTCAACGCCGACTGGTACCGGTGCCCGGTGCCGCGGCCGGTGATGAAGCAATTGATGCAGCGCGACGATGCGCGCGCGATCCGCGACACGCTGATCTGGTACGCGGCGATCGTCGCGAGCGGCGTGCTCGCGTGGCTCGCATGGCGCGCGCATTCGGCGTGGGCGATTCCCGCGTTCTTCGTGTACGGCACGCTCTACTGCAGCCCGGCCGACTCGCGCTGGCACGAATGCGGGCACGGCACCGCGTTCCGCACGCGCTGGATGAACGACGTGCTGTACCAGGTCGCGTCGTTCCAGGTGTTTCGCCGCGCGACGGTCTGGCGCTGGAGCCACGCGCGGCATCACACCGACACGCTGGTGGTCGGGCGCGATCCGGAGATCGCCGCGCCGAAGCCGACCGACTGGCTCGGGCTCGCGTTGAACGTGGTCGCGCTCAAGCACGTGGCGAGCGAGCTGCGCAAGATGATCGCGCTCGCGTTCGGCGGCCGGCTCGACGACGAGGCGCGCACCTACGTGCCCGAATCGGAATGGCCGAAGGTCGTGCGCGAGGCGCGCATCCATCTGGCCGTCTACGCGCTCGTGATCGGCGCATCGCTGTACTGGCACACGATCCTGCCGCTGCTGTACATCGGGCTGCCGAGCCTGTACGGCGCATGGCTGTACCTGTACTTCGGCCTCACGCAGCACGCGGGCATGCCTGAGAACGTGCTCGACCACCGGCGCAACTGCCGGACCGTGATGATGAATCCGGTGTTCCGCTTCCTCTACTGGAACATGAACTACCACGTCGAACATCACATGTTCCCGATGGTGCCGTTCCACGCGCTGCCGGC
This sequence comes from Burkholderia sp. IMCC1007, assembly GCF_027257875.1. Classification (GTDB taxonomy): domain Bacteria; phylum Pseudomonadota; class Gammaproteobacteria; order Burkholderiales; family Burkholderiaceae; genus Burkholderia. The sequence continues at coordinate 50,507 of NZ_JAPVQY010000045.1, forward strand.
GCTGCACGACGCGGTGAAGGCCGACATGCCGCCGCCGTACCGCAGCACCGTGGCCGCGTATGCGGAGATCGTGCCGGCGCTGATCCGGCAGACCCGCGACCCGTCCCATCACGTCGTGCGGCCGGTGCCGGATGCGGCGCGCGCGTGACGGGCATCGAACATGCCAACCAAGGAGACACGCATCATGACGCAATGGATCGACACCGGCGCCCTCGACGATATCGACGATGAAGACGTCGCGCGCTTCGACCACGACGGCCGCACGTACGCGATCTACCGGATCGGCGCGAACGTGTACGCGAGCGACGGCCTGTGCACGCACGAGCACGTGCATCTCGCGGACGGGCTCGTGCTCGACCACGTGATCGAATGCCCGAAGCACAACGGACGCTTCGACGTGCGCGACGGCCGCGCGCTGTCGGCGCCCGCCTGCGAGAAGCTGCGCACCTATCGCGCGAAGGTCGAGGACGGCCGCATCCTGATCGAGGTGTGACGCGATGACGAACGACCGTGTGATGGCGATCGTCGGCGCGGGCCATGCGGGCGGCCGCGCGGCGCAGGTGCTGCGCGAAGGCGGCTGGCGCGGGCGCATCGTGCTGATCGGCGCCGAGGCGCACCTGCCGTACGAGCGGCCGCCGCTGTCGAAAGGCGTGCTGACCGGCGAGCGCAGCGCCGCGCAATGCGGGTTGCGCGATCGGGACGCATGGCGGGCCGACGACATCGAGCCGATCGTCGCGACGGTCGAGCGGATCGATCCGGTTGCGCGCGAGCTGCACGTGTCGGGCGGCCGCCGCTTCGATTACGACGCGCTGCTGCTCGCGACCGGCGGCCGCGCGCGCCGCCTCGCGATTCCGGGTGCGGAACGCGACGGCGTATTCGCGTTGCGCACGCTCGACGATGCGGCGGCGCTCGGCGCGCGGCTTGTGCGCGATGCGCGCGTCGTGCTGATCGGCGGCGGCTTCATCGGCCTCGAAGTGGCGGCGTCGGCGCGCTCGCGTGGCTGTCGCGTGACCGTGCTCGATGCGGCACCGCGTTTGCTCGGGCGCGCGGTGCCGGAGGCGATTGCGGCGCGCGTGCACGCGCTTCACACGCAGCAGGGCGTGACGATCGGCCTGAATCGCCGGCCGGTCGCGATCGAGCGCACGCAGGACGGCGCACTGGCCGTCGTGCTCGACGACGGCGACACGCTGATCGCCGATACGGTGGTCGCCGGTATCGGCATCGAACCGGCCGACGAGCTCGCGCGCGACGCGGGGCTCGCCACCGAGCGCGGGATCGTCGTGAACGCGCGGCTCGAGACGTCGGCGCGCGGGATCTATGCGGCCGGCGACGTCGCGGTGTTCCCGAGCGGCGTGTCGGGGCGGCTCGTGCGGCAGGAGACGTGGCACGGCGCCGAAACGCAGGCGCGCGTCGCTGCGCGCAACATGCTCGGCGCCGATGACGCGTATCGCGACACACCCTGGTTCTGGTCCGATCAATACGACGCACAGTTGCAGGTGGCCGGCGAGCCGGCGCTGGGTGAACGGACGGTCGCGCGCGTGCTCGGCGATGATGCGGAAATCCATTTCCACTTCGATGCACGCGAGCGTCTCGTCGCGGCAAGCGGCTTCGGCCGTGCGTCGGGATTCGTGAAGGAAATGCGCGTCGCGCGCATGCTGGTCGAGCGCGGCATCGGCGTGACGCCGGCGGCGGTCGCGGATGCGGCGGTGAAGCTGAAGTCGCTGGTGTCGGTCGCGGGCGATCGATAGCGGCGGTGTCCGGTGCCGGTGCGGCGGCCGTCGGGTGTGAAGCGGGAGGGGAAAGCGCGCGCAACGGTGGGCGGAAGGTTCGGATGCGCGCGGCAATCGCTGCCGTGCGCTCCAACTCGAGCTCGACCTCAGCATCGAGCCCGAATGACCCGACCCGCGATCAGGCCATCGCGTGCAGACGCAGATACAGGCCGGCCGCCGCAGCGCCGCCCAGCAGCGGGCCGATCACCGGCACCCACGCATAGCGCCAGTCGCTGTCGCGCTTGCCGGGGATCGGCAGCAGCGCATGCATGATGCGCGGCGACAGGTCGCGCGCCGGGCTCATCGCATAGCCGGTCGGGCCGCCGAGCGAGATGCCGATGCCGAGCACGAGCAGGCCGACGGGCAGCGCGTCGAGCGCGCCGAGTCCGACTTGCGGCGACGCCAGGTACAGCACGCCGAGAATCAGCACGAACGTGCAGATCGCTTCGGTCAGCACGTTGTGCGTGGTGCTGCGGATCGCGGGCGCCGTGCAGAACACCGCGAGCTTCAGGTCGGCGTCGACTTCCTTCGCGAAGTGCTGGCGATACGCGAGCCACACGAGCAGCGCGCCGGCCATCCCGCCGAGCATCTGCGCGAGGATGTAGCCGCCGACCTTCGACCACGCGAACTTGCCCGCGAGCGCGAGGCTGATCGTCACGATCGGGTTCAGGTGCGCGCCGCTGAACGACGCGGTCACGTACACGGCGACGAACACGGCCATCGCCCAGCCCATCACGATCACGATCAGGTCCGCGCCCTTGCCCTTGGTCTTCGCAAGCAGCACGTTGGCGACCGCGCCGTTGCCGAGCAGCACGAGGATCGCGGTGCCGATGAATTCTGCAATATAAGGTGACATGACTTGTCTCTCGGAGATCGCGGCGGACTCGCGCGTTGCGCGGTCCGCCGGCGTTGTTGTATTTCGTTCGGATTGCTTGACTGACTACTGCGGTACTTACTGCGCGTCGTCGGCCCACGCCTTGGCCGCGCGCACCGCACGCTGCCAGCCGGCCATGCAGCGCTCGACCTGTTCCTTCGGCATCGACGGCGAGAAGCGGCGATCGAGCTGCCACTGGCTGCGCACTTCGTCGAGATTCTTCCAGTAGCCGATCGCGAGGCCCGCGAGGTAGGCCGCGCCGAGCGCGGTCGTCTCGGTGATCTGCGGACGCACCGCATCGACGCCGAGCAGATCTGCCTGGAACTGCATCAGCAGGTTGTTCGCGCTTGCCCCGCCGTCCACGCGCAGCTCGCCGATGCTGATGCCCGAGTCGGCTTCCATCGCGGCCAGCACGTCGAGCGACTGGTAGGCGATCGCGTCGAGCGCCGCGCGTGCGAGGTGCGCGGACGTCGTGCCGCGCGTGACGCCGAACACCGAACCGCGTGCGCGCGCATTCCAGTGCGGCGCGCCGAGGCCCGCGAACGCCGGCACGAGATAGACGCCGTCGGTGTGCGGCACGCTCGCGGCGAGCGCTTCGATTTCAGCGGCCGTCTTGATGATGCCGACGCCGTCGCGCAGCCACTGCACGACCGCGCCCGCGATGAAGATGCTGCCTTCGAGCGCGTACTGCACGTCGTCGCCGATCTGCCATGCGATCGTCGTCACGAGGTTGTTCTTCGACTCGATCGGCTTGTCGCCGGTGTTCATCATCAGGAAGCAGCCGGTGCCGTAGGTGTTCTTCACCATGCCCGAGGTCGTGCACATCTGGCCGAACAGCGCCGCGTGCTGGTCGCCGGCGATGCCCGCGAGCGGGATCCTAGACGCGAACACCGTGGTCTTCGTGTGGCCGTAGATTTCCGACGACGCCTTCACTTCCGGCAGCATGCTGCGCGGGATGTCGAGCAGCTCGAGCAGCTCGCTGTCCCATTCGCGCGTGTGGATGTTGAACAGCATCGTGCGCGATGCGTTCGTCACGTCGGTCACGTGCAGCTCGTGCTTCGTGAAGTTCCACACGAGCCAGCTGTCGACGGTGCCGAACGCGAGCTTGCCCTGGCGCGCCTTGTCGCGCGCGCCGGGCACGTTGTCGAGGATCCAGCGGATCTTGGTCGCTGAGAAGTACGAATCGATCGGCAGGCCGGTCTTCGCGCGCACCTTCGCCTCGAGGCCCTGCTTCTTCAGCGAATCGCAGAAGTCGGCGGTGCGGCGGTCCTGCCAGACGATCGCGTTGTACACGGGCTGGCCCGTCTCGCGATCCCAGACGATCGTCGTCTCGCGCTGGTTGGTGATGCCGATCGCTGCGATCGACGTGCCGTTCAGGCCGGTGCGCGTGACGGCCTCGGCGGCGACGCCCGCTTGCGTCGACCAGATTTCCTGCGGATCGTGCTCGACCCAGCCGGGTTGCGGGTAGATCTGCTCGAATTCCTTCTGGGCGATCGATACGATGTTGCCCTGACGATCGAACAGCATCGCGCGGGAGCTCGTCGTGCCCTGGTCAAGCGCGAGGATGTACTGATCCTGCATGTCTCTCATCTCCATCCGTGGATTGGCGTAGTTGTGATGCGCGCCGCGTGTGGCGGCGCGTCGGTGAATCAACGTCGGTAACGCAACGGCTACTGCAATGACTGCGACGACTGCAATCGAAATCAGGCGTGCGGCGCGTGCGCGGCCGCGAACCATGCGTCGACCGCGGCCGTCACGGCGTCGAGCGTACCGGGCGCGACGTGCAGGCCGAGCTTCGAGCGACGCCACAGCACGTCCTGCGCGCAGGTCGCCCATTCGACGTCGCGCAGGTAGCGCAGTTCGGCGTCGTGAATGCCCGGCGCGATTTCCGCGCCGAGGTCGGCAAGCGACTTCGCACCGTCGACCACGCGCTCCGCACGCGTGCCGTACGCACGCGCATAACGGCGTGCGAGCGCGGCAGGCAGCCACGGATGGCGTTTCGCGAACGCACCGGCGAATGCGTCGAATTTCGCGTTCGCGATGTCGCCGCCCGGCAGCGGCGCGCCGGCCGTCCACGTCTTCGCGTCGCGGCCGAGCGCGCGGCACAGCAGGTCGCCGGCTTCTTCGGCGAGCTTGCGGAACGTCGTGATCTTGCCGCCGAACACCGACAGCAGCGGCGCGCCGGCGCCGTCGTCCATCTCGAGGCGGTAGTCGCGCGTGACGGCCGATGCGTTCGTCGCGTTTTCGTCTTCGAGCAGCGGGCGCACGCCCGAATAGGTCCAGTGCACGTCGGCCGGCGAGATTTTGCGCTTGAAGTAGCGGTTGATCGACTCGCACAGATACTGCGTTTCGTCGCGATCGATCGCGACCTTCGCGGGATCGTTCGTGTATTCGACGTCGGTCGTGCCGATCAGCGTGAAGTCGTGTTCATACGGAATCGCGAAGATGATCCGCTTGTCCGGATTCTGGAAGATGTACGCGTGATCGTGATCGAACAGGCGCCGCGTGATGATGTGGCTGCCCTTCACGAGCCGCACGCTGTGACGCGCGCCACGGCCGAGCGCGCCGTGCAGCACGTCGCCGACCCACGGGCCGGCCGCGTTCGCGACCGCACGCGCGCGCACGACACGGACCGAACCGTCCGCAAGCTGCAACTGCGCTTCCCATTCGTCGCCGTGGCGTTCGGCGGCGACGAGCTTCGTGCGCGTCAGGATCTCGGCGCCGCGCTCCTTCGCGTCGAGCGCGTTCAGCACGACGAGGCGCGCGTCGTCGACCCAGCCGTCCGAATACACGAAGCCGCGCTTGATCGAATCGATCAGCGGCGCGCCGGCCGCATGGCGGCGCATGTCGATGCCGCGCGAGCCCGGCAGCAGTTCGCGTTTCGCGAGGTGATCGTAGAGGAACAGGCCGATGCGGATCAGCCACGCCGGCCGCAGGTTCGGCATGTGCGGCATCACGAAGCGCAGCGGCCACATGATGTGCGGCGCCGCGCGCAGCAGCGTCTCGCGCTCCTGCAGCGCCTTGCGGACCAGTCCGAACTCGTTGTACTCGAGATAGCGCAGGCCGCCGTGAATCAGCTTCGTGCTGCACGACGACGTGTGCGACGCGAGGTCGTCCTGCTCGCAGAGCAGGACCGACAGGCCGCGGCCGGCCGCATCGCGCGCGATGCCCGCGCCGTTGATGCCGCCGCCGACGACGAGCAGATCGTAGCGATTCGGTTGGGTCACCCTGCTGTCCTTATCATCTGATGGAAAGTGGCGAACACAAAATGTTCGAATTCGAAATTTAACGAACGAAATCGAAAAAGTAAAGTTCGATAAAGCGGGGCCAGTAGCGCGCGGCGCGATCCCGGACGATACTGGCGGAATCGACCGTTTCGCGAGGTGAACCATGCGTATTGGGATGTGGGCCGGCGCGTGCGCCGTCGTTCTGGCAGGCTGCACGGCCGGCACGCCGCCGCTCACGGGTAACTGGCGTGCCCCATCGTTCGCCGACCTGCAGGCCTCGTGCGGCGGCGCCGCGCGCGACTGGGGCGCGGACGCGCAGCCGGTCTATTCGACGCTGTACGACGCGTACGTCGCGAAACGGTATCGCGGGCTGACGGAAGCGAACTATTGTGCGTTCGTAAACGAACTTTCGGCGCACTACGCGGCGCCGGACGCGGCGGGGCGCGCCGGCTGGGTCGCGTATTTCAACGGCGCGCGCGCGCAGGCGGTGAGCTGGCGGGCCGCGGTCGACCCGTCGCTGCGCGGCGGCTGACGCGGGCAACCTGCGGGAGATGGAACGAGCGGGGAAAGCGGGGAAGTCGGCGCGGCCGGGAATCCGGCCGGCGCGCTCAGGTCAGCAACAGCGGGACCTTACGAATAGCGGCATTTGATCGATCGCAACGCGGCGTCGCCGGTTTCGGTCACGCAGTACTTGCGTCCCGATCCCAGTCCTTCCAGTCGCACGAGCTGCTGTTCGAGCAGCGCGTCGAGTTCATCTCGATCCATGTCGCCGTGATCAGGGGCGTCCTTCACGAGCAATAGCGTGGCGAATTCATGCGGACTCAGCATTGTTTCTCTCCATGGCAACCGGTTTGCCCGCGCCGCCGGCTCGAATGCCGGTGCGCGATACCCCGCAGGGTATGGCTTGGGGGGAAAGCTGTATTCGCCGGCCTTGAGATTCGCACGCGCCTTGGCACGGGCGGATCGCGCGAACAGGCCGGGGAACTGGAGTCTAGTCGAGTGTGCGGGCAACGACAAATCGTGCCCCGTTAATTTTCCGTTTGACAGGCACGCATGCTGCGAGCGGTTCGGCCGGCGCGCCAACTTCTTGATTTCACTTGAAGTTTTGGGTGCGGTGCAGCATGGCACCGGTCATTCCGCGACGTATACCTGGGTGCCCGCGGCCGCGACCGCATCGGCCATCTCGGGCGGCAGCGGCTTGTCGGTGAAGAGTGCATGCACTTGGCTCAGGTGCCCCTGCCGCACGAGCGCGGGCCGCCCGACCTTCGAATGATCGGCGACGAGATAGACGGTGCGCGCATGCTGCATGATCGCCTCGGCGACGCGCACCTCGCGCGTGTCGAAGTCGCGCAGCGTGCCGTCGGCCTCGATCGCCGACGTGCCGATGATCGCGTAGTCGACCTTGAACTGGCGGATGAAGTCGATCGCGAGCTCGCCGACGATGCCCTTGTCCCACGGCCGCACGATGCCGCCCGTGATCAGCACCTCGCAATCGGGGTAGCCGCTCATCATCGACGCGACGTTCAGGTTGTTCGTGATCACGTGCAGCCCGTGATGGCGGTTCAGCGCGCGCGCGACTTCCTCGGTCGTCGTGCCAAGGTTGATGAACAGCGACGCCTGGTCGGGGATGTGCGACGCCGCGAGCGCCGCGATGCGCCGCTTCTCGTCGTGGAACATCCGCTGGCGCGCTGTGTACGACACGTTCTCCGAGCTGGTCGGCAGGCTCGCGCCGCCGTGGTAGCGGCGCAGCAGGTTCAGGTCGGCGAGCCAGTTCACGTCGCGGCGGATCGTCTGCGGCGTGACCGCGAAGTGCGCGGCGAGATCGTCGACGGTCACGAAGCCGTCGCGCTGCACCCATTCGAGCAATTCCTGCTGGCGCGCGTTGAGGGTGAGGCGGGGATCTCGGGTCATGGCTCGGCGGTCGGATCGTAAGGCGAAGCGGCTATTGTAAGGGGGGAAGGGCGCTCGGCTGGGCCGCCGCGCAGGGTCGCCGCGATTTCGCGCGGGGTTGCCGGCAATTCATGCGCCAACTGCATGGATTCATGTGACAAATGAATTTGTGCGATTGCCTCGATCGCGCTGCAATGGCGGACGGCCCGCACGCGTGGGCGCGCGTTCATTCAGCTTTCGACGAGGTAGAACCGATGACTGGCTTCAACTGGCAGAACCCGTATCCGACGACCCGTATCCCGGTGTTCGCACGCAACGTCGTGTCGACGTCGCACCCGCTCGCCGCGCAGGCCGGGCTGCGGATGCTGTGGAAGGGCGGCAACGCCGTCGATGCGGCACTGGCCGCCGCGGCCGCGATCACGGTGGTCGAGCCCGTGTCGTGCGGGCTGGGTGGCGACGCGTTCGCGCTGGTGTGGGACGGCGAGCGGCTGTCGGGGCTGAATTCGTCGGGCGTCGCGCCTGCCGCGTGGAACCCCGACTATTTCCGCAAGCGCCACGGCGAGAATGCGAGCGGCATCGCGAACAAGCCGACGCGCGGCTGGGATACCGTCACGGTGCCGGGCGTGATCGCGGGCTGGGAAGCGCTGCATGCGAAGTTCGGCTCGCTGCCGTTCGCGGATCTCCTCGAGCCGGCAATCGAGCTCGCCGAGCGCGGCTATTCGGTGTCGCCGATCGTCGCGCACAAGTGGGCGGCCGCGGTGCCCGAACTGCAGGGGCTGCCGGGCTTCGCCGAAACGTTCATGCCGCGCGGGCACGCGCCGCTCATCGGCGAACGCGTGTGCCTGCCGGGCCATGCGCGGACGCTGCGCACGCTCGCGAAGGACGGTGCGCGCGCCTTCTACGAAGGCGCGCTCGCCGACCAGATCGCGGCGTTCTCGCGCGAAGGCGGCGGCGCGCTGACCGAAGCCGACCTGCGCGCGTACCGGCCGGAATGGGTCGAGCCGATCGGCAAGCGCTTCGGCCGCCACACGATTCACGAGATCCCGCCGAACGGGCAGGGCATCGCCGCGCTGATCGCGCTCGGCATCGCCGAGCAGGCGGGCGTGACCGACTGGCCCGTCGATTCGGTCGACTCGCAGCACCTGCAGATCGAGGCGATGAAGCTCGCGTTCGCGGACGTCTATCGCTACGTCGCCGATCCGCGCGCGATGGACGTGACGCCCGAGCAGATGCTCGACGACGCGTATCTCGCGGCGCGCGCGAAGCTGATCGACCGCTCGCGCGCGACGCACTTCGCTTCCGGCCGGCCGCATTCGGGCGGCACGATCTATCTGTCGGCCGCGGACGAGCGCGGGATGATGGTGAGCTTCATCCAGTCGAACTACATGGGCTTCGGTTCGGGTCTCGTCGTGCCCGGCACCGGCATTGCATTGCAGAACCGCGGCCACGGCTTCTCGATGGATCCGGCTTCGCCGAACGTCGTCGCGGGCGGCAAGCGGCCGTTCCACACGATCATCCCGGCGTTCGTTACCGAGGAAGCGAACGGCCGCACCGAGGCCGTGATGAGCTTCGGCGTGATGGGCGGCGACATGCAGCCGCAGGGCCATCTGCAGACCATCGTGCGGATGCTCGGCTACGGGCAGCAGCCGCAGGCTGCATGCTGCGCGCCGCGCTGGAAGGTCAATCGCGACTTCACGCTCGACGTCGAGGCGACGATGAATCGCGACACGGTGGATGCGCTCGCCGCGCGCGGCCATACGATCAAGTCGATCGACGATCCTTACATGGATTTCGGCTCGGGGCAGTTCGTGTGGCGCCTCGATCCGGACGATCCCGAGCGCGGCTACGTGGCCGCGAGCGACAGCCGCCGCGACGGGCTGGCGGCCGGTTTCTGACGGAACGCTTCCAGCGTGATGCGCCGACGGGCGGCCGAACGGCCGCCCGTTTTGCTTGATGCAGGGTACGCCATCGCAACCGCGCAATCCGTTCGAAGAACTCATCTAACGAACGGCAATACACGCGGCGGAACTGCGCCTGTCCGGTATGGTCAGTGCTTGGAAGCACGAAGATCGAAGTCCGGCTAAGATGCCAGAATGGTTCTGGCCGGAGCCATCCACTATAAATGCAAGCAAAACGTCGCCTGCGGGCGCGCCGGGCCGGTGCCGGAGGCACGGGCCGGCCGGTCGCGCGACGACTGGGAGCGCATCACCATGCACACTGAAACGACGCATGTCATGCCGTGGCGTATCGAGGACATCGATCTGAGCCGGATCGATCGTCAGCGCGCCGCTGCGAACGAGGATTTACTGCTGCTGCTGTGCGCATCGTCGTTCATCGAGAGCGGCTCGGATCTCTACACGAGCAACCTGAGCGAGTTCTTCAACGACGATCCGGAAGTTTCCGCGTGGCTCAACAATGCGTGGGAGCACGAAGAATTGCAGCACGGCCGCGCGCTGAAGGCGTATATCGCGCACGTGTGGCCGGAGTTCGACTGGGACACCGCGTTCGCGAACTTCTTCGCCGAGTATTCGAAGACCTGCTCGGTCGACGCATTCGAGAAGACCCGCGCGCTCGAGATGGTCGCGCGCTGCGTCGTCGAGACGGGCACGGCCACGCTGTACCGCGCGATCAACGAATGTTCGGACGAGCCGGTGCTGAAGGAAATCACCGACAACATCCGCTCGGACGAAGTGCGCCACTACAAGCACTTCTTCAAGTTCTTCAAGAAGTACAACAAGCTCGAAGGCAACGGCCGGCTCGCGGTGCTCGGCGCGCTGATGCGTCGCGTGATGGAAATCAAGAACGAGGATTCCGAGATCGCGCTGCGCCACGTGTTCGCGGTTCGTTATCCGGATCGCGTCGGCGATGATCAGTACAACCGCGAGCGTGCAGCCCGCATCAGCTCGCTCGTGCGGCGCAACCTGTCGGCCGACATGTGCGTGAAGATGCTGCTCAAGCCGCTCGACCTGCCCGCGAAGATCCAGCCGAGCGTCCACTATCCGCTGACGAAGATCACGCGGCACGTGTTCATGCGCTGAGCGTCATCGCGCGTCCCATCGGGCGTATGCTGCGGCATCGTCATCCGCTTTCCACCGGGGCCGCCATCATGACCGATTCCCATCGCCACGCGCTCGAACAATGGACGTTCGATGCGTGGCCGCCCGCCGTCGTCGCGCTGTTCGACGGCACCGCGCTCGCACGCCACGCCGACTTCGCCGCGTCGCTGATCGTCGCGACCGACGACGGCCAGTTGCGCACGACGCTGCTCAGCGTCGGCGAGATCTACGCACGCGATGCGGGCACGCTGCTGCTCGCGCTATGGCCGCAGTCGCGTGCGGCGCGCGCGATTGCGCAACGGCGTGCAGCGGCGTTGACGCTCGTCGCCGACGGGGCGTTCTGGCAGGCTCAACTGACGATCGAACCGCTCGAAGGGGACTTCGGCGGACTGGCCGGATTCGCTGCGACGATCGCGCACGGCGATGCGCAGCGGGTCGGCTATGCGCGTCTCGCGACTGGCGTCACGTTTGCGCTGGAAGGGGAGCACACCGAGGTGCTCGCACGCTGGCAGCGCCAGGTCGAGCACCTGCGGCGCGCGGCCGCGCGGCTTCAGTGACCGCGCTGACCGCTGCGCGACGAACGGTTGCGGTTCGGATGCGCGGCATTGCCGTTCGCCGGGCGTGCGCCATTGCCGGCGGACGGGCGGCCGCTGCCGCCGCCAGCGTTACCGCTCGCGCCGCCAGCCGCGCGCGGCTTCGCCGCCTTCGCGGCCTTCGGCTGCGCGTTGCCGTCGCGCTTCGCGGCCGGCTGGCCTGAGCCGCCTGCACGCGGCTGGCGATTGCCGCCACCGCCACCACCACCACCGCTATTGCCGCCGCGCGGCTGCTGGCCGCGGCGCTGCTGGATCGGCTCCGGCTTCGCGGTCGGATCGGGTTCGAAGCCCGCGATCACTTCCTGCGGAATCTCGCGCTTGATGAGCCGCTCGATGTCGCGCAGCAACTGCTTCTCGTCGACGCACACGAGCGACACGGCTTCGCCGGTCGCGCCCGCGCGGCCCGTACGGCCGATCCGGTGCACGTAGTCTTCCGGCACGTTCGGCAGGTCGAAGTTCACGACGTGCGGCAGCTGGTCGATGTCGATCCCGCGTGCGGCGATGTCGGTCGCAACCAGCACCTGCAGCGTGCTGTTCTTGAATTCGGCGAGCGCGCGCGTGCGGGCCGACTGGCTCTTGTTGCCGTGGATCGCCATCGCGCTGATGCCGTCCTTGGTCAGCTGTTCGGCGAGCCGGTTCGCGCCGTGCTTGGTACGCGTGAACACGAGCACCTGGAACCAGTTGTGTTCGCGGATCAGGTGCGTGAGCAGCTCGCGCTTGCGATCGCGGTCGACCGGGTGGATCTTCTGCGCGACGCTTTCCGCGGTGGTGTTGCGGCGTGCGACTTCGATCAGCGCGGGCGAGTCGAGCAGGCTGTCGGCGAGCGACTTGATCTCGTCGGAGAACGTGGCCGAGAACAGCAGGTTCTGGCGCTGCGGCGGCAGCTTCGCGAGCACGCGCTTGATGTCGTGGATGAAGCCCATGTCGAGCATCCGGTCGGCTTCGTCGAGCACGAGGATATCGAGATTCGACAGGTCGATCGTCTTTTGCTGCATGTGATCGAGCAGGCGGCCCGGCGTCGCGACGACGATGTCGACGCCGCGCTTGAGCGCATCGATCTGCGGATTGATGCTGACGCCGCCGAACATCACGGTCGAGCGCAGCTTCAGGTACTTGCTGTATGCACGCACGCTTTCCTCGACCTGCGCGGCGAGTTCGCGCGTCGGCGTGAGGATCAGCGCGCGCACCGCGCGCTTCGCGCCGCGGTGCTCGGCGTAGAACGTATGCAGGCGCTGCAGGATCGGCAGCGTGAAGCCGGCGGTCTTGCCGGTGCCGGTTTGTGCGCCGGCGAGCAGATCGCCGCCGCCGAGGACGGCCGGGATCGCCTGCTGCTGGATGGGGGTCGGCGACGTGTAGCCGAGCTCATTGACCGCCTTGACGAGCGGTTCGGCCAAGCCGAGAGATTCGAAAGACATAGATACCACTCTTCAGTTTTATGATCGGCGACGCCTCGCGCGGCCCGCGCGGGGAACTGGCGTCGCAAAAAGCAAAGGGGGCGCGGGGGGCCCGGTGCGACCCCCCGGGGCCCGGGGGTGGGCGGGGGAGT
>NZ_JAPVQY010000045.1:63471-69996 GCF_027257875.1 Burkholderia sp. IMCC1007
CCCCGCGCCGCCCCCGGCCCCCCCCCCCCGCCCGCCCCCCCCCCCCCCCCCCCCCCCCCCCCCCCCCCCCCCCCCGTGTGTGTCGCGCGTTATTTAGTCAAGCGGCGCGGAACGCAGGTCGCTCACCTGTTGCGGCGAGATCGGCGTACCGTTGTTGCCCCACGACATCCGGATATACGTGACGACTGCCGCGACTTCCTGGTTCGACAGCGACTGTGCGAACGGCGGCATCCCGTACGGGCGCGGATTCTTGAACGTGCTCGGCGGATAGCCACCATTCAGCACCATGCGGATCGGGTTGACTGCCGATTCCATCACGATCGAGTGGTTGCCTGCCAGCGGCGGATAGGCCGGCGGCTTGCCCGCGCCCGTTGCCGCGTGACAGGTCGCGCAGTTGTCCGCGTAGATCTTCTTGCCCTGGTCGAACAGCGTGTTGCCGAATTGCTTCGACGGCTCGTACTGCATGTTCTTCGGCGCTTCAGCCTTCTGCGGAATCGACTTCAGGTACGTCGACATGGCGCGCGTATCTTCGTCGCTCATGTACTGCAGGCTGTTGTGCACGACGTCGGCCATCGGGCCGAACACCGCGCCCTTGTTCGACACGCCGGCTTGCAGCAGGTCGGACAGCTCCTGCACGTGCCAGTCGCCGAGGCCGAGTTCCTTGTCGTTCGTCAGCGACGGCGCATACCAGTTCTGCAGCGGGATCAGGCCGCCGGCAAACGCCGCCGAGCTCACCGGGCCGCCCATCATGTTGATCGACGTGTGGCACATCGAACAGTGGCCGAGGCCTTCGACGAGGTACGCGCCGCGGTTCCATTCGACCGACTTGGTCGGATCCGGCTTGTACTCGCCTTCCTTGAAGAACAGCGTACGCCAGCCGATCAGCAGGTTACGGTTGTTGAACGGGAACTTCAGTTCGTGCGGACGGCTCGGCACCGACACCGGCGGCACCGAACGGAGGTACGCGTAGATCGCGTCCGAATCGGCGCGCGTGACCTTCGTGTAGCTCGCGAACGGGAAGCCCGGGTAGAGCAGGCTGCCATCCTTCGAACGGCCGGTGTGCATCGCGCGGTAGAAGTCGTCCGACGTCCACTTGCCGATACCGTCGTTGTCGTCCGGCGTGATGTTCGGCGTGTACATCGTGCCGAACGGCGTCGCCATCGGCAGGCCGCCCGCGAACGACTTGCCGCCGCGCACGGTGTGGCAGGCGATACAGTCGCCGACGCGCGCGAGGTACTCGCCCTTCTTGATCAGCGCGGCCTGGTCGGCCGGCGTGGCCGCGACGGCGGCAGCGCCGTGCAGCGTGTCGCTGCCCGGCCACAGGACCGGGACGAGAGCAGCGGCCGCGACGATCGCGGCAGCCGAGAGTGCAAACAGGGACTTGCGTTTCATTGTGTCTGTCTCCCTTGCCTTATTGCGGTTCGCTGCCGCAGGCGAGCGGAGTCTTCATCGAACGCGCCGGAGCCGGCACGGGGTTGGCGGGCGCCGGTTGCGCGGCGAGCCATGCGGTCACGGCCGTCACGTCTTCGTCGGAAAGTTTCGCGGCGATGTCGTGCATGCAGTCAGGCGCCTTCGCGTGGCGGTTGCCCGAGCGCCATGCGCCGAGCTGCGCGCTCAGGTAATCGGCGTGCAGGCCGACGAGGCCCGGGATCGCCGGCTGCATGCCGGTCAGCCCTGCGCCGTGGCAGGCCACGCAGGCCGGCAGCTTGCGCGACGGGTCGCCTTGCGTGACGAGCTGCTTGCCGCGCGCGAGCGTGGCGGCCGGCAGCGTCGGCTTCGCCGGCGTCGGGTACGGCGGACGCTCGGCCGAGAAGTGCTCGGCGATTTCCTTCAGGTAGTCGTCGTTCAGGTACGTCAGCAGGTAGTTCATCGGCGGGTACTTGCGCCGGCCGTCACGGAAGTTGACGAGCTGGTTGTACAGGTACTCGGCGGGCTTGCCGGCAAGCCGCGGGAAATAGTCGTTGTCGGTGCCCTGGCCGTGAACGCCGTGGCATGCGGTACAGCCGCGCACGCGCTCGGCCATGGTATCGGGTGCCTTGAGCGGCGCCTGTTGGGCGGCCGCTTGCTCGGGCTTGGTCTGCGCTTGGGCAGCGCTCATAAGGCCCGCACTGCCGATCAACAGAACGGCGAGCAACGGACGGAAGAGGCGTCTTGAAGACACACGAGACTCCATGTTTATTCGTCGGGGACCTGTCCGGGCTACGATCGGCTCGGCGCGTGGACGGCAGGACAGCCGGGCTGCTGCGACGCGGCATTCTATCATCGATGGGTAATGACGGCTATTTGACGAAAGGACATCAGTTCCTGTCTGTTTGCGACTTGCGACAATTTGACGCGGATTGCGCGCGGGCAGTGTGAACCGGCGTGCGCTTTCACCATCGAAGACCGTACACTCGCGGGTCGCGCGGTGCCGCCTCCGCCGCAGACTCAGTCATTTCCCCCGTTTACGGATTCATCGATGACGTTTTCTACCATGCCGTTGCCGTCTTCCCGCCGTTGTTCCGCCAGCCGCCGTATCGCCGGCCTGCCGTTGTCGGGAGGGCGCGCGCGATGAGGATCGACAGCTTGTGGATCGGGCAGGTCGCGCTCGCGGCGCTGATGGACGCAACGTTCGCGATGGCGGTCGGCTCCGCGCTGCTCAAGGCCTGGCTCGGCAAGGACGGTGCGCGGCCGGTCGTCGCGCCGTCGCACCCCGCATGGCTGCGCGCGCAACATTCGCTGGTCGCGGCGGCGCTGGCGCTCGTGCTCGCCGATCTCGGCTGGCTGGTGTACGAGGCCGCGACGATGAGCGGCGCGGGCCTCGGTGGCGCGTTCGCCGCGATCCCGACCGTGCTCATGCAAACCCATGCGGGCTTCGCGTGGAGCGTCGCGTTCGCCGGTGCGGTGGTGCTCGCGATCGTCGCGCTGGCCAAGCCCGACGGCCCGCTCGCGCATGCGGTGCTGTGGCTCGCGGTGATCGTGGTCGAGGCCGGCAAGGCGTCGCTCGGCCATGCGGCCGACACGGGCCCGCTGTCCGCGGCGGTCGGCGTGCAGACGCTGCACCTGCTCGCCACCGCGGTGTGGGGCGGCCTCGTGCTCGCGGGCGGGCTCGCGGTGCTGCCGGCGCTCGGCTCGTCGGTCGCGCGCGGCGCGCTGATCCGGGTCGGCCAGCACCTGTCGCGCACGTCGATGATCGCGGTCGTGTTCGTGCTCGGCACCGGCGCGCTCAATGCGCTGCGCGGGCTCGGCGGCTCGCTCGCGCCGCTCGACGGCAGCACGTGGGGGCGCGTGCTGTTGCTCAAGCTGCTGCTCGTCGCGCTCGCGCTCGTGCTCGGCGGGCTGAACCGCTTGTCCGCGCTGCCGCGCCTGCGGCGTACCGCGTCGACCGAAGACGCGCACACGTTCCGCAACATTCTGCATCTCGAAGCGTTGACGATGATCGGCGTGTTCGTCGCGGCGGCGGTACTGTCGTTCAGCGTGCCGGGGTTCGCGGCGCTCGGCTGACGGCCGGCGCGGTGTCGCGCGGCGTGCGGGCAGCGCGGCGTGGGGCGCCTGCGTGCGTCAGGCACCGCATCGCGTGAAGCCGATCGCGTGCATGCAAAAACGGCCGCCTGCCGGGCGGCCGTATGGAAGCCGTTGCGTGGCCTGCCTGCCGCGCAACGCACGTCACTTCATCTCATTGCATCGTCACCATTCGGCGACGCTGCCGTCCGCGTGACGCCACACCGGGTTGCGCCAGCGATGGCCCGTCTTCGCCATCTCGCGCACCTTCTCCTCGTTGACGTCGATGCCGAGCCCCGGGCCTTGCGGGATCGCGACGAAGCCGTCCTCGTAGCGGAACACTTCCGGGTTGCGCAGGTAGTCGAGCAGATCGTTGCCCTGGTTGTAGTGGATGCCGAGGCTCTGTTCCTGGATGAACGCGTTGTAGCTGACCGCATCGAGCTGCAGGCACGCGGCGAGCGCGATCGGCCCGAGCGGGCAGTGCAGCGCGAGCGCGACGTCGTAGCTTTCCGCGAGCGTTGCGATCTTGCGGCACTCGGTGATGCCGCCCGCGTGCGATGCATCGGGCTGGATGATGTCGACGTAGCCGCCCGCGAGGATGTGCTTGAAGTCCCAGCGCGAGTAGAGCCGCTCGCCCAGCGCGATCGGCGTGTTGGTCTGGTTCACGATGTCGCGCAGCGCCTCGGCGTTCTCCGACAGCACCGGCTCCTCGATGAACATCAGCTTGTACGGGTCGAGCTCCTTCGCGAGCACCTTCGCCATCGGCTTGTGCACGCGGCCGTGGAAGTCCACGCCGATCCCGACGTGCGGGCCGACCGCGTCGCGCACCGCCGAGACGTTCGCGATCACTTGCTCGACCTTGTCGTAGGTGTCGACGATCTGCAGCTCCTCGGAGCCGTTCATCTTCACGGCCTTGAAGCCGCGCTCGACCACCGCGCGCGCGTTGTTCGCGACGTCGCTCGGCCGGTCGCCGCCGATCCACGAGTACACCTTGATGCGATCGCGCACCTGGCCGCCGAGCAGCGCGTGCACGGGCACGCCGTGATGCTTGCCCTTGATGTCCCACAGCGCCTGGTCGACGCCCGCGATCGCGCTCATCGTGATCGGGCCGCCGCGGTAGAAGCCCGCGCGATACATCACCTGCCAGTGATCCTCGATCAGCAGCGGGTTGCGGCCGACGAGGTAGTCGGCGAGTTCCTGCACGGCGGCCTCGACCGTATGTGCGCGACCTTCGACGACCGGCTCGCCCCAGCCGACGATCCCTTCGTCGGTTTCGATCTTGAGGAATAGCCATCGCGGCGGGACGACGAAGGTTTCGAGGCGGGTGATTTTCATGTCGCGAGTCTCCAGGGATGACCGGCGCGGACGTGCGGATGCGATGCCGGTCGAATACGTGGCGGTTATCCTAGCGTAGCCCGTTAAAAAATAGTATTAATAGCACTATTGTGCAGATAGTGGGTACACGGCGGCGGGCCCGCCCAACGGAGAACGATCATTCAACGCGACCTGCATGGACAGACCGCCTTCCAGCTGGCGACCGCGATCCTGCGCGGCGACTATCCGCCCGAATCGCTGCTGCCGAGGGAACCCGAGCTGATGGCGATGTTCGGTGTGAGCCGCACCGTGCTGCGCGAGGCGCTGCGCACGCTGACGTCGAAGGGGCTCATCGAATCGCGGCCGAAGGTCGGCACGCGCGTGCGGCCGCGACGCGCGTGGAACCTGCTCGATGCCGACCTGCTCGACTGGTATGCGCGCGTCGCGCCGCCGCTCGCGTTCGCGATGAAGCTGCAGGAGATGCGCGAGATGATCGAGCCGCACGCGGCCGCGCTGGCTGCGCGCGCACATGGCCCGGGCGGGTTCGACGCGATCGAGGACGCGGTGCGTGCGATGGCCGCCGCACGCAACATCGACGAATGGGTGCGCGCCGACCTGCGCTTTCACCTGAGCGTGCTGGAGGCCGGCGGCAATGAACTGCTGGTGCCGCTCGGCGCACTGATCGACCGCACGCTCGAGGCGCAGCTGCATCTGAATGCGCGGCGCGCGCACGTGTTCAACGCGTCGCTCGCCGAGCATACGGCCGTCAGCGACGCGATCCGCGCGCGCGACGAGGACGGCGCGCGCCGCGCGATGGCGACGCTGCTCGCGATCACGCGCGCGCGGATCGAGCGGTCGTGACGGGCCGCGCGCCGGCGTGCGGTCAGGCGTTCGCGCAGCCGCCGGGCTTCAGCACGCGTTGCGTCGACGCCGGGTGTTTGGCGAGCAGGCTCGCCGGCCGGCGCGGGCGAGCGACCAGATCGCCGCCGCAGTTCGGGCAGCGGCCCTTCAGCACGTCGTCGGCGCAGCTCGCGCAAAAAGTACACTCGAACGTACAAATGCGTGCCTCCGCCGAATCGGGCGGCAGATCCTTGTCGCAGCATTCGCAGCCGGGGCGCAGTTCGAGCATGGCGGTTTCCTCGTGATCGGAGCGGTTCGGGGCGGCCGTCGCCGGACATTGCGCACGGCGCGGGTGCACGCTACTGTACCTGCTTGAGTCGGCCCGGCCAACGGTGTCCCGCCGGGGCGCCGTCGACGCGCACGGGCTGCCCCGGGAGACGACCATGCTTTATCGCGGAAGCTGTCACTGCGGCGACGTGAAGTTCGAGGCGGAAGGCGACCTGCAGGGCGTGATGGCCTGCAACTGTTCGATCTGCCAGCGCAAGGGCGCGCTGATGTGGTTCGTGCCCCGCGACCACCTGAAGCTGCTCACGCCCGACGAGAACCTCGCGACCTACATGTTCAACAAGCACGTGATCCGGCATCGCTTCTGCAAGCGCTGCGGGATTCATACGTTCGGCGAGGGCACGCACCCGAACGGCACCGAAATGGCCGCGATCAACGTGCGCTGCCTCGAGAATGTCGATCTCGACGCGCTGCCCGTCACGCACTTCGACGGCCGCTCGCGCTAGCGCCGGCAGCGGCGTGAGCCGGCCGCGGGCGGCGTGCCGCCGCGCGAGCGCGCGTTGCCGTCAGGACGGCTGGGCCGGCTGCACCGGCGCGACCGCCGCC
>NZ_JAPVQY010000046.1 GCF_027257875.1 Burkholderia sp. IMCC1007
CCCGCTGGGTGGCCGGCGGCCGCTGAGCGCGCCCGCGGTGCCTGCCCGCTCGCGCGGCCTCGGCGCGCGGGGGCGGTGGGGCGTGCGGGTGCGGGGCGTGTCAAATGGACCCGCGACGGCCCGCGGGCCGTCTTTTTTCGCCCCGTGCGGTGCAGGCCCGCCGGATGACGTCTTAAAATGGCGGTTTCAGGGCGCCGCGGCTCCCGTTTCATTCAGTGAGAGCGAAATGAGCACCAAAGTTTTTGTCGACGGCCAGGAAGGCACGACCGGCCTCAAGATCTTCGAATACCTGTCGGCACGCAACGACATCGAGATCCTGCGGATCGATGAAGCGAAGCGCAAGGACGTCGACGAGCGCCGCCGCCTGATCAATGCGTCGGACGTCACGTTCCTGTGCCTGCCCGACGTCGCGTCGCGCGAATCGGCATCGCTGGTCGAGAACCCGAACACGACGCTGATCGACGCGAGCACCGCGTTCCGTACCAATGCCGACTGGGCCTACGGCCTGCCGGAACTGACCCGCGCGCAGCGCGAGAAGATCCGCACGTCGAAGCGCATCGCGGTGCCGGGCTGCCATGCATCGGCCTTCGTGCTCGCGATGCGTCCGCTCGTCGACGCCGGCATCGTCGCGCCGACGTTCGCCGCGCACAGCTATTCGATCACCGGTTACAGCGGCGGCGGCAAGTCGATGATCGCCGAGTACGAAAACGCAGCGCCGGGCGGCAAGCTCGCGAGCCCGCGTCCGTATGCACTGGCGCTCGCGCACAAGCATCTGCCGGAAATGGCCGCGCACACGGGCCTCGCGCACGCGCCGATCTTCACGCCGATCGTCGGGCCGTTCCTGAAGGGCCTCGCCGTGACGACCTACTTCTCGCCCGAACAGCTCGCGAAGCGCGCGACGCCGCAGGACGTGCAGCGCGTGTTCGCCGAGTACTACGCGGACGAACCGTTCGTGCGCGTCGCGCCGTTCAACGCGGACGCGAATCTCGACAGCGGCTTCTTCGACGTACAGGCGAACAACGATACGAACCGCGTGGACCTGTTCGTGTTCGGCAACGAAGAACGCTTCGTCACGGTCGCGCGACTCGACAACCTCGGCAAGGGTGCGTCGGGCGCCGCGATCCAGTGCATGAACCTCAACATCGGCGCGGCCGAGGACAGCGGCCTGAAGCGCTGATCCTCCTTGCATGCGATGCAAAGCCGGCCGCTGGCCGGCTTTTTATTTACCGTGCCAGGCAATATATAAAGCCACACACTCGCGCATTTACAAATATTTACAAGCTTTCCATTGCGAGATTACCAGTGAATTAACTTCCCCTCCTTTTTATCCAGTCCAGCCCGAGTAGGGATAAACCGGATATCGTCAATTTAAACGCTGCCGTTATACGCGGGAAGGCCGTTCGAAAGCCTGCCGGGCGTGGCACGCTCCCCACGTCGACGACGTCCCGTCAGCCTCGTCGCGTTTTAATTCTTACTCCCGGCCCCATCCCGAAAGGAATTGAAACGCACAAGCCGTTTCAATCGTCTTTTTTAGACGAGTTCATCAATTGACAGCAAAAATCCATGCAGCGACATTAGCTCGCACAATTAAACGATTGGAGACAGCGGCATGTCGCACGCCTTATCGAAGGGGGTGGCAACGGCCTTTGCCATCGCCCCGTTCCTGATTGCCTGTGGTGGTGGCGACGGCGGCTCGCCCGCGCCGATCAATACGCCCCAATGTTCCGGATCAAGCTGCGGCACGCAAGGGCAGCCGCCGTCGCAGCCCGTCAACGGCGCGCTGTGTCCGGCCGACGCCGACATCGTGAAGAGCACGTACCTCGGCGGCGCCGGTAGCGGCGAGATCGTCAGCGTCAACATCGACGCGGTCGCGATGACCTACACGCTCAAGTGGCTCGAGTCGCCGATTCCGCTCGCGACCGGCACGGTCACGCCGAGCCGCGCCGGCACGACCATCACCGGCAAGGTCATCCATCCGCCGACCGGCACGCTGCCGACCGCAGAACAGACGCGCTGCGCATTCGTCCTCACGCCGGGTTCGGGCACAGCGCCGAACAGCTCGACCTATTCGACGGCCGCCGACTTCAACCCGGCGAACCCGCCGATGCTGCTGGTCGGCATGGGCGTCGCGGGCGGCGGCATTCCGGGGGCGACGGTTCAGTACGACGGGCTGACGATCCTTCCGGTCGTCGCGGAAAACGTCGGCAAGGTCCCGAACCGCCACTTCGATTTCTATCCGTTCCTCGGCTTCGCGAACACGACGACCGATCTCTCGAAGCTGCCGGGCACCTACAACGCGCTGATCTACCACCTCGTGCCGTCGGGCAACTACGCGACGAAGGGCATCAACTCGAGCGAGACGTTCGACGCGAACGGCGCATGCACGTCGACCTCCGGCAGTTGCCAGACCACCGGCAATCCGTGGACGGTGAACGCGACCGGCGGGTATCTCGACAGCACCCAAGCGCCACAGATCCTGCCGCAGACGTCGCTGCCGCTGATCGGTACGACCGGCAAGTCGGCGACCGCGCACATGGTGATCGGCCAGCTCAACGGCGCGACCGTGCCGGTGGTCGTGCGCACGGGCTTCGTGAACCTCGGCACGCCGCCGCTGCACGCCGACGCAAAGGTCGACGACGAATCGGGCATCGCAGTGCTCGGCGCGGCGACGGCGATCCGGTCGGGTGCGATCGACGGCGGCTACGCGGGCGCGGATTCGAACTTCAAGTACACGGCCGCGCTGATCCGCGGCAGCAACGCGTCGTTCATCAACCCGACCACGCAGGCCGAAGAAGACGGCTTCACGCTCGACTACGGCCAGACGACGGCGGGCCTGCTGAACGCAACGACCACGCCGCCGAGCGGCGCGAGCTACCCGTCCGCATCGGGCGTGGTGATCGCGACGGGCGGGCTGTATGCGGCGCTGATCCAGGGCACGGTGAACGGCGGCGTCACGCAGACATCGGCGAATTCGACCACGTCGTCGACACCGTACTTCGGCGTGGGCGCGCAGATCAGCAAGTAGCGAGCGGGGACGCGCCGGCGGCCGGCGCGCCGCCGCGTACCGCAGGGCAACGAAAACACGACGGCGTCCGGCACGACGCAGGCGCCTACAAGCAAACAGAAGCGGTCGACAGGGAGCTGACCGCCGTACAAGACAAATCTGGAGGAGCAACATGAAGCGCAACCTCGTTCTGGCGGCGGCCCTTGCCGCCCCCCTTCTTTCCGCATGCGGCGGCGGCGACAACAACCCGCCTCCGCTCGTCGAAGACCGGCTCTGCCCTGCGTCGCTCGACTACAGCACCGTATTCACGGGCGGCGCCGGTAGCGGCGAACTCGCGAAGGTGCAGCTCGACACGACCAAGATGACCTGGCAGGTGACCTATGTCGAATCGCCGGTGCCGCAAACGACCGGCACCGTCACGCCGACCCGCGCGGGCACCGTCGACAGCGGCACGCTCACGCAGGAAACGATGCTGCCGACCAACAAGCTGAACCAGTGCGCGTTCCGCCTGAACGGCGCGAGCCTCGACGCGTCGCGTCCGGCGCGCATCTTCGTCGGCTTCGGCGTCGCGGGCGGCACGATTCCGGGCAAGGAAATCCAGTTCAACGGCGTGCTCGGCCAGGCCGCGGTGCCCGACACGAAATTCCCGTACTACCCGTTCATCGGGTTCTCGTCGATCGAAACCGACATCACGAAGGTCGCGGGCACGTACAGCCATGTCGGGTTCGGCGAGGTGCCGTCGCAGAAGTTCGCGCCGGCGTCGATCGACGCGAAGGTGACGATCAACGCCGACGGCTCGTGGACCAAGTGCGACACGACCGGCCAGTTCGCCGGCGGCGCGTGCACGCAGCAGGGCACGAACTTCGTGCAGTCGGCCGACGGCAGCGGCGCGTTCCAGTCGAACCACTACGCGAGCCAGCTGAAGCCGACGCTGTCGGCCACGCCGCAGGGCAAGGGCTTCATGATCGTCGGCAAGCTGCGCAACCAGCTCGTGCCGATCCTCGTGCGCACCGGTGTCGCGAACCCGAACCCGACGCCCGACAGCAACGGCGTGCCGGGCCTCACCGCCGACGACGAATCGAGCATCTCGATCCTCGCGCCGCAGACGGCCATCGCAGCCGGCTCGCAGAACGGCGAGTACATCGGCGTCGACAGCCAGTTCGATTACCGGACCACCGCGCTGATCGACAAGCAGGCCACGCTGCTCGATCCGTTCCAGCCGTCGCAGGCTTCGCTCGCGACCGCGCTCGATCTGGACTACACGCAGAAGGTGCCGGGCACGGTCACGACGATCCACACCGGCTCGGGCAGCACGTCGCCGACCGGCAAGTTCATCTTCACCGGTGGCGTGTTCGGTTTCCTCGACAACGCGGGTTCGACGCCGTATTTCACGATCGGCGCGTTCGTCCAGTAAGCGGAGGCAAGCCGTGATGAAGAAGACCCTTCTCTGCGCGGCCGCCGGCGCCGCCGCACTGGCGCCGCTCGCGGCGCACGCGCAGAGCGCCGGCAGCAACGTCGTCACGCTGGGCTGGTTCCACGTGATGCCGCAGCAAAGCAGCACGCCGATGACGACCAACGTCGCGCCGACGCCGATCAACACGCCGCTGCGACTGCCGCCGTCGTTCACGTCGCCGGGCACCGGGCTGCGCACCAGCGGCGCGGATACCGTCGGCCTGACGGTCAGCCACTTCCTGACCGACCACATCGCGGTCACGTCGGTGGCCGGCGTGCCGCCGGTGTTCAAGGTGTCGGGCCAGGGGACGATCAAGCCGCCCGGCCCTGCCGGCGCGCTGGGCACGCAGAACATCGGGCTGGCCTCGGTCAACCCGATCGTGAAAAGCGTGCGGCAGTGGAGCCCGGCGGCGATCCTGCAGTACTACTTCGGGGCGGCGAACGCGAAATTCCGGCCGTTCCTCGGCCTCGGCGTGTCGTACAACTGGTTCAGCGACCTGCAGCTCAACACGAACTTCATCAAGCAGACGCAGGAGAACCTCGGCGCGATTCTCGCGGCGGGCGCGGGCAAGCCGGGCACGACCTCGGTGGAGGCAAAGGCGTCGTCGTCATGGCAGCCGGTGTTCAACGCGGGCCTGCAATACAACATGACCGAGCATTTCGGGCTGGTGGCGTCGGTGACGTACATCCCGCTGAAGACGACGTCGACGGTGACGATCAAGGCGGCCGACGGCACAACCCTCGCCGAATCGAAATCGGACCTGAAGGCGGACCCGATCATCAGCTACGTCGGGATGACGTACAAGTTCTGACGCCGGCGACGGAGGACCCGAGAAAGCACGGATGACCCGCGCCAAAAACGCGGGCAAAAAAAAGCCCGCCTAAGAGGCGGGCTGAATCCATATCAGAGGAGACATGGAGGAGACAGGTGTAACTATAGCGAATCGATTTCCGCATTGCAACATTTCCGTAGAGAAAATAAGGATTTTCCCTCGAATGGATGCTCTAGATCGCTAACTGACATCCGACCCCTTCATGTTTCCCGCTCCAGCACGTCCGCGAGCGCATCGCGCAGCAGCCCGACCGGCCGCGTCAGGCGGCCCGGCAACGCGGCGTGCACGAGCCACACGTTGATCCGCGTTTCCAGCCCCACCGTTTCCACCACCCGCAGCGCGTCGCGATGTGCGCTGCGCGCCAGCGCGTTCGGCGGCGCGATGCCGATGCCCACGCCGCGCGCGACGAGCGACAACTGCAGCTCCGAGCCGAACGCCTCGACCGCGACATCGAACGGCAGCCCGGCGGAACCGAGCGCGCGGCTCAGCGACGAGCGCATCCCGCAGCCGTCCTGGCTCAGCACCCACGGAAAACCCGACAGCACGTCGAGCGAGAGCGGACCGTCCGGCAGCGGAAAATCGCGCGCGGCGACGAGCACCGTCGGCCGCGTGCCGAGCAGGGTCGCCGTGAGCGTGTCGGGCAGCGTCGCGCTGGCCGGCACCATCACCGTCGCGACATCGAGCGCGCCGCGCTCGATGCCCTGCACGAGCGCCGGCGACCAGCCGGCCGTCACGCGCAACGTCAGCCGCGGAAATGCATCGCGCAGCCGGTCGATCGGCCGCTCGAGCGCGAGCTCGGACAGGAACGGCGGCACGCCGATGCGCAGTTCGCCGGACGGCTCGCTGTCCGGCGAGCCCGCGGCCATCAGTTCGTCGACGGCGCACAGCACGTTGCGCGCGAGCGCGTAGACGTCGCGCCCGGCGGCGGTCGGCTTCAGCGGCTTGCTCTGCCGCTCGAGCAGCGGCACGCCCAGCAGCGTTTCGAGGTTTTGCACGCGGCGGGTAAGGCCCGGCTGCGTCAGATGAAGCTTCGCAGCGGCGGCGACCATCGACCCGCTGTCGACCACCGCGACGAACGCCTGGAGATCACGCGTATTCAAAACAAACTCGCATAATCATGTTAGACATATTTCAATTGTCGCATAAACATCGGGCACCTACGATGGGGATTCTTTCGCTCCTCTTGCCACGCCTCCGATGAACTGCCCCGCCGATTCCCGCCCCGTTGCCATGCGCGCCGCGCGCGGCGCACCGCCCGCGCTGAGCACGGGCATGACCCTGTTCTTCGCCGCGACGGTCGGCGTGATCGTGATGGACCTGTTCGCCGCGCAACCGCTGACGGGCCCGATCAGTGCCGACCTGCACCTGCCGCCCGGCCTCACCGGCCTCGTCGCGATGCTGCCGCAGCTCGGCTACGCGGCCGGCCTCGTGCTGCTGGTGCCGCTCGTCGACCTCCGCGAAAACCGCCGGCTGATCGTCGCGACGCTCGTTGCGTGCGCGGCGGCGCTCGCGTTGCCCGCATTCACGCGCTCGGGCGCCGTGTTCCTCGCTGCGACGCTGATCGCGGGCGCCGCGTCGAGCGTGATCCAGATGCTGGTGCCGATGGCCGCGTCGATGGCGCCCGAAGCACAGCGCGGCCGTGCGGTCGGCAACGTGATGAGCGGGCTGATGCTCGGCATCCTGCTGTCGCGGCCGCTCGCGAGCCTGATCGCGGGCATCGCGGGCTGGCGTGCGTTCTATGCGCTGGCCGCGCTCGCGAATGTGGCGATCGCCGTCGTGCTGGCGCTGCGCTTGCCGGTGCGCCAGCCGGCGGTGACGGCCCGCTATCGCACGCTGCTCGCGTCGATGGGCCGGCTGCTCGCCGACGAGCCGGTGCTGCGCCGGCACGCGCTGTCGGCCGCGCTCGCGATGGCCGCGTTCAGCGCGTTCTGGACGGCCATCGGGCTGCGGCTCGCGCAGCCGCCGTTCGGCCTCGGCCTGCACGGCATCGCGCTGTTCGCGTTCGCCGGCGCGAGCGGCGCGATCGTCACGCCGCTCGCCGGCCGTGCGGGCGATCGCGGCCACGGTCCGGCCGCGCAGCGCGTCGCGCACGTGACGATGCTCGTGGCGCTCGCGGTGCTCGGCGTCGCGGGCGCCGGCTGGTTCGGCTTCGACCTGCACGCGCATCGCGGCGTCGCGCTGGCGCTGCTGGCCGGCGGCGCGGCGCTCCTCGATGCGGGCGTGATCGTCGACCAGACGATCGGCCGGCGCGCCATCAATCTGCTGAACCCGGCCGCGCGCGGGCGCCTGAACGGCTTGTTCGTCGGGCTGTTTTTCGTCGGCGGCGCGCTGGGCGCGGCGCTCGCGGGCAGCGCATGGGCGTGGGGCGGATGGAGCGCCGTGTGCGGCGTCGGCTTCGCGTTCGCCGGCGCGGCCGCCGGATTCGGCGTCGCGACCGGGCGCCGGGCCGGTGCTGCCACGTTGCCGCGCGCGTAGGCCAGGCCCGGATGTGCAAACGCCCCGCCCTCTGACGAGGCGCGGGGCGTTGCGCAGGCCGCGAGGCCCGAAATCAGTGACGAACGAGCGCCATCATCGCGCCGAAACCGACGAAGATGCCGCCCGTCAGCCGGTTGAAGATCTTCGCGACGCTCTGGCTCTTCAGCGTCGCGCCGATGCGCGTGCCGAACGACGCGTAGACGAGATACCAGCTCACCTCGATCACCGCGAACGTGACGACGAGGATGCCGAACTGCGGCAGCGTGGGCTCCGACGCGTTGATGAACTGCGGCAGCAGCGCGGCCGCGAACAGGATCGCCTTCGGGTTGCTGCCTGCGACCAGGAAGCCGTTGCGGAACAGCGCCACGCGCGATGCCGACGCGCCGGGCGACACCGCATCGACATCGGCGGCCGGCGTGTCGTCGACGCGCGCGCGCCACGCCTTGACGCCGAGATAGATCAGATAGGCGGCGCCCGCGAAGCGCAACGCATCGAACATCGCCGGCCATGCCTCGAGCACCGCCCCGAGCCCCGCCGCGGACACCGCGAGCATCAACACCAGCGCGCTCAGGCAACCCGCCATCGTCGACGACGAGCGGCGCAGCCCGTGCCGCGCGCCGTGCGTCATCACGAGCAGCATGTTCGGGCCCGGAATCGCCGACACGACGAACACCGTCGCCACGAAAAGCCACCACGTATGCAGGTTCATGACCGCCTCAGCCGAAAGAAAGACGAAACGTCGATTATGCCGTGAGCGCGGCGCTTCTGTCGCGCGCCGGCTCAGCGGCCCGCGCGGCGCAGCGCGACTTCGCCGAGCACCGCGAAGTCCTGTTCGCCGCCGCCGTGCGCGAGCGCATCGAGCAGGCTGTCGCGCACGACGCTCGCCACCGGCAGCGGCACCGACGCCGCGTCGCCGGCTTCCAGCGCGAGCCGCACGTCCTTCAGGCCCAGCCGGGCCTTGAAGCGCGCGGGTTCGTAGCTGCGCTCGGCGATCATCCCGCCGTAGCCCTGGTAGACCGGCCCCGGAAACACGCTGCTGGTGATCACGTCGAGGAAATCGCGCATCGCGACGCCGTGCGCGCCGAGCAGCGCGGACGCCTCGCCGAGCGTCTCGATCGCCGATGCGAGCGTGAAGTTCGCGGCGATCTTCGCGACGTTCGCGTGCTGCGGCAGCGAGCCGAACCGCCAGGTCTTCTGGCCGATCGCGTCGAACAGCGGCTGCACGCGGTCGATCGCCTCGGCCGGGCCGCCGGCCATGATCGTCAGGCGCGCGGCTGCCGCGACGTCCGGGCGCCCCATCACGGGTGCGGCCACGTAGTCGATGCCGCGCGACGCATGCGCGTGCGCGAGCGACTCGGCCAGCGCGACGGAGACCGTCGCCATGTTCACGTGGATCAGGCCGCGCGGCGCCTGCGCGAGCAGCGCGTCGTCGAACACGGCGCGCGCCGCCGCATCGTCGGCCAGCATCGAGAACACGGCGTCGCCGCGAAACGCGTCGGCCGGCGACGCGACGATCTGCGCGCCCAGCGCGGCGAGCGGCTCGGCGCGCTCGCGCGTCCGGTTCCAGACCCGCACGGTATGCCCCGCCTTCAGCAGGTTTGCCGCGATCGCCTGCCCCATTTCGCCCAGCCCGATAAATCCGAGATCCATTGCCCGCTCCTTCGATCCATGAAGCGAGGAGTTAAACACAGATGGCGGCGGCCTGCAGCGGCCGCGGCCGGCCGTGCGCGGTGCGATACTGGACCAATGGCGACCGCGACCTTCCGCTTCCACGGCGAACTCAACGCGTTTCTCGCGCGGGCGCAGCGCGAGCGCGCGTTCGCGCACGCGTTTGCGCGCGACGCGACGCTCAAGCATGCGATCGAGGCGCTCGGCGTCCCGCATACGGAAATCGGGCGGCTCTGCGTGAACGGCGCGCCGGCTGCGCTCGACCGGCCGCTCGGCGACGGCGAGCGCGTCGACGTCCATCCGGAGCGCGCGCGGCCGGCGGCCGGCGCTTCGGCCGCGCCGCAGCCGGACCGCTGGCGTTTCGTCGCCGACGCGCACCTCGGCGGCCTCGCGCAGTTGCTGCGCCTCGCCGGCTTCGACACCTGCTACGACAACCATTACCGCGACGACGAGCTCGTCGCGCTCGCCGCCCGCGAAGGCCGGATCGTGCTGACCCGCGACCGAGAGCTGCTGAAGCGCCGCGCGGTCGCGCGCGGCTGCTACCTGCACGCGCAGCTGCCGGACGCGCAGTTGCGCGAACTGTTCACGCGGCTCGACCTCGCGCCGCAGATGCGGCCGTTCCGGCTGTGCCTGCGCTGCAACGCGCCGCTACGCGCGCTCGATGCGGCGGACGCCGCGCCGCACGTGCCGCCCGGCGTCCGCCAGCGGCACCAGCGCTTCGTCGCGTGCGACGTGTGCCGGCGCGTGTTCTGGGAAGGATCGCACTGGCGGCGCATGCGCACGGTGGTCGACGCGATGCGGGCGCCGCCCGGCGAGCGGGATGCACCTCATCCACCTGACCCACCTGATGTACCCGATGTACCGCCTGCGGCGGACGCCTGAAAAAACAAAACCCCGCCTGCCGAAGCGTGCGGGGTTTCGCGACGGGTGGCCGGCCGTGCCGGCGCCGACGAAGCGTGCTTAGTTTGCTGCGCCTGCGTCGTTCGTGCCGGCTGCCGAAGCGGCCGCGGCCTTTGCCTTGCCCTTCGCCGAACCATGCTGCTTCAGCGCGTGCTTCGGCTTGCTGTGATCCTTCTTGACCGGTGCCGATGCAGCAGCCGACGTGTCGGCTGCCGGCGCGGACGCCTGTGCGAATGCCGAAACCGATGCGAGAGCGAATGCTGCGGTCATGATCGAAGCGAGCGTCTTCTTCATTGTTCTTCCTTTGGCGGAGAAAAAGTCAAACGTACCGGTAAAGATGCGAGGCATCCGCATCGGAACATCAGTCGCGCCGGGTTCCGGTCGCCGCCGGGCGGGTCGGCTCTCGCCTTTTCGCCTCGACAAATACTGACGCACTGGCTGCATAACGCACCGCCCGCGCGGCCAGTTGACACGCGCGTTGCAACCCTCGGGTTTCCCCGGGGGCGCAGGCTGCGGGCACCGTCCGAGGTGCCGCCGGCCGCCCGCGAATCGTCCGACAAACCGGCTCTCGCGCCGTTGCGGCGACGCTATACTGGCCATCTTCCGTTCCAACGGATCGCGGTCGGTCATCAGGCCGCCGCCGTCGCGAGGCGCCCAAATTGCCCGATCACAATCTGGACAAACTGAAAATCGACCGGCGTCCGATCGCGCCCGCGCCACGCCGGCGCAGGTGGGTCCGCTACGCGATCGCAGCCGCAATCCTCGTCGCCGCGATCATCGCCGCCCTGCTCGTCACCGGCCGGCCGACGGTCGACACGACGTCCGTCACGTCCGCCTATCCTTATCAGAACGACACGCAGCTCAATGCAACCGGCTACGTCGTGCCGCAACGCAAGGCCGCGGTGGCGTCGAAGGGACAGGGGCGCGTCGAATGGCTCGGCGTGCTCGAAGGCACGCGCGTGAAGAAGGACGAGATCATCGCGCGGCTCGAAAGCAACGACGTGCAAGCGTCGCTTGCCCAGGCACGCGCGCAGGTGCAGGTCTCCCGCGCGAACCTCGGCGTCGCGCAGGCCGAGCTGAAGGACGCCGAGATCGCGTTGCGCCGCACGTCCGCGCTCGCGCCGAAGGGCGCCGTGCCTGCCGCGCAGCTCGACACCGACACGGCGCGCGTGAACAAGGCGCGCGCGACGCTCGACAGCGACCAGGCCGCGATCGTGTCGGCGGAGGCGAACGCGCAGGCCGCGCAGGTCGCCGTCGACCAGACGGTGATCCGCGCGCCGTTCGACGGGATCGTGCTCGCGAAGCATGCGAACGTCGGCGACAACATCACGCCGTTCTCGTCCGCCTCGGACAGCAAGGGCGCGGTCGTGACGATCGCCGACATGGAAACGCTCGAGGTCGAGGCCGACGTCGCCGAATCGAACATCGCGAAGATCCGCGCGGAACAGCCGTGCGAGATCCAGCTCGACGCGCTGCCCGACATGCGCTTCGCGGGCCGCGTGTCGCGCATCGTGCCGACCGTCGACCGCTCGAAGGCGACCGTGCTCGTGAAGGTGCGTTTCGTCGACCGCGACGAGCGCGTGCTGCCCGACATGAGCGCGAAGATCGCGTTCCTGTCGAAGCCGGCGACGCCGCAGGACCGGCAACCGGTGACGGCCGTGCAGGCGAGCGCGGTGGTCGAACGCGACGGCCGGCCGGTCGTGTTCGTCGTGAAGGACGACACCGTGCACGCGACGACGGTGACGACCGGCACGCGGATCGGCGAGCTGGTCGCGATTCGCGGCGTGAAGCCCGGCGACACGGTCGTGCTCGCGCCGGGCGCGAAGCTGAAGGACGGCGCGAAAGTGGCCGTCGCGAAGAAATAGCGTGGCGCGCGTGAATGACACATCGCCGCCCCTCGTCGAGATCAGCCACGTCGCGAAGTCGTACCGGCGCGGCAACCAGGTCGTGCCGGTGCTGACCGACATCACGCTCGACATCGGCGAAGGCGACTTCGTCGCGCTGATGGGCCCGTCGGGCTCCGGCAAGAGCACGCTGCTCAATCTCGTCGCCGGCATCGACCGGCCCGACAGCGGCGAGCTGCGCGTGGGCGGCCTCGACATCTCGCGGCTCGAGGAAGCGCAACTGGCCGAATGGCGTGCCGCGAACGTCGGCTTCATCTTCCAGTTCTACAACCTGATGCCGGTGCTGACCGCGTTCGAGAACGTCGAGCTGCCGCTGATGCTCACGCACCTGTCGCGCCGCGAACGGCGCGAGCGCGTCGAGCTGGTGCTCGACATGGTGAACCTCGGCGACCGCACGAGCCACTACCCGTCCGAGCTGTCGGGCGGACAGCAGCAGCGCGTCGCGATCGCGCGCGCATTGATCACCGATCCGGTGCTGATCGTCGCCGACGAGCCGACCGGCGACCTCGACCGCGCCTCGGCCACCGACGTGCTCGCGATGCTGCAGCGGATGAACGCCGAGCTCGGCAAGACGATCATCATGGTGACGCACGACGCGCACGCGGCCGGCGCCGCGCGCTCGCTCGTCCATCTGGAAAAAGGGGAGTTGATCGATGGGCACGCCGTCTGACCGACGGGAGCGCGCGCGATGTACGTGCTGAAGCTGATCGCGCGCAACGCGCTGCGGCACCGGCTGCGCACGCTGCTGACCGTGCTCGGGCTCACCATCGCGGTGCTGGCGTTCGGGCTGCTGCATACGGTGATCGACGCGTGGTACGCGGGGGCGGCCGCTGCATCGAGCGGGCGGCTCGTCACGCGCAACGCGATCTCGCTCGTGTTCCCGCTGCCGGTGAGCTACGAGAACCGGATTCGCGGCGTGGACGGCGTGACGACGGTGGTGCGCTCGAACTGGTTCGGCGGCGTGTATCGCGATCCGAAGAACTTCTTCGCGAGCTTCGCCGTGTCGGAAAACTATCTCGATCTTTACCCTGAATTCATTCTCCCGGCGCAGCAGCGCGCGGACTACGACCGCGACCGCCGCGGTTGCCTCGTCGGCCGCCAGCTCGCGACGCAGTTCGGCTTCAAGGTCGGCGACGTGATTCCGCTGCAGGGGACGATCTACCCCGGCACGTGGGACTTCGTCGTGCGCGGGATCCTCGACGGCCGCGACGATTCGACGATCACGCGCCAGCTGGTGTTCCACTGGGATTACCTGAACGAGACGGTGCGCAAGCGCACGCCGAAGCAGGCCGACCAGGTCGGCGTGTTCGTGGTCGGCGTCGCGCACCCGGACGACGGCGCGACCATTGCGCGCAACGTCGATGCCATCTTCAAGAACTCGCTCGCCGAAACGCTGACCGAGACCGAGCAGGCGTTCCAGCTCGGTTTCGTCGCGATGTCGAACCAGATCATCGCGGCGATCCGGCTCGTTTCGTACGTGGTGATCCTGATCATCATGGCCGTGATGGCGAACGCGATGGCGATGAGCGCGCGCGAGCGCACGGCCGAATACGCGACGCTGAAGGCGCTCGGCTTCGGCCCCGGCTTTCTCGCGCTGATCGTGTTCGGCGAATCGGTCGTGATCGCAGTGGCCGGCGGCGCGCTCGGCATCCTCGCGACGCCGCCCGCCGCGAGCCTGTTCAAGCACGCGGCCGGCGGCATCTTCCCGGTGTTCAAGGTGTCGACCGAGACGGTCGTGCTGCAGGCCGCATGCTCGGTCGCGGTCGGCTTCGCGGCCGCGCTCGTGCCGGCGTGGCAGGCCGCGCGCGTGCGCGTGGTCGAAGGCCTGCGGGCGATCGGATAGAGGCGCGCATGGCGATTCCGCTCACCTACATCGCGCGCAACCTGTGGACCCGGCGGCTCACCACCGCGCTCACCGCCGGCGGGATGGCGCTCGTGATCTTCGTGTTCGCGACGGTGCAGATGCTCGATGCAGGGCTCACGCAGACGCTCGTGTCGACCGGCGAACCGGACAACGCGGTGGTGATCCGCAAGGGCGCCGAGACCGAGATCCAGAGTTCGATCGACCATCAGCAGGCGAACGCGCTCGAGATGCACCCGGCCGTCGCGCTCGGCCCCGACGGCCGGCCGCTCGTGTCGAAGGAAGCCGTCGTGCTGATTTCGCTCGTGAAGACGTCGACCGGCAAGCCGTCGAACGTCGTGATCCGCGGCGTGTCGCCGGCCGGCCTCGCGCTGCGGCCGCACGTGAAGCTCATCGTCGGCCGCATGTTCGCGCCGGGCTCGTCGGAGATCATCGTCGGCAGCGCGATCGCGAAAGGCTTCAGCGGCACGCAGCTCGGCGACAGCCTGCATTTCGCGCAGCGCGACTGGACGATCGTCGGCGTGTTCGACGCGGGCGGTAGCGGCTTCGATTCGGAGATCTGGGGCGACGTCGATCAGCTGATGCAGTCGTTCCGGCGCACCAGCTATTCGTCGATGGTGCTGCGCGTCCCCAGCGCCGACGGCTTCGCGCGCTTCAAGGCCGACATCGACGTCGACCCGCGCCTGACCGACGAGGCGAAGCGCGAGCAGACCTTCTACGGCGACCAGTCGAAGGCGCTGTCGACCTTCATCAACATCCTCGGCATCACGCTGTCGACGATCTTCTCGATCGCCGCGATGATCGGCGCGATGATCACGATGTACGCATCCGTCGCGAACCGCACCGCCGAGATCGGCACGCTGCGCGCGCTCGGCTTCAAGCGCATGAACGTGCTCGCCGCGTTTCTGCTCGAAGCGCTGCTGCTCGGCTTCGTCGGCGGCGTCGCGGGGCTCGCGTGCGCATCGCTGATGGGGTTCGCGTCGTTCTCGACGACCAACTTCCAGACCTTCTCCGACCTGTCGTTCCGCTTCGTGCTGACGCCCGCGATCGTCGTGAAGACGCTGCTGTTCTCGCTGGTGATGGGGCTCGTCGGCGGGTTCCTGCCCGCGATGCGCGCCGCGCGGCTGAACATCGTCGACGCGCTGCGCGCGCAGTGACGCGCGCAGCCGCTCACGTTCAACGTTCGCGCGGCACCCACGCGCCGTGGAACCCGGCCGGCAC
The DNA here is from genome assembly GCF_027257875.1 of Burkholderia sp. IMCC1007. Taxonomy (GTDB): domain Bacteria; phylum Pseudomonadota; class Gammaproteobacteria; order Burkholderiales; family Burkholderiaceae; genus Burkholderia. The sequence continues at coordinate 15,319 of NZ_JAPVQY010000046.1, forward strand.
GCGGCGCGGCAGGTGCACGGTCGCGACCGGCCCCGCGTCGATCGCGCGCGCGTCGAGGATCACGACGTCGCTCGTATCCGTCGCCGCGCGGTAGACCACCACGAGCAGCCAGCCGTCGTCCTCGTCGGTGCCGCCCGGACGCGGCACGAACACCGGCTCGCTGTTCTGGTCGCCGGCCGGCACCGCGTAGTGCATCGTCGTGCCGCGCACGTGGTCGAAGCGCATCACGCCGCGCATTTCCGCGTTGTTCGGTTGCTCGACCGCATACAGATAGCGGTAGCGGCGCCCGGTCCGGCTTTCGTTGATGCGCGGCAGCTCGATGCCGCCGTCGGCGAGCGGCCCTTCGTCGATCAGCCCGTTCGCGGTGTCGATCACGTAGCGCCACAGCTCGCCGACCGGGTTGTCCGCAAAGCGGCCCGTGCGCGCGTCGAGCCGCAGGAACGACGGATAGCGCACCGCGTCGAGCACGATGCACGACGCGTCGCAGTCGTATGCGTTCACGACGTGCATGATGAAGCACGGCTCGACGCCGAACCAGCGCACGTCGCCGCCGTGGCGCGGGATCACGCCGATCCGCGCGGCGCGGTCGTCGTGCCAGCGCAGCGGCATCCGGTGGCCCTGCTTCAGCAGCGAGAAGTCGTAGCCGACGTTCAGGTCGAGCAGCAGGCTGCGGGTTTCGGTGATCGCGAGGTCGTGCATCATCGACGGCGCGCTCAGGTCGATCGCGATGTCGACACGCTGCACGCCCTGCGCGTCCGCGACACCGTAGCGCAGCCACGGCGCGCGCCAGTCCGCGCGGGACATGATCAGCTCGCCCGTCACCGGATCGACCTTCGGATGCGCGGTCATCCCGCCGCCGAAGCCCGCATGCCGCGCAGGCACGCCGAGCGAATCGAGCGCGGCGGTGATCGCGAACGGCGCGCCGCCCTCCGACAGCGCGAGCAACTCGCCCGCGTGCTGCAGCACGCTCACGCTCGGATTCGTGTCGGGCAGAAGCGGCACCTGGGCGGGCGCATGCACGGCGGCCCAGCGTTGCGTGCGCGGCCAGCGGTTCCGATAGCCGGTCGCACGGCCGTTTTCGAACGCGATCGCGTGCAGCATCGCGGCCTCCGGCCACCACGACAGCATGTCGTTGCCTTCGAAGCGGCCGCCCGGCGGGTTCGGGCCGTTGCGCAGCAGCGTGCCGTCGAGTTCGCGCGGGATCGTGCCGGTCACCCGCAGGTCGACGAGGTCGACTTCGTCGGCGACCGGCGCGAGCGCGCCGCCGTTCAGGTCGAATACGGTCATCGCGTCGCGTGCTCCATCAGCAGTCGTCGGCCGACGGCGGCAGATCGCCGCGCGCGAGGGCGAGCGCATGGTCGCGCACGTCGTCGGGCCAGCCGGCGATCAGCTCGGCCAGCCGTGCCGGATCGTTCGCATACAGCGCCCGCGCGGCTTCCTCGAAACCGGGCAAATCGCCCGCGATCGCCGACATGAAGTGGTACGCGCGCGCCTGCGCGTCGCGGCGCCGGTCTGCCGCCGCGTGCGTGCGCCGTGCGTCCTCGACGAGCTTGCGCAGCGCGACCGACGCGCCGCCCGGCTGCGCGGCGAGCCATTCCCAATGACGCGGCAAGAGCGTGACCTCGCGCGACACCACGCCGAGCTTCGGGCGGCCGCGACCGCGTTGTTCGGCCGAGCCCGAGCCCGCGCCCGCGCCTACCGGCTCGCCGGCGCCGCCCGACGCGTCGGCCGAAGGCGCCGCATAGCGCGCGCGAATGTCGTCAGCCGTGCCGCGCAGGTCGAGGTCGATCGAGCGGCCGGTCGCGTCGTCGAAGATCAGAATCGTGCCGGGCGTCGCGTCGCCGGCCGCCTGCCGGACCGCGAGCGCGACCGTCGCAAGCGGCCCCGACGCGAGCCGCCGGTGGCCGTCGAAGGCCGTGTACGAAGGAAGAAGCGTGGAAGAAGTCATCGTGGTCGCCCGCAGGCTGGAATCGGAATGACGCTATTTTTATCCGGGTATTAATTGGATGTCAATATTATCCGGGTAAAAACATTGCCGTCATCGAATTCCATCCTGCGGTTGCGACCATGGTGGCCGATCAGATCACCCGCGCCGGCGCCACGATCCCGCGCGCGCTGGCCAGCGCGTCGTCGAGCGATACATGCCCTTCGAACGCCGACGACGCCGGCGGCGGCAGGTTTTCCTCGATCGCGTGCGCGAACTGCACGCCGGCATCGTCGGCGAGCCGCGCGCGCAGCGCGGCGACGCGCGGGAACGCATCGCGCTCGAACACCGCGTGATAGTCGGCCCAGCGCGCGATTCCCGTGAAGTACGCGTCGGCCAGCGTGCGTCGCGCGCCCAGCAGCCACGGGCCTTCGCCGCGCTCGAGCAGCGCTTCGAGCTGCCGGTGCGCCTTCAGCACCTTGCCGCGGCCATATGCGTGCAGCGCCGCCTTCTCGGCGCCTTCGGTGTCGTGTTCGTACACGTACCAGAGCGCACCGAACGCGTTGAAGAACGTCGTGTTCAGCCACGCCAGCATCCGGTTCAGCCGGTCGAAATCCGCACTGCCCTGGCGAAACGCGAGGCCGCTATCGAGCGCCTGCGCGCCGATATGGCCGAGGATCGCGATGCTTTCGGTCAGCACGTCGCCGTTCGCGGTGACGAACGCCGGCGTCTCGGCGACGGGGTTCAGTGCGAGGAACGCGTCGCTCGTCACGGCGCCCGGCATCGTGATGCGCGACAGCCGGTACGGGCGGCCGGTCCATTCGAGCGCGACGATCGAGCCGAACGAGCAACCGGCGGGAATACCGTAGAGAAGGATCGGAGACATCGGGGAATTCCGAGGAAGTTGAACGAGCAGTCATGCTCCCATGGCGAACGATGGCGCAGTAGCCGCTAAAATCGAAACCCGTCGTTTCCCCATATGGACGCTGGAAGTGAATCTGAACGACCTCTACCTGTTCGTGCAGGCCGTCGACGCCGGCAGCATGTCGGCGGCCGCGCGCCGGCTCGACATGCCGAAATCGACGGTCAGCAAGCGCGTGGCCGAACTCGAGCGCACGCTCGGCGCGCGGCTCGTGCATCGCACGTCGCGCAGCTTCCGGCTCACGCCGGTCGGCGCCGAATTCTTCGAGCATGCGCGCGCCGCCGTGATCGAGGCCGACAGCGCGCGCGACGCGGTGCTGCGGCAGGCCGCCGAGCCGGCCGGCGTCGTGCGGATCACGAGCTCGGTGCCGGTCGCGCAGCACATCCTCGCGCCATGCCTGCCGGCGCTCGCGATCGCACATCCGAAACTGCTGCTGCAGATCCATGCGAGCGACCGCCTCGTCGACATCGCGCAGGAAGGCTTCGACATCGCGGTGCGCAGCCATTTCGCGCCGCTGCCCGATTCCGCGCTCGTGCAACGGCCGCTCGCGGCGTCGCCGATCGTCGTCGTGACCGCGCCGGCCTATCTCGCGCGGGCCGGCACGCCCGGCACGCCGGCCGATCTCGCGCATCACGACGGGCTCCACCCGGGCGCGCAGCCATGGCGGCTGCAGCGCGACGGCGACGGCGACGCCGTCGACGTGACGCCGCGCCTGCGGCTGCAGGCCGACGAATCGACGCTGCTGTTGCAGGCGGCGACGGCCGGCCTCGGCCTCGCGTGCCTGCCCGACTGGATCGCCGCCGCCGCGCTCGCATCCGGCGCGCTCGTGCGCGTGCTGCCCGGCTGGCGCGCCGGCACCGTCACGACGACGCTGCTGATGCCGCATCGGCGCGGCCAGTTGCCCGGCGTGCGCGCCGCCGTCGAGTTTCTCGCGCAGCACGTGGCGCGCCATCACGGCAGCGGCGCGGACGACGCACGCGCATGACCGCCACCTCGCTCGATCAATTCAAATACTGAATCGATCAAGTCAGCAATTGGCATGAAAGCGCAAATGTCGACATGACAGAATGGCCCGGACGCCCTGCCTGCCCCGCGTCCGGTGCCCGGCCTCCCGCCGGCGGCATCCATACACATCATGCGCGCGCCCACCGCGCCTGCCGCACGACGGCACCTTCCGCCCTTCGGAGGAGACAGTCATGAATCCGCTTCAAGCGCTGCCGACGTCCGCATCGGCAACGGCCCGGCGCACGCGCGTGCGCTGGCTCGTGCTGGCCGTGCTGTTCGCGGTCACGACCATCAACTACGCGGATCGCGCGGCGATCGCGATCGCGGGCCCCGCCCTCGCCCGTTCGATGCACCTGAGCCACGTGCAGATGGGCTTCATCTTCTCGGCGTTCGGCTGGTCGTACGTGGTCGCGCAACTGCCGGGCGGCTGGCTGCTCGACCGCTTCGGGTCGCGCATCGTCTATGCGTTCAGCATCTTCTTCTGGTCGCTGTTCACGCTGCTGCAGGGCGGGATCGGCTTCTTCGGCGGCGCGACCGCATTCGCGCTGCTGTTCGGGCTGCGCTTCCTGGTCGGCGCGGCCGAGGCGCCGTCGTTCCCGGCCAACAGCCGGATCGTGTCCACCTGGTTCCCGGCGTCCGAGCGCGGCACCGCGTCGGCGATCTTCAATGCCGCGCAGTATGCGGCGACCGTCGTGTTCGCGCCGCTGATGGGCTGGCTCGTGCACGCGTTCGGCTGGCAGTCGGTGTTCGCGGTGATGGGCGTGCTCGGCTTCGCGTTCGTGCTCGTGTGGAACCGCACGATATACGACCCGAAGGTGCATCCGCGCATCAACCGCGCGGAGTTCGACTACCTCGCCGACGGCGGTGCGCTCGTCAATATCGACCAGGCGACCGGCACGCGCGACAGCGGCCCGTCGATGCGGCACGTGAAGGCGCTGCTGAAGAACCGGATGCTGGTCGGCGTGTACGTCGCGCAGTACTGCATCAACGCGCTCACCTACTTCTTCATCACGTGGTTTCCCGTCTATCTCGTGCAGGCGCGCGGGATGTCGATCCTCAACGCGGGGCTCGTCGCGTCGATCCCGGCCGTGTGCGGATTCCTCGGCGGAATTCTCGGCGGCATCGTGTCCGATGCGCTGCTCAAGCAGGGCCGGTCGCTGTCGGTCGCGCGCAAGGTGCCGATCGTGATCGGCATGCTGCTGTCGATGTCGATGATCGTCTGCAACTACACCGATTCGCACGTGCTCGTCGTGCTGTTCATGGCGCTGTCGTTCTTCGGCAAGGGGCTCGGCGCGCTCGGCTGGGCCGTCAACGCCGATACCGCGCCGCGCCAGATCGCCGGGCTGAGCGGTGCGCTGCTCAACACCTGCGGCAACCTTTCCAGCATCACGACGCCGATCGCGATCGGCTATATCGTCGACCGCAGCGGCTCGTTCAACGGCGCGCTCGTCTACGTCGTCGCGCACGCGCTCGTCGCCGTGATCTGCTACCTGTTCGTCGTCGGCGAGATCCGCCGCGTCGAGCTGCAATGAACGGCGCGGGCCGCGCCCATGCGTCCGCCGGGCCCGCGCATTACGGAACCAGGAGCGAACCGATGTCCGAATCCCGCCGTGCCGGCACCCCGCGCGTCACGCGCATGCAGGTGATCCCCGTGGCCGGCCGCGACAGCATGCTGCTGAACCTGTGCGGCGCGCACGCGCCGTATTTCACGCGCAACCTCGTCATTCTCGATGACAGCAGCGGGCATACGGGCGTCGGCGAAGTGCCGGGCGGCGAAGGCATCCGCCAGGCGCTGGCGCGAATGACGGATCTCGTCGTCGGGCAGTCGATCGGGCGCTACCAGGCGACGCTCAACGCGGTGCGCGCGGCGCTGTCCGGCGCGGCGGCCGGCGGCGGTGGCGGCCGCGCGATCCGGCACGAAGTGACGTCGGCCAGCGAGGCTGCCGTGCTGCGCCAGCCGCACGAGATCAATTTGCGGCTCGACAACGTGATCACCGCGATCGAGGCCGCGTTGCTCGACCTGCTCGGCCAGCATCTCGACGTGCCGGTCGCGGCGCTGCTCGGCGAAGGCCAGCAGCGCGACGCGGTGCCGATGCTCGCGTACCTGTTCTATATCGGCGAACGGCGCCGCACCGACCTGCCGTATCGCGACGAGACGCACGCTTCGGACGACTGGTTCCGGTTGCGCAACGAAGCGGCACTCACGCCGGCCGCGATCGCGCGGCAGGCCGAGGCCGCGGTCGAGCGCTACGGCTTCGCCGATTTCAAGCTGAAGGGCGGCGTGATGGCCGGCGCGGACGAGATGGAAGCGATCGCAGCGATCAAGGCGCGCTTTCCCGACGCGCGCGCGACACTCGATCCGAACGGTGCGTGGTCGCTCGACGAGGCCGTCGCGCTGTGCCGCGGGCAAGGCCACCTGCTCGCGTATGCGGAAGATCCGTGCGGGCCGGAAGGCGGTTATTCGGGCCGCGAGGTGATGGCCGAATTCCGCCGCGCGACCGGCATTCCGACCGCGACCAACATGATCGCGACCGACTGGCGGCAGATGGATCACGCGGTGCGGCTGCAAGCGGTCGACATCCCGCTCGCCGATCCGCATTTCTGGACGATGCAGGGCTCGGTGCGGCTCGCGCAGCTGTGCCGCGACTGGGGGCTCACGTGGGGCTCGCACTCGAACAACCATTTCGACGTGTCGCTCGCGATGTTCACGCATGCGGCCGCGGCGGCGCCCGGTACGATCACCGCGATCGATACGCACTGGATCTGGCAGGAAGGCGACGCGCGGCTCACGCGCGAGCCGCTCGAGATCGTCGGCGGGCAGGTGGCGGTGCCGGAGCGGCCGGGCCTCGGGGTCGAGCTCGACATGGCGCAGGTCGAGGCCGCGCATGCGCTGTATCGGGAAGTGGGCGGCACGGCGCGCGACGATGCGGTCGCGATGCGGTATCTGGTGCCGGGGTGGACGTACGATCCGAAGCGGCCGAGTTTCGGGCGGGGGTGATTGCGGCGGGCCGGGGAATGGGCGGGATGGCGGGCTGAGCCGGCGAGAAGCGGGGGCGGTGCCGGGCGTCGTGTGCCGGCTACCGGATCGGCAACGCGGTCTCGCGATCTGCACAAACGGCCGCATCCTGCCGGCTGCCCAATCCTTTGGCTCGCCGACCGCCGGCGTCGCGAACGGATCGGCGGCGTTCGTCGCGTTGTCGGTGCCGACCTTGAGGACCGTCAACGAGTTGCTGAACTAGCCGGCGAACCGACGGACGTTCAGAACGTTTCGAGCCGCGGGCCAGCCTCCAATCGCCTTCGCGGCGCGCGTCCATGACCCCGGTTCGAACCCCACAGCGGCAGCTTCCGGATCGAATGTTTCACGCCTGAAACACGAGGTGCCACGCGAGGTTTCGTCCGGGGCACTTCGGTCGCGACACACTGCAACCGGGACCCGGAAGCCCGGCCCGCACCGCTCAGGCGTTACAGGACTGAAACATTTCCGACGGGGAAATCGCAATCGCGCGCGAAGCGGCGTCCTGCCGTCAGCCGGCAGGGCGTTTCCGGGTACATGGCACGCTCCCTGCGTGCGTCGTCAATCGTCTCGCCAGCCCAAACTCAGACGATTTGAGTCAACGCTGCCTGGGACGGCGCACGTAGACGCCATACACTCAAATAGACGTTTCGTATTCGGGGCGAATATGAAAACCAGAACTCAAGCCGCATGGCCGGCGAATTCGGGGTTGAGCAGCATGCTGCGCTCATTCTGTTCAGCATTGCGAAAAGCATGCCGTCTCGATATCCATTTTCGGATCCGGCCCGCGCCTTCCCGCGGTCGCGGCCACACCCTATTTGCACCGCCCAGCCATTTCGAGCCCTTTGCTGGAGCGGCCCGCGCAACCGTCGTCGCACGTCCGCCGCACCGTCGAACACAATCGCATTTCGGAATGTGATGTGCAGCGCCGGACGTCGGCGCTGCCAGCCATCGCCTCCGGCATCGCGCGGATACTGAAATCGCACCGCCGCGTGGCATCCGCGGGCTCGGCATCGAACATGAACTGCGTTGCGTTCGCTCCGGACGATCAGGACTGCGCGGCACGCGTTCGCGTCGACGCCAATCGCGCTGGTAATTCCTGACCGGCCAGCGAATCGGTACGCGGCGTCAGGTTGGGCCCGCCGCAACGCGAGCCCCAAGAAAAGCATGGAACCAATCAGGAGACCAAAATGGCGAGCGATATTCTTCTGCGCGAGGATTGCGCCGGCGCGCCGGCTTCGAATCATGCCGCGCCAGCCGCAGGCGAGAACGGTCCCGCGGCCGATCGGATCAGGGTGTCGGCCGTTATGCCCTGCCTCGACGAGGAAATGACGCTGGCCATATGCATCGTGAAAGCGCAACGCAGCTTCGCCAGGCTGGGTGTCACCGGCCAGGTCGTGATCGCCGACAACGGCTCCACCGACCGCTCAGTCGAGATTGCTCGCGAGCTCGGCGCCAAGGTGGTACATCAGCCGGTTCGGGGCTACGGCTCGGCGCTGACGGCCGGCATTGCCGCGGCCGACGGCGACATCATCATCATGGGCGACGCGGACGACTCCTATGACTGGTCGAATATCCGCGACTTCGTCGCGAAGATCGAGGAGGGCTACGAGTTCGTCATCGGCAACCGCTTCAAGGGCGGCATCATGCCGCATGCGATGCCGCCGCTTCATCGCTATCTCGGCAATCCGGTACTGTCGACGATTGCACGGCTGACCTGCAGCGTCCCGGTCGGCGATTTCCATTGCGGGATGCGTGCGTTCACGCGGGAAGCGTTCGCGCGCATGGATCTGCAGACGCCCGGGATGGAGTTCGCATCGGAAATGGTGATGAATGCGGCGCGCAACGGATTGCGCATCGTCGAGATTCCGACCGTACTCCACCCCGACAAGCGCAACCGTCCGCCGCACCTGCGTTCGTTCCGCGACGGCTGGCGGCACCTGCGCTTCATCCTCACGTACGCACCCAACCACGTCTTCGTGATGCCAGGGCTCCTGCTGTTCGTCGCGGGCCTGCTGCTGCTCGGCCTGCTGGCGGGCGGTCCGACGACCCTGTTCGGACACTTCATGGGCCCGCACTTTCTCGCGCTCGCCAGCGTCCTGACGCTGATCGGATTCAATTTCATCACGATGGGCGTGCTCGCCAAGGTGATCATGGCCGATAAGCATCCATTGCTGCGAGGGCGTATCGTCCGATGGGCCACTGGCCCGTTCGCGATGGAAGCGTGTCTGCTGGGCGGCGCTGCAACCGCAGCGCTCGGGTTGATCCTGGATGCGAATATGCTATTCAAATGGCTAACCAATCCGGCGCTTCCAATGGAAAGCACCGTGCATCTGGCCAGTGTCGCCACGACCCTGATCGTACTCGGCATGGACGGCGCATTTTCCGCCTTCCTCCTCAATCTGCTCGTACGTGAAGGGGAAAGACATCACGCACATGCCGTGCCTTTCATCGGGAAATAAGCGAACCATGAAAACGGTGTCCCAAACTGCCGCCGCCCCGATTCGTGTCGCGTCCGTCGGGCTGGGATGGGTGACGACTCATCGTCATCTGCCCGTGATGCTACGCGACCCGAGCTTCGAAGTCGTCGGCCTGATCGATCGCCAGCCGCAACACGCGGAGCGCGTCGCGCAACGACTCAGTGTCCGGCACCACGCCTGTGCCGGATCGCTTGCCGACGTTCCGTGGCTCGACGACGTCGATGCCGTGACGATCGGCGCCGGCCCACACGCTCATTACCCGCTGATCCGGGAAGCGCTGCGCGCGGGCAAGCACGTGCTCACCGAAAAGCCGTTCACGATGCGGGTGGCGGAAGGCGAAGAGCTGGTCAAGCTGGCGAAGGCCCACGAGCGGACCCTGTGCATCGTGCATAACTTTCAATTTGCCTCTTCGACCAAGCGCCTGCTGCGAGACGTCGAGACCGGCTGCTATGGCAGCATCCGCTCGATTACCGCCCATCAATTCGGGAATCCAGAACGTCGCCTGCCTGCCTGGTACGAAGACCTTCCGCTAGGCCTCTTCTACGACGAGAGTCCACACATGTTCTATCTGCTGCGGCGCCTGGCTCCTGGCGCGCTGGCGCTCAGGCATGCGACTGTCGTCCCGAGCAGCACAGGCCTCGAAACGCCTTGCATGATCACCGCACATTACCAATGCAATGCCCCGCACGGCTCGATTCCAGTCATGTTGAACATGAATTTCGAATCGCCGGTCAGCGAATGGCAGGTGGTCGTGTGCGGCGAACGCTTCATGGGAATCGTCGACGTTTTTCGCGATATCTACATTCGTTTGCCGAACGACGGCGCCCATACGACCGCGACGGTCCTGCGCACGTCGCTGTCCGCCACGTGGCAACACTGGCAGCAACATTTCACGAGCGGAATCCGGCATCTCAGAGGGATGCTCTTTTACGGCAACGACGATGTCTTCGCGGGTTTCGCCCGCTCGATTCGCACCGGCAACGCGGTCGAGCCCATCGGTGCCGACTCGGCGCTGGCGATCCTCGGCATGCAGCATCAGATCATCGAATGTGCGGCACGGGTATGACGGAGGTATTCCCAAATGACCATGAATTTCGATTTGCTCCGGCGCTTCTTCAAGGAAACGCCGTTTCAACCCGCGACGAGCCTGTGGCGGGCCATCGAGATCGACGTCGTGCTGTCCCGGCCGTTTCCGCCCGGCCGCGGCATGGACCTCGGCTGCGGCGACGGCAAGCTGATGAAGACCATCACGGATCACGTCGGCCGGCGCGAACTCGTGGGCGTCGACATCGATCCGCTCGAAACCGGCCAGGCAAGCGCGCTCGGGCTCTACGACACGGTTCATACGACCTCGGGCGGTCGCATTCCAGAGCCGGAAGACTCGTTCGATTTCGTGTTTTCCAACTCGGTCCTCGAGCATATCGACACCATCGGGGACGTGCTCGATGAAGTCTCCCGCGTCCTCAAGCCGGGCGGTAAATTCGTGTTCACGGTGCCGAGCAAATATTTCCACGCGTGCCTGACGGGCCCGTGGCTGCCAGCGACGAGCCGCTCCGCCTACCTAGACGAAATCGATCGTCGCTGCGCGCACAAGCGGTACTGGGGCGTCGAACTCTGGGAACAGGAACTCGCCCGCAGAGGGTTGCGGGTTAGCGACCATGTCGAGTACCTGACCGTAAACGAGGTACGGCGCTGGGAAAACATTTCCAGACTGACTGCGGGCATTCTTTATCTGGCGTTCGGCAAGCGCCGTCAACCGATCGACATTCAGCGCAGTCTCGGCTTGCGCAAGTCGAAGTCTTCCGTTCCGAATGCGCTTGCGGTCATGGCCAGCAAGATGCTGGCGATCGGTCTGAACCGATCGTCACCATCGGCAGGCCCCTTCGGTTGCGTGCTCGTCGAATCCGTCAAGGTCGTGAGCAACTAGAGCGATGCCTCCGCATTCGGCCTCTCGCGTTCCACCCCTACCCGGGAAGTTTCTACGCTTCGTCCTGGTCGGGGGCATCTGCACGCTGCTGAACCTGTCAACGCTCTGGTTCGTGACGACCCACCTCAGGTGGCATTACCTGATTGCCGTCACGATCTCGTTCTTCACAGTCAACGGGGTGGGTTTCGTTTTCAACAAGTACTTTACCTTTACGAGAATATCGCCCCCAAACTTCCGCGAGATCCGGCGGTACTACTTCGTGATGTCGAGTTCGCTTGCATTGAATCTGGGCATTATGTTCATCATGGTCGACATGCTAGGCATCAATTACCTGCTGTCCAGTGTTGCGATCACCTTGCTGTTCATGATCTTCAATTTCCTGACCCATCTCGGCTGGACCTTTGCGCCGTGACACACGACCTGCCGCCGGAAAACGACATGAATGCACAGACCGACGGCGCATCGCTGTCCCGGGACACTGCACAACTCGTGCGCATCGTCCTGATTACCCATTTTTTTCCCGCCCACCGAGGCGGCGTGGAACTCGTCGCGGGCCATCTTGCCGAGACGCTCGTGCGGGACTCGGCGGCCGTCATCGAATGGTTCGCGAGCGATTGCGACCCGGCCCCGGCCATCGAAGGCATCACGTGTGTGAGCGTACCGGCGTGGAATCCCCTCGAGCGCCGCTTGCACGTCCCGTATCCATTCTGGTCACCGTTGCGCCTGAAGGCTCTGTGGCACGCGGTCCGGCGAGCCGATCTCGTGCACATTCACGATTACATTTACGTCGGCAGCATCGTTACGTTCGCGATTGCGAAAATCCAGCGCAAGCCGATCCTGATCACTCAGCATGTCGGCGCAGTTCCGTTTCGCAACGCGATGGTTCGGCGCCTGCTCGCGTTGGCAAACATGACGCTCGGCAGGGCGATGCTCGAATACGCCGATGGCGCAGCGTTCGTCAGCACCGTCGTCAGGCAATTCTTCCTGCCCGGCGACACATCCGAACGACCGGGCTGCCTGATTCAAAACGGACTCGACCGCTCGACCTTCTTTCCGGTCGCCGATGCCGAGCGCGACACGCTGCGCGTCGGCCTGAACATTCCGGCCGGCCGCACCTGCTTTCTCTTCGTTGGCCGCTTCGTCGAGAAGAAGGGGCTCGATCTGCTGGAACGCCTGACGGAATCGCTCCCCGACGTTATCTGGATATTTGCCGGCAAAGGGGAAATGGACCCCGAAAAATGGGCAAGAAGCAACATCCGGATTTTCCGCGACCGTTCCGGATCGACGCTTGCCGAGCTCTATCGCGCGGCCGACCTGCTCGTCTTGCCCAGCGCAGGGGAAGGCTTTCCGCTCGTCGTGCAGGAATCCATGGCCTGCGGCACGCCCGCTATCGTCGGCCGCGATACCGCATCGGCGCTGCCGGGCATCGAACAGGTGCTGTTCTCCGAGACCGTGGAGGCCGGCGATGCGCTGCCGGCTTGGCATCGCCGCCTGACGACACTCGCCGCCGATCTACCCCTGCTCGCGCGACGGCGCAGTGAGGTCGCGAACTGGGCCGCCATGCATTGGTCATGGGATCGATGCGCGAACGCCTATCGAGACTTGATCCGCACAATACTCGAGCAACAGAGGTGATTCATGGCGAGCGTTGAAAAATCCGTGTCTCGGGTCCCAAGCCTCTCTTCCCCCGCAGTGCGGCTGATCGTGCGGACCGGCATCGGAGGCTGTATTTGCGCGCTGCTGCTCGCAGCCGATGCACCTTTGAATATCTTTTCGCCGTTCTTCTCGTATCTGCTCAAAACCTACGATCGTCCGGCCGCGCACCTGAGCCTGCTGGTGCTGATCATCGCCGTCGCCATATCCCCGCTCTGTCATCGCGTGTCCGCCGTCGCCACCGCATGCGGCCGCCATCCATGGAGACTTGCTGCGTTGACCGCCGTCACGTTCGCGTTCGGTGCGCGTTTCATCTATCACGCGCATCCCTTGTCAACAGACGAATACACGGTGTGGTTCCAGGGTCGCGTCTTCGCGAGCGGCGCGCTGACCGGACAGTTCCCGCCCGATTGGCTGAATCGCCTCGTCTACCCGCCGTTCCAAAACCACCTCCTCGTCGTGTCCCGCACCACGGGTCACGTGGCCTCTGCCTATTGGCCCGGCTTCGCACTCTTGCTGGCCCCCTTCAACTGGATCGGGGCCGACTGGCTGTGCAACCCAGTGCTATCCGCCCTCACGCTGGTCGCCATCGCGCGCACCTGCCAACTCGCCTTTCCGGACGAGGACGCTGTGGCAGGCTGGGCGATGCTGTTCACGCTGGCGTCCCCGGTCTTTGCGGCCTCGGGCATTTCCTACTTCGCGATGACGGGCTTGCTACTTGCGAACCTCGCATTCGTTTGGGGATTTCTCCAGCCGACTCCGCGTCAGCTTTTCTTCAGCGGCGTGATGGGCTCGATCGCGCTGACCTTCCACAACCCGTTGCCGCACGTGCTCTTTGCGTTCCCGTGGCTGGTCTGGTTTCTGTTCCAGCGCCCGTCCTGGCGACAGATGCTGACGCTGATCGCGGGATACGCGCCTCTCACGCTGTTGCTGGGCATCGGCTGGGTATTGTTCAAGGCGCATATCGCGACCGACATCGCGAATCACGCGGCTCGTCCGCCATCGCAAGGCGTCCTCGACTGGATCGCGTCGGCCTTCACGCTGCCGGGCCTCGGAATCCTGTTCGTGCGACTGGCCGGCACAGTCAAGCTGTGGATCTGGGCGATGCCCGGTCTGCTGATCCTGGCCGGAATGGGCTACGCACGCAGGCGCGAAAACATCGCCGTCCAGTTGCTCGTAGCGTCGGCCGTGCTGACCTACTTCGGCTATTTCTTTGTACCGTTCGATCAGGGGAACGGCTGGGGCTACCGCTACTTCCATCCGGCATGGAGCGTTCTGCCCATCCTCGCCGGCGCAGCCGTCGCCGGCTCGCTTCCGCACGGGAACGACACAACGCCCGCAGCCCTGCGCAATCAGGCGGGAGCCCTGATTGTGTGCAGCCTGATGATTCTCGTGCCGTGGCAAATGAACAGCATCGAGCACCACATCGGCACTCAGCTGGCACGCATCCCGGAAGTCCCGGCCGACAAGCGCAGCATCGTCTTTCTTTCCCTCGAGCGTAGCAAGTTTCTCATCGACCTCATCCAGAACGATCCGTACTTGCGGAATCGATCGATTCGGATGATCAGTTCCGGAGAACATCAGGACGCGGAATTTCTGCGCAATGCGCACATCGATGCCGTGCCGCTTCCGGCGACGGAATTCGGACAGGCGTGGCTGATCCGGTAATGCGGCGACGTGCCCCTGATCCATCTCAGCGAATCACCGCGTCAGCAGATAATCGCTTCGCTTCTGCGTAGTCGTGTGTCTTGAGCGGAAAGATGATTTGCTTTCGCACGCAGTGCGCTTGACGATGGACGAGAATCTTGCGACCAGCCCCTTTGCCGCTTCCGCCGTGCCACGATTTCCCGCCAACCGCCCGAGAGCGGCGCCCACCAAGGTGCGTGTCCGCGAACGATGCGGAAGAAACTGCGCCAGAATACAAAACAACGCACTACATCGAAAGACGTAGTTGAGACAGGGAGCAAATCCTTGCACGCAAGAGGACGCATTTCTTTGCACTCCAACCGCAGAAATCAAAGGCGTCTGTAAAACGAAGGCCGAGCGGAGGGAAGCAATTCTCTGCACTTTGTCCTAGCTGCACTGATTTCGTTGCACTTTGTGCACGTGGCGTGGTGGTGGCTATGGCCCGCTTCTGATGCAGATCCCCACTCGATACAGGTATGGTTGTGTGGAAGGGCAATCAGTCGACACGGGCATGCAGATGTGCATGCAGCGTGCCTCGGCCAACCGCTATGGATCCCGATACCACTCACACGTCAACGCCGCCCAGTAGCCTCGATCAATTCATCTCGTCCTTGAATGATCCGGGAGGCGCGAATTCAATGATCTCAGCAAGGCGCTTCGCCGTCGCCTTGCAGATCGACATGCCAACGCTCGCGCAGTTGGCCGGCGTTGACCGCAATGCCGTTAGATCCGAGCGTATGCAAAGATTTCTTCAGGACGCTATCAAAGTCATCCAAGCCGCGGCCGATGTCTCCGGAGACGTACAGCAAGCGCTCTCTTGGTATCGCAACGAGCCGCTACCGGCCCTTCTTCTGATGACGCAGGGGCTACGCACCACGCCCGTCGCATTCCTGCGAGACGGTCTCGACGCCTCGTTTGCGGCGCCTGCGCAACGGCAGTTCCGGCCACCTAGTCGTCGCACATTAGAACTGTCAGTCAAGCAGCGCAACGCGTTGACCGAGGCGCTCCGAAACATCATCGCCGAAGGGTACTCCGAGTGCCCCATGAAGGACGTCGCAGAGAAATTGGGCTATAAGTATACGTACCTTCGATACTGGTTCGAGACCGAGTGTCGGCAGATCTCAAAACTTCATCGGCAGTGGATACTGGCTCAACGTCTAGAGAAGGAAAGGCGTGATGCTGCGCTTGCAACGCAGGTCGTTCGAGCGCTGTATTCGACCCAGGCACATGTTACTCGGCGTCATACTGAAAAATGCTTACGGAACGTTGGGTTATCACTAGCCAGTCCAGTTGTACGTGAGGCTGCGAATCGCGTAAAAGATGAACATTTTTCGGCCTGTCGTACGATGCAGCATAGTGATTCGAACGAGACATTCGCGTCTGACGAGCAGCAAAGTGAAGATTCGAACCCATCCGATTGAAGTCTCACTGTACCTGAAGCTCGACGAATCCCCCGGTCTGAATGCTGCGCACGCCATCGTCGAGTTTCTTTACATAGAGAAGGGGGAGAAAGTGGACGTAGACAGCGACCGAACCTTGTCCGTCGACAATGGCAGCAACATGATTTTCGTTCGTACGGGACGCGCGCCTCGGGGCGACCTTTGCACTTTCACCATTCGAAATAACTCCCTCGCGTAGCCCGTTGATCGCCAAATGCTCAGACACCGAAGACGGCAGGCCAAGTAACGGAGTGGGCTTGCTTCATCAGAACTGTGCGGTGACCTGAAAACCAACCGTCACGCGTGCCGTAGGAAACCCGGACGGCTTGTAGATCGGCGTTCCGGCAAACAGGTCGTAACCATAGGCGCCCAATCGAGTCGCGACACTGCCCTTTACGCCTATCACGGCGCCCGCCAGCTGCGTGCCGACGAGGGTGACGGGTTGCGGGCCCCACACGCGGCCGTAGTCGATGCCCGCGTATATCGCCTGCCCGGTTTGGCCGATCGGCGCCTGCAGTTCGTTGCGCCAATAGAGGCCGCGGGAGGCGGCCAGCATCGTCTCTCCGTCGAATCCACGTACTGTGTAACGACTGCCGATCGTCAGGTCGTCGATGTAGTACAGCGTGTTGCCCGTGTATTGTCCGTGGAACGTCGTCACGTAGCGGAACGGCTGCTGCGCGATTGCGAACGGCACCGACAGATTCGCATCGAGCACGGCCATCTTGTAGCGGTAGGTCGGGCCGCCGTCTGCCGCGAGGCTGTCGTCCTGCGCGCCGAACGCGCCGATACCCTGCCGGTAAGCGAGCATCCCGTCGAACTGCGCATTGCCAAAATAATGGCGATCGGTCAGGCCGAACTCGACGAACGTGTTGTTGCGACGCTGCTGCGGAATTTCCGTGTCCTCGATGAAGCTTTGCCCAAACCGGCGCGACAAGCGAAACTGAGCACCGAACACGTCGTTCTGGCTACGCGACAGCACGCGGCTCAGCTTGAAATCAACTGTCTTTGAATTGCCGCTCGCGATGAACGTTTGATTCACGCCAGCGATTTGCTGGTAGTACGTGTTGGTGTACGCCGATAGTGTGGCGGTCCAATAGCCCCACGGGATCGAGTAGAAACCGTTCCAGCCATGCGAGCCGAGTCGCTTGTCGCCGAATTCCAGATCCTGGCTCACGCCAATGTTGAAGATATCGTTCAGGCCAAGGGGATTGTCGATACCGAGCGACAAGTTGCCCTGAAGGCGGCCCGTAGCGCGCGTGCCCGAGTTGTCGATCGAAGCGACGACCGTCCAGGGCTTAGTGCGCTTTACGTCGAGCACCACGTCGCTTTCGCCGGGAACGTCGGCTGGGACGATCTGCATCGATACGTCCTGGCTCGTCACGCGCTTCATCTGTTCGAGGCCTTGTTCGAGGTCGCGCAGGTTCAGTAGTTCGCCGTCGCGAGTCGGAAAGGCGGTTTTCCACGTGCCGCGGAGCTTCTCGTCGGCAAAATGCACATGGCGGATTACGCCAGGGACCAGTGAAAACTTGAGGGTGCCAGTCGACAGATCCTGCTCGGGCAGCAGCACGCGCGTCGTCACATATCCGCGCGCCAGGATCGCTTGCGACAAGCCTTTGACGAGCAAATCGAGACCCTGTTTGCCAACGCACGCGCCCGCGTAGTGCCCAAGCCATTCACGCGCGAATGCGAAGCGATCCATCGGCAATGCCGATGCGCCTTGCGATTTAAGCGATCCATCGGCAATGCCGATGCGCCTTGCGATTTCAGAGAGGCAGGCAGCGCATCGGGTACCTCGAGTACGAAACGCTCGATCCGAAAGCAAGGTGTTTCAGAAGGCAGCGTTGGATACTCAGCACTTCGCACCACTTCCGATCGCACCCCGGGCGCGGAGACTACCCGTTCACGCTCTCGCGCCTCTTCCTGCTGTCGGGTTTGCTGGTCGTTGCCCGGAATGATGAGACGGGGAGCTTCTTGCGCCGACACTGCCATTGGTATCAGCCATGCAGCCGACAGCAGGACGGCCGGGGTACGGATTGTCATAGATGTGGTGTTGTTAGTTCGATCTTATGGCTTAGGTGCAAGGTGTCCCGGAACCCAAACCCATTCGGTGCCGTTCCATTTCCAAAAGCCCATAACCCAGATCGTGCTCGACCAAGAGGGCAACACGGGTTCCATTTCAGGCTTTGGTGGAGGACGCGGAGGTGCGTCTGGTGGCACAGACTCACAAGCCGCGAGAAGCGCCAATATTGCTAAGGACTGGACCGTCAATACTGACCTAAATCTCATTCAATTTGCTCCTGAGCGTGCCCGCACAGAATGACTGCCGCATGTTTCGACCATAACAATAGAACGCACCAGTTCAATTAGGTTCGCTTCGCTTTCCCAACGCCGGCCACCATGGATTGGATATTAGTATCCATCGAATCTCCGCCCTTCCTTTCTCCGATTTCAGAAGATCGATCGGCTTTTTTCGCCCCGCCGCTGGCATCTTGTAATCCAACCACGGAAGTGAATTGTCTTCCATACACCCCCAAATAACAACTGCAATTTCCGGATCGGAAACGCGACGAGAAAGCTCTCTCGTTATATCGTTATCAATCCATTTGGTCCTCATGAACTTAACGACATCCTCCCATCCTTTCGGAAAATCTTCCATCTCAGTGCTTTCCCAACGACTGGAACGAAACCAGGTTGACACCCCCAGGATTTTGAGCAGACGGTGCCAAAATTGCCTGATAACCTTGCTGCCGCGCCCAATTGCTGATCGCTTGTGTCGCATCATAAGAAGTACCTCCGTGACTCGGCTGTGTAATCTGATCCAGGGTCACTCCTAATGCTTGACGTGCGGCTGGATCGGTCAGATCCAGCACGTTGTTAATTACAAAATTCTTGGTTACAAGCACCTTCCCATTTAGCGGGGCATAACTAGCAACCTCATTATATGCAGTCTGCTGTGAAGTCGATGTATAAACCGCACCAACCCCTTTAGGTGAATAGCGGTGATTTAAATCTACGTTTCCATCAAAGAGATTCCATGTATCATCAGCATACTTTGGCAACTGATAACGATATAGAGGCCCCGAATATTCTGCGCTACTTGAACCAGTATACGTCCCCTTCGCCCAAGCGTTCGCGGCAGCAGTTGCATCAATTGCACGGCCAGCGATTACCGTTTGAACCGCAGCGCCTCCGAGGTTAAGCGCGCCATAGACCAGCGCCGCTCCCGTCGGGCTCATACCGAGGCTTTGCAAGGCTTGCTCGCCATAGGTCGGCGTCAAATTGCCCGACATCATCTGGGTGAAGCCTGACTTTGCATAGTCGACCGCGCCTACCGCAATGGCCGCTCCGAGCGCACAGCCGGCCACTGACGCGCATCCGCCCGTCACTGCGCCAGCCGCAACCGCCACGCTTCCAACGCCCTGAACAGCACCCACAAGACGATTGGAGACCTGGTTTCGATCGTAGGTGTCGGATAAGCGATCCAGGTCTCCATAGCCGTCGAATGCACCGGCTTTCTTCAGCACGTTTTGTTCGTACGTGTACTGCGCGCCGTCGTTTTGAATCTTTTGCAACGCGGCCTTATTCGGGTCATTGTCCGGAATATTGTCCGCACAATGCACGAGCGCACATTCGGCTGCTGCGAGTCTGTACTGCTGCTCGGGGCTTTGCCCTTTCTGAAGCTGCTTGAGCTTGTCCGCTTCGCTCTGGTGAAGTTGCCGATTGTAAAGTTCGTTGTTGCTGGCCGACCCCGCTCCGGCGAGAGCGCCCGACGAGCCACCACCCGCGAGTGCGCCGCCCGCCGCACCGCCGGCTGTCGCCACGATCTCGTTCAGAGCCTTCCGCGCAGCGGTTTGCGCGTCCAACGGCAACTGGCTTACCGTCTGATCAATGATTGGCTGCGCCAGAGACTGCAACACATCTCCCGCCAGAGAACCTGCAATCGCCCCGCCAACGTTCCCGCCTGACAGCGCAGCCCCGATTGCCGCCACCGCGGCGTGCAACACGTCACGACCGGCACCACCTTCGCCGAACAAGGCCTTCATCTGCGGACTGCTATTTTCGAGCTGCGTCGCCGCTTCCGCTACGGCGAAAGTTGCGGCCTTGCCGAACGCCTGCGCGAACGCCAGATTGTTCTGAACCTTCTGCAGGTTGAACGTATTCTCAACTGTCTGGTTCGCGTTTGCCGTATCGCGCGACAGGCCGGCCGTGCTGTCCGTGCCGTTCTGTTCGTCCGCCTTCACGACGATCTTTGCCGGGCTCACCGCAGCGTGCGTGACACCGCTTGCGCTGTCGCCAGTCTGCGCGAAGCTCGGCCCACCCGCCGTCGAAAAGCCTTCCGACGAGCCTGAATACGACATCTTGTTCTGGATGTCGGTAAATCCAAGGCTGCCGGTTGTCAGCGTGTTGCTATCGGCCGGCGCAGCGCTCGCGATCTGTGCACCATTGAGTTGGGTGTGGCCCACCACATTGACGTCGAAACCTTCCTTACCCGCCACAATGCCGGTTTGCTGATTCACCGACGCATAATTCGCGTCGATGCTGGTGTGGCCGATCGATGCATCGACGCCACCACCGTAGCCAAACGTAAAGCTGCCGCTTACCCCCGTGTTGTGCTGGTTGCTGCTGTAGTTCGACGTGTCCTGAAGACTCGTCATCGTCAGGTCGCCGCCGACATCCACCTTGACCTTATCGCCCGACACCCGCGCGCCCGACAGCGTCGTGTCGCCGCCCGACTTCATAGTCAGGTTGTTGCCAGCCGCCACCGTCGTGTTGGTCTGCGTGACGCTGTCCCCGTTGCCTTGACCATGTGCGTTCGAGCCGTTAGCAAAAACGCTGATGCCCGTGTTCTTGCCCACCCCGATCGCGACGCCAGCATTCCAGCCGGTCGAACTGTTCGAACTCGTGTTCTGCTCCGTACTCTGGGCGCTTTGCAGCGTAATCGCGTTGTTGGCATCGAGCACGACGTTCTTGCCGAGCACCGACGCTCCGGTCATCACAATATTCCCGGTACCCGCCTGGGCGTTTCCGTTCGCGTCCGGCGTGCCGGTCGCGATAATGGATACGTTGCCGTTACCGATGATCGACGAACCTTTCGCATCCGAGATCGATGTC
Organism: Burkholderia sp. IMCC1007; assembly: GCF_027257875.1. Lineage (GTDB taxonomy): Bacteria > Pseudomonadota > Gammaproteobacteria > Burkholderiales > Burkholderiaceae > Burkholderia. The sequence goes on from NZ_JAPVQY010000046.1 coordinate 36,480, forward strand.
GTCGAATTACTGCTGCTATGGTTCGATCCGATGCTTAGCTGCACCTGAACACCCTTTGCGGCATCGCTCACGTTTCCGTTCGCCAGGGCATTGGCGGCATCCTTGATCCCGCCACGGTTCTGGTATGCCTGTTCGGCTGCCGCCACGGCTTGCACCGCCGCGAGGCGCGAATCGCCCGACTGCTGGCCCTGGCGGACCGCGCCCGCCATCGACTGCCCGAGCCCGACGAGACCACCGCCCAATCCGACGCTCAATCCCGACTGGCTAAACTGCTGCGACTGCGCGTCCTTGTAGGTGTCGTACGCGGCATTCACGGTCACGTTCTGAGCGGCGATTCCGACATCCTGGCCCGCAACAATCGTGCTACCCGTAATCGTCGCATCCTTGCCGGCCTGGATCGTGACATTACCCTGCGATGATCCGATCACGCTCCCGTTATTCGTCACCGAGCTGGTTTGGTCTTGCTGTGCGGTCGAGCGCGACCCCACCGTGACCGACAGGCCACCATTTGTTAGCAGGCCGGATTCCTTCTTCTCGTAGTAGCTGGACGATTGAGTAGTGTCTTGTGATGTCTTGATATTGACGTCACGCTTGGCCTGCAACGTGACGTCGTTCGTACCCACGACATTGCTGCCGGTCACGTTGATGTCGCGGTTGCTGACGATGTTGATGCCGTCGGCTGATACCGTGCTGCCCTGGCTATAGGCCGCTGTCTGGTCGATCCCGCTCGCGATCTTCGCGCCGCTCACCACATTGCTGTGGCTGTGCGTTTCGTGCGAATTCAGCTCGTGCGTCTCTGTTGCCGCACCGATATTCACATCGCCGCTCGCCATCAGATTCGCATTGCCTTTATCCAGGCTGGCAATCGACTGAGCCGGTCGAAGGTGATCGCGCCTATCTGACCTATAGGAGGGACCGATGAGCCGCTCGATCATACTGCTAGGTGGCCCCGATTCGGGAAAGACTAACTATATTGGCCGTCTATGGAGGGCACTTGACGCCGAGACGGGCGCGCTGCACGCCGCAGAGCAGCCCGAGGACATCAACTTCGTGCTCGAGGTAACCGACCATCTTTTTGAGGGAGGTTTCGCGCCGCGCTCGGAACACAGCGACGTGCGGCGGGACTTCGAGGTCGTCGTCGCCGCGACGAAAAATGGGCCTAAATCCAAGGTCGTCGTACCGGATATCTCCGGGGAGCTCTGGCGTAATGCTGTCATCGAAGGCGAAATTGATCCGGATTGGATGAGCGAGTTGAGGCAGGCAGACGCCGCACTGCTCTTTGTGCGAGTCGATTCCGACCAAGATGTCCGACCGCTCGATTGGGTGACGTCCCGAAAAATGCTTGAGAAACTTGGTGACGAGGAGGATCAAGGGCTTCCAACACAGGTCATGTTGTGCGAACTGATCCGCTTTCTTGAGATTTCGCTTACTAAGCGCGAAGACGGCGAGTTACCGCGCCTCTCGGTCGTTGTCACGGCTTGGGATCTGGTTGATGCGGGTAAGTTCGATCAAGGGCCAGCGGCGTATCTTGAGCGGGAATACCCCCTTGTCGCCGGTCGGCTGAATGCGGCCGGATGGCTCATACAATCGCTGCTTCACGCCCGTCGACAGCCGGTCTCGATGTTGATCGCGGCCTTGTTTCCCGTGGTCTATCAGGAACTTGCGAAGGCCGACGATGTGCCAGACTTCTTAAAGTTTGTCCCGTTTTTCGATTGGGATCGCTGCAAAACAGCACGCCGGGAGCTCGTCAACGCATTTATGTCGTCGTCGTGGAAGGCCGGCGATCTGGCGCTAGTTGCATGCCGAACTCACGATATCGCCAAGATTCTCAAGCGGGTGGCCGCTTCATACGGTGGTGAGGAATACCTTACGCGGATTGAAAGCGATCTGGACCGCCTGAACGAGGATGATCGGCGGCAAGTCAAGCGCACGATTGACGAAATCAGGTCAGAGAGATCCTATAAGTTTGACTGGTGAATGGCTGCATTTCTATCGTTGGAGTCTTGATGGCTGCCTACCGGACAACAAACCGCCGACCGTTCATGCGGTGGGTCACGCGCCCCGATCGACACGCAAATGCACTCACAACTGCCGGCAACGATAAGGGACAAAGCTGTCAGAAGACGCAGCCTTTGGGAATATTCATCTGATGTGCTGGCTCGAGTAAGCAAGAACGTGAGCGACCAAACAAAAAGCCGGCACGAGGCCGGCTTTTTGCCAAGGAAGCATAACGTTGCACTTTGTCAGGGAACGGCCGGTGTTTCCGGCTGTCTTTACTTCATGAAGGGTATTTATTCGGGCATTTCCGCTTCGAAACCGGCCTGTACATCTTCTGTAGCTACGTGATCGTCTCGCGACAACATCCGTCTAATCGGACGCCACTGGAAGCCACTGGAAGCCACCGAGCCAAGCTTTCTACATCTATTTATGCAAATGAAGTTTTTGAGATTTCGCTGACCGGCACAACCGATGCGCCTTGCTGAACATCATGCATCACCCGTTGTTCAGGGGCGAAGCTGGATAGCATGCGCGAACGCGTGCAAGCCGTGAAAGGAAGCCACTGGGGGAATTCATATAGATGCGGAACCAGAACTGGTATCCGCTTGCGGAGCGTCCGGCAAATCGACCGGACGGCAGTCACTCTCTTTGCAGAGAACGCACATTATAACAAAACAGGGTCGTTGTGTCAACAAGTATTGACACAAGCCACATTTCATGAGTGGTCGCAACCAAAAAGAGATGACCGGATGGCACGCGCTTGCTGTTATGAACGCACTACGGATTCGCCACCAGCCAGCACGCTCGCCCGCGCGATGCCGTAAGTCCGCGCCAACGCGCTGACCATCTTACCCAACACGTACTTGCCCTTCATCTCTTCATGCTGCGATGGCGTTGTCGTGGATGGACGACCAAGGGCCTTACCTTCCGACAGGCCGCTGACACGCAACGCCAGCCGCCCCAAACGACTATCTACGCATGGCGTTGCCACTTGAACTCCGGTTAACGATATACTGACCGAGCATTCAGCTTCAAAACGAAGAATTTCTTGGCTTTAATCCGTATCACAAGGTTGATAGGAGCTTACATTGAGCCTGCAAGCTGTCCGCCGTCCGCTGAAAGATGATTTGATCCAGTACATCGCATCTCGCACACCCGCAGTCTTCTTCCAGCGCGTTGTGGAAGAGATCGAAGCTGGACATTCCGCCGCGCATCAGCACGCTGTAACGTTCGATGACCCGGAAAGGTTTCGGGTGCACCCGCAACTGCAACACTACCGGTCGAGTGGGGCGTTGCGTAAGGCGGCAAGCGACGCAGGGATGACCGCTGCCGCTCCACATACCGAACCCAAGGGAGAACGCTTCAGTCTCGTCGCCAGCGGCGAAATACGCTTTGGTCAGATTTGCGTCCCGTTCAACAACCGAACGCCAAGACAGGCCAAGCACCGCCAGATGATTGCTGCTGTCAATGATCGACTGGAACCAGCGAACCTTGATCTGTTCACGGGGAATTCCGAGCCACTGCCGGATGGATTGGGGTGCTTGATCGTCGCAGTAAAACCGCACCGCAGAGAACCACAATCGGTCCCCTTCGCGGTGATGCTCGGTGTGCCTTACACCAGTCTGAAGGACTGGCACCTGTTCGTGCCGGTTTCTGAAGTTATGGCCGCATACCATCCTGAAGAACAGGTGGAAGTCCCTGACTTGGCATGGGCCACCCTTAAGCGGCGTCTGCGCGCGTCGGAAACATAAAACCATGCGAATTGGAGTTGCAGGCTTTCAACCCGAACGCTTAGTACAAGCACGTCTTTGCCGTGGGCTAACGCAGACAGCGTTGGCATCGAAGGTAGGTAAGTCGTCGGGTACCGTCTCGAAGTGGGAAAAGGGCGATCAAGTTCCAGAATCGGAAGCGCTTCAGCGCTTAGCCGATGAACTTGGCATGCCGACTTCATGGTTTCTCACCGCACTACCGGGCTACGGCGACAAGGTCTGTTTCTTCAGAAGTACGGCGGCAGTTACCAAGGAAGCGCAGACCATTGCTGACATTCGCCTGAAGTGGCTGAACGAGATCAGCCTTGTACTTCAGGAGTGGGTCGATTGGCCGGTGGTGAGCATTCCCCGTCTAGGCGCGAATGACCACTTGAAGATCACTGACGCCGACATCGAAGAAGCGGCGCAAGCATGCCGCCGCCAGTGGAATCTTGGTCTAGGCCCGATCTCCGACATGGTGCTCGTGTTGGAGAATGCGGGCGTCATTTGTGTCCGGGAAGAGCTTGGCTACACTCGTATGGACGGCGCATCACAATGGTTCGACACCGATGGTCGTCCCTACGTGTTTCTTGCGGCGGACAAAGCAAACGGTGTTCGCAGCAGATTCGACGCTGCGCACGAACTCGGGCATCTAGTCCTGCATCGAGACATCGATGACGTAGAGTTCATGAAGCGGTATCCCGAGATCGAACGGCAAGCCCATCTGTTCGCCGGTGCATTCCTGTTGCCAGCGGAGACGTTCGCAGCGGAAATGATCCGACCTAGCCTTGATACCTTTCTCGCACTGAAGCTGCGCTGGAAGGTGTCGGTCGCCGCAATGATTATGCGCTGCCGTCAATTGGAGATCATCGACGACGCCTATGCAACGCGCCTATGGAAAAACTACAGTGCACGCGGCTGGCGAAAAGGTGAACCCCTTGACGATAGACTCGGCTTTGAATCGGTTCGCCTTCTTCCCCGAACCATCAATCTGCTTCTATCTGAAGGTGGGCTGACGAAAGAAGGGCTTCTTGCATCAGTGGGGTTCGGTGCAACTGATTGTGAAAGGCTTTGCGGGTTGCCAGACGGATTCTTCAGTCATGAGTCAAGCGTTTCATCGCTCGACGCAGTTCGATTGAAGAAACAGTCCAGTGATGGGTCGCCGTCGTCCCCGACCGGAACGATATTGCAGTTCCCCCGTAAGGCATGACTGTAGCATTGCAGCGCGATTGCAAGCAGACAGGGGCAGCGCTGCAACCGGTACGTGGCGTCGCCGTCATGTACATGCGCTTGGCAGCGCGGATGTAATCGGCGTCGTGGACCCGAACGAAGGTGCTTTCGTCGTCATCGCCGAAGGTCGCGCCGGTCGTGCGATGTGCTTCGTCGCAGACGATAAGGTCGAAGTCGGCCATGCCGAACTGCTTCTGCGCACGGCTGATGACATCAATCGAGTGGTAAGTCGAGAAAACGACGCTCATGTGCGACGCGTCGTGCCGCTTCGCCATCTCTGCCGCCAATCGGGCCGAATCCGTCGTGGCTGGATAGCGCAGTTCATGGACGAAAGTTTGCACCATGTCGTCTTCTTTCTTGCGCTTCTTGCCAACGTCGCTGTCGGAACAAACCGCGAAGCTATGAAGCGGCGTCCCACTCTCTTGCGTCCATTCGGTCAGGGACTGCGACAGCAGCGACAGACTTGGAACAAGGAACAGCACCCGTTTGCCCGCACCGGCCATCGCTTCGGCGATCTTCAAGCTGGTAAATGTCTTCCCGGTCCCGCACGCCATGATGAGCTTGCCACGGTCGGCATCCGCCAGACCATGAACAACTGCATTCAGTGCATTGATCTGATGCGAGCGCAGTTCCTTCTTCGCCTTGATGACCGGCGCGGCCTTGGGCTGGTACTGGCCCCAATCGATCTGGCTTTCTTCAAGGGCGGTCAGGTCGATTTTGCTGACTGGCGGCTGCTGATCCAGTAAGGCATCTTCGGCGTGTTCGCTCCAATGATTCGTCGTGGCGACGATGATCCGGCGCGTGAATGGCTTCTTGCCCGATGCCGTGAAGAAGCTGTCGATGTCGCCTTTCTGGACCTTGTGGTTCGGCGCAAACAGCTTGCACTGGATCGCGTGGAACTCGTCCGTGCCACGCGTCTTCGCCACAAGATCGATGCCCGTGTCCCGCTTGTCGAGCCCTTGCAGGTCAGCCCATTCCGCATAAGTCCAGACATCGCTGTACAGATCGCGGTACGTAGCTTCGTTCCGCAAATAGGTGACGATCAACTCTTCGAAGTAGGTTCCCTTCTCCCGTTCAGTAACGGCGGCATGGCGGAAGGTATCGAGAAGCATTTCGAGTGCGGTCATAGGGGCTGAGTCGCTTGTTATTGTGGCGATGAAACCACGAAGGCGACATTATGCCTTTCGGCCAATCAGCCGACACCTGCGGCATTCATCGGGGCATACGTCAGCGACGCCGCCTGAATTTGTCCCAACGAACCGGGAACACAGCGGCATCAACATCGGGGAAACGCGCTGGTGACGAGAGTCGTACCTTGGAAAACCACGTGCCGCGAGAAGTATGGCGACAAGTCACGCCATCGGAAGTGAGATCGCGAAACGGTGTTGGGATTGCTTCAGAGAAGGACCGCATCGCTGATGAAGACCGCACATCAGACGATGAGTAATGACGACAAGTTCGGTCGCACGCGGTTGCACTCTATCGCGACTGTTGACCTTGTGTCAGGGTGCATGCCATTCTTCCGCCGTCAGACAACTGTCTGTCACCCTGATGTCACCCTGCGGGGTGTCGAGCCAACGACGACGGAAGCAACGCCCAAAAGAAAAAACCGCCTAAGCGGCGGTTTTTAAAGGGATTTCTTGGTGGAGCGAATGGGGATCGAACCCACGACCTTCGCATTGCGAACGCGACGCTCTCCCAGCTGAGCTACCGCCCCAACAGTCAACCATCATACACACGCATTTCTGCGCTTGGCAATAGGGGTTCGCTACCCCGAATGCGTCACTTCGACGGCGCGCCGGCGAGCACCCATTCGACCACGGAACGCAGGTCCGCATCGCTCATGCGCGGGTGCGCCGGCATCGGAATCGCGCCCCACACACCCGAGCCGCCATCCTTCACTTTCTTCGACAGCTTCGCGACGGCCTGCGGATCGGACTTGTAGCGCGCGGCGATGTCCTTGAACGAGGGGCCGACGAGCTTACGGTCCACCGCGTGACACCCCATGCACGCGTTACCGCGCGCGACCCGCAGGCCGTCGGCGACATCGGCATGGGCGGTGCCGAGCGCACCGGCCGCGAGCACCGCAGCCGCGGCGCCCCGTGCGATCCGCTGTTTGATCTGCATCAGCTTCATTGCGGCGTCGCCTTCGGGTTGCCCGGATGCACGCTCGACGAATTCGAGATCGGCGCGGGCGGTTGCAGCGGCGTGGACTGGACCGACGCATCGGGCACCGCACCGACGGTCGCCGAATCTGCGGGCGCGGCGGCGGCCTGCGCGCCGGACGCACCGCTCGGCGACGCAGCCTGCAACGCCTGTGCATCCTGCGGCTGGATGTACTGGAACACCTTCACGACCTTCTCGACGCCCGGCACCTGGCTCGCCGCATCGGCACCGCGATTGCCTTCGTCGACCGTCACGAGGCCCATCAGGTAGATATTGCCGCGCTCGCTGACGACCTTGTAGTAGTTCGCCGACAACCCCTTCGTCGCGATGAACTCGGACTTCACGCGCCCTTCGAGATACGAGTCGTTCGCGCGCGACGACAGCGACGACGCAGGCTCGACCGACAGCTCGTTGACGATCCCGTTCACGTTGTTGATGCCGCGCACGATTTCCTCTGCGCGCTGCTTCGACGCATCGTTCGGCACTTCGCCCGTCAGCAGCACGCGGCGGTTGAACACCGTCACGTTCACGTGCGACTGATCCGGCAGCCCATTGTTGATCTGCGTGAGCGCCTTCACCTGGATCTCGCGATCTTCAGTCTGCGCGCCGAGCGTACGGCGGTCGGTCGCGATCAGCGCGCTGCCGCCTGCCGCAGCACCGAGCACGCCGAGCACGCAGCCCTGCAGCGACACGGCAAGGCCCGCCGTCAGCGCGACGAGCAACGTGGTTCTGACGAGCGTCCCTTTGACGCGGCTTTGATTCATCGACGGCTCTCCTTCGTTCAATCCTCACCCAGCAGCATCGCGTCGATGCCGTCGCACAGGCAGTGGATGGTCAGCAGATGGACTTCGTGGACGCGCGCCGCGCGCGACGCGGGCACGCTGATCGGAATATCGGTGTCGGACAGCGCGGCCGCGACTGCGTGGCCGTTCCCGCCGGTCAACGCGACGACGGTCATTTCGCGCTCGTGCGCCTCGTCGATCGCAGCGAGCACGCGCGGCGACGCGCCGCCCGCGTCGAGCACCAGCAGGATGTCGCCGGTCTGCCCGAGCACGCGCACCTGCTGCGCGAACAGCTGATCGGCGGCGGTCGCAGCGGTGAGCCCGCCCTGCGACGCGTCGGTGGCCAGCGCAATCGCCGGCAGGCCCGGACGCTCGCGCTCGAAGCCGCCGACGAGGGACACGGCGAGGTAGTGCGCAGCGGCGGCCGACGGGCCGTCGCCGCACGCGACGATCTTGTTGCCGTTCGCCAGCGCGGCGAACATCGCATCGACCGCGGCTGCGATCGGCAGCGACAGCGCATCGGCCGCCTCGGCATGAAGCGCGGCGCTATCGCGGAAATGTTGCTGAATACGTTCGACTGACATCGATTCCTGGTGAACTGGGCGCGTGGCACGCAGCGCGCGACATCATGGGTGCGGCGAGTTTACCGCACTCCGGCGCCGTGTCCGGGGGTATGGCAAGAACTCTTTACATCTCGTCACAGCTCGCGGCTACACATCGTCGGCCCGAAATGCGTCGCGCAGCCATTCGAGCCGCCCGGCCTCGAACGCGACGACGTCGAAGCGGCACGCAGCGCCCGCGCCGTGCCGCGCCCAGAACCAGAGCGCCGCCGCGATCAGACGCCGCCGCTTGCGCCAGCCGACGCTCGCGGCCGCACCGCCATGGCGCATGCTGCGCCGCGCGCGCACCTCGACGAACACGAGCGCGCCATCGGGCGCCCGCATCACGAGATCGAGCTCGCCGCCGCGCACCGTCACGTTGGCCGCGACGAACGCGAGGCCGCGACGCTCGAGGAACTGCCGCGCGCGCTGCTCGAACGCCGCGCCGACCGGTTTGGATCGCGCCGCGCCGGAAAAGTTGTCGGCGGCGGCCGGCAAACCGCGCGCGCCGCCCGGCGCGCGCGGCTGCGCGTGGCACAATGCCGTCCTTGTTCCGCTTGCGCCGCGATTGCGCGCATTGCCTGCCATGACTGCCCTCCTCGAACTCGCGCAAACGCAGCATTACCCGAACGCCGCGCTCTACGTGGTCGCGACGCCGATCGGCAATACCGCCGACATCACGCTGCGCGCGCTGCACGTGCTCGGCCTCGCCGACCGCATCGCCGCCGAAGACACCCGCAACACGGGCCAGCTGCTCGCCCGCTACGGGATCTCGAAGCCGCTCGTCGCCGTGCACGAGCACAACGAACGCGAAGCCGCGCTGCGCGTGATCGAGCTGCTGCGCGCGGGCGAACGCGTGGCGTACGTGTCGGACGCCGGTACGCCCGGCATTTCGGACCCGGGCGCGCGGCTCGTCGACGCCGTGCGCACCGCGGGCTTCGCGGTCGTCCCGCTGCCGGGCGCGAGCGCGGCCGTGACCGCGCTGAGCGTGGCGGGCGACTGGGCCGGCTCGTTCACGTTCGCGGGCTTCCTGCCGCCGAAGACGAAGCAGCGCGCCAGCGCGCTGCAGGCGCTCGTGCGGCATCCGTATGCGCTGGTGTTCTACGAAGCGCCGCACCGGATCGCCGAAACCGTCGCCGCGCTGGCCGACGCATTCGGTCCCGCGCGCCGGCTGCTGATCGCGCGCGAACTCACCAAGCTACACGAGCAGCTGTTCCAGGGCACCCTGGCCGAAGGAGAGAGCTGGCTCGACGGCGATGCGAACCGGCAGCGCGGCGAGTTCGTGCTGGTCGTCGAAGGCGCGCCGGCCGATCGCGACGAGGCCGACGACACCGCGCACGACGCGCTGCTCAAGCTGCTGCTGGAAGAAGTGCCGGTGAAGAGCGCCGCGAAGCTCGCGGCGGCACTCACGGGCGCGTCGCGCAACGCGCTGTACGCGCGCGCGCTAGCGCTGAAGGAAGGTTGACGCGGGACGCGCACGGCGCGAACCGCTGAAACGAGAAAGGGCTGCCTGAAGGCAGCCCTTTCTGCATGGACGGACGAACCGCCGCGTTACTTCGTCGACACCGACGCGACCATCTCGTCGCGCGCCTCGCGCGCTTCCTGCGGCGACAGCCCTTCGATCTTCACGCGGCCCGTGCCGGCGTGCACGAGACCGATGATCTTGGCAGCCGCATACGACAGGTCGAGCACGCGGCCGCGCTTGTACGGCCCGCGGTCGTTGACCTTCACGACGACCCACTTGCCGGTCGAAGCGTTCGTCACCTTGATGTACGAAGACAGCGGCAGCGTACGATGCGCGGCGGTCAGCGCATTCATGTTGAAGCGCTCGCCATTCGCGGTGCGGCGGCCATGGAAATCGCGGCCATACCACGATGCGCGGCCCGTCTGATGGAAGTCGGATACGTCCTTGCCGTCGATCGGCTCGGCGTCCGCCAGCGACGACTTGTTCGCGTCCTTGCTGTCGGCCGCCGGCATCGATGCCAGCGCGGAATCGAAATTCAGTTGCTGCTTGTTGTCGTCCGCTTTCGCGGCCGCGGCCGTCTTGTCGACGGCGCCCTTCAGATTGGCGTTGCCGGTGGTCTGGCTGGATGGCACCGCACAGCCCGTCAACGCAAAAAATAAAGCAATGGTCCCGAATCGAGTCGGAAATCGAAAATTCATCGACGTGTCGCCTTCTGGTTCGGGCCGCACCGATACAACGCTGCTCAACAACGCAGATACGCGGCCCGGACGGCAAATGCGTGCACGCCCCGCTCGGATGCGAGCAGGCGGCTAGCATGGGCGCGGCTTCTTCTCAGCCGCAACCGTCCTGATTAGTTTTCACGTCTGGCGCAACCTGTCCCCGGCAGCCTGACCAGACCCCACATGCCGCCATCGAACATGGCTCTCACGTTCGCGCGCGTCGCGTACAGCCAACGCACAGGAACGGCGGCACAGGCCTCATCCGGCGGCGCGGCAGCAGGGCCGCAGGCGGGCGCGCAGCACCCGGCCGGACAAGACGTGAGCACCGAACGTCGGTGCTGGATACACCGCCGGACTCCCCGGCGGTCGATGCTTGACGGTGAATCCGACGCCCCATTTAACGGGGCCGAAACACCAGCGAATTGCGTGAAATTCACGCGCAATGGGCCGCATTATACATAAATCAAAACGCCGTCTCGAAATCCGCCCCGCTTCCGCCATTGATTCTCACTATGGCGGTAACAATCGGAGGCGCGGGGACGGCCCGCACGGCGTGCGCCGAACGCTCGCTCCGCGGGGCCGGCGGGCGGCGCGCGCGACCGGTACAATCGGTCCTTTTAGCCGCCGGTGCCCTCATGAAAGTCACGCTCATCCCGGTCACGCCGTTCCAGCAGAACTGCTCGCTGCTCGTCTGCGAAAAGACCGGCCGCGCCGCCGTCGTCGATCCGGGCGGCGATCTCGAACGGATCGAACAGGAGATCGCGCGGCAGAACGTGCAGGTCGAGAAAGTGCTGCTCACGCACGGGCACGTCGACCACTGCGCGGGCGCAAAGGCGCTCGCCACGCATTACGGCGTGCCGATCGTGGGGCCGCAGGAAGACGAACGCTTCTGGATCGAACAACTGCCGATGCAGAGCCAGCGCTTCGGCTTCCCGGCCGCCGAAACCTTCGAGCCGGATCACTGGCTGAACGACGGCGACACCGTGCAGTTCGGCGCCGAGACGCTCGAGGTCTATCACTGCCCGGGTCATACGCCCGGCCACGTGGTGTTCTTCAGCCGCGCGCATCGCGTCGCGATCGTCGGCGACGTGCTGTTCGCCGGCTCGATCGGCCGCACCGACTTCCCGCGCGGCAATCACGCGGACCTCGTGCGCTCGATCAAGGAAAAGCTGTGGCCGCTCGGCGACGACGTCACGTTCGTGCCGGGCCACGGCCCTGTGTCCACCTTCGGCGACGAGCGCCGCACGAATCCGTTCGTGTCCGACAAGGCATACGGATGAACCAGACCGCCATCCCCGAAATCTACGTCAGCACCGACGTCGAGGCCGACGGCCCGATTCCCGGCCCGCACTCGATGCTGAGCTTCGCGTCGGCCGCCTATACCGAGGACAAGCAGCTGATCGCGACGTTCTCGGCGAACCTCGAGACGCTGCCCGGCGCGACCGCGCATCCGGTGCAGGAAGCGTGGTGGAAGACGGAGCCCGACGCATGGGCCGCATGCCGGCGCGACCTGCAGGCACCGGAGGCCGCGCTCGTCGCGTACGTCGAGTGGGTCGAGGCGCTGCCCGGCAAGCCGGTGTTCGTCGCGATGCCGGCCGGCTTCGATTTCACGTTCATGTTCTGGTACATGATGCGCTTCGCGGGCCGCTGCCCGTTCTCGTGGTCGGCGCTCGACATCAAGACGCTCGCGTTCGCGATGACGGGCCTGCCGTACCGCAAGGCCATCAAGCCGCGCTTTCCGAAGCACTGGTTCGACGATCACCCGCATACGCACGTCGCGCTCGACGACGCGATCGAGCAAGGCGCGCTGTTCTGCAACATGCTGGCCGACCTGCGCCGCCAGCAGGCCGCGCTCGCGGGGCTGGCGGTCGCCGACACCGACCGGTCGGAACAGGCGGGAGCGGGACAAAATCCCACGGATCCGCGCGCAAATTAGCGAATCTCGCTCACCGGCACGCCGCCAGATTGCCTTTCCTTTCCCGGCCCTCTAACATTCAGCGTGTTGTAGCTGCCGCATGGAGGCGCAGGTGACGCTCGATTCCTTTTCGCAAAAAATCCTTCGCCTGTTGCAGCTCGACGCGCGCCGTTCGGTACAGGAAATTTCCGACCAGGTCGGCCTGTCGAGCACGCCGTGCTGGCGGCGCATCAAGGACATGGAACAGTCCGGCGTGATCCAGCGCTATACCGCGCTGCTCGATCGCGAGAAACTCGGCCTGCACGTGTGCGCACTCGCGCACGTGCATCTGACGCGTCACAACGAAGGCGGCGTCGAACAGTTCGAGCGCGAGATCGCAACCTGCCCGGAAGTCACCGAGTGCTACAGCACGACGGGCGAAGCCGATTACATCCTCAAGATCGTCGCGCCCGACATCAAGGCCTACGACGTCTTCCTGCACGAACGGATCTTCAAGATTCCAGCGGTGTCGCAGGTGCGCACGAGCGTCGTGCTGCGCGAAATCAAGTTCGACACGCAGCTGCCGCTGTAACGCGCGGCGCGCGAACGCGTTCGCGCCGGCGTCACGCCTGCGCGGGCAGCGCGCGTGTAAAGCTGATCCGGCGCGCGCCGAACTGGCGCTTCAGCGTGTCGACGTCGAGCCTGCCGGCCAGTGCCGCGTCGGTCGCGCCCGCCTCCGCGGCAAGCGTCACGTCGATCTCCAGCCCCGTGCTCAGATAGTGCAGATCGATCGCGTCCGCATGCAGCCCGCGCTGCGCGAGCGCGTCGTCGAGCCGCGTCGCGATCTCGGCGCGCGGCGGCAGCGCGAGCGCCGGACGGCGCGCCGCGTCGTTCTCCGGGTCGACGTGAATCAGCGCATCCAGCACGCGCGGGTCGCGCAACACGCGCGCCCGTGCGGTTTCCGCGATGTAGTGCCCTTCCGATACCGAGATCATCGGATCGACCAGGATGTGCGCGTCGACGAGCGCGGCATCGCCCATCTTGCGCGTGCGCAGGTCGTGCACGTCGCGCACGCCGGGCGTCGCCGCGAGCAGCGCACGGATCTCGTCCGTGTCGGTCGTCGCGAGCGCGCGATCGGACAGGTCCTGCAACGCGTCATAGCCGAACGTCCAGCCCATGCGGGCGATCATGAAGCCGACGATCGCGGCCGCGATCGGGTCGAGCAGCCGCACCCCGGCCAGGCTGCCGACGATGCCGATCGCGACGACGAGCGACGACGCGGCATCCGAGCGCGCATGCCACGCGTTCGCGACGAGCATCGCCGAACGCACGCGCCGTGCCTCGCGCAGCATGTAGCGGAACAGCGCCTCTTTCGACACGAGCACCGTCAGCGCGACGATCAGCGCGGAAAAATGCACGGCCGGGATGTTTTCCAGATTTACGAGGCGATTGCCGGCGCGCCAGAGCATGCCGATACCGACCGCGATCAGGATCACGCCGAGAAACAGCGATGCAACTGTCTCGTAACGGCTGTGCCCGTAATTGTGGTCGGCGTCCGGCGACGCGCCGCTATGACGATTCGCAACCAGCACCACAAAATCCGAGATCAAATCGGAAATCGAGTGAACGCCGTCGGCAATCAATGCCTGCGAATGCGCAACCACGCCCACGACGATCTGAAACGTCGCAAGCACGAGATTCAGCACAATACTGACGAGGGTGCTCTTGCGCGCGACCGCATGCTTATCGGCGCTTTGCGCGTCACCGGAAAACGTGGACATGAAATACAGAATATCGGTTGAGGTAAGAAATTCTATCAAACCTGGCCGTCAGGGCATTCCGATAACCTTAAATTTCCCAGTTAAATCAACCGCTTATGCGAACGGATCGCATTTCCATTCGCACACCGTTTCTGACATTTTCATGACATCGCGCATACATTTCTATACCGCCATACAAAAAAGCCGCGCTCCTGTGCGGATGCGCGGCTCTTCTGACACTACGACTTAAACGTTCGTTTAAATCGAAAATTGTTCGCGGTCCTTGCCGGCGATCCAGCGCGGCGGCTTGCCACGGCCCGACCACGTCGCGCCCGTTTCCGGATCGCGGTATTTTGCCGCCACGCCAGCGCGCGGACGACCCACCTTGCCTGCCTTCGCGCGGCTCAGGCCGAGTTCGGCGAGCGAAAAGCCGTAGTCGGCAATTTTCTGCTTCACGTCATTCAGCACTTCAGCGTATTCGCGCGACTTCGCTTCTTCGATTTGCTTCTCCAGCTTCTCCCGCTGGGCCAGCAGGTCCTTGTAAGAAGACATAGTTTCCCTTTCTATATGACCAATGGCACCGGTCTGCAGCCGGCTACCCATTCATGGAATATTGGTGCCTCGGATTTTCGAAGGCAGAGATTAGCACAAAAAAGATTTGATTGAAGCGGGACTTACGAAAATCCCGAGACCAATTGTAAATCACACACGCCATTTTGGGCCACCACGGCCTTTTCTCAAATTTTCTCGCGGTTACATAGAGATTAGGACATTAGGCATCGCGTATTAGGTCTATCAACATACGCAATTACCCTGCATGCGAGAAAATCGAAGCTTTCATCCCGCGACAAGTTCGCGTAAATCGCGGCTCGCGGCCTGCCAAACGCTCGAACCGGGCTGCGCGACGTCACGTCACATCACGCGCGCACGCAATCAGCCGCTCGCGCAATGCGTCCGAATCAGCCGGCGTCGCATCGAACGGCGTGCGCACGCGGCGGCCGTCGCAACGCCAGTCGGCGCCGTGGCGGTCGACGCCGAGCAGCTCGAGTCCGTCGCGACGTGCGTCGCTCGCCTCGTACGCGTGCCAGAGCGCCCGCTCGTCGTCGAACCCGAGCGGCGGCAGCGCATCGAGCGCCGCGCCGTCCAGCCAGCCCATCCGGCCGAACCCGCCGATATAGCGCAGCCGCTCGACGTCGAGCGCCCAGAACGAGAAGTCGCCGAGCGCGAGATAGCGCGCGGCGTCCGGCTCGTAGCGCACGTAGCGTGCGGCGACATGCGGATCGTCGCCGAGCGGCACGAAACGGCCGAGCAGCGTCGCGCGCTCGGCATCGAGCACGTCGCCGTCCGGTGCGTCGACGACGAGAAAGCCCGCACGCGGATCGGCGGCGAGGTTGCGCGTATGTTCGGCGAGACGGCTTACGAGAATCACCGGCCGATGGCTTGCATCGGGCGCGAACGGTACGACGGTCGGATACGGAAAACCTTGCGGGTCGCGCGCGTGGGTCGCGAGCGTGCCGAGCGCGCAGCGGTGCAGCAGGTGCAGGGCAAGGGCGGGATCGATGTTCACGGTGACTCCTGCGGTCGAAAGACAGACGCGGCGATGACGGCGGACGCGCGCGCAATGCGTGTCACGTACCGGGCACCGCGCATGCGCACCGATGTTACCTGCGCACGCGACATCCCGTGCATCGGCCGGATGGACAACGGATGCGCCCGCGCCAGTACCGCGCGCGGTCGTCCCGGTCGTCTCGCGCGGCAGCCACGGCCAGCGCGCCGGCAAGACAGTAAGCGGTTCGATAGAATCGGATGAATCAGACGGGCGCGACGCGCCCGCGCATTTTCCATCGAAGAGCCTTCCGTGTCCGAATCTTCCTCCCGATCCTCGTCCGATTTCGCCGCCCCGCCCAACGCGCATCGCGTGCTCGCGCTGCCGGTCCGCCAGCGCGCACGCATCGCGACGATGGCGGTGTTCTTCGTCGCCGGCATGATGTACGCGTCATGGGGCGTGCACGTGCCGACCGTGCGCGACAACTTCGCGCTGAGCCCCGGGCTGCTGTCGATCGCACTGTTCGCGGTCGCGGGCGGCTCGATCGCCGCGATGCTGACGATCGCGCGCTGGATCGCGCGCGTCGGCTCGCGAACCGCGTGCCTCGCGGGCGGCCTCGTGATGTCCGCGTGCGCGGCGCTGATCCTCGTCGTGCCCGACTACTGGATGCTGCTCGTCGTGCTCGCACTGTTCGGTTTCTCGATGGCCACGCTGGACGTCGCGATGAACGCCGAGGCGAGCGCGGTCGAGCTCGCCCTTGGCAAGCCGATCATGTCGTCGCTGCACGGGATGTTCAGCGTCGGCGGGATGGCGGGCGCGGCGGCCGGCGGCGCGCTGCTGTCGGCCGGCATGGCGCCGGCCGTGCATCTGGCGCTCGCGGCGGCCGTCGGCGCGGCGGTGCTGCTGGCCGCGAGCCCGGCCGTGCTGCCGCACGTGCCGCATCACGAACACGCGCACGGCGGCGGCAATCGCTGGCGCTCGTCCGCGCTGTGGATGCTCGGCGGCATCGCGCTCGTCGCACTGATCGCCGAAGGCGCGATGTACGACTGGGCGACGGTCTACATGCGCGACGTGGTCGCGGCGAGCCCGGCGCTCGCGAGCGCCGCGTATGCCGCCTTCTCCGGCGGAATGGCGATCGCGCGCTTCGCGGGCGACGCCGTGCGCGCGCGCTTCGGCGCGCCTCAGCTCGTGTTCGTCAGCGCGTCGCTCGCGTGCGCGGGGATGGTCGGCGCCCTGCTGCTGCCGAACCCGGTCGCGGCACTGACGGGTTTCACGCTGATGGGCCTCGGCCTCGCGAACATGATGCCCGTGCTGTTCGCCGCGGCCGCACGCGTGAAAGGGATCCACGCGGCCGAAGGCCTCGCGCACGTGGCCGGGATCGCGTATTTCGGACTGCTGTTCGGTCCGGTCGCGATCGGCGCGGTCGCGCAAGCCGCGAATCTGACAATCGGACTGTCGGTGGTCGCGCTGTGCGCGGCGCTCGTCGCGGGCGTCGCGCCGAAGGTGCTCGCGCATCTGAAGATCTGACGGGCGCGCCGCGCGGTTGCGGCTCCCCAAAAAGGAAGCGCGCCTGCGTTGCCGCAGGCGCGCTTTCACCCCTTCTGTCGACCGCTTTTCAGCTTACATCTTCACTTCGTCGAGCAGCGTCTTCTTGCCGCTCTTGTAGTTGTACAGCGAAATCACGCCGTGCTTCAGATCGCCCTTCGAGTCGAAGGTCGTCGTGCCGATCACGCCCGTGTAGTTCGTCGCCGGCATCGCGGCAACGATCTTCGCCGGGTCCGTCGAGTTCGCGCGCTTCATCGCATCGGCGATGATGTACACGGCATCGTACGTGAACGGTGCGTAGATCTGGATCGGCTGGCCGAAACGCTTCTCGTACTTCGCCTTGAACGCGGCACCGCCCGGCATCTTCTCGAGCGACGCACCGGCTTCCGAGCACACGATGTTGTCGGTCGCATCGCCGGCCAGGTCGGCCAGCTTTTCCGTGCACACGCCGTCGCCCGCGAAGATCTTCGCGCGCAGGCCGAGCTGCTTCGCCTGTTTCGCGAACGGGCCGCCGGTGGCGTCCATGCCGCCGTACATGATCGCGTCCGGATTCTCGCCCTTGATCTTGGTCAGAATCGCGCGGAAGTCGACCGCCTTGTCGTTGGTCGCGTCGTGCGACATCACCTTCAGGCCGAGCGCCTTCGCCTTCTTCTCGAACTCGTTCGCGAGACCCTGGCCGTACGCGGTCGAATCGTCGACCACCGCGACGCTCTTGATGCCCTTCGAGTGCGCGTAGTCCGCCAGCGCCGGGCCCTGCTGCGCATCGGTCGCGACCACGCGATACGTGGTCTTGAAGCCTTGCTGCGTGTAGACCGGGTTGGTCGCCGACGGCGAGATCTGCACGATGCCCGCATCGCTGTAGATCTTCGAAGCCGGGATCGACGTGCCCGAGTTCAGGTGGCCGACCACCGCGACGACCTTGTCGTCGACGAGCTTCTGCGCAACCTGCGTGGCCTGGCGCGGGTCGGCCGCGTCATCCTGCGCATCGAGTTGCAGCGTGATTTTCTGGCCGCCGACCGTGAGACCCTTGGCGTTGATCTCCTCGACCGCGAGACGTGCACCGTTTTCGTTGTCCTTGCCCAGGTGTGCAATGCCGCCCGTCAAAGGCGCGACGTGGCCGATCTTGACGACTTGATCGGCGGCCGCGTTGCTTGCAGCTGCAACGCACAGCATCGCCGCGGCGGTGATCGGCAACAGCTTTTGCATCTTGATATTCATGTAAGTCTCCAGTTTCGGTCCCAATAAACGCCATCGCCCGGTGCCCCGCTGCCATCCCTGTGTTTGCATTCACTGGACGATTCGCCGGTTGCATCGTTCATGCACTTGGCCTCAAGCACGTGGGGAAACGGCCGCTTTTAGCAACTGCCCGCCCGTACTTGCGCGCAAGTGTAGGTGATCAAATTAATTTGTGGGACTTTTTTGGGGTAGTGGTAACACTACCGATACCGCACTTTCGAATAGCCGCTCGAATATCGCTGCGAGCCCCGTCGGATAAGGGTTTCCGCTAGTCGCCAGACGCCGGATGAAAGCTCGCTTCACAGCATTCCCACGCCATTTCGATTCGGTATTTTGTGCAAGGGATCGTTGAATGAAACGCGCGTGACAACACGCGCGTTTCGAGCTCGGCTAGGAACCGTTTACGCAGCGTTCGAACGGCTCGCGCACGCATCGACGCTTTCATCGCGGCATCGAGACGTTCACGCAGGTGTCGGTCCGCTCATGCGAGCGTCGCGCGCCATTCGGCGTCGAGCGCCGCGACGAGCTGCGACGTCGTCAGCGCGGCGTCGCGCCGGCGCGCGAGCGGCGCGCCCTGCCCGGCCCACAGCGACAGATAGTCGCCGTCGTTCGCGCGCGCGGCCGCCTGACGCAGCGGCTGCGTCAGCGCGTTTTGCACCGGGTACGGCGCGACGTCGGTGATGCGTTCGCCGAGCCGCGCCATCAGCGTGTTGCGCAACCCGCGCGCATGGCGGCCGGTGATCGCGCGCGTGACCTGCGTCGACGTATCGGCGCTCGCGAGCAGACGCGTTTTCCAGTCGGCCGCGATCGCGCTCTCTTCACAGGTGAGGAACGCGGTTCCCAGTTGTGCGGCCTGCGCGCCCAGCGCGAGCGCGGCGGCGATCCCGCGGCCGTCCATGATGCCGCCCGCGGCGAGCACCGGCAGGCCGGTCGCGTCGGCGAGTTGCGGCACCAGCGCGAGCGTGCCGATCAGCGCGTCGTCGGCCGGGCCGATGAAGGTGCCGCGATGCCCGCCGGCTTCGGCCCCCTGCGCGGACAACGCGTCGGCGCCGGCCGCCTGCCACGCGAGCCCTTCGGCGACGTGCGTCGCGGTGCCGATCACGTAGGTGCCGGCGGCCTTCAGGCGCGCGACGTCGGCCGCGTCGAGCACGCCGAACGTGAAGCTCGCGACCGGCACGCGCAGCGCGACGAGCGCATCGAGCTGCGCGCGGAAGTCGGGCGCATAGCGCGCGGGCGCGGTGCCCGGCGGCAATCCGAGCGTCGCGTTCAGCGGAGCGATCGCGGCGAGCGCGCGCGCGACGGTCGCCGCGTCGGGCGAAGCACCGGGCGATGCGTCGGGCAGCACGAACAGGTTCACGGCGAACGGACGATCGGTCGCCGCGCGAATGGCGGCGACTTCGGTCGCGAGGCGATCGGGCTCGAACGCGCCGGCGCCGAGACTGCCGAGCGCGCCGGCATTGGACGCAGCCGCGACCATTGCGGCCGTGGTCGCGCCGACCATCGGCGCCTGCACGAGCGGCAGGCGCAGGCCGAAGCGTTCTGAAAACGGTGTGGAGAATGAACGGGCGGACATGGCGAATCCTTCGATGACATGCGCGAAAGCGCTTTGTAAAGGCCGACACATCGACTCTATCGAAGCGGCGCCGCGCCGAAAAATGAATAATCGAGATCAAAACGATCGCTGCGCGAGAAGCAGTTTCGACAGCATGCTGGAGAAGCCCGTACGCACCGCGGGCGCGGGCCTTGCGCGCGCTGCAGCGCCCCGGGTTTGGTGGCACACTAGGCCGCCCCTCTTTCATCCGCGGCGCGCCTCGCGCGCCCGTTCGCCAGGAGTTCAAACGTGACAGCCCAATGGATCGACATCCCGACCGGTAACGACAGCTTCGGCGGCTATCTCGCGCTGCCCAAGCGCGGCAAAGGCCCCGCCGTCATCATCATCCAGGAGATCTTCGGCGTGAACTCGCACATCCGCGCGGTCGCGGATCAGTACGCGGCCGACGGCTTCGTCGCGCTCGCGCCGGACGTGTTCTGGCGCACGCAGCCGCGCGTCGAGCTGACCTATGAAGGCGCCGATCGCGACAAAGGCATCGAGCTGATGAAGAAGACCGACATCGGCCTCGCGGTCGCGGACATCGGCGCGGCCGCCGACGCGCTGCGCGTACGCCCCGAAGTCGACGGCAAGATCGCCGCGATCGGCTATTGCTTCGGCGGCCAGCTCGCGTATCGCGCGGCAGCGGCGGGCAAGGTCGATGCGGCGGTCGCCTATTACGGCGGCGGCATCCAGAACGCGCTGGACCTCGCCGGCAAGGTCACGCAGCCGATCCTGTTCCACTACGCGGAAAACGATCACGGGATCCCGCTCGACGCCGTCGAGCAGGTGAAGCGCGCATTCGCGGGCCGCGACAACGCATCGTTCCACGTGTACCCGGGCGCCGAGCACGGCTTCAACTGCACGGATCGCGCGTCGTACCATCAGCGCGCATCGGCGCTCGCGCACGGCCGCACGCTGACATTCCTCGCCGAGCACCTGTAACCACCGGAATGGCCGGCCGCGGGGCCGGCGCGCCGGGCCCCGCGCTATTCTCCTCTCATCGCCACGAGTCACAACGGGGGTGACAGCGATGCACTCGGACTATCTCGCGCATGACGCGATCGGCCTCGCCGCGCTCGTGCGCGACCGCAAGGCGAGCCCGCGCGAATTGCTCGACGCCGCGATCGGGCAGGCGGAAGCGGTCAACGGCGCGGTCAACGCGGTCGTGCTGCAGGACTACGACGCCGCGCGCAAGCGCGCGGCGCCGGCCGTCGTCGATGCCCGCGCCAACGCACCGTTCGCCGGCGTCCCGTATCTCGTGAAGGATCTCGGCGCGGCGGTCGGCGGGCTGCCGCTGTCGATGGGCAGCCGGCACTACCGCTACTTCGTGCCCGCCGACGATTCGCCGGTGATCGCGCGAAGCCGCGCGGCGGGGCTCAACGTGTTCGGCAAGACCAACACGTCCGAGATCGGCCAGATGCCGTACACCGAACCGCAGCTGTTCGGCGCGTGCCGCAACCCGTGGGACCTCGATCACACGCCGGGCGGTTCGAGCGGCGGCGCGGCGGCCGCCGTCGCGGCCGGCATCGTGCCGATCGCGCATGCATCCGACGGCGGCGGCTCGATCCGGATTCCGGCGTCGTGCTGCGGGCTGTTCGGCCTGAAGCCGAGCCGCAACCCGCTGCTGGTCGACCTGCCGTCGAACGGCGAGCTGGTCGTCCAGCACGCGGTCTCGCGCAGCGTGCGCGACAGCGCGCTGCTGCTCGACGTGACGACCGGCCGGACGCTGCCGCCCGGCGCACCCGGCACCTACCTCGGCGCGCTCGACACGCCGCCGGGCCCGCTGCGGATCGGCCTCGTCGTCGATCCGATGCTCGCGCCCGCGCTCGCCGACGATACGCTCGCCGCGCTGAACGATGCGGCCGCGCTCGTCGAATCGCTCGGCCATCACGTCGAACCGGCGACGCTGCACGTCGACTATGCGCGCGCGGCCGAAACCTTCCTCACGCTGTGGGCGACCATCGCCGAGGAGATGGTGCTCGGCGCGCGCGCACTGACCGGGCGCACCCCGAAGCGCGGCGAGTTCGAGCCCGCGACGTGGGCGATGGCCGTCGTCGGCCGGCGCGTCGCGCGTGCGCGCCTGCCGGACGTGCTCGAATGGCAGCGCCAGCTCACCGTGCAGGTGGCCGGCCTCGTGTCGCGCTACGACGCGATTCTGTGCGCGACGCTCGCGGGCCCGCCGGTCAAGATCGGCGAGCTGCAGCCGACGCCGTTCGAAGCCGCGCAGATGAAGCTGCTCGGTGCGCTGCCGGTGAAGCCGCTGCTGCAGGAAATGCTGTCGAAGGCGTCGGAGAAGGCGTTCGCATGGGCCGGCTGCACCGAGGTGTTCAACCTGACCGGGCAGCCCGCGATGTCGGTGCCGCTCTACTGGAACGCGCGCGGACTGCCGATCGGCGTGCAGTTCGTCGCGCGCCATGCCGACGATGCGCTGCTGCTCAAGCTCGCGCGGCAGCTCGAACAGGCGCGGCCGTGGTTCGACCGGCGCCCGCCGCTGATGCAGGCGCAGCGCTGAGCTGAGCTGAGCCGCGCCGAGGCGATAAAAAAGCCCCGCCGGCGGAACCGGCGGGGCTTTTCGCATGCGAACGTCGCGCGGCGCTTAACCGGCGAGCCGTTCGCAGATCGTGCGCGTCGCGGCTGCAGCGTTCAGCGTGTAGAAGTGCAGCCCCGGCACGCCCGCGTCGATCAGACGGCGGCACAGATCGGTGACGACGTCCGCGCCGAACGCACGGATCGCGTCGCGATCGTCGCCGAAGCTCTCGAGCCGGCGCGCAACCCAGCGCGGCACTTCCGCGCCGCACATTTCCGAGAAGCGCATCAGCTGCGAGAAGTTCGTGATCGGCATGATGCCCGGCACGATCGGCACGTCCACGCCCAGCTTGCGCGCATCGTCGACGAAGCGGAAATACGCGTCGGCGTTGAAGAAGTACTGCGTGATCGCGGAATTCGCGCCGGCTTTCACCTTGCGCGCGAAATTCTCGAGATCGGCCTTCGGCGAGCGCGATTGCGGGTGGTACTCCGGATAGCCCGCGACTTCGATGTGGAACCAGTCGCCATGCTCGGCGCGGATGAAGCTGACGAGCTCGGACGCATAACGCAGCTCGCCGACCGCGCCCATCCCCGACGGCAGGTCGCCGCGCAGCGCGACGATATGCCGGATGCCGTGCGAGCGGTACTGGTCGAGGATCGCGCGCAGGTTGTCGCGCGACGAGCCGATGCACGACAGGTGAGGTGCGGCCTCGAGGCCGTCCTTCTGCATGTCGAGCACGGTATCGAGCGTGCCCTGCTGCGTCGAGCCGCCGGCGCCGAACGTCACGGAGACGAATTTCGGGTTCAGCGGCATCAGTTGCGCGCGCGTCGCGCGCAGCTTCTCGACGCCCTCCGCCGTTTTCGGCGGGAAGAATTCAAACGAGAGTTCGATCGGTTTCATGATTCGGAAGAGAGGCCCGCGCCGTCAGCCGAAGTCGCGCTGCCCGAAGATCAGCGCGGACAGCAGCCACGACACGATGCTGTACAGGATCGAACCGAAGAATGCGGACCAGAAACCCGACACCTCGAAGCCCTTCAGCAGCGACGACGCGAACCAGAAGCACAACGCGTTCACGACGAGGATGAACACCCCGAGCGTGACGATCGTGACGGGCAGCGTCAGCAGGATCAGCACCGGACGAATCACCGTGTTGATCAGGCCAAGCACGACCGCGACGATCAGCGCGGTGCCGAAGCTCTTGATGTGGATCGACGGCACGAGGTACGTGATGATCAGCAGCGCGAGGGCGTTGATGACCCAGGTGAGGATGACGCTCATGGAGGGCTCCGGTTCGGTGGTCGATCTGTACGGTCAGGCAGCGCCGCCGGCCGTCGCATGCGCCCGAAGCGGTGCAGGCGACGCCCGACAGCGGCGGCGCATCAATAGCGGTAGTGGTTCGGCTTGAACGGGCCGTCCTTCTGCACGCCGATGTACGCAGCCTGCTCGTCCGACAGCACGGACAGGTTCGCGCCGATGCGCGCGAGGTGCAGGCGCGCGACCTTCTCGTCGAGATGCTTCGGCAGCACGTACACCTTGTTCTCGTACTCGTTGCCGCGCACGAACAGCTCGATCTGCGCGAGCGTCTGGTTCGCGAACGAGTTCGACATCACGAACGACGGGTGGCCGGTCGCGCAGCCGAGGTTCACGAGGCGGCCTTCGGCCAGCAGGATCACGCGCTTGCCGTCCGGGAAGATGATGTGGTCGACCTGCGGCTTGATGTTTTCCCACTGGTACTGGCGCGTCGACGCGACGTCGATTTCCGAGTCGAAGTGGCCGATGTTGCAGACGATCGCGTTGTGGCGCATCGCCTTCATGTGATCGTGGTTGATCACGTGGTAGTTGCCGGTCGCCGTCACGAAGATGTCGGCCTTGTCCGCCGCGTATTCCATCGTCACGACGCGGTAGCCTTCCATCGCCGCCTGCAGCGCGCAGATCGGATCGATTTCGGTGACCCACACGGTCGCGCCCAGGCCGCGCAGCGATTGCGCGCAGCCCTTGCCCACGTCGCCGTAGCCCGCGACGACCGCGACCTTGCCCGCGATCATCACGTCGGTCGCGCGCTTGATGCCGTCGACGAGCGATTCACGGCAGCCGTACAGGTTGTCGAACTTGGACTTCGTGACCGAATCGTTCACGTTGAACGCCGGGAACGGCAGGCGGCCGTCCTTTTCCATCTGGTACAGGCGGTGCACGCCGGTCGTGGTTTCTTCGGTCACGCCCTTGATGTGCGCGAGGCGCTTCGAGTACCAGTTCGCGTCGACGTCGAGGTGCGCCGCGATCGACTTGTACAGCGCGACTTCTTCCTCGTTGGTCGGCTTCGCGATCACCGAACGGTCCTTCTCGGCCTTCGAGCCAAGGATCAGCAGCAGCGTTGCATCGCCGCCGTCGTCCAGGATCATGTTCGCGAATTCGCCGTTCGGCCATTCGAAGATGCGGTGCGAGAACTCCCAGTATTCGTCGAGCGACTCGCCCTTGAACGCGAACACCGGCGTGCCGGCTTCGACGATCGCGGCCGCTGCGTGATCCTGGGTCGAGAAGATGTTGCACGACGCCCAGCGAACATCGGCGCCGAGCGCCTTCAGCGTCTCGATCAGCACGCCCGTCTGGATCGTCATGTGCAGCGAACCTGCAATGCGCGCGCCCTTCAGCGGCTGCTGCGCCTTGTATTCGTCGCGGATCTGCACGAGGCCCGGCATTTCGGTCTCGGCGATGTTCAGTTCCTTGCGGCCCCAACCGGCCAGCGCCATGTCGGCGACGACGTAATCGTGGGAAGCCTTGGAATCGATAATGGCGTTCATCACGCCCTCCTTTCTAAAAAGTTTCTAGATTGGTGACGTGAGCGCCGTTCAGGAAGCGGGGCCGGCGCGAAAAAATCGCCGCACGGCTGCTTGGTGAAGCTCTCCGAGCCTGGCGGACGCAGAAGGTCCGTCGCAACGCTCCTCGGAAAACGGGAGGGATTGTAGCAAATCGGCGCGAGAATTGCGCGGCACGCGCGGCGCGCTCGCGCGTGGGCATGATGAAAGGGTCAGGTTTCCGCGCCGACCCACGCCTGTTCGCGCAAGCGCGCGCGCAGCCGCGCGACGGCCTGGCTGTGCAGCTGGCACACGCGCGACTCGCTGACTTCGAGCACCGCGCCGATCTCGCGCAGGTTCAGCCCGCGCTCGTAATACAGCGACATCAGCAGCTTCTCGCGCTCGGGCAGCCGCTCGATCGCGTCGACGAGCGCGTCGCGCAGATGGTCGTCGAGCAGCGCCGACAGCGGATCGGCGTGATCGACGCGATAGCGGTCGAGGAACGGCTCGTCGTCGGCCGCGCGGTCGAAATCCTCGTAGTAGATGAGCTGGCTGCCGTGCAGGTCCTGCAGCATCTCCTGGTATTCGTCGAGCGGCATCTTCAGGTGCTGCGCGATCTCGGCCTCGCTCGCCGAGCGGCCGAGCTGCTGCTCGACCTGGTGCACCGCCTGCTCGACCTCGCGCGACGTCTTGCGCAGGCTGCGCGGCAGCCAGTCGTTGCTGCGCAGCTCGTCGAGCATCGCGCCGCGGATGCGCTGCGTCGCATAGGTCTCGAACTGCGCGCCCTGATCTTCCTTGTAGCGGCTGGCCGCATCCATCAGGCCGATCATGCCGGCCTGGATCAGGTCGTCAAGGTCGACGCTCGCCGGCATCTTCGCGACGAGCTGCAGCCCCAGGCGCCGCACGAGCGGCGCGTATTGCGCGAGCACGTCGGCCTGGGTCATCTTTCCTTGAGCGTTGTACATCATGGCTCTCTCCTTCGCTCACGCGGCGTGGGCCGCACCCGCCTCGTACGACGGCTTGCCGCCCGCATGCACGGCGCGGCCCGCCCCCGAACCCGGGCGCATCGGCCAGTACAGCAAGTCGGCGGCAATCTGCCGGTAGTCGCGCGCGGCGGCCGACGACGGGAACGCGTCGACCGCGGTATGCGTCAGTTCGCGCGCCCGCTCGACGAGCGGGTCGGCGCTCACGCAGCCGGCGTCGGCGATCGACACCGTCAGGTAACGGCTCGCGACGCCTGCCAGGTTGTCGAAGGCGGTTTTCGCGTCCGTGTGGCTGCCGACGTGGTTGGTCAGCACGCGGAACTGCGCGAGCGCGTGCGCGAAGTGCAGGCGCTTCATGCACGCGTACGCCTCGGTGATCGCCTGCGCGGCGACCCGCGTGACGATCAGCACGTCGTGCGCCTCGCGCGCGAGCGCCGACAGTGCGCCGTCGGCGCCGAGCCGCGCATCGATCAGCACGATGTCGGCCTGCCCGTCGATGAAGTCGCTGAGTTGCGCGTCGCCGTAGCCTTCGCGCGCGAGCCGGCCGGCCGCGCACAGGCCGAAGCCGGCGGCCACCCGCGTGCGCTCGCCGTCGCGCAGCCAAGGCCCCGCGAGCGTCGCGGCGGCCGAACGCGCGTCCGCGTGTTCGTCGACGACGAGCACGTCCTTGCCGAGTGCGGCCAGCGCCGCCGCGAGGTTCACGACGGTGGCGGTGCAGCCGACGCCCGTCGGCCCGCCCGTCACCGCGACGATGCGCGATGCGCGCCCGGCCAGCAGGCGGCGCAGCCCTTCGGCCTGGTCGATGATCCGTTTATCCAAATCGCACCTCGTGCAGCTCGGCGGTGGAACGTGCGGTCAGTGCGGAAAGCAGCGTCGGCATGTCCTCGTCTTGCGGCACGAAGGGCGAGCCGTCGCGCGGCACACAGAACGCGCTCTTCAGCAGGAATTTGGTCGACGCGACGTACAGGTTCTCCGGCACCTTCTGGCCGGTCGACACGTAGTGGACCGGCAGCTTGTAGCGGATCACCGTGTCGAGCACGCCGCCCAGGTGCGTGGCCTCGTCGAGCTTGGTCAGGATGCAGCCGGCGAGGTCCGGGGATGCCGAGTGCGGGTGCTGCCCCGCGCTGCGGTACGCCTGGACGACTTCGTTGAGCGTATCGCCGTGGCTGGTCGCGTTGAGCAGCAGCAGGCGCTGCACCGGCGCATTCGCACCGTGCAGCATCGCGATCTGGTCGGACAGCGCGCGATCGCGCTGGCTCATGCCGATCGTGTCGATCAGCACGATGTGCTTGTTGCGCAGCTCGGACAGCGCGAGCGCGAGATCGCCCGCATCCTTCACCGCGTGCACGGGCACGCCGAGGATCTTGCCGAAGATGCGCAGTTGCTCGTGGCCGCCGATCCGGTAGCTGTCGGTGGTCAGCAGCGCGACCTTGCTCGCGCCGAAGCGCATCACGCAGCGCGCGGCGAGCTTCGCGGTGGTGGTCGTCTTGCCGACGCCGGTCGGCCCCATCAGCGCGAACACGCCGCCGCGCTCCATCAGCACGTCCTCGCTGTCGAGCACCGGCAGGTTCGCCGCGAGCACCGACTGCGCCCATTCGACGGCCTGCTCGAAGGTCTGCATGTCGGCGCCGGAGGGCAGGTTGTCGACCAGCATCCGCACGAGCTGCGCGGAGAAGCCGGCCGCGAACAGGTGCTTGGTCAGCGCGCGGTGCACCGGGCTGCGGCGCTGGCGGTCCTGCCACATCAGGCTGTCGAACTGCTCCTGCATCATCCCGCGCATCGCGCCGAGCTCGTGCATCACCGTGTCGTTGACGACGCTCTCGATGCGCGACTTCACCGCGTCGGCGAGCGCGGCGGCCGCGTCGGCGGACAGGCGCGTGCGCTCGGCCGGTTGCGCGGCGTCCGCGCCGTTCGCACGGGCGGCGGCGGTGTCGTTC
>NZ_JAPVQY010000047.1 GCF_027257875.1 Burkholderia sp. IMCC1007
GACTTCAGCGGCCAGCCGGCCGTGTGGATCACGAGGCCCGGCTTGTGCTTCGCGGGATCGATTTCCCACAGTTCCTTGATGCCGATCCCGTACGCTTGCGGATCGGCGTTCGCGTCGAGCTTGAACTTCGAGATCAGCTGGCGGCCGAGATGGCCGCGGCAGCCTTCGGCGAACAGCGTGTACTTCGCGTGCAACTCCATGCCGAGCTGGAAGTTCTCGGTCGGCTCGCCGTCCTTGCCGACGCCCATGTTGCCGGTGGCGACGCCTTTGACCGAGCCGTCGTCGTTGTACAGAATCTCCGCGGCCGGGAAGCCCGGGAAGATTTCCACGCCAAGCGCTTCGGCCTGCTGGCCGAGCCAGCGCGTGACGTTGCCCAGCGAGATCACGTAGTTGCCGTGGTTCCGGAAATTGGCCGGCAGTGCCCAGTTGGGCGTCGTGATCGCGCTCTTCTCGGACAGGAACAGGAAACGGTCTTCGGTCACCTCGACGTTCAAAGGTGCGCCCTGTTCCTTCCAGTCGGGGAACAGCTCGGTAATCGCGCGCGAGTCCATCACCGCGCCCGACAGGACGTGCGCGCCGATTTCAGAGCCCTTCTCCAGCACGCACACGCCGATTTCGACACCCTTCTCGGCGGCCAGCTGCTTGAGCCGGATCGCCGCGGACAGCCCGGCGGGGCCGCCTCCGACGATCACGACGTCGTATTCCATCGATTCGCGGGGACCAAATTGTTGATGGCGCAGCATATTACTTTCCGTGTACTTTGATTTCAGGCACCGAGTGGATTTCCCTCGGCTTTGAGCGTTGCGACAACCTAAACTTCCGCGCGTCGTTCAATGATCGACTTGCTTCACCGGCAGGAGGCCCGTCTGCCCATAGAACTCCTGCAGCGCGAAGGCATCCCGCTCTCGCTGCGCACGCGCGCTGCGATCGAGCACCGAGAAGACCCAGATACCCGCGAACGCGAGCGGCACTGAAACGAGAGCGGGATTGTCCAGGAACACCGGGGCATGCGCCTGATGCAGCACATCGACCCATACCGATTTCGACAGCACCGTCATGAGCACCGCGGAAATCAACCCGAGACTGCCGCCCGCCACCGCGCCGCAGGTGGTCATGCCGCGCCAGAAAATCGACACCACAAGCACCGGGAAATTCGCACTGGCCGCGACTGCCCCGACGAGACCGGCCATGAAGGCCACGTTGATGTGCTCGAACAGAATGCCGAGTCCGATCGCGACGACACTTAAGGTGAGTGTCGCAACGCGGGAGATGCGCATCTCGCGGGCTTCGTTTGCTTTGCCGCGGGCGAGCCAGCACGCGTAAAGATCGTGCGAAACCGTGGTTGCTCCGGACAGCGCGAGACCCGCCACCACCGCCAGGATCGTCGCAAAGGTCACGGCCGCGATGAATCCGTAGAACAGATTGCCGCGCACCGCCTGCGCCAGCTTGACCGCGACCATGTTCGAGCCGCCGAGCAAATCTCGCGTGAGATTGAAGTGCCCATCGACCGGGGACTTGAAGAACTCGGGATGCTGGGCGAGCAGTGCGATTGCGGAGAAGCCGATGATGAAGGTCAACAGGTAGAAATACCCGATGAACCCGGTGGCGATGAACGCGGACTTGCGCGCCTCTTTCGCGCTCGACACGGTAAAGAAGCGCATCAGGATATTGGGGAGCCCCGCGGTGCCGAACATCAGCGCGACGCCGAGCGACAGCGCGTTCAAAGGATCCTTCACCAGCTTGCCCGGGCCCATGATGCTGAGTGCGCCGGGGTGGACATCGACGGCGCGTCGAAACATCTCGTCGGGACTGAAGCCGAATTGCGCAAGCGCGGTGACGGCCATGAACGTCGCGCCAAACAGCAGCAGCACGGCCTTGATGATCTGCACCCAGGTGGTCGCCACCATGCCCCCGAAGAACACGTAGGTCACCATCAGCGCGCCGACGATGATTTCGGCCATCCAGTACGGCAATCCGAACAGCATCTGGATCAGCTTGCCCGCACCGACCATCTGCACGACCAGATAGAAGATCACGACGACGAGCGACGTGCTGGCCGTCATCAGGCGAATCGGCGCCTGCTGGAATCGGTAGGCGATCACATCGACGAACGTGAATTTGCCGAGATTGCGCAACGGTTCGGCGAGCAGGAACATCACGAACGGCCAGCCCACGAGAAAGCCGACCGAATAGATCAGGCCATCGAACCCGAACACGAACACCATGCCCGAAAGCCCCAGGAACGAGGCCGCGGACATATAATCCCCGGCGATCGCGAGCCCGTTCTGAAAGCCGCTGATGCCGCCACCGGCACTGTAGAAGTCCCTGGTCGTGCGGGTCTTGCGCGAAGCCCATCGCGTGATGCCTAGCGTGACAAGCACGAACAGCAAGAACATGCCGATTGCAACGGGATTCAGTTCGACATGCGCCGGCACCGGGCCTTCGATGGACGAGGCGTGAGCGAGTGCCGCCATCGGGGCAAGGATCGCGCTGCAAAGGAGGCGAAGGCGTTTCATTGTTTATTCTCCATGCCGGGCGTCGGCGAGAAACGCGCTCATCAACGGATCGAGCGTGCGGTTCGTGCGCATCACGTACCAGCCGCTCATCCCGACCGCGACCAGGATGATGCCCACGCCCGCGACGATCCCAATGCTGGTCGTGGCGCCCGCATACAGCGGACGGGCGAGCACGTGCGGTGCCAGGGCGACGAACAGGATAAATCCGTAGTAGATGACGATCATCAGCGCCGTCAGCGTGAAGCTGAAGCGCCTGCGTGACGCGATGAGCCGCCGGTACGCGGGACTCGCTCCGATTGAATCGATCTGGATCGGCTGCATGGTTTGTCTCCTCGCTGCAATCTGCTGAAGTCGCTTTGACGACGGATGATTTCGACCTTCCGTGATTCGGTATGCCGAGCGGCTGCTTAAGGCAGCTTTTGTTCTGGGCGCGCGCGGAACAGAGCCGGGCGGCGTTTGACCGGCACCAGTACCTTCATCTCAACCTCTCCTTGCATTCATGCCAGACGCCGGCACGACCCACGTAGCGTCCGCAAACCCCGATCGGTGAATCGCCAGCCGCCCCATCGCCTCGCGCATGTCGCTCTCGAAGCGCCTCACGATCTCGGCAAGCGGCTCGATCCGATCGACGAACGCGAGCGACTGCCCCGCCGCGAGCAGGCCCTTCGACCAGTCGCCCGTGACATACGCGTTGCGGCCGATCTTGCCGGCAACCATGGGCATCAGGTCCTGGATGGTCACGTTCGGGTTCTGCGCCTCGATCTCCTTCACGGCGGCCGTCGTCTCGTTGCGCAGCGTACGCACCGTATTGCGCACGGACTGCATGCACAGGTCCGTATCGGTCGGTCCCGCTTCGACCAGCCTGCGCTTGTAGTCGGCATGTGCCCAGATCTCCTCGGCCACGGCGAAGCGCGTACCGACGACCACTCCGGAGGCGCCCATCGCGAGCGCGGCGGCGAGTTGCGAGCCGCGGCCGATGCCGCCGCCGATGAGGTAAGGAATGTCCAGCTGGCTTTCGGCCCACGCGGCATTGACGAACGAGCCCACCATGTCGAGGCCCGGATGCCCGCCGCATTCGGCACCGACGATCGCGACCGCATCAACGCCGATCGCGGCCGCCTTGACGGCAAACCGTACCGCCGGCACCTTGTGGAGCACCTTCACGCCGGCCTGCTTCAGGAGCGGCATGTATGCTTCGGGATTGCGACCCGAGGTTTCAACACACTTCACGCCTTCATCGATGACGAGCTCGAACACTTCCCGCGTCTTTTCGCCGGGGACGAGCTTCGGCAACATCGACACGTTGACGCCGAACGTGCCGCCTTCGCACAGGTCGCGGCAGCGCCGGATCTGGTCGCGCAGGGCCTGCGGCTCAGGAAAGCTCGCCGCCGTGATGAAACCGATGATGCCGGCGCGCGATGCGGCGGCGACATAGTCGGCATCGGCGAGCCACATCAGGCCACCGGCGACGATGGGCAGGCGTGTGCCGAACAGTTCGGTAAAAGCGTTGGAAAAAGCGGTCTTGCTCATTGAATGGTCCTTGGCGCAACAGCGCGCATGCAGCGTCAGATGACGCCTTCAGCCTTCAGCCGCGAAAGTTGTTCCTCTGACAGCCCGAGCAGCGACTGGAGCACCTCGTTCGTGCCTTCCCCGAGTATCGGCGGGGCGCGGCGCACCGGCAGGCGCGCACCGTCGAAGCGGTAAGGCGGAGCCAGCACGTGCGTGCTGCCCGCATCCCGATGCGGTTGCGTCGTCACGAGGCCGCCCTCGATCGCGCGCTTCGAGGTGAGCGCCTCGTGCAGACCAAGGACTTCGCCACAGGGAATGCCGGCCTTTCCGAGACGCTCCAGCAGCACCTGGCGCGTGTGCTTGCCGATCTCGCGCTTAAGCTCGGGCCCGAGCACCGCGCGGTTGGCAGCGCGGTCGAGGTTGGTGCGAAAGCGCTCGTCCTCGACGAGATCGGGACGCTCGATCACGTCGCGGCAGAAACGCTCATACTGCGGATTGGTGCCGACCGTGATGACGACCGGCCCATCCTCCGCGTCGAATACGCCGTACGGCATGATCGACGGATGCGCATTGCCGTAGCGCGGCGGATCATCGCCCTGCGCCAGCGCTTCAAGCCCGTAGTACGAGGTGATCATCAGGCCGCAATCGAACAGTGCCATCTCGATGTGGCGTCCCTTGCCGGTCGTCTGGCGCTCGAAGAGCGCAGCGAGCACCGCCTGGGCGGAGTACATGCCCGTGAAGAGATCGACGGCGGCCACGCCGAACTTGAGCGGCGGCTGGTCGGCCTCGCCATTGAGCGCCATCAGCCCCGCTTCGCCCTGAACCACCAGATCGTAGCCAGGGCGGCCCGCTTCCGGTCCATTGCGGTCGTAACCGGAGATCGAGCAGTAGATGAGATCGTCGTGTCCCGCCTTCAACTGCTCATAGCCGAGGCCGAATTTTTCCGCGCCGCCGAACTTGAAGTTCTGGATCACCACGTCGCTCTGCTGCGCCAGCTCCCGGGCGATCCGCTGGCCCTCGGCGGTTTGCAGGTCGAGGCACACCGAACGCTTGTTGCGATTGACACTGTTGAAATAGGTCGTCTCGGTCACGCCGACTCTCTGGCCCCAGTCGCGCGTGTCGTCACCGCGCCCCGGATGCTCGACCTTGATGACTTCGGCGCCGAGATCGCCGAGCACCATGGCGCACCAGGGTCCGGCAAGCACGCGTGACAGATCGAGAACGCGAACGCCGGCGAGCGGCAGGAAGGAATTCAGGTTCGACATTTCAAATCCCGATGACAAGGGTGGGTGGCAGCGCGCCATCGCGATGCGCGACGATAGCTTCGCTCATGGCATCAGCCCCGGCCGAGTGCGATGTAGCGTTCGAGATGATGGTCTTCGTCACCGAGCTGATGGTCGATCATGACGAGGCGCTTCGCATAGTGAGCAAGCGGAAGTTCCCAGGTCATGCCGATGCCGCCGTGCATCTGGATGCATTCTTCGGCCACGCGGGCGCCGATGCGGCCGATGCTGTACTTCGCCGACGACAGCGCGCGTTCACGCTCGATGCGGCCTTTGCCGAGCGCAGCGGCGGCGTTGATGACCGCCGAGCGCGCCTGCTCGATCTCGAGCAGCAGATCCGCCATGCGGTGCTGGAGAGCCTGGAAGCTGCCGATGACGACGCCGAACTGCTTGCGCGTGCGCAGATACTCGAGCGTGTATTCTTTCGCGACCTCCATCGCGCCCAGTGCCTCCGCGCACAACGCCAGCACGCCGGCGCCGATGCTCTGCTCGAGCGTGCTGAAACCCGCGTCCCGTTCGCCGAGCAACGCGTCGTCACCGACACACACTTCTTTCAGAACGATCTCGGCCGCGCGTCCGCCATCGATCTTCGGGTAGTCGCGTATCGCGACGCCCGCCGTATCGGTCGGCACGACGAAGAGCGAGATGCCGTCCTCGGCATCGACCGCGCCACGCGTGCGCGCCGAGACGAGCAGGAAGTCGGCCTGTGCGCCCTGCTGCACGACCGCCTTGGCACCCGTGAGCACCCAGCCGTTCGAGCCTCGCACGGCGCGCGTCGCGACCTTCGACAATTCATAGTGCGAACCCGGTTCGTCGTGCGCGAGCGCCGCGACGGCACGCGCTGCGACGAGGTTCGCGATAAGCGCTTTCTGCGCATCGCTGCCGGCATGGGCCAGCGCGTGCCCGACGACGAGCGCGCCCAGGAACGGCTCGACCACGAGGCCGCGTCCGAGGCTCTCGAACACGACGGCGATGTCGAAGCCGTCGCCGCCGAAGCCGCCATCGGCCTCGCTGAAGAGCGCGCCCACGACACCGAGTTCGGCAAAGCGGCTCCACAACTCGTGGCTAAAACCCGCGGCGCTGCGCGCGAGCTTGTCACGCACGGCGAACCCATACCGATCGCTAATGAAGCGGTTCAGCGTATCCGCCAGCATGCGGCGGTCGTCGGTGTGCTGGAAATTCATCGCGTTTCCCCTACAGTCCCAGAATCATCTTCGAGATGATGTTCTTCTGGATTTCGTTGGAGCCGCCGAAGATCGACAGCTTGCGGTTGTTGAAGTAGATCGCGGCGGCACTGGCTGCCTCCCGCGGTCCGACGGGCGCTTCGTCGTAGCCCTCGTGCAGCGCTTCGTCGATGAACGGCTGCGCATAAGGCCCCATCGCGCGGCGCATCAGCGCCGAGAGTTCCTGACGAATCTCGGTGCCGCGGATCTTGAGCATCGAGCTTTCCGCACCCGGCACGCCGCCGCCCGCGACCGCGGCGATCATGCGCAGGTTGGTCGTCTTCATGTTTTCCAGATCGATCTCGACGCGCGCGAGGCGTGCCGCGAAGGCGGGATCTTCGGCAAGCGGCCGGCCGTTGCGCGTGACCGTCGCGGCGACCCGGCGCAGGCGCTCCAGCGCCGCGCCCGAGAAGCCGACGCCCGCGATATTCGTGCGCTCGTAGGTCAGCAGATACTTCGCGTAGGTCCAGCCCTTGTTCTCCTCGCCCACCAGATTGGCCGCCGGCACGCGCACGTCGGTGAAGAACACTTCGTTGATCTCATGCTCGCCGTCGAGCGTGATGATCGGACGCACTTCGACGCCGGGCGCCTTCATGTCGACGAGCAGAAAGCTGATGCCTTCCTGCTTGCGCACGTCGTTTGCGGTGCGCACGAGGCAGAAGATCATGTTCGCGTGCTGCCCGAGCGTGGTCCATGTCTTCTGTCCATTGACGATGTAATGCTCGCCCTGAGCGTCGATGCCGCGCACGGCGGTCGTCTTCACCGATGCGAGATCGGAGCCCGCACCCGGCTCCGAATAGCCCTGGCACCACCAGTCGGAGCCATCGAGAATGCGCGGCAGCCAGTAGCGCTTCTGTGCGTCGCTTCCGTACTTGATGAGCACCGGTCCGAGCATGCTCACGCCGAACGGCAGGATGCGCGGCGCCCCCGCGAGCGCGCACTCGTTCTCGAAGATGAACTTCTGCGCGGTGTTCCAGCCGGGGCCGCCGTACTCTTTCGGCCAGTGATTCGCGAGCCAGCCCTGTTCGTTGAGAATGGCATGCCATTCGACCATGTCGTCGCGCGTGAGGCGCACGCCGTTGCGCGCCTTCTCGGCGAGCCGTGCAGGCAGCTTTTCATCCAGAAAACGCACGACGCTCGCGCGAAACGCTTCGTCCTGGGGAGTGAACTTCAGATCCATGAATCGCTTCTCTCAATAGATTTCGAAGAGGCCTGCGGCGCCCATGCCACCGGCCATGCACATGGAGACGACCGCGTATTTGACGCCGCGCCGCCGCCCTTCGATGAGCACGTGCCCAACGAGACGCGCGCCCGTCATGCCGAACGGATGCCCGATGGAGATCGCGCCGCCGTTCACGTTGAGGCGTTCCGACGGAATCTCGAGCTTCTGCTGACAATAGATCGCCTGCGATGCGAACGCCTCGTTGAGCTCCCACAGGCCGATGTCATCGACGGTCAGGCCATGACGCGCGAGCAGCTTCGGCACGGCCAGCACCGGGCCGATGCCCATTTCACTCGGCTCGCAGCCCGCGACCGCGAGCCCGCGAAACGCGCCCAGCGGCGCGATGTTCGCGCGCTCGGCGGTCTTCGCGTCCATCAGCACGCAGGCCGATGCGCCATCGGCGTTCTGCGATGCGTTGCCCGCCGTGATGAACTTGTTCAGCCCTTTCACGGGCATGAGATGCGCGAGCGCTTCATAGGTCGTGCCGGGGCGATTGCAGTGGTCGGCGGAGACCGTCACTTCGCGATAGCTGATCACGCGCGTTTCCTTGTCGGTGACGGACATCGTCGTCGTGACCGGCACGATTTCATCGGCATAGCGGCCCGCGCGCTGCGCTTCGGCCGTGCGGCGCTGGCTCTCCACCGAGAAACGGTCCTGCGCCTCGCGGCTGATGCCGTAGCGTTGCGCGACGATATCGGCGGTATCGATCATCTCCATGTAGAGCGACGGCTTATGCTTGACGATCCACGGATCGAGCCCGCTCACGCCGTCTTCACGGGTGCGGATGCCGGAGATGCTCTCGACGCCGCCCGCGATCATCGCCGGTGCGCCCTCGACGACGATGCGCCCCGCCGCCATGGCGATCGCCTGCAGGCCGGACGCGCAGAAGCGGTTGACGGTGGTGCCCGCGATCGACAGCGGCAAACCCGCGCGGATTACGGCCTGGCGCGCGACGTTGCGGCCGGTGACGCCTTCCGGATAACCGCAGCCGAGGATCGTGTCCTCGATCATTGCCGGATCGATGCCCGAGCGTTCGACGGCCGCGCGCACCGCGAACGATGCGAGCGTCGGACCCGGCGTGATGTTGAATTCGCCGCGATGCGCCTTGGTGAGCGGCGTGCGTGCGGTGGAAACGATGACTGCTTCGCGCATGAGATTCTCCTGCGTCAGGCGGATTGATTGAGGCTCGCGAGCGTGGCGCCGCGTTCGACCCGATCGACGATAAGCGGCGACGGCGTCCGGACCAGCGGATCTTCTTTCCCGAACGTGCGGATATCGGCGAGGACGTTAGCGAGGCCGACGGTATCGGCGTATTTCATCGGGCCGCCGCGATCGTCAGCGGCGAGAACAGAGCGGGTGACTTCTTCGGCGCTCCGGCGCGCGCGGCTTCGAACTCAGGTGTTACCGGGGCCATCTGCGTTGTCTCCGTGTTTGTCTGGTGTAGGACGATTGTGGAAGGCAGCCATTGGCCAGACAAGCCAACTCGCGCTTGACGCGCTGTTAACTGAGACTTGACGCTTGATCGTCGATGGCGTGGGGAACGGCATCGTGTACCCGCGTTTTGTGCGAGCGAAATCATCTCCGGACGCCGGAGATGAGTTGGCTGCAAAGGGACTTCCAGCGGGTACAGTGCAAGCAGCGCGGCGCGCCGTTTGACCGCCCCGGGCGAGCGGCGCGCGACGTAGCAATGCGGCGGATCTCGGGCGCTCCCCAAGAACACATTTGAAAGTCAGGGGTTGCCCGTAAACGACCGATCGCTCGAACGAGGAAACGATCGCCGGGCTCATGCCGGCGCACGCAAGACACGAGTTGTCCGCACGCTACCGAATCCGCGCGATTCGACGAGATCACGCCGTTCGAAATCGGACGAATGGTCGTCGACGGCTTGGGACGAGTTGACACCACGCGTGTATCACATCGCGGTGGTTGAGAAGGTTCATGCGAAGGCCGCCGACTCGCTACGCGAAAACTCGCGTCCCGGCGCTGCCATTCGTTGACTATTTCGTTGTTTGAAAACTGGAAGGATAACCAATCATTCGCGTGCAGCACGATCGGACAAGACTGACTGTCCATTATCCGAATCGTCGATGCGCGACGGACCGACTATCTGCAGGCGCTCGCGCAGCGAATGACGCCCGTACGCGAAGCCGATTGCGTCATCTCGACAGCGCATCGGGCGAGGGGCTTGAATGGACGCGAGTCGGCGTCATGAACGTTGTCGGCTTCATGCTCGTTATGGGTGGACTCACGTTGGACGACGACGAAACGGCTCATTCGCGTTCATGCATTGCAAGCAATTGCCGTTTCGCTGCGGCGAGCACCGCGTCAGACCGCTTTTCGTCGGCCATCACCCGCGATACCACCAGGGCGCCGATCATCGCGCTGACGGCGAATATGGCCTTATCGGGGTCGTCAGAGCCCAGCGCATGGTCGATCCGATCGATGAACTGTTCGATGTGGGTCGACATCGTCTCGCGCACCGGCTCGTCCGCACGCGCCACGTCGCCCGCGAGCGCCGCAATCGCGCAACCGGTCGTGCGTGAATCCCGATGCGGGCGGCTGAGATAGCTGCGCACCGTCTTCTCGTAATCGGGCGTCCCGTTGCCCCGATTCGCCTCGAATGCGGCCTTGCCATCTTCCATCGCGCGTTCGAGCGCGTGCGCCAGCAACTCCGAGCGTGATGCGAAGTGACCATAAAAGCCGCCATGGGTCAGGTTCGCGCTGCGCATCAGTTTCCCAACGCTAACCGATTCGAGTCCGCCATTCCTGATTTGTTCGGCTGCCTGGCTCAAGATGCGTTCCCTGCTGCGCGCCTTGTCCGCCTGTGAGTGTCCCATCGAATATCCCTCATCGCTTGTCTTGACATTCTGAATTTTGCCCATCATTCTCCTGCATGACAAGCATCATCCAGATAGTCGACAGCGGCCATCCCGGGCCCGACGAACGTGATTGATCTGGAGCACGACGAGGTGCCCTTTGCCGGCATCCACTTTCCGCAGGATGCCCGCTATATCTATCGACAAGGAGACTGCAATGACTGCTGTGGCGGAACTTTTCAACCTGAAGGGCCGAACGGCCCTCATCACCGGCGGATCCAGCGGCCTGGGCCTGCAGATCGCCGAGGCGCTGGGCACGCAAGGTGCCCGTGTGGTGATCTCGGCGCGCAAGGCCGATGTGCTCGAGTCGGCACAGGCGCATCTCACCGGCCTGGGCGTGGATGCAAGCTGGATCGCGGCGGACAACGCCCGCGAGGACCATGTCGAGCGCCTTGCCAACGACGCGATGGAACGCCTGGGCCGGATCGACATTCTCGTCAACAACGCTGGCGCCACGTGGGGCGCGGCCACGGCCGACCATCCGCTGTCCGCCTGGGACAAAGTCATGAACTTGAACGTGCGGGCGATCTTCCTGCTCACGCAGCAGATCGGGAAGCTGTCGATGATCCCCAATCGCTATGGCCGCATCATCAATGTCGCATCAATCGCCGGCCTCAAAGGCAACGGCCCCGCGAGCCAGCCGACGATCGCTTACAACACGAGCAAGGGTGCGGTCGTCAATTTCACCCGTGCGCTCGCCGGCGAGTGGGGGCAGTACGGCATCACCGTCAATGCACTCGCGCCGGGCGTGTTCCCGTCGAAGATGACGAGGGGAACGATCGAGAAGGTCGGCATCGAGAAACTGGCGGAGCGCGCGCCCCTGCAGCGCATCGGTGATGACGACGATCTCAAGGGCGCGGCCCTGCTGTTCGCCAGTGACGCGGGCAAGCACATCACCGGCCAGATTCTTGCCGTGGACGGCGGCGTGACTGCCGTCTGATTTCATCCGGCTATGCCCGACCATCCGAAGTGTCAATCCTCCCAAGCGAAGGAAACGCCATGAGCAACGTAGCAACGACACCCGAAGTCCGCATGACGATCGAGGACCATGTCGCGATCATCTCGGTCGACAACGCGGCCAAGAAGAACGCGTTCACCCCGGAGATGATGCAGCAGCTCTCGCAGCGGCTGACCGAGTTCGACGACGACGACAACCTGTGGGTGGCGGTTCTCGACCCCGCCGGCGAACACACCACTGCCGGCCTCGACATGCCCAAGTTCTTCGGCCCGAACGCCACGGCGAAGCCGCTGCCGGACGACCAGATCGATCCGTTCGGACTGGGCAGACGATGCCGCAAGCCGGTGATCTCGGTGGTTCACGGGATAACCTATACGATCGGCCTCGAGCAGATGCTGGCCTCGGACATCGTGATTGCAGCCGACACCGCTCGCTTCTGCCAGATGGAATCGAAGCGCGGCATCGCGCCGCTGGGTGGCGCGCACTTCCGTTACCTGACGCGCACGGGCTGGGGCAATGCGATGTACCACCTGTTCCTGTGTGACGAGTTCTCCGCCGAGGAGGCCTACCGCTGCGGCTTCGTCCAGGAAGTGCATCCATACGGGCGGCACCGCGAGCGTGCGATGGAGATCGCGCGGGCGATTTGCAAGGTCGCGCCGATCGGCTTGCGTGCGACCAAGGCGGCGGCGCTGACCTATATCGAGCACGGCGAGGCGGCTGCGATTGCCGTCATCCCGCAGATTCGAGAGGAAGTCTTCGCATCAGAGGACTTCAAGGAAGGCATTCAGTCCTTTGTCGAGCGTCGGGAGGCCCGCTTCAAGGGGCGGTGATCCCACTGGTTCACACGTGAAATGCCCGCGGATGTCGGTCCTGCGGCAGCGCGTGGAAATGGGCGCGGCGCGATGGTATAGCCCGCCCGGTTTCTGACGGGTATCCCTGCGTACCCTATCCATTCAAGAGAGATTCGCAATGAAGACGCAAATCACGGAATTGTTCGGCATCGAACATCCCATCATCCAAGGCGGCATGCACTACGTAGGATTCGCGGAACTGGCCGCAGCGGTATCCAATGCGGGCGGCCTGGGCCTCATTACGGCGCTGACGCAGCCGAGTCCGGACGCGTTGGCGCGCGAGATCCGGCGCTGCCGCGACATGACCGACAAGCCGTTCGGCGTCAACCTCACGTTCCTTCCGGCACGCACTCCGCCGGATTACCCCGGCTACGTGCGCGCGATCATCGATGGTGGCGTGAAAATCGTCGAGACAGCCGGGAACAATCCGCAGGCGTGGCTGCCGCTGCTCAAGGAAGCCGGCATCAAGGTGATTCACAAATGCACATCGGTGCGGCATGCACTGAAGGCCGAGAGCATCGGCTGCGATGCGGTCAGCGTGGACGGTTTTGAATGCGGCGGCCATCCCGGCGAGGACGATGTGCCCAACTTCATCCTGCTGCCCCGAGCCGCTGACGAGCTGAGCATACCGTTCGTCGCGTCGGGCGGCATGGCCGACGGTCGCTCGCTGGTGGCCGCACTCGCCATGGGCGCGGGCGGTATCAACATGGGCACGCGCTTCGTGGCGACCCACGAAGCGCCCGTCCACCCGAACGTCAAGCAGGCGATCGTCGCGGCAACGGAACTGGATACACGGCTCGTGATGCGCCCGCTGCGCAATACCGAACGCGTGCTGAACAATGCCGGGGTCGAGCGTCTGCTGCAAAAGGAAAGGCGGCTCGGCGCCGACATCGCCTTCGCGGACATCGCGGACGAGGTGGGTGGCGTCTACCCGCGTGTGATGAAGGACGGCCACCTGGACGCCGGCGCCTGGTCGTGCGGCATGGTTGCCGGACTCATTCACGACATTCCGAAGGTCGGCGAGTTGGTCAAACGAATCATGCGCCAGGCCGAAGAAATCGTCGCGAAGCGGCTTCACGGCATGCTTTCTCAAGCGTGAAAATTAGTTCTACAAACCAGGAAATGACATTGCTCGCGTGATTGCGCGATCCGGTCATGGAAGGCCGCGACGCACAGTTCAATGCGCCGGCAACGGGTCCGATCATCGAGTCGTGCCGTGGAGTCGGATGCCCGGCATGGGACCTGTAGCGCTTCGCCTGAAGCGCAGGAACAGGCCTTCGCCGGCTGCGACAGCGACGACGCAACAGCCGGCGGCGCGGTCACGTTGATGTCAAGTTTCAGTTGACAGCCCGTCAACTTTTCGCAGGTGTGTTTCGCGCGCGAACAGCTCTACACTTCGCACGCGAACTTTTATCGCGGCGTTCCAGAGGGGCACCCTCTCGACGCCGCACATTTTAGGAGGCAAGCCAATGACCCCGGAAATCAAAGTTGAGCTATCGAGTAGTGGTGTACTGGCCGTCACGATTGCGCGACCGGACAAGAAGAACGCGCTCACTAACGATATGTATGGCGCACTTGCAGACGCTATTGCGAGAGCGAGTGACGACGAAGTCCGTGTATTGCTGATTCAGGCCGATGGAGACACATTCACGGCCGGCAACGACGTCTCGGAATTTGCAGCACAGTCGACCGGCAATGGGCCGAAGGAACGCAACGTCGTGCGCTTTCTGCGAGGCCTGGCGAACGCCAGCAAGCCGATCATTGCTGCAGTCCAGGGCAAGGCCGTGGGAGTCGGGACGACCATGTTGCTCCATTGCGACTATGTGCTTCTGTCGGAAGAGGCCCAACTGATCACCCCGTTCGTGAATCTGGCGCTCGTTCCCGAAGCTGCGTCGAGCTACTTGCTTCCCTTGCGGATCGGGCATGCCAAGGCATTCGAGATGTTCGCGCTCGGGAAAGCCGTTCCTGCAAGTGATGCCGTTGCATGGGGTATTGCAAACAAGGCGATCGCCAACGCGGAACTCCGTGCCGAGGCGCGCCGTGTCGCCGAGGAAATTGCCGCCAAGCCGATCGGGTCACTGACCGCGATGAAGCGACTGATGCGAGATGCGGAGAAAATGGTAGCCCAGATGGATAGCGAAAGCGCGATCTTCGTCGAGCGCCTTGCAAGCGCCGAAGCGAAGGAAGCCTTCGCGGCGTTTGCCCAGAAACGCCAGCCGGATTTCACGAGAATCGCTCGACAATAAGAAGCGTACGCACCCGGGGGCACCGTCGGTGTCCCCGGGTGCGGGTTCCGGCGGGGCGACTATGCGAGACGTGTGTCGCCTTGACAATCCAACTGGCGATTGACGAAGTCTCAACCGAGACTTGACGCTGGCACTGCACTTCAGGCCCAGGTTTGCGAAAGCGCGATGACCTCGTCCCGCAGAAACTCGATCAGCGCCTGCGTCGCCACCGAAGGATAGCGATTCGGCAGCGTCACGATATAGAGCGTGTTTTGCGGGCCAAGCACGCGGTATGTCGGCAGGATGCGCACGAGCCCCTGGCTCGCGGGCGCGTACTGGATATATGCCGGCAGCAAGCCGATGCCGAGACCTTGTGACACGGCTTCCGTGAGAAACGGATAGTCGGACGACTGCAGCACGGATTGAATCGTGATCTCGTGCTCGTCCTTTTCGTCCTGCCGATGCGTAAGCGTCATCGTCACGCGCCGGTCCGGATGCGGCGATGCCACGAACGTCTGCCCTTGAAGATCGGCGGGTGATCGAACAGGACCGTGCGCGTTCACGTAATCCGGCGACGCGTAAAGACGCCATTCGATCGGACAGATGTTGCGCGCGATGCAGTCGAGCGGCGGCGTGCGCGTGATTCTCAGCGCCACGTCGACTTCGGACGTGATCAGATCCTCGATGCGATTGTTGAACGTGACATCAAGCGTGATGC
Organism: Burkholderia sp. IMCC1007; assembly: GCF_027257875.1. Lineage (GTDB taxonomy): Bacteria > Pseudomonadota > Gammaproteobacteria > Burkholderiales > Burkholderiaceae > Burkholderia. Next base: position 15,382 of record NZ_JAPVQY010000047.1, read on the forward strand.
CGGGATGCGCGCGCGCGAATTCGAGCAGCTTCGATCCAATGAACATTCGGCCGAAGCCCGTTGGCACGCTGATGCGCACGCGGCCGCTCAGGGTTTGCCCGAGACTGTCGATCGACGCGCGTGCCGCGCGCAGGTCGTCCAGCATGCGCTGGCCGCACTCATAGAGCGTGGTCCCGGCTTGCGTCAGCTCGATGCTGCGCGTGGAGCGGCGCAGCAACTGCGCGCCCGTTTCGCGCTCCAGCAGCTTGAGCCGCTGACTGATGTTCGCGCGCGTCATGTCGAGCTTGCGCGCCGCGGCGCTCAGGCTGCGCGATTCGACGATCTCGACGAACAGGCGGATGAGATTCAGGTCCATGAGGCTTCGGCGCGTATCTATCTTTGTCATGTGGCGGACGACGTATCATGCAACGCCGCGCGGAATTTTTGTACTGCGGGAGACCGGTACGTCTGTCGTCGATGGACAGGCCGATGCGGCTTTCGGGCGCTGCCGTCTCGTACGGCGGCGCGATCGGATCGCGGCCCGCATGCGTGTGCACGCATCGGCTCGGTCGCTATTGCGCAAGCGCGGCAAGCCCTCGAACCGGAATTTTGCGGCGAAATCAAAGAGCTCCCCGTCCCTCGATCGAACCGCCGCCTGCACGCGCGCGGATATCGCACGCACCTGCTTCGTCCTCCCGCAAGCGACGCGCCATGATCCAGCCAATGTGCTGATGGTCCGTCTTTCGCGACAGATCGCGGATCGCCCCCGCCATGAACAGCGCTCATGCCGCGCATGAAAACTAATCGATTGTTGGCACCCCGGATCGACGCCGACAATCCACTTCATGCCCCTCGTTTGCGGTACGGGCCACTCCCCCTCCCAATCGGCACATCACGATCCATGAACCATCCAGTCCCCGTCTCCTGCATTGCCGAGGCCCGCACGGCCACGGCGGCACCGTTCCCGGCCCGCCCCCGCACCTGCGGCGAAGCACTCGTCGAGCTCCTCGAACGCCAGGGTGTCGAATGCGTATTCGGCATTCCCGGCGTGCATACCGTCGAGCTCTATCGCGGCCTCGCCGAATCGTCGATCCGTCATGTGACGCCGCGCCACGAACAGGGGGCCGGCTTCATGGCCGACGGTTATGCGCGCGTCACCGGGCGGCCGGGCGTCTGCTTCATCATCACCGGCCCGGGGATGACCAATATCGCGACCGCGATGGCGCAGGCCTACGCGGATTCGATCCCGATGCTGGTGATCTCGAGCGTCAACGCACGACGCGAGCTGGGCAGCGGCGACGGCCGCCTGCACGAGCTGCCGTCGCAGCGCGGCGTGTTCGCGGGGCTCACCGCGTTCTCGCACACGCTGCTCGACGCAGCCGACTTGCCGCAGGTTCTCGCCCGCGCATTCGCGGTCTTTGAAAGTGCGCGCCCACGGCCCGTGCATATCGAGATTCCGCTTGACGTGATCGTGATGCCGGCGCCCGCGCTGCCTGCCGTCCCGCTCGCGCTGCCCGCGCGACCGGCGCCGGATGCACACGCGCTCGCGGCGGCGGCCGACCTGCTCGCGCGCGCGCGCCGGCCGCTGATCCTCGCAGGCGGCGGCGCCATCCACGCGGCGGCGGAACTGCGCGAACTCGCCGAACGCCTGCACGCGCCCGTCGCGCTGACGATCAACGCCAAGGGCCTGCTGCCGCCCGACCATCCATTGCTGATCGGCTCGACCCAGTCACTGCCCGCGACCCGCGCGGCGATCCGCGACGCCGACGTGGTGCTCGCCGTCGGCACCGAGCTGGGCGAAACCGACTACGACGTGATGTTCGACGGCGGCTTCGCGATCGACGGCCGGCTGATCCGCATCGACATCGACGCGCAGCAGCTGATGCGCAACGCTCACGCCGAAATCGCCATCGCCGGCGATTCCCGGCTGGCGCTCGGTGCGCTGTCGACCCGCCTGCACGAAATGCCGGCGCCGACACCCGAGGCCGGCTGGGGCGCGTCGCGGGTAGCCGCCGTGCGCGCCGCGATCGCGTCCGGCCACGACGGCCCCGCGCGTGCGCAGGCACGCCTGATCGACACGATCGTCGCAGCGTTGCCCGGCGCGATCATCGCAGGCGATTCGACGAGCCCCGTCTATGTCGGCAATTTCACGCACGATGCGCCGGCGCCGCGCAGCTGGTTCAACTCGTCGACCGGCTACGGCACGCTCGGCTACGGGCTGCCCGCCGCGATCGGTGCAAAGCTCGCCGCGCCCGCGCGGCCGGTCGTATGCCTGATCGGCGACGGCGGGCTGCAGTTCACGCTGCCGGAGCTCGCGAGCGCGGTCGAGGCGCACGTGCCGGTGATCGTGATCGTCTGGAACAACCGCGGCTACGGCGAGATCCGCAAATACATGATCGCGCGCGACATCACGCCGGTCGGCGTCGATCCGTATACGCCCGATTTCCAGACACTTGCGCGCGGTTTCGGCTGCGCGGCGCAAGCGGCCGCGACGCCGGACGCGCTGTCCGAAGCGCTGCGCGACGCCGCGGCACGCACGATTCCGACCGTGATCGAAATCGACGAGGCAACCTGGTTCGATCAGGTGCCGCGATGAGCACGACGCCCGACCTCGCGTTCGATCCGCCGCTGCGCACGCGCCACTTCATCGACGGTACGTGGCGCACGAGCGTCAGCGGCGCGACGCTGCCCGTCGTCGATCCGTCGACGGAAGCGGTCCTCGCCGACGTCAGCGCAGGCGGCGACGCAGACGTCGAGCACGCGGTGCAAGCCGCATCGCGCGCGTTTGCCGGCTGGAAACGCACGACCGGTGCCGCGCGTGCGGCCGTGCTTCGCGCGATCGCACGCGGTGTCGACGCACGCCGCACGCGGCTCGCAACGCTGCAGTCGCTCAACAATGGCAAACCGTTCGCCGAAGCCGAGATCGACGTCGCGGACGTGATCGCCACCTTCGACTACTACGCAGGCCTCGCGGATCGCCTGGACACCGACGGCGAAACCGAGGTATCGCTGCCCGGCGGCGATCATCGTGCGTGGATCCGGCGTGAACCGGCCGGCGTCGCCGCGCTGATCGTGCCATGGAATTTCCCGATGGTGACGACCGCGTGGAAGCTCGCGCCCGCGCTCGCGGCCGGCTGCACCGTCGTGCTGAAGCCGTCCGAAATCACGCCGCTGCCCGAACTCGAACTCGCGGCGATCGCGGCCGAAGCGGGCCTCCCGCCCGGCGTGCTGAACGTCGTGGTGGGCACCGGTCACGATGTCGGTGCCCGGTTGTGCGCGCATCCGCTCGTCGCGAAGGTGTCGTTTACCGGCAGCACGGCGGTCGGCACACAGGTGATGAAGACGGCCGCGGACACGATCAAGGGCATCGGCCTCGAACTCGGCGGCAAGTCGTCGATCATCGTGTTCGACGACGCCGATCTCGATCACGCGGTCGAACTGATCGCGGGCGGCGGCCTCTTCAACGCCGGGCAGATGTGTTCGGCGACCTCGCGCGTGCTCGTCGCTGCCCCGCTCGCCCAGGAGCTGATCGCGCGCGTCGCGCGGCGGATCGACGCGACCGTGGTCGGCCCGCCGTTCGCCCCCGGCGTGCAGATGGGGCCGCTGACGAACCGCGCGCAATACGAACGCGTGAAGCGCCACATCGCGCAAGGCCGGGCTGACGGCGCGCGGCTCGTGACGGGTGGCGACATGCTCGACGGCCCCGGCTACTTCATCCGGCCCGCACTGTTCGCCGACGTGCCGGCCGACAGCGCCCTATGGTGTGAGGAAATCTTCGGCCCGGTGCTGTGCGTGCGCGCGTTCGACACCGAAGACGACGCGATCGCGGCCGCCAACGATACCGAGTACGGGCTCGTCGCCACCGTCGTCACGCGCGACACGGCACGCGGCAAGCGGGTCGCCGACGCGCTCGAGGCAGGCGTCGTATGGATCAACACGCCGCAGATGATCTATCCGCAAACCTCATGGGGTGGCTACAAGCGCAGCAGCATCGGGCGCGAGCTCGGTCCGTTCGGGCTGGCCGCGTTCCAGGAGGTCAAGCAGGTCATGATGCCGGCCCGCTGAAACCGAGCGGCCCATGCGTTTAAGTCATGGCGCGCATGCGGATATTTCGTTTGTTGCGGAAATTTGACCTCCCTACAGTTCATCCACACCCGTGCCGCCATTCGGCGGCCGGCATCGAACCACACGGCATCGTTCATCAGGAGACGGCCATGCAACACTTCAAGGCGGGCAGAAGGCAGGTGATCAAAACCCTCGGCACGGCACTCGCTGCATCCGCCCTTCCGATGCCGTTCATCAGTACTGCGAAGGCACAGTCGAGCAGCTTCGCCGGCAAGACGCTGCGCCTGCTCACCTGGTCCGACGATACCGGCGCGGCCGCGCTGCGCAACATCGCGGAAACCTTCAGCAAGCAAACAGGTGCGCGCGTGATCGCCGATCGCGCGGACGGCACGTCGGGCATGGTCGCGAAGGTCAAGGCCGCGGGCGAACGCCCGACCTACGATGTCATCACGCTCGCCGGCGTGGGCGCGGCGGGGCTCGCCGATGCAGGCCTGCTCACGAAGCCGGACCTGAACCGGCTGCCGAACCTGAAGGACGTCGCGCCGCAATACCGCACCGGTGCGAACGGCTTCGGCATCGGCTACCTGCTTTGGTCGGACGGGCTGATCTACAACACCGCGACCGTGAAGAGCGCGCCATCGAGCTACGAAGCACTGTGGGATCCGAAGTATGCGGGCCGCCTGTTCCTGCCGCCGCCCGAGTGGGCCGAAGCGGTCGACCTCGCGATCATCGCCGCGAAGCTGGCCGGCGGTTCGCAGCAGAACATCGAGCCGGGATTCCGGAAGCTCGCGCAGTTGAAGGAGCGCGTGATGACGCTCGGTGAAAACCCGAACCAGGTTGCCGACCTGTTCCGCACCGGCTCGCTCGACATCGGCGGCATCTATTCGCCCGCGTTCTTCCCGGACCAGATCCGCAAGCCCGACTACAAGATGGGCGTGACGTACGGGATGAAGGAAGGCTTCGCGACGCAACTGATGTTCACCGTGATCCCGAAGGCGCACCCGGGCGACCTCGACCTGATTCATGCGTTCATCAACCATTCGCTCGACGCAGGCGTGCAGGGCCGGATGGCAGCCGACGTGCTGAACGGCCCCGTGAACGGCAAGGCCGTGATTCCCGCGGAAAGCCGCGCGTTCGTGCCGTCGCCGCAGCAGATCGCGGAGAAGGCCGTGCTGCACGACGACAAGGCGCTCGCGGCCGTCCAGCCCGCGTGGATCAAGCGCTACACGGGCCTCTTCTCGGCATAGCGACATGGCCTCCCTGTCCTCCTCCCGCGATGCAGGGCCGGCCGGCGCCGCAACGGCCGGCGCCGGCCCCGACACCGCCCACGCGCTCGCCGGCGTACCGCCGTGGCTGCTGCTCGCACCGATCCTCGCGTTCCTCGCGGTGCTGGCCGCCGCGACGCTCACGGTGTTGCGAATGAGCGTCGGCGTGTCCGGCGACGAATGGCGGACCTTCACGCTGCAGAACTACGCGGATCTTGCCGATCCGTATTTCACGACGTCGCTGTGGCTTACGCTGCGCCTCGCGTTCCAGAGCATGGTGTGCGCGGTGCTGCTCGCGATTCCCGTCGCGCTCGCGATGGCACGCACCGAATCGCGGCTCGCGCGCCGGCTGCTGCTCGCCGGCGTACTGCTGCCGCTGCTCGTGAACCTGCTGCTGCAAGGGTATGGCTGGCTCGTGATGCTCGGCCCGGCCGGCTTGCTCAACCGCACGCTGCTCGCCACCGGGATGATCGGGCGGCCGCTGCAACTGTTGTACCGCGAGCACGGCGTGCTGCTCGGCCTGATCCAGACCGCGTTCCCGCTCGCCGTGCTGCCGCTGTCGAGCGCGCTGCGCGCGGTGTCCCGCGCGTACGACGAAGCCGCCGCGACGCTCGGCGCGAGCCGCTGGCAGACGCTGTGGCACGTGACGCTGCCGCTCGCGATGCCCGGCCTCGTCTCCGGTGCGCTGCTCGTGTTCGCGTACAACGCCAGCGCGTTCGCGGTGCCGCTGCTGCTCGGCGGCCGGCGTGTGCCGATGCTCGCGGTGCTCGTGCACGACGAGGTCGCACCGCTGCTGAACTGGCCCGCCGCATCGGCATCGGGCGTCGTGCTGATGGGCGCCACGCTCGTCGTGATGGCGGTTTCCCAGCGCCTCGTGCGCACCCTGCAACGCACCGACGAGGTGAACCGATGAATGCCCTGCTCCTGCGCGCGCCGATGCCCGGCCGCCTCGGACGCGCGACCGGCGCGCTCGCGACGCTCGTGCTGTTCCTCGCCGCACTGCCGATCCTGACGATGATCACGATGTCGTTCGGCGCGTCGGGCACGCTCGAATTCCCGCCGCGCGAATTCAGCCTGCACTGGTATCGCGCCGCATGGCAGACGTTCGTGTCGTCCGATGCGGGCAGCGCGCAGTCGATGGGCGCCGCGCTGACGACGAGCCTCGTCGTCGCGGTCGCGACGATGCTGATCGCGACCGCCGTGTCGGTGCCCGCGGCTTACGCACTGTCGCGCTACCGCTTCCGCGGCAAGACGCTCGTCGAGCAGCTCGTCGCGCTGCCGATCGTCTATCCGCTCGTGATGCTCGGCCTCGCGCTGCTGATCGTGTTCAACGCGCTGCCGGTCGAACTCGGCATCGTGCGGCTCGTCGTCGCGCACGTGATCCTGACGCTGCCGTTCACCGTGAAGAACTGCGCGGCCTCGGTCGCAGCGATCGGCCCCGACTTCGAGGAAGCCGCGTGCCTGATGGGCGCGAGCCCGCGCCGCGCGCTCGTCGACGTCGTGCTGCCGCTGATGCGGCCCGGCATTCTCGCCGGGATGCTGTTCGCGTTCATCGTGTCGTTCAACGAATTCACGGTGACGTTCTTCCTGTACAGCATCGACACGATGACGCTGCCGGTCTGGCTCTACAGCCGCACCGTGTCATCGCTCGACCCAACCGTGTTCTGCTTCGCCGTCTTCACGGTCGCGATCGACTTCGCGCTGATCTGGATGCTCGAAAAACTCGTCGGCGACAAGGGCGTCGCGCTCTGACGCCCGCATTCACGCCCGCACTGCCCCGCTCCCGCCCGAGTAAGGAATCCTCATGACCCAGCTCACCCTCCAGAACGTGACGAAGCGCTTCCATCAAGCGTATGCGGTCGATCACGTCGACCTGTCGGTGCCGGACGGCAAGCTCGTCTGCTTTCTCGGCCCGTCCGGCTGCGGCAAGACCACGCTGATGCGGATCATCGCCGGCCTCGAAACGCCGACCTCCGGCACGCTGACGTTCGCCGGTCGCGACCTCACGCAGGTACCCGCCAACCGGCGCGACTTCGGGATGGTGTTTCAGTCGCTCGCGCTGTTTCCGCACATGACCGTCGCGCAGAACATCGCGTATCCGCTGCGGCTGCGCAAGACCGCCAAGGCCGCGCAGGCCCGGCGCGTCGCCGAGCTGCTGGAGCTGATCCAGCTGCCGCACATGGCCGACCGGCTCGTCACGCAACTGTCGGGCGGCCAGCGCCAGCGCGTCGCGATCGCACGCGCGATCGCGTCGTCGCCGCGCCTGCTGCTGCTCGACGAACCGTTGTCGGCGCTCGACGCGAAGCTGCGCGAGGCGATGCAGGTCGAGATCCGGCTACTCCAGCAACGGCTCGGCATCACGACGATCATGGTCACGCACGATCAGCGCGAAGCGATGACGATGGCCGACGAGATCGTCGTGATGGAGAAAGGCCGGATACAGCAGGTGGGCCGGCCGCTCGACATCTATCGCGACCCGGTCAATGAATTCGTCGCCGACTTCATCGGCCTCGGCAACATCCTGCCGGTCTCGTGCGACGGCGACGACGCGATCGTGCTGCCAGGCGGGCAGCGGCTCGCGATCCGGCCTGCACCGCGCACCGCAGATACCGTACGCCTGCTGATCCGTCCCGAGGACGTGTGCGTGCGCACGGCGCCGGCACAACACGCCGAATCGAATACGCTCGCCGGCACGATCACGTTCGTGCGTGACGTCGGCGCGTCGATCGAGGCAACGATCGATTGCCGCGGTTTCACGCTGACGGCCGCGACGACGCCGCGCGAAACGCCCGATCTGCAGGTCGGCATGCCGGTGCGCGCGGAACTGCCGGCCCATGCATGCAAGCTCATCGCCGCACGCGGCGCTTGATGTCCCTTTCCTTTCTCCAGCGCAACAACGAGGATCTCGCCATGAACGCAACGACCCAAGCCATTCGCCACGTGCAGCGCCTGCTCGCCCGCTCCGCCCTTCTCTGCGCCTGTGCCGGCGCCGCGAGCCTCGCCGCCTTCGCGCCGCTCGCGCATGCCGACGCGCTCGACACGATCGCGAAATCGGGCGTCGTGCGCATCGGCGTGTTCGAGGACTATCCGCCGTTCGGTTCGATCGGGCCCGACATGAAGCCGCAAGGCTACGACATCGACATGGCCAACCTGATCGGCAAGGCGCTGAATGCGAAAGTCGAACTCGTGCAGGTCACCGGCGACAACCGGATGGCGTATCTCGCCGACCACAAGACCGACATGCTGCTGTCGGTCGGGCAGACGCCGGAGCGCGCGAAGGTGATCGACTTCTCGAACGCGTACGCGCCGTACTATCTCGCGGTGTTCGGCCCGAAGTCGCTCGCCGTGAAGGGCACCGCCGATCTCGCCGGCAAATCGGTTGCCGTCGCGCGCGGCACGCTCGAGGACCTGAGCGTCAGCAAGGTCGCGCCGCCGAGCGCGACGATCAAGCGCTTCGACGACCCGAACGGCGCGATCGCGGCGTTCCTGTCGGGACAGGCGCAACTGCTGGTGGTCGGCAACGACGTCGGCGCAACCATCATCGCGCGTCATCCGTCGATCGATCCGGAACAGAAGTTCTCGCTGTTCAGCTCGCCCGATCACGTCGGCCTGAACAAGAACGAAGCGCGCCTGATGCAGAAGGTCAACGACGCGATCGCCGGCGCAAAGAAGAGCGGCACGCTGAACACGCTGTCGCAGAAGTGGCTGCACGCGACACTGCCGGCCGACCTGTGATGCGCGCCGCCCCCGCCCCGTATTCACGACGAAAGGCATCGCGATGAGCTACGTGTTCGACTTCAGCGATTTCGGCCTCTACGCCGGCATGCTTGCGCGCAGCATCGGCGTGACGCTCGGCCTCACCGCGGCCGCCACCGCGCTCGGCGGCCTGATCGGCACCGCCGGCGCATGGACCGCGCTCGGCGGCCCGCGCTGGGCGCGCGCACTCGTCGCGGCCTACGTCGAGCTGATTCGCAATACGCCGTTTCTGGTCCAGTTGTTCTTCATCTTCTTCGGACTACCGGCGATCGGCGTACACATCGACGAAGCCCAGGCGGCCGTGCTGGCCATGACGGTCAACCTGGGCGCGTATGCGGTCGAGATCCTGCGCGCCGGCATCGAATCGGTGCCGCACGGGCAAGTGCAGGCCGCGCGGGCGCTCGGGCTGCACGGCCGGCAGGTGTTCGGTCACGTCGTGCTGCCGCAGGCGCTTGCGAACGTGTACCCGGCGCTGCTCGGCCAGGTGCTGATCGTGATGCTCGGCTCGGCGGTCGTCTCGCAGATCTCGGTGCCCGACCTGACCTACGCGGCGAACTTCATCCAGTCGCGCAATTTCCGTGCGTTCGAGATCTACATCGTCGTGACGGTAATCTACCTGCTGCTGTCGATCGCGCTGCGCATGCTGCTCAATCGCGTCGGCCGGCGGTTGTTCTCGGGCCGCACGCCGCACGGCGCGGTCGCCGCACCGCGGCGAACCTGTATCGCCCGCCTGACGTGGCGCGCCCGCACCCCTGAAACCAGCCTGTCGACGGAACGTGCACGATGATCGAATTCACTCTCCAGGATATTGCATGGAACCTGCTGCTCGCCGCGCGCTGGACCGTGCTGCTGTCGCTGATCACGTTCGTCGGCGGCGGCATCGCCGGCTTCGCGCTGCTCGCGATGCGCATCTCGCCGGCGCCGGCGCTGCGCCGCTTCGTGATCCTGTACGTCGAGCTGTTCCAGGGCACGCCGTTGCTGATGCAACTGTTCCTCGGCTTCTTCGGCTTGCCGCTCGTCGGTGTCGACGTGACGCCGTGGGTCGCCGCGTCCGTCGTGCTGACGCTGAACGCCAGCGCCTATCTGGCCGACATCTGGCGCGGCTGCGTCGACGCGGTACCGCGCGGCCAGTGGAGTGCGGCGGCAAGCCTCGGCATGACGTGGATTCAGCAATTGCGCTACGTGGTGTGGCCGCAGGCGTGGAAAATCGCGCTGCCGCCGACCGTCGGTTTCCTCGTGCAGGCGGTGAAGAGCACCGCGCTCACGTCGATCATCGGGCTGACCGAACTGACCAAGACCGGCAACATCATCACGAACGCGGTATTCAAGCCGTTTCCGATCTACGCGATGGTCGCGCTGCTCTACTTCGCGATGTGCTTCCCGCTGACGTGGTACGCCCGCGCGCTCGAACGTCGCTATCGCGTCGCGAAGGCGCGTTGAACCGGCGCCGCGCGCGCCTCATTACGATGCAGGTACTTCCATGATTTCCATCAGCAACGTTTCGAAATGGTACGGCCAGTTTCAGGTCCTTACCGAATGCACGACCGAGGTCAACAAAGGCGAGGTGGTCGTCGTGTGCGGTCCGTCGGGCTCGGGCAAGTCGACGCTGATCAAGACCGTCAACGGCCTCGAGCCGTTCCAGCAAGGCGAGATCCGCGTGAACGGCCAGTCGGTCGGCGACAAGAAGACGAACCTGTCGAAGCTGCGCTCGAAGGTCGGGATGGTGTTCCAGCATTTCGAGTTGTTTCCGCACCTGTCGATCACCGAGAACCTGACGCTCGCGCAGGTCAAGGTGCTCGGCCGCGGCAAGGACGAGGCGAACGAGAAGGGCGTGAAGCTGCTCGATCGCGTCGGCCTGAAGGCGCATGCGCACAAGTATCCGGGCCAGTTGTCGGGCGGTCAGCAGCAGCGTGTCGCGATCGCACGCGCACTGTCGATGGACCCGATCGCGATGCTGTTCGACGAACCGACGTCCGCGCTCGATCCCGAGATGATCAACGAAGTGCTCGACGTGATGGTCGAACTCGCGCAGGAAGGGATGACGATGATGGTCGTCACGCACGAGATGGGCTTCGCGAAGAAGGTCGCGCATCGCGTGATCTTCATGGACAAGGGCGCGATCGTCGAGGACGACCGCAAGGACGATTTCTTCTCGAATCCGAAGTCGGATCGCGCGAAGGACTTCCTCGCGAAGATCCTGCACTGAACCATGCTGCCGCCCTTTCCACATCCGCGCTTCCGATGAAACGACTTCCTTCCCTCAACGCGCTGCAGATCTTCGACATCGTCGCCCGCCACGGCAGCTTTACACGTGCCGCCGAGCAGCTGTGCCTGACGCAGGGTGCCGTGAGCCGGCAGATCCTCGCGCTCGAGGGCTTCTACCAGTTCCCGCTGTTCAAGCGCACGCCGAAAGGCCTGACGCTGACGGCGGAAGGCGAACTGCTGCTGCCGACGGTGCGCGAAAGCTTCGCGCGCATCGAAGAGGTATCGGTGCGCCTGTCGCGCCGGCGCACCGAGCTCGCGCTGAAGGTGCCGACCTGCATGATGCAATGGATGCTGCCGCGGATCATGCGGTTCCAGGCCGAGCACCCCGAACTGCAGGTGCAGATCACGACGACGTGGGGCCATCACGTCGATTTCCGCATGGAGCCGTTCGATGCCGCGGTGATCTACGCGCCCGGCGCCGGCCCCGACATGCATGCGATCCCGCTGTTCGAAGAGCAACTCACGCCCGTATGCGCGCCCGGCTTGCTCGAGCGGCAGCCACTGTCCGATCCCGACGATCTGACCGGCCATACGCTGCTGCATCCGACCCGCGATCACCGGGACTGGAAACGGTGGCTCGACCATGCAGACGTGCCGCACGTCGATTCGACGCGCGGGTTGAGCTTCGAAACGCTGGATCTCGCGACGCAAGCGGCAATCGACGGTTACGGCATCGCAATCGGCGACCGGACGCTGGTGGGCGAAAGCGTGGCGGCGCACCGGCTCGTGATGCCGTTCGACATCTCGCTGTCAACGGGAATGGGTTACTACTTCGTGTACCCGGGCGGGAGCGAACAGCCGCAGAAGAGCCAGTTGTTCGGCGACTGGATTGCGGACGCACGCGCGTGACGTCCGTTCCAGCAGACAGGTCGGCAACGCGGCATTCTCGACATCTTGAATGAACCGGCGCATGCAGTTCGGGTCGGGCCGCCATGAACGGCGGCCGAGGTCAGTGATGAAAGGAACCGTTCGGCTGCGACGAAGGCGAGATAGCGGCCGGCGGCCCTTACAAACACCCAATGCGCAGCCGTTGGATAGCCGGATGATCTCCAGCGACGACTTCCGGCATGACCGTATCTAAAAGCCGTATCCCGCGCGCCAAGCGCGAACATGCAACGACATCCTTGGTTCCGTCGTCCGCAACGATGAATGCTCGGAATCCGGCGCTATTGCCCCCATCCAAGAATTAATCCTGAACGGCTTCGAAACGCAAGCCGACTCAATTCGACGAGCGCATCCGCCCTCGCTTCGCCTGATACTTGCACCGCCTGCGCGGCAATCTGATCTCTGACAAACGGAGCCCGTGCTCGAGGCGGCCGGCGCTTCCCGATAAGTCAGACGAAATCCCGCCCCTCGCCCCATCGAACGAAGCAAATCTCGCTCGGATAACATCAATCACGCCCCGTATAATGCACGCCAAAACAAAACCCAGGCTCGACTGCCACGCACGTTATCGGTAGCGAAAAACAGGAAAATTCATTGTGCACGGTACCTATAACCCTTGGCTTGCCGCGTTATCCCTGGTGGTCGCGACGCTCGCGGCCTACACCGCACTTGACCTCTCCAGCCGGATTGCCCTGCTGAGCCATGAGCGGCACCGTCAGGGGTGGATTGCCGGCGGTGGCATCGCGATGGGTATCGGCATCTGGTCGATGCACTTCATCGGCGTATTGTCATTTTCGCTGCCCATTCCGGTCGGCTACGACTTCGCGATTACGGGCGCGTCGCTCGCTATCGCTGTCGCTGTGTCGTGGTTTGCGTTGTACATCGTGTCGCGCGCGTCTCTGTCGCCTGGACGTCTCGTCGCCAGCGCGATCCTGATGGGACTCGGCATTGCCGGCATGCATTACACCGGCGACGCCGCGATGAAAATGCAGCCGGCCATCACCTACGACGGCGTGCTGGTTGCCGCGTCGATCGGTATCGCGATCGTTGCATCCGGCGCCGCACTCTGGATCACGCAATCCCTCAGCGCCGCAAATCAACGCCAGTTGAATGCCAAGCGAGTCGCAGGCGCATGCGTGATGGGCGTCGCGATAACGGGCATGCACTACACGGCGAATGCCGCCGCGACATTCCTGCCCGGTTCGATCTGCGGCGCGACCAACCAGATCGCCACGCCGTTGCTCGCCACGGCGGTGACGCTGTCCACGCTGGCAATCCTGATCGTGACGCTCATACTCAGCCGCTTCGGCGCACGGACCTCGTTTCTTGCGGGTGTCGTATCGCGGCTTAACGGCGAGATTGTCCGCATGGCGCAGTACGATGAACTGACTGACCTCCCGAACCGCCGCACGCTCACGGAACGCATCGAGTATGCGATCCACACATACCGTCATTACGAGGCCAAGTTCGCGGTGCTGTTCATGGACCTGGACGGTTTCAAGACCATCAACGATTCGCTTGGACACACCGCGGGCGATGAGGTGCTGAAGGCGTTTGCGCTTCGGTTGCAGCAATGCGTGCGCGCCAGCGACACCGTGGCGCGCCTCGGCGGCGACGAATTTGTCGTTCTGCTGGAGAATATTTCGTCCATCGACGATGTCGAGCGTGTGGCGCAAGACGTGCTGAACCGCATGCGCGAGGGCCTCTGGAACGACGCGCAGCCGCTGCAAGTCACGCCGAGTATCGGCATCGCGCTATACCCGCGCGACGGGGAGACCGTGGAACTCCTGCTCAAGCATGCCGACGTGGCGATGTATGAGGCCAAGCGCGCGGGCCGCAGTACGTACCGATTCTTCCAGGACGACATGAACGTGGCGGCCAATCGCACGTTGAAGGTTCAGCGCGCGGTGCACGAAGCCTTGGTCACCGGCTACTTCGAACTCCGTTTTCAGCCAAAATTTCACGGTAGCAGCGGCGCGCTGACAGGCGCCGAAGCACTCTTGCGGCTGAACCACCCGGAACTCGGTACATTGATGCCGGCGGAGTTCATCCCCATCGCGGAACGCACCGGGCAGATCGTGCCAATCGGCAACTGGGTCGTACGGGAAGCGTGCCGCCACTTGAAACGCTGGCGAGCAGACGGATTGCCTGCTCTCCAGGTCGCCATCAATCTGTCGCCTCGACAGATCGCCGAGTCGGATCTGGTGTCGAACTTCCTCGGGATCCTGAATGACGAGGGCGTGAAGCCCGCTCAGCTCATGTTCGAGATTACCGAAACCGTGGCAATGCAGGACGCCGCACACACGGCCGCGATGATCGACGAGTTCCAGGCAAATGGCTTTGAAGTTGCGATCGACGACTTTGGCACGGGTTATTCGAGCCTGAGCTACCTGCAACGGTTTCGTGCGAAGCAGTTGAAGATCGACCGCTTTTTCACCCATGAGCTCGACAAGCACAACCCTGAAGGTAGCGCGATCGTTCGGGCAATCATTGCATTGGCGCACACGCTCAAAATGGATGTGGTCGCGGAGGGTGTTGAAACCGCATCGCAGCTGGAACAACTCAAAATATTGATGTGCGACGAGGTACAGGGATTCTTGCTTGGTCATCCGCGTGAGGCGGACGCATTCGGCAGGCTGCTGCAAAACGGCTCGCACGTCGAAAGCGCTTGATGAACCCGGCAGCGGCTAGTGTCCTGTTCCGTTGTTAACTGAACTATGTTCGCGTAGCATGTTGACGTCGACGGAATGGGAGACGTCAGCATGGCCATGGGACGACCGAAGGTGGAACTGGTGCTGAGCAAAGACGAGCGCTCGGAACTGATGTCGATAGCACGCTCTCGCTCGATTTCTGCAGCGTTGGTCTCGCGGGCGCGCATCGTGCTGGCAGCGGCCGACGGCGAGCCCAATAGCGTGATCGCGCAGCGGCTTCAAGTCACGCGCTCCACGGTGGGCAAATGGCGTCTGCGATTCCTGGAGCATCGTCTCAATGGGCTCTATGACGAGGTACGCCCCGGCAAGCCGCGTACGATCGACGACGAGCGACTGGCTCAACTGATTCATAAGACTCTGCACACCAAACCCACGGATGGCTCCACGCACTGGAGCGTGCGTACAATCGCGGCCGAGACCGCCATCTCGCCGACAAGTGTGCATCGCTACTTCAAGCTGCTGGGCCTGCAACCGCATCGCAGCGAAAGCTTCAAGCTCTCGACCGACCCGTTCTTCATCGAGAAACTGCGCGATGTGGTCGGCCTGTACCTGAGCCCGCCGGAGAACGCCCTCGTGTTGTGCGTAGACGAGAAGAGTCAGTGTCAAGCGCTCGAGCGCACGCAACCCATGTTGCCGATGGGCTTCGGCTACGTCGAAGGCGTTACGCACGATTACGTTCGTCACGGTACCACCACACTGTTTGCCGCTCTGAACGTGCTCAACGGCGCTGTGCTCGCCACTTGCAAGCCGCGTCACCGGCATCAGGAATTTCTGTCGTTCCTGCGTGAAATCGACAAGGCTGTCCCGGCCGAACTCGACGTACATTGCATCGTCGACAACTACAGCAGTCACAAGCATCCGAAGGTCAAGGCGTGGTTGGCCACACGTCCCCGCTGGCACATGCATTTCATTCCCACCTACAGTTCGTGGCTTAATCAGGTCGAACGATTCTTTGCGTTGATCACCGACAAGGCGATCCGTAGAGGCTCGTTCGGCTCGGTCAAACAACTGATCAAGCGTATCGATCAATTCGTTTCCCACTACAACGAAAACTGCAAACCGTTCGTCTGGACCGCGTCAGCCGACTCCATCCTCGAAAAGCTACATCGACTTTGTTCGCGAATCAGCGGAACAGGACACTAGCGGGTTCTCGACACCGCCGTATTCACCGTGACGTACCTACCGTTCCGTACGTAGTCAGGCAGGCGTCGATTCCGAAGAATGCCTTCTATCCGTGCGCGGACGGAAACCGTGCAACGTCCGCGATGTATCGGTCGAGGGGAGCAGCGGGCTTGCGCACGCGACGCGCATGACCGCGCCCCAGGTCGAAGTCGCGCCGTGCCGTATTTCCCGACCAGCAATAATCTGCGGAAGGTCAATGCAGCGCTATCGGTGCTGCACACGCCCTCCGACAGCCGACGCGACTCTCCCGATTTGCTGCGAGTCCGCCGTGCACCAACATCGTGCCTGGCGCCTTCCGATGTCGTCACGACTGCCCGCCCAGCTTCCGAGCTACGCTTGCCATCAAGGTCTGCGCCCCACCTGATCCCGAAGCCGCCCTCCTCACTTCGGTTTTCCCGAAGTCTTATTATTTAATTAACTGGTTTTTCCGATCATCCAAACCATCGAAACTGTTGCCTCTTCAACAACGCGGAATGATCCCGCAAAGGAACAGCAGCATGAGAACCTATCCCCGCAACAGCGCCCAGGCAGCCGCACGCATCGTCGCGCTGGTGCTCATCGCGGACGGCCACGTCGATCCCAGCGAGGAACGGTTCATCGAGAAGCTCGAGACCAGGCACAGGTTCGGAATCGAATCGACCGAGTTTGCGCAGATCGTCCAGACGGTATGTGAGGACCACGCGATCAGCCATGTTTCGTCCAGCACCATTTCCGGCCATCTCGATCACGCAACGCTCGAGACGCTGCTCGCGGACGGTGAAATCAGTGTGCTCGGGACCATTCTCACCGCTTGGACGCCACGAAAGCCGAACTTCGCGTCGGAAGAACGCAGCTGCGCGTGAGCACCAGGCGCAGCCTGCCGCGGATTCAAACAGTCACCGCCGAGGTCAGGAACGTTTCGCGCTCACCTGAACCGCCGAGTTGCAACCGTAGTGACAGCGGTCCGACCTCGCGGATATCCGGTTCAATATATTTGGCGTGTTGTTCAGCAAGCAAAATCAATGATTGCAATGAAGCGCATTTTGATCGTGAAGGTGACGTCGCTAGGCGATGTCGTCCAGACGCTGCCGGTCGTCGCGGATCTCCATCGCGCCTTTCCGGGCGTGACGGTCGATTGGGCCGTGGACGAGTCGTGTGCCGAGGTCGTTCGCTGGCACCCGGGCGTGAGCAATGTGCTCGGCGCGCCGCTGCGGCGGTTCAAGAAAGGCCGAAATATCGGCGATCTGAAGGCGATTTGCGCGTCGATCGGCGCGTTGCGCGCGCACCGCTACGATGCCGTCATCGATCTGCACGGCGTTTACAAGAGCGCGATCATTTCGGCGCTCGCGCGCGCTGCGCGCCGCGTCGGCTATCAGACCCAGGATCTCGGCGAGACCGGCGCGCGTTTCGCGTATTCGCATCGCTTCGGCCCGCGCCCCGACTGCGACGCGTGGCACGGCATGCGGGTGAGCGCCGGCGAGGCGCTGGGCTATGTCCCCGAAGGCATCGCTGAATACGGGATCGTTGCGCCGCCGGACGTGAGCCTGCCGGCCGCGGTGACCGACGGCGCGCCGTTCATGCTGCTGTTTCATGCGACCTCCAATCCGGACAAGAAATGGCCGCAGGATCACTGGGCCGCACTGGCGATGCGGATGATGGCGCGCGGCATGCGCGTGATGTTGCCGTGGGGCTCGGCCGCCGAACATGACGATGCGCAGGACATCGCGGCGCGCGCGCCGGGCGCGGTCGTGCTGCCCGCGATGTCGGTGCGCGAACTGGGCGCGGCGATCGGCCGGGCCGCGCTCGTGGTGGGGGTCGATACCGGATTCGTGCATATGGCGCACGCGCTGCAGCGGCCGACCGTGATGATTTTCGTCGCGACGTCGCGTCACCACTGCGGGATCGGCGGCGCACCGAACGCACTGTCGATCGGTGAACCGGGCGCGATGCCGTCGGTGGACCAGGTGATGGTCGCGCTTGGCAAAGTCGAACGAGCGGACAAGGAATGCGCGCCCCGGGATTCGTGGAAACGTGTCGCCGACCCCTCGCTTCGGACGCCGCGCGTTACGTGAATGGTGTGGCGCTGTTCGATGGCGGCCCGCGCCGTGTTCTTCTATCGCTTGGGGAAATTCGCGACCGCAGTTTCGAGGCGCGGCGCTACCGCGCTAGCGACCTGAATCTGATCACCGCCGCGATCGTGGAATACGGTCTCCGTTGAGCGGGCTGTTCAGACCATGCACAAGCGTGGCGTACCTGGCGCCACCGCGCTCGCGGATTCTTTAGTTTACCGAATTACTTCTCGATACTCAAAACGCCTGCCATTTCCAGATTTACCCAAAGCCCCAGTAAACCTCGATACCCATCTTAAAACAAACCGTGTGACTAACTCCTTGATTGTTAACGGCCCTTCATGCGAAAGCCCTGTAGAAGGGTAATTTCGCAGCGATATTTCGAACTTGTCCAATAGACATTCGGCGCTCCTGCGGCGATTCTCCGGCGTTGGCGTGCCCCGGAGCGTCATGGGCGCTTCCGTCACAAGATCACGTCGTTCGTCGTGGTGTGCGGTTGTTCCAGCAGGTTCTGGAGACGCACGTCGTGTCACACCAGCGCTCGCAGCCCTTGATGTAAGCCATGTGCCGGCTCACGAAGGGTGGAGAGATTTGACGTCAGCCCACAAACGGGTCCCTTGCCCAACCCACAACGACTGGAGGCCAGCAACGATGAACCATCAATCTCAAATGCGCTTCACCTTCTCCGTGGTGGGCGGTGAGGATTTTGAGGTCATCGAGTTCCACCTGACGGAAGCGCTCTCCGAAACCTTCCTCCTCGAACTCGATCTTGCCAGTCACAACCCCGCAATCGGCTTCGACCAGGTCGTGGACAATGCGGCCCGCTTCATCATCTGGAATGGCGAGCAACCGGTGCGTTACGTACACGGCCGCATCAGTTCGTTCTTTCAAGGGGAAACAGGCTTTCGCAGGACGCGCTACCGCGCCCTGGTTGAACCGGCACTGGCCCGCCTCGATCTATGCTCGGACTGGCGCATCTTCCAGCGGCAATCCGTTCCGGAAATTCTGCAAGCGCTGCTCAAGGAACACGGCATATCCCGCTACGAGCAGTGGCTGACCGAAGAACATCTACAGCGCGAATATTGCGTACAGGCCGGCGAGACGGACTTGGACTTCACGCTGCGTCTGGCTGCCGAGGAAGGCCTCTTTCACCGCTTCGCGCATGGTGAAGAAGGTTGCGCACTCATCCACGGCGATCGCCTCTATATCCACGGTGAAGTTCAAGGCGGTCCGGTGCGCTACAACCCTACGCCAGGCGGCGACCAGCCCGAGCCGGGCCTGCGCCGCTTCACCTATGGTGAACACGTACGCACGGCCCGCCAGACCCAGCGCGACTACACCTTCAAGCACCCGCGCTATCAACAGGAGCATTCCCAGCTCGGCGAAGGCATCCGGCATCAAAACCTGGACTACGAGCGTTACGACTATCCTGGACGCTACAAGGAGGACGCCGCCGGCCACCCCTTCACTCGCGACCGTCTGCGTGGCCTGCGTCGCGACGCCCAGTTGGCTGTGGTGGAAGGCGATGATCCGCGGCTGGTACCCGGTGTGGCCTTCAATCTCATTGACCACCCGCGCGACGAGTGGAACCACGGCTGGCGCCCGGTATGGATGAAGCATCACGGTAAGCAGCACACCAGTCAGGCTGAAGAAAGCGCCGACGCCCAATTTGGCACCCACTACAGCTACACGGCGCATATCGTCCCCGACCGCATCGAATGGCGCCCGGAGCCGCGACCTCGTCCGACTATCCCCGGCCCCCAGGAGGCTACCGTGGTCGGCCCCGAGGGTGAGGAGTTCCACGTTGACGAACACGGCCGGGTCAAGGTGCAGTTCCCGTGGGACCGGGAAGGCCAGAACAATGACCGCAGCTCTTGCTGGCTGCGGCCCACCAGCAGTCTGGCGGGCTTGCGGTGGGGTCACATCACCCTGCCGCGTGTCGGCCAGGAGGTTATCGTCGATTTCCTGAATGGCGATATGGACCAGCCATTCATCGCCTCTCGGATGTATCGCGTTACCAACCCGCCTCCTTACGAGCTGCCCAAGTTCCAGACGCTCAGCACACTCAAGACCAAGGAGCACAAAGGGCATCGCGCCAGCGAATTGCGTCTGGACGACACCATGGAAGAAATCAGCGCGGCACTGATGAACGACCACGGCGCCAGCCACCTGCATCTGGGTTTCCTCACTCACCCACGTCCGGGCGGCGGTGCCCCGCGCGGCGAAGGCTTTGAGCTGCGTACCGACTTGCATGGCGCGCTCCGCGCAGCGCAAGGCCTGCTGCTGACCACCGAGGCTCAAGCTGACGCCCAGGGCGGCCAGCTCGACCGCGCCGAAATCGTCGCCGTTCTGGAGGCCGCACTGCACCTGGCGCGCAGTCTGGGCAACTACGCCGAAGAACATCAGGGCATCCCCCATGACCACGAACCACGCCAAGACCTGACCGAATCGGTACGTGACCTGGGCCATGGCGCCAATGACCAGGCCAGCGGCATCGGTGAAGGTGCAGAGCCGGTCATGGCGCTCTCCGCGCCAGCCGGAATCGCCGCCGGCACGCCCCGCTCCATCGCCTTCGGCGCAGGTGAGCATCTGGACGCTGCCGCCCAAAGAAATCTGCAACTGACGGCAGGCGAGCGTGTGGTGGTCAACGCCGGGAATGGCCTCGGTACGTTCGCTCAACGTGGCGACATACGACATATCGCCCATACCGGCCAGCTCCTTCTGCAGGCCCAGCACAACACTATTCAAATCGAAGCGGACAAGAGCGTGGAGGTTCGCGCCAACAACAACCATGTCACGGTGTCCGCGGAGGACCACATCACGCTGCTGTGTGGCGGCGCCTACATCAAGATGGCCGGCGGCAATATCGAGATGGGGATGCCCGGCACCTTCACCGTCAAGGCCGCAAATCACAACTTCAAGGGGCCTGGAACGATGGTGCCCACATTGGGCCAATTCTCCGGCCTGCCTGGCCCCTTCCAGGAGTACTTCGTGTTGCGCGATGCAGGCACGAACGCCGTCCTGCCGAACCATGCCTACGAGATTGTCCGCGCAAGTGGCGACATTCTGCGTGGGCGTACCGACGAACAGGGCCGTACACAAGTCGTCACCAGTGACGAAAGGGAACCCCTCGACGTTTCCGCAATACCGAACCCGGATGACCTCCTGCATCTGAATGCCAGCTATTGGGACAGCGCTGGCGACTATCCGCTGGATTTCCTTCGCAACCCCACCAAGGAGGCAGGCTGAACCATGGCACCCCAAACGTCACGTACCGGAAAAAAGAACCCGGGAGGAGGCACCCGAGGCTCTACCAAATCGGATGCATCAGGCCAAGTGCTACCCGTGACCAACCCCCTTGACCTTTGGTACCTATGCGAAAAGGCGCGCTATGCCAGAGCGAATCCGTACCGGCGCGCTGGCGATGAGGCTCCGATGTATCAACGCACGGTCGCACTGATGATTCGGGTAGATAACGAACTCTTTGAGTATCGATGGCCTTATTGCGCCGAGGTCGGCTACGACATGACAAAGACACCGCCGGCTCCCATCATGAGCAAGAAACAGCCACATAGACCGAGCTCCTTTCCGCTTTCCCAATACAAGCGGATCAGTAGCCGCCAGTTTCCTGAGTACAGCAGTCTTGAGGTTGTGGTGGACATATTAGGTCTGGATGAACTTGAGAACATGATTGAAATGCCATTGCCTTCAAATGTCGAGGACGGGATTTGGCAGGACGTTCAGACGGGGCAGACGGGGCAATTACGGATTCCTGATGTGGTGAGGGTTATAAACCATACGGTCGGAGGCAAACCCCAATACAGTCAGCCCAATCTGGCCAGCGTGATTGAAATGAAGTTTGGCGGGGATTCGCTTTCTGATGAGCAAAAAGCAGCTTATGAAGAGATCGCTGGTAGCAGCGAGAAATTTCGATTGCTGCATACCGACCGATGCGACAAGGCGGACAGGCGCCAGCGCCGGGAATGGATGACTGCCGCTCAGAAAGAACCGGTCTACAAACCCGTGTCGCAAGTACTGTCACTCCCCTTGCGCGCTTCGGCCGATCCGCACGGTCTGGTGGTCGGTCTGGTTGATGCCGAGCATCAGGCCGCCCGGCGAGTTCTGGAAGTCCACCCCTCCCCGTCCGGAACCCCCACGATGAGCGCAAGCCCCGATATGCGAGAGGCCAATGCCCAGGCGGCACGGGCGCGCGCCCAGATTGAGCTCTCCCTGATTGCTCCGTTCGTCGCCGTGGGCGGTGCCGCACTGGGAGCCGGGATAGCCACCGCTGGCGGCGGCGCCACCTCGGGGGCAATGCTGAGCGCCCGGGCAGGCCCCCAGGTTGTCCGCTACAGCCGCCTTATCGACTGGGCGCGCTTGGCTGGCGGGGCCGGTGCGGCGGGGGCCTCGTGGCCTATGCCACGGCGGAGGATGGCAGTTCGGCTCCTGTGCTGTCTCCGGAGCAACAACGCCAGTGGGAGGCCTATCACGAGTGGGAGACCAGCCAACGTTATCAACCACGCATGGAACAACTCTATCTGTTCTGGCAGGATACGCCGGAGACCAAGCAATGACTGATTTTTTTACTGAGTTCGATGCCGAACGCTGGTACTTCACTTTCATGGATGAGGACGACAATACGCTCCCCGTGCAGCAGGTCGGGATCGTCGCCATCTTTCATATGGTTGATGCCTATTTGCCAGTTCGCCGAAAAGGCATTGCGGAGGCGTTCTCGCTTTACCACGAGTTGTATGGCGACAAGCTGAAGGGCGGATATCGTGGAGATAAGCGCATGATCGTTCGCCCCTTCTCCAAAATGGACTTTGAAGCCTATCGCGACTACATCGTGGATACCAGCCCGATGAATGTCGTCGAGTTCAAATGTATGTCTAGGCTGAGCTTTCGGCACGTAAGTGACTATGGATTCAGCGTCTTCTCGCCCGCTGGTTGGTATGAGAAAGTCCATAAGAGATATACCACTGTACGGATCTATTTACCCGTAGAGGAACTTCTGGAGGAAGGGAGAGATCGACTCGAGAGATTCTTATTGAAATGTTGTGAATTGCTTCGCCCTCTTCATGGAGCGGCCGGCTTAGGGATTCAGGAATGCCACGATTGGGAGGATTACCAGACCCTTGAATACGAGACGGCCTGGGCGTACAGAGGGGTCGATCTATGCCCGCCAACGGGAAACAAGCGATGGCGCGACGGCTATTTAAATCTCAACTGGTACACCTTCCTGGCCCATCACTGGATTGCCACGCTGGGCATGCCCGAAGAACTGCAAGCCAAGTTGAACGATGATCGTATTGCCCTGCTTCCCTACGAGTGGGGTACCGCCATCCGGGCTGGCGATTGGCCGGCGCTCGGCAAAGCCCAGACAGACCCGCGTCCCGAACTGTACGTGAAGGTCAACAACGCTATCCGTTCGCTGCGCGTGCAGGACATCGGTTCGCTGCACTACGGCTCCATCGCGGGCGAGGTCCGCTTCAATCCGCTGACAAGCAACCTGTGGTTGCGTCGTTTCGATACGCCTGAGGAAATCAGGGCAGTTATCGATGCCTCTGGCAAGGTCAAAGCCAGCGAGCGCGTTTTCATGCGCATGACTTCGGGCACGCCTTGCCCCTGGCCAGGTATCTGGATATGCGAGGAGGAACCCTCGCAGGGACGGCAGAACTTCATGCACAACGTTCCCTTGCCCGAAGTGAACGGGCAAATCGTTACTTGGCGTCTGGTTAAGCCGTTATAGGGAGGCACGCGGCCCCATGCTGGGAGACCAGCCAACGTTATCAATCACGCACGGAACAACTCTATCTGTTCTGGCCGGATGCGCCGGAGACCAAGCAATGACTGATTTTTTTACTGAGTTCGATGCCGAACGCTGGTACTTCACTTTCATGGACGAGGACGACAATACGCTCCCCGTGCAGCAGGTGGGGATCGTCGCCATCTTTCACCTAGTCGATGCCTATCTGCCGATACGCCGCAAAGGCATTGCGGAGGCGTTCTCTCTATACCATGAGCTCTATGGCGATAAGCTGAAAGGGGGGTATAGAGAAGATAAGCGCATGATCGTTCGCCCCTTCTCGAAGATGGGTTTCGATGCTTACCGCGACTACATTGTCGCCACCAGTCCAATGGATGTCGTCGAGTTCAAATGTATGTCTAGGCTGAGCTTGGGGCACGTAAGTGACTATGCATTCAGCGTCTTCTCGCCTGCTGGTTGGTTTGAGAGAGTTCACAAGACATTCACTACTGTCCGCTTTTATCTACCTGTAGAAGAGATTCGAGGGGAAGGAAAAGCTCGGTTCGAGAGCTTCTTGCTTAAGTGTTGCGCGCTACTACGTCCACTTCATGGCGCGGCAGGTTTAGGGATTCAGGAATGCCATGATTGGGAGGATTACCAGACCATCGAATACGAGACCGCCTGGGCGTACAGAGGGGTTGATCTATGCCCGCCAACGGGAAATGAAGAATGGCGCGAAGGCTACTCCAATCTCAACTGGTACACCTTCCTGGCGCATCACTGGATTGCCACACTGGGCACGCCCGAAGAACTGCAAGCCAAGTTGAACGATGATCGTATTGCCCTGCTTCCCTACGAGTGGGGCACCGCCATCCGCGCTGGCGATTGGCCCGCGCTGGGCAAAGCCCAGACAGACCCGCGTCCCGAACTGTACGTGAAAGTCAACAATGCCATCCGTTCGCTGCGCGTGCAGGACATCGGCTCGTTGCACTACGGCTCCATCGCGGACGAAGTCCGCTTCAATCCGCTGACAAGCAACCTGTGGCTGCGTCGTTTCGATACGCCTGAGTAAGTCAGGGCAGTTATCGATGCCTCTGGCAAGGTCGGCGCCGGACCAATTCCGGCAATTGCATCAACCCAAAACCGCCGAAATCGCTAATTTACGAATGGTGTACTCGATGGGGTAAGGTAACCGGCACGGTGCGACGGGTTTCGCTATTGGCGTATCACCCGGCCGCGACGTGCCCCTCCCTTCTCTCCACCGCCTCCTTGGCGGCGCGAATCGCGCTGTCGAAGCTCGGCTCGGTTGCGACGTGCCGGTTGTCGACGCTGACGAACCATCGGTCTGTCGCGTGACACCAACGAACCCGGCGATCGTCCATCAACGAAGAAAACCAGCGCCAGACGGCAGCGTCGTCGGAATTGGCCACGATTGCTGCCTGGCTGCGCACGTCCCGCAAATCGCCCGAAGCGCTCGCGAGTCGGGGAGACCGGTAGCGGGCAGCCATGCTACAGCGCGGCCACGATTCCGGGCAGTTCGACGAACAGATCGCCGACGAGGCCGTAATCAGCCACGCTGAAGATCGGTGCTTCCGGATCCTTGTTGATCGCGACGATCACCTTCGAATCCTTCATGCCGGCCAAGTGCTGAATTGCGCCCGAGATGCCGACTGCGATGTACAGCTGCGGTGCGACGATCTTGCCGGTCTGGCCAACCTGATAGTCGTTCGGGACGTAGCCTGCATCGACTGCCGCGCGTGAAGCACCGAGTGATGCCTGAAGCTTGTCCGCCAGCGGTTCCAGCACCTTCGTGTAGTTTTCGCCGCTGCCGAGACCCCGTCCGCCCGACACGATGATCTTTGCGCTGGTGAGCTCGGGACGGTCCAGCTTCGTCACCTCGCGGCTTACGAACTGCGACTTGCCTGCGTCTGCAGCGGCTTCAATCTTCTCGACCGACGCGCTGCCGCCTTCCGCTGCAACCGGATCAAAGCCCGTTGCGCGCACCGTGATCACCTTGATCGGGTCGCTCGACTGGACCGTCGCGATCGCGTTGCCCGCGTAGATCGGACGCTCGAACGTATCAGCCGAATCCACGGCCGTGATGTCCGAGATCTGCGCAACGTCCAGCTTCGCGGCGATACGCGGCGCGATGTTCTTGCCGTACGCGGTTGCCGGCACGCAGATGTGCGAGTAGTCCTTCGCGATGTTCAGCGCGGTCGCTTCGATGTTCTCTGCAAGACCGCTCGCGAGCTGCGGTGCATCGGCCAGCAGGACCTTGCCGACACCTGAAATCTTCGCTGCCGCATCGGCCGCGGCTTGCGCGTTGTGGCCTGCGACCAGCACATGGATGTCACCGCCGATCTTCGCCGCCGCTGCCACCGTGTTCAGCGTCGCGGCCTTGATCGACGCGTTGTCGTGTTCTGCAATCACCAGAATCGTCATTTCTTTGCGCTCCCTCTCACAGCACCTTGGCTTCGGTCTTCAGCTTCTCAACCAGCGTCTTCACGTCCGGCACCTTCACGCCGGCTGCGCGCTTCGGCGGCTCGACCACCTTCAGCGTCTTCAGACGCGGCGCGACGTCCACGCCCAGGTCTTCCGGCTTCACCGTTTCCAGCGGCTTCTTCTTCGCCTTCATGATGTTCGGCAGCGTCACGTAGCGCGGCTCGTTCAGGCGCAGGTCGGTGGTCACGACTGCGGGCAGCGTCAGCGACAGCGTTTCCGCGCCACCATCGACTTCCCGTGCAACCGTCACGCGGCCATCGACGACCGTCACCTTCGACGCGAACGTCGCTTGCGGGAGACCTGCCAGCGCAGCCAGCATCTGGCCCGTCTGGTTCGAATCGTCGTCGATTGCCTGCTTGCCGAGGATCACCAGCTGCGGCTGTTCCTTGTCGACCAGCGCCTTCAGGATCTTCGCGACGGCCAGCGGCTCGACGCTGTCGTTCGACTCGACGAGGATCGCGCGATCCGCACCGATCGCCAGCGCCGTGCGCAGCGTTTCCTGCGCTTGCGCGACGCCCACCGACACGGCGATCACATCAGTCGCAACGCCCGCTTCCTTCAACCGCACCGCTTCTTCAACTGCGATTTCATCGAACGGGTTCATCGACATCTTCACGTTCGCGATGTCGACGCCCGTGTTGTCCGACTTCACGCGGACCTTCACGTTGTAATCGACCACTCTCTTGACTGGAACCAGAATCCTCATCGCATATCCGCCGGAAATGAAGGGGCTGGCACTCGCCGCCTGCCCCATAAGGTTTAAAACAGGTGATACATCCCGATCCGCAATGCGATCGGATGATCGTTGCTCGGCGCATCACCGACCCCACCATCGAAGATCGCAGCCTGCATGCCACACCGCCTGCCGCCGTGGATCCGGCCGCCACCGACCGTAGCTAGACGCAGCCACCAATCCTAGCCGCAGCAGACAGCGCTACGAGCCCGATCAGCAGACCCGCATGCGGCCGGCTCAGCCGACTATCGTCACTGAATGATCCGCGGCGCACCGACATCCGCGGCCGATGCCGACAGCCCGTAGGTCTTGAGAATCCTTGCGATCTCCCCCGACTGGCGCATCGCGTCGATATTGGCGCCGAGCGCCGTGCCGAGCGCGGCATTCGTCTTCGTGAACAGCAGCGCCGTCTGCCCCGGTTCGAGCGACGCGGGCACGCGTGGATCGGGCTTCACGAGCATGATCTTCATCGACGCATAGCCGCCCTTCGCCTGGTTGTATTTCGACACCGCATAGCTGTCGGTGCCGACGTCGATCCGGCCCGCGGCCAGATCCTGCGCCATCGCGACCGGGTTCGGATAGACGACCAGCGAACTGCCGAGCAGCTTCTGCAGATCGCCGGTCCACAGATAGCCCTGCACGGTGCCGACGCGCTTGCCGACGATGCTCGCGACGGTGTCGACGCCCTGCTTCGAGATCACCGCCATCTGGTCGAGATACATCGGATCGCTCAGGCCGAGCACCTTCGCGCGATCGGCCGTGCGATACCAGTCGCCGAGGCCGATGTCGGCGCGACGCGACACGACGGACTGCACGACAGCGGCCGGATCGATGACGGACACCGAAATCTTCAGGCATTCGCGCGCGGCGATCTGCTTGACGATCTCGCCGTCGACGCCCTTGATGTCGCTTGTGCCGGCCGGAATCGAATACGGCGGGAAATCCCACACGGCGACCGACAGCGTGCCGGGGCGGATCGTCTCGAACTGGTGCGCGGGCTTGCACGATTGCGCGTGGACGGCAGCGCCGAAGCCCGTGAGACACAGGCCGGCGAGCGCGAACGAAAGGCGACGCTTGGTTGATGTCATGAGAATGTCCCCGAAAGAGCGTGGCAGTTGAAAAACGGAAACCGGCAAACGAACGGAACGGCTCGGACTACATCGTCGACTCAGCGTGCCGCATGCCGCCCCAGACGGCGCTCGAGCGCGGAGACGGCGAACGTCGCCGGCACGCAGATCAGCGCGAACATCAGGCCGGCGAGCAGCAGCACGGGCATGTATTCGAACGTCGACGAGCCGATGCTCGAGGCGCGGCTGACGAGTTCGGGCAGCGCGATCGTGAAGCACAGCGACGTGGCCTGCAGCATCATGATCGAGAAGCCGAGCAACGCCGGCAGCGCGACGCGCAGGCCCTGCGGCACGATCACGAAGCGCAGCGCGTCGACCGCATTGAGCCCGATCACCGCGGCCGCCTCCTTCTGCCCGTGCGGCACCGCATCGAAGCCGGCACGAATGATCTCGCTCGTATAGGCGCCGGTGCAGCACGCGAGCGCCACCACGGCGGACAGGAACGACGACAGCGTGAGCCCCGCGTTCGGCAACCCGAAGTAGAAGAACTGCAGCAGGATCAGCGCCGGCGCGCCGCGTCCGATCTCGACGAACACGATGGCGGCGACGCGGATCGCCTTCGGCTTCATCGACACGCACAGCGCAAGCACGAGGCCGAGTGGAATGCCGATCGCGAGGCTCAGCGCGGTGACTTCGAGCGACAGACGGTAGCCGCCGAGCAGGTCGGGCAGCCAGGATTGCCAGAGATCGATCATGGAGCTCATCGCGACACCCGCGAACGAAGGTGAAGATCGGCCCAGCGCGACAGCCATGCGACCGGGATGCTGAGGGCGATATACAGCAGCGCGGCGGCCGCGTAGACGCCCAGCCCGCGAAACGTCTGCTGCGACACGTGGTACGCCTGGAACGCCAGTTCGTTCACGCCGATCGTCGACGCGACCGCGGAGTCCTTCAACAGGCCGATCAGGTAAGTCGCCGCGGTGGGCAGCGCGATGCGCACCATCTGCGGGAAAATCACGTCGCGAAACTGCTGCGCGCGCGTGAGATTCAGCACTTTCGCCGCTTCGTACTGCCCGGGGTGAATCGCCGTCAGTGCACCGCGATAGACCTCGGACAGATTGGCCGCGGTCACGAGGCCGAGGCCGAGCGCGGCCGCGGTGAACGGGTTGAGCGGCAGCAGGTCGTTGCCGATCCCGAAGAACACGAAGAACAGCCACACGATCGGCGGCACCGACCGGCAACCGACGACGAACGCCGTCGCGAGCGCGCGCACGACCGGGTTCCGGGCGCTGCGCAGCGCGCAAAGCGGCATGCCCAGCACCGCGCCGATCGCAAAGACCGTCAGCGTCAGCGCGATCGTCCACGGCACGCCGGCGAGAATGGCGGAAAGATGGTCGATCATTCAGCGATCCCTCACGGCGTTCAGGAATTTCGCCGCGCGCTCGGTGCTCGGGTGGCGCATCACGGCCTCGCTCGGCCCCGCTTCGAGAATCCGGCCGTCGGCCATGATGATCACGCGGTCCGACACGCTCTCCGCGAAATGCATCTCGTGCGTGACGACGATCATCGTCATCCCGGATTGCGCGAGCTCGTTCATCACCGCAAGCACTTCGAGGCCGAGCTCCGGATCGAGCGCGGACGTCGGCTCGTCGAACAGCATGATCTCCGGTTCGAGCGCGAGCGCCCGCGCAATCGCGATGCGCTGCTGCTGGCCGCCGGAACAGCGCACCGGATACTGGTCGGCCTTGTTCGCGAGACCGACCCGTTCGAGCAGTTCCATCGAGCGCCGATCGGCGTCCGCGCGGTTGCGGCCCATCGTGCGCTCCTGCGCGAGGCTGACGTTGCGCAGCACGCTCAGGTGCGGGAACAGATTGAACGACTGGAACACCATGCCGATCCGGCGCCGCAGCGTCACGAGCTCGCGGCGCGGCGGCGTGTGGTTCGCGTCGATCGTCACGTCGCCGATCGTCACGCGGCCTTCGGTCGGCGGTTCCAGCTGGTTGATGCATCGAAGCAGCGTGCTCTTGCCGGATCCGCTCGGACCGATGATCGCGATCACCTCGCCCGCGTTCATCGAGAAGCTGACGTCCTGCAGCACGCGATGCGCGCCGAAGGTCTTCCCGACGCCTTCGACGCACAGGATCGGCTGCATGCCGGGACGGCCGGCCTGCGTCGCGCCGGGTTCGGCTTGCAGGGGAGGTGCGACAATGCTGTTCATGGAAGCTTCTCCGTCTATGGCTTTCAACGCGGCTCTCCGGATCGATCGACCATCGTCGCGCCGGAAC
This sequence comes from Burkholderia sp. IMCC1007, assembly GCF_027257875.1. Lineage (GTDB taxonomy): Bacteria > Pseudomonadota > Gammaproteobacteria > Burkholderiales > Burkholderiaceae > Burkholderia. Next base: position 45,871 of record NZ_JAPVQY010000047.1, read on the forward strand.
CCGGCACGCTTTCGATTCGGGGTACGCCCTTAATTTATTCAGTACAACGACATGAAACGATGAACGATATTGAATGCGTCCAATATTCGCGCCTCAAGCGATCGTTTTTCATCATGTCTTGCGCGACACGCATCAACTCGATCGCCAGCCCGCGTGCGGGCTACGGCGGCGTGATCGCGCTCACCATCCGCGACGCGCGCTCATGAGCTTGTTCAGGATCCGATCGAGCATCGCGCGATCGGCCGCGTCGAGTGCGCTCAGCATCAGCGTCTGCCGGTCGAGCGCGACGGGTAGCACGCGTTCGTACAGCCGGCGGCCGCTTTCGTTCAGCGCGAGGCGAATCTCGCGCCGGTCGTCCGCGTTCGTCTTGCGGCGAATCATCCGGCGCTCCGCGAGCCGGTTCACCGCGCGGCTGATGCTGTTCTTCGGGCGCCCCGTCACTTCGCAGATCTGCTTCGCCGTCATCGCGCTGACGGTCGACAGGCAGGCCAGCACGTTGAATTCGTCGCGGCTGACGTCGAACGTCTGGATCATCTCGGCGAACACCGGTTCGGTGTAGCAGTTCGACCATAGCGTGAGCCGCCATGCATCGTTCAGCGGCCCGTTCGTGACGATCGCGTCGAACACCGCGTCGCTGCCCGCCGTGTCGTCGTACGCTTCGTGATCGTCGTGGTCGCGAGGTTCGGGCTCGAGATCGGATTCTTTCATCGCAGACAACTCCATCGGGTCATTGATCGGACGGCATGCGTCCGTCATCCGGCGTCGCGCACCGGCGGCTCAGCCAGTCGGCGAACATCAGGTCGAGATGACCACCGCCGCCGTTCTTGAACAGCGTGATGTCCGCATCGTGCCGGCGCCCCGCCGCGCGGCCGCCGCACAGGTCGAACAGGTCACCCTCGATGTCGGTCGCATCGATTACGCCCGCATCGAGCGGCTGGCGAATGTCGCCGCAGTGCTCGGTCACGAGCGCGCGATGATCGACGTGGATGCGCGAGCGCAGCAGCGCCGCGTCGTTCGCTTCGCGCATCGACGGCATGTAGCCGCCGACCAGATCCACGTGGCAGCCGTCGCGCAGCCATGCGCCGTCGAGCACCGGCGACGTCGACGACGTCACGCACACGACGAGGTCGGCCTCGCGGACGCTGCGCTCGAGATGCTCGACGGCACGCACGTCCGCGCCGGGCGCGTCGCCGGCCGCGTGGTCGGCCAGCCGCGCCGCACGCTCGTACGTGCGGTTCCATACGTCGATCCGGCGCAGCGTCGGAAATTCGGCCGCCATCACGCGCAGGTGCGTTTGCGCCTGCGCGCCCGCGCCGATGATCGTCAGCGTCTGCGGCGCGCGCCGCGCGAGCAGACGTGCGCCGAGTGCGGAGTCGGCCGCCGTCTTGTAACGGCTGAACGCGTTGCCGACGATGATCGAACGGAACCGGCCGTCCTCGGGATCGCTCAGCAGCACGGCCGCATGCCACGTATCGGCCGAATCGTTCGTGCGCCGTCCGTTGTCGGGCGAGATCGACACGACCTTCGTGCCGGTCGCGCCGTCGGGCGCGCCGCCGAGCCAGATCAGCATCTCGCCGTTCTCGCGCGCATCGCGCGGCACGCTCGCATGCAGGCGCGCAAGCGGCGCATACGCCTGCCGGTGCGCGGCCTCCAGCGCATCGACCATCTGCGTGGGCGGCATGCGGCTCAATACGGCATCGGCGGAAATCAGTTGCGGCAACGGACTGGATGCGGTCATCGGAAACGGGTTTGCCCTGTCAAAACGTGTGACGTCGAAACCGGCCGCGGACGACGCAGGCCGGGCGCATGGCCGGAACCTGGCCGGCCTCGTTTTGCTCACGCATCGCGGTCCGCGATCAGCGGTACGGCCGACAGCGGAATCGCACCGGTCGACGTGATCAGCACCTGTTCCTCGAGCTTCACGCCTTCGGCGCCGCCCTGCACGCCGATGTAGCTCTCGACCGACACGACCATGTTTTCCTCGAACGTACCGTCGTACCCCCACGCGTCGAAATCGACCGCATACGCGACGCTCGGGTATTCGTCGACCAGGCCGACGCCGTGCAGCATCATCATGTAGCGGTTATGAACGTAGCGCTCCGGCACGGGCCAGCAGCGCTCGGCGAACTCGCGGAACGTGACGCCCGCACGCAGCAGCCCGACGTTGTGCAGGATCTGGTCTTCCGCATAGCCGAGCAGATCGCGCTGGTGCGCGGACACACCGCGGCCCGGACACACGAAACTGCGCGAGATGTCGGACAGGTAGCCGCCGGGGCCGACCATGTCGGTGTCGAAGCACACCATGTCGCCCGGCTCGATCACGCGGTTCGACGCATCGCGGAACCACGGATTGGTGCGCGGCCCCGACGACAGCAGCCGGCTTTCCGCCCATTCGCCGCCGTGCGCGATGTTCGTCTCGTGAAAGACGCTCCACAACTGGTTCTCGGTGATGCCCGGACGCAGCGCCTCGCGCATGCGCGCGACGCCGAGATCGCACACGCCCATCGACACGCGATGCTGCGCGATTTCCTCCGGGCCTTTCACGACGCGCGCCTGCTCGGTCAGCGGTTGCGCGTCGAACAGCGCGACGCCGAGCCGCGTCAGCCGTTCGGCACCCCACGGGTCGCAGCGATCGACGGCGAGCCGCAGGTTGCCGCCGCCGTGCGCATGCAGCAGATCGGCGATCTCGTGCGCCCACGCATCGGCCTTCTCCTCGACGCGCGGCCCGGCCAGGAAATAGATCCACGGCGTGGCGGGCCGGATCTCGTCGATCGATTCGATATGTTCGCTGTTGTGCTGGCTGCTCGCGAAATCGAACAGCACGAGCGGGCCGTCGGTCGCGATGAACACGTAGCGGCTCGGCGAATGCATGACCCACAGGCCGAGATTGTTCGTGTCCGTCGCATAGCGGATGTTCAGCGGGTCGGCGAGCAGCATCCCCGCGTAATCGTGCTTGCGCAATTGTTCCCGCAGCCGTTCGACACGGTACGCGCGCAGCGCGCGGCGATCGATCGCGTCGAACGCGTCGAGCAGCGCGCGATCGACCGGCGCGACACGGTGGCCCTGCACCAGCACGTCATCGCGGTACGCGGGAGCGTCACGCATACCTGGCATCGGCGAAACGGCGCGGGGAAATTGCGGGGCAGTATTCACGATCACGACGGCTCCTTTCTGACTGCAGTGTGAGCGCCCGGAATCGAGCGCGGATCCGACGCATTGCCTGTGTCGACGCAGATTAGTCCCGCGTGGAACCAACTGTCAATGCGCTAAAAATGTGTTTACCCTTGCTTCGCGAAAGGCCCATGAAAGGGCCGCCCGGGGCCGGCGACGCGCGCCGGCCCGTCGCTTCACAGGTCCTTGACGAGCCGCAGCGCGTCGTAGATCGCCGCATGCGTGTTGCGCGCGGACACCGCGTCGCCGATCCGGAACAGCTGGAAGCGTCCTGCCGGGTTGCGGTTCTCGACCTGCGGCTTGCCGTCGATCAGGTCGTCGTAGTTGACCGCGCCGAGGTTCGTCGACTGCGGTTTCAGCGCGAAGTACAGCTCGTCCATCGGGATCGTGCCGTGATTGACGACGATCTGGTCGTAGCGGCGCTCGTGGTGGATCCCGCCGTAATCGCTGCCGACGATCGCGACCAGTTCGTCGCCTTCGCGCCGCACGGCCTCGAGCCGGTACGTGACCGTAAACTTCGTGTCGAGCTGCTGCAGCGAGCGCATGTACGGCACGAGATTCATGCTCATCACTTCAGGCGAGAACGCGCGGTCGGGCGTCATGATCTCGACCGCACCGCCCGCGTGCGCGATGGTTTCCGCCGCCTGCAGCGCCGGATGATCGCCCGCGTCGTCGTAGATCAGCACGTTGCGGCCCGGCTTCACGTCGCCGGAAATGATGTCCCATGCGGACACCACGTGCTCGCCGCCCGAGCTCAGCACGTCGACGTCCGGCATGCCGCCCGTCGCGACGATCACGACGTCGGGCCGCTCGTCGAGCACGGTCGACGCGTCCGCCCACGTGTTGAACGCGAAGCGCACGCCGAGCCGCTCGCATTGGGCCATCCGCCAGTCGATGATGCCGAGCATTTCCTTGCGACGCGGCGTTTGCGCCGTCAGGCGCACTTGCCCGCCCGGATGGCCGGTCGCCTCGAATACGACCACGTCGTGCCCGCGCTCGCCGGCCACGCGCGCCGCTTCGAGCCCGGCCGGACCGGCGCCGACGATGACGACCTTGCGCTTCGCCGGCGCGGGCGGGATCACGTGCGGCATCGTCGTCTCGCGGCCGGTGGCCGCGTTGTGGATGCAGAACGCGGCGCCGCCCTGGTAGATCCGGTCGAGGCAGTAATTCGCGCCGACGCACGGACGAATGTCGTCCTCGCGGCGCTCGATGATCTTGCGCACGATGTGCGGATCGGTCATGTGCGCGCGCGTCATGCCGATCATGTCGACCTTGCCCGAGGCGATCGCGTGGCGCGCGGTCGGCACGTCCTGGATCCGCGCCGCGTGGAAGGTCGGAAACTCAGTGATGCCGCGCATCTCGCCCGCGAAATCGAGGTGCGGCGCGCTCTTCATGCCCATGATCGGGATAATGTCCGTCAGCCCCGCGTCGGTCTCGAGATGCCCGCGAATCACGTTCAGGAAGTCGATCAGGCCGCTCGATTTCATCGCGAGCGACAACTGGATCCCCTCTTCCTTCGTCAGCCCGCCCGCGATCATTTCGTCGGCGGTATAGCGGACCCCGACGACGAACTCGTCGCCGACGCGCTTGCGGATCGCCCGCAGCACGTCGAACGTGAAGCGCATCCGGTTCTCGAGCGGGCCGCCGTACGGCGCGTCGAGCGTATTCGTCAGCGGCGACCAGAACTGGTCCATCAGGTGTCCGTAAGCTTCCAGCTCGATCCCGTCGAGACCGGCCGCCTTCATCCGCTCCGCCGCGTCCGCATAGTCGCGCACGATGCGCTCGATATCCCAGTCCTCCATCTTCTTCGGAAACGCGCGGTGCGCCGGCTCACGCGCGTGCGACGGCGACACCGCCGGCAGCCAGTCGCCTTTGTCCCAGCGCGTGCGGCGGCCGAGATGCGTGAGCTGGATCATCACCTTCGCGCCGTGCTCGTGACACGCGTCGACGAGATCCTTCATCCACGGCACCACTTCGTCGCGGTACGCGAGGATGTTGTTGAACACCGGCGGGCTGTCCTTCGAGATCGCCGCGGAGCCGGCCGTCATCGTCAGCGCGATGCCCGCCTTCGCGCGCTCGACGTGGTACGCGCGGTAGCGCGCCTTCGGCATCCCGTCCTCCGCATAAGCCGGCTCGTGCGACGTCGTCATGATGCGATTGCGAAACGTCAGATGTTTGAGGGTGTACGGCTGCAGCAGCGGATCGTTCGACATGGAGTGCCTCGTGGAAGGAACGGGAGCGTGGTTCGTGACTGCCTGACATGAACATCGATTGCGACTCAGGTTAGAATCGCTGTACACATGTGTCAAGTTTACAAAACATAGATGCACAGTGAGTTCGGGAAACTCCTTACGACGGGGTGTTGCAGGGGTTTTGAACGGACGGGTGCGTCGCCGCGGCGGTGCGCTGCGGCACAATGCGGGTCGCGATGTGCGCACCCGATCGACGACTGGAACGAAAGGACGTTTGCCCGATGGAAGAACCGATTGCAGCCGAGAACATTCGCGGATCGGCAGACGCGTGGCTGGACGCCGCGACGGAAAGCCTGCTCGAAAGCGGCGTCGAGTCGGTGCGGATCCTGCCGCTCGCGAAGAAGCTGAATCTGTCGCGCACGAGCTTCTACTGGTTCTTCAAGGACCGCGAGGAGCTGCTCGCCGCCCTGTTCGCACGCTGGAAGGAGAAAAACACCGCCAACTGGGTCGCGCGCACGCAAGCGTATGCGGACTCGATCTCCGAGGCGGTGCTGAACGTTTTCGATTGCTGGTTCGACGACACGATCTTCGACAACCGCTACGAGGCCGCGATCCGCAGTTGGGGGCAGCAGGCGCCCGAGATCGCGGCCGAGCTGGCCGACGCCGACACGACGCGGATCGCCGCACTGACCGCGATGTTCGAGCGCTTCGACTACGCGCCGGTCGCCGCGCAGGTGCGTGCGCGCACGATGTATCTGACCCAGCTCGGCTACGTGTCGATGAAGATGACGGAGCCGATGCACGAGCGCATGGCGCGCATCGCCACCTACGCGGAAGTCTTCACCGGCAAGCAGCCGACCGACCGCGAGATGCGGCGGTTCTTCGCACGCCGCACGCCGGCGGCCGTCTAGCGAAACGGGCAGCGCCGCGCTGGCCCGACTTCCCGGCGGCGCATTCGCCTCCGTCTTCGCTGCAATCCGGCCTGACCGGCCGGGCTCGCGACCTTCTTCAGCGGAATTGAAACCTGCGCGACGCGCTACGGCCGGTCGCCGGCCGCGGTCGACCTGTGCGGGCTTCGCTCGCGCCGAACACATTCATGTCGGTCTGCCGCGACCCGACCATCGTCGGCATCCGGGAATCGCCGGGTATACTCCCCTCCAGTATCCACATATACTCCCCCCCAGTTTATGAAGACGTGCGAGATCCGGCATGCCCCCCCCGGAGAAGATCACCGCGCTTTGGCGCGCGCAGGTCGATAATCGAAGCGCGACGCGTGCGCTTCGGTTCTCCCTCTCCGACGCCGATTCGGTACGACATTTGATGACGTCGAAAGCGGCCCGCCGCCGCGGGATGGCGCAGGCAGGAACCCGCCTCAACCGTCCGTGAAATACGAAGCCGCTCTCCCGCTTCATCGAAACATGCGATCCGCTGCACGAAGGGAATCCGATCCGAACCGTCGTTCACTACTGAAGCACAGAAAAGGAGCATGACCATGTCCGTCGCCATCCATCCCACTGTCGATCGCGGTATTCAGAAAGGGGCCGATTCGTTCGCGGGCGGTACGCTGCGCTGCCTGTGCGCGCAGGATCCGGTCGAGGTTCGCGTCGACGCCCAGGTCGCGTTCAATCACGCGTGCGGCTGCACGAAGTGCTGGAAGCCGGCCGGTGCGCTGTTCTCCGTCGTCGGCGTGGTGCCGCGCGACAAGGTCACCGTGACCGCGCACGAAGAAAAACTGCGCGTCGTCGACGACCAGGCGCTGATCCAGCGCCACGCATGCTCCGCATGCGGCGCCCATCTGTTCGGGCGGATCGAGAATTCCGCGCATGCGTTTTACGGGCTGGATTTCATCCATACCGAGCTGTCGCCGGATGCCGGCTGGGACGGCCCCGGTTTCGCCGCCTTCGTGTCGTCGATCATCGAGAGCGGCACGCCGCCGTCATTGATGGCGGACGTGCGCGCTACGCTGCGCGGCAAGGGCCTCGAGCCCTACGATTGCCTGAACCCGCCGTTGATGGATGCGCTGGCCACGCAGACGGCGAAGGCCAAAGGCACGTACCGGGAAGCCTGAGTTCATCGACTCCGTCGATGCGCGGCGGTATCCCGCCGCGCACGGCATCACCTCCCCCTTCACCGCCCGTTCACCGCGCCTGCCACTGCACACCGGCATCGAGCGGAAACACCGGTCTCGCGAGGCGCGCATAGTCGAACTGCCCGAAATCGGAGCCCGTCACGCCGCGGCTGTCGCATTCGACCAGTGCGGCCGCGATCGGCACGAACACCGGCCGGCAATACATCCTCGACTTCAGCAACAGGAACCGCGCGCGGCGCGGATCGACGCCGACGCTCTCGAACACGCCGAGATCCCACGGCTCCTGCGTGCGCTCGGTGACGACCAGCGTCGCCACCCCGATATCGAGCACGGCCGCACGCCCCATGTACGCGCGCTGGCCGGTATAGGTGGGCCCGGTGATCACGTATTCGCCGTCGGTGATCGCACGCACGATGCCCGTCGCGCGAAACGGCTCGCGACGAACGCCGCCGTGCGACGGCATCCGGTTGCCGACCGGCACCGTGACGGTCGCGCCCACGCCCGCGTCGATCAGCGCCGCGACCGCTTCCGGGTCGCACAACGGCCCACTGACAATACCGTCGAGCCCCTGCGCAAGCGCGGCCTCGAGCAGATCCATCGTGTCGCACGGGCCGCCCGACATGCAGTTGTCGCCGTGATCGAGCATCAGCACCGGACGATCGGCGCCACGCGCGAGCGCCGCGGCCTCGGCAACCGATTCCGCTAGTGGCGCGCTGCGATACACGAATTCGTCGCGTGCGTCCCAGATCTGCCGGGCGATGCGTTCGGCGACCGCGTCGGCCGCCACGCGATCGCCGTTGGCGACCACGACGACGCTGATGCAGGGCGCCGGAATATCCGCGAGCGAGAAGCCGGGCAGCACCGACACCGCGAGCATCCCGTCGGCCTCGGCCGCGCGCGCGGCCTCCACCGCGCGCCGCATCGCGCCTTCGGCGCTCGCGCTGCGCAGCGTCGACGTCATCAGCGGCGGCTGCCGCCACGCGAGCACGGGCCGCGCGCGGCCGTGCAGCCGGTCGAGCAGCACGCGCGCCGCATGCTCGCCCGTCTCGTACATATCGACGTGCGGATAGGTCTTGAAGCTGACGATCACGTCCGCGTTGTCGATCATCTTCTGCGTGACGTTCGCGTGCAGATCGAGCGCGACCGCGATCGGCGCATCCGGCAGCGCGGCGCGCACCCGCGCGAGCAAGTCGCCCTCGCCGTCCGCGCTCTGCTCGGCGACCATCGCGCCGTGCAGGTCGAGCATCACCGCATCGCAACCGGGCGCGGCCGCGACGATCGCATCGCAGATTGCCGCATACGCGTCGGCCTCGACGGGCCCGCTCGGGTTCGCCGCCGCCGATACGGGCGTCACGACGTCGGCGCCCTCGCGCGCGGCCGCATCGAGGAACGCGGCCATCGCGGTGCGCATGCCGTGGTTCGCGCGATACGCGTCGTCGCCCCAGTCGGGGCCGTTGCGGCCGAACGCGGCGAGCGGCGTCGGCACCGGCGAGAACGTGTTGGTCTCGTGGTTCATCCGGGCGATCAGGATCTTCATCGCGCGCTCCCTTCCGCGATGCCGGCCGCACCGAGCATCGCCTGCAGCAGCACGTTGCAGCCGGCTTCCAGATGCACCGGATCGGCATCCTCGATCTCGTTGTGGCTGATCCCGTCCTTGCACGGCACGAAGATCATCGCGGTCGGCGCCACGCGCGCGAGATACACGGCATCGTGGCCCGCGCCGCTGATCACGTTCATCGACGACAGCCCGAGCGCGCTCGCGCCGGCCCGCACCTGCTCGACCAGCGTCGTGTCGAACGGCTGCGGCGGAAAGTACACGACCTGCTCGACATCGATCCGCATGTCGGCCGACGCGCCCAGGTCGCCACACACCGCGCGCAGTTCCGCATCCATCGCGGTGAGCGTCGCATCGTCGGCCGCGCGCAGGTCGACGGTCAGCGTCACGCGGCCCGGAATCACGTTGCGCGAATTCGGATGCACGTCGACCCAGCCAACCGTGCCGCGACCATGCGGCGGATGCGCACGCGCGATGCCGTTCACCGCACGCACCAGATCGGCCGCGACCAGCAGCGCGTCACGCCGCAGTTCCATCGGCGTCGGGCCCGCGTGCGCCTCCATCCCGTGGACGGTCACGTCGTACCAGCGCTGCCCGAGCGCGCCTTCGACCACGCCGATGGTCGTGTCGTGCGCCTCCAGCACCGGCCCCTGCTCGATATGCGCTTCGAAATACGCGCCGACCGGATGCGCGTCGCGTCCGTCGCCCGCATAGCCGATCGCGGCCAGCGCATCGCGCACCGACACGCCGTCGCGGTCGCATTGCGCGAGCGCATGTTCGAGCGTGAACGCGCCAGCGAACACGCCCGAGCCCATCATCACCGGCACGAAACGCGAGCCTTCCTCGTTGGTCCAGACGGCGACCTCGAGCGGTGCGCGCGTGCGTACGCCCGCATCGTCGAGCGTGCGCAGCACTTCGAGGCCGGCGAGCACGCCGTAGTTGCCGTCGAATTTGCCGCCGGTCGGCTGCGTGTCGATATGACTGCCCGTCGTGACCGGCGGCAGGTCGTCGCGCTCGCCGGCACGCCGCGCGAAGATGTTGCCGATCGCGTCGATCCGCACCGTGCAGCCGATGTCCTTCGCCCATGCGACGAACAGGTCGCGCGCGTCGCGATCGAGTTCGGTGAGCGCGAGGCGGCACACGCCGCCCTTGTCAGTCGCGCCGATGCGCGCGAGACGCATCAGGCTGCCCCACAGCCGCGCGCCGTCGACGCGCAAGCCGGACGCCGCGACGCCCGGTGTCGAATCCTGAACTTGCATCGATGGAAATCCTCGCAATGAAAGGGCCACGCGCTCACGCAACGCCGACGCCCAGATAACGGTCCTTCACCTCGTGATCGGCCACGAACGCCGCGTTGCTGCCTTCGTAGACGATCACGCCCTGTTCGATCACGAAGTGGCGATCCGCGAGCTGCATGCACACTTCGAGGTTCTGCTCGACGAGCAGGATCGCGACGCCGGCCGCCTTGATCTGCTTCAGCTGCGCGACGATCTCCTCGACGATCACCGGCGCCAGCCCTTCGACGGGCTCGTCGAGCATCAGCAGCCGCGGGTGGTTCATCAGCGCGCGGCCGATTGCGAGCATCTGCTGCTCGCCGCCCGACAGCTGCGCGCCGCCGTTGCGGCGCCGCTCCTTCAGGCGCGGGAAGATCCGATAGATGTCGTCGAGCTGCCACGGCGAATCGCGGCGCGCGCCGAGCCGCAGGTTCTCCTCGACCGACAGCAGCCGGAAAATCCCGCGATGCTCGGGCACGAAACACAGCCCGCCCGCGGCGATCCGGTGCGCGGGCTGCCGGGCGAGCGACCGGCCCGCGAACGTCACCGTGCCGCCGGTGGGTGGCACGACACCGGCGATCGTCTTGAGCGTCGTCGACTTGCCCGCGCCGTTGCGCCCCAGCAGCGTCACCGTCTCGCCTTCGTTCACGTTCAGCGAAATGCCCTGCAGCACGTGGCTCTTGCCGTAGCACGCATGAACCGCCTTCACGTCGAGCATCATGCGCGGCCTCCGGTGATCATGTTGCCGAGATACGCGCTGCGCACGCGCTCGTCGCCGCGAATCGCGTCGGGCTTGCCTTCGACGAGCACGCGGCCCTGCTGCATCACCGTGATCGTGTCCGAGATGTCCATCACGATTCCCATGTTGTGTTCGATCAGCACGACCGTGTAGTCGTCGCGCAAGCCGCGGATCAGCATCTTCATGTCGTCGAGATCGTCGATCCCCATGCCCGACGTCGGTTCGTCGAGAAAGATCGCGCGCGGCCGCGCCGCCAGCGCCATCCCGACTTCGAGCCGGCGCTGCTGGCCGTGCGACAGCACGCCGGCCGCGGTGGCGGCGAAGCGCTGCAGGCCGAGCCGCTCGAGCACGTCGTCCACGATGCCGTCGTGCGCGAGCGCGCCGCGCGGCGGCGTCCACGGGTTCAGCGCGCGCCGCGATTCGACGCCCTGCGCGGCGACCCGCAGGTTCTCGCGCACGCTCAGGTTCAGAAACAGGCTCGTCACCTGGAACGAGCGTGCGATGCCGCGCCGCACGCGCTTGTGATCGGGTTCGCGCGACACGTCGTGACCGTCGAACAGGATCGAGCCCGACGTGATGGGCAGCGTGCCCGTCAGCGTATGGAACAGCGTCGTCTTGCCCGCGCCGTTGGGGCCGATCACCGAATGCACGGTGCGCGGCATGATCCGCAGGTCGACGCCGCCCAGCGCCGTGAACTTGCCGTAGCGCTTGACGATGCCGCGCGCTTCGAGAATCGCTTCGCTCATTGCTGCTCCCTGGCCGTAGCCGCCGTGCGCCCGGTGCGTCGCAGCGATGCCACGACGCGTTCGCCGAGCCCCCACAATCCACGCTGCATGAACAGGCTGACCGCGATCAGCAGGAGGCCGAGCAACAGCAGCCAGCGCGGCCACAGCGTCGACAGCCAGTCCGCGAACAGCACGTAGAACGCGGCGCCGAGCACCGATGCGAACAGGTTGCGCGTGCCGCCGATCACCGTCATCACGAGGATCATCTCGCTCGTGTGATAGTCGATGTTCGACAACGGCGCGATGCCCGTCATCAACGCGTGCAGCGCACCGGCCAAGCCCGTGACCGCGCCCGAGATCACGAACGCCGCGAGCTTGAAGCGCTGCACGTCGTAGCCGGCCGCCGCCGCGCGCGCCTCGTTGTCGCGAATCGCGAGCAGCGTGCGGCCGAATACCGAGCGCGACACGCGCAGCAGCAGCCAGAACACCGCGACGAACAGCACCGCGACGAAGCCGTAGTAGCGCCACGGCGAATCGAGCGAGACCCACGCATGCCCGAACGCGGACAATGCCGGGCGCGGGATGTCGAGCAGCCCGTTGTCGCCGCCCGTGACGTCGGGCGTCGTATACGCGAGGAAATAGAACAGCTGTCCGAACGCGAGCGTCAGCATCACGAAATAGGTGCCGCGCTGCCGGATCGAGAACCAGCCGACGAGCGCCGCGGCGACGGCGCCGAGCACGGCGGCCGCGGCGAGGGCGACCGTCACCGATGCGACGCCGCGGGTCAGCACCAGCCCCGCCGCGTAACTGCCGAGCCCGAAAAAGATGCCCTGCCCGAACGACAGCAGGCCCGTGTAGCCGAGCAGCAGGTTGCAGCCGAGCGCGGCAAGCGCGAACACCAGCACTTCGGTCGCGAGCGAACCCGAGCTCAACACCAGCGGCAGCACGCACGCGGCGAGCACCGCGAGCCAGCCTTCCGGGCGTTGCAGCGCGCCGCGCCACAGTTGCGCACGCGGCGCGGCCGCCGCGCCGGGCGACAGCGGTTTCGACGAATCGATCATGCAGCCCTCCCCAGCAAACCGTTCGGACGCAGCAGCAGCACGGCCGCCATTGCGACGTAGATCATCAGCCGCGCGCCTTCCGGCCACAGCGTGCTCATCAGGCTCTGCACGATGCCGACCAGCAGCCCGCCCACGAGCGCCCCGAGAAAATTTCCCATCCCGCCGACCACGACCACGACGAACGCGACGCCCAGCGCCTCGATGCCCATGAACGGATCGACGCCGCGGATCGGTGCGGCGAGCACGCCGGCCAGCGCCGCCGTGGCCGCGCCGAGCGCGAACACGAGGCTGAACACGCGCGTCACGTTGATGCCGAGCAGCGACACCATCTCCGACGACTCGCTGCCTGCACGCACCGTGCTGCCGAGCCGCGTGCCGTCGAGCAACCACCACAGCAGCGCGGCCAGTACCGCCGTGAAGCCGATCACGAACAGCCGGTATTTCGGGTAGATGAAGCCGCCCCACACGACGACGCCGTTCAGCGCGTCGGGCGGCGGCACGTTGTCGCCGAGCGGGCCCCACGCGAGGATCGCGCACTCCTGCAGCACGAGCGCGAGGCCGACCGTCGCCAGGATGTGGAATTCATGCTGTTGCGCGTACACGTGACGCAGCACCAGCTTCTCGACGATCCATGCGAACGCGCCGACGACGAGCGGCACGACCGCGAGCGCGACCCAGAAATTCGCCGACCATTGCAGCGCCTGGTAGCAGAGGTACGCGCCGAGCAGATAGAACGCGCCGTGCGCGAAATTCACGAAGCGCAGCAGGCCGAACACGATCGACAGGCCGACGGCGAGCAGGAAGTACAGCATGCCGACGCCGATGCCGTTGACGATCTGCAGCAGATAGACGTTCATGGCTTCCGTGTCAGAAAGGAAGGAATCGGACGTCCGCGGCGCACGACGCACGCGGACGCGCGCAGGGTGTCACGCGAGCTTGCAGCCGGTCTTGTCGAGCGGCAGGAACGACTGGCCCGAGCTGACGATGTCGGCGTAGTCGTCGGCGCTCTTCATCCGGCTCTTCGGCTTGCCCTTCAGCAGGTAGTAGTTCTTCAGCACCTGGTGGTCGCCCTTGCGGATTTCCTCCGGGCCGGTGAGGCCGTCGTACTTCATGCCTTCCATCGCCGCGATCACCTTCTTCGGATCGGCGCTGCCGGCCTTCACCATCGCGTCGAGCAGGATCTTCGAGCAGATGTACGAACCGGCGAGGCTGTAGTTCGGATTGGCCTTGAACGCGGCGTTGGTGCGCTTCACGAGGTCGCGGTTCAGCGGCGAATCGATCCCGTGCCAGTACTGCGCGCCGAAATACACGCCGTCGCAGATGTCCGGCCCGAGCGCCTCGAACTGCTCGAGGCCGGACGCCCACGCGAGCAGGATCGTGCAGTTGCGCTTCATCCCGAAGCTGACGGCCTGGCGCAGCGTGTCCGACGACTGCGAGCCGAAGTTCAGGATCAGCAGCACGTCCGGCTGCGCGGCCGCCGCGTTCGTCAGGTAGCCGCTGAATTCCTTCTCGGCCAGCGAGTGATAGCTGTTGCCGACATGCTCGATGCCCTTTTCCTTGAAGATCGCTTTCGCCGCCGACAGCAGCCCGTCGCCGAACACGTATTGCGGGGTGATCGTGTACCAGCGCTTCGCTTTCGGCACCATCTGGATCAGCGGGCGCACCGTCTGCTCGATCGCGCCGAAGGTCGGCACCGACCAGCGGAACGTCGCGTCGTTGCAGTCCTTGCCGGTCAGCTCGTCCGCGCCGGCCGTCGTGATGAACACGCCGCCCGCCTTCTGCACCTCCTTGCCCATCGCCAACGATTCGGACGACAAAATACCGCCGGCAAAAAAGCGCGCGCTCTTCTGCTGCGCGATCTCCTGCACGCGCCGCACGGCGGTCGCGGGTTTGCCCTCGGTGTCGAGCGTCGTATAGGCGAGCGGTGCGCCGAGCACCTTGCCGTACTGCTTGACGGCCAACTGCATGCCGAGGTCGGCGTATTTGCCGTTGGCCGCGAACGGGCCGGACATCGGCACCGGACACGCGAGCTGGATCGGGGTGCCCTGGGCGAATGCGGCACGGGACCCGAGGGCGCCGAGCGCGCCCGGTACGGCCGACAGCGCGGCCAGTTTCAACAGTTCTCGGCGATTCAAGTTGACGCTCCTTGGAGGGACAAACACACGCGATACGACGGACTGCCAAACCGTGCCAACGCTCTACGGAAAGCGATGCGTCGTCAGTTCATCCTATTTATCATGATAAATAGGATGAACCTGATGCTAGAGACGATCAAAAACCCTGTCAATCAGGCAAAATTCCCTACCGCCGCGCCCGGGCCAATCGACGACGATGTGAACGGACGCGCGCATGTCAGACAAAGGAGTCTCGAAGATGGTCATGGACCGAGCCAGGACAGGCCTCGCGGTCGAAATCAAGCAGCCCAAGCGCGCGGATCTCGTCGCGGAGGAAATCAAGCGGCTCATTACGGAAAAGGACCTGAAGCCCGGCGACCGCCTGCCGCGCGAAGCCGAGCTGCAGCAGCTGTATGCGGTCAGCAAGAGCACGATCCGCGAGGCGTTGAAGTCGCTGGAAGTACAAGGCCTGATCAAGGTGACGACCGGGCCGACGGGCGGCGGGATGGTGGTCGAGGTCCCGCTCGACCGGACGCTGCAGTTGCTGCAGAACTATCTGTTCTTCAAGGACGTCACGATCGACGACATCTACACTGTGCGCAAGCTGCTCGAACCCGAGCTGGCCGCGGGCGCCGTGCCGCACCTGACCGAGCAGCATTTCGCCGCACTGGAGGCCAACATCGCATGCTGCGACGGCTCGTCGGGCGCGCTCGAACAGGGTCATCTGGTGCGGCAGCGGCAGGAGGACACGACGTTCCACGACATCCTCGCCGCCGCGAACCCGAATCCGTTCCTGCGCTTCAGTTGCGAGCTGATCAACGAGATGATCCGGCAGCTGATCGAGTTCCGGAACGACACGCCGATCGCCGAACACAAGCGTTTCGGCGAGGCGAACGTGGCGATTCACCGCTTGATCCTCAAGGCCGCCCGCGAGCGCGACGTCGAACGCGTGCGCGCGCTGATGGTCGAGCACATGACCGAGGCGCCGAAGCATGTGAAGCGGATGAAGGGAAAGTTGCGCGGGCGGCTGATTCTGGATTCGGAGATCCGCAAGCGCGTGCGCGCCGTGTCGGCCGAGCTCGACGAGTAGCGGGGGCGGTTGCTTGCATGACGGTGGGGGGCAGGCGGCGGGCGCGTGGTTCCACGCCTTCCCCCCGCGACACAGCCTCCGCATATTCCGCGGAATCGATATGCCGGCGCGTCTACCGCATCGCCCCGCTCCCGCCCAGCACCGCGTTGCGTAAAAACATCGGCACCGTATCCCCTCGCACGGGCCCCATCTAACGATTGCATCGATCCATATGACTGCGACGCGACGTTTCGCCCGCTCGGCGTTCGCGGTTCATCCGATGCGTCCGCGTCAGCAGGCAGCGCGGACGCGATGACGACGCACGCGCCGGCCGCGCGGCGGCGCGCATTGCAATTCGATGACGCGACGATTTGCAAACCACGGATCGGCCGTTCGTTGCGCGGCCCGGACTCAATAGCATCGTGATCCTCGCAGACGTACCCATAAAAACAGAGGATATTCATGATCAAGAAATCGGTAGTCCTGGGTTTGGTTTCGATCGGTTCCATCGGCGCGCATGCGCAGAGTTCCGTCACGCTGTACGGCCTCGTCGATGCCGGCTTCGCCTATACGAACAACCAGGGCGGCGCGCACAACATCCAGCAGACGAGCGGCAAGCTGAGCGGCAGCCGCTGGGGCCTGAAAGGCGTCGAGGATCTCGGCGGCGGCCTGCAGGCCGTGTTCACCCTCGAAAGCGGGTTCCGGCCGAGCGACGGCGGGCTCGGCCAGGGCGGCCGCCTGTTCGGCCGCTCCGCGTACGTGGGCCTGAGCAAGACCGGCATCGGCACGCTGACGCTCGGCCGCCAGTACGAGCCGATCACCGATCTCGTCGCGCAGTACTCGGGCTCCGGGTTCTGGTCGCCGGCGACCCATGTCGGCGACAACGACAACCTGAACCAGAGCTTCCGGATCAACAACGCGGTGAAGTTCCGCAGCGCGACGATCGCCGGCTTCACGGCCGACGTGCTGTACGCATTCAGCAATCAGGCGAACGGCGGCGCGGGCACCGGCTTCTCGAACAACAACGCGTGGGGCGTGTCAGCCAACTACGTGAACGGCCCGCTGTCGGCGGGCGCCGGCTACGTGCGGCTGAACAACCCGAGCACGACGTCGAACACCAGCGGCGCGGTGGGCGGCGCGACCTCGACGACCGGCAACGACTACAGCGGCGGGTTCTTCTACGGGCTGAACGGCGGCGTGCGCAAGCAGCAGATCGGCGTCGCGGGCGCCAACTACGCGCTCGGCCGCGCGACGCTCGGCTTCGCGTGGAGCCATACGCAGCTCGACTATCTCGACGGCTCGTCGCGCAAGTTCAACAACTACGACGTCAACGGGCGCTACCAGATCACACCGGCGGCGACGCTGATCGGCGTCTACACGTTCACCGACGGACGCGCGAGCGGCCTGCCGGGCACCGGCGGCCAGACGCTGAAGCCGCGCTGGCACCAGTTCACGCTCGGGTTCGACTATGCGCTGTCCAAGCGCACCGACCTCTATCTGTCCGGCATCTACCAGCTTGCGGCCGGCGATGCGAGCACCGCGACGTCGGGCGGCTATCGCAAGATCGCGGCGATCTCGAACATCGGCACCGCATCGTCGACGAATCGCCAGCTCGCGTTCGTCAGCGGGCTGCGCGTGAAGTTCTGATCGCACGCACGACGTACGCTACGTACACGACGTGCGCAACGTGCGCAGCGGGCGCGGCGCGATAAGCAAAGCGGGAATGCTTGTTTGCCGCGTCGCGCCCGGTTGCCGAGAATGTGCGTTTTTCCGCATGCTGCCGCGCGGCTTCGACCATGACCGATTCCCGCTTTCGCACACCCCGCCCGCAGCGTGCGGGCCGTCGCACGGCGCTGCGCCAGCTCGCCGGCGGCTGGGCCGCCGCGCTGCTGCCGGCCGGTGGCGCAGTCGCGAGCCAGCCGCTCGCGCCGCTCGAAG
>NZ_JAPVQY010000048.1 GCF_027257875.1 Burkholderia sp. IMCC1007
CGGCCGCGGCGGACGCGCCCGGTGCGGCGCCGGCCGGCGGCGCGGCACCCGGCGGGTTCGTCGAAACGGGCAGCGTGCCGCCCTGCACGGCGCCCGATTCGGGCGGGCGCGTCATCGGCACGAGCTGTTCAGGGTGTGCGTTCACGTCCTTCATGAACGACGCGAGATTCTGCGAGACCGGAGCCAGCAGGATCTGGCGCACGCCGTTGTAGTACTCGGTCAGCAGATGCTGTTCGAGACGGTCGCCCTGATACAGGCCGAGCGACACCGACAGCGGCTTGTCGCGGCGGAACTGCTCGAGCTGTTCGATCCGGTCTTCGAGGATGTCCATCGCCTGCAGGCGCGACTGCAGGTCGTTGCGGCCCTGCTGCAGGCGCGTGACGTTGTCGAGGTCGGCCTGCACGTTCGTGACGAGCTGCTGGTTGCCGATCGTCGACCAGGTCCAGCCGCCGAGCGCGAGCGCGAGCGCGGCGACGAAGCCGAAGAAGGTCGCGTAGCGCAGCCGCGTCTTGGTCGGGCTTGCGAACTGGCGTACGGTCTGGCGGTCCGCGAAGATCACCTTCGAGAACAGGTCGCGCAGGAAGAAGCCGTTCTTCGAGAATGCGCTGTGCGGCTTCGGCAGCGCGTTCGCGTCGAGGCCGAAGCGGCTCGCGATGCGCTGCGCGGCGGCGCTGTTGGTTTCGCCTTCCTGCAGTGCGCTCGTGAAATAGAAGCCGCGGAAGATCGGCTTGTACTGGAACGGATTGTTTTCGAACAGCGTCGCGAGGAACGCGCGCAGCGCCGGCTTGATCGTCGAGAATTCGAGCGGGAAGCTCAGCTGGCCCGGCGACAGCTGGTTGCCGCGCGACAGCGACAGCTGCGCGACGCTGATCTCCTTGAGCCCTTCGTAGAGTTCCTCGAAGTGCATGTCGAACTGCGCGACGACGTCGCGCTTGTCGTCCGGCTCGTAGGGCAGGGTAGCGCCCCACACGCGGTCGTACTCGTGCTTGTCGCTGCTGCTGAAGAATTCGGTGAAGCCGGTGATCAGGTCGGCCTTCGTGAACATCACGTAGACCGGTGCGAACACTTCGAGCTTCTCCGTCAGTTCCTGAACGCGCTGGCGGAGGTTCTTCGCGAGGTTGATCGCGAATTCGGGGCGGTTGCCGGTGAGTTCGGCGATGCTGGCCGTGACGATGATCCCGTTGATCGGCGCCTTCGGACGGTAGCGCTTGAGCAGCCCGAGAAAGCCGAGCCATTCGCTGCGGTCTTCCTCGTGCACCGAATAGCGGCCGGCCGTGTCGAGCAGGATCCCTTCGGTCGTGAAGAACCAGTCGCAGTTACGCGTGCCGCCGATGCCGTGGATCACCGCGCTGTTCTTGTCCGCGAACGGGAACTGCAGGCCGGAATTGAGCACGGCGCTGCTCTTGCCCGCGGCCGGGTTGCCGATCACGATGTACCACGGCAGTTCGTACAGCGCGGAGCCGCCCGACACCTGGCCGATCTTCGACGTCTTGATCGTCTTCACCGCATCGGACAGGCGCGTGCGCAGCACGTCGAGGTCGGCCGTCTTCGCGTCGGGGGCGACCGCGGCGGCGGCCGGTGCGGCGATCTTGCCGGTTTCCGCCTGCTCTTCCAGCACCTGGCCGAGCTGCTGGTTCGCGCGCTTCACGCGCCAGCGGCGCCACAACGCGACGCCGACCCACAGCACGAGGATCGCCGCGAAGGCGGTCGCCGCCCACGGGAGCGGCAGATCGAGCATGTCGACGGCGATGAGGAGAATCGCTGCGAGCGCGACGATCCCGACGATCGAGAGCGTACGCGGATGAGTCAGCACGTTGAGGATGCGTTGCATAGGACGTTCAGGTTCCGGTGCGATTCGGTGAGGCGACGCACGCGCGTCGAGCGGCAAGGGTGGCGCCGCGATGTGTCGCCATGCTGTCAAACGGGATGAAGGGGGCTGGCATCAATGCGCTCGCGGCATCGGAGAGCGCGCGCGCATTAATGAAAGGGCGCTGTGAGAATTAAAACGGAAGCGGCGGCCTGACAAAATCGTGCAACGGAATGCCCGATCGATTGCGCCGCCCAAATAGTTTCCTGCCGGGTGATTAACAAGCCCCATGCCGCCCTCATTATTTCTTGTCCGGCAGCCCTGACTAGCTGCCGCGTCCCAGTTTAAAACCGGGTTTATGGTATTCCACGTGCCCGAGATCCATCATTTTCCAGCGGCCTCCCCAGGTCAGTCCTACTTGCTCGGCGACCTGTCCGTACAACTGGTAACCGCGCATCGCCCAGGGATCTTTCTCGGAAATGACCAGCTTGCCGTCGCGCAGGAATGCGTTGTCGGCTGCCAACCCGAATTGGTGATAACTCTGGAAGGCTGCCGCATTGGTCACGTTGGTGCCCATCTGCGCGAGCCGGTTCTGGCGTTCCGGACTCCGATAACCTTCCAATAGCGCCATTTCATAACCATATTGTTCGCGCATGATCTTGTAGATCAGCAGCAAACGCGTGCGGAAGTCGGGATCCAGCAGGTTCCAGTCGCGGCTCGCATCCTTCAGCGCCGGGCGCACCTGTTCGACTTCCTTCGTGGCAAAGACTTCAGGCGGCAGCGGCGGAGGCGGGACGAGTTGCTCGCCTTGCAGCAGCGCTGCGATCTTCTCGTCGGGCACGCGCGCGGTGTCGTCGTACTGAAACAATTGCCGACCGCGTAACGCAATGGCCACCAATGGCGGCGTCGCAAGAATACCTGCCGATACCATAATCATCAAGCGCCGACGAATCAGTAAATTTTGCACATCACTTAATGCGCCGCGCGTAACGCTTGCCGATTTAACAATTTGACTTCGCGTACGCGCGGCGCGGTCGTTCGCACGGCGTGTCAGACGGCCGTGAAACTGGGCGACGGATTCAAAAACGGTCGCGCGGATACCTGGTAAAAGCAACAGTGCCGCGACCGCGACGGCAACGGCGAAATAGGCGATAAGTGCGACGGCAATCAACGAAATCCCCGGAAATTGGAATCGATTGTGTTTTGCAATGCTTGCTCTTAGAATCAGGCTGCTTTGAGAGGCCGGGCTATATTATCGCGGTGAATTAAACCAGGATTCAATGAGACGCTGAATGAGTGCGCCGGAAAATTCAAATTCGAAAACCCCGCCCAGCCTGCTGTCCGATACTCGACCGGCGGGCGAGGGTGGACGTCAGCAGTCGCGCATTCTCGCGGATCTGGAAGGACGTGTCGCGCCGCGTGCCGAGCCGGCGCGCCGTTCGCTGAAGGGGCCGATCGCGGCCGTGGTGGCGTTCGTGATCGCCGTCGGCGGCTGGGGTGCATGGCACTGGCAGCAGCAATCCGACGAGTCGGCCGTCGTCACCGCCGCGCCCGTGCCGCAGGCGCCCGCGAAGGCCGAACCGGCCAGCGGCGCCGCGCAGGTCGCACAGAATGCCGCGTCGGCGGCGCCCGCCGTCCAAACGGCGACGATCGTCAACGAGGATGCGGCAGCCGAGACCGTTGCGTCCGCATCGTCCGCGTCCGGCGCGGACAACAGCCGCCTGTCGCGCGCGCTCGCGAATGGTGCCGACGATACGCCGGGTGCCGCCACCGCGGGCGCCGCCGCCGCGGCGACGGCAGCCGCGGTTGCAACGGCGAAAACCGCGAAAGCCGACGCAGCGAAGCGCGACAAGGTCGCCGCGCGCAGCAAGGCAGAGGCCAAGGCCGACGCGAAGGCGGAGGCCCGCAAGCATCGCAAGGAACAAGCAGAACTCGCGCAGGCGAAGAAGCGTCGCGAAACGGCGGCCCGTACCGGCGGCGCGCGATCGTCCGGGAAGGACGATCCGGATGCCGATCTGCTGGCGGCGCTCGTCGCACGCACGAAGCCGGCCGACAAGAAGGCCGCCGCGCAGAAGGCGCAGGCCGGGCCGACCAGGACGGCGGCCGCGACCGGCGGCTCGCTTGCAGCGCGCGTGAAGGATTGCTCGTCGCGTGGCTTCTTCGAGGATCAGCTGTGCCGCTGGCGTGTCTGTGAGGGCCAGTGGGGCAAGGATCCGGCATGTCCGACCGCCGCGCAATCCGAGACGCGGCAGTAAGCAGCATCGCGCCACCCATTCATCGCACACGCGCCGCCATCGAGCGGCGCGTTGCTTTTGGGGCCGCCCGCCGCGCGCGCACCGTCGTATGTGACGGTGTCACGTGCGTGTCACGCACGTCGTGCATACGTTTCCTTTCTTTTCCCGGCGTGGCGCCGCGAGGCGCGATGCGCGGCGCGGTGCGCGCCGCATGACCTTCGACACGATGGACCTGATCGTACAGACTTACGGCGCCGATACGTCCGGCATGGTATGCGGATTCCGCTTCGTCCCGGGCGGGTCGGGCGCAATGCTCGACGCCGACGCGGCCGCCGCGTGGCTGCGGACGTGTCGCGAACACGATGCGGCGGCATCGGACGATTTCGTGTGGCTGCACTTCAATCTCGCGCATGGCGCGAGCGAGCGTTGGATGCGCACGCACCTCGGGCTGCCCGACAGCTTCTTCGAATTCCTCCACGAAGGGTCGCGTTCGACCCGCATCGAGCAGGAGGACGGCGCGCTGCGCGCGATCGTCAACGACGTGATGTTCAATCTCGAACTGACGCCGTCGGAAATCGCGACGCTGTTCGTCCATGTCGAGCGGCGCATCATGGTCACCGCGCGGCTCAAGCCGCTGCGCTCGGTCGACACGCTGCGCGCATGCGTGCGCGACGGCGAGCAGTTCCGGTCGCCGGCCGAATTGCTCGTGCACCTGCTGCACGACCAGGCCGATCTCCTGATCCAGATCATGCGACGCACGAGCATCGACGTCGATCGCATCGAGGATCGCTTCCTGTCGCAGCGGCTCACGTCGAATCGTGTCGAGCTCGGTGCGATGCGCCGCACGCTGACGCGCCTGCAACGCATGCTGGCGCCCGAGCCCGGGTCGATCTTCCGGCTGCTCGCGAAACCGCCCGCGTGGCTGCATGCCGAAGACGTGCAGGAGTTGCGCGAGTCGACCGAAGAATTCTCGCTGGTGCTCGCCGATCTGTCGGGGCTCAACGAACGGATCAAGCTGCTGCAGGAAGAGATCGGCTCGCGGCTCGACGAGCAGAACAACCGGACGCTTTTCACGCTGACGCTCGTGACCGTGATCGCGCTGCCGATCAACATCGTCGCGGGCTTCTTCGGGATGAACGTCGGCGGCGTGCCGTTCTCGGAGAACAAGCACGGGTTCTGGCTGATGGTGCTGCTGGTGGCGGGCTTTACCGCGCTGGCCGCATGGTGGGCGTTTCGCCGGCGCGACGATCGCTAGCGGCGGCCCGCAGTACGCCGGCCGCTCCACGCCGGCCACTTCACGCCGGCAACGCGTCAGCGCAGCAGCGTGATCGCGTGCTCGCCGATCACCATCCCGAGCAGGCCGACGAGCGCGACGAGCGGCGGGGCCGGCGAGCGCACGTGCAGCAGTGCGTACAGCACGCCGACGCCGACGCCCACCGCAAGCGAAAGCAGGTAATTCATCATCGCGGTCTCCATGCCGGGCGGCGTCACGGTTTGAGGATCACGCGCTCGCGCGCGCCGGCCAGCACCGCACGATAGGCGTCGTGCGCGCGCTCGAGCGGGTAGGTGTACGCCTCCTCGATCGGGAACGCGCGCAGCGTGCCGTTGCCGAAGCCGGGCGCGAGCGTGTCGAGGATGTTCGCGACCGCGGTGCCGCCGAGCTGCAGCGAATCGACGCCGACGTACGTGTGCTGCCCGCGATAGAACGAGAAGATGTCGAACGGCACGTTGCGGTCGATCGTCGAGATGAAGATCTGGCGCCCGCCGATCGCCATCGACGCATTCGCCGCGTCGAAATACGGGCTGCCCACCGTGTTGTAGACGATGTCCGCGCCGTGCCCGCCGGTCGCCGCGCGCACCGCGTCGGCCACCGCTTCGCGCGACGCGTCGATCACGCGCACATCGCCCGACGCGTGGCCGCGATATGCGCCGGGGCCGCGCTCGACGCCGATCACCGTGGCGCCGCGCGCAGTCGCGAGCTGGATCGCGGCCTGGCCGACCTTGCCGTTGGCGCCGAACACGAGCACGACGTCGCCCGCTTCGGGCATGCCGGCGCGCCGCAACCCTTCGTATGCGGTGACGAACGGCACGCCGACGCCGGCCGCTTCGTCGAGTGTCAGTACGGCCGGCTTGCGGCGTACTTGCGCCGCATCGAGCACCAGCCATTGTGCATGCGAGCCGTCGCGCCCGACGCCGAGGTCGCCGCCCGAGCCCCACACCGGCGCACCGATCCAGCCGTCGGGGCCGCTGCGCACGATGCCGGCCCAGTCGCGGCCGGGCGTGCGCGGCCACACCGCATGCGGCATGCGCCCGAGCGCGGCCTTCACGTCGCTCGGATTGACGCCGGCCGCGCGCACCTCGATCAGCATCTGGCCGTCGCCCGGCACGGGCCGGTCGATTTCCGTCACGCGTGCATCGAGCGACTCGATGTCGGGAGCGGGGGCGTCGAAACGGATGCTGCGCATGATGATCTCCGTGAAGAAGGGCTGGTGCGCTGCCCGGCGGGTCGGCGCACGGCGGTGGAACAGGATGACTGGAGTCTAGTCGGCGGGATTTGACGCGGAAATATGCAAAGGCGGATGATTGTTTTGCGTTATGTGCACAGCAATCCCAGGAGCCGGCATGGACGACTTTCTTTCTCCGCATCTCGCGCTGTTCGTCGACGTCGTCGACCAGCAGAGCTTTTCGGCGGCCGCGCGCCGGCAGGGTGTCGCCGCGTCGTCGGTCACGCGGCGCATCGACCGGCTCGAGGCGCAGCTCGGCATCCGCCTTCTGCATCGCACCACGCACGCGCTGCGGCCGACCGAGGCCGGCCTGCTGCTGTACGGGCGCGCGACGCGGATGCTCGCCGAACTGCGCGGGCTGCAGGAGGACCTGCACAGCCAGCACGACGAGCCGAGCGGGCTGCTGCGCGTCGACTGTCCGGCGCCATTTGGCCGCAGGTATCTGATGGCCGCGCTGGCCGCGTTCATGCAGCGCCATCCGGCGCTGCAGGTCGAACTGCTGCTGACGGACAGCATGGTCGATCCGCAAGGCACGCGGCTCGGCTCCGACGTCGATCTCGCGGTGCGCATCGGTCCGCTGGAGGACACGCGCTTCGTCGCAACCGTGCTCGCGCCGCAACGCCGCGTGCTGTGCGCGAGCGCCGACTACCTCGCGCGGCGCGGCGAACCCGAATCGCCCGACGCGCTGGCCGCGCACGATTGCCTCGCGTGGCACGGCGCGCCGCCGCCGGGCGCGTGGCGTTTCGACGGCCGCCGCCACGTGCCGTCGCAGCCGCGGTTTCGCAGCAACCATTCCGAGGCGCTGCTCGAAGCGGCGATCGACGGGCTCGGCATCGCGCATCTGCCGACGTGGCTCGCGGGGGACGCGCTGCGCGACGGTCGGCTGCGTGCATTGCTGCCGCGTTACGCGGCCACGCCCGAGCCGGCGACGATTCACGTGCTGCGCCAGCACGCGCGCGGCAGCGCACGCGCGTCGCGGCTGGTTGCGTTCCTCGTCACGTGGTTCGCGCAGCCTGCATGGGATGCCGCGTGGGCGTGACGACGTGACTGAGGTGACCGAGGTGACCGAGGTGACCGACGCGACCCAAGCAACCAACGGCGCGCAATGAAAAACGGACCCCGCATGCGAGGCCCGTCGATCAGCGGGACGCGACGGCCGGCACCGCGGCGTGCGCGGCGCGGCCGGTCGGACGACAACGTTACTGAGCCACCGTCTTGCGCGGCTTGAACAGGCCCTGGTAGCGCAGCTGCGGACGCGCCTTGTCGACCGGTGCGATACCGCCGAAGCTCGGCG
This sequence comes from Burkholderia sp. IMCC1007, assembly GCF_027257875.1. Lineage (GTDB taxonomy): Bacteria > Pseudomonadota > Gammaproteobacteria > Burkholderiales > Burkholderiaceae > Burkholderia. The sequence continues at coordinate 7,840 of NZ_JAPVQY010000048.1, forward strand.
TCTGGCGCAGCTTCATCGCGGCCGGCGAAGCGACCGAGCCGATCGACGTCGAACGGGAAGCCGGCGCGAGGTTATTCGCGACGAGCAGCGCCGCTTCGCTCTTCAGGTTCGCCAGCAGCACCGGATCGGTCGACGTGTTGACCTGCGTGAGCAGGCCGCTCCAGGCCGCGTCGCTGTAGTTCACGACGTAGTAGTCGAGCCCGCTCGGATCCGCGACCACGCCCGTGCAGCCGTCGATCCGCGTCTGCGTCTGCGTATCCTTCAGCGCGAGCGTCGTGCGTTTCGCGAGACCCTGGCCGTACGCGAGCGTGATCGGCACCGTCCACTGCAGGCCCGGATACGCGTTCTTGTTCGGGAACGGCTGCTGTCTCAGCGTGACGACCGTCTGGTTCTTCGTCAGGTCGCACTGCGTGTCGAGCGAGATCAGCGGCACGCCGGTCTGACGCACGTAGCTGTCGCCGATCGGGCCGACCGCCTGGCCGCTTTCCTTCGACAGCGCATCCCACAGACGCTTCGGCGTGCCGTTGCCGAACGAGTAGTCGACCAGGTACTGCTGCAGGCCCTTGCGCAACGTCTGCTCGCCGAGATAGTTCTCGAGCGTCTTCAGCACGTGGCCGCCCTTGTCGTACGTGAACGCGCTCGCGCTCAGCACGAAGTCGTTCGACGCCCAGTCGTTGAAGTTCGGCGCGACCGGGAACGCGTTCGGGCCGATGTCACGATTGATCACGCGGTACTTGTTCTTCACCTGGTCGAGCCAGCTGAACTCGTCGGGGAAGAACTGGATCGTCGTCTTCGTCTCGAAGAACGTCGCGAACGATTCGTTGAGCCACACGTTGTCCCACCAGTCGGTCGTCACCAGATCGCCGAACCACTGGTGCGCCACTTCGTGCGTCAGCACTTCGTTGCCGTAGCGCGACATCGGCTGGCCCGGCTGCGGCAGGATGTCGTCGGCGAACTCGAGGATCGAGCCCCAGTTCTCCATCCCGCCGAAGTTCAGGTCCTTCTGCTCCTTGAACGCGTCGTTCGCCGCCACCGTGTCGAACTTCGTCAGCGGCAGCGGGATGCCCGTGTAGCGATAGTAGTAGTCGAGCGCCTGCTTGGTGCGGTCCATCGCCGGCTTCGCCCAGTCGCTCATGCCCGGCGGCGTGAACACGCGCAGGTGCAGGCCGCCCTTGCCGCCCGGCAGCGGGCTCGTGAAATCGTCCTCGTAGGTGTCGAACAGGCCGCCGCCAAAGAACAGCAGGTACGACGGCATCGGCGGGGTCTTCTCGAACTGCACGAGCTTGTAGCCGCCGCCCACGTTGGTCGACGGCTTCTCGGCCGCGTTCGACACGACGCGCCAGCTTTGCGGCACTTCGGCCGTCACTTCATAGGTCGGACGGAACGCCGGCTCGTCCCAGCCCGGGAACCACTGGCGCGCCAGGTTGGTTTCGCCTTGTGTGAGGATCGCGCCGCTCGTCTTGCCGTCGGTGCCCTTCAGGTCGACGCGGAACACGCCTTCCGCGGCCGAGCAGCCCGGATACGGATCGTCGCCGCAGCTGCCGCCCGTCTGCGTGGCCGGATCGTCATACGACTTGAAGTTGATGATGCCCGACCACTCCATGTGCAGCGAATAGTTGCCCGCCGCGATCGTGCCGGCGACGGGGCGCAGCTGATAGAAGTCGCCCTTGTCCTGCGGCGTCGCGATCAGCTGGATGTTGCCCGGCTGCAGCGTGATGCGGCCGTTCGTGAACTTGATCCGGTGGCCGGCGATCACGATGTTGTTGACCGGCTTCAGCACCTTGATTTCGACGTCGGCGCGGCCGTCGAACGCATTCAGCGCGTCGTTCGGGCGGAACCATAGCCGGTAATTGACGGGAACGACGGTATCCGGGAGTTCGACCGGCGACACGCTCTTGTCGACGTTGGAAGCCGTCGGCGCCGTGGCGACGGCGGGGGTCGAGCCCGGCTGCGGTGCGCCGGCGGAGCTGAGCGCGGAAGCCGAGCCCATGCCGCCGTCGTCGCCGCCGCACCCGGCGAGTGCCAGTGCGGCGACGAGCGGCAGATAACGCATCTTGTGAAGATTGATCGACATGACTGAAACCTCGATTGTTGAAGGAATCGTTCAGTGCTGCGAAAACGCCGGCAACAGCAATCCCCCGCCGTTAATCAACGGCGACGCGAAATGCCAATGGCGGATTATTCGAAAAAGACGGTCGACCGACTACGTGAAGGTAATCATGGTTTACTGCCCCCTCTGTGTTTTCCGGATATCGATTAACTTGCCGGTTAAAAATGGCCGGGCGCGTGTTGTACTGAATTGATTTCGCGCGCACGACACGGGGCCGCACGCCCGCTGCGGGCGCGCTGCCTTTGAACCGACGACCCACGGGGCTGGCCGCACCAGGCCGTCGACGGAAGGAAGGCGTGTCGCCGTTCCGTAAAATCGCCGTCATGCGGTTTCAAGCTTTGTCGGCCCGCTCGAAGGATGCGTAAATATACTTGATGGTTTTGGGTAAAGGAAACGAAAAAATTAGAAGTCGCGTCTATTGAGTTTTTCGCGCGCGATTGAATGGCGAAAGGCAATCATTGGCTTTCTGTTTGGCTGCTGTTTTCGTAGTTTTAATCTATTAACGATCTTGCCGATAAGCGAAAACTACGAATCATGGCGTGGCCCGGCGCGCTCGGTACAATGCATCGATGATTCGTCGATCGATTACATCGAGGAGGCCTGCCGTGCCACGAGCCCTGTTCCGTATCGCGCCGCTGCGCGCCACGCTGCTGTTGTTCGCCGCCGTCCTCATGCTCGGCGGTTGCGCGGGGCTCACGCGCGAGCCCGTGAGCGTGACCGTCGTCGGGCTCGATCCGCTCGTCGGGCAGGGCCTCGAGATGCGGTTCAGCCTGAAGCTGCGCGTGCAGAATCCGAACGACGCGCCGATCGAATACGACGGCATCGCCGTCGCGCTCGACCTGAACGGTACGCCGTTCGCGAGCGGCGTCAGCGACCGGACGGGCAGCGTGCCGCGCTTCGGCGAAACCGTGATCGACGTGCCCGTCTCGGTGTCGGCTTTCGCCGCCGCGCGGCAGGCATGGAATCTCCCCGGCGCGGCGGCCAATGGCGCGTTGCCGTATGCGTTGCGTGGCCGGCTCGCCGGCGGCGTGCTCGGCACCGTGCACTTCAACGACGCCGGCACGTTGCGGATGCCGGCGATGCCGGCCTGGGGCGGGTAGGCGGCGCACCCGCCGAACCCGCTGAAAAGGGTGGGAACGCGCGCTTTGCCGCGCGGGCAAAGCGCGGTATGGTGTGGTCCGCGCGGCGCCATCCCGCCGCCTGTCTGAAGCCAACCGTAGCAGAGCTCGCGTGACCGATTTCCCCGTTTTTCACTGGACCGACGCCGACGGCGCCGACCATGCCGTGCGCTGGCGCTCCGAAGCCGGCGTGCAGCCGCCCAAGCGCGCCGTGGCCGCCGACGACCGCGTGAGCGCCGATGCGGCGTACCGCCTCGCATGCGAGGGCACCGCGCTCGTCTGGCAGGGCGACTTCCAGAATGCGCGCCAGCTCGTGCAGGCGATGGCGCGTCGCATCGAACGCAAGCCGAAAAAGGCGAAGGCCGCGGCCGGCGTCGAGGCCTTCAACCTGCACCGTCTCGCGCAATCGCAGCGCGCCCGCACGCTGGGGATGCTGCTGATCCCGCTCGATGCCGATTACACGATTGCGCTGCGCCGCGCGCCCGACGTGCGCGCCGCGTGCGAGGAAGCGTACGGGCCGGGCGGCACGCCGTCGGTCGTGTCGCTGCGCGAACTGCTCGGCCTCGTCGGCGCGCACGAATGGCGCAAGAAGGGCGTGCCGATTCCGGCGCTCGGCGGCGCGCCGATCCATCCGCATTACGGCGTGTTCTCGCCGGTGCGCGGCGAATACGTCGAGCTGGTCGCACGTACGCCGCTGCCGGCGACGTCGCTCGCGTTCGACATCGGTACGGGCACCGGCGTGCTCGCGGCCGTGCTGGCGTCGCGCGGCGTCGAGCGCATCGTCGCGACCGACCAGGATCCGCGCGCGCTCGCGTGCGCGCGCGAAAACGTGGCGCGGCTCGGCCATGCCGATCGCGTCGAAGTGATCGAAGCCGACCTGTTTCCGGCCGGCCGCGCGCCGCTCGTCGTCTGTAATCCGCCGTGGGTGCCGGCCCGTCCGAGCGCACCGATCGAATACGCGGTCTACGATCCCGACAGCCGCATGCTGCGCGGTTTCCTCGCGGGGCTTGCCGACCATCTCGAGCCAGGCGGCGAAGGCTGGCTGATCCTGTCCGATTTTGCCGAGCATCTCGGCCTGCGGCCGCGCGACACGCTGCTGCAATGGATCGACGCAGCCGGCCTCGTCGTGCTCGGCCGCGAGGACATCCGCCCCGCGCACCCGAAGGCGGCCGACGCGGACGATCCGCTGCATGCGGCGCGCAGCGCCGAGGTCACGTCGCTGTGGCGGCTCGGCGCGCGGGCCTGATCGCGTATTTTCGGTAAACTGTCGCCATTCCTCACGAATTCCCGCCGCCGGGCCGTGGTCGACCGACCGTGGCCCGGCGCCGCATCACGATGTCGAACAAGACCTACGAAATCCGTCCGGAGCAGTCCGTCGAGCTGCTGAAGGAACTGCACATCCTGACCCGCGACGGCAAGCTGAACCAGGACAGCCGCCGCAAGCTGAAGCAGGTCTATCACCTGTTCCAGTTCATCGAGCCGCTGCTCGCGAGCGTGCAGGCCGACAAGGGCAGCGTGACGCTCGTCGATCACGGTGCCGGCAAGTCGTATCTCGGCTTCATCCTGTACGACCTGTTCTTCAAGCAGCAGCCGGGGCACGGCACGCCGGCGTTCGCGTCGCACGTGTACGGGATCGAGACGCGCGAAGAGCTCGTCACGCGCTCCACCGAACTCGCCGCCCGGCTCGGGTTCGGCGGGATGTCGTTCCTGAACCTGTCCGTCGCCGATTCGATCACGTCGCCGAAGCTGCCCGAAGCGGTCGATGTCGTGACCGCGCTGCATGCGTGCGACACCGCGACCGACGACGCGATCCGCTTCGCGCTCGCGAAGCGCGCGCAGCACATCGTGCTGGTGCCGTGCTGCCAGGCGGAAGTCGCCGGCGTGCTGCGCAGGAACAAGGGCAAGTCGCTCGCGAACGCGCTGACGGAAGTGTGGCGGCATCCGCTGCACACGCGCGAATTCGGCAGCCAGATCACCAACGTGCTGCGCTGCCTGCAGCTCGAGGCGCACGGCTACCAGGTCAGCGTGACCGAGCTGGTCGGCTGGGAGCATTCGATGAAGAACGAGCTGATCATCGCGCAGTACAAGAACCTGCCGCGCCGCAAGCCCGGCGAGCGGCTGAACGAGATCCTCGGGATGTTCGGGCTCGCCGAGCTGAACGAGCGCTTCTTCGTGCCGGCACCTGCTGCCGACGCCGGCGCGGCCGTCGAGCCGGCCGCGGACTGACCCGAGCCGGCGCGCGGCCCGTGCGCCGCGCACGCGCCGGCCTGCGCGCGACGCGTCAGACGTCGTCGCCCGGCCGGCGCATCCATTCGCGCCAGCCGTCGTGGCCGAGGCGGCGCAGCGTTTCCTGGTTTTTCTCGTAGATCGCGGACGCGTCCGGAAACGCGTCGACCGCGCGCGCGATGCTGTCTTCGCGCAGCAGATGCAGGATCGGGTACGGCGCGCGGTTCGTGTAGTTCTCGATGTCGTCGGGTTCGCTGCCCTCGAACCGGTACGCGGGATGGAAGCTCGCGATCTGCAGCACGCCGCCGAGCCGCAGTTGCTGCACCAGCCGGTCGGCGAAGAACAGCGCATCGTTGTAGTCGACGAAATCCGCGAACGCACGCGGATAGATCACGAGCGTCGTGTCGACCTGCTGCGGATCCGCCGCTTCGAGCGCGCGCAGTTCGGTTTCGAGGTCGGCCAGTGCGTCCTCGAGCGTCGTCGCTTCGCTGATCGCATAACGCACCTGCTCCTTCACATAGACGCTTTTCGCGAACGGACACAGATTGAGTCCGATCACCGCGCGCGCGAGCCAGTGCCGCGTGGCGGCGAGGATGTCGGCGTGCGAGTCGGGGCGGGTATCGGTCATGGCGAAGGCGGTGGGGCAGAGAAGCGGCGACGGCCGCATTGTAGCGGGCACGCCGCGCTCGGGCGTGCACCGCCCGTCATGCGCATGCGGCTTCGATCAGCTGCGTGACCAGCGCGGGCGCGGAGCCGATCGGCGTTTCGCCGTGCCGGTAGGTCTGGCTGGCCGCGTAGATGCCTTCGACCACGAGCGCGAGCGCGTCGGCCAGCGCCTTCGGCTGTCGCGCGCCGGCGCCTTCGCAGAGTTCGACGAGCCGCTTCATCAGCTGTTCCTTGTTCTGCGCGACGCGCTCGCGCGCCGGGTGCGACGTATCCGGAAATTCGGCCGCGACGTTGACGAACGGGCAACCGCGATAGTCCTTCTGCGTCGCGCGCTCGGCGAGATCGACGAAATACTGGATCAACTGCGCCTTCGGCTGGCCCGGATGCTTTGCGGCGCTCGAATCGAGACGCTCGAAGAAGCATGCGTCCATCCGCTCCAGATACGCGAGGATCAGCTCGTCCTTCGACGAGAATTGCCGGTACAGGCTCATCTTGTTGACGCCCGCGCGTTCCACGACCGCTTCGACGCCGACCGCACGCACGCCTTCCTTGTAAAACAGCTCCTCGGCGGCGCGCAGCAGGTGTTCCTGCGCGGCGGCGGCGGCAACCGGCCGGCGCGTGCGACGTGCCGGCGGCTTGTTGGCGGCCTCGATGCCCGACATGATGACCCTCGACTGCATGATGAATTGCTTGACATGTTACCGACTGGTCACTACGATCGCAACACACTTGTGACCGAGCGGTAACAATGCCGCCCGGATCGACAGACAAATGCCAGTGTCGGCCCAAGGTCAGCCGACGCAGCGTGCGGCGGAGGTGGCCTGGTGGTGGCGTGACACCCGCGCATGCGTGCCGGGCGCGCCAACTGGAGAACGAGAGCATGAACTGGGCAGTGACACGAATCAGAGGCCGCTTCCACTACGGATGGCTCGCGGCGGCGGTGGTTTTCCTGATCCTGCTGGCGGCGGCCGGCACGCGCGCGACGCCGAGCGTGCTGATGGTGCCGCTCGAGCGCGAGCTCGGCTGGAGCCGCGCGACGATCTCGCTGGCGATCTCGGTGAACATCGCGCTGTACGGCCTGACGGGCCCGTTCGCGGCCGCAGCGATGCAGCGCTTCGGGCTGCGTCCGACGATCCTGACCGCGTTGGTGACGATGAGCGCGGGCGTCGCGCTGTCGTCGCTGATGACGCAGAGCTGGCAGATGGTGCTGATCTGGGGGCTGATGGTCGGCTGCTCGACCGGCGTCGTCGCGCTGACGCTGTCCGCGACCTTCGTCACCCGCTGGTTCCACGCGCGGCGCGGCCTCGTGATGGGGATCCTGACCGCCAGCACGGCCACCGGCCAGCTCGTGTTCCTGCCGATGCTCGCGGCGATCGCGCAGCGCCACGGCTGGCGGCCGGTCGTGCTGGTCGTTGCGGTGGCGGCCGCGATCGTGATTCCGCTCGTCGCGTTCCTGCTGCCGGAGCGGCCGGCCGACGTGCAGCTGCGCCCTTACGGCGAACCGGCCGATGCGCCGCCCGCGCCCGACGCGACGAAGGAAAACCCGCTCGCGGTCGCGTTCCGTACGCTGCTGACCGCAAGTCGCTCGCGCGATTTCTGGCTGCTGTTCTTCAGCTTCTTCATCTGCGGCGCGAGCACCAACGGCTATGTCGGCACGCACCTGATCGCGATGTGCAGCGACTACGGGATGACCGAAGTGCAGGGCGCATCGCTGCTGGCCGCGATGGGCATCTTCGACCTGTTCGGCACGACGCTGTCGGGCTGGCTGTCCGACCGCTACGACAATCGCGTGCTGCTGTTCTGGTACTACGGGCTGCGCGGGTTGTCGCTGATCTACCTGCCGCATGCGTTCGGCATCGACTTCTTCGGGCTGCCGCTGTTCGCGATGTTCTACGGGCTCGACTGGATCGCCACCGTGCCGCCGACCGTGCGGCTCGCCACCGACGTGTTCGGCAAGGCGGCCGCGCCGGTCGTGTTCGGCTGGATCGTCGCCGGCCACCAGCTCGGCGCGGCGTTCGCGGCGCTCGGCGCGGGGCTGCTGCGCGCGAGCCTCGGCACCTATACGATCGCGTCGATGATCTCGGGCGGGCTGTGCATCGTCGGCGCGCTGATCGTGCTGCGAATCAATCGCGGGCCGTCCCGCGCGGCTGCGCAGCCCGCGTGAACGCGGCGACACGGCCGGCCGCGTAGGGGCGGCGGCCGGTCAATGCAGGATCGGTGATTTGCATTGCGGGGGATCGGTGGGCGCGTGGCGGCTCAAGCGGTTATGCTTTCGGTTGGCCGGGCGTTCGCGCCCCTTCATCGATGTCAGCGAGGAACCGCATGTCTGTCAAACCTGCACCCACCACTGTTTCGATCCACGACCTGATCGCGGGCCGCTGGAGCCCGCGCGCGTATTCGGACGAGCCGATCAGCGCCGCCGATCTGCACGCGGTGCTCGAAGCCGCGCGCTGGGCGCCGTCCGCCTACAACGCACAGCCGTGGCGCTTCATCGTATTCGATCGCACGCAGGACGAAGCTGCATTCAAGCGCGCCTTCGCGACGCTGGTGCCGTTCAATCAGGGCTGGAACGCGCCGGCACCGGTGCTGATCGCGGTGACCGCGCATACGCTTACGGCGAAGGGCGAGCCCGCGCCGACGGCACTGTACGATGCGGGCGCGGCCGCGATGTCGCTTGTGCTGCAGGCGCACGCGCTGGGCCTCGCCGCGCACCAGATGAGCGGCTTCGACCCGAAGGCGTTCCGCGATGAATTCGAGATTCCGGCCGACGTCGCGATTCCGGCGCTCATCTCGCTCGGCCACTACGGCAACGTCGAGAAGCTCGATCCCGTGCTGCGCGACCGCGAAAAGGCGCCGCGCACGCGTCATGCGCTCGGCGAAGTCGTCTACGCGGGTGCATGGAAGAAGGGCTTCGACGCCGCCGCCTGATCCCGCACGCGGGCGCGGCTGCAGCGTGCACCCGCTCGCGCCTGCCACGGCCGCGCGTCGCCCGCGCACGAGCGCCGCGTCCGCGGGCCGGTCGCGCGGCAGCGGCGGTCGCCCCGGTTGTGATCCGGCGGGCTTCATGATAAAAAGCCCGTCCTTTCCGTTTTCGCGCCGGCCATGCTGCGGCACCTTCCGATGACTTACTGCGCGATCGATTTCGGCACGTCCAATTCCGCCGTGGCGCTGCCCGACGGCGATGGCATGCGCCTCGCGCCCGTCGAGGGCGACCACCTGACGCTGCCCACCGCGATCTTCTTCAACAACGACGAAGAGACGGTCGAATACGGCCGGGCGGCGCTGGCGTCCTATATCGACGGTTTCGACGGCCGCCTGATGCGCTCGATGAAGAGCATCCTCGGGTCGCCGCTCGCGGAAACGACGACCGATCTCGGCGACGGCAGCGCGATGGCGTACACGGAGATCATCGCGCGCTTCCTGACGCACCTGAAACGCAAGGCCGAGGCACGCGCGGGCGCGCCGATCGGCCGCGCGGTGCTCGGCCGGCCGGTGTTCTTCGTCGATGACGATCCGCGCGCCGACCGCCTCGCGCAGCATCAGCTCGAAGCGGCCGCGCAGTCGGTCGGTTTCAAGGACGTGCATTTCCAGTACGAGCCGATCGCGGCCGCGTTCGACTACGAGTCGCGCCAGCAGGCCGAGCGGCTCGTGCTGGTGGCCGACATCGGCGGCGGTACGTCGGACTTCTCGCTGGTGCGGGTCGGCCCGGATCGGATGGCGCGCCTGGAGCGCAAGGACGACGTGCTCGCGCACCACGGCGTGCACGTCGCGGGCACCGATTACGACCGGCGCGTCGAGCTCGCGGCAATCCTGCCGGCGTTCGGCTACCGCGCGCTCGATCCCGAAGGGCGCGAGCTGCCGAACCGGATCTACTTCGATCTGGCGACCTGGCACCTGATCAACACGGTCTACACGCCGAAGCGGCTGGGCGAGCTGAAGCTGATGAAGCACCTGTACCGCGACGTACGGCAGTACGACCGGCTCACGCGCGTGGTCGAGCAGCGGCTCGGGCATGCGCTGATGGCGCGTGCGGAAGAGGCGAAGATCGGCGTTGCGGCGGGCGGGGAGACGATGATCGACCTGAACGACGTGGAAGAGGATCTGCAGATTGCGTTCGATGCGGACCGCCTCGTCGCGGCGAGCGTCGACGACACCGCGCGCATCGTCGATGCCGCGCGCGAGACGGTGCGGCTCGCGGGCGTCGCGCCGCGCGACGTCGGCGCACTGTATTTCACCGGCGGCTCGACCGGCCTCGCGTTCCTGTCGGGCGCGCTGGCGGCCGCGTTCCCGGACGCGCAGCCGGTGTTCGGCGACCGTCTCGCCAGTGTCGCGACGGGGCTCGGCATTCACGCGCAACGGCTGTTCGGCTGAGCGAGTGCAAAAATCCAACACGGCCGACGGCCGTTCGGATTCCCGGCGCCAACATGATTGGCGCGCCGGAAAACAAAAAGCCCCGCCGAAGCGGGGCTTTTTTACACGAAATATCGCGCCGAACTTAGACCGGACGGATGTTCGCAGCTTGCAGACCCTTCGGGCCCGTCTTCACTTCGAATTCAACCTTCTGGTTTTCTTGCAGCGTCTTGAAGCCTTCGACGCGGATTTCCGAGAAGTGCGCGAACAGATCGTCGCCGCCGCCTTCCGGGGTGATGAAGCCGAAGCCCTTTGCGTCATTGAACCACTTGACGGTACCGGTTGCCATGTTACTTGTTCCTAAAAAAATAAAACGGGGCCGAGGCCCATGGGGTGCGGAAAATCAAGGAAGGGGGTAATAGGACCAACCGGAGTACCGTTGATGGGCGAACTACGAAAGAACCAATTCACTCGCCGCTTGAAATCCTGCAAAGTCATTTATACGGCTTATTGGATCGGCGGTCAACCGTATTTCCATACTGTCAGGGTTATTGCGGAGTTCAGGTTTACAAAGCTTGCACGCGCTGCGGAATTTTTGTAGGGGCTGAACGATTTTGGCGCCAACTTGCAGGTGCAACCGTTAAACTACGCGCCGCGCGGACCCGGTTGCCCCGATCGGATGACGGGTTCCCCCAAGAATGCGTGCGCGGTGCTATCCGAGCCGATCCCGGACAGCGAGCCGACCATGCTTTTTGAGACACAGGAGAGGATGTGAAGAGTTCTATTCAACGGAACATCGGCCCGTTTGCATTGATGCTGACGGGGCTGGGTTCGATTATCGGCTCGGGCTGGCTGTTCGGTGCCTGGAAGGCCGCGAAGATCGCCGGTCCGGCGGCGATCTGCGCATGGATCATCGGCGCGGTCGTGATTCTCGCAATTGCACTGACGTACGCCGAACTGGGCGCGATGTTCCCCGAATCGGGCGGCATGGTGCGCTACGCCCGCTACTCGCATGGTTCGCTGGTGGGCTTCATCAGCGCGTGGGCCAACTGGATCGCGATCGTATCCGTGATCCCGATCGAGGCCGAGGCGTCGATCCAGTACATGAGCACGTGGCCGTATCCGTGGGCGCATGCGCTGTTCGTGAACGGCGAATTGCAGACACTGGGCCTGCTGCTGTCGGCCGTGCTGGTCGTCATCTACTTCATGCTGAACTACTGGGGTGTGAAGGCGTTCGCGCGTGCCAATACCGCGATCACGATCTTCAAGTTCCTGATCCCCGGCCTCACGATCCTCGGCCTGATGCTCTCGAGCTTCCATTCGGAAAACCTCGGCACCGCATCCAGCGCGAGCTTCGCGCCGTACGGCTGGTCGGCCGTGCTGACGGCGGTTGCGACGAGCGGCATCGTGTTCGCGTTCAACGGCTTCCAGAGCCCGGTGAACCTGGCCGGTGAAGCGCGCAATCCGTCGCGCAGCGTGCCGTTCGCGGTGATCACGTCGATCCTGCTCGCACTCGTGATCTACGTGCTGCTGCAAATGGCGTATATCGGTTCGGTGAATCCGGCCGACGTCGCGAAGGGCTGGGCGCACTTCAACTTCTCGTCGCCGTTCGCGGAACTCGCGATCGCGCTGAACCTGAACTGGCTCGCGATCCTGCTGTATGTCGACGCGTTCATCAGCCCGAGCGGCACCGGTACGACCTACATGGCGACGACCACCCGCATGATCTACGCGATGGAGCGCAACAACACGATGCCGAAGATGTTCGGCAACGTGCACCCGATCTACGGCGTGCCGCGCCAGGCGATGTGGTTCAACCTGCTCGTGTCGTTCATCTTCCTGTTCTTCTTCCGCGGCTGGAGCTCGCTCGCGGCGGTGATCTCGGTCGCGACGGTGATCTCGTACCTGACCGGCCCGATCAGCCTGATGGCGCTGCGCCGTTCGGCGACCGACATCGAGCGTCCGCTGTCGATTCCGCTGATGAAGCTGATCGCGCCGTTCGCGTTCGTGTGCGCGTCGTTGATCCTGTACTGGGCGAAGTGGCCGCTGACGGGCGAAATCATCCTGCTGATGATCGTCGCGCTGCCGGTGTATTTCTACTTCCAGGCGAAGTCGGGCTGGACCGGCTGGGGCGCGGACCTGAAGGCCGCATGGTGGCTGGTGGCGTACCTGCCGACGATGGCCGTACTATCGCTGATCGGCAGCAAGGAATTCGGCGGTCACGGCTTGATGCCGTACGGCTGGGACATGCTGATCGTCGCGGCGATCTCACTGGTGTTCTACTTCTGGGGCGTGAATACCGGTTACCGGACCCAGTATCTCGACGAGCGTGAGGCGCACGACGAGATCCTCGAAGGGGTCGGTGCCTGATCACGCGTGACCTGTCGCTGGAATCGGCGGCGACAGGAAGCGTAAAAAGGCCCGCTCGAGCATGGCTCGGGCGGGCTTTTTTGTTTGGCCGCGCCGGCGTTGCGGCCGGATTCAGGCGGCCGCGCTCGCAAACACGTAGTTCGTCATCGCGAGCACGCGCTGATACGTGCCGAGCGACTGGATGCCGAGCCGGTAATCGTCGTCGGCCGCGCCGAGGGCGGTGAATACGGGCAGCAGATGCTCGTCGGTCGGATGCATCAGCGCCGCATGCGGCGCCTGCCGGCGGTAGTCGAGCAGCGCATCGACGTCGCGTGCGGCAAGCTTCGCCTCGAACCAGTCGGTGAATTCGGCGACGCGCGGATCCGCATCCTCCGGCGCCGCGCTGAAATCGGCCGCGCGCAGGTTGTGCGTGATCTGGCCGGAGCCGATCACCATCACGCCTTCGTCGCGCAGCGGCCGCAGCGCACGGCCAAGCGCGAAGTGATGGGCCGCGTCCGCACGCGGCTGGATCGACAACTGCGCGACGGGCACGTCGGCTTCCGGGAACATCAGCAGCATCGGCACCCATGCGCCGTGGTCGAGGCCATGCTCGGTCGTCGCGGTCGCGATGCCCGCCGCGTTCAGCAGTGCGGCCGCCCGCTCCGCGACGTCGGGCGCGCCCGGCGCAGGATAGCGGATGTCGTACAGCGCCTGCGGAAAGCCGTAGAAGTCGTGGATCGTTTCCGGATGGGCGGCGACGCTCGCGACCGGCTGCTGCGTGCCCCAGTGGGCGGACAGCATCAGCACCGCGCGCGGGCGCGGCAGCTCGCCGCCGAGGTGCGTGAATGCGCCGGACGGAAGCGTCGGGTCGATCGGCAGCGTGGGGGCGCCGTGGGACAGGTAGAGCGACGGCAAGCGGTTCATGATGGAAACCTGCAAGTAGGAATTGCCTATGACTATAGGCGCGCACCGGACATTGATAAACACGTCAAAAGGAATTTGATTCGATCGTGTCTGTTGATGATTGCGGTGATTCCGGGCGCGTAGAAGCGTGCGTGGCCTTGCGGTCGCAGGTTCGAGCCGGTACGTGGTGGAATCGACGAAGATGCGCGCCTGATGGCGCCCGTACGGTACGCGGCGGCGGCTTACAGCGCCGGCCGGATGCCGGCCCACGGCGTCGTCATCGGCGCGCTGAGTGCGAACAGGTCGAGCACGCGCGTGACGGTCTGGTCGACCAGTTCCTCGATCGTCTTCGGCATTGCGTAGAACGCCGGCAGCGGCGGAAACACGATGCCGCCCATTTCGGTCACGGCCGTCATGTTGCGCAGATGCGCGAGGTTGAACGGCGTTTCGCGCACCATCAGCACGAGACGGCGGCGTTCCTTCAGCGTGACGTCGGCCGCGCGCGTGATCAGGTTGTCCGACAGCCCGTGCGCGACGCTCGCGAGCGTCTTCATCGAGCAGGGCGCGATCACCATTCCGTCGGTCGCGAACGAACCGGACGCGATCGTCGCGCCCACATCGCGCACCGAATGCACGACGTCCGCACGGCTTTCGACGTCGGCCTTCGACAGCTGCAGTTCATGCTGGATGTTGAGCCAGCCGGCGTTCGAAACCAGCAGATGCGTTTCGACGCCGCCGGCGGCGCGCAGCAGTTCGAGCAGCCGCACGCCGTAGACCGCGCCGGTCGCGCCGGTGATCGCGACGATCAGCCGACGTTGCGGCGCGCCGGGAGATGCCATCGGAACGAGGGTGTTACGCGGCCGCGAACAGTTGCTGCAGTTCGCCCGACTGGTACATCTCCATCATGATGTCCGAGCCGCCGATGAATTCACCCTTCACGTACAGCTGCGGGATGGTCGGCCAGTTCGAGAATTCCTTGATGCCCTGGCGGATTTCGTCGTCCTCGAGCACGTTGACCGTCTTGAACTGGTCGACGCCGCAGGCTTTCAGCACCTGCACGGCGCGGCCCGAGAAGCCGCACATCGGGAATTGCGCGTTGCCCTTCATGAAGAGCACGACCTGGTTTTCGTCGACGATTTGCTTGATGCGTTGTTGGGTGTCCATGACTGACCTTGCGTTTGCGGGGCGTTAGAACGAAATGATAGCGGATTTCAACCGGGCGGGCCGGCCATTAGCCCGGCAGGCGGCCGCCCGTCGTGCGTTCGATCGCGGCGAGATCGGCGAGCGATTCGACCGCGACGAAGCCGCGCGACACGAGCAATGCACGCACGGCTTCGGCCTGGTCGTAGCCGTGCTCGATCCACAGCGTGCCGCCCGGCTTCAGGTACGCGCCGGCGCCCGCGACGATCGTGCGGATCGCGCTGAGGCCGTCGGCGTCGTCGGTGAGCGCCCCGCGCGGCTCGAAACGCAGGTCGCCCTGCGCGAGATGCGGATCGTGCCGCGCGATGTAAGGCGGGTTGCTGACGATCGTGTCGAACGCGAGCGCCGGGTCGAGCGCCGCGTACCAGTCGCTCTGCAGCCAGTGCAGCGGGCCGCCGGGGCGGCGCGCGTCGAGCAGCTTGGCGGCGTTGCGCCGCGCGACGTCGAGCGCGGCCGGCGAACGATCGAGCGCCCACACGCGCGCGTCGGGGCGCTCGGCCGCGATCGACACGGCGATCGCGCCGCTGCCGGTGCCGAGATCGAGCACGGCGGGATGCGGCCGCCCGTCGATCGCGTCGAGCGCGGCTTCGACGAGCAGTTCGGTTTCGGAGCGCGGGATCAGCACGTCGGGCGTCACGTCGAACGGCCGGCCGAAGAATTCGCGCATGCCGACGAGCTGCGCGACCGGCTCACCGGCCATGCGGCGTGCTTCGAGCGTGCGGTAGCGTTCGATCGCGGCGGCGTCGAGCGGGGCGTCGCCGCGCGTGATCAGCTGCGTGCGCGTCCAGCCGAGCGCGTACGCGAGCAGCACGCGCGCATCGACCGCGTCGAGCGGTGAAGCGCGCAGCAGTTGGTCGGCGGTGAGCTCGGGCATCGCGGCCTCAGTCGGCGTCGCCGAGCGACGCGAGCAGTTCGGCCTGGTGTTCGGTGACGAGCGCGCCGATCAGTTCGTCGAGATCGCCGTCCATGAGCGCCTCGAGGCGATACAGCGTCAGGTTGATCCGGTGGTCGGTCATCCGGCCCTGCGGGAAGTTGTACGTGCGGATTCGTTCCGAGCGGTCGCCGGAGCCGATCAGGCTCTTGCGCGTCGCGGCTTCCTTCGCGTGCTGCTCGTGATACTGCTTGTCCTTGATGCGCGCGGCCAGCACCTTCAGCGCGCGATCCTTGTTCTTGTGCTGCGAGCGGTCGTCCTGGCACTCGACGACGATGCCGGTCGGGATGTGCGTGACGCGCACCGCCGAATCGGTCTTGTTGATGTGCTGGCCGCCCGCGCCCGACGCACGAAACGTGTCGATCCGCAGATCGGCCGGGTTGATCTCGACCTCGCCGATCTCGTCGGCTTCCGGCATCACCGCGACCGTGCACGCGGACGTGTGGATGCGCCCCTGCGTCTCGGTTGCCGGTACGCGCTGCACGCGATGGCCGCCCGATTCGAACTTCAGGCGCGAATACGCGCCCTGGCCGGCGATCCGCACGATCACTTCCTTGTAGCCGCCGAGATCCGACGCGCTCTCCGACATCATCTCGACCTGCCAGCGCTGGCGCTCCGCGAAGCGCAGGTACATGCGCAGCAGGTCGCCCGCGAACAGCGCCGATTCGTCGCCGCCGGTGCCCGCACGGATTTCCAGGAAGATGTTGCGGTCGTCGTTCGGGTCCTTCGGCAGCAGCATCTTCTGCAGCTCGCCTTCGAGGCGGACCATGCGCTCGCGCGCGCTGCGAATCTCGTCTTCGGCGAAATCGCGCATCGATGCATCGGCGAGCAGCTCCTGCGCGGCCGTCTCGTCGCTGCGCGACTGGCGCCACAGCGCATACTGCTCGACGACCGGGCCGAGTTCCGCGTGTTCGCGCGTCAGCTTGCGGTACTGGTCGAGGTCGGCCGTGACGTTTTCACGGCTCAGCAGGTCGTTCAGTTCGGCCAGCCGGGTGGACAGCTGGTCGAGCTTGCGTTGCATGCTCGTCTTCATGGTGTGGAGCGGCGCTCCCGGGCAAGGGTATTCAAAAGGATAGGCCGGCGGCAGGCAACTGCGGGCCGGCGGCAGGACAACCGGGCGGCGCTAGTGGCCGGACGGGTCGTTCGAGCGCGGTGCGTGCTGGTAGAAGCCGCGCATCAGGTCGATCAGCGAATCGCGATCGGCGCCGTTCACGCGATTGAGCGCGCTCGTCGGGCCGTGGATCAGCTTGTTGGTCAGCGCCTGCGACAGCGCTTCGAGGACGGCGGCCGGATCGTCGCCGCGTGCGAGCAACTTCTGCGCCTTCTCGACTTCGGCGCGACGCAGCGCGTCGGCCTGCGTATGCATGTGACGGATCACCGGCACGACGCTGCGCGTGTCGAGCCATTGCATGAAATTCTGCACGCGCGTCTCGATGATCGTCTCGGCCTGCGCGACCGCCGCCTGGCGCGAGGCGTTGCCTTCACGCACGATCGCGCCGAGATCGTCGACGGTATAGAGGAATACGTCCTTCAACTCGCCGACTTCCGGCTCGATGTCGCGCGGCACCGCGAGGTCGACCATGAAGATCGGCCGGTGGCGGCGCGCCTTCACCGCGCGCTCGACCGCGCCCAGGCCGATGATCGGCAGCGTCGATGCGGTACACGACACGATGATGTCGAATTCGTGCATGCGGGTCGGCAGATCCGACAGCGGCATCGCACGGCCGTTGAAGCGTTCGGCAAGCCGCTGCCCGCGTTCGGCGGTGCGGTTCGCGATCACCAGTTCCCGCGGGCCTTGCGCGGCGAAGTGCGTCGCGCACAGCTCGATCATCTCGCCGGCGCCGATGAACAGCACGCGCTGATCCGACACCTTTTCAAAGATGCGCTGCGCGAGGCGGACCGCCGCGGCGGCCATCGACACCGACTGCGCGCCGATCTCGGTCGTGCCGCGCACTTCCTTCGCGACCGCGAACGTGCGCTGGAACAACTGGTTCAGGTAGGTGCCGAGCGCGCCGGCTTCCGTCGCGGTGCGCACCGCGTCCTTCATCTGGCCGAGAATCTGCGTTTCGCCGAGCACCATCGAATCGAGGCCCGACGCGACGCGGAATGCGTGCCGGACCGCTTCCGACTGCGGCAATGCATAGACATGCGGCGCGAGTTCGTCGACGGGAATCCGGTGATATTCGGACAGCCAGCGGATCGCGCCTTCACGCGCGGCCCGGTCGTCGGTCGCGCAATAGAGCTCGGTGCGGTTGCAGGTCGACAGGATCGCCGCTTCAGGTGCGTTGGGCGCCTGCGGGCCGAGGAACACGTTCTTGAACGTGACGAGAGCCGGCTTGATTTGCTCGAGCGGAAACGCCACGCGTTCGCGCAGGGCGACAGGCGCAGTGTGGTGATTGATTCCGATCGTGAGGAGTTGCATATCGAGGGCTATCGTTTAGCCCCATATTATAGCGTTTCAGCGATTTCCTCACTCGCGACATACCGCGTATCAGCGTCGCGTGGCCTCGAATTTGGGGGCTCGATCGGTACGCGATCGAGCTGGTAGCCATAGCCATAGAGCGGCAGGAGCCGGTAGCCGTGCTCGGGAAGCAGCTGCAGTTTGCTGCGCAGGCGTGACGCATGCGTGTCGAGCGTGCGCGACTTCATGTCGCGGCGGCGGCCCCAGACCGTCTCGAGGATATGGGCGCGCGACACGGGCCGCGACAGGTTCGCGAACAGCAACTGCGCGAAGCGGAACTCCTTCGGCGTGAGCGAGACGGCCGTGTCGCCGAAGCGCACGATGCTGTGCGTCGCATCGAATGCGTATTCTCCATACATTTCGCGCGACCGGTTCAGCGGTCGCCGGACGCCGGCGCGGCGGCTCAGCGCGTTGACCCGCGCGAGCAGCTCGGGGCCGCTCACCGGGCGTACCAGACAATCGTCGGCGCCCGCGTGCAGGCACGACACGATTTCGCTTTCGCGCGGCAGCTGCATCACGACGATCGCCGGCAGCCCTGGCAGGACCGCCTGCGCGCGCGGAATGACTTCCTCGGCCGGCTGGTCGCCGGCCCAGCTGCCGGTGATCAGCATGTCGCAGGTATCGTTGGCGAGCCACGCGAAAAACGCCGCGCTGGATGAAAACGTGTGACACACGTGACCGCCGGCGAAGAGCAGGCGGTTCAGGAGTGCGGCATGACGTGCCTCGGGATCGATCAGGGCGATTCGCATGTGGATTTCTTCAGTACGGCTGCCGGTGCGCGCTTGCCATAACGTCGGCTCGGCCCCTACACTCGAATGTTCCCGGCGCCCGGCAGGTCCTGGGTTCGATGGATGAATCGATGCTAGCCGCTGGGAACGTTCACGCCTATGGGACGAATCTGAATTTATAGAAGGCGTCGAATGAACTGGTTTGGAATCGTTGTCCTGGGAGCCGCCGTCGGGCTGTTCGGCCGGTGGCTGCATCCGATGCGGCGCACGGGGCGGCCGGCATGGTGGATCGCGGTGCTGGTCGGCATCGCGGGCGCGGTCATCGCGCGCATCGCCGGCAATCTCTCGGGACTGTTTTACGATGGCGAGACGCTCGAATGGCCGGTCTGCACCGGCATCGCGTTCCTCGCCGTAGCCATGACGGTCGCACTGTCGGCCCGTCGCTGAATGCTCTCAGGTGAAATCATGAACGCCCGTCTCCCCGAAGTCTCGTCGGTGCCGGCTCGCCTCGCGCTGCTGCGCGGCGCGATGGTCCGCGAGGACCTGGCCGCCTATCTCGTGCCGTCCGCCGATCCTCACCTGTCCGAGTACCTGCCCGAACGCTGGCAGGCGCGCCGCTGGCTGTCCGGTTTCACGGGTTCGGTCGGCACGCTGGTCGTCACCGCCGATTTCGCGGGCCTGTGGGTCGACAGCCGTTACTGGGTGCAGGCCGACGCGCAGCTCGCGGGTACCGGCGTCCAGCTGATGAAGATGATGGGCGGCCAGCAGAGTGCGCCGCACGTCGACTGGCTCGCGCAGAACGTGCCGGCCGGTGCGACGGTCGGCGTCGACGGCGCCGTGCTCGGCGTTGCGGCCGCTCGCGCGCTGACCTCCGCGCTGAGCGCGCGCGGCATCGCGTTGCGCACCGATTGCGACCTGCTCGACGCGATCTGGCCCGAGCGGCCGGGGCTGCCCGGCGACGCCGTGTTCGAGCACGTGGCGCCGCAGGCCGACGCGACGCGCGCGAGCAAGCTCGCCGAAGTGCGCCGCGCGATGCACGCGCAAGGGGCGCAATGGCATTTCGTGTCGACGCTCGACGATCTCGCATGGCTGTTCAACCTGCGCGGCGCCGACGTCAACTTCAACCCCGTGTTCGTCGCGCACGCGATGATCGGTCCCGATCGCGCGACGCTGTTCGTCGCCGACGGCAAGGTGTCGCCGGCGCTCGCCGCGTCGCTCGCGCAGGACGGCGTCGAGGTCCGTGCATACGATGCGGCACGCGCGTCGCTCGCGGCGCTGCCCGACGGCGCGACGCTGCTGATCGACCCGCGCCGCGTGACGTTCGGCACGCTCGAGGCGGTGCCGGCCGGCGTGAAGCTGATCGAGGCCGTGAACCCGTCGACGTTCGCGAAGTCGCGCAAGACGGCCGCCGAGATCGAGCACGTGCGCGTGACGATGGAGCACGACGGCGCCGCGCTCGCCGAATTCTTCGCGTGGTTCGAGCAGGCCGTGAACCGC
Organism: Burkholderia sp. IMCC1007; assembly: GCF_027257875.1. Lineage (GTDB taxonomy): Bacteria > Pseudomonadota > Gammaproteobacteria > Burkholderiales > Burkholderiaceae > Burkholderia. The sequence continues at coordinate 28,379 of NZ_JAPVQY010000048.1, forward strand.
GAGACGATCACCGAGCTGACGATCGACGAGCAACTCACGGCCGCGCGCGCCCGCCGCCCCGGCTACGTGTCGCCGAGCTTTGCGACGATCGCCGGCTTCAACGCGAACGGCGCGATGCCGCACTATCGCGCAACGGCCGAATCGCACGCGACGATTGCCGGCGACGGCCTGCTGCTCGTCGATTCGGGCGGCCAGTACACGACCGGCACGACCGACATCACGCGCGTCGTGCCGGTCGGCACGGTCAGCGACCTGCAGCGCCGCGATTTCACGATCGTGCTGAAGTCGATGATGGCGCTGTCGCGCGCACGGTTCCCGCGCGGCATCCGCTCGCCGATGCTCGACGCGATCGCGCGCGCGCCGATGTGGGCCGCGGGGCTCGACTACGGCCACGGCACCGGGCACGGCGTCGGCTATTTCCTGAACGTGCACGAAGGTCCGCAGGTCATCTCGCACTACGCGCCGGCCGAACCGTACACGGCCATGGAAGAGGGGATGATCACGTCGATCGAGCCGGGCGTGTACCGGCCCGGCAAGTGGGGCATCCGGATCGAGAACCTGGTCGTGAACCGCGCCGGCGGGCAGACCGAGTTCGGCGACTTCCTCGCGTTCGAGACGCTGACGCTGTGTCCGATCGACACGCGCTGCGTGCTGATCGAGATGCTGCATGAAGAAGAACGCGCGTGGCTGAACGCGTATCACGCGACGGTGCGCGAGCGCGTCGGCCGGCACGTGAGCGGCGACGCGAAGGCGTGGCTCGACGCGCGCACGCAACCGATCTGACGCAACGCGCAACATACGATACCGGCCGCGCGACGGCCGGATCACGACCGAGAGGGCAAGCGATGGCAGATACCGCAGTGATCGTGATCGACATGCAGCGCGGGCTGGTGCAGCGGGCGCGGCCCGCGTACCGGCTCGACGACGTCGTCGCGGGTATCAATCGACTGACGGCGGCTGCGCGCGCGGCGAACGCGCCCGTGTGTTTCGTTCAGCACGACGGCGACGCGGACGACGACATCGTGCCCGGCACGCGCGGCTGGGAACTGCACGACGGGCTGTTCGTCGACAACGGCGACTGGCGCATCCGCAAGCAGGTGAGCGATGCGTTCCACGACACGCCGCTCGCCGCGCAGCTCGACGGCCGCGGCATTCGCTCGGTGCTGATCTGCGGCTATGCGACCGAATTCTGCGTCGACTCGGCCGCACGCCGCGCGGCGCTGCTCGGCTACCGGACGACCATCGTGTCCGATCTGCATACGACGAACGAGCGCGCACATCTGTCTGCCGCGCAGATCGTCGCGCATCATCACTTCATCTGGGCGAACAATTCGCTGTCGGGGAACGCGGTGACGCCGCGTCCGCTCGCCGACGTGCTCGCCACGGAGTTCGCATGACGATCAAGGCGGTCGTGTTCGATTTCGGTGGCGTGCTGATCGACTGGAGCCCCGAGTACCTGTATCGGCAACTGATTCCGGACGAAGCCGAGCGTCGCTGGTTTCTGACGCACGTTTGCGCGATGGACTGGGTGGTTCGCCAGGACGGCGGCCAGACGATCGACGAAGGGACGAGCGAACTCGTCGCGAAGTTTCCGGAGCACGAGGCGCTGATCCGCGCGTTCTATGCGCGCTGGCACGAGATGATCGGTGGCGTACTCGATGAAGGGGCGGCGCTCGTCGACCGGCTCGACACGCAGGGGATGCCGCTCTTCGGGCTGACGAACTGGTCCGCGCAGACCTTTCCGTACGCGTGGGACAACTTCCCGATCCTGCGGCGCTTCAAGGACATCGTCGTGTCGGGGCGCGTGAAGCTCGTGAAGCCCGATCCGGCGATCTATCATGCGATGCATGCGCGGATCGATCCGCACCTGCCGGGCATCGCGCCGCACGAGCTCGTGTTCATCGACGACAACGCACACAACGCGGCCGCCGCGACGGCGCTCGGCTGGCACGGCATTCATCACACGAGCGCGGCGACGACCGAAGCGGGCCTGCGCGAACTGGGCGCGCTCGCATAGACGACGGCCGAACGATTGCCGGATGAAAGAAAGCGGGCCCGGAGCCCGCTTTCTGTTTGCCGATCGGAAGCGGCCGCTATCGGCATCCGGCCGCGCGTGACCGCGGCGCCGGATGCGCAAGCCGCGCCGTTTAGCGGCTGATCGGCTTGTAACGCAGGCGCTTCGGCTTCGCGGCTTCCTCGCCGAGGCGCGCACGCTTGTCGGCTTCGTACTCCTGGTAGTTGCCGTCGAAGAACGTGACCTGCGAATCGCCTTCGAACGCGAGGATGTGCGTTGCGATCCGGTCGAGGAACCAGCGATCGTGCGAGATCACCATCACCGAGCCCGCGAATTCGAGCAGCGCGTCTTCCAGCGCACGCAGCGTTTCGACGTCGAGGTCGTTCGACGGTTCGTCCAGCAGCAGCACGTTGCCGCCCGAGATCAGCGTCTTCGCGAGGTGCAGGCGGCCGCGTTCGCCGCCCGACAGGTTGCCGACGATCTTCTGCTGGTCGCCGCCCTTGAAGTTGAAGCGGCCGATGTACGCGCGCGACGGCGTTTCGTACTTGCCGACCGTCAGCACGTCGGCGCCGCCGGAGATTTCCTCGAACACCGTCTTCGAGCCGTCGAGCGCGTCGCGGCTCTGGTCGACGTACGCGAGCTTCACCGTCGGGCCCATCACGACTTCGCCCGAATCCGGTTGTTCCTTGCCCGTCAGCATCTTGAACAGCGTCGACTTGCCGGCGCCGTTCGGGCCGATGATGCCGACGATCGCGCCGGCCGGGATCTTGAAGCTCAGGTTGTCGATCAGCAGGCGGTCGCCGAACGACTTGCTGACGTTCTTGAATTCGATCACTTCATTGCCGAGGCGTTCGCCGGCCGGAATGAAGATTTCCTGCGTTTCGTTGCGCTTCTGGTATTCCTGGCTGCTCAGCTCCTCGAAGCGCGCGATACGCGCCTTCGACTTGGCCTGGCGGCCCTTCGGGTTCTGGCGCACCCACTCCAGTTCCTTCTTGATCGCCTTCTGGCGTGCCGATTCCGACGCTTCCTCCTGCTTCAGCCGCTCTTCCTTCTGGTCGAGCCAGCTGCTGTAGTTGCCCTTCCACGGAATGCCGTGGCCGCGGTCGAGTTCGAGAATCCACTCGGCCGCGTTGTCGAGGAAGTAGCGATCGTGCGTGACCGCGACGACGGTGCCCGGGAAGCGCACGAGGAACTGCTCGAGCCAGTCGACCGATTCGGCGTCGAGGTGGTTGGTCGGTTCGTCGAGCAGCAGCATGTCGGGCTTCTCGAGCAGCAGCTTGCACAGCGCGACGCGGCGCTTTTCGCCGCCCGACAGGTGCTCGATCTTCGCGTCCCACGCCGGCAGGCGCAGTGCGTCGGCCGCCACTTCGAGCTGCTGCTCGGGGCTGCCGCCGTCGCTCGACGCGAGGATCGCCTCGTATTTCGCCTGCTCGGCCGCGAGCGCGTCGAAGTCGGCGTCCGGCTCCGCGTAGGCCGCGTAGATTTCTTCCAGCTTCTTGTTGGCCTGGAACAGGTCGCCGAGACCTTCCTCGACGGCTTCGCGCACCGTCTTCGTCGGGTCGAGCTGCGGTTCCTGCGGCAGGTAGCCGATGTTCAGGTTCGGCATCGGCGTCGCTTCGCCTTCGATGTCCTTGTCGACACCCGCCATGATGCGGATCAGCGTCGACTTGCCCGAGCCGTTCAGGCCGAGCACGCCGATCTTCGCGCCGGGAAAGAACGACAGCGAGATGTCCTTCAGGATCTGGCGCTTGGGCGGCACGATCTTGCCGACCCGGTTCATCGTGAAAACGTATTGGGCCATTTGGATGTGAAAGTCAGAAATGGTTGAGACTGCCGCGCAGCGCTGCGGCGTGCGTGGCGTCGGGTGATTCGGTACGGAGCGTGCCGCGCGGGGCGCGGCGGTGTCGCCGCGGGTTGGCAGCGCGAGCGCGTATTGTACTTCGCCGCCGGCTGCTGCTGGCACCGCACTGGCCATCCGGCCGACCCGCGCTCACAGCCATGCGGCGACGCCGCCGTGCCCCGAGCAGGTGCCGCGCCGATGGCGGCTGAAGCTGTAGGTGCCGTCGCGGCAGCGCGCGCTCGCGCCGTCGGGCACGCGGCCCGATTTCGAACGGGCCGGCGCGTGGACGGTGTCGCCGTCGCGATTGCGGTACGTGTCGTGCCGGTCGAGGTCGGCTTCGTTGCCGTAGCCGGGCGACGCGCGATACGCGTGTGCCGGAGTCGGCAGCGCGGCGCATGCGACGAACAGCGCGGCCGACAGGGTCGCGATATGCGTCGCGCGGCGCAGCAGGGCAGCCATGGTCTCTCTCCGCTTGTTCTTGTCGATTGCGGGCCGGCGGCCCGTGCCGGATGTTAGCCGATCGGCCGCCTGTCGTAGTCGGCGCCGTACGGTGCGGCGCCGCTATGCCGCTATGTCGCGCCCGTCATCGACGCGGCGCCGTCGGCCTGCGCGGCGTCGAGAATCCACCGGCGGAACGCGGCGACCTTCGTGCGTTCCGCGTGATGCGGCGGATAGACGAGGTAGTAAGCGAAATCGTCGAGCCATGCGATATCGGCAAGCTGCACGAGTTGGCCGCTCGCGAGCTCGTTGCGCACCATCGCCGCCGGCAGCAGCCCGGCGCCCTGGCCCGCGAGGATCGCCTGCAGCAACAGGCCGGAATCGTCGAACGCGGGGCCGCGCGGCGGACCGAAATCGTCGATTCGCTGTGCGTCGAACCAGATATGCCAGCCCTTGCGCTCGGCGTCGTGCAGATGCGGCCAGCCGGTCAGGTCGGCGGGCGTCGCCGGCATGCCCAGCCGCGCGACGAGTTCCGGCGCCGCGAGCGCGACGATCTCCACCGTGAGCAGACGTTCGCTGCACAGCCCGACGTAGCGGCCGAGGCCGTGGCGAATCGCAACCTCGACGCCGTCGCGCGAGAAATCCGCGAGTGCGTGGCTCGTGACGATCTGCAGATCGACGTCCGGGGACGCGTCGCGGAACTGCGCGAGGCGCGGCACGAGCCACGCGGACGCGAAAAACGGCGTGACGCTCACCGTCAGCACGCCGCTGTCGGCGGCGCCCGATACGCGTTGCGATGCGTCGGCGATTTGCCGGAACGCGTTGCGCACGGGCGGCAGGTAAGCGCGGCCCGCGGCCGTCAGCAGGATGCCGCGGTTCACGCGCTCGAACAGCTCCACGCCGAGATGCGTCTCGAGCGTGCGGATCAGCTGGCTCACCGCGCCGGGCGTGACCGACAACTCCTCGGCCGCGGATTTCACCGACAGATGGCGGGCGGCCGCTTCGAACGCACGCAGCGCATTCAGCGGCGGCAAGCGGGAACGTTTCATTGAGTTTTTCTAAACCGAACGGCCGACGAAATATCGTTTGAGACGATGGGTGTGCGCGAGTACCGTTGTTGCTGGCGATCGCGTTGCCACGACGAGGCTTCGTGCTGCCGATGTGATCAACATAGTCCAACTATATCCACGACGCAAATGCGCGCCGCCCGGCGGCCGGTGCGTCAGTGGCAGGAGCAACGTCATGAACCGCCCGCGCGCATCGCGCGTCTTCTACGGCTGGTATGTGGTGGCGGCCGCGTTCGCCGTCACGTTCGTCGGATTCGGCAGCGCGTACTCGTTCAGCGCGTTCGTCGAGTCGCTGCAGCGGGATTTCGCCGCCTCGCGCGGGCAGATCTCGCTCGTGTTCTCGCTGGCCGGCTTCCTGTATTTCGGCTTCGGCGTCGTCAGCGGCCCGTTGGCCGATCGCTTCGGCTCACGGCGGCTCGCCGTCGTCGGGATGCTGCTGACGGCCGCGGGGCTTGCGGCGGCCGGTGCCGCGCATACGCTGCTGCAGGTCTATGTCGCGTACGGGCTGGGTGTCGGTCTGGGCGTCGGCTGCGCGTACGTGCCGGCCGTCGGCGCGGTGCAACGCTGGTTCGTGCGGCGGCGCGGCTTCGCGTCGGGGCTCGCGGTCGCAGGGATCGGCGTCGGTACGCTCGTGATGCCGCCGCTCGCGTCCGCGCTGATTGCGCACGTCGGCTGGCGCGGCGCGTATGTCGCGCTCGCCGTGATCGCCGTCGTGGTGGGCGCGGGCATGTCGCTGTTGATCGAGAACGACCCGCGCGGGCGCGGTTTGTCGCCGGACGGCGATGCGGCGCGTGCGCAGACGGGCGACGATCTGCGCGCCGCCGTCGCGGCGGTGCCTGCCGGCGCGACCGTGCGCGAGGCCGTCACGTCGCGGCCGTTCGCGAGCCTCTACGCGGCGTGCGTCGTATGTTCGTTCGGCGTCTTCGTGCCGTTCGTGCACCTCGTGCCGTACGCGCTCGATCACGGCGTCGCGCCGTCCACGGCCGTATTGCTGCTCGGTGCAATCGGCGTCGGCAGCACGGCAGGGCGCTTTTTCCTCGGCGGCCTCGCCGATCGCTTCGGCCGCCGCGCGTCGCTGCTCGCGATGTTCGCCGGCATGGCCGTCGCGCTCGTCGCATGGGCGGGCGCCGACACCGTCGCGACGCTCGCCGCGTTCGCCCTCGTATTCGGCGTGTTCTACGGCGGCTGGGTCGCCGTGCTGCCCGCCGTCGTGATGGACTACTTCGGCGGTCGCAACGTCAGCGCAATCATCGGCATCCTGTACACGAGCGTCGCGTTCGGCACGCTGATCGGGCCGGCCGCGGCCGGTTTCATCTACGACGCGGGCGGCGGCTACCTCGTGCCGATCCTGGCGAGCGCGGCCGCGAATGCAATTGCGTTCGCGATCGTTGCCACCACCGGGCGCGCATCGGCAACCGCGCGCGCGGCCGGCCGATAGACGAATCACATTGCGGGCTGGCCGAGCGTGCTGGCGCAGCCGCCGGCTGCGCATCCCGACGCCGTGAAAAACCCGCTTCGGCGAGAATGGCGTGCAACCATGCCGGCCTAGTGGCAGAGCGAAGGGGCGGGCGGCGCGACCTGAACGAGCGGCGCAGCGCGCTGCCGGACACGCGAGCGTCATTGGTGCGGCGCGATTTCGGCGATGCCGGACGACCGCAATCGATCGTTCCGGGATCCGCAATCCGGCGCCGGACTCGGACCAAGCGTTGCATCGTTTCGCATCGATGCAACAAGTGGTTCCATCGAAATTCTTCAATTGGTTCTTAGTGAAGAACCGTTTGATGCTTACACTCCTTCGCTTCGAAGGCGGCTGACCGACACAGCCGACGGAAAGGGCGCACGCGATGCGCCGGCGCCCGGTGCGCCGCATCGCACCCGCAGCTTCGCAGACTGCGTCGCGCACCCACCGGAACAGGCTTGATCCGGCTCCATGCCCGTATGCCGTGCACGCGCGGCGGGCAGCCGGATTCGACAACGACAACTCCCCGCGCCGCCTTCAGCGACTACGGTCGTACCGGAACCGTTTTTTGGAGAGAGACACATGAGTGGAAGCAAGACAGGCCTCGGCACGGGTCTGAAGCAGCGTCACGTGACGATGATGTCGATTGCCGGCGTCATCGGCGCGGGCTTGTTCGTCGGCTCGGGCCATGCGATCGCGGAAGCCGGCCCGGCTTCGATCCTCGCGTATGCGATCGCGGGCGTACTGGTCGTGCTGGTGATGCGCATGCTCGGCGAGATGGCCGTCGCGCATCCGGACAGCGGGTCGTTCTCGACCTATGCCGATCGCGCGATCGGCCACTGGGCCGGCTTCTCGATCGGCTGGCTGTACTGGTGGTTCTGGGTGCTCGTGATCCCGATCGAGGCGACGGCCGCCGCCACCATTCTCAACGCGTGGTTCCCGAGCGTCGCGACCTGGATCTTCGCGCTCGGCATCACGCTGCTGCTGACGATCACCAATCTCTTCTCGGTCAAGAACTACGGCGAATTCGAATTCTGGTTCGCGCTGATCAAGGTCGTCGCGATCGTCGTGTTCCTGTGCATCGGCGGGGCGGCGATCGTCGGCATCATTCCTGCGCCGGCCGTGTCGGGCGTGTCAAACCTGTTCGTGCATGACGGCTTCATGCCGCACGGCGCGAGCGCGGTGCTCGCGGCGATGCTGACGACGATGTTCTCGTTCCTCGGCACCGAGATCGTGACGATCGCGGCCGCCGAATCGGACAACCCGCAACGCCAGATCGTACGCGCGACGAACTCGGTCATCTGGCGTATCACGCTGTTCTATCTCGGCTCGATCCTCGTCGTCGCGGCCATCGTGCCGTGGAACGACCCGCTGCTGCCGAAGCACGGCTCGTATCAGCGCGCGATGGAACTGATCGGCGTTCCGAACGCGAAGGCGATCATCGACGTGATCGTGCTCGTGTCGGTCGCGAGCTGCCTGAATTCGGCGCTGTACACGGCGTCGCGGATGCTGTTCTCGCTGTCCAGGCGCAAGGACGCGCCCGCCTTCCTGCATCGCACCGATTCGACCGGCACGCCGCGCGCGGCCGTGCTGGCATCGACCGCGTTCGGTTTCCTGACCGTGATCGCTAACTACCTGATGCCGGAGCAGGTGTTCGGCTTCCTGCTGGCGACGTCGGGCGCGATCGCGCTGCTCGTGTATCTCGTGATCGCGATCTCGCAGTTGCGGATGCGCAAGACGCTCGAATCGAGCGGCGCGGACCTGACGCTGCGGATGTGGCTGTTTCCGTGGCTCACGTGGGCGGTGATCCTGTTCATCTGCGGCACGTTGACCGTGATGTTCGTCAGCGAGGAGCACCGGATGGAAGTCGGTGCGACGGCCGTGCTCGCGCTGATCGTGCTCCTTGCGTCGTGGCTGAACAAGCGCGGCCGCGATGCGCAGGCGAGCGCGGGGCGGCGGGTGTCGGCGACGTGATGACGGCGTGATGGAGCGGGCGGCTGCGCTGAGCGTTCGCTGCCGGCTAGCCCGGGGATTTTCGTCGTGAAAATGGCCCGATCGGTATGTACCGGTCGGGCCATTTGTCTTTTACGCGCGAGCAGATACGCTTGCCCCAGGCGATGGAGGCCGTTTCGCAACATGACGCGTCATGGCCATTTGGACTCGCAAAATCGAACTCGTCTGATTTCATCGACAACGGCAACTTCGTACATTGTTCACTTCGACAACCGAAGTGAATCGGCTCGCGATTAGCCATCCGCGAGACGAGAACGGGCGTCGCCTGGCACCCGTCCGTCCGAATGGCCCTGTCAATCGGCGTCGGCTCGAGTCGGCGCCGTTTCAGCCACAGCAGAGGGTACAGTGAGACGGGGCATGATCGGTTTGTTCGTGCTGGTGTCGGCGAATGTATTTGCCGGTCCGACGCCAGCCGATGAGATAGCAGCACGCAGCGGTTTGCCGGTGAGCGAGGTCAACGCGTTGCTCGGTCAGTGCGATTCGAACCAGACGAGCATGAATTTCTGCGCATGGCGTGATCAACTCATCGCCGAGCGGGAATTGCAGCGCGTCGCCGATAAACAGGCGCGCGAGCAGCCAGGGCGCAAGAAGACGCTCGACGCGCAACTCGCGAATTGGAAGAAAGCGCGTGATGCATCATGCGATAAATCGGCGCGTAACGCGTGGGATGACGGGTCGATGCTTCCTGCAGCACGGGCGATCTGTGCAACGGAGGCGACGAAGGAAATGACGAAAAGATTGTCCGCGAGCGCATCCCGCAAACCTTTATGAACCGACCCGGAATGAAAAAGGCCCGCAGCAATTGAGCTCCACCCCAAAAGTCGGACACCGATCCAACCTTTGGGGTGTTTTTCATCGCGACGTATGACGAGCGGTTTCGACTGCAGGTCGTTCAAGCGTATCTGGGAGGGGAGGCGAGTACACCCATGCTCGCAACTCGCCACGCGGTTGGGTGCACGATCATCCGGCGTTTGCTGGTCGGGCCAGTTGTTTTTTGCGATGGGTAAAGGCCGCGGCGAGAGTCGACGCGGTAGTGTCGAAATTTAAGGGCGAAGAATCGAACTCGTCCGATTTCATTCTCGACGGCATCTTCTTACATTCATCACTTCGACTGCCGAAGTGAATCGATGGAGCAATCGATTTGGAATGCTCGTTTATGCGTTTACGTTCCGAAGCGAGCCACGCCGCTCGTCATCGAGCGTGACATACATCCTTGCCCCGGTGCATTGAGGACGGGCCAATGACCGGGCCGCCGACTGCCCGGATACGCGTCGAGTTTTGCGCCGCCGATGGGTACGTGCTTCGAGGCGCCTATTTCCCGGCCGAGGCCGGTGTCCGCTCTCCGGTACTCGTCTGTCCCGCTACCGGACTGCGTCAGTCCTTCTATTTCGCATTTGCGGAGTGGCTGCGCGATGGCGGCTATCCGACGTTCGTATTCGATTACCGCGGTATAGGTGCATCGCTGAATGGGTGCCACGTGCGTCGATCGCGCGACGCCGGCCAATATCGACGACTGGCTGCGTTGGTTGCCGAACGCGAGCCGTAACGTCCATTTCATCAGCCCGAAAAACTGCGATGGCCGAGCGATCGGTCACGTCGGCATGTTCTGCCGCGCGCATTCGTCGTTGTGGCCGGAACTCACCAGTGGATTGCGAGGCTGACTGCCGGGATCGCTGCGATGCATTCGCCACGGCTCAAAGAAAAAGCCCGCAACCAGCGGGCTTTTTGCTGCGACCTGTGTGGGGAACAACGTCACACGTTGAACAGGAAGTTCATCACATCCCCGTCGTGCACGACGTATTCCTTCCCTTCGGCGCGCATCTTGCCGGCTTCCTTCGCACCCTGTTCGCCCTTGTACGTGACGAAGTCGTCGAACGCGATCGTCTGCGCGCGAATGAAGCCGCGCTCGAAGTCGGTGTGGATCACGCCTGCGGCTTGCGGTGCGGTGTCGCCGATGTGGATCGTCCACGCGCGCACTTCCTTCACGCCCGCGGTGAAGTAGGTCTGCAGCCCGAGCAGCCTGAAGCCCGCGCGGATCACGCGGTCGAGGCCCGGCTCTTCCATGCCCATGTCGGCGAGGAACGCTTCCTTGTCCGCATCGTCGAGGTCGGCGATTTCCGCCTCGATGGCCGCGCACACCGCGACGACCGGCGCATGCTCGCTTTCCGCGTACTTGCGCACCGCTTCGAGGTGTGCGTTGTTCTCGAAGCCGTCGTCCTTCACGTTCGCGACGTACATCGCCGGCTTCGCGGTGATCAGGCAGAACGGCTTGAGCAGCGCCTGCTCTTCTTCCGACAGATCGAGACCGCGCACGGCCTTGCCCTGGTCGAGGTGCGCGCGCACCTTCTCGAGCACCGCGGCGAGCTTCACCGCTTCCTTGTCGTTGCCCGACTTCGCCGCCTTCGAGTAGCGCGTGAGCGCCTTTTCGACGGTGGCGAGGTCGGCGAGCGCGAGTTCGGTGTTGATCACTTCGATGTCGTCGATCGGGCTGACCTTGCCGGCGACGTGGATGACGTTGTCGTCCTCGAAGCAGCGCACGACGTGCGTGATCGCATCGGTTTCACGGATGTTCGCGAGGAACTGGTTGCCGAGGCCTTCACCCTTGCTCGCGCCCGCGACGAGGCCCGCGATGTCGACGAATTCGACGACGGCCGGCACGACGCGCTCGGGCTTCACGATTTCGGACAGCGCCTTCAGGCGTGTGTCGGGCACCTCGACGATGCCGACGTTCGGCTCGATCGTGCAGAACGGGTAGTTCTCGGCGGCGATGCCGGCCTTGGTCAGCGCATTGAACAGGGTGGACTTGCCGACGTTGGGCAAGCCGACGATGCCGCATTTGAGGCTCATGGAATCCTTCGAACGGATGAGGCGGCGCGGCCGGACAAGGCACGGCGGCGCGGGAAAATAGGGACGGCCGGCGCTTGGGGCGCCGCGGGCCGACGTTCAAAGGCGCTATTGTACCGTGCCGACGCAGCGGTTTCCGGGCTCGATCCGAACGGCCGATGCGACGGGCCGCCGCTACCGGCCGCGCCCGCGATTCTGCTGATTTCCCGCAAACTGCGGCCGCATAAGGGATTGGCCCCGCAGCTATAATGCCCGCCATGACTGCCCACCATATCTTCGACGTCGCCGTGGTCGGCGGCGGGCTCGTCGGCAAGACGGCCGCGCTCGCGCTGACCCAGTCCGGCTACAAGACCGCGTTGCTGGCACAGCCGGCCACGCCGCGCCCCGCCGATCTCGCGTTCGACACGCGCATCTATGCGCTGTCGTCCAGCTCGCAGGCATTGCTGGAGCGGCTGCGGGTCTGGCAGGCGCTCGACCACGGCAGGCTCGCGCCGGTCTACGACATGCGCGTGTACGGCGATGCGCACGCGGAACTGCATTTCTCCGCGTACCAGGCGTCCGTGCCGCAACTCGCATGGATCGCCGAATCGTCGCTGATCGAGACGTCGCTCGACGCCGCGCTGCGGTTCCAGCCGAACCTCACGTGGTTCGATGCGCGTGCGCAGGGCTTCGACGTGCGCGACGACGCGGCCGCGCTCACGCTGTCGTCGGGGCAGGTGCTCGAAGCGGACCTCGTGGTCGGCGCGGACGGTGCGCATTCGTGGGTACGCTCCCAAATGGGGGCCAGGGTGGAGCGACGCGACTACCGGCAGACGGGCGTCGTCGCGAACTTCAAGGCGTCGCTGCCGCACCGCGAGACGGCCTACCAGTGGTTCCACGAAGGCGAGATCATTGCGCTGCTGCCGCTGCCGCTGCCGGACGGCCATGTGTCGCTCGTGTGGTCCGCGCACACCGCGCACGCGGATGAACTGCTCGCGCTCGATCCCGCGCAACTCGCCGCCGAAGTCGAGCGCGTGTCGCACGGCCAGGTCGGCACGCTCGAATGCGTGACGCCGGCCGCCGGCTTCCCGCTCGCGCTGCAGACCGTCGACAAGCTGATCGCCCCGCGCGTCGCGCTCGTCGGCGATGCCGCGCACCTGATCCACCCGCTCGCCGGGCAGGGGATGAACCTGGGGCTGCGCGACGTCGCAGCGCTCGCCGATGCGATCACGAACAAGGAAAGCTTCCGCAACCTCGGCGATACCGTGCTGCTGCGCCGCTACGAGCGTTCGCGCCGCGAGGACATCCGCGCGCTGATGGTCGCGACCGACGGGCTGCAGCGGCTGTTCGCGGTGCCGGGTTCGTTCGCGAAGGCGGTGCGCAATGCGGGCATGGCGTTCGTCGGCGCGCAACCGCTCGTGAAGCGCTGGCTCGTGTCGGCCGCGCTCGGCTGAGCGAACCTTCGCGCAGGTTGCCGGTCGGACAGGGTTCCATTACGGCGTACACTATGCCGTGCACTCCGATTGAGCTGAAGGAACAACTGGATGAAAAAAACGATCCGCATCGCGTCGCTGGCGCTGGCCGTCACGATGGCGACGCTTGGCTGCACCGCGCAGGCCGACCCAATCACCGACAAGCTGAAAGCGACGCTGCAAGCGCGTCTGGGCAGTGACGCGCCGATCAAGAGCGTGTCGAAATCGCCGATCGCGGGGCTGTACGAAGTGAACCTCGGCTCGCAAATCATCTATAGCGATGCAGCCGGCGACTACGTGCTGCTCGGCGATCTCGTCGACACCAAGACGCACAAGAACCTGACCGACGCGCGCCTGTCCGATCTCAACAAGATCGACTTCGCGAGCCTGCCGTTCGCGAATGCGATCAAGGTCGTGAAGGGCAACGGCGCACGCAAGATCGCGGTGTTCTCCGATCCGAACTGTCCGTACTGCAAGAAGCTCGAGACGACGCTGCAGTCGATCGACAACGTGACCGTCTACACGTTCCTGTATCCGGTGCTGTCGCCGGATTCGACCGCGAAGTCGAAGGCGATCTGGTGCGCGACCGATCGCGCGAAGACCTGGCAGAGCTGGATGCTCGACCATCGTGCGCCGTCCGGCGCCGGCACGTGCGACACCACCGCGCTCGACAAGAACCTCGCACTCGGCCGCGGGATGAACGTCACCGGCACGCCGACGATCTTCCTGCCCGACGGCCGCCGCCTGCCCGGCGCGGTGTCGGCCGACCAGCTCAACCAGGCGCTCGCGTCGAGCAAGTAACCGACCGACACGCCGGGCCGCATGGCCCGGCCAGCGAGGGGCGCCCGCGATACTGCCGGCGCCTCTCTTCGTTTCCGCCGCCGTATTCCGTTCGATTTTCGACCGATTGCCACGATGACCCAGCCGATCCGCTATTCGATTGTCCCGAAAGATGTTGCCGCGCACCTGTTCGAAGTGTCGGTGACGGTCGCCGATCCCGATCCCGACGGCCAGCGCTTCTCGCTGCCGGTGTGGATTCCGGGCAGCTATCTCGTGCGCGAGTTCGCGCGCAACATCGTGACGCTCGCCGCGTTCAACGACGCCGGTCGCAAGGTGCGGATCGCGAAGACCGACAAGAACACGTGGCAGGCCGCGCCGGTGAACGGCGCGCTGACGCTGCGCTACGACGTGTACGCGTGGGACCTGTCGGTGCGCTCCGCCTATCTCGACGAATCGGGCGGCTTCTTCAACGGAACGGCCGTGTTCCTGAGCGTCGCCGGCCGCGAGGATGCGCCGTGCGAAGTCGACATCGCGAAGCCGGCCGGCCCGGCGTTCCGCACGTGGCGCGTCGGCACCTCGCTGCCCGAGGCGCGCGGCACCAAGCGCCACGGTTTCGGCGCGTATCGCGCATCGAACTATGATGAACTCGCCGACCATCCGGTGACGATCGGCGAATTCGCGCTGGCGACGTTCGACGCGCACGGCGTGCCGCACGACATCGTGATCGCCGGGCGCGTGACGCAACTCGACATGGAGCGGCTGCGCGCCGACCTGAAGCGTGTGTGCGAAGCGCAGATCGCACTGTTCGAGCCGAAATCGAAGAAGGCGCCGATGGAGCGCTACGTGTTCATGACGCTCGCGGTCAGCGACGGTTACGGCGGCCTCGAGCATCGCGCCTCGACCGCGCTGATCTGCAACCGCACCGATCTGCCGGTGAAGGGGCGGCCCGAAACGACGGAAGGCTACCGCACGTATCTCGGCCTCTGCAGCCACGAGTACTTCCATACGTGGAACGTGAAGCGCATCAAGCCTGCCGCGTTCGTGCCGTACGACCTCGCACGTGAAAACTACACGTCGCTGCTGTGGCTGTTCGAAGGCTTCACGTCGTATTACGACGACCTGATGCTCGTCCGTAGCGGGCTGATCTCGCAGGACGACTATTTCGCGGCGCTCGGCCGCACGGTCGGCGGCGTGCTGCGCGGCACCGGGCGTCTGAAGCAGAGCGTCGCGGACAGCTCGTTCGACGCGTGGATCAAGTATTACCGGCAGGACGAGAACGCGACCAACGCGATCGTCAGCTACTACACGAAGGGCTCGCTGGTCGCGCTCGCGTTCGATCTCGCGATTCGCGCGCAGACCCGCAACCGCAAGTCGCTCGACGACGTGATGCGTCTGCTGTGGCAACGCTACGGCCGCGATTTCTATCGCGGCAAGCAGGCGGGCGTCGAAGAAAACGAAGTCGAGGCGCTGATCGAGGAAGCGACCGGCGTCGCGCTCGGCCGCCTGTTCGTCGACGCGGTGCACGGCACGCGCGACCTGCCGCTCGCCGACCTGCTCGCGCCGTTCGGCGTGACGCTCACACCCGAGGTCGCGGCGGGCGCGGCTGCGAAGCCGACCATCGGCGCGCGCCTGCGCGGCGGCGCGGACTGCACGCTGGCGGCCGTCTACGAAGGCGGCGCCGCGCATCGCGCCGGGCTGTCGGCGGGCGATACGCTGATCGCGCTCGACGGGCTGCGCGTCACCGGCACGAACCTCGACGCGCTGCTTGCGCGCTATCGGCCGGGCGACAAGGTCGAGATCCATGCATTCCGCCGCGACGAGCTGCGGACCGCGAAACTGAAGCTGGACGGCCCGGAAGTCACGCGCTACCGGCTGACGGCCGCTGCGAAGCCGGCCGCCGTACAGAAGGGCCGGGAAGCCTGGCTGAAGGGCTGAACGCCGAAGAGCGGGTTTGGGGCGCGATCATGGATTGTTCTGCTGCTGCAACAATCCGTCGCCCGCAGCCCGCTTTTTCGGGACCGCGCGGCCACGCACAATGGCGTCACTCGCGCTACCGAAGCGCAACCTAACTGGAGCCTGACATGACGACCATTCTGCAAATCAATTCCGCCGCACGCTCGCAAGGCGCGCAGTCCACGCTGCTGTCCAACGAACTGACGGCAAAGCTGCAACAATCGAACCCCGGTTCGAAGGTCGTGGTTCGCGACCTGCTGACCGACGCGCTGCCGCACCTCGACGAATCGGTGCTCGGCGCGTTCTTCACGCCGGCCGACAAGCGTAGCGCGGAACAGAATGCGATCGTCGCGAAGAGCGATGCGCTGATCGCCGAACTGCAAGCCGCCGACATCATCGTGATCGGCGCACCGATGTACAACTTCGGCGTGTCGTCGCAGCTGAAGACGTATTTCGACTGGATCGCACGTGCCGGCGTCACGTTCCGCTACACCGAGAACGGTCCGGAAGGCCTGATCAAGGGCAAGAAGGTTCACGTCGTGACGGCCCGCGGCGGCAAGTACCTGGGTACGCCGAACGACAGCCAGACGCCGTTCCTGCGCACGTTCCTCGGCTTCATCGGCTTGACCGACGTGAGCTTCATCCACGCCGAAGGCCTGAACCTCGGGCCGGATGCGCAGAGCGTAGCCCTCGCCGGCGCTCGCGAAGCGATCGCTGCAGCGTAAGTCGATGCGGGTGCGTTGCACCCGTTGAGTCGGCCGGTGAAAAAAACGCCGCGCCCCAAAATGAATTGAACCGCAGAAGTTGGCTTCCCACTTCGTGGTTCAGTTCAGCAAGGGGCGCGGCGTTTTTGCGTGGTGCGGGCGAAAGGCGGGCAGTGGAACGCGGTTACGCGAGCGTTTCGGCCACGTCCGGCAGACGCCAGTCGATCGGCGGGCGGCCGGCTTCGACGAGATAGTCGTTCGCGAGCGCGAAGTGGCGGCAGCCGAGGAAGCCGCGGTGCGCGGACAGCGGCGACGGGTGCGGCGCCTCGAGCACGCAATGCGCGCTCGCATCGAACAGTGCGCGTTTCGCCTGCGCATGCGCGCCCCACAGCATGAACACGAGCCCGCGATGGCGGTTCGCCAGTTCGCGGATCAGCGTGTCCGTGCATTGCTCCCAGCCGCGCTTCGCGTGGCTCGCGGCTGCGCCGCGCTCGACCGTCAGCACGGTGTTGAGCAGCAGCACGCCCTGGCGCGCCCAAGTGTCGAGGCAACCGTGGCGCGGCGTGTCGTGGCCGAAATTCGCGGCGATTTCCTTGAAGATGTTGCGCAGCGACGGCGGCGTGCGGACCGCCGGCGGCACCGAGAACGCCAGGCCATGCGCTTGCGGCGTGCCGCGGTCGTCGCCGTGGTACGGGTCCTGGCCGAGGATCACGATCTTCACGTCGTCCGGGCTCGTCAGGCGCAGTGCGCGGAACACGTCGGTCGGGTAGACCGTCTTGCCGGCCGCGCGCTCCGCGTCGACGAAGCGGCACAGCGGCGCGTACGCGTCGCTGTCGGTGAAGGGTTTCAGCACGTCGCGCCAGACGGCCGGCAGCGCGTCGAATTGCGCGGCGAGGTGCGGGATGTCCGCGCCGGCGGGTTGCGCGGCGGGAGCCGGAGCGGCTGCCGCGGCTTTCTTCGCCGGCTTGCGTGCCGGCGACGGCGGCTCGGACGCCGGAGCGGGAACATCGTCGCGTGCCGTTTCCGGCACGAGATCGTCGAACAGCGACGCCTGCTGCGGCGTGCGGAGAGTCTTGCGGGTTGCCATGCGTGATGCGTGTTTATTGCGCGCGCAGCCGATAGCCGCGCTGCGCCTTGCTGATGTTTTCGGGGGCGAGGCCCGGCAGCGCTTGCTGCAGTTCGGCGGCGAGCGTCGCGAGCGCCGCTTCCGGGCCGTCGATCAGTTCGAGTTCGATTTCGCTGATCGGTTCGCGGCGCGTGTCGTTGCCTGCCTGGACGACGATCTCGCCGACGTCCACCGCGGCTTCGACGGTGGCGCCGGCGATTGCGATCCGCCACAGCGTACGCGAAAAATCCGTCCGGAACAGCGCGTGCAGCGCGGGCGCCGCGTCGCGCAGCGCGGTGGCGGCCTCCGGCACGTCGCACGCGGCGACGAGCGCGTCGATTTCGAGCGCGTCGCCGGCGACCGGCAGTTCCCACTCATGGCGGCGATGCAGGCCGGCTTCCGCGCTGCCGACCGTCTTGAACGTCTGCAGCCAGCCGTGCGGCGTGCGGCGCACGCGCACCGCGCTCTTCGAGCGGGACAGCGCGAGATCGGGCGTGTCGTAATAGACGTTCGCGAGCGCAATGACGTCGCCCGCTTCGCCGGTCAGCGTCTCGAAAAAGCGTCGCGCCGCGTCGGCCGCGCCGGCCGGCACCGCGAGCTTGATTTCCTTTTCGATCGCCATCAGAAGAACATCCGCGCGAGCTCTTCGCCCGGCTGCTCGGCGCGCATGAACGCTTCGCCGACGAGGAACGCGTTGACGTTCGCCGCGCGCATCGTGTCGACGTCGGTGCGCGACAGGATGCCCGACTCGGTCACGACCATGCGGTCCGCCGGGATCATGTCGAGCATGTCGAGCGTGGTCTGGATCGTCGTTTCGAACGTGCGCAGGTTGCGGTTGTTGATGCCGAGCAGCGGCGTCTTCAGCGTCAGCGCCTGTTCCATCTCGTTGCGGTCGTGTACTTCCACGAGCACCGCGAGGCCGAGCGAATGCGCATACGCTTCGAGTTCCTGCATCAGCGGCGTGTCGAGCGCGGCCGCGATCAGCAGGATCGCGTCGGCGCCCATCGCGCGTGCTTCGAGGATCTGGTACGCATCGACGATGAAGTCCTTGCGCAGCACCGGCAGCGAGCACGCCGCGCGTGCTTCCTGCAGATAGCGGACGCTGCCCTGGAAGAACTGTTCGTCGGTCAGCACCGACAGGCACGCGGCGCCGTGGGCCGCATACGAGCGCGCGATGTCGGCCGGCACGAAATGCTCGCGCAGCACGCCTTTCGACGGGCTGGCCTTCTTCACTTCGGCGATCACCGCCGCGTGGCCGGCGGCGTTCTTCGCACGCAGTGCGCCGACGAAGTCGCGCAGGTCGCGCGCGGATGCTTCCAGTTTCAGTGCCTCGAGCGGCGTGCTGCGCATGGCCGCCGCGACTTCTTCGCGCTTGACGGCGATGATTCGGTCGAGAATGTCGCTCATGTGGGTTCCTGCTTGATTCGTAAGGGGAGTCAGCGCTTGAACTGCTGCGTGAAGCGCACGAGTTCGTCGACTTTCGCGCGCGCCTTGCCGCTTGCGATCGCTTCGCGGGCGAGCTGGATGCCATCCGCGATCGATTCCGCGATGTTGGCCGCATAGAGCGCGGTGCCCGCGTTCAGCGTGACGATCTCGCGTGCGACGCCCGGCTGGTTGTCCAGCGCGCCGAGGAGCATCGTGCGCGATTCCTCGGCATTTTCCACCTTCAGCGTGCGGTTCGACACCATCTGCAGGCCGAAGTCCTCCGGATGGATCTCGTATTCGTGCACCTTGCCGTCGCGCAATTCGCCGACGAGCGTCGCGGCGCCGAGCGACACTTCATCCATCCCGTCCTTGCCGTACACGACGAGCACGTGCTGCGCGCCCAGACGCTGCATCACGCGCACCTGGATACCGACGAGGTCGGGGTGGAACACGCCCATCAGCTGGTTCGGCGCGCCGGCCGGATTCGTCAGCGGGCCGAGGATGTTGAAGATCGTCCGCACGCCGAGCTCGCGGCGCACGGCCGCGATGTTCTTCATTGCCGGATGATGGTTCGGCGCGAACATGAAGCCCATGCCGGTTGCGGCGATCGACGCAGCCACCTGGTCGGGCTGCAGGTCGATGTTCACGCCGAGCGCCTCCAGCACGTCGGCGCTGCCGGACTTGCTCGACACGCCGCGGTTGCCGTGCTTCGCGACCTTCGCGCCGGCCGCCGCGGTGATGAACATCGACGCGGTCGAGATATTGAACGTGTGCGAGCCGTCGCCGCCGGTGCCGACGATGTCGACGAAGTTCGAGTTGTCCTGCACTTCGACGTGGTTCGCGAATTCGCGCATCACGGTCGCGGCGGCGGCGATCTCGCCGATCGTCTCCTTCTTCACGCGCAGCCCGGTGATGATCGCGGCCGCCATCACGGGCGACATGTCGCCGCGCATGATGAGCCGCATCAGGTGCAGCATCTCGTCGTGGAAGATTTCGCGGTGTTCGATCGTGCGTTGCAGCGCTTCCTGCGGGGTAATCGTCATCGTGCGTCTCCCGTCAGGCGGCCGGCGCGGCCGCACGGGCCGCTGCGCGGTGCTGCTTCAGGAAATTCTCGAGCAGCGCGTGGCCGTGCTCGGAGAGAATCGATTCCGGGTGGAACTGCACGCCTTCGATCGGCAGCGTCTTGTGACGCACGCCCATGATTTCGCCGTCGTCGGTCCACGCGGATACCTCGAGGCAGTCGGGCAGCGATTCGCGTTCGATCGCGAGCGAGTGGTAGCGGGTGACGTCGAAATGCTTCGGCAGATCCGCGAACACGCCGCGGCAATCCGTTTCGATCCGGCTCACCTTGCCGTGCATGATGGTCTTCGCGCGCACGACGCGGCCGCCGAATGCTTCGCCGATCGCCTGATGGCCGAGGCAGACGCCGAGGATCGGCTTCTTGCCCGCGAATTCGCGCAGCACGTCGAGCGTGATGCCCGCATGCTGCGGATTGCTCGGGCCCGGCGACAGGCAGATGGTGTCGGGATTCACGCGCGCGATGTCGTCGAGCGTGATTTCGTCGTTGCGGTACGTATGCACGTCCTCGCCCAGTTCGCCGAAGTACTGGACCAGGTTGTAGGTGAACGAGTCGTAGTTGTCGATCATGAGCAGCATGGTCAGTCTCCGTCAGAAGTCGCTATCGAGGCCGTCCTGGACCTGTTCGGCCGCACGCAGCACCGCGCGCGCCTTGTTCTCGGTCTCTTGCCATTCGGATTCGGGCACCGAGTCGGCGACGACGCCGGCTGCCGCCTGCACGTACAGGTTGCCGTTGTGGATCAGGCCCGTGCGGATCGCGATCGCGAGATCCATCTCGCCGGAGAACGACAAGTAGCCGACGGCGCCGCCGTACAGCCCGCGCTTGATCGGCTCGAGCTCGTCGATCAGCTCCATCGCGCGCACTTTCGGCGCGCCCGACAGCGTGCCGGCCGGGAACGTCGCGCGCAGCACGTCGTAGTTCGTCATGCCGGGCTTCAGCTTGCCTTCGACCGAGCTGACGATGTGCTGAACGTGCGAGTACTTCTCGATCACCATCTTGTCGGTGACCTGCACCGAGCCGATTTCGGCGATGCGGCCGACGTCGTTGCGCGCGAGGTCGATCAGCATCACGTGCTCGGCGATTTCCTTCGGATCGTTCAGCAGTTCGGTCGCGAGTTCGGCATCGCGCTCGGGCGTGTTGCCGCGCGGACGCGTGCCGGCCAGCGGCCGAATCGTGACGATCTGGTCGTCGCCGCGCTTTTCCTGGCGCACCAGGATTTCGGGCGATGCGCCGACCACGTGGAAATCGCCGAAATTGTAGTAATACATGTACGGCGACGGGTTCAGCGAACGCAGCGCGCGATACAGCGACAGCGGATTGTCGCGGTACGGCTTCGTCAGCCGCTGGCCGACCTGGATCTGCATCAGTTCGCCGGCCGCGATGTATTCCTTCGCCTGGCGCACGGCGGCCAGGTAGTCGTCCTTCTTGAATTCGCGGAAGGTTTCGGTGCGCACGCTCGCCGACGTGACAGGCGGCTGCACGGTCGTGCGCAGGCGTTGCTTGAGCTCGCGCAGGCGCTGCTTGGCCTTCGTATAGGCTTCCGGCTGGGCCGGGTCTGCGTAGATGATCAGATAGAGCTTGCCGGCCAGGTTGTCGATCACCGCGACTTCCTCGGTGAGCAGCAGCTGGATGTCGGGCAGGCCGAGATCGTCGCGCGGCGCGGTGTTCGCGAGCTTCTTCTCGATGTAGCGCACCGCGTCGTAGCCGAAGTAGCCGGCGAGGCCGCCGCAGAAGCGCGGCAGGCCCGGACGCTGCGCGACCTTGAAGCGCGCCTGGAACGACTCGATGAATTCGAAAGGATCGCCGTCGTGCGTTTCCACGACCTGACCGTCGCGCACCACTTCCGACACGCCGTTGCGGGTGCGCACCAGTGTGCGGGCCGGCAAGCCGATGAACGAGTAGCGGCCGAAGCGTTCGCCGCCGACCACCGATTCGAGCAGGAACGAGTTGGCGCCCGCGCGTTCGGGCTGGGCCAGCTTCAGGTAGAGGGACAGCGGCGTTTCGAGGTCGGCGAGCGCTTCCGCGATCAGCGGGATGCGGTTGTAGCCTTCGTTCGCAAGCGATTGGAATTCGAGTTCGGTCATGTTCCGGTCCTGTTCGGGACGAGCGGCGGGGTGCGCCAGGGATCACTTGACGCTGCGCGGGCTGCCGTCGGCGAAAGGGCGGTCGATCGAGAAGTGCCTGTTGCCGGCCGGCATTCCGGGCGTGAACGTCGCGAGCCTGCGGCCGATCCTGAACGCAGGCGTTCGGGCGCGGTAGAACTCGAGGTGGTGCGACGATCGGCGCGCGGATGCGCAGCGAGATAAAAAACGGCGCTGAAGACGGGCTTCAGCGTACCTCATCGAAGAGGTTAGCGCGACCAGCGACGCCAGGGCCAGGCTCCCCGGTCGATGCTGCTCAGACTCCGTTTTTTATTCAGAAACATGCGGATGGAAGAAATAATCAGAAGGTTGGCCGGCCGGCGTTGTGCGCGGTGATCGCGCGGGCTGCGACCAGCAACGAATCGACTATACCATCCGAATTTATCGTTTGTATAGCTTTGCCGTGGTTGTAGCCGTACGGCACCGTCAGCGTCGCCATGCCGGCCGCGCGGCCCGCCAGCGCATCGTTTTCCGAGTCGCCGATCGCCACCGCCGCGCCGGGCGCGACGCCGAGTGCATCGCACGCCGTGTGCATTGGCAGCGGATCGGGCTTCTTGCGCGCGACGCTGTCGCCGCCCAGCACGATGCCGAAGCGATCGATCAGCCCGTATTGCGCGAGGAGCTCGACTGCGAAGCGGTGCGGCTTGTTCGTCACGCACGCGAGCCGGATGCCTGCCGCGTGCAACGCGTCGAGGCCCGCTGCAACCTCGGGGTAGAGGCGCGTGTGGCGGCCGTTGATCTTCGCGTATTCGGCCTGGTAGATCGCGAGTGCGTCGTCGAAGCGCGCGAGCGCTTCGTCGGGCCTGAAGCGCGGCTTCAGCACGCTCTGGATCAGGTGCTCGGAGCCCTTGCCGATGTAGCCGATCACCTCGTCGCGCGACGTGGCCGGCGCGCCGAGCTGCGCGAGCATCCCGTTCAGCCCGGCCGTGAAATCGTCGACCGTGTCGACCATCGTACCGTCGAGATCGATCACCGCCGCGTCGATACGCGGCGTCGCGAAACGGATCGGGGCCGCGTCCGTGGCGGCCCCGGCCGGCGCGTGGCCGGCGAACGACGAGTCGGCCACGGCGTCAGCTCCGCTCGACGGTGGCGAGCGCGGCGCGCATCTCGTCGATCACCTTGCGGTAGTCGGGCTTGCCGAAGATCGCCGAACCGGCGACGAACGTGTCCGCGCCGGCCGCCGCGATTTCCGCGATGTTGTCGGCCTTCACGCCGCCGTCCACTTCGAGCAGGATCTCGCGGCCGGTGCGCTCGGTGTACGCGTCGATGCGCGCACGTGCTTCGCGCAGCTTGTTCAGCGTTTCCGGAATGAACGACTGGCCGCCGAAGCCCGGGTTCACCGACATCAGCAGCACGAAGTCGAGGCGATCCATTACGTGGTCGAGGTAGTTCAGCGGCGTGGCCGGATTGAACACGAGGCCGGCCTTGCAGCCGTGGTCGCGGATCAGCGACAGCGTGCGGTCGATGTGATCCGAGCCTTCCGGGTGGAAGCTGATCAGGTTCGCGCCGGCCTTCGCGAAATCGGGCACGATCCGGTCGACCGGGCGCACCATCAGGTGCACGTCGATCGGCACCTGCACGTGCGGGCGAATCGCCTCGCACACGAGCGGGCCGATCGTCAGGTTCGGCACATAATGGTTGTCCATCACGTCGAAGTGAATCCAGTCGGCGCCGGCGGCGACCACGTTGCGGACTTCTTCGCCGAGCCGTGCGAAGTCGGCCGACAGGATGCTGGGAGCGATGCGGAATTGAGTCATGACAGGGGAGCGGGGACGCTGCGGCGCAAAACCGCCATTCTACCGTCCGGCGACCCGGTGCGCGGCGACAGGCCGTGCGGTTGCGGCCGGATTCCGCATAGAATGCCGAACCAGTGCGGCGCGCCCGCGGCTCCGCCGCTCGAGTTGGCGCGGGCGGTTACCTACAGCGGAAACATCATGAGTCAGTATCAGTTCACCGTTTCGGTGAAAACCAGCTACCTGCCGGAACAATCCGACCCCGATCGGCGTCAATACGCATTCGCGTACACGCTGACCATCCGCAATACCGGGCAGGTCGCGGCGCAACTGATCGCGCGCCACTGGATCATCACGGACAGCGACAACCACGTGCAGGAAGTGAAAGGGCTCGGCGTCGTCGGGCACCAACCGCTGCTGCAGCCGGGCGAACAGTTCGAATACACGAGCTGGGCCGTGATCGCGACGCCGGTCGGCACGATGCGTGGCGCGTACTTCTGCGTGGCGGAGGACGGCGAGCGGTTCGATGCGCCGGTCGACGAGTTTGCGCTGCACATGCCGCGCACGCTGCATTGAGTCGAGCGTGCGGCGGCGCTCAGCGCGGCTGGCGATCGTTGCCGCGGGCGTGCTTCTTCCTGCCCGACGACGTCCACACGACGATGAAGATCAGCAGGGCGAGCGCTACGAAAGCTTCGAGCGCGAAGATGAGCATCGGATATTGGTCGAGAAAATCTGACATGGCGGTTTCCATCAAGAACGGACATTGTATGTGGTTTGGGCCCCGGGTGGCCGGCTGGGTCGCCGCGGTCGCGGCGGCCGCACTGCTGGCCGCGTGTGGCAGCGCGCCGACGCGGACGTCGGCGCTGAAGCCGCCGACCGGCGCGGCGATCGTGCCGGGGCAGGTTGCCGCGCAGCGGCTGACGCCGGTGGCCTGGCAGCAGGTGCCGGGCTGGCAGGACGATTCGCTGATCGGCGCAACGGCCGCGCTGCGGCAGAACTGCGCGCGGCTCGCGCGCCAGCCGGCGTGGCAGCGCGCTTGCGCGGCCGCCGACCGGCTCGACGAGCTCGACGTCAGCAGCGCGCGCGCTTTCTTCGAAACGTATTTCACGCCGTTCCAACTGGCGAATACCGACGGCACCCTCGACGGGCTCGTGACCGGTTATTACGAGCCGCTGCTGCACGGCTCCCGCGTGCGTCGCGGTCCGTATCAGTATGCGCTGTACCGCTGGCCGGCCGGCTATCGCGCCGGCGCCGCGCTGCCTGCGCGCGCGCAGCTCGAGCGTGCCGGCATCCTGAACGGCAATGAACTCGTGTGGGTCGACGATCCGATCGAGGCGTTCTTCCTGCAGGTGCAGGGGTCGGGGCGTGTGCTGCTCGACGACGGTTCGGTGATGCGGGTCGGCTTCGGCGGCACCAACAACCAGCCGTACCGCTCGATCGGCAGGTGGTTGCTCGATCGCGGCGAACTGACGCCCGCGCAGGCGACGATGCAGGGTATCAAGGCATGGGCGAAGGCGAACCCGACGCGCGTCGACGCGCTGCTCGACACGAATCCGCGCTTCGTCTTCTTCCGCGACATGCCGACCAAGGAAGATGCACCGCATGGCGGCGCGGACGGCCCGATCGGCGCGCTGGGCGTGCCGCTCACACCCGAGCGCTCGATCGCGGTCGATCCGTCGTCGATCCCGCTCGGCACGCCCGTGTTCCTGCAGACCACGCGTCCGCTCACGAATACGCCGATGAACCGGCTCGTGTTCGCGCAGGATACGGGTTCGGCGATCAAGGGCGGCGTGCGGGCCGACTATTTCTGGGGGCTCGGCGACGACGCAGGCGATCTGGCCGGGCGGATGAAGCAGGTCGGCCGGATGTGGCTGCTGTTTCCGAACTCGTGAGTTGGGGCGGCGTAGGTGCCCGGAGGGTGGCCTGCGCGGGGGGCGCGGCATCCGTGGTGCGT
This sequence comes from Burkholderia sp. IMCC1007, assembly GCF_027257875.1. Taxonomy (GTDB): domain Bacteria; phylum Pseudomonadota; class Gammaproteobacteria; order Burkholderiales; family Burkholderiaceae; genus Burkholderia. Next base: position 54,378 of record NZ_JAPVQY010000048.1, read on the forward strand.
TTCATGCCGGTGGCGCGTGCCGGTTTGATCGCCGGTGTGCCCATGTGAATTCAGTTCGCGTGATGCTATGCGTGTCTCGTCGAACGACGCTTTGGCGTAAAAGAGCCCGATCGGCGTTGGCCGACCGGGCTGTTTCATTTGCACACCCGGATTCGCCGCTGTGCGGCGGGCGCGCGGCGAGTCAATGAGGTTCGCGAAGTTCGCGCCCATCGCCTGCGCGGTGAGATTACCTCAGCCCTTGCGCTTGTCGATGACGCGACGGGCCTTGCCGACCGAGCGCTCGATCCCGTTCACGGGCAGCACGTTGATCACGGCCGTCACGCCGATCAGCGACTTGATGTCGTACGCGAGCGCCTCGCTGGCCGCGCGGATCGCCGCCGTGTCGGGCGCCGTTTCAGGACACGGCTCGACGTTCAGCGTCAGCACGTCGAGCGGGCCTTCCTTCGTCAGGACGATCTGATAGTGCGGCGCGAGCGCGCGCTGCTTCAGCAATTGCTCCTCGATCTGCGTCGGGAACACGTTGACGCCCCGCACGATCATCATGTCGTCGGAGCGGCCGGTGATCTTTTCCATCCGGCGCATCGTGCGCGCGGTGCCGGGCAGCAGCCGCGTGAGGTCGCGCGTCCGGTAGCGGATGATCGGCAGCGCTTCCTTCGTCAGCGACGTGAAGACCAGCTCGCCGAGTTCGCCGTCCGGAAGCACTTCGCCGGTTTCGGGGTCGATGATTTCCGGGTAGAAGTAGTCTTCCCAGATGGTCGGGCCGTCCTTGGTCTCGACGCATTCGGACGCGACGCCGGGGCCCATCACTTCGGATAGCCCATAGATGTCGACCGCGTCGATTCCCATCCGCTGCTCGATCGCGACGCGCATGTCGTTCGTCCACGGCTCCGCGCCGAAAATACCGATGCGCAGCGAGCTTTGCGCGGGATCGAGGCCCTGACGCTCGATCTCGTCGGCGATCGACAGCATGTAGCTCGGCGTCACCATGATGATGTCGGGGCGGAAATCCTGGATCAGTTGCACCTGCTTCTCGGTCTGGCCGCCGCCGAACGGAATCACCGTCAACCCCGCACGTTCGGCGCCGTAGTGGGCGCCGAGCCCGCCGGTGAACAGCCCGTAGCCGTAGCTGACGTGGACTTTGTCGCCGCGGCGCGCGCCGGCCGCGCGGATCGAGCGCGCGACGAGATTCGCCCACGTATCGATGTCGCGCGCCGTATAGCCGACGACGGTCGGCTTGCCGGTCGTGCCCGACGACGCATGAATGCGCGAGATCTGGTCCTGCGGCACCGCGAACATCCCGAACGGATAGCTGTCTCGCAGGTCGCTCTTGGTCGTGAACGGGAAGCGCGACAGGTCGGACAGCGTCTTCAGGTCGTCGGGGTGCACGCCCGCTTCGTCGAATTTGCGGCGATAGACGGGGGAATGTTCATACGCATGCCGGAGCGACCACTTCAGGCGTTCGAGCTGCAGCGCGGTCAGCTCGTCGCGTGAGGCGGTCTCGATCGGCTCGAGCGGTAGCGGGGTTGTCATGCGTGTCTCCAGTGTTTGTTATGAGCGAACCGTGGCCGTCACCGATCTTCCGGAAGAACCGTGCCCTTGATCTGGGCCGATTTGCCGCGAAACATCGCGACGGTTTCGCCGGTCTGGTTCGTGACGCGGATGTCGTAGATCCCGTGCCGGCCGCTGCGCGTCTGCTCGATCGCCTCGGCCGTCAGCAAGTCGTTGCCGTGTACGGGACGCAGGTATTCGATCGAACAGCCGGCCGCAACGGTGTTCAGGTTGTACGAATTGCAGGCGAACGCGAACGTCGAATCGGCGAGCGTGAAGATGATTCCGCCGTGGCAGGTCTGGTGCCCGTTCAGGAACTCGGGTCGCACGCGCATCTGCAGGCGTGCGTAGCCGGCGCGCACTTCGGCGATTTCCATCCCGAAGGCGCGGCTGCAGGCGTCCGAGTCGTACATGGCCTGCGCCGTGGCGCGGGCGAGCGAATCGGGGTCGAGCGTGTCGGTGACGGTCGTCATGTCAACGCCCCTCGAAACGCGGTGCGCGCTTCTCGATGAAAGCCTGGACGCCTTCGGCGTAGTCGTGCGACTGGCCGAGCTTGCGTTGCAGGTCGCGTTCCAGATCGAGCTGCTGATCGAGCGTGTTCGTGGCGCTGTCGCGCATCGACTGCTTGATCGATGCGATCGCGAGCGTCGGCTGTTGTGCGAGCTGGGTCGCGACCTGGCGGACCGACGCGGCGAGCGCGTCGTCGTCGACCGCGCGCCAGATCAAGCCCCATTGCTCGGCCTGTTCGGCGCCGAGCTTGTCGCCGGTGAGGGCGAGCCCCAGTGCGCGTGCCATGCCGACGCGTTGCGGCAGGAACCACGTGCCGCCCGAATCGGGCACTAGCCCGATCTTGACGAACGCCTGGATGAAGCTGCTCGAGCGCGCGGCGAACACGAGATCGCATGCGAGCGCGAGATTTGCGCCGGCGCCGGCCGCCGTGCCGTTGACCGCGGCGATCACCGGAATCGGCATGCGCTGCAGGCGGCGGATCAGCGGATTGAAGTGCTCGTCGATCAACGTACCGAGGTCGGTGGCTGCGCCCGGCGTGAAGTCGAGGTCGGCCAGATCCTGGCCCGCGCAGAAGCCGCGCCCCGCACCCGTCAGGATCAGCGCGCGCGCGCCGGCGGCTTCGACTTCATCGAGTGCCGACTGCAGTTCGCGGTGCATCGCCCGCGTGAAGCTGTTCAGCTTGTCCGGACGGTTGAGCGTGATCGTGGCCACGTGGGCAGCCTGATCGATATCCAGCTGGATCGCCTGATATGACATGCAGTGTCTCCTTCATGACTTCGTTATAGGCGCGCGGCGCGGCGGTTACACGCGTTCGATCGCGAGCGCGATGCCCTGGCCGACGCCGATACACATCGTACAGAGCGCAAAACGGCCGCCCGTACGCTCGAGCTGGTGAAGCGCCGTGGTCACGAGCCGGGCGCCCGACGCACCGAGCGGATGGCCCAGTGCGATTGCGCCGCCGTTCGGGTTCACGCGCGGATCGTCGTCGGCGACGCCGAGCATGCGCAGTACGGCGAGACCTTGCGACGCGAATGCTTCGTTCAGTTCGATCACGTCGAACTGGTCGATCGTCATGCCGAGCTGACGCAGCAACTTCTGCGTGGCCGGCGCGGGGCCGATGCCCATCACGCGCGGCTCGACACCGGCGGTCGCCATGCCGACGACGCGTGCGCGGCGGCGCAGCCCGTACTGCTCGGCGGCTTCCGCGTTGGCGAGGAGCAGCGCGCACGCGCCGTCGTTGACGCCCGACGCATTACCTGCCGTCACCGAGCCGTCGGGGCGCACGACGCCCTTCAGCTTCGCGAGCGCTTCGAGCGACGTTTCGCGCGGATGCTCGTCGACGGACACGACGAGCGCGTCGCCTTTCTTTTGCGCAATCGTGACCGGCACGATTTCCGCGGCGAGCGTGCCGTCCTGCTGAGCGCGGGCGGCCTTCTGTTGACTGCGCAGCGCGAACAGATCCTGATCGGCGCGGCTGATGTCGTAGTCGACCGCGACGTTTTCGGCCGTTTCGGGCATCGAATCGACGCCATATTGCTGCTTCATCAGCGGATTGACGAAGCGCCAGCCGATTGTCGTGTCGAATATGGCGGCCTGGCGCGCGAACGCGCTGGCGGCCTTGCCCATCACGAACGGCGCGCGCGTCATGCTTTCGACTCCGCCCGCGATCATCAGGCGTGCCTCGCCCGCCTTGATCGCGCGCGCGGCCGTGCCGACCGCGTCCATGCCCGAGCCGCACAGGCGGTTCAGCGTCGTGCCGGGCACCGCGGTCGGCAGGCCTGCGAGCAGCGCAGACATGCGCGCGACGTTGCGGTTGTCCTCGCCGGCCTGGTTCGCGCAGCCGTAGATCACGTCGTCGATCGCCGACCAGTCGACGGTACTGTTGCGCTCGATCAGCGCCTTGAGCGGCACCGCGCCGAGATCGTCGGCTCGAACGTCTTTCAGGGCGCCGCCGTAGCGGCCGATGGGGGTGCGAATCGCGTCGCAGATATAGGCGTCAGTCATGGGCGTATCGATAGGCGGCGAACCCGCCGGTTGGCGGATTCGTTCATGGTAGAGAACGTGGCGGCGTTTGCACGTCGGCCATTCGGGTTATGCCGTTTGGCCGGCTTCCGCGGGCACTGCCTTCGGCGCAACATGGACGCGGCTTTGAACCACGCGGAACCGGTTGGCGACGAATGCCGGATCGGCCAGCGCCGCGTTGGCCGCAGGGTTCGCGCCGGTGCCGTGGAAGTCGGAGAATGCGGCCGACTGGTTCACGAACACACCGCCCGTCAGGTTGATCGACAGCGCGACGCCGCCGCGCACTGCTGCCTCGTGCGCAGCGTCGAGGATCTTGTCGTCGGTGCTGTAGACGGAGAGCGTCAGCGCGCCGTGCTCCGCAGCGATCTCGCCGGCCAGATCGAGCGACTGTGCGGTCGAGTCGGTCGCGATCACGAACGAGATCGGGCCGAACCATTCCTGCGTGAATTTCGCGCGGTCGGCTGCGTCGAGCTGCAGTACGAGCGGTGTGCGCACGCGGGCGTCAGGGAAGGCGGGGTGCTGAAGCGTCTGGCTGTCGGCGAGCACGGGGCCGAGCTTGCGGGCGTCGTCGATGCGCGCGGTCACGCCGTCGTTCTGGATCGCGCCGATCAGTTCGACCGAGCGCGCCGGGTCGCCGGTGAGCTTTTGCACGGAGACGGCGATCGCCTGGGCGACTTCGTCGAAGCTCGCGTGGCCATCCGCGGTGCGGATCCCGTCGCGCGGCACGTAGATGTTCTGCGGGGCGGTGCACATCTGACCGGAGTACAGCGCGAGCGAGAACGCGATGTTCTTGGCGGCGGCCTTCAGGTCGTCGGTCGAGTCGATCACGATCTGGTTGACGCCAGCCTTCTCCGTATATACCTGCGCCTGATGGGCATTGCGTTCGAGCCACGTGCCGTTTTGCGTGCTGCCCGTGAAGTCGATCAGCTTGATTTCGGGGCGCAGTGCGAGGTCCTGCACGAGTGCGCCGTCGTTCGGCTCGGTCGCGAGGAGCGTGACGACGTTCGGATCGAAGCCGGCTTCGCGCAGTACGTCGCGCGCGATGCGGACCGTGATTGCCAGCGGTAGGATCGCGCCCGGATGCGGTTTGACGATCACCGTGTTGCCGGTCGCCAGGTCGGCGAACAGGCCGGGGTAGCCGTTCCACGTCGGAAACGTGCAGCAGCCGAGCACGAGGCCGGTGCCGCGCGGCACGATCGTATAGCGCTTGTGCATCGCGAGCGGCGGATTCTTGCCTTGCGGCTTTTCCCAGTGTGCGTCGGCCGGGATGCGGCGCAACTCGTTCCATGCATAGGCGACCGCTTCGAGCGCGCGATCCTGCGCGTGCGGGCCGCCCGCCTGGAACGCCATCATGAACGCCTGACCGGTGGTATGCATCACGCTATACGCGATTTCGAAGCTTGCGCGATTCAGGCGGGCGAGGATTTCGAGGCTGACGCCGATCCAGGCCGTGGGGCCCGCTTCGCGCCACGCGCGTTGAGCGGCGGCAGCCGCGGCAATGAGCTCGTCGGGCGTCGATTTCGGATAACGGATGCCCAGCGCGATGCCGTACGGCGACTGCTCCGCGCCGACCGTCCCGCCGGACGCCGGCTGGTCGAGCACGAATGTGTTGTCGAGGTGCGCTTTGAACGCGGCCTCACCATCGGCGTTGGCGCTTTCCCCGTACACTTTGGGACTCGGCATTTCGGCGAACGGGCTCCAGTACCCGCGGCTCTCGATGGCGGCGAGGGCGTGTTTCAGCGTGTCTTCGTGCTTCGTGAACAGTGCATGGGTCATGACGGCGGCCTGATGGACGTTGAGAGGAATTGGATCGATTAATTAACCGACCGGTTGGTCGGAGAATGGTAGCATCAAACTATTCGCATGTGCGAGGCGTTTCTCATTTCATTGATCGAGGAGAAATAGATGTCTTACGAGAACATCCTGGTGGAGACCCGGGGACGAGTCGGGCTGGTCACGCTGAATCGTCCGAAAGCGCTGAATGCGCTCAACGATGCGTTGATGGATGAATTGGGCGCCGCGCTGAAGGCGTTCGATGCAGACGACGGTATCGGCGCGATCGTCGTGACGGGGAGCGAGAAGGCATTCGCAGCCGGCGCCGACATCGGCATGATGGCGACCTATTCCTATATGGACGTTTACCGCGGCGACTACATCACCCGCAACTGGGAGACTGTCCGCGAGATCCGCAAACCGATCATTGCTGCCGTGTCGGGCTTTGCGCTCGGCGGCGGATGCGAACTCGCGATGATGTGCGACATCATTTTCGCGGCGGATACCGCCAAGTTCGGCCAGCCCGAGATCAAGCTGGGCGTGATGCCCGGTGCGGGCGGTACGCAGCGCCTGCCGCGCGCGGTATCGAAGGCGAAGGCAATGGACATGTGTCTGACCGCGCGCTTCATGGACGCAGCCGAGGCGGAGCGGGCCGGGCTTGTATCGCGGGTGCTGCCGGCCGACAAATTGCTCGACGAGGCGATTGCCGCTGCGACGACGATCGCCGAGTTTTCGCTGCCGGCGGTCATGATGGTCAAGGAGTCGGTGAACCGCGCGTACGAAACGACGTTGGCCGAAGGCGTTCACTTCGAGCGTCGGCTGTTCCATTCGCTGTTCGCGACGGAAGATCAGAAGGAAGGGATGGCGGCATTCGTCGAGAAGCGCAAGCCGGAGTTCAAGAACCGCTGATTCGGCTGCAGCGAGGCGCCTGCCCGGCGGGCGGCGGGTAGCAATCGCCGGCGCCATTCCCCGATGCCGAGACCCCAAAGCCTCCGTGCGCGGCAGCGCACGGAGGGTTTTTCAAAATATTTTCACAAAGGGCTTGCGGAGACGGGGGCGGGTGCTTAGAATCACGCCTCTTTCGCGCTAACGGAAACGCAGCGCGGGAGAGAAGAAGGGAAGCGGTGCGGTCGAGGTTGCTGTCGAGCCTTGGCGCACAAGGAGTTGAACCCCAACCGTCGCAACGAAGTAGTTAAAAAAGTTGTTGACGAGTTGAAAAAGACGGTTCATAATTTCGCTTCTCTGCTGCTGAAAACGCAGCGCTGCTGAGAAACACGAAGTTCCTCGCAGACATGCTCTTTAAAAATTAACAGCCGATAAGTGTGGGCGCTTGATGGCAGCGAGCTGATCCTCGGATCAGATAGCGAAAGTATCAAGAGTCTCACACTAAAGTAAGTCAGGTTTATGAAGTGATTCATATTCC
>NZ_JAPVQY010000049.1 GCF_027257875.1 Burkholderia sp. IMCC1007
GCGGCGGCGCGCACGCCGCACGGGCCGGCCAGCACCGCGAGCGGCAGCGGCTCGCCCGCGCGCGGCGCCCAGTCGGGTGCGGCGAGCCAGGTGAGCGGCTCGGTAAACAGCAGCGTGCCGTCGTCGCGCGGCGGATCCTCGCCCGGTTCGTGCCGTACGACCACCGCGTCGAGTCGCCGCTCGTCGTACTGCACGAGCAGGTTCGACGACGTTCCCAGATGCATTTCGAGCGAGAGCCCCGGATCCTGCCGGTGCAGGCTCGTCAGCACGGCCGGCAGGTCCGGCACCGCGACGTGTTCGCTGACGCCGAGCGACAGGCGGTGCGTGCCGGTGGAGATCGTGTCGAGCGCGTGATCGTGCGCGTCGAGCAGCGCCCGCGCGGCCGGCAGGAAGTTCTCGCCGTCGGCCGCGAGCTTGACGACGCGCGGCGTGCGCGCGAGCAGCGGCTTGCCGAGGTGGGTTTCCAGCCGCTTCAGCTTCAGGCTGACGGCCGACTGCGTGGTGCCGAGCGCGTCGGCGGCACGCGTGAAGCTGGCGAGATCGGCGACCAGCACGAACGCGCGAACTGCATCGAGGTCGAGGACTTTCATTTCTAATGTAAATAAATGAAATATGTATCGATGACTGTTCATTATAGCTCGGCGCGCCTAACCTGACGTGGCGTTCTCGTTTTTCAACGTCATCGAAAGGAGCAGGACCATGCCATTTACCCGTATCGCAGTGCGCGAAGGCAAACCGGCCGCCTACCGCGCGGCGCTCGTCGACGGCGTGCATCGCGCGCTGATGCACACGTTCAATGTGCCCGAGGACGACATCTTCATGGTCGTGACCGAGCATTCGGCCGAGAACTTCGTATTCGGCCGCCATTACCTCGACATCGAGCGCAGCGACGATCTCGTGATGATCCAGATCACCGCGAACAACACGCGCACGCTCGAGCAGAAACAGGCGCTGTACCGGACGATCGCCGAAAACCTCGCGCGGCAGCCCGGCGTGCGGCAGCAGGACGTTTTCATCAGCCTCGTCGAGGTGCTGAAGGAGGACTGGTCGTTCGGCAACGGCATCGCGCAATACGCCGTTTGATGCACGGCAGGGCGGCGGGGCGACAAGGGCCGGATCGTCGCCCGCGCGTCTGTGCGCCGTGTACTATGGAAGCTGCTTCATTGACGACGCCGGCAGCGGGCATGCGCCGGCGCTTCTTCATGTGCGGGAGTCTCCATGTCGCGTGTGCTGGAAATCGTGTTGTGCCTGTCGCTCGAAGGTTGGCCGGTCAAGGCGGGAAGCCGGACGCGAGGCGCGCAGCGCGACTTCGGTGCTGAACTCGTGCGCGCGTGGCGGATCTGCCCGCAGGTGCGCATGCGTCGCGGCCACGAGCGCGTGACGATCGAGCCGTGCCAGATCGAAGAGGCCGAGCCGAACCCCGGCGAGAGCTGGTGGACGTGGGTGGAAGCGAATGCACAGGGGCGGCGCGTCGTCGCGTCCCGCACGAGGGCGTTTGCGCCGGGTGTCGTGGAGCGCGAGCTGTTCGACGCCGAGCATGCGGGCATCGTCGTCGCGATGCCGGACCCTGCAACGCAGGCAGACCCAGAATCGGCAGAAGCAACGGACGAGCGCGATCGCGCGCCCGCGGGCGCCGTGGACGAAGCGGCGCTCGCCGCGTCGGCCGCGCCGCCGCCGTTGCAGCTCGTGAGCGAGCGGCGGCGCGGCCGATGGGCGGACGACAGCGGCGTGGTGGTCGAGATGACGCTCGACGACATCGCGCTGCATGGCGGCAGCGAGCCGCCACGCCGTCGCGTCGAGCTGCGTCTCGCGGCGCCCGACTGGGAAACACCGCCCGCGCGCGCAGCCGCATTGCATGCACTGTTCGCCGCCGCGCGCGAACTGAGCGGCGCGTGGCCCGCATTCGTGCAACTCACCAGCGTGATCGATCGCGCGTGCGCGGGCGAGCCCGCCGTCGCCGAGCCGGTCAAGGCGCAACCCGTCGACCTGACCGGGATCCGCTCGCAGCGCGCCGCGCTGTTCGCGCTGTCCGGCGACATCGCCGCGCAATGGCTTGGCAACGAAAGCGGCGTACTCGATCGCGACGATCCCGAATTCGTGCACCAGATGCGCGTCGCGCTGCGCCGGTTGCGCACGCTGATGCGCTTGTTTCCGCGCTTCGCGGACGAGCAATGGCAGAACACGTTCGGCGTCGACCTGCGCTGGCTCGCCGCGCTGCTCGGCACCGTGCGCGACTGGGACGTGTTCTCGACCGAAACCCTGCCTGCGCTGATCGAGGCCGACGGCGGCAGCGCCGACTGGAACGGCACGCTCGACGCCGCGCGTGCGCAGGCGGCCGCCGCGCGTGTCGAATTGCGGCAGGGCGTGCATTCCGCGCGCTATGCGCGGCTGACGCTCGGCTGGCTCGAATGGCTGAGTACGCTCGCGCTGCCGTCCGCCGAAGACGACGCCGCCCCGTCGCTGCGGCGCCACGCGACCAAGCGCGTGCGCCGGTTGTTCGGCCATCTGTATGCATCGCCGTCGCTCACGTCGCTCGACACGGCCGCGCGGCACCGGGTGCGGATCGATGCGAAGCGGTTGCGCTATGCGCTCGAATTCTTCGCGTCGCTGGCGTCGCGCCGCACGCGCAACGAGACGGTCAAGACGCTCGCGCGCGTGCAGAGCGTGCTGGGCGAGGCGAACGACACGATGGCCGCGCTGCATCATCTCGAACAACTGGCGGCGCCCGCGTACCAGCTCGGGTTCGTGCGTGGCTACGGGGCCGCGCTCGAGCAACACACGGCGCGCGACGCCGAGACGCTGCTCGCGAGCCTGCGCCCGCCGAGGCTCGACGGGAAGTCGGGTTGAGCGGTGCGCTCACTATAATGACCGCCCATTTTCTTCGACCAGACCGATGACCGACGCGTCGCCTCCTTCCTCTTCCGCCGAACCGCTCGAACTGGGCGGCGAACTGTGGCTGCGCGCGGGCGAGCAGACGCTCGGCGGCGCCACCCGCATCGCGCTGCTCGAGGCGGTCGGCGACACCGGTTCGATCACGCGCGCGGCGAAGGCCGTCGGCCTCAGCTACAAGGCCGCGTGGGATGCGATCGATACGATGAACAACCTCGCCGGCGAACCGCTCGTGATGCGTTCTACGGGCGGCAAGGGCGGCGGCGGCACGACGCTGACGCCGCGCGCGACGTCGCTGATCGCCGCGTTCCGCACGATCGAGCGCGAGCATCGCCGTTTCATCGCGGCCGCCGGCGCGGCCGTGGCCGGCTTCGACGTCGACTGGGCGCTGATCGGCCGGATCGGGATGAAGACGAGCGCGCGCAACCAGTTGTTCGGCAAGGTCGAATCGATCGTGCGCGGCGCGATCAACGACGAAGTGACGCTCGTGCTGCCCGGCGGACAGGCGCTCGTCGCGGTGCTCACGCATGAAAGCGCCGACGTGCTCGGCTTGCGGCCCGGCGCGGACGCGTGCGCGCTGGTGAAGGCGTCGTGGATCGTGCTGGCCGTCGACGCCGATGGCGAAGCCGAGGGTGCAGCAGCGTTGAAGGTGTCCGCGCGCAACCAGTTGCGCGGCACGGTCGAACACGTTGCGGCCGGTGCGGTGAACAGCGAGGTGACGCTTGCGCTCGATGGCGGCGGCACGCTCACGGCCGTCGTCACGAACCCGAGCGTCGATGCCTTGCGGCTCGACGCGGGCCGGCGTGCGATCGCGTTGTTCAAGGCATCGAGCGTGATTCTGGCGGTGACGGGCTGACGACACGCGGCGGCACGGGTCTGTGCCGAGGTGTGTCCCGGGGATGCATCCGGACGGACGCGAAACCGGCGCCGCCCAGGGTTGCGACGCGCCGGCTTCGATCCCGTTTCAACTTATGCCGCCCGTGCGGCTTCTCTCAGGCTCCAACGTGGCTGCCGGCGCCACTGCCTTCGCGCGCTCAGTTCACGCGCGTCGGCCACTCGGCGTGCGGCGTCGTCGCCTGCACGCGTCCTTCGCTCAACTGCACAACCTGGTCGCCGAAGGCGGCGACGTCGTCCGGGTCGTGCGAGATGAGCACCATCGGGATGTCGAGCCGCGCCTGCAATTCGGCCAGCTCGTGACGCATGCGCTGGCGCATCGCGCCGTCGAGCGCCGCGAACGGCTCGTCGAGCAGCAGGATGCGCGGTTGCGCGACCAGCGCGCGCGCGAGCGCGACGCGCTGCTTCTGTCCGCCCGACAACTGCGACGGAAACTGCCCGGCGAGCGCGTCGAGTTCGAACGCGTTCAGCCAGTACGCGACTTCGGGCGGCACCGTCTTCGCGCGCGGATTGCGCAGCCCCGGCGAGAGCCCGAACGCGATGTTCTGGCGCACGTTCAGGTGCGGAAACAGCGCGTAGTCCTGGAACAGGTATGCGACGCCGCGTGCGCGCGTCGGCACGTCGATGCCGCGTGCGGCATCGAACAGCGGTTCGCCGTTCAGCGTGATCGTGCCTTCGTCGGGCGACAGCAGGCCGGCGATCGCCTGCAGCGTCATGCTCTTGCCTGCGCCGGACGGCCCGAACAGCACGACGCGCTGCGTGGTGGCGGTAAACGACACGTCGAGCGTGAAGCGGCGCTCGGCGCTCGCGCAGGTCTTGCGGATATCGACGCAGACGGTCATGCCGGCCTCCGTCGTGCAGCGCCGCGCGCGGCGGGGAAGCCGATCGTCGCGCGGCGCGCGGCCGTACGACGCGGATGTGGCACGCGCGTCATGTCAGCTGGCTCCGGGCGGCCCGCGACGGCACGAGCCAGCCGGTCGCGAGCAACACGAGCACGCAGGTGATCGACGTCACGAGCACGAGGAAATTGGCGGTGCTGTCGTCGCCGGCCTGCACGGCGGCGTAGATCGCGACCGACAGCGTCTGCGTGCGGCCGGGCAGGTTGCCGGCGATCATCAACGTCGCGCCGAATTCGCCGAGCGCGCGCGCGAACGCGAGCAGCGCACCAGCGAGGATGCCGCGCACGGCGAGCGGCAACGTCACGCGGAAGAACACCGCGGCCTCGCCGAGCCCGAGCGTGCGCGCCGCGCGCTCGAGGTCCGGATCGACGCTCTCGAACGCGGCGCGCGCCGACTTCAGGATCAGCGGGAACGCGACGACCATCGATGCGACCACCGCTCCCTGCCACGTGAAGACGAGCTCGATGCCGAGCTTGTCGAGCCATGCGCCGAACACGCCGCGCCGGCCGAGCAGCACGAGCAGGTAGTAGCCGAGCACCGTCGGCGGCAGCACGAGCGGCAGCGTCAGCAGCGAATCGACGACGTCGCGCAGCGGCGAGCGCCAGCGCGCGAGCGCGAAGGCGGCCGCGACGCCGAGCACGATGTCGAGCACGGTCGCCCAGCCGGCGACCTTCAGCGACAGCAGCAGCGGTACCCACGCGTCCTGCATCACGCTACGCTCACTTGCCCGCGGGCTTGAAACCGAACGTCGACAGCACGGCCTGGCCCTGCGGCGACGCGACGAAGTCGATGAACGACTGCGCCTGCGCGGCATGGCGGCTGTCCTTGACCACCGCGATCGGATAGGTGATGGCCGTTTGCGTCGGCACGGTCAGCGCGACCTTCACGCGGCCCGGCATGATCGCCGCGTCAGTGCCGAACACGAAGCCCGCGTCGACTTCGCCGCGCGCGACGTAATCCAGGCTCTGGCGCACGTTCGCGGCCAGCACGCCCTTCGCGCTGACGGCGTCCCACACGCCTGCGGCGCGCAGCGCGCCTTCGGTGTAGCGGCCGACCGGCACCGACGCCGGGTCGCCGTACGCGACCCGCTTCACGCCCGGCGCCGTCAGGTCGTTCAGCGACGTCGGCGCGGCCGCGCGGCTGTCGGCCGGCACGATCAGCACGAGCGAGTTCGCGGCGAAATCGCGGCGCGTGCCGGGCACGATGACGCTTTCGCCGGCCGCGCGATCCATCGCCTTCTGATCGGCGGACGCGAACACGTCGGCCGGTGCGCCCTTGGCGATCTGCTGCACCAGCACGTCGGACGCGCCGAAGTTGAACAGCACCTTGGTGCCCGGATGCTGCTTCTGGTACGCATCGCCGACGGCCTTGAACGCGTTCGTCAGGCTCGCGGCGGCCGACACCACCAGTTCGTCGGCAGCGCAAGCCGGCGCGCTGCACGCGATCCCGGCGGCAAGCGCGGCGATCGGCAGAAAGCGGAGCACGGTGCGGCGGAGCGGGCGAACGGTTGAGCGCATGGTCTGGTCGTTTGAATGATCGAAAACCGTCATCGTAATATAGCGCGGGTTATAACGCTCGACATACCGCTCATGTGACGGCGCACATGGAATCGTCAAACGTGAAAGCGGGCGGGAATGACGTGCGCGCGGCCCGTCACGCGTGCAGCAAAGCCGCCGACGATTCGCCGCGTTGCGGCGACGGTGCCGGCGGCTGCGACGCGGGCCGGTAGTTTGGATTGGCTTTCCAGCGCGCGCGAACGAACGGACGCTCGTGGCCCGACAGCTCCAGCGCGACCTTCGTGACCCAGCGGTGCGACGGGACCGTGATGCCGTGCAGTGCGACCGTGACGAGCGCGAGGCTCGCGATCACGGCCGGCACCGACCAGCGGTGCGGCACGGCGTGCCACGAACCGGCGATGAACGCGAGCGCGGCGATCGCGCCGACGATGCAGCCGGTGATCGATTCGGACGGCGAATGGGCATCCAGCGCGACGCGCGACACGCCGACCGCGATGCCGGCCGCGAGCCCGAGCGCGATGCCGGCGAGGCGGACCGGCGTGCGCGTGCGGATCAGCGCGAGGAAGATGGCGACCGGATACACCGACGTCGACAGCATCGCGTGGCCGCTGAAGCCCGTGAAGTCCCACGCGCGGATGCCGATGCCCCAGCCGAGGAACGCGATCTTCGTGAGCGCGACCACCGCGATCGCGGTCGCGAGCACTGCCAGCCACGCGGCGGAGCGCTTCCACGAGTAGCCGAGCGCCAGCCAGACGGCGATCGTGACCGCGAGCGGCAACGTCAGGCCGGCGCCGCCGAACGCGGTGATCATGATCCACAGGTGAGACGACAGGTCAAACATCGGGAAGGAAGCGGGGCAGAGGCGGGACGAATGCTTAAATCAACGCGCGAGCCGGAAAGAACGACTACAACGGATACAAGCGGCCAAACCCGAGTATAGCGCCGCGTGTGATCGAGGCCCGTTTTTCGCGGCGCGGGGAACTATCGGCGAGCAGGAGAAATCCCAGAAACAATGTTATGGTGCATTGCACAAACATGAACGATGCACCTGAGTGGTGTCCCTATTTTCCCGACTGCGAATCCGATCGATGACCAAAAGTCTGACGAAGGTATGGCTTGGCAGCATGAAACGCATGCTGTCTCCGGCCGCCAAACGTGCGGCGCGCGATGCTCAGCGGATCGCGCGCGATACGCTCGAGGCTGCGGCGTCGTCCGCTGCCGCTGATCTGTCCCCGCCGCGCGAATCGCGCGTGCGGCCCCGGGCGGCTGCGTGGGCGGCCGGCGAATGGACGCGGGGCGAACATCCGATGGCGCCGGCGCTCGGGCGCCTGGTCCAGCAGCTTGCCTACGGCCTCTACGTGCCGCCGGGCCGCCGGCGCGGCGCGATGCCGCTCGTCGTGATGCTGCACGGCTGCCAGCAATCGGCCGACGAGTTCGCGCAGGGCACGCGGATGAACCTGCTCGCCGACAAGCACGGTTTCGCGGTGCTGTACCCCGAGCAATCGCAGCGCGCGCACTCGCACGGCTGCTGGCACTGGTACGAAGACACCGACCGCGCGGGCCGCGGCGAAGCGGATACCGTCGCATCGCTCGTCGACACACTCGTCGAAGAGCGCGGTTTCGATGCGTCGCGCGTGTACGTCGCCGGCCTGTCGGCCGGCGCGGGCCTCGCGTCGTTGCTCGCGCTGCACCATCCCGACCGTTTCGCGGCGGTCGCGCTGCACTCGGGCCCCGCGTTCGGTGAGGCGAATTCCGGCATCAGCGCGATGGACGTGATGCGGCGCGGCCTGCGGCAGAACCCGGCCGCGGCCGTCGATGCGCTCATCGACGCCGGTTCGTATCCGGGCATGCCGGCGCTGATCGTGCACGGCGACGGCGATCATGTCGTCGCGCCGAAGAACGCCGATCAGTTGGCCGTGCAGTTCATGCGCCTGAACGGGCTCGCGGACAGCCGCGGCGCGCTGCGCGGCGGCGATCGCGTGGAGACGCGCGAGACGGGCGTCCAGATCACCGACGTGCGTCGCGACGGCGAGCCGGTCGTGCGGCTGTGTCGCGTGAAAGGGCTCGATCATGCGTGGGCGGGCGGCGACGAAGCCGTGCCGTTTCACGCGGCCGTCGGCCCCGACGCGAGCGCGATGATCTGGTCCTTTTTCGAACAGAATCGTCGCACTGTGGCGACGGAACGACGCACCGTCTGATCGACGCTGGTCAAGATCTAGGGTTTTCCCTATAATTCGGGAAAACCCTAGTGAAAGACTTTTGGATTGCGGAGATCGAACATGTACCTGCTGAGCCACCTCTTCCTGATGCTGACCAAGAACGCCGAGAAGGCCGCGAAAGAGCGCGCCGACGCGTACCTGTCCGAAGCGACCGACATCTACGATCTCGAATTCCGTATGCGCAAGATCGATCGCGAAGCGGCGATGAACCGTCCGTTCTCGTTCGGCTCGCGTTAAGCAGCGCAGCACGGGCCGGCGCGTAGCTGGCCCCGCGAATCACGCAAAAGGGCGTGTGCGGCATCTGGCCGCGCACGCCCTTTTTGCATTCAGCGCCCGGCGTCGCGTCAGACGACGGTCAGGCGTACCGGCACGTTGTTGCGCGTGGCGTTCGAGTACGGGCACACGTGGTGCGCCTTGTCGACCAGCGCCTGCGCGTCGGCCTTGTCGAGACCGGGCAGCGACACGCGCAGCTCGATGTCGAGGCCGAAGCCACCTGCGTCGTTCGGACCGATGCCCACTTCCGCCGTGACCTGCGTGTCGGCCGGCAGCGTCTGCTTGTTCTGGCCGGCGACGAATTTCATCGCGCTCAGGAAACAAGCCGAGTAGCCTGCGGCAAAGAGCTGCTCCGGATTCGTGCCTTCGGCGCCCGTGCCGCCGAGCTCGCGCGGCGCGGCCAGCTTCACTTCCAGCTTGTTGTCGGCGGATACCGCGCGGCCGTCGCGGCCGCCCGTGCTCGTGGCGCTCGTCTTGTACAGAATGTTCATCGTGAAGCTCCTGTCGAAAGAAAGGGGAAAGCGGCCCGGTCGGACGGGTGTCGCCGGCCACGGGGAAAATATAGAACACAAATGATTAGTGTGCAAATGAAATTTCGAAGAAAAGGCCCGGCGGTGCCGGGCCGGTAGGCGCTGGAGCGGGTGCGTCAGCTTTCGTTCGCGTCCGACAGCGCGTTGCGCAGCTGCTGGAGATCCGCTCGCAGCCGCACCAGGAACTCGGGTTTTTGCTTCATCGCGCAAAAGAGATCGGCGGGGACCGATCGTGCTTTGTCCTTCAGCGCGCGTCCTTGCGCCGTCACGCGCACGTTCACGACGCGCTCGTCGGTCGCGCTGCGCACGCGCTCGACATAGCCGAGCGCCTCGAGCCGTTTCAGCAGCGGCGTGACGGTGGCCGGGTCGAGGTCGAGCCGGGCGGCGATGTCCTTCACCGCGATGTCGTCGCGTTCCCACAGCACCAGCATCGCCAGATATTGGGGATAGGTCAGCGACAGCTTGTCGAGCAACGGTTTGTACGCCTTCGTCATCGCATGCGACGTGGCGTACAGCGCGAAGCAGAGTTGCTCGTCGAGCGTCTGGGGCAATTGAGGCAGACGGTCCATGATTCAGGCGGCGCGGCTCACGCGCTAACGATTTGCACGCAAATTATTTTGCGCGCAAATGATTCGATTGAACAGCGGAGGTCAGGCACGCGGCGGCGCGCTGGAGAGGGCCGCGGGTGGCGTCCGGCCCGCGCAGGGGAAGGGCGGCCGGCGACGCGCGCCGGCCGATGCCCGGCTCAGCGGCCCGGCGCGGGCGTCGGGGCGCCCGGTTCCTGCACGCCGAAGCAGCCGCGATAGGTCGCGTAGAACGAGCAGTACATCATCGTCACGATGATGATCGTCACCGGCATCATGATCGTCAGCCCGTAGGCGCCGGCGCCGAGCGCCTGCAGCAGGAGCGACAGGCCGAACGACGTGCCGAGCGCGACGCCGAACCACAGCAGCCCGTACACGACGAACGCGCCGCGATTGCGCCAGCAGCTGACGATGCTGAAGAACAGCGCCTTGGCGGGCGGGATGTCATGCCACGCGGTGAGCACGGGCGCGAACCAGAACAGCATCGCGACCGGCGCATAGAGCAGCGTCGCGAGCAGCAGCGCGCCGAGCGTGCCTTGCGCGGCGAGCGCTTCAGGCGTGGTGGTCGTGTCGCCCGTCGTGCCCAGCATCATGTGGAGCAGGGCGCCGCCGTCCACGATCGACGATGCGGCGAACACCAGCACCATCAGCGCGACATAGACGACGCCGAGCAAGAGCAGCCGCTGCGTCGTGGCCGGGCCGTACGAGCGGAAGCCGTCGATCAGGATCGTCGGCATGACCGGCTTGCCGGCCACCGTGTCGCGGCACGCGGCCATGAAGCCGACCGCGATGCCGGGGATGAACAGCAGCGGCAGCGCCGCGCCGATCACCGGCACCATCGACACCAGCGTGATCGCCAGCAGGTACGTGAAAAACAGCGTGATGAACGCGAGCGGATTCCGGCGGAACAGCCAGATGCCTTGACGGAACCAGACATAGCCCGCTTTCGCGGGCACTTCGATCAGTTGCATGCGGTGTGGATCTCGGGAAGCGCCGGCGTATGGGCGATACGCTCGCGCAGGATGCGTTCGAAATGGCCGGGGTCGTGCGGTTTGAGCATTTCGGCCGCGCGCGGCAGGTAGAAATCGTACAGGCGCGACACCCAGAAGCGGTACGCGCCGGCGCGCAGCATGTCGCTCCAGTGGCGGCGCTCCTCGGCCGTGAACGGGCGCACCGTCTGGTACGCGCGCACCAGCGCGTCCGCGCGCGCGACGTCGAGCACGCCGGTCGCGAGGTCGACGCACCAGTCGTTGACGGTGACCGCGACGTCGAACAGCCATTTGTCGCAGCCGGCGAAATAGAAGTCGAAGAACCCGCCGAGCCGGACGTCATGGCCCGTATCGGGCGCCGCGTGCGCGAACAGCACGTTGTCGCGGAACAGGTCGCAGTGGCACGGGCCGCTCGGCAGCGCCGCGTAGTCGTCCGACGCGAAGAATGCGGCCTGGTGCGCCAGTTCACCCTCGAGCAGCGTGCGCTGCGCATCCGAGATGAACGGGACGATCGCCGGTACGTTCTCCTGCCACCACGGCAGGCTGCGCAGGTTCGGCTGGTAGCGCGGGTAGTCGCGCCCCGCCAGATGCAGGCGCGCGAGCATCTGCCCGACCTCGATGCAGTGTTCGACCCCCGGCGCGAGCTCGGCGGCCCCTTCGAGCTTCGTGACGATCGCCGCCGGCTTGCCGTGCAGCTCGCCGAACAGCGCGCCGTCGTCGCGCGGGATCGGATCCGGCACCGGCACGCCGTGGCCGGCCAGATGGCGCATCAGGTGGAGGTAGAACGGAAGTTGTTCCGCCGTCAGCTTTTCGAAGATCGTGAGGACGTACTCGCCGCGGGTCGTCGTCAGGAAGAAATTGCTGTTTTCGATGCCGGACGGAATGCCGCGGAACGCCAGCACGTCGCCCAGTTCATAGTGGCGCATCCATTGCGCGAGATCGGAGTCGGAAACAGCGGTGAAAACGGCCATGCGAGATGCGTCTGGTCAGTTGTCGGCCCGCGCGGGGCGTGCAGCGCGACAGGAGGTGAACGGGAAGCCGGCGCGCCGCGCCGGGATCGGCGCGGCAGGAAATCAGTAGCGCAGGTTGACCGACGGAAGGCGCGTGATCGGGACGCCCGCGTCGTGCGGCTTCGGCGAGGTGTCGAGCGTCGAGCTCATCTGGTAGCGCGTGCCGAAGTTCGACTTCACGTCGATCTCGACCGGCTTGCCGCGATCGCGATACTCGGTGACCTCGGTGCCGTTCTTGCTCTTCTCATGGAAGCTCGGCGTGCGGCGGATGTCGGCGAAGTCCACTTTCGACGTGACTTCGGCGCCCGGCCGGTTGATCTTGCGGAGATCGGGCAGGCCGGCGGCTTCGTTGGCCTCGGCCTGGGCCCGCGCGTCGGCGTCGGGCGTACTGCCGGCGGCGCAGGCAATGCCGGCAGTGGCAAACGTGCCAGCAAACGCGACGGCAGCGGCGACGAGAATGAGCGGCTTCATGATGAGTCTCCAGTGAACCTTCCGATTTTAGCAAATACTGCGCGCGGGCCGGCCTTCGCGTGCAAGCGGGGTGCAAGCGGCGTGCAAGCGGGCCGCCATGAGCGTGACCGGGTTCCGTGGTAATGTCGTCAGATCAGACGAGGTGATGAAAATGAAAAACGATTTGAGCCGCCGGCACCGGGTGCTCACGCCCGAGAGCCCGCCCGTCGAAGCATTCGACGACCCGATCGCCGCCGTCGCGCGGCTGTCGGCCATCTACGACACGAACGCAGGTTTCCTGCGCGATGCATTCGCGCGTTATCGCCGCCACGAAGCGATCACCGAGCACGTGCGCGCGTGCTATCCGTTCGTGCGAATCCGCACCGAGGTCAATACGCACGTCGATTCGCGCCGCTCGTACGGTTTCGTCGCCGGCCCGGGGGTGTTCGAGACGACGGTCACGCGTCCCGATCTCTTCGCGAACTACTATCGCGAGCAACTGCGTCTGCTGACGAAGAACCACCATGTGAAGGTCGAGGTCGGCGTATCGTCGCAGCCGATTCCGATTCACTTCGCGTTCCCCGAAGGCATCCATCTCGAAGGCGAACTCGACCGCGACCGCCTGCTCGCGATGCGCGACATCTTCGATACGCCCGATCTGTCGTACCTCGACGACCGCATCGTCAACGGCACGTTCGAGCCGGCACCCGGCGAGCCGCATCCGCTCGCGCTGTTCACCGCCGCGCGCGTCGACTTCTCGCTGCACCGGCTGCGCCACTACACGGCGACGTCGCCCACGCACTTCCAGAACTACGTGCTCTACACGAACTACCAGTTCTACATCGACGAGTTCGTGAAGCTCGGCCGCACGATGATGACGGAAAGCGACGATCCCGAGGAGCGCGCGTACCGCAGCGAGTACAGCGCATTCGTCGAGCCGGGCGACGTCATCACGTACAACGCTAACCTCGGCAGCGAGGCGGCCGAAGGCACCGCGCCGCCGCGCCTGCCGCAGATGCCCGCGTATCACCTGAAGCGCGCGGACGGCAGCGGGATCACGATGGTCAACATCGGCGTCGGTCCGTCGAACGCGAAGACGATCACCGACCACATCGCGGTGCTGCGTCCGCATGCATGGGTGATGCTCGGTCACTGCGCGGGCCTGCGCAACACGCAGCGTCTCGGCGACTACGTGCTCGCCCACGGTTACGTGCGCGAGGATCACGTGCTCGACGCCGACCTGCCGCTGTGGGTGCCGATTCCGGCGCTCGCCGAGGTGCAACTCGCACTCGAGCGCGGCGTGGCCGAAGTCACGCAGCTCGACGGCGTCGAACTGAAGCGCGTGATGCGCACGGGGACGGTCGCGAGCGTCGACAACCGCAACTGGGAGCTGCGCGATCACCGCGAGCCCGTGCAGCGGCTGTCGCAGAGCCGCGCGATCGCGCTCGACATGGAAAGCGCGACGATCGCCGCGAATGGCTTCCGCTTCCGCGTGCCGTACGGCACGCTGCTGTGCGTATCGGACAAGCCGCTGCACGGCGAGTTGAAACTGCCGGGCATGGCCGACACGTTCTATCGCGGGCAGGTCGACCAGCATCTGCAGATCGGCGTGAAGGCGATGGAGATCCTGCGCACCAACGGGCTCCACAAGCTGCACAGTCGCAAACTGCGAAGTTTCGCGGAAGTGGCGTTCCAGTAACACCGTCGGGCAGCGGCGCAGCCGCGCCTGCAACGACAAAGGCCGCGCGCGAACTCTCGTTCGCGTGCGGCCTTGTTCTCGATGCGTCAATGCGCGGGCCGATCGGCCCGGCGCTCAGTGACTCAGCATTCGCCTTTCTTCGCGTGTCCCGGCGGGCAGTGATAGCCGCCGCGGCCTTCGTGACCATGATGACGCTCGTGGTCTTCCCATTCGCGGCGTTCCCAGTAGCGGCGGCCGTCCCAGTAGCGGTCGCCGTGCCAGCCGACCACCACCACGGGCGCGGGCGCGGGCGCGACGACGACCGGCGCGGGCGTGCCGATGTTGACGTCGACGTTGACGGCGTGAGCGAGGCCGGACAGCGAAAGGCCGAGGCCGGCGAAGGCGAGGGCGATCAGCGAGCGTTGCATGTTCTTTTCCGTGGTGTCGTTGTTGAAAGGTCGGCGCGACGCGATGGACGCGAGGGGGAATCGTTCCACCGGGGGGCCGCCACGCCGACGACTGCAGTGTGCGGGCACAGCGTGGAAAAGGCGAGGCGGATTTATTACGGCGGATTGGCGTGACGCAGCGCGACCGGCTCGCGCGTGCGCAGCGTGATTTGACAATGACGAGCCGCCCGTGCGGCACGTTGCGCGTATTGCGCGGTGCTGGGCCACCGGAATTTGACATTCGACGGCACGCGGCCGCGAAACGGGATTAACGCGGCGTTACAAAGTCATGCGCGGCAGCAGGCCGCATTGCCATGCCGGCCGCGCATGACGCGATGCGCCGGCCATGAGGCCGGCCATCGGCATCGATCGACTGACCGATTTACAGATAGAACATGCGGTCTTCTTCGGGCGGCGGCGGATGACCGTCGCCCTCGTCCGAGCCTTCTTCCTCGCCGCTGTCCTCGTAGAACGCGAGCACCGCGTCGAGCACCTGGTCGGGATCGTCGATCACCTGCATCAGGTCCATGTCTTCCGGATTGATGAGGCCGTTCGGAATCAGCTGGTCGCGGAACCATTGCAGCAGCCCCTTCCAGAACTCGCTGCCGACGAGAATGATCGGCACGAGGCGCGACTTCTTCGTCTGGATCAGCGTGAGCACTTCGGACAGCTCGTCGAGCGTGCCGAAGCCGCCCGGCATCACGATCACCGCGTCGGAGTTCTTCACGAACGTGACCTTGCGCGTGAAGAAGTGACGGAAGCGCAGCGAGATGTCCTGATAGTGGTTGCCGGCCTGCTCGTGCGGCAGCTCGATGTTCAGGCCGACCGACGGCGCCTTGCCGGCGTGCGCGCCCTTGTTCGCGGCTTCCATGATGCCGGGGCCGCCGCCGGAGATCACGGCGAAGCCGGCGTCGGACAGCTTGCGCGCGATCTGCACCGCGAGCTTGTAGTGCGGCGTGTCGGGTTTGAGACGGGCAGAACCATAGATACTGACAGCCGGGCGGATCTCCGACAGGTACTCGGTCGCCTCGATAAACTCTGCCATAATCGTGAACATCTGCCACGATGCGCGCGCCTTCTTGGCCGTCGCGCGCTCTTGATCTGCGAGCGAACGCAGACTCGGAATCACTTTTCTCTTGTTCATAATGCCTGAAGAACGAAATCTGGAAGGTAAGACCCTGCTATTGGTTGACGGTTCGAGCTATCTGTATCGGGCTTACCATGCGATGCCTGATTTGCGTGGCCCTGGCGGGGAGCCGACCGGAGCGCTCTACGGAATCATCAACATGCTGCGCCGTATGCGCAAGGAAGTCAGTGCAGAGTATAGCGCTTGCGTGTTCGATGCAAAGGGCAAGACGTTCCGCGACGACCTTTATGCCGACTATAAGGCAAACCGCCCGTCGATGCCGCCCGATCTTGCACTGCAGGTCGAACCGATTCACGGCGCGGTGCGCGCGCTCGGCTGGCCGCTGCTGATGGTCGAGGGCGTCGAAGCCGACGACGTGATCGGCACGCTCGCGCGCGAAGCCGAACGGCACGGGATGAACGTGATCGTGTCGACTGGCGACAAGGATCTCGCGCAGCTCGTCACCGATCACGTCACGCTCGTCAACACGATGACCAACGAGACACTCGATCGCGACGGCGTGATCGCGAAGTTCGGCGTGCCGCCCGAGCGCATCATCGACTACCTCGCGCTGATCGGCGACACCGTCGACAACGTGCCGGGCGTCGAGAAGTGCGGCCCGAAGACGGCCGTCAAATGGCTGTCGCAATACGACAGCCTCGACGGCGTGATCGAGCACGCGGGCGAGATCAAGGGCGTGGTCGGCGACAACCTGCGCCGCGCGCTCGACTTCCTGCCGCTCGGCCGCAAGCTCGTGACCGTCGACACGGCGTGCGATCTCGCGCCGCATCTCGAATCGATCGAAGCGTCGCTGAAATCCGACGGCGAAGCGCGCGACCTGCTGCGCGACATCTTCGCGCGCTACGGCTTCAAGACATGGCTGCGCGAAGTCGAGAGCGCACCGGCCGAAGGCGGCGGCGCGGATGCGCCGGAAGGCGACCCGGCACCGGTGGTGACGGCCGACATCGTCCGCGAATACGACACGATCCAGACGTGGGAGCAGTTCGACGCATGGTTCGCGAAGATCGATGCGGCCGCACTGACCGCGTTCGATACCGAAACCACCGCGCTCGATCCGATGACGGCGCGGCTCGTCGGCCTGTCGTTCTCGATCGAGCCGGGCAAGGCTGCCTACCTGCCGGTCGCGCACCGCGGCCCCGACCTGCCCGAGCAGCTTCCGCTGGACGACGTGCTCGCGCGCCTGAAGCCGTGGCTCGAATCGGCCGATCGCAAGAAGGTCGGCCAGCATCTGAAGTACGACGCGCAGGTGCTCGCGAACTACGGCATCGCGCTGAACGGCATCGAGCACGACACGCTGCTCGAATCGTACGTGCTCGAATCGCATCGCACGCACGACATGGACAGCCTCGCGCTGCGTCATCTGGGCGTCAAGACGATCAAGTACGAAGACGTGGCCGGCAAGGGCGCGAAGCAGATCGGCTTCGACGAAGTCGCGCTCGAGCAGGCCGCCGCGTACGCGGCCGAAGATGCGGACATCACGTTGCAGCTGCATCAGGCGCTGTACCCGCAGGTCGCGCGCGAGCCGGGCCTCGAGCGCGTGTATCGCGACATCGAGATGCCGGTGTCGGTCGTGTTGCGCAAGATGGAGCGCACCGGCGTGCTGATCGACGATGCGCTGTTGCAGGCGCAAAGCAGCGAGATCGCCACGCGGCTCATCGAGCTCGAGGCCCAAGCGTACGAACTGGCCGGCGGCGAGTTCAATCTCGGCTCGCCGAAGCAGATCGGGCAGATCTTCTTCGAGAAGCTGCAGTTGCCCGTCGTGAAGAAAACGCCGAGCGGCGCGCCGTCGACCGACGAAGAGGTGCTGCAGAAGCTGGCCGAGGATTATCCGCTGCCGAAGCTGCTGCTCGAGCATCGCGGGCTGTCGAAGCTGAAGTCGACTTACACCGACAAGCTGCCGCGCATGGTGAACCCCGAAACCGGCCGCGTGCATACGAACTATGCGCAGGCCGTGGCGGTCACGGGCCGCCTTGCGTCGAACGACCCCAATCTTCAGAACATTCCGGTGCGCACGGCCGAAGGCCGGCGGATCCGCGAGGCGTTCATCGCGTCACCCGGCCATCGGATCGTGTCGGCCGACTATTCGCAGATCGAACTGCGGATCATGGCGCACATCTCGGGCGACGCATCGCTCCTGCGTGCGTTCTCGCAGGGCGAGGACATTCACCGCGCGACTGCCGCCGAAGTGTTCGGCGTGACGCCGCTCGAGGTCAATTCCGACCAGCGCCGGATCGCGAAGGTGATCAACTTCGGGCTCATCTACGGGATGAGCGCGTTCGGCCTCGCGTCGAACCTCGGTATCACGCGCGACGCGGCGAAGCTCTATATCGACCGCTACTTCACGCGTTACCCGGGCGTCGCGCAGTACATGGAAAACACGCGCGCCGTGGCGAAGGAAAAGGGCTACGTCGAAACCGTTTTCGGCCGTCGCCTGTGGCTGCCCGAGATCAACGGCGGGAACGGCCCGCGCCGCCAGGCGGCCGAGCGCGCGGCCATCAATGCGCCGATGCAGGGCACGGCGGCCGACCTGATCAAGCTGTCGATGATCGCGGTGGACGACTGGCTCGCGCGCGACGGCCTGGCGTCGCGGATGATCATGCAGGTGCACGATGAACTGGTGCTCGAGGTGCCCGACAGCGAACTGTCGCTCGTGCGCGAGAAGTTGCCGGAAATGATGTGCGGTGTCGCGAAGCTGAAGGTTCCGCTCGTCGCCGAAGTCGGCGCCGGCGCGAACTGGGAAGAGGCGCACTGACGCGTCGCTGCCTGATTCCCGTATTCCCGCCGCATATTGTTGCGGGGATGCTGAATATCGAGATGGTTTGCTTGTGGTCGACGCGCAAGCTCCCGGACAATGCATGTCAGTCAGGTCATTGTCGCGGGGGCAGCGCGCCCCGCGTTCCGGGATCGGTCACATCGAAGTGTTTCGAACTGCACATCGATGATGTCCGAACTGGTTAATCCAGCGGGCGGTGCGCACGCATCGCGTCTGTATCGTCCGGCGGCAGAAGCTTCGAATCGCAAAGGGGGAGTCAGATGCATCGGATCATCATCGTAGGCGGAGGCGCAGGCGGCCTCGAACTGGCGACGCGGCTCGGCGACCGTTACGGCGCGCGCGGCAATCGTCCCGCGCGTGCGCTCGTCACGCTCGTCGACCGCAATCCGACCCACATCTGGAAACCGTTGCTGCACGAGGTCGCGGCCGGCAGCATGGACCCGTTCACGCAGGAGCTCGAATACGCGGCGCAGGCGCGCTGGCACGGGTTCGAGTTCCAGCAGGGCGAACTGAGCGCGCTCGACCGCGCCGCGAAGCGCATCACGTTGTCGCCCGTCAACGACAGCGACGGCGAGGAGCTGCTGCCGGCGCGCGACCTCGAATACGACACGCTCGTGATCGCGATCGGCAGCACGACGCACTTCTTCGGCGTGCAGGGCGCGGCGGAAAACACGATCGCACTGGATACCGTCGGCGAGGCCGAGCGTTTCCGCAAGCGGCTGATCGCCGCGTGCATGCGCGCCGAACATCAGACGCCGGCCGAGCCCGTGCCGGGTGCGGCGATCGAGCCGCGCATCCAGGTGGTGATCGTCGGCGGCGGTGCGACGGGCGTCGAGTTGTCGGCGGAGTTGCGCAACACCGCGCAGGTGCTGTCCGTGTACGGGCTGCACAAGCTCGATCCGCGGCACGACGTCGGCATCGTGCTGATCGAATCGGGGCCGCGGATTCTCCCGGCGCTGCAGGAGCGCGTGTCGGTGGCGACGGCCGAACTGCTCGAAAAGCTCGGCGTGCGGCTGATGCTGTCGGAGCGCGTGACCGAGGTCGCGCCGGGCGTCGTGCATACCGCGAGCGGCAAGGCCGTGCGCGCGGACCTCACGGTCTGGGCGGCCGGCATCAAGGCGCCGGCGGTGCTGTCGCATCTCGACGGCCTTCAGGTCAACAAGCTGGGCCAGCTCGACGTGCGTCGCACGCTTCAAACCTTCACCGACGACAACGTGTTCGCGCTCGGCGACTGTGCCGCATGCGTGTGGCCCGGCAACGAGCGCAACGTGCCGCCGCGCGCGCAGGCCGCGCACCAGCAGGCGAGCTTCCTGCTGAAGGCGATCGGCTGCCGGCTCGACGGGCGTCCGCTGCCCGAGTTCACGTATCGCGATTTCGGCTCGCTCGTGTCGCTCGGTCACTTCAGCGCGGTCGGCAACCTGATGGGCGGGCTGATCGGCGGCAACATGCTGATCGAAGGTCTGTTCGCGCGGTTCATGTACATGTCGCTGTACCGGCTGCATATCGCGGCGCTGCACGGCTATCCGCGCATGATGCTCGATACGTTCGCGCACTGGCTGCGGCGCACGACGTTGCCGCGCGTCAAGCTGCACTGAGCTGAGCGCACGGGTCGCGCATGGAGCGGGCAGGGAACGCGTTCCCTGCCCGTCGTTGCTTGGGCTGACGGAAGCGTCGCGGCGCGTTGCGCTTGCCGGCGCACCGCGGGCCGTCACGGCCTTTTTCGTTGCGATCTGCAAGCACCCGCTATTCGCTCACGCAGCGGCGTGTTGCGCATGCTGCCTGTGTGCGGATTTTCGGCCGCCGTCCATGCGCGTCGACATCGCCGTCGACGCCGCGCGCGAACCGTCGTAATCGAGTCTTACACATCTGACAGTTGACGCGACAACGGATTATTGGGCATCTTGTCCGGGTTTCCGTTTGCGGCGAGGTGCCCACCGCCGCGACATCCGCGCCGTCCGCCGGCGCGATGCCCCGTCGGGTCGAATTCATGACCGCGACGGTGGCGCCCAATCGAGGAGTGCATTCATGTTGAAACCCGAAGTCGACAGCCTGGTTCCCCACGTTCCGTTCTCGCGCCGCAAGTTCATGCAGGCCACGCTCGGCGGCGCCTTCGCGGCGGCCGTGCTGCCCGTGTCGGCGCAGACCATCACGACCGACAGCGCCGGGCTGGAGGTTGGCACCATCGAGATCCGCTCGGGCGATGCGAGCATCCCCGCGTATCGCGCGCAACCGGTCGACAAGACGAACCTGCCGGTCGTCATCGTGATCCACGAGATCTTCGGCGTGCATGCGCATATCGCCGACGTCTGTCGCCGCTTCGCGAAGCTTGGCTATCTCGCGATCGCGCCGGACCTGTTCGCACGGCAGGGCAACGCGGCGAAGTATCAAACGATGAAGGAGCTGGACGACCACATCGTCAGCAAGGTGCCGGACCGGCAGGTCACCGAGGATCTCGATGCGACCGTCGCATGGGCCGGAAAGAACGGCGGCGACCTGTCGCGTCTGGGCGTGACCGGGTTCTGCTGGGGCGGTCGTCAGGCGTGGCTGTATGCGGAGCACAATCCGCACGTGCTGGCCGCCGTGGCGTGGTACGGGTTCGTCGAAGGCAAGACCGACGAGATGACGCCGTTCAATCCGGTCGACCATGCGTCGTTGCTGAAGGTGCCGGTGCTCGGGCTGTATGGCGAGAAGGATCAGAACATCACGCAGGCGTCGCTCGCGGACATGCGCAAGGCGATCCAGGCGAGCGATTCGAAACGCGCGCGCGAGTCGCAGATCGTCGTGTATCCGGATGCCGGTCACGCGTTCTTCGCCGACTACCGGCCGAGTTACGTGAAAGGCGATGCCGAAGATGGCTGGAAGCGCGCGATCGAGTGGTTCCACAAGTACGGCGTGATGTAAACGCCGAAGCGGCGGCAACTGCCGCCGCGGGATCGGTCGCTGCAGCAACTGCGCCGCGGCGCCGGCCGCCGCTTCATCGTCGTCGCGCCGCGCGGGTGCTCAAGGATTCGGGCCGGTCGCGATCGGCCGCGACGGATCGGCGCTCCATTCGCTCCACGAGCCCGGGTACAGCGACGCGCCGTGCAGGCCGGCCACTTCCAGCGCCAGCGCGTTGTGGCAGGCGGTAACGCCGGAGCCACATTGCAGGATCACGCGATTCGGCTCGGTGCCGGCCAGCAATGCCGTGAACGTCTCGCGCAATTCGTGGCCAGTCTTGAAGCGCCCGTCGGCGTTCAGGTTGTCCTTGAAGAAGCGGTTGCGTGCGCCCGGAATGTGGCCGCCCACACGGTCGATCGTTTCGTTTTCGCCGCGATAGCGGTCCGGTGCGCGTGCGTCGATCACGACGCGCGCGGGCGACGCAACGTTCGCGAGCACGGTTGCCGCGTCGACCGTCGATTCGAGCGGCGCGCCCGTACGGAAATCGCCGGCGGCCGGGTGCGGCACGTCGGTCGTCAGCGGCTCGCCGGCCGCTTCCCATGCCTGCAGGCCGCCATCCAGCACGGCGACCGAATCGTGTCCGAGCCAGCGCAGCAGCCACCACAGACGCGCCGCATAGGCGCCGCCCTGCGCGTCGTAGGCCACGACCTGCTGGCCCTGCTTGACGCCGCGGCTCGCGAGCAGCGTGGCGAGCGCGTCCCGGCTCGGCAGCGGATGACGGCCGTTGGTGCCCGTCTTGCGTCCGGACAGGTCGCGATCGAGATGAAGGTACTGGGCGCCCGCGATATGGCCGGCTGCATAGGCGGCTTCGCCCGCGTTCGGATCGGCGAGATCGAAGCGGCAGTCGAACACGGCGACGCTGCCGGGCGCGGCGGCCAGGCGCTCGGCGAGATTGGCTGCGGAGATGAGCGTGGTGTAATGGGTGTGTGGCATGACGGCTCCCTGGAGTGCAAACGGCCTGATACTCCAAGTCTAAACAAAAAAAGACGGGCCGAAACCCGTCTTTTCATATGCCGAATGCCGGCGAAGCCGGCGCGCCGCGGCGGCCGTCAGAGATCGCCGAGATGGCGGCGCAGGAACTCGTGGAAGTGCTGCATGCCGTCTTCCATCGGGCTCTGGTAAGGACCGACCTGCGACTCGCCGCGCGCCATCAGCGCGCGCCGGCCCGCGTCCATCCGCATCGCGATTTCGTCGTCCTCCACGGCCGTCTCCATATAGGCGGCGCGCTCGGCCTCGACGAACTCGCGCTCGAACAGCGCGATTTCCTCGGGGTAGTAGAACTCGACGATGTTCGTCGTCTTCTGCGGGCCGCGCGGGATCAGCCACGACACGACGAGCACGTGCGGATACCATTCGATCATCAGGCCCGGGTAGTAGACCATCCAGATCGCGCCGAACTCCGGCGGCACGCCGTTGCGGAACTTGAGCACCTGCTCGTGCCATTTCTGGTAGGTCGCGCTGCCCGGCTTGGCGAGCGCGTTGTGCACGCCGACCGTCTGCACGCTGTACCAGTCGCCGAACTCCCATTTGAGATCGTCGCACGACACGAAGCTGCCGAGGCCCGGGTGGAACGGAACGACGTGGTAATCCTCGAGGTAGACCTCGATGAACGTCTTCCAGTTGTAATCGCACTCGTGCACTTCGACGTGATCGAACAGGTATTCGGAGAAGTCGAAGTGATGCTTGGTGCCGAGATTCGCCAGATCGCGCGCGACGTTGCGGCCTTCGGCCTCGAACAGCAGCCCCTGCCAGTTCTGCAGCGGGCTCTTGCCGAGGTTCAGGCATGGCTTGTCGGGGAAGTGCGGCGCGCCGAGCAACTGGCCTTCCAGATCGTACGTCCAGCGGTGCAGCGGGCACACGATGTTCTGCGTGTGGCCGCGCCCGTTGAGCATGATCGCTTGCCGGTGGCGGCACACGTTCGACAGCAGTTCGATCTGGTTCGCCGGGTTGCGCACCAGCACGCGGCCTTCCTTCTCGGACGGCAGCGCAAAATAATCCCCCGCCTCGGGCACCATCAACTCGTGCCCGACGTAACGAGGTCCTTTCTTGAAGAGGGTTTCGATCTCGCGCTCGAGTAGCGCCTCATCGAAATATGCAGTGACTGGAAGCTGGCTGTGAGCCGACTTCAACTGAAGTGCGTCGCTCAGATTGGACATTCCCACTCCCGGTGTTAGCGTGAAAGCAGTGAACAACCCAACCATCGAAAAATCGATTTAGGGAAACGGAGAATTATACCCGGTTCGCCCTGCAAGGCCAGGATTAAGTGCCTGATTTGTGTCAATTTTTTGTCGGGTTGCGTCCGATTGGCGCACAATGTGTGCCTAGGAAGGGGCCCGACTGCGTGCCCGGGCGCCCAAGTCGGCAGGTCGGAAAATTCTCTTTTGCCGTAGAATGTCCGACTTGTTTTGAAATTTGACACCCTCGTCCATGGCGAAAACCGCATCCCCAGGCGCCACCCCGCCCGACAACGGCACCGAACCGTTGCCGGACAACTATGAAACGGCGCTCGCGGAACTCGAGACGCTGGTCGCCAGGATGGAAGGCGGCGCGCTGAGCCTCGAGGATTCGCTCGCCGCGTATCGCCGCGGTGCGGCCCTCGTTGCGTTTTGCCAACAGCAGCTTGAGAAAGTGGAGCAGCAGGTCCGCGTGCTCGACGGCGCGACGCTGAAGCCGCTTTCGTCCGGAACGGCCGCCACGGACAGCGAAGACGACGATCTATGACATTCGAACAATGGATGCGGTCCGTGCTCGACCGCGTCGAGGACGCACTCGGCCACTATTTGCCGGCTGACAACGTGGTGCCCACGCAACTCCACGAAGCGATGCGCTACGCGGTCCTCGGCGGCGGCAAACGCGTTCGCCCGCTGCTGTGCCATGCAGCAGGCGAGCTGACCGGCGCGACGGAAGCGGCGCGCAACGCGGCGGCGGCGGCGCTGGAGATGATCCACGTCTATTCGCTCGTGCATGACGACATGCCGTGCATGGACGACGACGCGCTGCGGCGCGGCAAGCCGACCGTGCACGTGCAGTACGACGAGCCCACGGCGCTGCTGGTCGGCGACGCGCTGCAGTCGCAGGCCTTCGTCGCGTTGACCGACGCCGATGCGCTGTCGCCCGTGCAGCAGGCGGCGCTGGTGCGCGAGCTGGCGCTCGCGAGCGGCTCGATCGGCATGGCCGGCGGTCAGGCGATCGACCTGGCGAGCGTCGGCCTCAAGCTGACGCGCGAACAGCTCGAGACGATGCACCGGATGAAGACGGGCGCGCTGTTGCGTGCGGCCGTGCGGATGGGCGCGCTGGCTGGCGACGCGCCGTCGGCGGAAGCGATGGCTGCGCTCGATGTATACGCGGGCGCCGTGGGTCTTGCCTTCCAGGTCGTCGACGATATTCTCGACGTCACGACCGATTCGGCGACGCTCGGCAAGACGGCCGGCAAGGATGCGGCAAACGACAAGCCGACCTACGTATCGATCCTCGGCCTCGACGCGTCGCGCGAGCTCGCAGCCCAGCTGCGCGCCGAAGCGCATGACGCGCTGAAACCGTTCGGCGCACGCGCACAGCGTCTCGCCGAACTTGCCGACCTGGTGGTGAACCGGGTCAGCTGACGCGAAAGCCCGCCGCTGCGCACACGCTACGGTGCGTGCAATAGAATGCGGGCGCGTTTGATTTCCTACAATGGAACGACGATGTACGACTTGCTGAAAACCATCGACGACCCGGCGGATTTGCGCCGCCTCGATCGTCGCCAACTCCAACCGCTCGCGGATGAACTGCGCGCGTTCGTGCTCGACAGCGTGTCGAAGACGGGCGGCCATCTGTCGTCCAACCTCGGGACGGTCGAGCTGACGATCGCGTTGCACTACGTGTTCAACACGCCGAACGACCGGATCGTCTGGGACGTGGGTCACCAGACCTACCCGCACAAGATCCTGACGGGTCGCCGCGACCAGATGCATACGCTGCGCCAGTACGACGGCATCTCGGGTTTCCCGCGCCGCAGCGAGTCGGAATACGACACGTTCGGCACCGCGCATTCGAGCACGTCGATCTCGGCCGCGCTCGGCATGGCGATCGGCAGCCAGCTGAACGGCGACGACCGCTTCTCGATCGCGGTGATCGGCGACGGTGCGATGACGGCCGGCATGGCGTTCGAGGCGATGAACAACGCGGGCGTGTCGGAAGATGCGAAGCTGCTCGTGATCCTGAACGACAACGACATGTCGATTTCGCCGCCGGTCGGCGCGCTGAATCGCCATCTCGCACGCCTGATGTCGGGCCGCTTCTATGCGGCCGCGCGCGCGGGCGTCGAGCGGGTGCTGAGCGTCGCGCCCCCGGTGCTCGAACTCGCGCGCAAGCTCGAGGAGCATGCGAAGGGCATGGTCGTGCCGGCTACGCTGTTCGAAGAGTTCGGCTTCAACTACATCGGCCCGATCGACGGTCACGATCTCGATTCGCTGATCCCGACGCTGCAGAACATCCGCGAACTGCGCGGCCCGCAGTTCCTGCACGTGGTCACGAAGAAAGGCCAGGGCTACAAGCTCGCCGAAGCCGATCCCGTGCTCTATCACGGCCCCGGCAAGTTCAACCCGGCAGAAGGCATCAAGCCGTCGCCCACGCCCGCGAAGAAGACGTACACGCAGGTGTTCGGCGAATGGCTGTGCGACGAAGCCGAGCGCGATACGCGCGTGGTCGGCATCACGCCCGCGATGCGCGAAGGCTCGGGCATGGTCGAATTCGAGAAGCGCTTCAAGGATCGCTACTACGACGTCGGCATCGCCGAGCAGCACGCGGTGACGTTCGCGGGCGGTCTCGCGACCGAAGGGCTGAAGCCCGTCGTCGCGATCTACTCGACGTTCCTGCAGCGTGCGTACGATCAGCTGATCCACGACGTCGCGCTGCAGAACCTGCCCGTCGTGTTCGCGATCGACCGCGCGGGCCTCGTCGGCGCCGACGGTGCGACGCACGCGGGCGCATACGATCTCGCGTTCATGCGCTGCATCCCGAACATGACGATCATGGCCGCGTCCGACGAGAACGAATGCCGCCAGATGCTGCACACGGCGCTCCAGCAGCCGAACCCGACCGCGGTGCGCTATCCGCGCGGCGCGGGCACGGGCGTGGCGACGGTGAAGGAATTCACCGAGATCCCGCTCGGCAAGGGCGAAGTGCGTCGCCGTACGTCGCAGCCGGAAGGCAAGCGCGTCGCGATCCTCGCGTTCGGCACGATGGTCGCGCCGTCGCTGGTGGCGGGCGAAGAGCTCGACGCAACGGTCGCGAACATGCGCTTCGTGAAGCCCGTCGATGCGGCGCTGGTGCGCGAACTCGCCGAGACGCACGACTACCTCGTCACGGTCGAGGAAGGTTGCGTGATGGGCGGTGCGGGCTCCGCCTGCGTCGAAGCCCTGATGGAGAGTGGGGTTATCCGACCCGTAATACAATTGGGCCTCCCTGACCAGTTCATCGATCACGGCGACCCCGCGAAGCTGCTGTCGCAATGCGGCCTCGACGGCGCGGGCATCGCGAAATCGATTCGCGAACGCTTCCTGAGCCCGGCGGCCGATGTCGCCGGTCAGGCGAAGCGCGTCGCGTAAGCTGGCGCCGCCTGCGGGCGGTGTCGGTGCGACTGGCGCAACCGGTCTTCATTGATGCGGAAAACATGGGCCTGCGGGCCCATGTTGCTTTTCCGGCTGCCGCATGGCGCGGCGTGCGCGTCGTCGGACGCGCGGCTTACAAGGATTGAACAAATGAACCAGATGAATCCCGCCTTCGTGATGCCCGACGTGCAGAGCACGGTGGATACCCGGCAGATCCCGATTCAGCGCGTGGGCGTGAAGGCGGTCCGGCATCCGTTGACGGTGCGTACCGAAAGCGGCGACGTGCAACCGACGGTCGGTGTCTGGAATCTCGACGTGCGCCTGCCGGCCGATCAGAAGGGCACGCACATGTCGCGCTTCGTCGCGCTGCTCGAAGAGAATCGCGCGCCGCTGACGGTCGAACGCTTCCGCGCGATGCTCGCATCGATGCTCGAG
The DNA here is from genome assembly GCF_027257875.1 of Burkholderia sp. IMCC1007. Lineage (GTDB taxonomy): Bacteria > Pseudomonadota > Gammaproteobacteria > Burkholderiales > Burkholderiaceae > Burkholderia. The sequence continues at coordinate 27,262 of NZ_JAPVQY010000049.1, forward strand.
AAGCTCGAAGCCGAGGCCGGCCGCATCGAAGTCACGTTCCCGTATTTCGTGAACAAGACGGCGCCGGTGTCCGGCGTGCAGAGCCTGCTCGACTATGAAGTGACGCTCGCGGGCGAAAGCCGCAACGGCGACACGCGCCTGTTCCTGAAGGTGCTCGTGCCGGTAACGAGCCTGTGCCCGTGCTCGAAGAAGATCTCCCAGTACGGCGCGCACAACCAGCGCTCGCACGTGACGATCGATGCAGAGCTGGCCGCCGACCTGCCGGTCGAGGCGCTGATCCGCATCGCGGAAGAGGAAGCGTCGTGCGAGCTGTGGGGCCTGCTGAAGCGTCCGGACGAGAAGTTCGTCACGGAGCGTGCGTACGAAAACCCGAAGTTCGTCGAGGATCTGGTGCGCGACGTCGCGCAGCGTCTCGATGCGGACGAGCGCGTGATCGCGTACGTGCTCGAAGCCGAGAACTTCGAGTCGATCCACAATCACAGCGCGTATGCGCTGATCGAGCGCGACAAGCGCGACGCGGCATAACGCTGCGGCGTTTTGTCGCGCCAATGAGAAAGGCCGCTCGAACGAGCGGCCTTTTTGTATCGTGCTCGCGGCGTCGCGTGGCGCGACTCAGCGTGCGAGCGACGCAAGATCCCAGCGCGGCTTCACCGTGAACGCGTAGTCGGCATTCGCCTGTTCCGGCCAGCGGCCGAGCCGCAGTGCGCCGGCGAGCGCGATCATCGCGCCGTTGTCGGTGCAGAGCGCGAGGTCGGGGTAGTGCACGGCGAACCCGCGCTTGGCCGCAGCGGCCGATAGTGCCGCGCGCAACTGACGGTTCGCGCCGACGCCGCCCGCCACCACCAGGCGCTTGAGCTTCGTCTTCTTCAGCGCGGCGAGCGACTTCGCGACGAGCACGTCGACGGCCGCATCGACGAAGCCGCGCGCGAGGTCGGCCTTCGCGCGCTCGAGCGCGTCGCCTTCGAGCTTCGCGGCCTCGAACTTCTTCATCTGCGTGAGCACGGCCGTCTTCAGGCCGCTGAAGCTGAAGTCGAGATCGCCCGAATGCAGCATCGGACGCGGCAGCACGACGGCGCCCGGCGTGCCCGTTTCCGCGAGCTTCGATACTTCGGGGCCGCCGGGGTAGCCGAGGCCGATCAGCTTCGCGGTCTTGTCGAACGCTTCGCCGGCCGCGTCGTCGAGTGTCTCGCCGAGCGTCTCGTACACGCCGACGTCGGTCACGCGCATCAGTTGCGTATGGCCGCCCGACACGAGCAGCGCGATGAACGGGAACGGCGGCGGCTCATCGACGAGCAGCGGCGACAGCAGGTGGCCTTCGAGGTGATGGATGCCGACGGTCGGCTTGTTCCACGCGAGCGCGAGCGCGTTCGCGATGCTCGCGCCGACCAGCAGTGCGCCCGCGAGGCCGGGGCCCTGCGTGAAGGCGATCGCGTCGATGTCGTCGCGGTGCGTGCCGCTTTGCGCCATCACTTCCTCGAGCAGCGGCAGCGCGCGGCGGATGTGGTCGCGCGATGCGAGCTCGGGCACGACGCCGCCGTATTCGCGATGCATCGCGATCTGCGAATGGAGCGCGTGCGCGAGCAGGCCGCGCTGCGTGTCGTAGAGCGCGAGGCCGGTTTCGTCGCAGGAGCTTTCGATGCCGAGAACGAGCATGGGTGCGGGCAGGGCGCGCCGTATCGGGCGCGCCGCAGGATGGTCAACGTAACCAGCAATTATAGCAGGCGGGGGCTGGCCGCCGCTGCGGGCGGCTCGGGCTGCAGGCCGGACAGGTACAATCCGCGCCATGGAAACTTATGACATCGCCGTGATCGGCGCGGGCGCCGCCGGAATGATGAGCGCCGCGGTCGCCGGGCAACTCGGCCGCCGCGTGGTGCTGATCGACCACGCGCCGCGGCTCGCCGAGAAAATCCGCATCTCGGGCGGCGGCCGCTGCAACTTCACGAATCTGTACGCCGGCCCCGACAACTACCTGTCGTCGAATCCGCATTTCGCGCGCTCGGCGCTCGCGCGCTATACGCCGCGCGATTTCCTCGGGCTGCTCAAGCGGCATCACGTCACCTGGCACGAAAAGCACAAAGGTCAGCTCTTTTGCGACCACGGCAGTGACGCGATCATCGACGTGCTGAAGCACGAATGCGACGCGGGCGGCATCGCGTGGCGCCGGCCCGTGGTCGTCGACGCAGTGCGCCATGCGCCGGAGCACGGCTTCACGCTCGACACGCAGCAGGCGGGGCCGATCCGCGCACGCGCGCTGGTCATTGCGACGGGCGGCCTGTCGATCCCGAAGATCGGTGCGACGGACTTCGGCTATCGGCTCGCGAAGCAGTTCGGCCACAAGCTCGTCGATACGCGGCCCGCGCTCGTGCCGCTCACCTTCGCGCAGCAGGACTGGGAGCCGTTCGCGGCGCTGTCCGGCGTGTCGCTCGAGGTGCGCGTGTCGACCGGCGACAAGAAGCGTGGCGGCGAATTCGTCGAGGATCTGCTGCTGACCCATCGCGGCCTGTCGGGGCCCGGCATCCTGCAGATCTCCAGCTACTGGCAGTCCGGCGACCCGATCCGCATCGACCTGCTGCCGCAGCGCGACGCAGTGGCCGAGCTGCTCGACGCAAAGCGCACGTCGAAGCGCCAGATCGGCTCGCTGCTCGCGGACTGGGTACCGTCGCGTCTCGCGCACGTCTGGCTCGACACGCACCGCGTCGCGGCCGATGCGCGGCTCGCGGACCTGGCCGACAAGACGCTGCGCCAGATCGGCGATGCGTTGTCCGGCTGGACGCTGACGCCGAACGGCACCGAGGGCTACAAGAAGGCCGAGGTGACGAAGGGCGGCGTCGATACGCGCGAACTGTCGTCGGCGACGATGATGAGCGCGCGGGTGCCGGGGCTGTTCTTCATCGGCGAAGCGGTGGACGTGACGGGCTGGCTCGGCGGCTACAACTTCCAGTGGGCGTGGGCGTCCGGCACGGCAGCCGGCCAGGCGGCGGCGGAGTTCGCGCGCGGCGCGTGACGGCCCGCGGGCGGCTCGTGGATGAAGGGACCCGGCCCTTATGTCTTTGTGCGGCGCTCTGCTATACTCGTAAGTCTTCCCCGCAAACCTTTATTCGTGTCGGATCATGACGATCATTCGCGTTAAAGAGAACGAGCCGTTCGAAGTCGCCATGCGTCGCTTCAAGCGCACGGTCGAAAAGAATGGTCTGCTGACCGAGCTTCGTGCGCGCGAGTTCTACGAGAAGCCGACCGCCGAACGCAAGCGCAAGAAGGCTGCCGCGGTGAAGCGTCATTACAAGCGGATCCGCAGCCAGACGTTGCCGAAGAAGCTGTACTGAACGATTGAGCGCCGCGCGATTCACCGAGCGGCGCACCGGCGATTCCGCAGGTCGGTTACGATCGCGGGGCGTGTCGCCGATGCCGGATTCGAGCAACCCGCTTGAGACATTGTCCCAAGCGGGTTTTTGTGTTGACGCCTTTTGCGGGCGTCGAAGTCACACTTCCATCCCGGGTGCAAGATGAGTTTGAAAGAGCAGATCAGCGAAGACATGAAGGCCGCGATGCGCGCGAAGGAAAGCGAGCGTCTGGCGACGATTCGCCTGCTGATGGCCGCGATCAAGCAACGCGAGGTCGACGATCGCGTGACCCTCGACGATGCGGGCATTACGGCCGTGATCGACAAGATGATCAAGCAGCGCAAGGATTCGATCAGCCAGTTCGAGGCCGCAGGCCGCGACGATCTCGTCGCGAAGGAACAGGCCGAACTGACCGTGCTGGGCGCGTACATGCCCGCGCAACTATCGGACGCCGAAGTGGCCGCCGAAGTGCAGGCCGCGGTCGCGGCCACGGGCGCGGCAGGCCCGCAGGACATGGGCAAGGTGATGGGCGTGCTGAAGGGCAAGCTCGCCGGCCGTGCCGACATGACGGCCGTTTCCGCGCAGGTCAAGGCCGCGCTTTCGAAGTAACTCCCGCTTCCCGGCGCGTCGCATGCGCGTGCGCCGGGGCATCGTATTGTCTTTTTTTCGGTCGATCCCACGGTGATTCCGCATTCGTTCCTGCAGGATTTGCTGAACCGCGTCGATATCGTCGACGTGGTGGGCCGGTACGTGCAGCTCAAGAAGGGCGGCGCGAACTTCATGGGGTTGTGCCCGTTCCACAACGAGAAGAGCCCGTCGTTTACCGTCAGCCCGACCAAGCAGTTCTATCACTGCTTCGGCTGCGGCGCGCACGGCACGGCGATCGGCTTCCTGATGGAACACGCAGGCCTGACGTTCCCGGAAGCGGTCCAGGAGCTCGCGCAATCGGTCGGCTTGACCGTGCCGCACGAGCCGTCGATGCGCGGCGGTGGTGGCGGCGGTGGCGGCGGTGGCGATTACCCGGCGCCCGTATCGAAGTCGGTCACGACTGCGCTGTCCGACGTGATGTCGGCCGCGTGCGACTACTACCGCAAGCAGTTGCGCGGCGCGACGGTCGCGATCCAGTATCTGAAGAACCGGGGCCTGACCGGCGAGATCGCCGCGCGCTTCGGGCTCGGCTATGCGCCGGACGGCTGGCAGAACCTCGAAACCGCGTTCCCGGACTACCGCGACGATTCGCTCGTCGAATCGGGGCTCGTGATCGTCAGCGAGAAGACCGACGGGCAAGGTGTCGCGCGCCGCTATGACCGGTTCCGCGAGCGGATCATGTTCCCGATCCGCAACGTGAAGGGGCAGGTGATCGGGTTCGGCGGCCGCGTGCTCGGCAGCGGCGAGCCGAAGTACCTGAACTCGCCCGAAACGCCGCTGTTCAACAAGGGCAGCGAACTGTACGGGCTGTTCGAGGCGCGTCTCGCGATTCGCGAGCGCAAGTACGTGCTGGTCGTCGAAGGCTACATGGACGTCGTCGCGCTCGCGCAGCTCGGGTTCCCGAACGCGGTCGCGACGCTCGGCACGGCGTGCACGCCGATCCACGTGCAGAAGCTGCTGCGCCAGACCGACACGGTCATCTTCAGCTTCGACGGCGATTCGGCCGGCCGGCGCGCGGCGCGCCGTGCGCTCGAGGCATGTCTGCCGCATGCGGCGGACAACCGCACGATCCGATTCCTTTTCCTGCCGTCCGAGCATGATCCGGACAGCTACGTACGCGAATTCGGCGCCGACGCGTTCTCCGAGCAGGTCGAGCGCGCGATGCCGTTGTCGCAATTTCTGTTGAACGAAGCAATTGCCGGCAAGGCGCTCGATCAGCCGGAAGGCCGCGCGAAGGCGCTGTTCGATGCGAAGCCGCTGCTGCAGGCGCTGCCCGCGAACGCATTGCGGGCGCAGATCATGCACATGTTCGCCGACCGGCTCGATATCCCGTTCGAGGAAGTGGCCGGGCTATCCGACGTCGATGCGCGGATCGCCGCGCCGCCGCGCCAGGCGCCCCCGCGCAGCGAACGGCGGCGCGTGACCGACAGCGAAAAGCGGGCATTGCGCACGCTCATCATGCATCCGCGGATCGCGTCGCAACTCGACGACGACCAGATCGCGACCCTGCGCGCGCTGCCGCGCATCGGCGAGTTGTTCGCCGAGGTGGTCGATCATGCGCGCGCGCTGGGCGACGGCGCCGAGTTCCGGCTGCTGTCGGATGTCCTGCGGACGTCCCCGCATGCGGCGACTTACGAGGAAATCTTCCGCGAAATTCTGGACTATGATGAAAATGTCCGCGACTTGCTGTTACAGAATCCGGAAGACGAGACGGTGCCCGAGCGGCAGCGTGAACAGGAACGGATCGCGGGGGAAGAGCTGCAGGCAGCGGTGCTCAAGATGCGCTATGACGCTTGCTGCGACCGGCTCGACAGGCTGGCGCGGCAATCCACTTTCACACCCGAGGAACTGGCCGAATTGACGGAATTGAACCAGCAGCGAACCGACATGAAGCGTCGGCTCGGGCTGTAGGCGGCCGGGGCGCCAGGAGAGGGCTCCCCCGCGTGCTATAATATAAGGTTTCCAGCGGTTTGTTTTCTAAGCAGAGGCGAAATTCGCGATGGCAAAGACGACAGGCGGAAAGAAAGCAACGGGCAAGGGCTCGACGGAGCTGACCACGAAGGTCACAACGGCCAAGTATGCTTCTTCCACCAGGACAACGTCTTCGGTCACGTCAGCCCCGGCGGGAAAGAAAACCGCGGCCGGCACTGCTCAGGCTGCGCCGGCGTCGGCAGCCAGAACACGGGCTGCCAGACCCGACTCCGGGCCGGCCCAGCCGGCGGCGAAGCGGGCAAGTGCGAAAAGCGCAAGGGACACGACTGCCGCCGCGGACGAAACGGCAGTACGTACTACTCATGCACCAACGGTTCAACCGGCTGTCGTCCAGCAGCCGCGAGTCGATATAGCCGGTACGGCGAACTCCATGACCAAAAAGCTGAACGAAGTATCCGTCGATGACGACGCAAATCAGAGCGACGAGCAGCCCGCAGCCGCGGCTGCCCCGGGCAAATCCAAGGTGCGCGACCGTCGCGCCAAGGAGAAGGCGCTGCTGAAGGAAGCGTTCGCGACGAGCACGCCCGGCACGGCCGAGGAGCTCGAAGAGCGCCGCGTGAAGCTGCGCGCGCTGATCAAGCTCGGCAAGGAGCGCGGCTTCCTCACGTATGCCGAAATCAACGACCACCTGCCGGACAACTTCACCGAGACCGAAGCCCTCGAAGGCATCATCGGCACGTTCAACGACATGGGCGTGGCGGTTTACGAGCAGGCGCCGGACGCGGAAACGCTGCTCCTGAACGACAACGCGCCGGCCGCGTCGTCGGACGATGAAGTCGAAGAGGAAGCGGAAGTCGCGCTGTCCACCGTCGATTCGGAATTCGGCCGCACGACCGATCCGGTCCGGATGTACATGCGTGAAATGGGCACGGTCGAGCTGCTCACGCGCGAAGGCGAAATCGAGATCGCGAAGCGGATCGAGGACGGCCTGCGCCACATGGTGATGGCCATCTCCGCGTGCCCGACGACGATCGCCGACATCCTCGCGATGGCTGAGCGCGTCGCGAACGAAGAGATCCGCGTCGACGAGCTCGTCGACGGCCTGCTCGATCCGAATGCCGCGGACGCCGCCGATACCGACGGCTTCTCCGCGAAGGAAGCGGAAGCGATCGAGAACGAGGACGAGGACGCCGAAGAGGAAGAGGAAGAAGAGGAAGAGGAGGAAGACGACGGTGCCGCGCAGGCATCGGCGAACGCCGCCCAACTCGAAGCCCTCAAGCGCGCGTCGCTCGAGAAGTTCTCGCAGATCAGCGAGTGGTTCGACAAGATGCGCCGCGCGTTCGAAAAGGAAGGCTACAAGTCGAAGGCCTACCTGAAGGCACAGGAAACGATCCAGACCGAGCTGATGACGATCCGCTTCACCGCGCGTACCGTCGAACGCCTGTGCGACACGCTGCGTGCGCAGGTGGACGAGGTGCGTCAGGTCGAGCGTCAGATCCTGCACATCGTCGTCGACAAGTGCGGCATGCCGCGTTCGGAATTCATCGCGCGCTTCCCGGGCAGCGAGACGGACCTCGACTGGGCCGAGAAGATCACCGCGGAAGGCCATCCGTACAGCGCTGTGCTGTCGCGTAACGTTCCGGCGATCCGCGAACAGCAGCAGCGCCTGCTCGACCTGCAGGCGCGCGTCGTGCTGCCGCTGAAGGACCTGAAGGAAACCAATCGCCAGATGGCGGCCGGCGAACTGAAGGCGCGTCAGGCGAAGCGCGAAATGACCGAGGCGAACCTGCGTCTCGTGATCTCGATCGCGAAGAAGTACACGAACCGCGGCCTGCAGTTCCTCGATCTGATCCAGGAAGGCAACATCGGCCTGATGAAGGCGGTGGACAAGTTCGAATACCGCCGCGGCTACAAGTTCTCGACCTATGCGACGTGGTGGATCCGTCAGGCCATCACGCGCTCGATCGCGGACCAGGCGCGCACGATCCGTATTCCGGTTCACATGATCGAAACGATCAACAAGATGAACCGCATCTCGCGGCAGATCCTGCAGGAAACCGGTCTCGAGCCGGATCCGGCAACGCTCGCCGAGAAGATGGAAATGCCGGAAGACAAGATCCGCAAGATCATGAAGATCGCGAAGGAGCCGATCTCGATGGAAACGCCGATCGGTGACGACGACGATTCCCATCTCGGCGACTTCATCGAGGACAACAACACGGTCGCGCCGGCGGATGCCGCGCTGCATGCAAGCATGCGCGACGTCGTGAAGGACGTGCTCGATTCGCTGACGCCGCGCGAGGCGAAGGTGCTGCGGATGCGCTTCGGCATCGAGATGAGCACCGATCACACGCTCGAGGAAGTCGGCAAGCAGTTCGACGTCACCCGCGAGCGGATCCGTCAGATCGAGGCGAAGGCGCTGCGCAAGCTGCGTCACCCGAGCCGTTCCGACAAGCTGAAGTCGTTCCTCGAAGGGAACTGATTTCCAGCGTCTCTGCCACGAACGCCGCCGGTATCCGCATGACGCCGGTGGCGTTTGTCCCCTCTGCCGTCTTTGTTGTTACAATGCCGGCCCGGCCTCGTTGCCGGGGCAGCGTGTAGCACGCTTTGCTTCTCGTCTGGGCCCCTAGCTCATGCTTGGTTAGAGCAGCGAACTCATAATTCGTTGGTGCCGGGTTCGACTCCCGGGGGGCCCACCAGATTCGCTCCCGTGGTTGTATGGGGAAGCCTCGAAAAACCCGCGATGCCGCCCGGCGTCGCGGGTTTTTCTTTTGGTGCGTCGCCTGAACGTGTCGAACGTATTGAACGCGCTCGCGCCGGCGCCGCATGTCGCATCTTCGCCACCGGGGAAACACGGAAAGCGTGCCGTCCCGATATCAATCGAAGTATGCTGTAGCGCGATCCGGTCGCACGCTGGTCCGTTCAGCGCGCGCACCGTGGACCAAGGCCGCGCTCCGTCCGGCAGTCAGAACAAACACAATCCGACTTCGCCCGACAGTGGGGGGCGGCCAACATGATCATGCTGCGTTCGTGGGTTGCGTTTCTGTCGTTGCTGATGCTCGCCGCGTGCGCGAGCCTGCCGCCGCAGGCCGAGCGCGCGCCGACGCATGCATTCACGGATACCGAGCACACGCGCCTCGGCACGGCATTTCGTCAGCAGGCGGCCGCCCATCCGGGGCAGGACGCGTTTCATCTGCTGCGCGACCCGGTCGATGCGCTCGATGCGCGCGTGCTGCTCGCCGATCGCGCGGACCGCTCGCTGGACCTTCAGTACTACATCTGGCACGACGACCTGACCGGGCATGAGCTCGCGGATGCGATCATGCGCGCGGCCGATCGAGGGGTACGCGTGCGCGTGCTGCTCGACGATCTCGGCACGAACGCGGACGACCGCAAGCTGCTCGAAATCAGTTCGCATCCGAACATCGACATTCGGCTTTTCAATCCGGTTGCGACGCGCCGCTTCAAGAAGATCGGCACGGTGTTCGAATTCGCGCGCGTCAATCGGCGCATGCACAACAAGGCGATGATCGCGGACAACCAGGCGGCGATCATCGGCGGCCGCAATATCGGCGACGAGTACTTCGGCGCGTCGTCGATGCTGGAGTTCGGCGATCTCGACGTCGTCGTGCACGGCCCGGTCGTGAACGACATCTCGAACGAATTCGATACGTTCTGGAATTCGCCGTATGCGTATCCGATCGACGCGCTGGTCGGGCATGACGCGCCACCGGGCGGACTCGATCAGGAGCGCGCACGATTGCGCGATTACCTGCGCGCGATGGAAGACAATCCGTACGTGCTCGAGGCGCGGCACCGGCTCGACCAGATCGTGCACGGCGACGGCACGGAACTCTCGTGGGGGCATGCCACGCTGCTGTACGACGATCCCGCGAAGATCGCGCGGGCGCCGAAGGACGCCGCAGGGCACCTGATGCCGCAGCTGCGCGCGCTTGCGCTGCGGCCCGAGCACGAGTTGCTGATCGTGTCGCCGTATTTCGTGCCGGGCAAGGACATGGTCGAACGGCTGCATGCGCTCACTGCGCGCGGCGTGCGCGTGACGATCCTGACGAACTCGCTCGCATCGACCGACGTCGCGGCCGTGCATGCCGGCTACCGGCGCTATCGGCGCGACCTGCTGGAGGCCGGCGTGCGGCTTTACGAGCGCCGGCCGTTCGGCGACAAGAGCATCTCGAAGCAGGTCATCATCGGTTCGTCGCGCGCGTCGCTGCATGCGAAGACGTATGTGTTCGATCGCAAGAGCATCTTCATCGGGTCGATGAATCTCGACCCGCGCTCGCTGAACCTCAACACCGAGATCGGCGTGTATTGCGAGAGTCCGGCGATCGCGTCCGAAGTCGCGAACGACCTGGAGCCGCGGCTCGATCGCATCGCGTGGCGCGTCGAACCGAGGACGGACCCGGCGGGGAACGGGCAGCTCAAGTGGATACAGACCGACGCGGACGGGAAGGTGACCGAGCTCGACCACGAGCCGGAAGTGTCCGCGACGCGGCGGATGGAAGTGTGGTTTCTCGGCCTGTTTCCGATCGAGTCGCAGCTGTGAGCGATGATGCGGGCGTCCGGCGACGCCTGTCTTCGTTGCCGGATGCCCGCGGGCTTGTGCTACCGAATGGCCCTGCTCGTGCTCGAGACGTCGCCACATGCGCTGTAGCGGTCGCTACCGCTGCCGTTATTGCCCGACGTGACATCGTGCAGCCGCGCCGCGTGGCGCATCCGGCGAATCAGCCTGGCGAGATCGATGGCCGCTGCGATGAGCCCGATCAGCAGCATCGTCAGGAGAACGACATAGGTCGACGCATCGTGATATATCGCATCGCTCGGCCACGCGAGCGGATGACGCAGCGCGCCGACGATCATCGCAGCGGTGCCTGCCGCCATGCCGACGACGATCGCCAGCAACGTGGTCGCCGTCCCGATTGGCCGGCTGCGTGTCGCCGGCCGCTTCATTGCGCGCCTCGCAGCCGATACCCGACGCCGCGCATCACTTCGGGCATGCCGTGCGCGCCGGCCTGTTCGAGCTTCTTGCGCAGCCGGCACACGTGGCTGTCGATCGTGCGCTCCAGCGCGTTGACGTCGGCCGAGCACGCGTCGAGCAGCTCGCTACGCGTGAACACGCGGCTCGGCGAGCGCGCCATGTGCGAGAGCAGCCGGAATTCCGTGAGCGTCAGCGAAACCGGCACGTCGGCCGATTCGGTGCGCACGCGCACCAGATAGCTGTCGGTGTCGATCTCGAGGTTGCCGACCCGCAGCGCGCGTGCCGACGGCGGCGTGCGCGAGCGATGCAGGATCGCACGCAGGCGTGCAACCACCTCGGCCGGATTGAACGGCTTCACGATGTAGTCGTCCGCGCCGGCGCCCAACGCGCGCAGCCTGTCGATGTCGCGATCGAACGCGGTGATCATGACGACCGGCGTATTGCAGCGCCGCCGCAGTTCGGTCAGGACGCCCAGGCCGTTCTTGCCCGGCAGTTTGACGTCGAGCAGGATCAGGTCGGGCGTCAGGTGCGGCTGCACGTCCAGCACGGCTTGCCCGTTGCCGACGCGGTAGGTGCGAAAGCCGTCGTGACTGAGATATGCGTCGAGGATCTCGGAGATGTCGGGCTCGTCCTCGGCGATCAGGATCAGCGCGTTCATGATTGCTGCGCCACGCTGTCCGACGGCGCGACGTCGGTGTCGGTCAATCCGCCGCCGAGCGCCTTGTAGAGCGCGACGGCGTTGGCGAGCTCGCTGCGGCGCAGGTCGAGCAGCGCCTGCCGCGCCGCGTACAGCTGACGCTGCGAGTCGAGCAGTTCGAGCCGCCCCTCGACGCCCGCGCGATAGCGCAGGGTCGACAGGTCGGTGCGGCGTTCGGCGGAGCTCACCACACGCGTCTGCGCTTCGATCTGCCGGCCGAAGGTTTCGCGTCCGGCGATGCCGTCGGCCACTTCGCGGAACGCGGCCTGGATCGCGCGTTCGTACTCGGCGACCGCAGTGGACTTGCGCACTTCCGCGAGACGCAACGCCGAACGCAGCTGGCCGCCCTGGAAGATCGGGACGGTGACCTGCGGCGCGAAGCTCCATACGCGCTGGCCGCCGTCGAACAGGCTGCCCAGCGCCGGGCTGAGGAACCCGATCGACGACGTGAGCGACAGCCGCGGAAAGAATGCGGCGCGCGCCGCGCCGATGTCGGCGTTGGCCGCGACGAGGTTCTGCTCGGCCTGCTGGATGTCGGGCCGGCGGAACAGCAGTTCGGACGGCAGGCCGGCCGGCAGTTGCGTCATCACCGGCTGACGCTCGAGCGGCAGCGGCTCGGGCAGATCCTTCGGCGGCTCGCTGCCGAGCAGCAAGCGCATCGCATTGCGCGCCTGCTCGACGGCGCGCGTGCGCGCTTCCAGATCGGCCGTTGCGCTCGCAACCTGGCCTTCGGCCTGCGCGATGTCGACGCCGCTCGCCTGATGCGCGTCCTTCAGGCGGCGCGCGAGTTCGAGCGACTGCTGCCAGTCGCCGAGCGTGCGCTCGGCGAGCTGGCGCTGCTCGTGGGCGAGGCGTTCCGCGAAGTACGCGTCCGCCACCGCCCCGACGAGCGAGATCTGCACCGCGCGGCGGCCGTGATCGGTCGCGAGATAGCGGGCGAACGCCGCATCCGACAGCGACTTCACGCGGCCGAACAGGTCGATCTCGAACGCGCTGATCCCGACGTTGACGCCATACTGGTTCTGCGTCGATTCGAGTAGCGGCGGATTCGACTGCGTGTCGGCCGCGCTGCGTTGGCGCGTGAAGTTCGCGCCCGCGCCGATCGACGGCAGGCGCGCGGCGCGCTGGATGCCGTACTGCGCTTCGGCGGCCTCGACGTTCAGCGCCGCCACGCGCAGATCGCGATTGTTCAGCAGCGCCACTTCGATCAGACGCTGCAGGCGGCGATCGCCGAACATCGTGCGCCAGCCGAGATCGGCCGCGTTCGCGTGCTGGTCGGCGGCAGCGGTGGCCGTGTAGGCCGTCGGCACCGGCATCGCGGGTTTCACGAGCGCCGGCGCGAGCGAGCACGCCGACAACGCGAGGACAACGGGAAGAATAAGCAATCGCATGGTATCAACCTTGTTGTTCGTTATGCTGACCGACGGGTTTGCGACGGCCGCTCCGCCATGCGCCGATGCGCTCCTGGATGCTCATCACGAACACGAAGAACACCGGCACGAAGAAAATGGCCAGCACCGTGGCGGTCACCATCCCGCCGAACACGCCGGTGCCGATCGCGTGCTGCGTTTCGGCGCTCGCGCCGGTCGCGATCATCAGCGGCACCACGCCGAGGCCGAACGCGAGCGACGTCATCAGGATCGGGCGCAGCCGCAGCTTCGACGATTCCACGGCTGCCTCGATCAATCCCTTGCCTTCCTCGCGCAACTGCTTCGCGAATTCGACGATCAGGATCGCGTTCTTCGCGGACAGGCCGATCACGGTGATCATCCCGACCTTGAAGAACACGTCGTTCGGCAGGCCGCGCAACAACACCGCGCCGATCGCGCCGATCAGGCCGAGCGGCACCACCAGCATCACCGACAGCGGGATCGACCAGCTCTCGTACAGCGCGGCGAGCACCAGGAACACGACGATCATCGACAGCGCCATCAGCATCGGCGCCTGTGATGCCGAATCGCGTTCCTGCAGCGACTGGCCGGTCCACTCGACCGCGAAGCCGGGCGGCAGTTGCGCGGCAAGACGCTCCATCTCGGCCATCGCCGCGCCGCTCGACTGGCCGGGCGCCGCGTTGCCCGAGATGCGCGCGGACGGATAGCCCTTGAAGCGCACCATCTGCAGCGGCGTGTCGGCCCACACCGGGCGCACCACTTCGGACAGCGGCACCATGCCGCCGGCCGCGTTGCGCACGTACAGCTTCATCACGTTGTCGATCTGCATGCGCGCCGGTGCGTCGGCCTGGATGATCACCTGCTGCATGCGGCCCGCGTTCGGGAAGTCGTTCACGTAGGTCGAGCCCATCGCGGTGGACAGCGTGTCGCTGAGCGTCGTGAACGACACGCCGAGCGCCTCCGCCTTCGCACGGTCGATCTCGAGGCGGATGCTCGTGCCGGCCGGCAGGCTGTCCGGGTACACGCCGGTCACGACCTTGCTTTGCGCGGCGAGTTCGAGCAGCTTCGCTTCAGCGGCCTTGAGTGCCGCATTGCCCTGATTCGCGCGGTCTTCCAGGCGCATCGAGAAGCCCGAGCTGTTGCCGAGTTCGTCGATCGCGGGCGGTAGCAGGCTCATCACCATGCCTTCGGTGGCGCCGGCCATCGCCTGTTGCGCGAGCGCGCCTTCTTCGAGCGTCGACGAGCCGCCGCGATTCTTCCAGTCCTTCATGACCGACCAGTTGAGCGCCGCGTTCGAACCTTGCCCGGAGAAGCCGTAGCCGATCACGGAAATGCTCGACTCGATTGCCGGACGCGAAGCAAGATGCTTCTCGAGCGTCTTGACCACATCGAGCGTACGTTCGGCGGTAGCGTCTGCAGGCAGCAGAAAGCTGGTGATGAAGTAGCCCTGGTCCTCCTCCGGCAGGAACGACGACGGCAGGCTGCGGAAGCCGAACACCAGCGCGCCCGCGATCGCGACGAACACCAGCATCACGCGGCCCGTGCGGCCGACCAGCCGGCCGACGCGCGTCGCGTACCATTGCGTCAGGCGGTCGAAGCGGCGGTTGAACCAGCCGAAGAAGCCGCGCTTCTCGTGATGGCCCGGCTCGAGCGGCTTGAGCATCGTCGCGCACAGGGGCGGCGTGAGCGTCAGCGCCAGCAGCGCGGAGAACAGGATCGACACGGCCATCGACAGCGTGAACTGCTTGTAGATCACGCCGACCGACCCGCTCGCCATCGCCATCGGCAGGAATACCGCGGTCAGTACCAGCGTGATGCCGATGATCGCGCCGGTGATTTCCTTCATCGCCTTCGACGTCGCGTCCTTCGGCGACAGGCCTTCCTCCGCCATCAGCCGCTCGACGTTCTCGACGACGACGATCGCATCGTCGACGATGATGCCGATCGCGAGCACCATGCCGAACATCGTCAGCACGTTGATCGAGAAGCCGGTCAGCAGCATCACCGTGAAGGTGCCGAGCATCGCCACCGGCGCGACGATGGCCGGGATCAGCGTGTAGCGCACGCTCTGCAGGAACAGGTACATCACGAGGAACACGAGCACCATCGCCTCGAACAGCGTCGCGATCACCTTCTCGATCGAGATCTTCACGAACGGCGACGTGTCGAACGGAATCGAGTAGGTCATGCCCGACGGCATCGACTTGCTCAGTTCGGCCATGCGCGCGCGGATCGCGTCCGCGGTCTTCACCGCGTTCGCGCCCGGCGCGAGCTGGATGCCGGCGAGGGTGGCCGGCTTGCCGTTCTCGCGACTGACGAACGTGTAGTTCTGCGAGCCGAGTTCGACGCGCGCGACGTCGCCGAGCACGACCTTCGAGCCGTCCGCGTTCGCGCGCAGCACGACCTTCGCGAATGCTTCCGGCGTCGTGAGCTGGCCCTGCGCGGTGAGCGGCACGGTGACGCGCTGGCCCGGCAGCGCGGGCAGCGCGCCGAGGTTGCCCGGCGCGATCTGCACGTTCTGCTGGCCGATCGCGGTCGTCAGGTCGTTCATCGACAGACCGAAATTGATCAGCTTCTGCGGATCGACCCAGATGCGCATCGCGCGTTCGGAGCCGAACTGCAGCACCCGCCCGACGCCGTCGATTCGCCGCAGCTCCTCGGACACGCTGCGCGCCATGTAGTCGGCCAGTGCGCCTGCGTCGAAGCGGCCGTTGTCGGAGCGCAGGCCGATCAGCATCAGGAAGCCGGACGACGCGGATTCGACGATCAGCCCGTTCTGGCGCACGGCCGCAGGCAGGCGCGGCTCGACGGACTTGATCTTGTTCTGCACGTCGACCTGCGCCAGCTCCGGATTGGTGCCGGGCTTGAACGTCACGGTGATCTGTGCGGCGCCGGACGTATCGGCCGACGATTCGAAGTACAGCAGGTTCTTGACGCCGGACAGCTCGCGCTCGATGAGGCTCAGCACGCCGTCATTCATCGTCTGGGGCGTGGCACCCGGGTAGCTCGCGAAGATCATGACGGACGGCGGCGCGACCGACGGGTAGCGCGCGACCGGCAGTTGCGGGATCGCGATCAGCCCCGTCAGGATGATGAAGAGTGCGATGACCCACGCAAAGACCGGGCGGCGGATAAAGAATTCAGCCATGATTCGAGGCTCCTTGTGGGTCAGTGCGCGGACGCGGTGGCGGCCGCGTCAGGCGACTTCCAGTCGGTTGCGGCGGTCGGCGTGCCGTCGATCAGGCGCTCCATCCCTTCGACGACGATCTTCTGGCCGGCCTGCAGGCCCGACTTGATGCGATAGCTGCGGTTCGTCAGCTCGCCGATCTCGACGGCCTTCAGATGCGCGGTGCCCTTCGCGTCGAGCACCCAGACCTGCGGCTTGCCGCCGGCGCGCACGACGGCCTGCTGCGGCACCGTCACGGCATTCGCGTAGTGCAAGCGCGGAATGCGGGCGCGCACGTACATGCCGGGCAGCAGTTGGCGCTTCGGGTTGTCGACCAGCACGCGCAGCAGCACGTCGCCGGTGCCCGGATCGACGTTCACGCCCGAGAACAGCATGCGGCCGCGCGCGTCGTAACGCGTGTCGTCGTCGCGCAGCACGTCGACCGGCAGGCCGTTGCTGCCCGACGCTTCCGGCTGCGCGGCGAGCGCGCCGCGCAGCGCGTCGAGCGACGCGGCCGGCTGGCGCACGTCCACGTAGACCTGGTCGATCTGCTGGATGCGCGCCATCGGCTGGCTGTCGGCGCTCGATACCAGTGCGCCTTCGGTCACGAGCGCCTGGTCGATGCGGCCGGCGATCGGCGCTTCCACCGTCGCGAATTTCAGGTCGAGCTGGCGGCGCGCGAGCGTCGCGCGCGCCTGCGCGACGTCGGCGGCGGCCTGGTCGCGTTGCGATACGGCGTCGTCGTACACCTGGCGGCTGATCGCATCGGCTTCCACGAGCGGCTTGAAGCGAGCCGTCTGCACCTTCGCGCGTTCGAGCGCCGCCTGCGCGCGCTGCAGCGACGCGGCGGCCGTGTCCATGTCGGCCTTGAACGGCGCGGGGTTGATCTGGAACAGCGGCTGGCCGGCACGCACTTCGGTGCCTTGCTCGAACAGCCGGCGCTGCACGATGCCGCTGACCTGCGGCCGGATTTCAGCGATTCGGACGGCCGCGACGCGGCCCGGCAGATCCTCGGTCACGTCGAGGCGCGCGGCGGTCAGCGTCATCGCTGCGACCGGCGTGGCCGGCGTGGCGGCCTGTTGCCGGGCCGGTCCGCAACCCGCCAGCAGGGCCGCGAGCAGCGCACCTGCGGCGCCGTAGCGGCATCGTTGTTGATTTTTCATGGCGACTCCAGAAAGTGCAGGCAGCCCACTGCCTGCTTTGATGGGCTGGAGTCTGAGGCGCCTGGTTGGCGTCTTTTATGCGGGAAGATGGAGATTCGATGGAGACGGCGAAAGAACCGGAAAGTCAGGTCGGCTCGGGGAGGGCGCGAGGCGGGGCGCTGCGGAGTGGTTCCGTCTGACGAACCGATCGCGCGTGGCATCGCGATCGGCGCGTCGGTTCACGGTGCCGAAGACGCTGGGGCAGCGGGTGGCGCAGCGGCCGTCGGCGCGAAGCCGGCCGCGCCGGCGAGCGCATCGAAGCGCGTGCCGCGCGCGAAGAAAACCGCCGCGCGCTGAGCGCGGCGGTCAAGCTCTCAAGAAGCGGATAACGCCGCCGGCTTCGGCGCGATCAGTCCGGCTGGCGCGACGTTGGCGGTGGTGGTGGCGCGGGCTGCGGCGGTTCGGCGGCCGGCGTGCCGGCGGCGTGGTCGCCGTTCCCATTGCTCTCGTCGTTGCCGGGCGCTGCAGGCCGCGAACCCGGGTCATACGCGACGACACTGCGTTGCGGATTCGCGATCCGGATCCCGCGTTCGGCGAACATCACCGCGATCCGCCGGTTGAATTCGCGTTGCACGCCCCAGCGCGCCGAGTCCGTGCACTGCACTTGCCCCGCCAGCGCGATCGTCGCGCCGTCGACCTGGTCGATGCCCCAGTAGCTGAAGTCCGACAGGATGCCGTCCTTGTAATTCGGGTCCTCGCGCAGCGCGGCGCCGATCTCCTTCAACGTCGCGATCGCGCGATCGATGTCCTGGCCGTACGCGATGCTGACCTTCACGGCCGCGTTGCCGAGCCCGCGATTCGTGTTGTTGACGGTCGTCACCGAACTGAACGGGATCGTGTACAGCGATCCGTCGCCCGCGCGCAGCCGCACCGTGCGGATCGACAGGTATTCGACCGTGCCGGACACGCCGGCGAGCGTGACCCAGTCGCCGACCTGCATCGCGTTTTCCATCAGCAGGAAGATTCCGGTGATGAAATCCTGCACGAGCTTCTGCGAGCCGAAGCCGAGCGCGACGCCGAAGATGCTCGCGCCGGCGAGCAGCGGGCCGATGTTCACGCCGATTTCGCTGAGGCCCGTCAGCACGACGACGAGCGCGATCATGATGAACAGCAGCGAGCGCAGCATCGGCAGCAGTGTGCGCAGCCGCGCGGCCCGCACGAGATTGCCTTCGCGGGTCCATAGCTGCAGGCGGCGCTCGATCGCGATGTTCGCGGCTTCCCACACGATCAGCGCGACGCCGGCCGCGATCGCGATCGTGATCAGCGCCGACGCGAGCCGATGGCCGATCGTGCCGCGCTCGAATGCGTGGAAGATCGGCACGCCCCAGATCTGCAGCAGCAGCGCGACGGTCACGACGGCGATCACCGCCGACACGATCTGGCGCAGCAGCGGGTAGTAGCGATAGGCGTGAAGGTGGACGAGCGTGCGATCGTCGTCGCGGCGCTGGAACAGCCGCGCGAGCGCGCCGAACACGACGATCGACACGATTCGCATGGCGATCATCACGGCGATCGAGCGGCCGCCGAGCGCGATCAGCACGCGATAGCCGTTGTGGACGTCGAGCGCCCATACGAACCACAGCGCCATCACGATGAACACCGACACGGGCGCCCACGCGTCGGCGAGCGCATTGCCGACCATCGCGAAGGCCGGGCGGTCCTCGCACGCCGCGCGGATGCGCGCGGCGACCGGCCGGCGGCACTGCAGGATCAGCGCCGAGACCATCAGGTGGCCGACGAGCGCGACGGCCTTCAGCAGCGCGAGGTGGCCGGCGTCGCTCAGGCCGAAGCTCGCGGCGATCTCGACCGCGGCCGTGCAGGCGCCGACGACGATCGCGATTCGCGCGATCGAGCGCTGCGCGAACGCGGCCCATGCATCGCTGATGTGCACCAGCCGCAGTTGCCGCGCATCGGGCTGGAAGAACAGCCGGCTGACGATCGTCACAAGGCGGCAGATCACATAGATGTCGATCAGCGATTCGAGCGCGCTCCGGACCGGTGTGCCGGCATCGTCGAGGACCGACATCGTCAGGCTTGCAACACCGACGAACACCAGCAGCGGCACGACCCGCAACGCGAGGCCGACCAGCGCGCGCGGCATCCGGCGCAGCAGGGTCGTGTGGCGGCGCGCGTGGCCGCGGCCTTGCGACGACGAGTGGCTCGCGTCCCGCGTGCCGGGCTGGCCGGTGGAGCCGGGCGGCGCAGGCTCTGGCGCGGTGTCGTCGTCGTCGGGCTCATGCGATTCGGCCTCCGTGTGCCGCGACGCTTCGGCGCGACGCGCGGTGAGTGCGGCCAGCGCGCGCCGCAGCAGCCGCCTCGCGAACCATTCGACGACGAATGCGGGCACGAGCACGGCGACGATGGTCAGGATCGCGCGCATGAGATCCGCACGCGCGTCGGCGCTGACCAGCCGGTCGTGCCACCAGGTTCCGACCGAGCCGACTTCGAGCAGCGAGTGCAGCGATTCGTTCAGCGCGCCGCCGATTTGCGCCGCCCAGTGCGAGCCCTGCCGGACGACCATCGACGCGAGCCCGTTCGTCGTGAGCGCGACGGGTGCCGCGGCCGACGACGCGCCGCTGGCCGCGGCTGCGCCGCTCGCGGGAATCGCGGGCGTCGTCAGCACGCCGACGGCCGCGATCGCACGCAGAGTCGTCTCGACCTGTTCGCGTTCGCGCGGGTTTTGCAGCACGGAGAGCGCCTGCTGCGCCTGTTGCGGCGTCAGCGCGGGCGTGGCGCCGGAGGCGGCCGACGCAGCGGCCGGGGCAGGGGCGGCCGCATGGGCGGCCGATACGACGGCGGCAAGCAGCCAGCCGAGCAGGAAATGTCGCATGGATAGGCATGCGGGCGCGCTTTGACACGCGGCCCGCCGGTCTGGACGATGGACGGAAGTTAACATGATCGCGACCGGAACCGAATAGTTCCGTCGACCAATTTCGAAACGGGCTTGCGGCAGGCGCGACAGGCGTGTGCGGCTCGCCGGAAGATGCGCATCGGACGGGAAATCGTGTGGCCGCGAATGCTTGCGGCTCACGCTTCGGGAATGGCGTTCGTGCGCGACCTCGGCCTGTGACCGGGCGGCCTCGATGGCGCTCGAGCCGGGAACGCAACGTGCTCGCTGGCGATGGCTGACGTGATGCCTTCAGCCATGGCCGCACGGAGTCGATTCGAATTCCTGATGAATCAGCCGTGTTCGTCATGGAAGATCGGCAGCACGTGCTCGGCGATTTCCTCGATGATCTCGCGTACGGGCCGGTCCGAGCCGGGGTTCAGCGTGACGTGATGCGTGCCGGCCGCGCGCATGTCGCGCAGGATGTCGATCAGCGCGTGCCGGCCGGTCGCATAACCGAGCGGCAGCGCGGTGGCCGGCGCATTGCGGTTCGACGCGAGATCGAGCCGCATCGATACGCCGAACGCGCGAAATGCCGGCTGCGGCAGCCGGTCGACGGCGGCGCGCCACATCGAATAGCGGGCGCGCTGCGTGTCCGGATCGCGGTGATACGTCATCCAGCCGATCGCATTTCGCGCGATCCAGTCGACGCTCTGTCCGCCCGAGCCGACCGCGAGCATCGGCACCGCGTCGTCGCCGCGCGGCAGCAGCGCGAACTCGGGCGCGTCGGGCGGCGCTTCGTCGGGCAGCACGCGCGACGGCACGCCGAGCGCGGCCGCGACGATTTCCCAGTGCCGGCGATACCGGTCGCGTCGCGTTTGCGCATCCACGCCGAACGCTGCATATTCGGGCGGCCGGTCGCCGGAGCCGAGCCCGAGGATGAAGCGCGAACCGGACAGCGTCGCGACCGACAGCGCGCCTTTCGCGATATGCAGCGGGTGGCGCAGCGGCAGCACGATCGCCCCGCTGGCCAGCACGATCCGGCGCGTGCGCGACGCGAGCGCGCCGAGCAGCACCCACGGATCGAGATGCCCGACCGGGTCGGGATAGTCGGCGCTGTTCAGCGGCACGTCGCGAATCCACAGTGCGCGAAAGCCGAGCGCATCGGCAAGCGCTGCGAGTTCGAGCTGCTCGTTGAAATCCGCGACGGTGTTGCCGCTGCGAAGCAGCGGCAGCGTCAGGCCGATCGACAGCCGCTCGGCCGAGAAGACGCGGTGCGCGACGTCGGCGCGGTCGGGCAGGGACATGTCCATTCCTTGAAGACGGGTGAGGCAGGGCCGTTACGCGAGTCGTGCCGTGCCCGCATGCTAACGTGTTTGCGCGCGGCTTGCGGCGTGTGCGGGCCGGCAATCGGACGCATCGGCGGTTCCGGCATAATCGGCGCGTTCCGTCATCACGCAATGATCAGAATGAACGCACGTCGACAGAAGATGGCCGGCCTCGCGGCGAGCGTGGTGTGGTCTGCGGTGGCATGCAGCGCTGTCGCGGAAGACGCGCCGCACGCCGATATCTGCAAGACCGCCGAAGAGTCGGGCGTCACGGCCGACATTCTCAATTGCCTCGGACTGAAATACGATGCGGCCGACAAGCGGCTGAACGCGGTCTACAACGCGAAGATGGCGAGCCTCGACGAAGCGGGCAAGCTGAAGCTGCGCAACGACGAGCGTCGCTGGCTCAAGGCGCGGGATGCCCGCTGCGCGGAGTCGCGGCAGCCCGATGCAGGCGGCACGCTCGGGCGCGTCGAGCACCACAGTTGCATCGTCGACGAAACCGAACGCCGCGTGAAGGCGCTCGAAGCCTATCGTTGATCGGGGCGCTTCAGTCGCGCGATCGACTGTAAGAGGATCGTCAGCATCCTCTCGACGCCACACCGCGTTCCATTCCTGTAACACGACGGTCACGGCAAACGCCGCGTGCCGCCGTCGAGCGCGCGGGGCCTTTCCCGTCGTTTCACTTTCGAAACGTTCGCGTGGTTTCATCGCGGCCCGATTGCCGCGCGGCCATTTCACCTGCCCGCGCGGCCTTGTGCCGCGAAGCATGGTGCGCTCCTTGCATATCCATCTGGGCCGTGAGCGCGATCGCCGGCGAAGTCGGTCCGGCAATCGCTTCAGTAGGTCGGATGCATAGAAGACGGGGACAAGAGAATGAAAACATACCGAATCGCAACGCACCGTGTTGCAAACATGAATCGCCGACCTGCCCGTGGCTTCGCTTCGCCGCTGATCGTGGCGACATGAGCACACGGCTTTCCGTTCCATCCGATCGAATCGGGTTCGTTCCGGACGACGACGTGCAGGCTTGACGCACGAGGCCGACCGTGCCAGTCGGCCGTCGGGGATGAACTGCTGGTGCACGCAGATGGGCAAGCATGACTTCCGGATCGTTGATTCGACACGCAAGACGCGAGCGCGACGCATGCATCGATGCGTCGCACGCGCCGCATGGCGGCGATCCGCGCGACATCGGGCAACCGAAGACGTAGTTGAGGGGAAAGGTCCGCCGGCCGCATCGCGGCGGATGCGACGACACCGTGCTGTCAGTTGATCCACTACCCCGATGGATCAATTGTTGAAGCGCCCATCGCCATGTGGTCGATGGGCGTCTTTTTTTGTGCGCCGGGCTGCCGCGCGGAGCGCCGGCCGGATCGCACGGCGTTCTGTATCATGTGCTGGCGCGCTGGCCGCCCGTGCGGGCGCACGGCCTGCCGGCGCCCCGATCACGCACCGCCGCCATGAACGATTCCGCCTTGCACGACCCTTCCTCCGCCGGCCTCGAGCCGGCCGCGCTCGATGCGCTGCACACGTTCGTCGAGCGCCATCCGCGGCTGCTCGTGCTGACCGGCGCCGGCATCAGCACGGATTCCGGCATTCCCGGCTATCGCGACCGCAACGGTCAATGGATGCGCTCGCCGCCGATCCAGCTGCACGAATTCCTCGGTTCCGACGCGGCGCGCCGACGCTACTGGGCGCGCAGCATGATCGGCTGGCCGGTGGTCGGCCGCGCGCAGCCGAACCGCTCGCACGCCGCGCTCGCGCGGCTCGGCGGCGCCGGCCGGATCGAGCGGCTCGTCACGCAGAACGTCGACGGGCTGCATCAGCGCGCGGGCAGCGGCGACGTGATCGAACTGCACGGCGGGATCAACGGCGTCACTTGCCTCGATTGCGGCGCGCATCATGCACGCGCGACGATCCAGACCGTCCTCGAAACGGATAACCCCGAACTGCTCGGCGCGCAGGCGGAGCCGGCCGCCGACGGCGACGCGCACCTCGAATGGGCCGCGCTCGACACGTTCCGCATTCCGGCCTGTCCCGCGTGCGGCGGGCTGCTGAAGCCGGCGGTCGTGTTCTTCGGCGAGAACGTGCCGCGCGAACGCGTCGCGCTGGCGTCGCAGGCGCTCGACGCGGCCGATGCGCTGCTCGTCGTCGGTTCGTCGCTGATGGTGTATTCGGGCTACCGCTTCTGCGTGTGGGCGCAGGCGCAGAACAAGCCGGTTGCCGCGCTGAACCTCGGCCACACGCGCGCCGACCCGATGCTGACGCTGAAGGTCGAGGCGCGCTGCGCGCCCGCGCTCGATGCGCTGACGGCGCGGCTGGGCGTCGGCGTTGGCGATACCGCGCCGGAGCGTGCATCGTGAGCGGGCCGACGTCGTCGCCGGATGCACCCGATCCGTCCGCGCGGCTGTCGGCGCCCGCGGCCGAGCGCAACCGCGAACCGATTCTCGACGTGCTGCGCCGCGTGCTGCCGGCGCGCGGCGACGTGCTCGAGATCGCGAGCGGCACGGGGCAGCATGCGGTCCATTTCGCGCAGGCATTGCCGGCGCTGCACTGGCAGCCGAGCGACCCCGACGCGCACGCGCGCCGCTCGATCGCCGCGTGGGTTGCGCATGCGGGCCTCCCGAACCTGGCCGAGCCGCTCGCGTTCGACGTGCGCGACGCGGCGTGGCCGAGCGCGGCGCTCGATGCGATCGTCTGCATCAACATGATCCACATCTCGCCGTGGGCGTGCACCGACGCGCTGTTCGCCGGCGCGGCGCGCGCGCTGCGCCCGGCAGGCGTATTGTTCCTGTATGGCCCGTATCGCCGCGAAGGCCGGCACACGGCGCCGTCGAACGAAGCATTCGACCTGCAGCTGCGCAGCCGCGACCCGTCGTGGGGCGTGCGCGATCTCGAGACCGTCGTCGCGCTCGGCCTCGACCGCGGGCTCGATTGCATCGAGGTCGTCGAGATGCCGGCGAACAACCTGAGCGTCGTGTTCCGGCGCCTGCCGCACGCCGAGCAGTGACACGCATCCGCGCAGCGTGGCCGGGTTTCCACTATCCTCTCGCCTGTGCGCGCGGCCCGGGTCGGGTCGCGCCCTGTTTTTTCCGGAGAATTGAATAATGGGCAAACAAGCAATCGGTGTGATCGGCCTCGCGGTGATGGGCCGCAATCTCGCACTCAATATCGAGAGCCGCGGTTACGCGGTATCGGTGTACAACCGCAGCCGCGAGAAAACCGACGAACTGATCGCCGAATTCCCCGGCCGCAATCTGGTGCCGACCTATACGCTCGAGGAGTTCGTCGCGTCGCTCGAAACGCCGCGCCGGATCCTGATGATGGTGAAGGCCGGCGAAGCGACCGACGCGACGATCGCGTCGCTCAAGCCGCTGCTCGAGAAGGGCGACGTGCTGATCGACGGCGGCAACACGCATTTCACCGACACGATCCGCCGCAACCAGGAACTCGCGCAGTCGGGCCTGCACTTCATCGGCACCGGCGTGTCGGGCGGCGAGGAGGGCGCGCTGCGCGGCCCGTCGATCATGCCCGGCGGCCAGCGCGATGCGTACGACCTGGTCGAGCCGATCCTCAAGCAGATCGCCGCGAAGGCGCCGTCGGACGGCGAGCCGTGCGTCGCGTACATGGGCCCGGACGGTGCGGGCCACTACGTGAAGATGGTCCACAACGGGATCGAATACGGCGACATGCAGCTGATCGCCGAAAGCTACTCGGTGCTGAAGGACGTCGCGGGCCTGACCAACGAAGAACTCGGCGCGGTGTACACCGAGTGGAACCAGGGCGAGCTCGACAGCTACCTGATCGAGATCACGTCGAAGATCTTCGGCAAGAAGGACGAAGAGACCGGCAAGCACCTCGTCGACGTGATCCTCGATCGCGCCGCGCAGAAGGGCACCGGCAAGTGGACGAGCCAGAACGCGCTGGATCTCGGCGTGCCGCTGCCGCTCATCACCGAGTCGGTGTTCGCGCGCGTGCTGTCGTCGCTGAAGACGGAGCGCGTCGCGGCCAGCAAGATCCTGTCGGGCCCTGCCGCCGCGCCGTTCGACGGCGATCGCGCCGCGTTCGTCGTAGCGGTGCGCCGCGCGCTGTACCTGAGCAAGGTGATCTCGTACGCACAGGGCTTCGCGCAACTGCGCACGGCATCCGAAGAGTACGGCTGGAACCTCGACCTCGGGACGATCGCGAAGATCTTCCGCGCAGGCTGCATCATCCGCGCGCGCTTCCTGCAGAAGATCACGGACGCGTACGCGAAGGATCCGGCGCTCGCGAACCTGCTGCTCGACCCGTACTTCAAGGACATCGCCGCGAACTACCAGGCATCGCTGCGCGACGTCGTGGTCGCCGCGGTGAAGGCAGGCGTGCCGGTGCCGGCGTTCGCGTCGGCGGTCGCGTACTTCGACAGCTACCGTTCCGAACGGCTGCCGGCGAACCTTGTGCAGGCGCAGCGAGATTTCTTCGGCGCGCATACGTTCGAGCGGACCGACAAGCCGGGCAGCTTCCACGCGAACTGGTCGTAACCGGCCGCGACGGCGGTATTGTTGCGAAATTCTATTCTTTGAGTAGGGTTTTTGATTGCCGGATCCCGGAATTGTTGGCTCCGCAGAAACAGTGTTTTCGTTCTTTCATGGTTTTCCCTAGGGGACGCGAGGACTAAACTCTGTTCCATCGCTGCAGACATGGTGTGTGCGGCGGAGCAAAAAAATTCCGGAGGTAATCATGAAATCGCTGATCGCAACGTTCGCTGCAGCTGCCGTCCTCGCCGTTCCCGCCGTGTCGTTCGCTCAACAGAACGCGCCCGTCACCCGTGCGCAGGTGAAGGCCGAGCTGTCGGCTCTGCAACAAGCCGGCTACAAGCTGGGTAGCGACCGTACGGACTACCCGGCAGGCATCCAGGCCGCTGAAGCCCGTCTGAACCCGCAACAGAGCGTCGCCGCTG
This sequence comes from Burkholderia sp. IMCC1007, assembly GCF_027257875.1. Lineage (GTDB taxonomy): Bacteria > Pseudomonadota > Gammaproteobacteria > Burkholderiales > Burkholderiaceae > Burkholderia. The sequence continues at coordinate 53,732 of NZ_JAPVQY010000049.1, forward strand.
CCGATACCACCGGCTACGGTGCACAACCGGTCGGCCAGCAAGAGTCGGGCGCACCGGCCGCTGCGAAGACCGGCTGGCAAGTCAAGCGCGTGTCGGATGGCGCACCCGTCTACAAGGGTCGTTGATTGAACGGCCGCCCGAGCGGCCTGATCGAACCCGAAGTACAAGCAGCCCGTCGTTCCGGATCGCGGAACGACGGGCTGTTTTCATTGGTGGGCCGGCCCTGTCAGTGCAGCGGCCGCGGACCGCGACCGATCGCCGCGAACGGCCCGCCGGCCGGCTCCAGCGCCTGCAGCCACGTTTCGTCGTAACCGCTGAGCGAGTCGAGCGCGTCGCGCAGCCGCTCGATCGCAATGATCGGCAGCTCGACGCTGTGGCGGGTGGCTCCCGTCAGATGCGTGACGCTCGCCAGCTGAACGAGCGCATCGGCCGCTTCGGCGACGTCCGTGGCGAACAGCAGGTGTCGGTTGAGCAATTCGACGAGGCCGCTGGAACCGGCGAAATCCTCGGCATTGAGCTGCACGGATAGAAACGTCGCGTTGTTCATGATGATCTCCTCGTTATCGCTGGATCGCGCTGCATTTCGCAGTATAGGAGGCGTCCGGCGGAGACGCGGCGGGTGGCTCGATGGCCGATCCGCGCGGCCTCGCGGTCCGGCGCAAGCCCGCGGGAGGGGCCGCCAGGCGCGGCTTGCGAGCCGCAGCCTCCCCGTGTGCGGCGCCGCAGGAATGTTGCCGGAACGCGCGGGTGCCGCGGTCCTGACCACGACAAATGGTATCTTTGCCGATCGGAGCGACGCGAAAAGGGGCCGGTGAGCCCGTTCGCGTCGACGTTCCGCTGTGGAAACTGACGGCCGCGAACGCGGTCGGATAACTGGTCGGTCCGGCTTCTGTGCCGGACATCGTGCGTCGCGCGCCGGGGGGCGGTGGGCGGCGCGACGACGCAACTCCGGGAGGACCCTTGAAAAAAAATATTCCGATCCACGATTCCCTGGCGCGCTGGCTGCCGCAGGCGGCACTCGTCGCCGCGGCCGCCGCGCTGACGGGCTGCACGATGACGCCGTGGACCGACAGCTGGCAGCCGGTGCGCCCGTCGACGCGGGCCTCGGTCGCCACGCCGGGCGTGATCGCCGGCTACTACCGCGTGAATCCGGGCGACACGCTCGCCGGCATCGCGGCGGCCTACGGCCAGCGCGTGCAGGACGTCGCCAGCTGGAACCACATGGCGCCCACCGACGCCGTGTCGCCGGGCCAGGTGCTGCGCGTCGCGCCGCCGCCGGCCGCGACGTCGTTGGGGCAGCCGTCCGCAGCCGCCGCACAACCCGGCTCGCTCGCCTGGCCGGCCACGGGCAGTGTCGTGACGTCGTTTTCGCCCGGCAAGACGCGCGGCATCGTGATCGCCGCATCCGGGCCCGATCGTTCGGTGCGTGCGGCGGCAAACGGGCGCGTGGTGTATGCGGGGTCGGGCGTGAAGGCTTACGGGCCGCTCGTGATCCTGAAGCACGATAACGGGCTCATCACGGCCTACGGGCACAACGGCCAACTGCTCGTCAACGAAGGCGACGCAGTGCGCGCGGGCCAGCCGGTCGCGCAGATGGGCACCGACGCGAGCGGCCGTGCGACCTTCGAGTTCGAAGTCCGGCAGAACGGCAAGGTCGTCGATCCGATGAACTTCCTGCCGCGCAACGGCGGCTGACCGGCCGCATCACGACGTGTGCGCCGTGCGGCGCACACGTTTCCGCCTTCATCCTTCGGTGAGCGTCGCGGCGCCGGACTGTCTCGCATGATTGCCGAGCCAGCGGATGCCGAGCGCGAGTCCCACCGCGCCGAGCGCGATCAGCGAGCACTGGATGGCCACGGGCACGTAGCCGTTCGGCCGCGGATCGACGAACGGGTACGGATACCAGTTTTCCACCGAACCGCGCACGAGCGTATAGCCGAGATAGACGAGCGGAAAGCCGAGCCACGCGAACGCGCTGCGCCACGCGATCGGCGAGCGCGGCTCGACGTACAGCCAGTCGCACAGCACCACGAGCGGCACGATGCGGTGCAGTACCCAGTTGTTGAAGGCCGGCGTGATGTGGCGCAGCGCATCGAGCCGTGCGAGCAGCAGCTCGTAGACGATCGCGGTAATCAGCACGTACAGCACGGCGGCGCCGCGCATCGATTCGTAGCGGGCCGAGCCCGGGCGCGCGATGCGCCGCAGCCCCACGGCCAGCATGGCGGCCGCGTAGAGGCTGCTCAGTTGCGTGAAGTAGCTAAGATAGTTGCCGAGATGAAAGCTCGGCATGGCCCAGTAGTTCGCGATGCTGTGCAGCGTGGTGGATACCGCGAGCAACGCGGCGATCAGCCGATAGGCCGCAACGAAGAACGCCTTGCTCATGATGGCCGCGTAACGTCGCACCAAAGCTCCATCGTGCCACAGCCGTTTGCGCGCGCGATGCGGACTTTCCATATGCCGGTGCGCGGCCGGGCGGGGCGGTTTCGATTCTTCGGTTATTTGACCCGGTCGAGCAACAGCATGCGCGCGGACGGCTACAATCGGGGCAGCCGCCGGGCCCAGGCCAGCCGCGGCGCGCTTTCCCGAATACAACACGAGAAATACGAGACGAAGCATGAGAAACATCCTTGCGAAACAGACGCGCTACAGCACGCCTGCGATCTTCTTTCACTGGGCCATCTTCCTGCTGGTGGCGCTGGCCTACCTGGCCATCGAGATTCGCGGGCCGAAAGGCAGCGACAGTCGCGTGTTCTGGATGAACGTGCATTTCCTGGCCGGTACGTTCGTGCTCGTGCTGTCGGTGTTGCGCGTGCTGTGGCGGATGGTCAGCCGCGTGCCGCAGGCCATTCCGCAGTCGGCGCTGCTGAAGTGGCTGTCGAAGCTCGCGCATTTCGCGCTGTACGTGTTCATCATTGCGCAGCCGCTGCTCGGCATCATGATGGTCAACATGGGCGGCAAGCCCGTGTCGCTCGACTGGATCGGCGTGTCGTTCACGCTGTTCGGCCCGGACAAGGCGCTGCGGCCGACGATCAAGGCAGCGCACGAGCTGATCGGCAATGCGTTCTACTTCGTGATCGGCCTGCATGCACTGGCCGCGCTCTATCACCATTTCATCCGGCGCGACGACGTGCTGCGGCGCATGGTGTGAGCGCCGCGCGCTGACGCCGCGCGGCGGCCCCGGGGGCGCTTGGTTGTGTTGACAACCATGCGCCCCCGGGCCGTTTACCGGCCCGCACGGCTGGCTATCGCGCCGAACATTCTGTAACATCGCGGCTGCTTTTACATTCCGCTTACGCACGCCGCGCATGTTGCATCGACATCGTCACCTGACCGCCTGGCTCGGCGTGTTCGCGATCTGGATCGCGATCGCAGCGCCGCTGGTGTCGCAGTGGCGCATCGCACAGGCGGCGACGCCCGCTGCAATCGTCTGCAGCGCGGAGCATGGCGCGCAGCGCTCGGCCGCTGCGGCCAGCGCGCACGAGCATGCGCTGCATCTCGACGCATGCGGATATTGCGCCTTCTTCGCGCACAGTCCCGCGATCGGCGGCCCGGCCGCCGCATCGTTCGCATTCGTCCCCGTCACAACGGTTTCCGCCGCCGCGCCGCAAGCCGTCGCGGCGCGCGACGATCGCTACCCGCGCGCATATCCGCGCGCACCGCCCGAGCGCGCCTGACGCGCTGTCTTCCGTTTTTTTCATCGCCGATATCCGTGCGGTCCGTCGAGACCGCGTGGAGGGCGTCACTCGGGCATTCGATCCATGAACACTTTCTCGTTGCGCGCGCCGACGGCGTCGCGCCATTCCCGTACGCGGCGCGTGCCGCGGATGCTGCAACTCACCGTTCCCGCGCTGGCCGTCAGCGCAATGACCGCGGCCGCTGCCGCCGAAGCCGCGGGCGCGGCCAATGCGCCGACCGACGACGCGTCCGTGCTGCCGCCCGTCGAGGTCGTCGCGTCGCCGCTGGCGACATCGCTCGTCGTCGTCACGGATCCGAAGACGCCGCGCCAGCCGCTGCCGGCGAGCGACGGGGCGGACTATCTGAAGACGATCCCCGGCTTCACGTCGATCCGCAGCGGCGGGACCAACGGCGACCCTGTGCTGCGCGGGATGTTCGGTTCGCGACTGAACATTCTCGCGAACGGGCTGCCGACGCTCGGCGCGTGTCCGAACCGGATGGACGCGCCGACTTCGTATATCGCGCCCGAAAGCTATGACAAGGTCACGGTCGTGAAGGGGCCGCAGACGGTGCTGTACGGTCCCGGCGCGTCGGCCGGCACCGTGCTGTTCGAACGCGTGACGCCGCGCTTCGAGCGGCCCGGCATGCGCTTCGAAGGCAGCGTGGTCGGCGGCTCGTTCGGCCGCAACGACCAGAACGTCGACGTGACGGCCGGCACGCCTGACGTGTACGGCCGCGTGACCGCGAACCATGCGCACGCGCAGGACTACGAGGACGGCAACGGCAATACGGTGCCGTCGCAATGGGACAAGTGGAACGCGGACGCGGCGCTCGGCTGGACCCCCGACGATCACACGCGGGTCGAACTGACGGCCGGCACCGGCGACGGCTACGCGCGCTATGCGGGGCGCGGGATGGACGGCGCGCATTTCCGTCGCGAGACGTTCGGCCTGTCGTTCGACAAGCGCCATCTCGGCGACGTGCTCGACCGGATCGACGCGCGCGTGTACTACAACGAGGCCGACCACGTGATGGACAACGACACGCTGCGGCAGCCCGATCCGGCCAGCAGCATGCCGATGCGCATGGCGTCCGAAGTGCGGCGCCGCACGCTCGGCGCACGCGCGGCGGCGACGTTTCGCTTCGGCGACGACTTCAAGCTCGTGACGGGCGTCGATGCGCAATCGAACCGGCTCGACGTGCGCTCGGCGATGGGACGGCAGAACTACGGCGACCAGCCGTGGAATGCGCAGGCGACGATGTGGAACGCGGGCGCGTTCGGCGAGCTGACGTGGTACGCGAGCGACGCGTCGCGCGTGATCGGCGGCGCGCGGGTCGACTACGCGAGCGCGCGCGACAAGCGTGCGACGACGGGCGGGATGATGATGAACAAGCCGAACCCGACCTTCGACGACGATCGCGCGCGCGTGCTGCCGAGCGGCTTCGTGCGCTACGAGCGCGATCTCGCGTCGCTGCCCGTCACCTGGTACGCGGGGATCGGTCACGCGGAACGCTATCCCGACTACTGGGAGCTGTTCTCCGCGCGGCGCGGTCCGGCCGGCTCGATCAACGCGTTCTCCGCGGTGCAGCCGGAGAAGACCACGCAGCTCGACATCGGCGCGCAGTACAAGAGCGACCGCTTCGACGCCTGGGTGTCGGCCTACGCCGGCTATGTGCAGGACTTCATCCTGTTCAACTACGCGGCCGGGATGATGGGCCCGACGACGCAGGCGACCAACGTCAACGCGCAGATCATGGGCGGCGAAGCCGGCGTGTCGTGGCGGCCGGTCGCGCCGCTGCGCGTCGAGACGTCGCTCGCGTATGCGTGGGGGCGCAACGTGGCGAGCGGCGAGCCGCTGCCGCAGATGCCGCCGCTCGAGGCGCGCGTCGCGCTCGAATACACGCGCGGTGCATGGTCGGCCGGCGGCCTGTGGCGAGTCGTTGCGCCGCAGCATCGCTATGCACTGAACGAGGGCAACGTGGTCGGCAAGGACTTCGGCCCGAGCGCCGGATTCGGCGTGCTGTCGCTGCACGCGCAGTACAACGTCAGCAAGAAGGTGCAGGTGTCGGTCGGCGTCGACAACGTGCTGAACAAGGCCTATGCCGAGCATCTGAACCTTGCCGGCAACGCGGGCTTCGGCTACCCGGCGAACGCGCCGGTGATGGAGCCGGGCCGTACCGCGTGGGTGCGCGTGAGCGCGAAGCTGTAACGTGCCGCGCATGTGCGATGCAGCATGCATGCGCGCGCACGCGGCCCCGCCTGAACGGGCGGGGCGCGTCAACCGATTAGAGAACCGTATCTAGTCGGGGCGCAAACGTTCGCGACTCGTGATTCACTCCCGCATTCGACGCGCACGGTGCCTGCGACGCATCGTGCCCGTCGATCCGATCTCATTCGCACCGGCAGCACAATAATCAGGAGAACATGCATGGCCAGATCGATGCGTACCAGGGTGGTGGCAGGGGCAGTGGCATGCGCGATGAGCGTTGCGCCGTTCGTCGGGACGACCACGGCGATGACGCTCGCGACGACGCACACGGTGCTGGCGGCAATCGCGCCGGCGGACAACTACGCGGCGACGCGCTATCCGATCATCCTCGTGCACGGGCTCACCGGCACCGACCGGTACGCCGGTGTGCTCGAGTACTGGTACGGCATCCAGGAGGATCTGCAGCAGCACGGTGCGAACGTCTATGTCGCGAACCTGTCGGGCTTCCAGAGCGACGACGGCCCGAACGGGCGCGGCGAACAGCTGCTCGCGTACGTGAAGACGGTGCTCGCCGCGACGGGCGCGACCAAGGTGAACCTGGTCGGCCACAGCCAGGGCGGCCTCACGTCGCGCTATGTCGCGGCGGTGGCGCCCGATCTCGTCGCGTCGGTGACGACCATCGGCACGCCGCATCGCGGCTCCGAATTCGCCGACTTCGTGCAGAGCGTGCTCGCGAACGATCCGACCGGCCTGTCGTCGTCGGTGATCGCCGCGTTCGTCAATGTGTTCGGCATCCTGACGAGCAGCAACCACAACACCGACCAGGATGCGCTCGCCGCGTTGAAGACGCTGACGACCGCCCAGGCCGCCGCGTACAACCAGAATTATCCGAGCGCCGGCCTCGGCGCGCCGGGCAGTTGCCAGACGGGCGCGCCGACGGAGACGGTCGGCGGCAACACGCATCTGCTGTATTCGTGGGCCGGCACGGCGATCCAGCCGACCCTCTCCGCGTTCGGCGTCACGGGCGCGACGGATACCAGCACGATTCCGTTGATCGACCCGGCCAACGCGCTCGACCTGTCGACGCTCGCGCTGCTCGGCACCGGCACGGTGATGATCAATCGCGGCTCGGGCCAGAACGACGGGCTGGTGTCGAAGTGCAGCGCGCTGTACGGGAAGGTGCTCGGCACCAACTACAAGTGGAACCACCTCGACGAGATCAACCAGTTGCTCGGCGTGCGCGGCGCGTATGCGGAGGATCCGGTCGCGGTGATCCGCACGCATGCGAACCGGCTGAAGCTCGCGGGCGTGTGATCGATGACGGCACGTGAAGGACGCGCGCCGCTCGCGCGGCGCGTGGCGCTCTATGGCGCGGTGGGGCTCGCGGCGATTGCCGGCGCGGCACTCTGGAGCGGCGCGGCATCGCATCGCGGCGCCGCCGCCACGCGCCCGTCGGCCGATGCGGCCGCGCTCGGCGGCATGGCC
>NZ_JAPVQY010000005.1:0-27805 GCF_027257875.1 Burkholderia sp. IMCC1007
CGGCCGGCGGCGTGCCCGACGCGAGCGCGTCGGCGCCGAAACCGGCCGACGCGACGGCCGCCCCGGCGAGCTTGAGGAACTGGCGCCGCCCGGTGGGTTCGGCGGCGGCGGTGGGGTGCTGATCGTCCTTCACGTCGGTCGTCTCCTGATCGTGCCGGCTCGCGCCGGGGGTTTTCATGCCGACGACTATGCGGCAGGATCACGTATCGATCGATGAAAGATCGGGATCGATCGATAACCCTGCGAACATGAATGACGGAGATGCCCGTGCCCTTCGCGACCCGCGGCCCGGCCGGCCGCCTTCCGCCGGACCCGCTCGCGCCGCCCGGCGCGGCGGCCCACGAGCAGCGCATCGTGCAGGCGCTGCGCCGCCTGCGGCTGCGCGACCTGGAGACGCTCGACGCGCTCGCGCGGACCCGCAGCTTCGCGCGCACGGCCGAGGCCGCATCGATCACGCAGCCCGCGCTGTCGAAGTGGCTGCGCGAGCTCGAGGCGTCGCTCGGCGTGCCGCTGTTCGAGCGCACGTCGCGGCGCGTCGCGCCGACGGCCTACGGCGACGCGCTGCTCGAATGCATCGGCCGCGTGCTGACCGACATGCGCGGCATCGCGCCCGCGTTCGACGCATTGCGTACCGGCGCCGGCCGCCCGGTGTCGATCGGGCTGTTGCCGAACATGGCGTCGCAACTGATTCCGGGCGCGCTCGCGTGGCTGCGCGACGCGGGGCGCGCGGTGCAGCTCAACGTGCGCGAGGACACGCTCGACCGGATGCTCGCGCAGGCGCAGCGCCGCGAGCTGGATCTGCTCGTGTGCCGGCTCGACGCGTCGGCGATGCGCGCGGGGCTCGACATCGCGCCGCTGTATCGCGACGACATGATCGTCGTGTGCGGGTCGCGCCATCCGCTGCTGCGGCGCGCGCGGATCGGATGGCGCGATGCGGCGGCGTTTCCGTGGATCGCGCCGCCGCTCGGCTCGCCGGCGCGCGCGGCGCTCGACGCCGAGTTCGCGAACGCGTGCCTGCCGCCGCCGGCCGTGCTGATGGAATCGGTGTCGTGGCAGACCAACCTCGTGGTCGCCGAACAGACGCCGTGCCTGTTCGTGCAGTCGGCCCGCGCGTTCGCGATGGCGGCAAACGCGGGCGAGCGCGTCGGCCGCTTGCCGCTGAAACTGTCGACGATGCCCGAGACGGTCGGCGCGCTGTACGCGGCGCCGGCGAGCGCGTCGGTGGCGGCCGCGATCGATGCGCTGAAGGCCGTGACCGGCGCGCAACCCGGCGACGCCGAATGACGCGGTGCGGCACCACGGTCGAATGGATCGGGGCGGCGCGCATGCGACCGTGATCGCGCGTAAGCCCCGATGCACGCGGATTCGCCGATGCGCACGGATTGGTGTTAAATGTAATTTGGCGCGTCTGCTGGACACGCAATCGGGGCGCACCCCGGGGTCGGCGTAAACCCGGGGCGGCACATGGCACGAAGGATGGCTCACGAATCGGGCGCAACAGACCCGATCGAACTGACGGCAGGATTCAATTTGAATACCGAACCGCAAAGTTCTCACTACAGCCTCGGTCTCGCCGCGGAAGTCCTCGCGTCCGAACAGAGCGTGTTGAGACTGATCACGCGCAATACCCCGCTGCCTGAGCTGCTCGTCGAGGTCTGCCGGCGCGCCGAGGCGTTGCTCGGCAATGGCGCGTGCTGCACGATCCTGCTGCTCGACCCGGACGGCGTGCACGTGCGCGTGGGCGCCGCGCCGTCCTTGCCTGCCCAGTACGGCGCGGCGCTCGCCGGCGCGTCGATCGGCCCCGCCGCGGGCTCGTGCGGCACGGCGATGTACGAGCGCCGGATGGTCGCCGTCGAAGACATCGAAACCGATCCGCTGTGGGCCGACTACCGCTCGCTCGCGTTGCCGTTCGGGCTGCGCGCGTGCTGGTCGGTGCCGTTCGAGGACGAGGCCGGCAGCGTGCTCGGCGCGTTCGCCGTCTATTACCGCACGCAGCGGCGCCCCAGCGACGTGGAAACCGACCTGCTGCGCGACATCGGCAACAGCGTCGGCCTCGCCGTGCACCAGGACTCGATCGCGCGGCAGCTCGCGCGCAGCGAGGAGCATCACCGTCTGGTCGTCAACAGCCTGAACGAAGGCATCCTCGTCGTGTCGCGCGACGGCGTGGTGGTCGCGAGCAATCCGAGCGCGAACCGGATGATGCGCGCGAAGGGCGATCTCGTCGGCCGGCGGCTGTCGACGGTGATCCTGTACAAGTTATATGAGGACGGCACGCCGATCGCGCCGGAAGACTGGCCGAGCCTGCGCGCGCTCACCACGGCCACGCCGCTGCTCGACTACACGGTCGGCTTCGGCGTCGCAGGCGGCGACGTCATCTGGGTGCGCGGCAATGCGGTGCCGATCGTGAAGCCGGGCGAGACCCAGCCCGAATCGGTGCTCGTGTCGTTCCACGACATCGGTCCCGTGCGCGAAGCGCAGCAGCAGTTGCGCTACATGGCGACGCGCGATGCGCTGACGGGCCTGTACAACCGGCGCTGGCTGTCCGAACGGATGCGCGAATTGTTCGGCATGCGCGACCGCGCGGCCGGCCCCGCGCGTGTCGCGATCCTGTTCATCGACCTGGTCGGCTTCAAGAAGGTCAACGACACGGCCGGGCACGACGCCGGCGACGCGCTGCTGCGCAGCGTCGCCGCGCGGCTCGAGGCATGCGCGGCCGGCCGGTATTCGCTCACGCGCGTCGGCGGCGACGAGTTCGTGATCCTGGTCGACGACTGCGACGATCCCGACGGGCTCGCCGTGCTCGCACGCGAGGTGATCGATACGATCGCGAAGCCGTTCGCGATCGCGAACAACGAGTACTGGCTCGGCGTGTCGATCGGGATCAGCGTCGCGCCGCGCGACGGCGAGGACGCCGTCACGCTGATGCGCAACGCCGATTCGGCGATGTACGACGCGAAGCAGCGCGGCCGCAACCATTTCACGTTCTTCACCGCGCAACTGAACCTGCGCCTGCAGCGCCGCTTCGCGATCGAGCAGTCGCTGCGGCGGGCGTTGTCGTCGGACATGCTGCGGCTCGCGTACCAGCCGGTCGTCGACGCGCGCAGCGGCCGCACGGTCGGCGCCGAAGCGCTGCTGCGCTGGACCAGCCCGGAACTCGGGCCGATGTCGCCGGCGGAATTCATCCCGGTCGCGGAAGACACCGGGCTCATCGTCGCGATCGGCCAGTGGGTGCTCGAAACCGCGTGCCGGCAGGCCGCCGAATGGCGCCGCACGATCGCGCCGGACCTGATGCTGGCGGTCAACCTGTCGCCGCGGCAGTTCCACGAAGGGCTCGTCGAATCGGTCGGCCGCTGCCTCGCGCAGACGCAGCTCGACCCGGGCGCGCTCGAACTCGAGATTACCGAAGGCGTATTGATGAACGACACGGACACCGTGCTGCCGATGCTCGAGGCGCTCACCGACATGAACGTGCGGATCTCGGTCGACGACTTCGGGACCGGCTATTCGTCGCTCGCGTATCTGAAGCGCTTTCCGCTGCACAACCTGAAGGTCGACCGCTCGTTCGTGTCGGGCGTGCCCGATCATCGCGATTCCGTCGCGATCACGCAGGCGGTGGTCGCGATGGCGCATTCGCTCGGGATGAAGGTCACCGCGGAAGGCGTGGAGACCGAAGCGCAGTCGTGGTTCCTGCGGCAGATCGGCTGCGATATGCAGCAGGGCTACTTGTTCAGCCGGCCGCTCGATCCGGGCGACTACGCGCGGCGGCTGCTTGCGGCCGCGTAGGCTGCAGAGGCCACATCGGCCACATCGGCCACATCGGCCGCAGCGGCTGCACCGGCGTTCAGCGGAAGCCGCCGGTGCCCGGGGGAACGGACGCGACGGGTAGCGCAGGCGTCGCCGGCCCATCGACCGCGACGCGGTTCTTGCCGTCGCGCTTCGCGCGATACAGCGCGCGGTCGGCCGCTTCGATCAGCGATGTCGTCGGCACGCCGGGTGCCGGCACGACGGTCGCGCCGCCGATGCTGATCGTCACGTAGCGGCCCGTCGACGAATGCACGTGCTCGAGCCGCAGCGCCTCGACCGCGAGGCGGATCTTCTCGCCGAGCAGCCGCGCGGCGCCCGGCGACTTCGACGGCATCACGACCGCGAACTCCTCGCCGCCGAAGCGTGCGGCCAGATCGCCGGACTGCCCGAGGCAGCGCTCGATGGTGGCCGCGACCTGCCTGAGCACGCTGTCGCCCGATACGTGTCCGTACGTGTCGTTGTACAGCTTGAAATTGTCGACGTCGATCATCAGCAGCGACAGCTCGCCGCGCTCGTGCGCGACGCGTCGCCATTCCGCGGCCAGGTATTCGTCGAGGTAGCGCCGGTTCGACAGCCCGGTCAGCCCGTCCGAATGCGTGAGGCGCCGCAGTTCGAGATTCGCTTCGAGCAGTTGCTGCTGCGATTGCCGCAGCGCGCGATAGGCCTCGTCGCGCTGCAGCAGGTTCATGTACGAGCGCGAGTGGTAGCGGATCCGCGCGGCGAGCTCGATGCGATCGGGCAGCTTCACGAGGTAGTCGTTCGCGCCGGCCGCGAACGCCGCGCTCTTGATCACCGGCTCTTCCTGCGTCGACAGCACGATGATCGGCACGTCGCGCGTCGCCGGATTTGCGCGGTACGCCTTCACGAGGCTCAGCCCGTCGGTGCCCGGCATCACGAGATCCTGCAGGATCACGGTCGGCCGCGTCTCGATCGCGGCGGCCATCGCTTCGTCCGAGCGCGGGCAGTAGTGGAAGTCGATGCCGTCCTCGTCGACGAGCGCGCGCCGCACGGCTTCCGCGACGATCGTCTGGTCGTCCACCAGCAGAACCATCGCCGGGACGTCGGCGGCCGGTGCAGGTCGTGCGGGCATGGCGTCGGCTGCCGGATGCGGGGCGCCCGGCGGGCGGGTCAGGTTGCTGGTCATGATCGGGGCCGCGTTGCGCCGCGGCTGCGCTGGAGGGGGTGGGGCGTCATTGGTTCAGATCCGCGCGAGTGCGGTCAGCTCGCCGGCGATGCGTTCGAGCGGCAGGATCGCGCGCGCCGCGCCGAGTGTCGCGGCCGCCTTCGGCATGCCGTATACGGCGCTCGTCGCCTCGTCCTGCGCGATCGTGTGATAGCCCTTCATCCGCAGCGCCTTCAGGCCGATCGCGCCGTCGCGGCCCATGCCCGTCAGCAGCACGCCGATCACGCGGCCCGGCCAGTGTTCGGTCAGGCTGTTGAAGAACACGTCGACCGACGGCCGGTATGGCGTGGCGGCAGGCTCACGCGTGTATTCCAGCGTGCCGGCGCGCGTGATGCGCAGATGATCGTCGGTGGCGGCGAGCAGCGCGACGCCCGGCTGCGGGCGGTCGCCTTCGCACGCCACTCGCACCGTCAACGGCGTCTGGCCGTCGAGCCATTGCGCCATCCCTTCGGCGAACGCGCGATCGACGTGCTGCACGATCACGATCGGCGCGCGGAAGTCGGCCGGCAGGCTGCCGAGGATCGATGCGAGCGCGCCCGGCCCGCCGGCGGATGCGCCGATCGCGATCAGCGGGCCGCCGTCGGCGCGTGCGGTCGTGCCGGCCGCATGCACGCCGCCGGGCGCATCGAGCAGGCGGCCGATCTGGTCGATCTTCGCGAGCAGCAGCCGGGTGGTGTCGCCGGCTTCGCCTGCGCCGAGGCGCGGCGTGTCGACCGCGTCGAGCGCGCCCGCGCCCATCGCCTCGAACACGCGCCACGCGTTCGCGCCGATGCAGTTCGTCACGATCAGGATCGCGCACGGGCGGCCGGAGCGCATGATTCGCCGCGTCGCCTCGACCCCGTCGCACTTCGGCATGATCAGGTCCATCAGCACGACGTCGGGCGGCTGCGCGGCGCACAGTTCGACGGCCTGTGCGCCGTCGGCCGCGGCCCACAGCACGCGGTGCTCCGGACGTTGCGCGATCGCACGGCGCATCGCCTCGACGGCAAGCGGGAGGTCGTTGACGATGCCGATGTTCACAAGCGGGATACTCCGGTCGGTTCGTAGTGTGGGTGGTGGGCCGGGTTCATGGAAGGCGGTGCCGGGCCGGCGCCGGTGACCTGCATCGGCGGACGGACGGCACGGAGTTCTTTTCGGTTGGCGACGCCCGCATGCTGTCATGCGCGGCGAGCGGCGGCAATCGAAAAAATTGCGCATTGCATCGATTCCGGCCCTTTCGTCGATGGTCGGGCTGCTTTTTTGCCGCCTGTGCGTTCGAATCGGCTCGTACGCGCGCCGCGCGCTGCGCTGCGGAAAGTGGGCCGCCGGCGCCGGTAGGTAACGTCACGACTACGTGTCGCGGGGCGGTCGTCCGATCGTCATGGCGATCGCTCATTCCATCGACTTGGCGCTGCGCATCTGCCGTGACACGCGAAACGCGGCGAACGCGACTTTCGCACGACCGTGTTTGCGGATCGCGACGTGGTCGAAGCTTTCAGCACGGAGTGCAATCGCGCCGGCAACGGCGCGGTGGAGAATCTGCCGAGGATCTGCACGCACGCCGGCTACCGGCGACTGTGCACTGGCCGGGGGCCGAGGCTGAGGTCGGGGCCGGGGCAGGGGCAGGGGCAGCGGCGACCAAGGCGTCGGCACGCCGGCCGCCTGACAGCGAACCGCTGCGGGCCGAGGGCGCGGCCGCAGCGTCAATGACTGCGCGCGTACCCCTGGATCAGCGCGCGCATCATCCCTTCGACGGTCGCATCGCGCAGATCGGCTTCCTGCTCGGATTCCTCGACGAGCGCGGCGTACGCGGTGGCGAGCGTCACGCGGTCGACCTCATGGCGCTGCTCCATCAGCGTGACCATGCCGTCCTTCGCCAGATGCGCGGAGAATGCGCGGCTGCCGATGGTCTGGAATACGTCAATCATGGCGGCTCTCCCGTACGTTGCCGATGCCTTCCAGTTTAGTCGGCGCACCTGCGCTTCGCCACGCGTGACGGGGCGGGTGCCCGCCAGCCGCAGTCCGCCACCCGCCATCCGCCACCAGTAGTCCGCCACCCGCGCCCGGATTGCTCCGACGAAACCGTTATCCTGGGCCGCCTCGCGATCGCGATCGCGCTGATCGCCGGCTTCGGCAAGCTCGGGCGCGGCGAGTCCGACGATGTCGGCGAGGCCGCGGCCGTGCCGCGCGGCGCGACGCGAGGGCGCTTCCACGGCAATCCGGCGATCATGGGCGCGATCGGGATGCTGAGCGGCTTCTGCGGTACGCTGATGACGCCGATGGCCGCGAACTTCAACATCGTGCCCGCCGCGCTGCTCGAACTGAAGGACAAGCACGGCGTGATCGACGCGCAGTGGCCGACCGCCGTGCTGCTGCTGGCCGTCAACACGCTGCTGATGTATGCGTTCGTATTCCGCTTCTGACGACGAGATACCCATGACCGCCCACCGATTGACCGCCGAACTCGCGTCGAAATTCGCGTCGCTCGCGCTCGCGCACCTGACCCGCGAATATCCGAACAAGCTCACGCATGCGCTCGAAGGCCCGCACGACGTGCAGGGGCCGCGCGCGCTGCACCCGATCTTCTACGGCAGCTACGACTGGCATTCGTGCGTGCACGGCTACTGGCTCGTGTTGCGCGCGCTCGAACGCTATCCGGCGCTGCCGGAGGCCGAACGGATCATCGCCATCGTCGACGCGCATTTCACCGACGCGAACGTCGCCGGCGAACGCGCGTATCTCGCGCTGCCGCACAACAGCGGCTTCGAGCGGCCTTACGGCTGGGCGTGGCTGCTGGCGCTGTCCGCACAACTGGAGCGGACAGCGCTTACGGGCGTGGTGCCGCAGGCCGCGCGCTGGGCGAAGACGATGGCGCCGCTCACCGACCTGTTCGTGTCGCGCTTCGAGGCGTTCCTGCCGAAGGCGACCTATCCGCTGCGCGTCGGCACGCACTTCAATACCGCGTTCGCATTGGCGCTCACGCTCGACTTCGCACGCGACACGCAGCGCGACGGGCTCGCGGCGCTGATCGTCGATACCGCGAAGCGCTGGCATTCGAACGACGTCGCGTGCCAGGCGTGGGAGCCGTCGGGCGACGAATTCCTGTCGCCGGCGCTGATGGAGGCGGAGCTGATGCGGCGCGTGCTGCCGGCGGGCGAATTCGACGGCTGGTTCGCGCGCTTCCTGCCGGATCTCGCACGCGGCGAGCCGGCGACGCTGTTCGTGCCGGCTACGGTCAGCGACCGCAGCGACGGCAAGATCGCGCATCTGGACGGCTTGAATCTGAGCCGCGCATGGTGCCAGCGCTCGCTCGCCGGTGCGTTGCGGGAAGGCGACGAGCGGCGCACGAAGCTGCTCGATGCGGCCGACCGGCATCTGGCGAGCGCGCTCGCGCACGTGGCCGGCGACTACATGGGCGAGCACTGGCTCGCGACGTTCGCGTTGCTGGCGCTGGAGGCATGACGCGCAAAACCGGCGCAAGGCCCGCGTGAAAACCCGCGTGAAACGCGGATCAAACCCTTGCCGGCGGCAAGGTCATCCGCGCGCGGCTATACTCGCCGCTCGGGCCGCTGCGCGCATCCTGCGTCGCACATAGCGGCCATCCGCCAGTTCGCCGCCTCGTCATGGACAAGTTGATTGCCTACGTCGCCGCGATCCACGGGCTTGCCGGCCCGGTGTCGATCGTGTCGCATGCCACGTCGCACGACCGCTGGACCGACGACGACGTCGAGGTCACGCGCGACGAAACCGAATACCGCTTCGACAACGGCGCGATCGTGCGCCGCGCGGTCGAGCAGGATCGCGCGCCGTCCGACCTGCTGTGTGCCGAATGCTGGATCGACTACGACGTGATCCGCCAGCCCGACGCGCAGCCGATCAGCCCGACGAGGATCACGTTCGACAACGCGTGCCGCGAGACTTTCTGGCTGCGGTATCACTTGGCGTGAGCGTTTGCAACGCATGAACGCGCGTGCCCGGATCAATCCCGCGGCGCGCCATCAGCCGCATGCAGCAGCGGTGCGAGCCGCGCGGCCGCGTCGCGCATCTTCGGCACGTTTTCCAGCAGATCGTTGAGCGTCGCGCGTGCAGTCGGCGCATGCACGGCGAGCGCAGCAAGCACGCGGCCGCTCGCGGCATCCTTCACCGGCACCGCGACGGCCACCATCCCCCGTACGAATTCCTCGTTGTCGATGCCCACCCCGCGCGCGGCCAGCCGGTCGAGTTCGGCCGCCAGCAGCTGCGCATCGGTCAGCGTCAGGTAGGTCATCTTCGTCAGCGTGAGCCGGGCGAGCAGCGCGTTGCGCTCGAGCGCGTTCAACTGCGACAGGAACAGTTTGCCGCTGGCGGTGAGCACGGGGCTGCTCGTATGCATCTGCGCACCGGCTTCGCGCGCTGCGGTACGCGGTATCGACACGTTCGTGAGCGCTCGTTTTTGGCGGTAGCGCCAGTTCGGGGAATTCGGTTGGGCCAGCACCATTGACGGCTCCATTTGGCGGCAGAGCGGTGCCGCGTAACAGTTTTTGATTGTTTTTGGGTGTCGGCGCAAGTTGGGAGATTAGGATAAGTTCTTTGAGATAATAATTTTTTCGGATTCGTACTAGTGACTAAGGTCGAGTTGAATGGATTTTTTGTGAATTATAGGAAATTTGTTTTTCAAGATTGAGTCATTTATAGATCAAATTAATTCGAGAGTTTATGGCGAATGATGTGTGCTGGCCAGTGCGCAACTAGACATATCGCGACTGGAGGGCGGCACACAGTCGTGGCGGAGATTTTATGGTTTACAGTAGGCCCAAACTCGTAAAACTCGACAAGCCGACCGTTTTGAAATTTGATACCGTATGCAGACCAATCCCGGCGGAGCAATGAAGACTATCCGCCTCATTCTCAGAACGATCTTGGTGGTTGGGGCCGTGACCCTAGCTGTCGCCATCGTATGGGCGTTCCTTCCGCTTGGCGCCACAAATGCGGTCACGATTTTCGCACTCAAGGGCGGTAAGACTGCCATGCTCGTCATCACGACGCTTATCTTCGCAGCCTACTTCTACTGGCTTGTTCAAAATATCGCCCATTTCGGCCGAGCGGAGCGTGCGCGACTGGCGATCGTCACGCTCGGCATTTTGGCCTGCTTGTCGCTCATCAGTTTTGGTGGAGTCACGACTGACGACACCGATTGTCAGCGCTTCGACTACAACGCCAAGATGAATGGTGGAATCAAACAGATCCGCGGCGCAACCTACATCGTCAACATTTGCGGAAGTGGTGCCCGCAGCCATGGACTGTTTGCGGATCAGAACGAGCAGGTCAAACTCATCGTCACCGATGGGCATGGATCGACGCTTGCTTCCCGACTATTTTTCGTTTTTTGGGACGGCCGGCCGCAACAGGATTCGATCAAAATCCGCGGCAACAAGTTGATCTATTTCGATGCGTCGGATGAGAACGACGGTGAAAGGGCAATCTCGATGCCGCCAACGAAGATCGATTGGGTTGCCGCGAGAATTCCGATTTGGCTTCACTGAGTTCCAATGCATCGCCCCACCTAATTCTCTCGATCGGGACCACTGCACGTCGACATATCGACGCGTGCTCTGTCACTGGCCGATTGACAATGTGGTTTGCGACCGCTGACCGGAGCTGACGCGAGTCCTTCGCGGCAAAGATGCTCGGCTACGATCGCAGGACGTTCGGGCAGATGCTGCATATCTTGAAGCCTGCAAACGGCTTGGGACCAGCCGACAACGTTATCTTCCACGACAACGGCGACGTCGAGTTCAAAGGCGTAGTAATTGATAACATGCATGACTATGCACGCTGAGTCCCCTACGCCCACCGATAGCGCACTTGCGCACGCGACCTTCATCATTTCATCGGAGGGCGCGCACCCGGACACGTGGACCGCCTTCTTCGGCATCTTCCCGAGTCGAACGATCACGAAAGAAAAGCCCTATCTGCTGCCGTCCGGGCGCCTGAGTTCCCGGCCCGGAAAGCTTAATCTGTGGGCGCTGGAAAGCAAGGCCGCCGTTCAAAGCGATCGATTGGAGCCGCACCTCCGCTACCTGATCGAACGGCTCTCCTTGCCGCGTGAAGGTCTTCTCGAGCGTATCGAGCAAGCCGGTGCGCGCATGCGGTTCTTGTGCTACTGGGACAACGAGAATGGTGATCGTGTGCCCCACGTGTCGGACGCTACCCGCGAGCTCATTGAATCAGTCGGGGGCGTGATCGAGATCGATGAATATCGATAGCACGTACCGCTGCTGGCGTCTCTCTGACGCCTGACGCGACGCGCGTACCTCGATCCATCTCCCGCCGCAGCACAAGCGCGAGCTTACGCGCAGTTCCGGCTGCAGCGCGCGAAATCACGGACGAACTCATCACGAACCCGGCGATCGCCGTGATCACGGCCTCGGCTACAAGGAAGGCGCGCAGGAAGCGATGAAGAGCTTCACGAGTACGAAGACCTATTCGCTGCCGCGGCGAGCGACGCGGAGGAGGGCGCATCATGCCCTCCCGCCGCATGACGCTTACTGATAGAAGTTCAGCGTGACCATCGCCGAACGGCCCGGCGCCCACGTCGCGTAGATCGGATACGCGCTCGCGTAGTACTTCTTGTCGAACAGGTTCTGTACGTTCAGCTGCACGTCCATCGTCTTGTTCACGCGCCACGTCGCGGCCGCGTCGAAGCGCGCGTAGCCGGGCGTCCACTTCTTCGTCGTCGCCGACACCGATGCATAGGTCTGGCTCATCACGGTCGCGCCCGCGCCGAGCGTGAGCTTCGGCATGACGTCGTAGCTCGTCCACAGCGTGAAGTTGTGCTTCGGCACCATCACCATCGGCAGGCCCGATGCGCCGGGGCTGCCGGGGCCCGCGTCGGTCGTGATCGCGTTCAGGTACGAGTAGCCGCCGAACACGTGCCACTTCGGCGTCAGGTTTCCCGCGAAACCGAACTCGACGCCGCGCACGCGCTGCTTGCCCGCGTTGACGGTGTGGCCGAGGCCGTCGCTCACGCGCGCATTGGTCTTCTCGGTCTGGAACAGCGCCGACGTCAGCGACAGCTGATCCTGCAGCACGTCCCACTTCGCGCCGATCTCGATGTTGCGCGAGCGCTCGGGCGCGAGGTCCTGGTTCGTCGCGGTGATCTGGTCGGTGCCGCCGCCGAGGCCCGAGTTCGAGCCCGGCGGGTTCGACGACGTGCCGTACGACGCATACAGGCTCACGTTCGTCACCGGCTTGAACACGAGGCCGAACTGGTAGCTGAACAGGTTCGACGTGTTCGACAGGTCGGCGACGCCGGCCTGCTTGCCGGTGATGTCGTAGCGGTCGAAGCGCAGCCCGGTGTTGAACTGCCAGCGCTCGGACAGCTTGACCGTGTCGAAGATGTACGCCGACACCGTATCGGTGCGCGTGTTGGTGGTCGGGCCGGGGAAGCTCTTGTCGCCGTTCAGCACGATGTTGCCGGTCCACGGCATGTTCGGGTTCCAGCCGCCGGCGAGCGGCGTGCAGTTGCCGGCCACCGAGCACGGGCCGCCCGTACGGATGCTGTTGCCGGCCGAATCCGACACGAGATAGCCCTCGTAGCGCGCCTGCTCGTGGCTGAACTCGACGCCGGCCGTCATCGTGTGCTTCATCCCGAACAGGCTCGCGCTGCCCGTCACCTCGGTCTGGTTCGCGAAGCCGTTGAGCGCGTACTTGCCGCTCTTCGCCTGCAGGCCGAGCATGGTCGGATCCGACGCGAGGATCTGCGGGTTCGTCGCCACGTAATCGAGCGTCGAGCGCCCGAACGTCGTCGTGTTCTTCAGCTTCCAGTCGTCGTTGATCTTGTGCTCGACGCGAATTTCGCCGGTGTCGGTCTGCCCGTAGCGATAGTCGCGCGTGTTCAGCCCGAAGAACTGCCCGCGATCGGTCGGCACCGGCGTGCCGCCCGACGCGCGGAACGGCACGCTGAAGTCCGGCATGTCGTACGAGTTCATGTGGTAGTAGCTGACCGTGACCGTGGTCGGCGTATTGAGCCCGAACACGATCGACGGCGCGACGCCCCAGCGCTTGTTGTACACGTCGTTGCGGCCGGCCTGGTTCGCGTCGTGGCCCATCACGTTCAGCCGCACGGCCGTCGTGTCGTTGATCTTGTGGTTCGCGTCGACGGTCGCACGCTTGTAGCCGTCGGTGCCGAAGCCGATGCTGCTGTTGATGAAGTTGTCGTTCTGCGGCGTCTTCGTGACTATGTCGATGCTGCCGCCCACCGAGCCGCGGCCCGCGTACACGGAGTCGGGGCCCTTGATCACGCTGATCTGCTCGACCGCGAACGTCTCGCGGTTCTGCACCCCCGAATCACGCATCCCGTCGACGAAGATCGAGTTGCGCGATTCGAAGCCGCGAATCACCGGACGGTCGGCCGACGGATTCGCGGCCGCGTCGCCGCCGAGGAACGTGATGCCCGGCACCGAGCGCAGCGCATCCGCGAACGACGTCACGTTCTTTTCCTTGATCAGTTGCTCGGGGATCACCGTGACCGAGCGCGGCGTGTCGAGCAGCGGAGCGGTGAACTTGTACGACGGCGAGCGCTTCACCTGCAGGTCGGACGGCGCGGACGACTGCACCGTGATCGTCGGCAGCGTCGTCGACGTATCGGCGGCGGGCGACGGGTCGGTAGCGGGAGCGGTTTCGGCGGAAGCGAGCAGCGGCGTCAGGAAAACGGAGCAGGTCAGCGCGGACACGAGGGCACGGGGCCTCGTCTTGAACTGGGCGGGCATATCGAGAAGGCAGCGGAAGTATCGGTGATCGGACGCGTGTTCGCGGTGCCGGGCGGCGCCCGTAGCATCGGAAAACGTCAATGTAAATGCGTATGATTCGCGTTAGCGATCGCAATTCTACGAACTATTACGAAACATGTAAACGATCTAATAGTTTTTGTACTAAAACGGTCAGCTTTTCGTGATCCCGCTGGCGGCTTTGCATCCGGTGCAACACCGCTTTCCATCGACCGACAGGCGCGGTGCGCCGCCGAGCCGATACACTGCCGTACCGGTTGCATGGGCCCCGGCGAACAGGCCCGGACGAAGGAGACAGCACAGATGGACACCCAACGCGCAGCGGTCGTGACTCACCGCGGCAATGCGATCGAAAACACCCACGTCGCCGATGTGGCGGTGGTGGATGCCGGCGGCAGGCTGCTGTTCCGGTTCGGCGATCCGTTCCGGACGACGCTCGCGCGTTCGGCGGCGAAGCCGGCGCAGGCCTTGTCGGTGATCGAGACGGGCGCGCCGGAGCGGTTCGGTTTCGACGACGCGGACATCGCGCTGATGTGCGCGTCGCACAGCAGCGAGGAGCAGCACATCGCGCGCACGCGCGCGATGCTGGCGAAGGTCGACGCGCAGGAGTCGGATTTGCGGTGCGGCGGGCACGCGCCGTTGTCCGACGCGGTGTACCGGTCGTGGATCAAGCGCGACTACACGCCGACCGGCGTGTGCAGCAACTGTTCGGGCAAGCACGTCGGAATGCTGGCCGGCGCGCGCGCGATCGGCGCGGCGATCGCCGACTACCATCTGCCGGACCATCCGATGCAGGCGCGCGTGAAGCACGTGGTGGCCGATGCGTGCGGGCTGCGCGACGACGAAGTCGACTGGGCGATCGACGGATGCAACCTGCCGACGCCGGCTTTTTCGCTCGATCGGCTCGCGCGTCTTTACGCGTCGCTGGCCGGCGGCGCGGACCAGGTGGAAGCGGGCGGCGACGCGGTGACCGACCGCGTGCGCGCGCTGGCGCGCATCCATCATGCGATGACCGCGCATCCGGAGTTGGTCGGCGGAGAAGGGCGCTACTGCACGGTGCTGATGGGCGCGTTCGACGGGCAGGTGGTCGGCAAGCTCGGCGCGGACGGCTGCTACGGGATCGGCGTGCGTGCGTCGGAACGCACGCGGCAGCTCGGGGCGAACGGCGCGCTCGGCATCTCGGTGAAGATCGGCGACGGCAACATCGACGTGCTGTACATGGTCGTGAGCGAACTGCTCGAACGGTTGGAGATCGGCACGGCGGCGCAGCGCGCGCGGCTCGCCGCGTTCCATCGCCCGCGCATGATCAATACGCAGGGCGTCGAGATCGGGCACGCAACGTTCCCGTTCGAGTTGCAGGCGGCCTGAATGGCGTGAGCGTGTCGATGCATGGCCGCGGCTTGTCGCGAGCGCGGCGTGCGTCGGTGCGCGCCGGCTTGCGAGTGCCGGCCGACGCGGCCGCGCGTGCGGGGCGGCTGCATGCAAGCGCGGCCATCACCGCGAGCGGCAGCGGCAAACCGCAAACCGCAAATCGCAAATCGCAAACCGCAAACCGCTCCCCGCTACGCCCGCCCCTCGCGAATCTTCACCAATTGCGCATCCGACAGCGCGCCGATGTCCGCGAGCTGTTCCGCGAGAAAGTCCTTCAGCACGCGCAGCTTCGCCGAGCTGCGCCGGTTCGCCAGATACGCGATGTAGATGTACTCGCCGGTCAGCTTGTTGTGCAGCCGATAGCGCGGCAGCACGGGTTCGAGCTGGCCGCTTGCGAGCAGGTCGCGCACCAGCCAGATCTCGAACTCGGCGATGCCGAGCCCCGCGCAGGTCGCCTCGAGCAGCAGCTCCGAATGGTCGGTGACGAGGTTGCCGGCCGGCAGCACGCTGTGCCGCGCATCGTCGCTCACCAGTTCCCAGCGCGGATCGCCTTCGGGATGCACGTAGCGCAGGCAGTTGTGCTGCGTCAGGTCGTCCGGCGTCACGGGCCGCCCGCGGCGCTCGAGATAGCCGGGCGTCGCGCACAGGATGCTGTCGTTGCGCGACAGCCGATGCACGACCAGGTTGTCCAGATAGTTCTCGCCCTCGTGGATGTCGAGATCGAACCCGCCGGCGACGAGATCGTTGTGGTTGTCGGTGAGCCGCACGTCGAGCTGGATCGTCGGGTAGCGCTCGAGAAACGGCGCGATGAGCGGCGCGAGATGACGGCGACCGAACCCGACCGGCGCGGTGAGCTTGAGCGGCCCGCTCGGGTGCGCATTGAGCTCGGTGACGACGCGCAGCGTGTCGTCGAGATCCGCGATCAGCGTGACCGCGCGTTCGAGGTAGATCTGGCCGGCCTCGGTCAGCGTCACGCTGTGCGTCGAACGATGCAGCAGCGCGACGCCCAGCGCCTCCTCGATCGCGGTGATCTTGCGTGCGACGGTGGACGTCGACACGTGCATCTCCTTCGCGACCGCGGAAAAGCTCCCCATGTCGACGACGCGCACGAAGGTGCGCATGGCGCCGAGATGGTCGACGCCAGTGTCTCTCGCTGTTGTTTTCATCCGATTCTCGCTGTTGCGTCCCACGCAAAACCGCTTTCGATAATACAGAAGCGAGCTTCTTTATGCAAAGGCATAGAATGCGATCCCGTCGTATCGGTACGCGGCGAGCGCAGCGGGTTCGCCGCGTCGGCACGGGACATCTGAGGAGGGGACATGACGGAAAACGGCTTCCGCGTCGAAGCGGATCTTTTAGGTAAGCGAAGCATTCCGGATCACGCGTACTACGGCGTCCATACGCTGCGCGCGAAGGAGAACTTCGACATTTCGGGGCGCACGATCGCGTCGCTGCCGTACCTCGTGATGGCGCTCGCCGCCGTGAAGGAAGCCGCGGCCGATGCGAACTGCGAGCTCGGGCTGCTGCCGCGCGCGTATCGCGACGCGATCGCCGCCGCGTGTGTCGAGATCCGCGAAGGCCGGCTGCACGACCAGTTCGTGGTCGACATCATCCAGGGCGGGGCCGGCACGTCGACCAACATGAACGCGAACGAGGTGATCTGCAACCGCGCGCTCGAAATCATGGGCCACGCGCGCGGGCAGTACGAATACCTGCATCCCAACGAGCACGTCAATCTCGCGCAGAGCACCAACGACGTGTATCCGACCGCGATCCGCATCGCCACCTGCTTCGCCGTCGAGCACCTGCTGGAAGCGATGGCGCGCCTGCGCGACGCGTTCGCGGAGAAGGCCGACGCGTTTTCGGGGCTGCTGAAGCTCGGCCGCACGCAGTTGCAGGACGCGGTGCCGATGACGCTCGGCCAGGAGTTCTCGACCTACGCGGTGATGGTGACGGAAGACATCGCGCGCCTGCAGGAAGCCGGCTGGCTGATGCGCGAGATCAATCTCGGCGCGACCGCGATCGGCACCGGCATCACCGCGCACCCGCAATACGCGGAGAAGGCGCTGGCCGCGTTGCGCCGCATCACCGGGCTGGACCTCAGCACCGCGCCGAACCTGATCGAGGCGACGCAGGATTGCGGCGCGTTCGTGCAGATCTCGGGCGTGCTGAAGCGGATCGCGGTGAAGCTGTCGAAGATCTGCAACGACTTGCGGCTGCTGTCGAGCGGCCCGCGCGCGGGGTTCGGCGAGATCAACCTGCCGCCGGTGCAGGCCGGCTCGTCGATCATGCCGGGCAAGGTGAACCCGGTGATTCCGGAAGTCGTGAACCAGGTCGCGTTCGAAGTGTTCGGCAACGACCTGACCGTGACCTTCGCGGCCGAAGCCGGGCAGCTTCAGCTCAACGCATTCGAGCCGGTGATCGCGAGCGCGCTGTTCCGCAGCTTCAGCCACCTGACCGCCGCGTGCACGACCCTCACGGGCCGCTGCGTGACCGGCATCACCGCGAACCCGCAGCGGCTGCGCGAAACGATGGAGCGGTCGGTCGCGCTCGCGACCGCGCTGAATCCGTACATCGGCTACAAGCGCGCGACCGCCGTGGCCGCCGAGGCGCACGAGAGCGGCAAGTCGATCCGCGAAGTCGTGCTGGCGCACCAGTTGATGACCGACGCGCAACTCGACGAGGCGCTGCAACCCGAAGCGCTGATCCGACCGCGCGCGTACTGATCCCGGCCGCGCGGCGCCGGCGCTTGCCGCCGGCAGACCGCGCGCGGCCGTTCCCGCAGCGCCCCGTCGATGGGCGCACCACATCAAGAAACGGAGACACACCATGAAGCACGCCAGCGAGCGCCCGGCCGACACGGCCGGCGGCGCGGAGCCCCGTCATTCCGAGCGCGACGCGATGTTCGCGTCGCACGAGGCCGGCTATGCGAAGCAGTTGAAACCGCGGCACGTGCAGATGATCGCGATGGGCGGTGCGATCGGCACCGGCCTCTTTCTCGGCGCGGGCGGCCGCCTGCAGAGCGCGGGGCCCGCGCTGGCGGTCGTGTATCTCGTGTGCGGCGCGTTCGCATTCCTGATCATGCGCGCGCTCGGCGAGCTCGTGATGCACCGGCCGACCAGCGGCTCGTTCGTGTCGTACGCACGCGAGTTCATGGGCGAGCGCGCGTCGTTCGTCGCCGGCTGGATGTACTACCTGAACTGGGCGACCACCGGCATCGTCGACATCACCGCGGTCGCGATCTACATGAAGTACTGGGCCGTGTTCACCGACGTCCCGCAATGGGTGTTCGCGCTCGGCGCGCTGGGGATCGTGTCGGTCATGAACATGATCGGCGTGAAGGTGTTCGGCGAGATGGAGTTCTGGTTCTCGATCGTCAAGGTCGGCACGCTCGCGCTGTTCCTCGCGGTCGGCGCCGTGTTTCTCGCGAGCGGCCATCCGGTCGCCGGCCAGATGCCGGGGCTGCACCTGGTTGCCGAGCACGGCGGCATCTTCCCGCACGGGATCCTGCCGGCGGTGCTGATCGTGCAGGGCGTGGTGTTCGCGTATGCGAGCATCGAGCTCGTCGGCGTCGCGGCGGGCGAGACCGCCGATGCGCGCAAGGTGCTGCCGAAGGCGATCAACAGCGTGATGTGGCGTATCGCGCTGTTCTACGTCGGCTCCGTCGTGCTGCTGACGATGCTGCTGCCGTGGACTGCGTACAGCTCGCACGAAAGCCCGTTCGTCACGTTCTTCAGCAAGCTCGGCGTGCCGTACGTCGGCACGGTGATGAACATCGTGGTGCTGACCGCCGCGCTGTCGAGCCTGAACTCCGGCCTCTATTCGACCGGGCGCGTGCTGCGCTCGCTCGCGATGGGCGGCTCGGCGCCGCGCTTCGTATCGCGGATGAATGCGCGCGGCGTGCCGTACGGCGGGATCCTCGTCACGGTCGCGATCAATGCGATCGGCGTGCCGCTGAACTACATCGTGCCGGCCCAGGCGTTCGAGATCGTGCTGAACATGGCGTCGCTCGGGATCATCTCGACCTGGGGCTTCATCGTGATGTGCCAGATCCTGTTCCGCCGCGCGGTCAAGCGCGGCGAGCTGAGCCCGGTATCGTTCCGGATGCCCGGCGCGCCGTTCACGTCGTGGCTCACGCTCGGCTTCCTCGCCAGCGTGCTCGTGCTGATGGCATTCGACTATCCGGGCGGCACGTGGACCGTCGCGATGATTCCCGTCGTCGTGCTCGCGCTGGTGGTCGGCTGGAAGCTGGCGAAGCGCGGCGCCGCGCGAGAGGCCGGCAGCGCAGCGCCGGTCATCGGCGATCCGGCGCGCAACGTCTGACGACACGCACGGGCGGCGCGGACGCCCGGTGCGCTCAGTTCAAACCGGCGCGCGCGTCGACCCAGCGGCCGAAATCGCGCGCCATCTGCGCGGTCAGTTCATGACCGGCGTCGTACAGCCGCGTGGCATGCGCGACGCCGAGCGCCGTCAGCTTCGCGTCGGCGGTATCGGCCCACGCGACGGGCAGCTTGTCGTCGAAGCGGCCGTGCATCACCAGCGCGTCGAGCGCGCTCAAGGCGTCGCGCGGCGCGATCAGCGGATCGATTTCCGGCAGGATGCGGCCGCACAGCACGGCGAACGCGGCGACGTCGGCCGGCGACGTGAGTCCGACGCTCGCACTCATGATGCCGCCCTGGCTGAAGCCGGCGATCACGGTGGGCAATGCGGCGGTGTCGTGTTCGGCGTCCCGCGCGCGCAATGCACGCAGCAGCGCAATCAGCTGCACGCGGCTCGCATCCGCGCGGTCCGGATCGATTTCCGGGCCGTTCGCGCCGAAGCGCACCGGAAACCACGCGTGCTGGCTCGGGCCGAACGTCAGCGGGCCGCGCACGAACGCGATTTCGATGCGCGGATCGATCGTACCGGCCAGGTTCAGCAGGTTGGTTTCGTTGCCGCCGACGCCGTGCAGCAGCAGCAGGCGGGCCGCGGGGCGGCCGTCGGCCGGGCGCAGCCGGTACTGGAGGCCGGATTCGGAGTCGGTGGTGAGCGGCAGGACGTCGGTCATTGCATGGGTCCGGTTCGGGGATGATCCGACAGTCTAGAGCGCGCGGGCGGGAAGGTGAATCGCCGGACGGCGATTGATTGTTTCCTGATAAGAATGAATTGACGCGCGTGAAAGCTTTTCGTCAGACTCCGGTGCCATGACACAGGCCGCGGGAGAATCTGATGACGTCGACGAAAACGTTTGAAACCACCGAAGCCAAAGCTGAACGCCTTCCCGACGATACAGCGTTCGGAGGCGCGGGCAATTCCCGTGACTCTGTAGCGAGCCCGAACGCGGCGGTGCAGGACAACTGGGCCTGGCTCGTGCCTTTGATCGGGCCGATAGATTCGGACTTTGAAAAGGCGCTCACCTCGCGACCGACGAGTTCGGACGGGAGCGGATGCATTTGACGTCGCAGCAACGAAACGTCGCGATGCATCCGTGTTCCCGGATGCCCGCACATCACCGCAACCTAATCACCGTCGACTTCAACTCGGTGTACTTCTCCAGCGCGTGCAGCGAGTTGTCGCGCCCGTTGCCCGACTCCTTGAAGCCGCCGAACGGGAAGTTCATGTCGTCCGTTTCCTCGTAGCCGTTCACCCATACCGTGCCGGCCCGCAGCCGGCGCGCGGTTTCGTGCGCGGTCGCCAGGTTGGCGGTCCACACCGACGCAGCGAGCCCGTAGCGCGTGTCGTTCGCGAGCGCGACGGCCGTATCGAGATCGTCGAACGCCGTCACCGCGAGCACCGGCCCGAAAATCTCCTCGCGCACGATCCGCGCATCGGCGCGCGGGCAATCGAACACGGTCGGCTCCACGTACTGGCCGCCGCTGTCCGTGCGCGCGCGCCTGCCGCCGGCGAGCAGCGTTGCCTCGTCGCGGCCCGCGTCGACGTAGCCGAGCACGCGCTCGACCTGCGCCGCATCGATCAGGCTGCCCATCCGCGTATCCGGCGACAGCGGATCGCCGGGCGCATACTCGGGCGCGATCGCGAGCACGCGCGCGACGAGTTCGTCGCGGATCGCGCGATGCACGAGCAGCCGCGAACCCGCCGTGCACATCTGCCCGGTGTTGTAGAACACCGCATGCGCAACGGTGCGCGCCGCGCGTTCGAGGTCGGGGCAGTCGGGCAGCACGATCTGCGGCGACTTGCCGCCGAGTTCGAGCCATACGCGCTTCAGGTTCGAATCGGCCGCGCAGCGCGCGACCTTGTGGCCGACCGCGGTCGACCCGGTGAACGCGATGCAGTCGACGTCCGGATGCCGCGCGAGCGCCTCGCCCGCATCGCCGAAGCCGGGCAGCACGTTCAGCACGCCGGCCGGCAGCCCGGCCTGCGCGGCGAGCGCCGCGAGCCGCAGCGCAGTCAGCGGCGATTTCTCCGACGGCTTCAGCACGACGCTGTTGCCGGCCGCGAGCGCCGGTGCGCATTTCCACATCGCGATCATCGCGGGGAAATTCCACGGGACGACCGTCGCGACCACGCCGATCGGCTCGCGCGTGACGAGCCCGACGAGATGCGCATCCGCCGGCGCGACTTCGCCGCCCGTCTTGTCGATCGCCTCGGCGAACCACTCGGCGCAGTACGCGGTGGACGGAATGTCGATCGTGGTCGTGTCGCCGATCGGCTTGCCGGTGTCGAGCGTTTCGAGCAGTGCGAGATCGCCTGCATGCTCGCGGATCAGCGCGACCCAGCGCAGCAGCACGCGCTTGCGTTCGCGCGGCGACGCGTCGCGCCACGCACCGGTTTCGAATGCACGCCGCGCGGCGGCGACCGCGACATCCGCGTCGGCCTGCCGGCAATGCGCGACCTGCGCGAGCACGCGGCCGTCGATCGGGCTCGTGCACGTGAAGGTGGCGCCGTCGTGCGCGTCGCGGAATGCGCCATCGACGAAGGCGCGGGAATCGATGTCGAGCTGGCCGGCGCGCGTGCGCCAGGCGTCGTTCGTCTGCATGTGGGGCTCCGTCGGGGTTCGGGGTGGTCAGCGTGAAGCGGCGGCCGCGTGGCGGATCGCGATCGCGCGGCTCGCGTGCCGCTCGTGCGGCGCGCGCGCATGTTCGGCGTGAATCGCGTCGAGGTGCCGGCGGATCGCATCGGGA
The DNA here is from genome assembly GCF_027257875.1 of Burkholderia sp. IMCC1007. Classification (GTDB taxonomy): domain Bacteria; phylum Pseudomonadota; class Gammaproteobacteria; order Burkholderiales; family Burkholderiaceae; genus Burkholderia. The sequence goes on from NZ_JAPVQY010000005.1 coordinate 22,227, forward strand.
AACGGCGCCGAGCGTTTCGCGCGCATGTCGACGTGCGTGAGCAGTTGTTCGCCGGTCGCGAGCTGCGCGCCGGTGGTCGCGTGATGCATCGAATGGAACACGTGCAGCCGCCGGTCGTCCATGTCGAGCAGCCGCACCGTGAGCCGCAGCGGCTCGCCGAGCATCGCTTCGCGCAGATGGCGGATATGCGTTTCCGCCGAGTAGATCGAGCAACCGGCTGCGCGATAGTCGTCGTCGATGCCGAAGTAGCGGAAGAACGCGTCGCTGCTGTCGCCGAACACGAGCAGGTAGCACGATTCGCTCATGTGGCCGTTGTAGTCGACCCACTCGGGCTGCACGGTGCAGCGATGCAGTTCGAGCGGCGTCGCGATCGGCGCGGCCGGGTCGTACGGGCGCGACTTCTGTCCTTCGTAGGCCGAGCGCAGGCGCGGCTCGGCAGCGGGGCTGAGGGTGGTCGTCATCCAGTGCACTCCGAGGTTCGGAACGGGCCCGCACGTCGTCCGCGGGGCTGCCCGACGATGTTATGACGGGTTGAACGTTTTTTCAATAATGAAATCGCCGATGCGTGTAAACACCGGTGCCGTTTCGTGCCGACACGGATTGAACATTCATTCAACGAAACCTATACTCGCCAGCGCCGCGATGCCGAAGCGAAGCAGGCGGGCGGCGTTCAACCACAACGAAAAATCGATCCGCGTCGCGCGGAAACCGGAGACACCGAAAATGAAGAAGCGCTTCCTGCTGGCCGGCATGATGTCGGTGATGGTCCACGGCCACGCACACGCCCAGAGCAGCGTGTCGCTGTACGGGATCATCGACGGCGGCATCACCTACGTGAACAATGCGGGCGGCGCGCATGCGTACCTGTTCGACGATGGCGTGTCGTACGGCAACCGCGTCGGGCTGATGGGCACCGAGGATCTCGGCGGCGGCAACAAGGCCGTGTTCAAGCTCGAGAACGGGTTCCGGCTCGGCACCGGCAGGCTGAACCAGGGCGGCGCGATGTTCGGGCGGCAGGCATACGTCGGGCTCGGCAACGACTGGGGCACGCTGACGTTCGGCAATCAGTACGACTTCGCATTCGACTTCACGGCCGCGTACAACGTCAGCGCGTTCGGCAGCGGCTACGGCGTGCACCTCGGCGACTTCGACCGGCAGAGCGGCGACCGGCTGCAGAACGCGGTGAAGTTCGTCAGCAACAGCTTCCACGGGCTCGTGGTCGGCGGCATGTATTCGTTCAGCAACGACGCGGGCAGCTTCCACGACGGCAGCGCGTGGAGCGTCGGCGCAAGCTACACGCGCGGCGATTTCGCGGCGGGCGGCAACTACACGCGGCTCAATGCGCCGCGCCGCCTCGCGGCGCTCGACCCGTATGCGCAGATCGGCGTGCGCACGATGCTCGGGCAGACGGTCGCGACCGTCGATCCGGCGACGGGCGCGGTGACCGACCTGCACGACTCGACGCCGTTCTCGGTCGACTCGCAATCGATCTTCGGGATCGGCGCGTCGTACACGTTCGGCAAGCTGACGCTCAACGCGGACTTCAGCAACACGACGTTCAAGGGCTACGGGCAATCGTCGACGATGCGCGTGTACGAGGCGGGCGGCCTGTACCAGGCGACCGTGCCGCTGTCGCTCGTCGCGGGCTATCAGTACACGACGTTCGAAGGCCATCACTGGCACGAAGTCGCGCTCGGCACGCACTACGCGCTGTCCAAGCGCACCGACGTGTATGCGGCGGTCGACTGGATGCGGGCATCGAACGGCGTGGACGCTGTGATCGGCTACAGCTTCACGCCGTCGACGAGCCGCACGCAGGCCGCCGCGCGCATCGGCATGCGGCATAATTTCTGATCCTTACACGCCTGCGGGCCGGGTACGGCCGGCCCCGTCGATCATGTCCGATTCTTCCTCGAGCGGCGACGTCGTCGCCGCGCTGCGCGCTGCGCTCGGTGCCGATTGCGTGAGCGCAGGCGACGCGATCGGCGCGCGCCATTTCACGAACTACGGCGAGGCGGCCGGCGTACGGCCGCGCGCAGTGCTGCGCCCGCGCAGCGTCGACGACGTGAGCCGCGCGCTCGCGATCTGCACCGCGCACCGGCAGACGGTCGTGCCGCAGGGCGGGATGACGGGGCTCGCGGCCGGTGCCGAGCCGCGCGCGCACGACGTGGTCCTGTCGCTCGAAAGGATGACGGGCGTGATCGAGATCGACGCGGACGCGGCCACCGTCACCGCGTGGGCCGGCACGCCGCTGGAAGCGCTGCAGCAGGCGGTGGACGAAGCCGGGTTCGCGCTCGGCATCGATCTCGGCGCGCGCGGGTCGTGCCAGATCGGTGGCAACGTGGCGACCAATGCGGGCGGCAATCGCGTGATCCGCTACGGTACCACGCGCGAGCAGGTGCTCGGCCTAGAGGTCGTGCTGGCCGACGGCACCGTGCTCGGCTCGTTGAACAAGATGCTGAAGAACAACGCGGGGTACGACCTGCGGCAGATCTTCGTCGGCAGCGAAGGTACGCTCGGCGTCGTCACGCGAGTCGTGCTGCGGCTGCATCCGCGGCTCGCCGCGCCGTCGACCGCGTTGTGCGCGGTACGCGATACGGCCGCGGCGCTCGCGCTGCTGCGCGCCGCGCGCACCGCCTGTTCCGACTTGCTCAGCTTCGAGGTGATGTGGCCGGCGTTCTACGGCTACGTGTGCGCGCACACGCCAGGCATGCGCGCGCCGCTGCCGGCGGACGACGGCGTCAAGGTGCTGATCGAATGCGCGAGCGGCGACGCCGCGCAGACGGCCGAGCGGTTCGAAGCCGTGCTGGCCGACTGGCTCGAACGCGGGCTGATCGACGACGCGGCGCTCGCACAGAATGCGGCCGACGCACAGGCGTTCTGGACGGTGCGCGAAGGGCTCGCGATCGACGCGCTGCCGGGTCTGGTCAATTTCGACGTCGGCATTCCGCCGCGCGAGACGGCCGCGTTCGTCGAAGCGTGCGATCGCGCGCTGAACGCACGCTGGCCCGGTGCGCACGTATTCTTCTTCGGCCACCTCGGCGACGGCAACCTGCACGTGTGCGTATCGGCGCCGTATGCGGCGGGCGAGAGCGCACATGACGTCGATGCGGTGCTGTATCCGCTCGTACGCGATGTGGGCGGCTCGGTATCGGCCGAACATGGAATCGGCCGCTACAAGCGCGACTGGCTCGGCTGCTCGCGCAGCGACGCGGAGATCGCCGCGATGCGCCGCCTCAAGCACGCATTCGATCCGCTCGGGCTGCTCAATCCCGGCAAGGTGATCTGAACGGCCTCGCGTGCTTCGTGTTCGGCAAGCAACGGCCCGCTCGCGTATCGCGTGAGCGGGCCGTTGCGTTTCAGGCCGGCGTCATGCGTCGAGCCGCACCAGCGCATCGACGGCCACCGCGCCGCGTTCCATCACCAGCAGCGGGTTGACGTCGAGCTCGACGAGCGTATCGGCATGTGCGTGCGCGAAGCGCGCGATCGCCATCACGTTCGCGACCACCGCATCGAGATCGGCCTTCGGCCGCCCGCGATAGCCTGTCAGCAGGGGCCCGAGCTTCAACCCGAGCAGCGCGTCGCGCACGTCGCTTTCGCGGACCGGCAGCAGCAGCGTCGCGGTATCGCGGATCAGTTCGACCAGCACGCCGCCGGTGCCGAGCACGAGCGCGAGGCCGAAATTCGGCTCGCGCTTCACGCCGACGATCAGTTCGAGCAGCGGCGCGTCGGCCATCTTCTCGACGAGGATGCGCTCGACCTGCACGTCGGGCGCGTAACGCGCGACCTGTTCGGTCATCCGCTCGACCGCGGCAGCCACGGCTTCCGGCGAGCCGAGCTTCAGCGCGACCGCGCCGGCCTCGGTCTTGTGCGGCAGACGATCGCTGACCACTTTCACGCAGACCGGAAAGCCGAGCCGCTGCGCGGCGGCCGGCGCGTCGGCGGGCGCGACGCATTCGCCCGGCGGCACGTCGAGCCCGTGCGCGGCCAGCATCCGCTTGCTCGCCCATTCGTCGTGCAGCGTCGCGGTGCCGCCGCCGTCACCGGCGCGCAGCACCGGCAGCGCATTCAGCGCATCGGCGTCGAGCACGCGGCGGCGCGTGTCGCCGTACGTCATTGCCGCGCCGATCGCGTCGATCCCGTCGGCGAGCCCCTGCAGCGGCGCGATGCCGGCCGCGGCCATGCGCGCCGCGTGATCGGGCGGCGTGAGATCGGGGAACACCGAGATCACCGCGCCGACCACGCCGTGCTGGCGCGCGGACGCCGCGAACGCATTCGCCGCGATGTCGCACAGCGGCCGCTCGCCGGTCGCTTCCTGCGGATAGTCGAGGATCATCGCCGCCGCGCCCGGGCGGTCCGCGAGCAGCGCGTCGCAGCACGCGCGCATCTTGTCGCGGTCGCCCCACGGCGTCGTCGTGAAGTCGAGCGGGTTCGCGATCGTCGCGTAGGCGGGCAGCACGTTGCCGAGCGCATCGCGCCCCGCGTCGCCAACCGGCGGGAACGCGATGCCGCGCGCTTCGCCGAGATCGGCGACGAGCCCCGCATCGCCGCCCGACGTCGCCAGCGCGGCGAGCGTGCGGCGCTCGGGCACCCCGGCGATCGCGAGCAGCTTCAGCGTCTCGACGAGGCCGACCGGGTCCTTCACGCGGATCACGCCGAGCCGCCGGAACAGTGCGTCGTACAGCGCATCGGAGCCCGCGAGCGAACTCGTGTGGCTCATCGCGAGCTGCGCGCCGAGCGTCGACGTGCCGCTCTTGAGCGCGACGATCGGTACGCCGCGTGCGAGTGCGCGTGCGGCGGCCTCGCTGAATGCGCGCACGTCCTTCAGCCCTTCGAGGTGCACGCCGATCGCACGGATGCGCGGATCGTCGACGAACGCATCGACGAGGCGCGCGACGTCGACCGACGCCTGGTTGCCGACGCTCGCCAGGTACGCGAACGGCACCGAGCGCGCGCTCATCGACAGGTTGTACGCGAGGTTGCCGCTCTGCGTGATCACCGCGACGCCCGATTGGACGCGCGGCGCACCGTGTGCGACCGGCCACAGCGCGCTGCCGTTCAGCCCGTTGATCAGCCCGTAGCAGTTCGGGCCGAGCACGGCCATGTCGCCGGCCGCGTCGACGAGCGTCTGTTGCAGTGCGGCGCCGTCGGCGCCCGTTTCGGAGAAGCCCGACGCGTACACGATTGCGCCGCCGGCACCGCGTTCGGCGAGCGCGCGCACGACGTCGATCGCCTGCCGCGCCGGCACCGCGACGAACACGGCATCGGGCGCGGCGGGCAGGTCGGCGACGCTTGCATGGCAGCGCACGCCGTCGATCTCCGCATGGTTCGGGTTGACGAGCCAGATGGCGCCGGCGTAGCCGTAGTCGCGACAGCGCTGCACGGCGCCCGCGATGCCGCGTCCGCCGACGAACGCGATGCCGGCCGGCTCGAGCAGCCGGCGCAGATTGGCCGCGGCGGCCGCGCGGCGATCCCTGACTGCGGGAGAGAAGGTCATGAGTTGTCCTTTCGGAAGTCGCGCCGGCGGTGCCGGGGCGACGGGTCGCGGGCGCGGGTGCGGCGGTGGGTTTACGTCGACC
>NZ_JAPVQY010000005.1:27815-248661 GCF_027257875.1 Burkholderia sp. IMCC1007
GGGGCCCGCCCTGAGGGGGGTCGCTTCGGTCTTTTGTGGCCTTTGGGTACGGCGCGCGGGGGTGGCGGGCGCGACGGTTCGCGTCAGCTGTAGCGGCGGAGGATTTCCTTCGACAGGATATGGCGCTGGATCTCGGACGTGCCTTCCCAGATGCGCTCGATGCGCGCATCGCGCCAGAAGCGCTCGATCGGCAGTTCGTCCATCAGCCCCATCCCGCCGTAGATCTGCACCGCGTGATCGGTCACGCGGCCGAGCGTCTCGGTCGCGAGCAGTTTCGCGAGTGCGGCATCGCCGTCGGTCATCGTGCCCTGGTCGAGCTTCTGCGCGGTGTAGAGCGTGACGAGTTCGGCCGCGCGGATCTCGGTCTGCATGTCCGCGAGCTTGAACGACGTGCCCTGGAAGTCGCCGATGCGCTTGCCGAACTGGTGACGCGTCGCGGCCCATTCGGCGGCCATCTCGAACGCACGCTGCGCGCGGCCGATGTTGTTCGCGGCGACCATCACGCGGCCGGCCGTGAGCCAGTCGTTCGCGAGCTCGAAGCCGCGATGCTCTTCGCCGAGGATCTGCGCGGCGCTCACGCGGCAGTCGGAGAGGAAGATCTCCGACTGGTGATAGCCGCGCAGGCTCGTGCAGTGCGGGCCGCGGCGCACGGTCATGCCCGGCGTGTCCTTGTCGATCAGGAAGCAGGTCACGCGCTTGCGTTTCTGGCCGCGCACTTCCTCTTCGCCGGTGACGGCGAACAGGATCACGAAGTCGGCCGTGTCCGCATGGCTGATGAAGTGCTTGCTGCCGTTGATCACGTAGTCGCCGCCGTCGCGCACCGCGCGGGTGCGGATGCCCATCGCATCGGAGCCTGCGCCCGGTTCGGTCAGCGCGAAGCAGTCGACGCGCTCGCCGCGCACGGCCGGTTTCAGGTAACGCTCGATCTGGTCGCCCTTGCACGCCATCAGGATCTTGCTCGGCCGCGCGACGAACACGTGCAGCGCCCAGCTCGTACGGCCGAGTTCGCGCTCGACGAGCGCCTGCGTCACGTAGTCGAGGCCCGGGCCGCCCGCGCTTTCCGGCATGTTGAACGCGTAGAAGCCGAGTTCGAGCGACTTGCGGCGGATCGATTCCGCGAGCTCGGGCGGCACGTCGTCCGCGCGATCGACCGCGAATTCATGCGGCTGCAGTTCCTTCTCGACGAACTGACGCAGCGACGTCACCAGCATGTCCTGCTCTTGGGTCAGCGAAAAATCCATCGATCATCTCCCGACAAAATGAGGTGCGCGACCTTCGACCGACGCGCGAAGCGCTTCCTGACCGTCCTCGCTGTGACCGCACGCGACGCAGGCTGCCAGCTCGCCGCGCAGTTGCTCGGCGAGGGTATGGGTGAGCGACTGCGCGAGCAGCGCCTTGGTATGGCCGAACGCGACGCTTGGGCCCTGCGCGAGACGCGCGGCGAATGCGGCGACGTGTTCCGCGAACGCATCGGCATCCACGACTTCGGACACGAGGCCGGCCGCGAGCGCGTCCTGCGCGTTCCAGCGTTCGTTGAGGAAGATGAAGCGGCGGGCGACGTCGGGGCGCGCGAGACGCGGCAGGAACCAGCTTCCACCCATGTCCGGGCTGTAGCCCATGCCCGTATACCCGCAGCGCAGCGACGCGGCCGTGCTCGCGATGCGGAAGTCGCACGCGAAGCCGATGTCGGTGCCCGCGCCGACCGTCGAGCCGTTCAGCGCGGCGACGGTGGGGCGCGGAAACGCGGCCAGCACCTGCACGAAGCGGTGCGCGCGCTCGCTCCAGCCGTATGTGTCCAGTTCGCCGTTGCGCTCGGCTTCGGCCCATTCGTCGACGTCCGCGCCCGCGCAGAACGCGCTGCCGGTGCCGGTCAGCACGACGCAGCGCACGGACGAATCCTGCGCGAGCGCGTCGAGCGTCTCGCGCAGAAAGTCGAGATGCGGCCGCGCGAGCGAATTGCGCTTCGCCGGGCGGTTCAGTCGAAGCGTCACGACGCCGTCGTGCCGTTCGATTCGGATGTCCTCGTTGCTCATGCTGATCACTGTCTCCTGGTCGTTGTGTGTCGGGTTGTGTCAGAGCCGGCAAGGGTCGCCGCTACTTGCGGACCGCATTTCGGCATAGTATAAGTTCTGTTAAATGAACGTTCAACCCAATTGTGAGTCGACCAGGAGACACACGATGAGCGTGGTGATGGAGACGTCGGCAGGTGTGGAGGCGGGGCGACCTGCTGCGGCAGGGGCGCGCACGGCATCGACGGCGCGCGGCGCGAGCGGTGCGGGGCTGCAGATCGACCGCGTGTCGAAGCGTTATGGCAGCGTGCATGCGCTGCGCGAAACGACGATCGACGTTCCGCGCGGCGAGTTCCTGACGATCCTCGGGCCGTCGGGTTCCGGCAAGACGACGCTGCTGACGATCGTCGCCGGGTTCGAGCATCCGAGTACCGGCGACCTGCGCGTCGGCGGCCGCAGCATCGTCGCGTTGCCGCCGGAGAGGCGCAACTTCGGGATGGTGTTCCAGGGCTATGCGCTGTTTCCGCACATGACGGTCGAACAGAACGTCGCGTATCCGCTGATGGTGCGCAAGCAGAAGGGGTCCGACGCGGTGAAGCGCGTGAAGGCCGCGCTCGATCTGGTGCGGCTCGGCCATCTCGCCGATCGCCTGCCGCGCCAGTTGTCGGGTGGCCAGCAGCAGCGCGTCGCGATCGCGCGCGCACTCGTGTTCGATCCCGATCTCGTGCTGCTCGACGAACCGCTCGGTGCGCTCGACCGCAAGCTGCGCGGCGAGGTGCAGGTCGAACTGAAGGCGCTGCACGAACGGCTCGGCGCGACATTCCTGTTCGTCACGCACGACCAGGAAGAGGCGCTGTCGATGTCGGACCGGATCGCGATCATGCGCGACGGCCGGCTCGAACAGATCGGCACGCCGGACGGGCTGTACGAACAGCCGGCCAACCGTTTCGTCGCGGATTTCCTCGGCAAGAGCAACTTCATCGAAGGCGTCGCGCTCGGCGGCGATGCGACGGCGACGCATTACCGCGTCGGCGACGCGCGCTTCGTCGCGCCCGCATGTGGCGCGCGCGCCGACGACACGCTGCTGTTCGCGCTGCGCCCGGAGAAGATCGCCGTATCGGCGACGTCATGTGGTGGCGCGCACAACGAAGTGGCGGGGCGCATTCGTCACTGGAGTTACTTCGGTTCGTCGTACCGCTTCGAGATCGACACGTCCGCGCTCGGCTGCATGACGGCGGACGTGCCTGCGTGGCGCGGGCTCGCGTCGCCGCGCACCGGCATGGACGTGTTCGTGCAGTGGGAGCGCGACGCGACCTGCCGGATCGCGGCCGACTGACGCGGCAAAGCTTGCATCCCGCACGACGCGGCGTGCGCCGCCGTCGGCGGCCGATTCACCGAATCACCGATTCACCGGTGCCCGGAAACGACGACAAACGACACGCGTGCGGGCGCTGTCCAGCCTGGAGGAGACACCATGACGAACCGCTATCTGCAGGACCTGCTCGACCAAGTACGCGACCTTCAACCCGCGACGTCGCAGCGCCGCCGCGAGTTCCTGCGGCTGTGCGCGGCCGCAGGCATCGCGCCGACGCTGCTGTCGCTCGGCGCGAAGGACGCACGGGCGTCGAACCCGAAGGAAATCGTGCTCAGCGCATGGGGCGGCGAAGCGCGTTCGGCGTTCCGCTCCGCGTACATGGATCCGTTCACGAAGGCGAGCGGGATCCGGATGGGCTACGACTCGTCGCCGGAGGACGGCAAGATCAAGGCGATGGTCGAGAACCGGAACGTGATCTGGGACGTGATGGATCTCGACGGCTTCGCGGCGATCAAGCTCGGCAAGCAGGGCTTCCTGCGGCCGATCGATTATTCGGTGGTCGGCCGCAACGCATTGCCGGGGCTCGCGTCGGACTTCGGCGCGCCGTCGTATCTGCTGAGCTACGTGCTCGCGTACGACGCGCGCAAGTTCGGCGCGAATCCGCCGAAGAACTGGGCCGATTTCTGGAACGTCGGCAAGTTTCCGGGCAAGCGCGGGCTCTGGAAGTGGATGGGCGGCGCGCTCGAAGCCGCGCTGATGGCCGACGGCGTCGACAAGGACAAGGTCTACCCGATCGACGTGCCGCGCGCGCTGAAGAAGCTGAAGGAGTTGCGCTCGAACGTGCTGCTGTGGGATTCGGGCGCGGACAGCCTGCAACTGCTGCGCAGCGGCGAAGTGAGCATGGCGTGCATCTGGCACACGCGTGCGAACGTGATCCAGCGCGAGAGCAACGGACGGTTCCGCTATACGTGGGAGCAGGGGCTCGCGTCGTGCGACGTGTGGGGCGTGCCGAAGAACAATCCGTCGGGCGATGCGGTGTGGCAGTTCATCAAGTTCGTGCAGGGCATCGAGCCGCAGGTGCGCCTGCTGTCGCTGCTCGGCAACGGGCCGGTCACGCCGGCCGCGACCGCGGCGGTGCCGCAGGCGCTGCGCGCCGACAATCCCGGCACGCCGGAGAACTGGGCGAAGCAGTGCAAGGTGAATCCCGAGTGGTGGGCGCAGCACTACGAAGCGACGCTTGCGCAGTACACCGACCTGATGTCGTCCTGAACTGCCGCCGCGTGAGCATGAGCCCATGAATACCCTGTCTACTCCCGTCGCGGGCACCGTCCCGCTCGGCCGTGCGAAGGCCGATCGCTACTGGCTGCTCGTCGTGCCGCTGCTCGCGGTGCTGATCGTGCTGTACGTGTATCCGCTCGTGCGCGTGCTGTGGCTCGGCTTCACCGTGCCCGAGCCCGGGCTGCAGAACTACGCGCGGCTGCTCGACAACCACGGCGTGCATCGCGTGCTATGGACGACGCTGCGCGTGTGCGCGGTCACGACCGCGGGTTCCGTCGCGCTCGGCTATGCGATTGCGTATGCGATGGCGCACGTCGGCCCGCGCCAGCGGATGGCGCTGATGTTCGGGCTGCTCGTGCCGTTCTGGGCATCGGTGCTGGTGCGCGCGTTCTCGTGGCTGTTCCTGCTCGGCGAGCAAGGGCTCGTCAACACGCTGCTGATGCGCATCGGGCTGATCGACGCGCCGCTGCCGCTGATGCGCAACGAGATCGGCGTCGTGATCGGGATGATCCATTTCATGATCCCGTATGCGGTGCTGCCGCTGTACGCGAACATGAAGGGCATCAATCCGCAGCTCGCACGCGCTTCGCAGGGGCTCGGCGCGGGGGCGTTCGTCACGTTCCGCAACGTGTATTTCCCGCAGACGCGGCCCGGCATCGTCGGCGCGGCGATCCTCGTATTCATCTTCTCGCTCGGCTTCTACGTGACGCCGGTGATCCTCGGCGGCGGCCGCACGGTGATGATCGCCGAATACATCAGCACGCAGATCCTGCAGCTCGTGAACTGGGGCAGCGGGGCGGCGCTCGCGTCGCTGTTGCTGGCGTCGATCCTGGCCGCGCTCGCGCTGCTTGCGCGTTTCGTCGACCTGCGCGAGCTGTTCGGCGCGCGCTGACCGATCGGAGAACGAACCGATGAAAACCCGAATGACCGCAGGACGCGCGCTGGTGGTCGGCATCGCATGGGCCGCGATCCTGTTCCTGATGCTGCCGCTGCTCGTGTCGGTGCCGGTGTCGCTGACGCCGAGCGATTACCTGTCGATGCCCGATGGCACGCTGTCGCTGCGGCACTACGGCGCGCTGCTCGACGACGACGGCTGGCTGTCGAGCTTCGTGCAGAGCGCGGTGATCGCGCTGGTGTCGTCGGCGATCTCCGTCACGCTCGGCACGCTGTGCGCGATCGGGCTGTGGAAGGTCGCGTCGAAGCGCGGCGAGTTCGTGCGCGGCGTGATCCTGTTCCCGCTGATCGTGCCGCCGATCGTGTCGGCGCTCGCGTTCTACCGGTTGTGGGGCGAGCTGCGCATGCTCGACAGTTTCCCGGCCGCGACCCTGTCGCACGTCGTGCTGTCGGTGCCGTACGTGGTGGTAGCCGTGTCCGCGTCGCTCGCGACCGTCGGGCTGCGGATCGAGCAGGCGTCGCGCAGCCTCGGCGCGAATGTCGCGCAGACGCTGCGTTACGTGATCCTGCCGTCGATCAGGCCGGGCGTGCTGTCGGCCGCGGTGTTCGCGTTCATCCTGTCTTGGGACGAGCTCGTCGTCACGCTGTTCATCTCGAGCCGCCACGTATATACGCTGCCGCGCCGCATGTGGGACGGGATGCGCGAGAACGTCGATCCGGCGATCGCGTCGGTGTCCACGCTGCTGCTCGTCGCGACCTGCGTGGCGATCGGCCTGTCGCTGCTGCGCAAGCGCGCGGCCGGGTCCGTCTGAATTCAACCCTTCAACGTTACGTTGCGGAGAAAAATCGCACCATGAAAGTCCTGATCGTTCACGCCCATCCCGAGCCGCAGTCGTTCACGACGTCGATGCTGCACCGCGCGGTGAGCACGCTCGAGGCGCAGGGGCATACCGTGACGGTGTCCGACCTGTATGCGATGCAGTGGAATCCGGTGGCGAGCGCGGCCGACTTCGGCGTGCGCAAGAACCCCGACTATCTCGTCTATGCGCTGGAGCAGCGCGAGAACGTCGCCGCGCATGCGATCGCGCCCGACATCGCGGCGGAGCTCGACAAGCTGGCCGCATGCGATCTGCTGATCCTCAGCTTCCCGCTGTTCTGGTGCTCGGTGCCGGCGATCATGAAGGGCTGGATCGACCGCGTGCTCGTGTCCGGCAAGGTGTACGGCGGCGTGCGCTTCTACGATCGCGGCGGGATGCGCGGCAAGCGCGCGCTGCTCGCGTACACGTGCGGCGGTCGCGACTACATGTTCGGCGCGGACGGTGTGCACGGCGAGATGGACCTGATGCTGCGCCACGTGCTGCGCGGCACGCTCGGTTACGCGGGCTTCGACGTGCTGCCGTCGTTCGTCGGCTATCACGTGCCGTATATCGGCGATGCGGAACGCGCGGCCGTGCTCGACCGGTACGACGCGTACCTCGCGCAGCTCGACCGGCTCGAACCGATGGCGTTTCCGACGCTCGACGATTTCGACGGCGACATGCGGCCGCGCGAGCGCGCGCCGCAGGAAGCCGCGCAGGAATGAGCGCGAGAGCTGGCCGCGATGCCGCTGCGTTTTTCAATCACCCGACCGCATGTGAGTTGCAGCGATGACCCTGACGTCGAGCGACGTGCTGCTGTTCCTGACCGGCCTGTTGACGCTGTTCTGTCCGCCGGTCGCGATCCCGATGTATGCGGCCGTCACAGGGCATTTTCCCGACGTGACACAGCGGCAGATCGCGCTCAGGCTGTTCGGATGGATCGCGGCGCTGATGGTCGGCGCGGTGTGGAGCGGCCAGTTCCTGCTGCGCATGCTCGGCCTCACGCTCGGTGCGTTGACGCTGACGGGCGGGCTCGTGCTGTGCCTGTGGTCGATCCCGATGATGCGCGGCACGGCGAACGACGAACGCAGCGGCGGCGACACGCGGCTCGAGTATGCGCAGTGGCGCAACTACATCGCGGTGCCGCTGATCTTCCCGCTGTCGATCGGCAGCGCGGTGATGTCGCTCGTGATCACGACCGCGACACGCTTTCATACGCCCGCCGACCTGCTGGCGCTGAGCGCGGCGTGTGTGCTGCATGCGGGCGTGATCGGGCTCACGTATGCGTGCTCGGCATCGTGGTGCCGCCGGCTCGGCGAGATCGGCAGGACGCTGGTCGAGCGGCTGTCGGGCATCGTGCTGACCGCGATCGCGTTCCAGATGCTCGCGCAGGGCGTGCGCGAATTGTTGCCGGGGCTCGCGCATTGACATCGCCGGTGGCGCAAGCGTGATCCAGAAACCTATCCTCGATGATGGAAGCGAAATGAAAACAGTAGGCATGTACCTCGTCGACCTGCTCGCCGCATACGGCGTCGACACCGTGTTCGGCATTCCCGGCGTGCATACGATCGAGCTGTACCGCGGGCTGGCCGGCAGCACGCTGCGCCACGTGAGCGCGCGCCACGAGCAGGGCCTCGGCTTCATGGCGGACGGCTACGCGCGCGCGACCGGCAAGCTGGGCGTGTGCTTCGTGATCACCGGCCCGGGGATGACGAACATCGCGACGTCGATGGCGCAGGCGTATGCGGATTCGATTCCGATGCTGGTGATTTCCAGCGTCAACGCGTCCGGCGATATCGGCTCCGGCAACGGCCATCTGCACGAACTGCCGGACCAGCACGCGTTCGCGGAGAATGTCGCCGCGTTCAGCTACACGGTGCCGCGCGCCGACGCGCTGCCGCAGGCGATCGCGCGCGCGTTCGCGGTGTTTTCGGGCGGCCGGCCGCGCCCGGTGCACATCCAGATTCCGCTCGACGTGCTCGCGGCGCCCGCCGACACGTTGCCGCCGGTGCCGGCCGTGCCGCCGCGCATCGCGCCGGGGCCCGCATCGGCCGACGGCATCGACGCGCTGCGTGCGAAGGTGGCCGCCGCACGCGCGCCGCTGATCCTCGCGGGCGGCGGCGCGCTGGACGCGGCCGACGACGTGCGCTGGCTCGCGGAAGCGCTCGATGCGCCGGTCGTGATGACGATCAACGGACGCGGCGTGCTGCCGCCCGCGCATCCGCTCGGCATCGCGTGGTCGGCATCGAGCGACGCGGTGCGCGCGCTGATGCGCGACAGCGACCTGATCGTCGCGCTCGGCACCGAGCTCGGGCCGACCGATTACGACCTGTATGCGACGCGCAGCTTCTCGATGCCCGCGCCGCTCGTGCGGATCGACATCGATCCGCAGCAGCTGTGCCGCAACGCGGTGCCGGCGCTGCCGCTGCTCGGCGACGTCGGCGAAACCCTGCGTGCGCTGCGGCGCGTATGGCCGGCCGATCTACGGGTGCACGGCGACGGCGGCGGCGACGGTGCCGAGCGCGCGGCGAAGTGCCGTGCGGCGGCGCGGCAGGAACTGAACGACGAGATGCGGCGCGATCTCGCGCTGCTCGACGGCGTGCGCGACGCGCTGCCCGATGCGGCGATCGTCGGCGATTCCACACGCATCGTCTACGCGGGCAACGTCGGCTTCGCTGCACCGCGCCCGCGCAGCTGGTTCAACGCGTCGGTCGGCTTCGGCTCGCTCGGTTACGGGCTGCCGGCCGCCGTCGGCGCGAGCCTCGGCGATGCGTCGCGGCCGGTGGTCTGCATCGCCGGCGACGGCGGGTTCCAGTACACGCTCGCGGAGCTCGGCACCGCGGTGCAGCATCGCGCACGCGTGATCGTCGTGCTGCTGAACAACGGCGGCTACGGGGAAATCAAGCGGGCGATGGTCGACGGTGGCGTCGAGCCGGTCGGCGTGGATCTGCATACGCCCGATTTCGTCGCGATCGCGCGCGCGTATGGATGGGGCGCGCAGCGCGTCGAAGAGGGCGCGTCGCTGGCCGGTGCGCTCAATGAAGCGGCCGCTCACGATGCGCCATATCTGATCGAGATTCGCGCGGCTTGAAAACGCGAACGGCCTCGCAGTGCGAGGCCGTAGCGTCCGCCGCCGGACACGCGCCGGCGGCCTGGTGCATGACGTCCGTTACGCGCGCTTGCGCGCCGTCTTCGGCGGCGGCAGGAACGAATCGACGACGCGCAGGCAGCTCGTCAGCGCGTCTTCCGCGGTAAACGATGTCGGGTCGCGCGCGAGTTCGAGCCAGAACCCGTCGATCACGGCCGTCAGCGTCAGCGCGGCGAGATCGCTGTCGACGCTGCCGCCGCGCACTTCCGCGATCTGGTCGAACAGCTTCTTCAGCGCCTGCCGGTAGCCGGCGTACAGCTCCTTGTGCGCCTTGCGGATCACCGGGTCGCTGTGCGCGACGCTCCAGAAGCCGAGCCATACCTTCACGTTCTTCGGCGTGAACACCGGCGCGGCGAAACATACCTTGATGATCGCGTCGAGCTTGTCCTCGGGGCCCGCCGCATTCGCGGCGGCCGCGCGCGACACGTCGAGCAGGTCGGCCGCGAGCCGCTTGTAGGTCTGCGCCATCAGCTCGTCTTTCGACTGGAAGTGATGGTTGATCAGCCCGCGCGACACTTTCGCTTCCGCGCAGATGCGGTCGATCGTGGTTTCCGAATAGCTGTAGCGCGCGATGCAGCGCATCGTCGCGTCGATGATCGATTGCTGCCGCACGGCGGGCGTTTCTCGGATGCCGCGGCTGCGGGTCTGAACCGGTGCGCTGCCAGGAGTCTTTTTCACGGAGTGACCTTACGGAATCGTCATGGCACCGATTATAGGGGAGTGTCGGACGCTTGTTCAATTACAGCGACGGAACCCGCGAAAACCCTTGCTCGCAGATTATTGAAATCTGTTGAACCACTGTTCAACAGGGCCTATACTCGACTCCGCATGAGGTTGGTCGGCCATTCAACAAGACGCCGCGATCCCGCGCGGGACGGGCGTGAGAATTCGACACAGGAGACAGCATGTTGGCGCGGGTGGAGAGCGTGAAGGCAGCCGTCGAGGAGCGCGTGCAGGTGACGGACCTGCACAAGCGGTTCGGTGAGCTGGAGGTGTTGAAGGGTGTGTCGCTGAGCGCGCACGAGGGCGAAGTGATCTCGCTGATCGGCGCGAGCGGCTCGGGCAAGAGCACGCTGCTTCGCTGCATCAACCTGCTGGAGACGCCGACCCGTGGGCGCATCGTCGTCGACGGCGAGGAGATCGGGCTGAAAGTCGACCGCAAGGGTCGCACGGTGGCGACCGATCCGCGCCAGGTCGAGCGCATCCGCACGCGCCTCGGCATGGTGTTCCAGAGCTTCAACCTGTGGGCGCACCGCACCGTGCTCGAAAACGTGATCGAGATGCCGGTGCACGTGCTGCGCGAACCGCGCGCCGAAGCGATCGTGCGCGCCGAGCACTTGCTCGAGCGCGTCGGTCTCGCCGACAAGCGCAACGTCTATCCCGCATTCCTGTCCGGCGGCCAGCAGCAGCGTGTCGCGATTGCGCGCGCGCTGGCGATGCGGCCGAAGGTGATGCTGTTCGACGAGCCGACCTCCGCGCTCGATCCCGAACGCGTGGGCGAAGTGCTGAAGGTGATTCGCGATCTCGCGTGCGAAGGCCGCACGATGATTCTCGTCACGCACGAGATGGCGTTCGCGCGCGACGTGTCGAACAAGGTGCTGTTCCTGCACGAAGGGCGCGTCGAGGAGAGCGGCACGCCGCGTGAAATCTTCGATGCGCCGCAGAGCGAACGCTGCCGTCAGTTCGTCAATGCACATCGGCAACGCAACTGAACCGCGGGCACGGCCCGTGCATGCGTGCGCGGCCGTCCCGACCGATGCCGGTCGCCCGATGCCGGTCCCACCGATCCCTATCTTTCCCGCAAGGAGTCCGACCATGAAACGCGTCGTACGCAATCTGCTGTGTCTGTTGAGTCTCGTTGTCGCGGCGCTCGCGCCGTTCGGTTCCGCGCACGCGTCGCCGGGCGTGCTGCGTTTCGGCGTGGCCGCCGAGCCGTATCCGCCGTTCCTGATGAAGAGCCCGACCGGGCAGTGGAGCGGCTTCGAGGCCGACCTGATCCGCGCGCTGTGCGAGCAGATGAACGCGAAGTGCGAGATCAAGGAAGTCGCGTGGGACGGCATCATCCCCGCGCTCCAGAGCGGCAAGATCGACGTGATCTTCAACTCGATGTCGATCACGCCGGAGCGCCAGAAGGTGATCGCGTTCTCGCGGCCGTACTACGAGACGCCGGGCACGTTCGTCGGCGCGAAGAACCAGAAGCTCACGCTGACGCCGGACGGCCTCAAGGGCAAGGTGATCGGCGTGCAGGGCTCCACCGCGAACGCCGAATTCATCAAGATGGCGTACGGCAAGACCGCGACGGTGCGCCTGTACAACACGCAGGACGACTGCAACTCGGACCTCGTCGCGGGCCGCATCGACACGATGTACCTCGACCAGCTCGGCATTCTCGATTTCCTGAAGTCGAAGGACGGTTCCGCGTTCGAGCTGAAGGGCCCCGGCAGCGTGAAGATGGATCCGGCGATCTTCGGCTACGGCGTCGGCGCGGGCATGCGCAAGGCCGATGCGCCGCTCAAGCAGCAGATGGACCAGGCGCTCGAACAGCTGCACGCATCGGGCAAGTACGCGCAGATCGCGAAGAAGTACTTCCCGATCGACCTCTGGCCGCACTGATCGCCCGGATACGCGCAGACGCGCGCCACGCACGGAACAGGAGGAGGCGGCATGGACGGTTGGGGATGGGTGGGCTACCTGGGCATGGATCCGGACGGCTGGGGCGTCGCGCTGCTGCAGGGCGCGGGCGTCACGCTGGAGATTTCGCTCGGCGCGTTCGTCGTCGGCGTCGTGCTCGGGTTGCTGGGCGCGGCCGCGAAACTGTCCGGCGTGGGCGTGCTGCAACGGCTCGCGCAGGGTTACACGACGGTGTGCCGCGCGGTGCCCGAACTGCTGCTGATCCTGCTGCTCTATTACGCGGGCACCGACGCGATCAACCTGCTGATGACGGCGATCGGCGTCGGGCCGGTGGCGGTCAACGGCTTTGCCGCGGCGGTGATCGTGCTCGGCATCGTGCAGGGCGCGTATGCGGCGGAGATCATCCGCGGCGCGATCCTCGCGATCCCGTACGGGCAGATCGAGGCCGCGCGCGCGTTCGGCGCATCGCCGGCACTCGTGTTCCGGCGCGTGACGCTGCCGGCGATGGCGCCGTATGCGCTGGCCGGCTTCACGAACCTGTGGCTGATCCTCGTGAAGGACAGCGCGCTGATCAGCGTGGTCGGCTACAGCGAGCTGCTCTACACCGCGAAGCAGGCGGCCGGCTCGACGCGCGAGTACCTGCACTACTACCTGATGGTCGCGGCCGTGTACTTCGCGATCACGTCGCTGTCGGGCATGCTGTTCCGCGAGATCGAGCGGCGCTTCGGCCGCTGGATGCCCGCATCGTGAACCGCGTCGCGTCTTTCCACGGATTTTTCGATCGAACCGGATCAACGTCATGGATCTGAGCGTACTGTCCTCCTACGGGTCGCTGCTGCTGCTCGGCGTGCTGACCACCGTCAAGCTGCTCGTCATCTCGGCCGGGTTCGGCTTCGCGCTCGCGATCGCCGTCGCGTTCGCGCGGCTGTCGGGCAATCCGGTCGTCGCGCGCGTCAGCAAGGCCTTCACCGAAGTGATCCGCGGCACGCCGCTGCTCGTGCAGATCTAC
The DNA here is from genome assembly GCF_027257875.1 of Burkholderia sp. IMCC1007. GTDB lineage: Bacteria > Pseudomonadota > Gammaproteobacteria > Burkholderiales > Burkholderiaceae > Burkholderia. The sequence continues at coordinate 40,957 of NZ_JAPVQY010000005.1, forward strand.
CTGATCTACTACGGCGTCGGCTCGCTGTTCGCCGGCTGGCCCGCATTGCGCGACAGCGTGCTGTGGCCGTTCCTGCGCGACGGCTTCTGGTATGTCGCGTTCGCGCTGGTGATCAGCGTCGGCGCGTATGTCGGCGAGGTGCTGCGCGCGGGCCTGCGCGGCGTGCCGAAGGGCGAGATCGAGGCGGCGCGCGCGATGGGGATGCGGCCGTCGCTGATCGCGCGGCGCGTGTGGCTGCCGCGCGCGATCCAGATCCTGCTGCCGACGCTGGCCGGCGAGACCGTGATGCTGCTGAAATCGACCGCGCTCGCATCGACCGTCGCGGTGATGGACGTGCTCGGCGCCGCGAACTACATTCGTGCGCAGACGCTGCGGACCTACGAGCCGCTGCTGGCGATCGCGGTGATCTACGTCGTGCTGGCGTTCGCGATCGAACGCGCATTCGGCCGGCTCGAGCGGCGAGTGCCGGTGCGCATGCCGCGTTGAACGAACCACTGACGGCGCGGCCGCTGCCTGGCGCCGCGCGATGGAGAACGCATGAACTATTCGAAGCTGGTCGATCGCCTGCAGGGCAAGCGCACGACCGCATGGGACATTCATTACGCGGCGCAGCGCGCCGTCGCGGCAGGGCAGCCGGCGATCATCCTGAGCGTCGGCGATCCGGATTTTTCGACGCCCGACGTGATCGTCGAGCGCGCGGTCGCCGCGCTGCGCGGCGGCGATACGCACTACAGCGAAGTGCGCGGGCGCGCCGAGCTGCGCGCGGCGATCGCGCGCGAGCATGCGAAAGCGTCCGGGCAGCCGGTCGGCGCCGAGCACGTGATCGTGACGGCCGGCGCGCAGAACGCGCTGTTCGCGATGGCGATGTGTCTGTGCGAGGCCGGCGACGAGGTGATCGTGCCCGAGCCGATGTACCTCACGTACGAAGCGAGCGTGCGCGCCTCGGGCGCGACGCTCGTGCCGGTGCCCGTCGATGCGTCGCGCGGCTTTCATCTCGACTTCGCCGCGCTCGAGGCGGCGGTGACGCCGCGCACCAAGGCGATCTTCTTCGCGACGCCGTGCAACCCGACCGGCGTCGTGATGCCGCGCGCCGATCTCGAACGGATCGCGCGGCTCGCGTGCGAGCGCGATCTGTGGGTCGTGTCCGACGAGGTCTACGCGGAACTGACGTTCGAGCGCGACATGGTCGGCATCGCATCGCTGCCGGGGATGGCCGCACGCACGGTGACGATCGGCAGCCTGTCGAAGTCGCATGCGATGCCCGGCTGGCGGGTCGGCTGGGCCATCGGCCCGACCGAGTTGATCGAGCACGCGGAGCGGCTCGCGCTGTGCATGCTGTACGGGCTGCCGGGCTTCATCCAGCAGGCGGCCGTCGCCGCGCTCGACAACAAGGCGGCGATCGTCGCCGGCATGCGCGAGCTGTATCGGCGCCGCCGCGACCTGGCCTACGCGCGCCTGCGCGACGTGCCGGGGCTGCGCTGCCTGCTGCCGGAGGCCGGGATGTTCATGATGGTCGACGTGCGCGGCACGGGGCTGGACGCCCACGCGTTCACGTGGGGGCTGTTCCGCGCGAAGCAGGTCGCATTGCTCGACGCGAGCGCATTCGGCGATACTGCGTCCGGCTTCGTGCGCTTCGGCTTCGTCGTCGACGATGCGACGCTGGCCGACGCGTGCGAGCGCATCGCGGCATTCGTCGCGAGCCTGCGCGCGGCGTCGTGATGCACGGGTGGCTTCGAATGGAGGGCAGACGATGATCGAAACGCTGACATGGCCGGTGCCGGGCGATGGCGGGCAGCCGCTCGCGATTCGCGCGTGGCGGCTGTCGGGCGGCGACGGGCCGCGCGTGCACCTGCAGGCCGGCGTGCATGCGGACGAGATCGCCGGCATGCTCGTGCTGCACCGGTTGCTGCCGCAACTGTGTGCGGCCCATGACCGCGGCGTGCTGCGCGGCACGGTGACGGTCGTTCCGCAGGCGAACCCGCTCGGGCTCGCGCAGTTCCGGCAAGGGCGGCTGCTCGGCCGCTTCCACGATGCGACGCACCGCAATTTCAACCGGCATTTCCATGAGTCGGCCGCCGCGCGCCGGCCCGCGACGACGTTCGCCGCGTGGCAGCGCACGTTGTTCGACGCCGCATGCGACGCCGACATCGTGCTCGACCTGCACACCGATTCCGACGCGCTGCCGTACGTGTATTTTCACCACGATTTATGGCCCGCGGGCCGCGATCTCGCGGCGGCGCTCGATGCCGATGTCGCGATCCTGTGGGACGAGGACGACGACGGCGCGTTCGAAGGCGCGATCGCGTCGCACTGGGCGCGCGGCGGCACGCTGCGCGAGCGGCTCGTCGCGACCGTCGAGCTGCGCGGGCAATCCGACGTATCCGATGCGCTCGCCGAGCGCGATGCCGACGGCCTGCTTGCCTTCCTGCGGGGCCGCGGCGTGATCGCCGAGCCGGCCGGCGTGCACGCATGGCGCGGCGCGGCCGTGCCGATCGCGCACATGGAGACGGTGCTCGCGCCGGTGTCGGGCGTGCTCGTGTACGAGCGCGAACTCGGCGCGATGGTCGATGCCGGCGAACGCATTGCGCGGATCGTCGCGCATCCCGGCGTGCCCGGCAGCGAGCACGTGCTGGTCGCGCCGCAGGCGGGGCGCATCGTCACGCGCAATCGCGAGCGGCTGGTCGCGCAGGGCGACGTCGCGTTGAAGCTGACGGGCTCGCGGCCGTCGGCCGGCTGGTCGGGCGGCGCGCTCGATCCCTGAGCGACGGCGGCGCGGGTTGGCGACAGCCCGCGCATTCGATTCTGCGTCACGCGTAAAGACATTCAGAAAGAATGCGACCCGTGGATAATGCGCAAACGTTTTACCGATATTCGATCGGATCAAGTTCGCGGATCATGAGTATAAGAATGAATATCCGCAATTCGACGCGCTTGGTCGGCCGGGAGGCCCGATGGAGCGGGGTAGACCGGAAGTTAACGGCAAATTCCGCAAAAACTTTAGCCTTTTCTCGTTGCAATTAATCATTGCGATTTCCTCAATGACTGATTGATTTTCAGTCATCGGACCGTCATACACCATCCCCGATAATTCGCCGCTCACATTCTTTCAACAGGCCAAGGGGCGATCGAAGCCGGATCGCTGCGGGGAGCTGTACTCATGACCATCCGTCATCGCATTACGCTGCTAGTCGTCCTGACGTTTCTCGCGTTGTCCGCGATCGGCGTATACGCCGTGTACCAGACGCGCAAGAGCGCGTCCGAAGTGCGTCAGGTTACCCAGGGAATCGTGCCGAGCGCGCTCGCATCGGCGGATCTCGTCGCCGACGTGAAGAACATCCAGATCGCGACGATGACGCTGGTCTACGCGCCCGACGCGAACACCGCCGCGCAGGCACGCGCCGAGCTGAAGGCGAAGCAGCGCGCACTGCGCGCCGCGCTCGACGCGCAGGCGAAGTCCGCCGTCGGGCACGCGCAGGAAGGCCTCGTTGCGCAGGCGAAGGACAGCGCGACGAACTATTTCTCGGCGATCGACGATACCGTGAAGATGAAGACGGACGGCAAGCCGGAGATGGCGCAGGCTTACCTGTTCGCGAACGTCGCGCAGTATCGCGACGAACTGGAAAGCATCGTCGACACGCTGCGGGTCGAGAAGAATCGCCAGAAGGACGACGCGATCCGCGCGCTGAACGGGATGCTGTCGACCACGGCGACCGCGATCGCCGTTGTGGCTGGCACCGTCGTGGTGCTGCTGACCGCGCTCGGCTTCGTGCTGTATCGCCAGATCACGCGTCCGCTGAGCCGGATGCAGACGATGATGAGCGAGATCGCGACGAGCCAGGACTTCACGCGCCGCGTGCCGGTGGGCCGGATGGACGAGATCGGTCACTCCATCGTCGCGTTCAACGGGATGATCGAGAAGATCCAGGAGAACGCCGCGCAACTGAAGCAGAAGACGGCCGACATCCAGGCCATGCTGCAGAACATGCAGCAAGGGATCCTGACCGTCGTCGAAGGCGGCGTCGTGCATGCGGAATATTCGGCCTACCTCGAAACCATCTTCGAGACGAGCGACATCGCGGGCCGCGACCTGATGGCGCTCGTGTTCGACGATTCGAGCATCGGCTCCGACGCGCGCTCGCAGATCGATGCGGCCGTGCATGCGTGTCTCGGCGAGGACAGCATGAATTTCGCGTTCAACGCGCATCTGCTCGTCAACGAAGTCGCGAAGCGGATGCCGGACGGCCGCGAGAAATGGCTCGACCTGAGCTGGTCGGCGATCACCGACGAGACCGATACGGTCGCGCGCCTGATGCTGTGCGTGCGCGACGTGACCGAGATCCGCGAGCTGACCGCGCAGGCCGGCGAGCAGCAGCGCCGTCTCGAGATGATCGGCGAGATCCTGTCGATCAGCCAGGACAAGTTCCACGACTTCGTGCACAGCGCGAAGGGCTTCCTCAGCGAGAACGAGCGGATGATCCGCCAGCACGAACGCGCGGATCATTCGATCGTCGCGGCGCTGTTCCGCAACATGCATACGATCAAGGGCAATGCGCGCACCTACAGCCTCCAGCACCTGACGAACATCGTCCACGAAGCGGAGCAGGCGTACGAATCGCTGCGCCGCGTGGACGGCGGCCCCGAGTGGAACCGCGACGCGCTGATGGAAGACCTGTCCCGCGTGCGCGAGGCCGTCGATCACTACGCGACGATCAACGCGGTCACGCTCGGCCGCCACGGCGAACCGGCGCAGCATGGCGGCGCCGACTATCTGATGGTCGAACGCGCGCACATCAGCGAGAGCCTGCGCATGCTCGACCACGCCGATCCGGCGAACGCGGGCGACTGGCACGCGGCGCGCGATTCGGTGCGCCGTTTGCTGAGCCAGTTCGGCACGCAGGGCATCGGCGAAACGCTGGGCGGCGTGATCGAGTCGCTGCCGTCGCTCGCGGCCGAACTCGGCAAGCCGGCGCCCGTCGTGCATGTCAACGGCCACGGCCATCGCGTGCGCAGCGAGATCGCGGCGACGCTGAAGAACGTGTTCATGCACCTGCTGCGCAATGCGGTCGACCACGGCATCGAAACGTCCGACGAGCGTCGCGCGGCAGGGAAGGCGCCGGCCGGCACGATCGACATCGCGGTCGACGTCGACAACGGTGCGCTGCGCTTCGTGCTCGGCGACGACGGTCGCGGCCTCGCGCTCGACCGCATTCGCGGCATCGCACGCGAGCGCGGCTGGATCGACGACGACAACGAAACGGCGCTGTCCGACGAGGCCGTTGCCGAGTTGATCTTCCGGCCCGGCTTCTCGACCGCGCGCTCAGTGACCGAAGTGTCGGGGCGCGGCGTCGGGATGGATGCGGTGCGCAACTTCCTGAAGCGCGACGGCGGCGATATCGCGCTGCGCTTCACCGACGACTGCGTCGGCGCGCCGTATCGCGCCTTCCAGACGATCGTGTCGCTGCCCGAGCGCTTTGCGGCGAACGGCGGGGCGCACGAAGCCGCGCAAGAAGCCACGCACGAAGCCGCGCATGTGTCCGCTGGCGTCGCGAACGCCGACGCAACGGAGTGACCGTGCAAGCGTGGATGATCCCGATCGGTGCCGCGCTGGCAGGCGGCCTGGTGGTCGCGGCCCTTGCCGCGATCGTGTGCCGGATGGCGCGCGCGCGGCTCGTCGCTGCGATGACGCGCGAAGCGGACGTGTTGCGCGACGCGCTCGGCGCGGCCGACGCGCGCGCTGCTGCGGCGACGGCAGCGCATGCCGACGCGGCCGACGCATGGGCGCAGCGGGAAGCGGCGCTCGAGGAAGCGCTTGCACGCGCAACGGCCGGCGCTGCCGAGCAGCACGACGCGTTGCAGGCGCTCGCGGCCGAGCGCGCCGCGCTGTCGCAGCATGCGACGAAGCTCGCCGACGAAGCTGCGCGGCTGCGCGGACTGGCCGGCACGTTCGAGCGCTGGCACGAGCAGATGATCTCGCTGACCACGCAGAACCAGGACATGCGCACGAAGAACCAGGAGTTGTCGGCGATCGTCGCGCACGTGTCGATCGTGTCGCTGAACGCATCGATCGAAGCCGCGCGCGCGGGCGCCGCCGGACGCGGCTTCTCGATCGTCGCGAGCGAGGTGCGCGGGCTTGCCGCGCGCTCGCAGCAACTGTCGAACAGCTATCGCGACAGCCTGAACCGCAACGATCTCGTGACGGCCGCGACGTTCCAGGACATCCAGGCCGGCGGCAAGATGATCACGGCCGCGCTCGCGACCGTCGAGACGCTTGCGGGGCAACTGCATGCGCGGCTCGAAGGAGCGGCGGCGTGATCAGTGCGCAGGCCCGGGCCGGCTTCGAGCGGATCTTCTTCGATGCGGCGCGCACGCGGCTCGCAGCCGGCGGCGCGTGCGAGATCCGGCCGGCCGCCGCCGACGACGACGATGCACACGCTGCATCGCACGATCCGTCGCGCGCGAAGTCGCGCTCGACGCCGAAGGTGCCGGAGCACGTCGCGGTGCTGACGATTTCCGCGTTGCACTTCCGGCTGCTGCTCGCGCTGCGCTTTCGCGACGACGATGCGACGCGCCGTCATTTCGCCGCCGCAATGCCGGGCGCAAGCTCGCAACGGCCGTTGCCCGAGGCGTTCATGGAAATCGCGAACCTGTGCTGCGGCGCGATCAACCAGGCGCTGATCGCGCCGTTTCCCGATCTCGGGATGTCGACGCCGTACCTGCTGAGCGGCGCGAGCATCGATTACCTGCCGGCGCTGAATCCCGATCACGTGGCGGCGTACGACGTGACGCTCGGCGGCGACGTGCGGATCGGCGCGACGCTGTGCGTATGCGCGAACGCGCCGGTCGATTTCCACGTGCCGGAAGCGGCCGCGGTGGACACGGGCGGCGAGCTCGAACTATTTTGACCGATACCGAGGATTGCGCGAGATGACCGATGACCAACCCGTGAGCAAGGTGCTCGTGCTCGACGAAAGCCGCGAGCATGCCGCGACGATCAAGCGCTTTTGCGACGAGCACAATCTGGTCGGCCTGACCGTGCGGCGCAACCGGCTGCTGAAGGTGCTGCGCTCGAACATCGATCTCGGCGCGATCCTGCTCGCCGAAGACTACGGCGGCTCGCCGGCCGAGAGCGCGATCATCGCGACGCAGATCGACGCGCTGCGCCCCGAGCTGCCGATCATCCTGCGCCGTACGTCTGCCGCATCGCACGACGGGCTGCCCGATGCACTCGCGCGCGTCGCATGCGCGGCCTACGGCGCCGACGACCTGACGCCGCTCAAGCGCGCGATCGACGAATACCTGTTCGGCCGCGACTACCCGAATGCGCTCGTGCGCGGCATCGCGGAGATCACCGAGGCGCGGCTCGACAGCCTGTTCCCGGGCCTCGCGATCGAGCGCGACACGCCGTGCATCGTGCGCGACCAGATCATCTTCGGCGAGGTGTTCAGCCTGATCGCGCTGGAAAGCGCGTGGTGCCGCGGCTACATGCTGCTGCAGACGAGCGAGCAGCCGCTGCTCGACATGATCGGCGGCACGCGCGACGACGGCCGCGCACCCGATTTCCGCGACGTGAACAGCGTGCTCGGCGAACTGACGAACCTCGTGTGGGGTGCATTCAAGAACCGCTATCTCGGCGACGCGGAGGCGCTTGCCCGCCATCCGGTGCAGGTGCCGCTCGTCGTCAACCACAAGCAGAAGTTCATTTCGTTCGGCGGCGACTGTCCGCAGCTCTGCTTCAAGTACCGGATGACCGACCGGGCATCGGGGCGATCGGTGCAGCTCGACCAGCGTTTCGTGTTCAGCCTGAGCTGGTCGCCGGAGGATTTCCGCGAATCGGTGCAGGACGTGGGGCCGATGGTTGAAGCGGGCGAACTCGAACTGTTTTGAACATTGAAGTCGGCAACGACGAAAGGGGAAGACAACATGGCAAAGATTCTGGTGGTCGACGATTCGGGCACGGTGCGCGACGAAGTCGCGGGTTTCCTGCGCAATCACGGGCTCGACGTCGCGACGGCGGTGGACGGCAAGGACGGACTCGCGAAACTCAAGGCGACGCCCGGTGTGCGCCTCGTGATCAGCGACGTGAACATGCCGAACATGGACGGCCTGACGATGGTCGAGAAGATTCGCGGCGAACTGGCGAACGCATCCGTCAACGTCGTGATGCTGACCACCGAAAGCAGCCCGGCGATGAAGGAGCGCGGCAAGGCCGCCGGCGTGAAGGGCTGGATCGTGAAGCCGTTCAAGGGCGACGCGGTGCTCGACGCGCTGAAGAAGCTCGCGGGCTGACACGCGTGCGGCGGGCGGCGACGTCAGCGTGAGGGACGGCTCGACGGTCTCTACCCGTTATGTGCCGGACGAACCGGAAATGACGGCGCGGCTAAACACGTTCGACGCGATCTGGGGTGCCGTGCTGATGCGCGGCAGGTTGCGCGTTCACGCCCGCGCGCCACGGATTGGACTATATTGGGCCGCTAGCCTATCGTGACCCGGTCAACCAGGTGGACCCATCATGGATTCGAATCCCTCGTCATCGGAACCCATTTTGCTGCGCGAAGACCGCGACGGCGTCGTCACGCTGCGGCTGAACCGGCCGCAGCAGTTCAACGCGCTGTCGGAGGCGATGCTGGAGAGCCTGCAGCACGCATTCGAATCGCTGGCCGCCGATCCGACGGTGCGCTGCGTCGTGCTCGCCGCGCAAGGGAAGGCGTTCTGCGCGGGCCACGACCTGCGGCAGATGCGCAGCAAGCCGGAACTCGACTACTACCGCGCGCTGTTCGCGCAATGCAGCCGCGTGATGGTCGCGATGCGCGCCGTGCCGGTGCCGGTGATCGCACGCGTGCACGGCATCGCGACGGCGGCCGGTTGCCAGCTCGTCGCCGCGTGCGATCTCGCGATCGCGGCCGACACCGCACGCTTCGCGGTATCGGGCATCAACGTCGGGCTGTTCTGTTCGACGCCTGCTGTCGCGTTGAGCCGCAATGTAGCGACGAAGCGCGCGTTCGACATGCTCGTCACCGGGCGTTTCGTCGATGCGGCGACGGCCGCCGCGTGGGGGCTCGTCAACGAAGCGGTGCCCGAGGATGCGCTCGACGCGGCCGTCGCGCGCAAGGTCGCGGAGATCGTCGCGAAGAGCCCGGCGGCGGTGCGCTACGGCAAGCAGATGTTCTACCGGCAGCGCGACTTGTCGCTCGACGACGCGTACGCGTTCGCGGGCGACGTGATGGCGCGCAACATGATGGAAGAGGACGCCGGCGAGGGGATCGACGCGTTCCTGGAGAAGCGCAAGCCGACGTGGCGTTCGTGACGCGAAGCGCGGCGGCACGGCGGTAGCGCATTCTCGCCAGCGGCGCTTGCGTTCCGCACGCGTCGTCAAGCGTCGTCACGTCATCAGCCGTCGTCGAGCGTCGTCAAGGCTCCTCAGCAAAAACGGGTCGCTGGCGACGAGCGGCCCGCGCATGAACCCGGACGGTCCGGGTGATCCGGACGCCGCAACGCCACGCGCGCATGCCGCCGCCTCCGCGATCTGCGCGCGTCAGCGCCCGTAACTGCCCGTGCGCAACGCCGGCTCGGCCGTCGACGCACCCGGCGGCACGATCACGACCGGCACGCGGCGCGCGAGCGCGCACATCAGCTCGTAGCCGATCGTGCCGCTGGCTTCCGCGACGTCGTCGACCTTGACCTGATCGCCCCACAGCTCGACGCTCGACCCGATGCCCGCGTGCGGGCACGGCGTCAGGTCGACGGTCAGCATGTCCATCGACACGCGGCCGACGACGCGCGTCATCACGCCGTCCACCGCGATCGGCGTGCCGGTCGGCGCGTGGCGCGGATAGCCGTCCGCATAGCCGCACGCGACGACGCCGATCCGCATCGGCCGGTCCGCCGTGAAGCGACGACCGTAGCCGACCGTTTCTTCCGGCGCGAGCGTTTGCACGCCGATGATCTTGCTGGTGAGCGTCATCGCGGGCATCAGCGGCGTGTCGGCGATGTGCCGCGCCGCGCCGGTCGGCGATGCGCCGTACAGGATCGTGCCGGGCCGCACCCAGTCGCGATGCGCGCGCGGATGCCACAGCACGGCCGCCGAATTCGACGCCGAGCGCTCGCCCGGAATCCCGGCGGTGGCCGCATCGAACTGGTCGAGCTGCCAGTCGACTTCGCCTTCGTCGGCGTTCGCGAAATGCATCATCAGCGTGATCGTGCCGATCGTCGGCGCGCTCGCCGCGCGTTCCCACGCGGCGCGGAATGCGTGCGGCCGGTAGCCGAGCCGGTTCATCCCGGCATTCATCTTGAGCTGAATGTCGATCGGCTGCTGCGGCTTCGCGGCGATCAGCAGGTCGAGCTGTTCGTCGCAGTGCACGGCCACCGTCAGCCGGTGGCGATCGGCGAGTTCGACGTCGGCCGGCTCGAAGATCCCTTCGAGCAGCAGCACCGGCTTGTCCCAGCCGAGCTCGCGCACGCGCACGGCTTCGTCGAGATCGAGCAGCGCGATGCCGTCGGCGGCCGCGAGTCCCGGATAGATGCGCTCGATGCCGTGACCGTATGCGTTGGCCTTGACCACGGCCCACACCCGCGACTGCGCGGCGGTGCGGCGGATGAAGTCGAGATTGTGGCGGACGGCGTCAGGACGGATATGGGCGACGATGGGACGGGGCATGGTCGGACTCGGGTCGAAAGTCGTTCGGTGCGCGCGGCGGCGCGGTTCGGGTCGGCAGGCTCGCGCGGCGATGCGCTGAGCCAGTGTCGAGCGCTATCTTATTGGTGTTCGACCAGTTTTAATTAACGTTTTTGTCGATGATTTGGTGGAATTTTTGGCGCCGAACCATTGGCGGCGCGGCTTCCGGCGGCCGCGAATGCCGAGTCTGCCGTCTAGAAAACCGGTGCGCGATCGGCGCGGTGCAATGCTAGGCTTCCGGCGATCATGTCATTGAACGATGTAAGCATAAAGGAGGAGACTTTGATGACGACGTCCCAGCTGTGCCTGTTCATCGTGGCGCTGTTGCCGTTCCCGATGACGTTCCTGGCCAAGGCGCGCAAAGGTTACGACAACCATGCGCCGCGCGAGTACCTGGCGAAGCTCGCCGGCTGGCGTGCCAGGGCGCAGGCCGCGCATCAGAACGCGTGGGAAGCGCTGGCGCTGTTCACCGCTGCGTTGGTCGTCGCATGGCACAACGGCGCGAACGCGCACCACGTCGACCAGCTCGCGATCGCGTTCGTCGCGATCCGCGTCGTCTATGCGCTGATGTATCTGCTGAATTGGGCGTCGCTGCGCTCGGTCGTGTGGTTTGCCGGCATGGCTTGCGTCGTCGCGCTGTTCTTCGCTACGCCGTGACGCGATGGCGGGCGGCCGGCATCGGCTTCGCGTGCCGGCCCGTCATGCGCCGCCCGCGCCGCGCGCATGACTGTCGTTGGATGCGGGCGCAACGATCTTCGCGACATTGAACGCGGGCGCATCCGCTTCGCGATGCAGGAACGCGATCAACGGATCGAGCAGCCGGTGCCGCGTCGACGGATTGCGGCGCAGCACGAAGCGCCATGACGCATCGCGCGCGAGGCCCGGCACCAGCGGCACGAGGCGCCCGCTGCGCAGTTCGGGCTCGATCAGCGGCACGCGGCCGAGCGCGATGCCCGCGCCACCGACCGCCGCGCCGATCACCTGGCTGAAACTGCTGTAGCGGACGATCTTCGTTTCGAAGTCTCCCGGCAGCCCGAATTCCGACGCCCAGTTGCGCCAGTCGATCTCGGGGCTGTCCTCGTGCATCTCCTGCAGCAGCCGCGAGCGGCACACGTAGCCCGACGCATACGGGAACAGCTCGGGGCTGCAGACCGGAAACACGGTTTCCCGCATCAGGATGTCGTCGTCGGCGCGCAGCCGATGCGCGGGCACGTGCACGATCGCGAGATCGACGCCGCTGCGCGCGAAATCCGGTTCGTCGTCGACCACGACCGCGTGCAGCGGCGTGTCAGGGTGGAGCGACGAGAATTCGGCGAGACGGCGTGCGAGCCACATCGACGAAAACGGCGCGTTGGCGGACACCGTCAGCCGTTGCGTGGCGGTGCCGCGAATCTCGGCGCATGCGTCGGTCAGCTTCGACAGCGCGTCGCTGACGGCCGGCAGCAGGCGCGCGCCCGCCGATGTGAGGCTGATGCCGCCGAGCCCCGTGCTGCGTTCGAGCAGCCGTGCACCCAGCGATTCTTCCAGCGCACGGATCTGATGACTGATCGCGCTGGTCGACACGTTCAGCTCGGCCGCCGCGCGCGCGAACCCGCCGAGGCGGACGGCCGCCTCGAAAGCACGCAATGCGCTGAGCGGAGGAAGGTGCGACATGCGGGGTATTGTAGTTGACTCAACACCCGTTGAAAAATCATCTTTTGCCGCGTGTCGGGCGCGCAGGTAGCCTTGGTTCGGTCAATAAAACCGCAACGAAAAACCGACCGGAGGGCTTCATGTATTTCGACCGACGACTATGGGCGATGATGGCGGGATTGCGCGGGCGGGTCGCCGCCGCGGTCGCGCTCGGGCTGCTCGCGATGGGCGTCGGCATGCTGCGTTTCGTGTTTCTCGGCCGCGTGCTGGCGCTCGTGTTTGCCGGCGCACCGGCGCGCGATATCGCCGAAACCGTCGCTGTGACGGCGGCCTGCGTGCTGCTGCGCGCGTGGCTCGACCATCGCCGCACGCTGCTCGCGCAGCATACGGCCGGGCGCGTGCAGTCCGCGCTGCGCGCGCGGCTGTTCGACCGGATCGCCGCGCTCGGCCCCGCGTGGTTCAGCGGCGAGCGCACGGGCGGCGTGATGCTCGCCGTCGTCGACGGCGTCGAGCAGCTGCAGACCTTCTTCGGCGTCTACCTGCCGCAGCTCGTGATCGCCGCGTGCGCGCCGGTGATGATCTTCGCGGTGCTCGCATGGTGGGACGTGCCGACGGCCGCGATTCTGCTGGTCGCGGCGCTCGTCACGCTCGCGCTGCCGCAGCTCGTGCATCGCGCGGACCGTCGCGCGGCGCTCGCGCGTTCGTCGGCGTTCAAGGCGTTCGGCGAGGAATTTCTCGATGCGGTGCAGGGGCTGCCGACGCTGAAGGCGTTCGGCCAGAGCCGCGCGTTCGGCGCGAAGCTGGCCGAGAAGGCGCGCGCGCTGTCCGACAGCACGTTCTGGGTGCTCGCGCTCGGGCTGCTGACGCGGCTCTTCACCGATCTCGGCACGGGGCTCGGCGCGGCGGCGGTCATCGCGGTGGGCGCATGGCGCGTGCGCCACGGCGACATGAGTCTCGAAGCGCTGCTGATCGTGCTGATGGCCGGCAGCGAGATTTTCCGGCCGCTGCGCGACCTGCGCGGGGTACTGCATCAGGGAATGATCGGCCAGTCGGCGGCGAACGCGATCCACGCGCTGCTCGACGCCCGCAGCGAGACGCCGACTACCGTCGCGCCGCGCGTGCCGCACGTGCGGCCGGAGATCGCGTTCGACGGTGTCAGCTTCGCGTATCCGGGGCGGCGCGCGGATGCGCATGCGGCGCTGAGCTTCACGGTCCGCGCAGGCGAGACGGTCGCGATCGTCGGCCCGAGCGGCGCGGGCAAGTCGACCATCGTGCGTCTGCTGCTGCGCCAGCACGATGCGCAGGGCGGCGCGATTCGCATCGGCGGTCACGACGTGCGCGCGCTCGACGCCGATCAGGTCCGCGAAATGATCGCGGTCGTCGCGCAGGACGCGACGCTGTTCGACGGCAGCGTCGCCGACAACCTGCGGCTCGGCCGTCCCGACGCGAGCGACGCCGACATGATCGCGGCCGCCCGCGCGGCCAACGCACACGACTTCATCTCGGCGCTGCCCGAAGGCTACGCGACGCGCATCGGCGAGCGCGGGCTGATGCTGTCGGGCGGCCAGCGCCAGCGGATCGCGATCGCCCGCGCGCTGTTGCGCGATGCGCCGATCCTGCTGCTCGACGAGGCGCTGTCGTCGGTCGATGCGGAGAACGAGGCGCTGATCCAGCAGGCGCTCGACCGGCTCACGCGCGGCCGCACGACGCTGGTGCTCGCGCACCGGCTGTCCAGCGTGATCGGCGCCGATCGCATCCTGGTGCTCGATCAGGGGCGGGTGGTCGACGCGGGCACGCACGCGGAGCTGATCGTGCGCGACGGCCCGTATCGCCGGCTGATGGGGCCGCAGATGGAAGCGGCCGCCGAAGCCGTCGGCACGGCCGCGGCCGCCGGCGGCGCGGGCTCACGTGCGGCCTCGGGCCCGCAGGTGACGCCGCTGAACGACGACGCGGCGACGATCGGCTGGCCCGAAACCCTGCGCACGCTGCTGCGCTTCGTACGCCCGTGGACGGGCAAGGTCGTGCTGACCGTGCTGTTCGGGATCGGCCGCGTGCTCGCGTTCATCGGCGTCGGCGTGATCGGCGCGCTGGTGGTCGGCGGCGTGTCGAGCGGGCATGCGAACGGCGCGCTCGTCGCGGCGCTGCTCGTCGTTGCGCCGGTCGCGGCCGTGCTGCACTGGCTCGAATCGTGGCTCGCGCACGACATGGCGTACCGGATGCTCGCGGAAATGCGCATCGCGCTGTTCGCGACCCTCGACCGGCTCGCGCCGGCCGGGCTGCTGCGCCGTCGTTCCGGCGATCTGGTCGCGCTCGCGACGCAGGACGTCGAGACCGTCGAGTACTTCTATGCGCATACGCTTGCACCCGCGTTCGTCGCGGTGCTGGTGCCGGCCGGCGTGCTGGTACTGCTCGCGTCGATCGCATGGCCGCTCGCGCTCGTGCTGCTGCCGTTCCTGCTGTGGGCCGGGCTGGCCCCGGTGCTGGCGCGGCGCGACGTCGACCGGCTCGGCACCGGCGCGCGCGAAGCGCTCGGCCAGCTCGGCGCGCATCTGACCGAAACGATCCAGGGCCTCGCGGAGCTGACCGCGTTCCAGGCCATCGCGCGGCGGCGCGCCGGATTCGTCGCGCAAGCCGATGCGTACCGGCAGCAGCGCGCGAAGCTGCTCGACGATCTGTCGACGCAGAGCGCCGCGCTCGAAGTCGCGAGCGGGCTCGGCGGGCTGGCCGTCGCGGCACTCGGTGCGCTGCTCTGCGCGCGCGGCTGGTTCGCGCACGAGTCGCTGCCGCTGCTGGTGCTCGTCGCGGTGGCCGCATTCATGCCCGTTGCGGAGATCGGTCAGGTCGCGCGGCAACTGGCTGACACGATCGCGTCGACGCGGCGCTTGCGTGTGCTCGAGAAGGAGCCGGTGACGGTCGTCGACGGCACGCATGCGCTGTCCGGCAATGCGACCGTGCGGTTCGAGGAAGCCGGTTTCACGTATCCGGGCCGCAGCGTGCCGGCGATCGATCGCGTGAGTTTCGAGGTGCCGCCCGGCAGCACGCTCGCGCTGGTCGGCGCATCGGGCGCCGGCAAGTCGACGGTCGCGAGCCTGCTGCTGCGCTTCTGGGATCCGCAGCAGGGCCGCGTGACGCTCGGCGGCATCGATCTGCGCGACCTGCGGCTCGACGATCTGCGCCAGCACATCGCACTCGTTGCGCAGGATACCTACCTGTTCAACGACACGCTCGAAGCGAACATCCGGCTCGCGGCGAGCGACGCGTCCGCCGCCGACGTGCAGCGTGCGATCGATCAGGCTGCGCTCGGCGACTTCGTCGCGCGGCTGCCGGACGGGCTCGCGACGCGCGTCGGCGAGCGCGGCGTGCAGCTGTCGGGCGGGCAGCGCCAGCGGGTCGCGATCGCGCGCGCGTTCCTGAAGGATGCGCCGGTGCTGATCCTCGATGAAGCGACGTCGCACCTCGACACGATCAGCGAGCAGCAGATTCGCGCGGCGCTGGAGGACCTGATGGCGCAGCGCACGTCGGTCATCATCGCGCACCGGCTGTCGACCGTGCGCAATGCGGACAAGATCCTCGTGATCGAGCACGGCAGGATCATCGAGGCGGGCACGCATGCGCAGCTGATCGCGCGGCAGGGCGCGTATGCGCGGCTGGTTGCGCATCAGGCGAGCGGGGTGGCGGCGTGAGACGGCCTGCTGAAGGGCGGCAGTCGCTGCACTTATTGTTGTCATTAATTTAATATTGACAACATATGTTGTGTGGTTGTCTAATTCCTCATCGCGTATTGCCTGTCACGTGCGGCGGGCGCCCCGGCATCGTTTGACGGCCGGCGCCGGCCGGGTGGACGATACGCCACCGGAATCAGACCCTAACGCCCGACATGCCGCTTTTCCTTTCTCCCGTCATCGCCGGCACGCCGTTCGACATCGGCGTGCGTCTCGGCGAGCTCGCGCGCCCCGTGTTCGACACGTACATGCAGCAGAGCGGCGCATGGCAGGCCGTGCGCCGCTGGCGCGGCCATCCGTTCGTCGACACACTGCGACAGGCCGCGCTGGCCGCGTACCCCGACCTCGTCGCGGAGCTGGACGGGATCGCCACGGGCATCGGCTGGCCGGCCGACGACATTTTCCTGTGGAACTGCCGCGGCGAACTGATCCACAACGCGCCGGACGGCTGCACGACGCTCGCCGCGCGCGGCGCGGACGGCACACGCTGGATCGCGCACAACGAGGACGGCGATCCGTACCTGCGCGAACGGTGCCTGCTCGTCGACGTGCAGCCGCACGGCAAACCCGGCTTCATCAGTTTCTATTACCCGGGCTCGCTGCCCGGCCATACGTTCGCCACGAACCGTGCGGGCATCGCGCAGGCGATCAACAACCTGCGCATCCGCACGCCGGCGGCCGGCGTGCCGCGGATGATCCTCGCGCGCGCGGTGCTCGACGCGACGTCGCTCGATGCGGCAGCCGACGTGCTGCGCACGCATGCCCGCGCGAGCGGTTTCCATCACACGCTCGGCGCGACCGGCGGCACGCGGGTGCTCAGCATCGAGGCGAGCGTCGCGCGTTGCTCGGTCGTCGATGTCGCGCACCTCACCGGCCACGCGAACCATCTCGTGCATCCGGGCTGCGACGCGGAAGCGCAGATCGTCACGCAGTCGTCCGGCGATCGCCAGCGTCGGGTCGATGCGCTGACGCCGCACATCGACGCGCTCGACGAAGCCGCGTTGCTGCGCGTGCTCGGCGATCGCGCGCCGGAAGGGCTGCCGATCTATCGCGACGACCCGGCCGACCCCGACGACGAGAACACACTGGCCACCGCGGTGTTCGAGATTCATGACACCGCGATCGACTTCACCGTCCATCAACCCGGCACGCAGCGCTTCGCGACGCGCATCGTGCCGGTAGCGCACGCGCCGAGCGCGTCCTGAACCATGAGGCAACGCATGACGACCGTTTTTCATCGCGCTCCGCGCGCCACCTTGCCCGTTGCCGTTGCAGGCGACGGCATCGAGATCATCGATTCGACCGGCAAACGCTATATCGACGCGTGCGGCGGCGCGGCGGTGTCGTGTCTCGGGCACAGCAACCAGCGCGTGATCGACGCGATCAAGCGGCAGGCGCAGCAGCTGCCGTATGCGCATACGTCGTTCTTCACGACCGAGGTCGCCGAGGAACTCGCCGACCGGCTCGTCGACGCGGCGCCGGCCGGCCTCGAGCACGTGTATTTCGTGTCGGGCGGCTCCGAGGCGATCGAAGCCGCATTGAAGCTCGCGCGCCAGTATTTCGTCGAGAAGGGCGAACCGTCGCGCCGCCATTTCATCGCGCGCCGGCAGAGCTATCACGGCAATACGCTCGGCGCGCTCGCGATCGGCGGCAACGCATGGCGGCGCGAGCCGTTCCTGCCGCTGCTGATCGAAGCGCATCACGTGAGCCCGTGCTATGCGTATCGCGATCAGCTGGCCGGCGAAACCGACGACGCGTATGCGCAGCGTCTGGCCGATGAGCTCGAGCAGAAGATCGTCGAACTCGGCGCGGAAAACGTCGCCGCGTTCGTCGCGGAAACGGTGGTCGGCGCGACGGCCGGCGCGGTGCCGCCGGTGCGGACCTACCTGAAGAAGATTCGGGCGGTGTGCGACAAGTACGGCGTGCTGCTGATTCTCGATGAAATCATGTCGGGGATGGGGCGCACGGGTTATCTGTTCGCGTGCGACGAAGACGGTGTCGCGCCCGATCTGCTGACGATCGCCAAGGGGCTCGGCGCGGGCTACCAGCCGATCGGCGCGACGCTCGTCAGCGACCGCATCTACCGGACCATCGTCGACGGCTCGGGGTTCTTCCAGCACGGCCATACGTATCTCGGCCATGCAACGGCATGCGCGGCCGCGCTCGAAGTGCAGCGCGTGATCGCCGAAGAGAAGCTGCTCGACAACGTGCAGGCGCGCGGCGAGCAACTGCGCGCGTCGTTGCGCGAGCATTACGGCGCACATCCGCATGTCGGCGACGTGCGCGGCCGCGGGCTGTTCGTCGGCGTCGAGCTGGTGCGCGATCGCGACACCAAGGCGACGTTCGACCCCGCATTGAAGCTGCATGCGGCGGTCAAGCGCGAGGCGATGCAGCGCGGGTTGATGGTGTATCCGATGGGTGGCACGATCGATGGCGTGCACGGTGATCACATCCTGATTGCGCCGCCGTTCATCTGCACCGCGCAGCAGATCGACACGATCGTCGAGCGGCTGTCCGGCGCGATCGATGCGGCGCTCGCATCGGCCGGCGCGTAAACGACGACCTCACGGAATTCTCGCCATGACAGACAGACTCCCTCCGTTCGATCCCGCATCGGCCACCGACGAGCAGAAGGCCGTGCTCGCCGAGATCCTGAGCGGCCCGCGCGGCAACCTGAACGGGCCGTTCCTCGGCTGGATCGCGAGCCCCGAGCTGGCCCAGCACGCGCAGAAGCTCGGCGCGTTCTGCCGCTATCGCACGGGGCTGCCGCTGCGGCTGTCGGAGCTCGCGATCCTCGTGACCGCCGCGCGCTGGCGCTCGCAGGCCGAGTGGCACATCCATCATCCGATCGCGCTCGATGCCGGCGTGCCGGCCGCGACGGCCGACGCGATCCGGCGTGGCGTCGAGCCGGTGTTCGAATCGGACGACGATGCGCTGATCCATGCGTTCGCAACCGAGCTGTACGACACGAAGCGCGTGAGCGATGCAACCTTCGCGCGTGCGCAGGCGCGGTTCGGTCACGAGACCGTCGTGAACCTCGTCGCGCTGCTCGGCTATTACGCGCTCGTCGCGATGACGCTCAACACGTTCGGCATGCGCGCGGACGGACAAACTGATTTGCCGTTTCCGGAATAATCGCCGCATGCACGCGCGTCGGCACACGCCGCGCGTGCGTTCCGATTGCCCCGAAAAGCCCGTCTGCACGGGCTTTTCGGCGTTTTGGGCTGGCTTCATCGGCAGGCTCGCCGCGTCGTGCTGACGCGCATCGCACCGCCGGCGCGTCAGCGCAGGAAATTTTCCCCGTACCTAGAATTTTGGCAAACAGCTTACGGGGGATATCACGATGCGCTGGGTCCTGTTGATCGTGTTCATTGCGTGTGTCGTGTACACGCATCGGCGCGGCAAGGTTCGGCACAGGTTGTTCAGGCAACTATCCGATCACTCGACCTTCACTGCACCGCTGAACTGCTTTTCCTACGCGTTCTCGTCGGTGCCGACCACGCCGTTTCTCGACACGCGGCACTTTCCGGAGCTCGCGGTGCTGCAGCGCGAATGGCAGACGTTCCGCCGCGAAGCGCTCGCATTGCGCGACGCAAGCCGGATCAAGGCGTCGGGCGAGTACAACGACATCGGCTTCAATTCGTTCTTTCGCAACGGCTGGAAGCGCTTCTATCTGAAGTGGTACGACGCGCCGCACCCGTCCGCGCAGGCGTTGTGTCCGCGCTCGGTCGAGATCCTTTCGCGGATTCCGTCGATCAAGGCCGCGATGTTCGCGCAGCTGCCGCCGGGCGGCAAGCTCGGGCTGCATCGCGATCCGTATGCAGGCTCGCTGCGCTATCACCTCGGGCTCGACACGCCGAACGACGATGCGTGCCGGATCGTCGTCGACGGCGAGTCGTATGCATGGCGCGACGGCGACGCCGTGATGTTCGACGAGACCTATCTGCATTGGGCCGAGAACCGCACCGCACACGATCGCGTGATCCTGTTCTGCGATATCGACCGGCCGATGAAATATCGGTGGGCGCAGCGCATCAACGATGCGTTCGGACAACTATTGATGCGCGCGGCCGCGTCGCCGAACGAAACGGGGGACCGCACCGGCGGACTCAATCATGCATTCAAGTACCTGTATGCGATTCGCCGCGCCGGCAAGCGGCTGAAGGCGTGGAATCGCACCGTGTACTACATCGTCAAGTGGGCGTTGTTCGGCGGGATCGCGGTGGCCGTCTTCTGCATCTGAAGGGCGGAATCAGGCGGCGTCGATCCGTCAGACGATAGGGCAGCGCGCTGTAGCACGTCCCGGGCGACCGGTGGTCGGCATCAATGCAACGAAATGTATTCGCGCGAGATCAAGCGCGAACGCACGCGTATGATGGCTTGTTCCCATCGACAGGCTCGGTGAGCAAGCATGACTCGTACCCGAAAAAACTTGATGATCGCCGGCGGATTGCTGGTGGCCGCGGCAGGCACCGGCTACGTGATGCTGCTGCGTGCGGACCACCGCGCGATCGCGGAAGCCGGCATCGGCGATTCCGCCGCGCCTGCTGCCGCCGTAGCGGCCGCGAACGACGGCCATACCGCGGAAGGGTCGATTGCGCCGCCTGCGGCGGTCGCCGTCCCGTCCGCGCATGTTGACGATTCCGTGCCGCAACAAGTGCCCGCCGCGCGCGCGGGTTCGGCGCCGGCATCGGCTGCCGTCGTGCCGGTGATCGCCGCGCAGGCAGCGCCGGCGAAGCCCAGTGCGCCGCCGCCGACCGTCCATGTCGTGACGGTCGAGCCGGACGGCGCGACCCCGCCGAAGGTCGCACCGGCGCAGCCCGTGCAACCCGTGCAATCCGCACCGCCGGTTCAGGCGGCGCAGGCGAGCCGGCCGAGCCAGCCGGCGTATCAGCCGACGCAACACGCGATGCGCAAGCGCGACGGCCTCGAGCGCCACGCGGCGGCGACCACGAACAGAAATACGGAAACGCCGGAAACGGCTCAGCTCGTGCGCGAATCCGCGAAGCTCGATCCGTCGCTGCCGCCGCCGCAATACGTGCCGCCATCGGTGCCGCCATCGAACCCCGAGCGTCAGCACGCGTCGGCGGGCCCGAACGCGGTGGGTGCCGCGATGACGGAACAGCTGGTCCGCCAGTCGAGCAGCTTCAAGGCGCCGGCCGCAGCCCCGGCCCCGGCCCCGGCGAACGCCGGCCCCGTCGTGGCTCAGTAAGGCAAGCGCCGCCGCCAAGTGCGCTCGCGCATCGCAAACCGACACCGGATGAAAAAGGCCCGCATGCCGACCAGGGCATGCGGGGCCAAGAGAGACGATTCCGTGCGGCGTGTCGCGCGTTACGCGGCGATCGCTGCTTCGGCCTGCGGCGCAGCGGCCGCGGCCGGCGTCGCGTCTTGCCGGATCAGGTAGTCGAACGCACCGAGCGATGCCTTCGCGCCTTCGCCGACCGCGATCACGATCTGCTTGAACGGCACCGTCGTCACGTCGCCGGCCGCGAACACGCCCGGCACCGACGTCGCGCCACGCGCATCGACGACGATCTCGCCGTGCTTCGACAATTCGATCGTGCCTTTCAGCCATTCGGTGTTCGGCACGAGGCCGATCTGCACGAACACGCCTTCGAGATCGATGCGCTGCGTGTCGCCCGAACGCAGATCCTTGTAGACGAGCCCGTTCAGCTTGCTGCCGTCGCCGGTCAGCTCGATCGTTTGCGCCTGTGTGACGATCGTCACGTTCGGCAGGCTGCGCAGCTTGCGCTGCAGCACTTCGTCCGCGCGCAGTTGCGCGCCGAATTCGATCAGCGTGACTGCCTTCACGATGCCGGCCAGGTCGATCGCGGCTTCGACGCCCGAGTTGCCGCCGCCGACCACCGCGACGCGCTTGCCCTTGAACAGCGGGCCGTCGCAGTGCGGGCAGTACGCGACCCCGCGGTTGCGGTATTCGCGCTCGCCCGGCACGTTGATTTCGCGCCAGCGCGCGCCGGTCGCCAGGACGATCGTCTTCGCCTTCAGCACCGCGCCGTTCGCGAGGCGGATCTGGTGTACGTCGCCCGGAATCAGCGCATCGGCGCGCTGCACGTCCATGATGTCGACTT
The DNA here is from genome assembly GCF_027257875.1 of Burkholderia sp. IMCC1007. Lineage (GTDB taxonomy): Bacteria > Pseudomonadota > Gammaproteobacteria > Burkholderiales > Burkholderiaceae > Burkholderia. The sequence goes on from NZ_JAPVQY010000005.1 coordinate 63,072, forward strand.
CATACTGCTTCACGTGCTGCTCGAGCGCGGTCGCGAACTTCGGCCCTTCGGTTTCCTGCACCGACACGAAGTTCTCGATCGCCATCGTGTCGAGCACCTGGCCGCCGAAACGCTCGGCCACGACACCCGTCGCGATGCCCTTGCGTGCCGAATAGATCGCGGCTGCCGCGCCGGCGGGGCCGCCGCCGACGATCAGCGTGTCGAACACCGGCTTGTTTTCGAGCGACTTCGCGGCGCGGGCGCTGGCGCCGGTGTCGAGCTTCGCGAGGATTTCCTTCACGCTGCTGCGGCCCTGGCCGAACGATTCGCCGTTCAGGAACATCGTCGGCACGGCCATGATCTGCCGGTTTTCGACTTCGCTCTGGAACAGTGCGCCGTCGATCGCGACGTGGCGGATAAGCGGGTTGATCAGCGACATCACGTTCAGCGCCTGCACGACTTCCGGGCAGTTCTGGCACGACAGCGAGAAATACGTTTCGAATGCGTAGTCGCCATCGAGCGCGCGGATCTGTTCGATCACGTCGTCGTCGAGCTTGATCGGGTGGCCGCCCGTCTGCAGCAGCGCGAGCACGAGCGACGTGAATTCATGGCCCATCGGGATGCCGGCGAAACGGATGCCGGCCGGCTTGCCGGGCTCGCCGATCGAGAACGACGGCTTGCGCTCCGCGTCGTCGCGGCGTTCGGTTACGGTCACGCTCGACGTCAGCGACGCAATCTCGTTGAGCAGCGCAAGCAGTTCCTGCGACTTCGCGCTGTCGTCGAGCGACGCGACGAGTTCGATCGGGCGCGTGATCTTTTCGAGGTACGCTTTCAGTTGGTTCTTGAGATTGGCATCGAGCATGGCGTTTCGGATTCCGTATTGATCATTCTGGTCGGGCACGTCGTGCCGGAGGAGGGCGCGGGCCGCGCGAGGCGGCCCGTGGTGATGCGTGTCGCGCGCCCCGTGCGAGGCGCGCAGCGACCTTAGATCTTGCCGATCAGGTCGAGCGACGGGGTCAGCGTTTCCGCACCCGGCGTCCACTTGGCCGGGCACACTTCACCCGGGTGCGCGGCGATGTATTGCGCGGCCTGCACCTTGCGCAGCAGTTCGCCTGCGTCGCGGCCGATGCCGTTGTCGTGGATTTCGCACAGCTTGATCTCGCCTTCCGGGTTGATCACGAACGTGCCGCGCAGCGCCATCCCTTCTTCCTCGATCAGCACGTCGAAGTTGCGCGACAGCGTGAGCGTCGGGTCGCCGACCAGCGGGTACTTGATCTTGGCGATCGTGTCCGACGTGTCGTGCCAGGCCTTGTGCGTGAAGTGCGTGTCGGTCGACACGCCGTAGATTTCGACACCCAGCTTCTGGAATTCCGCGTAGCGGTCGGCGAGGTCGCCCAGCTCGGTCGGGCAGACGAACGTGAAGTCGGCCGGGTAGAACACGACGACGGACCACTTGCCCTTGAAGTTCTCTTCGGTCACGGGCACGAAATCGCCGTTGTGGTATGCGGTTGCCTTGAACGGCTTGATTTGGGTGTTGATGATCGGCATCTTGCGAGTTCCTTTTGCTTGGGTGGTGATGAAGTGTTGCCAGTATCCGGGTTCACCCCAGGTTTGGGAAATTGCTTGTTTCAATCCGCGGCATCGGGAATTTCTATCTCTTCCGGCCCCGGTTCGTCGCGGCGCGTGGCACCAGCGCGGGCCCGGCTGAGGCGGATAAGAGCAATCGGGCGGCCATAGCGGCCCTCTGCACGCCTCCGGCGTGCTTAGGAAGGGCGAGACACACACCACAGCGCTCGTAGGCGTGTTGGACCGAATTGGGCCGCTAGGCGCGGTTGACTTCATGAAGCGCGTGACTCGATCGAAGCAATCGAAGTGGTCGAAGCGGTCGAAGCAATCGAAGTGATCGAAGCGATCGAAGCGGTCGAAGGGATCAAAGGGATCGAAGCAATCGAAGTGGTCGAAGCGATCGACGCGATCGACGCGCGCAAGCGACGCGCACGCGCGGGTCGTCAGCGTCGCGGCAACGGCGGCACGGAAATTCCGATCGCGGCATGCGCGATGCACGACGCGCCGCTAGCGCATGCGCCCGCGCACGGCTTTGGGACAAGCGGCGTGATACGGATGGGCGGGTGCCCGTCGCGCTCGACGGACACCGCTCACGTCAGATCTGATAAGGCGCGCGCACGCCGGGCTCGGTGACGGGAAAATCCTTCGTGTTGCGCGACACGAACAGCAGGCCGTTCACTTGCGCGGACGCCCAGATGATCGCGTCGGGCAGGCGCATCCGATGTTCCTTGCGAATCGTTACAGCGCGATTCGCGACCGAGCCATCGAGCGGGATGATCGCGAACGACGAAAGCCACGCGCGGAGCGCCGCGTCGTCGCTCGCCGTCGCGCCGACCAGGACTTCCATCCACGTGATCATGCTGATCGCGCGGTAGTCGTAGCGGGCGAGCTCCGCTCGCGCGGCCTCCACGCCGCCCAGGTAGTCGATCAGGATGTTGGTGTCGAAGAGGGCTTTTACCATTCCGCGCGCAGTGCCTCCTGATAGGCGAGCCCGTCGGGCGCGCGGGTTCTCCAGAGGCCGAACACGGTGTCGGCGGGGTGCCGCCGGTGCTGCGCGACGCAGGCGTCGGCCGGAGTCGGGCGGCCGGGATGCCGGGCCGCACCATGGGTGTCGATGAGTGCTTTTACCATTCTGAGCGCAATGCCTCCTGATAGGTGAGCCCGTCGACCGCACGATCTTTCCAGAGACCGAACACGTTGTCGGCATGCGAATGCTTGTGCTGCGCGATATACGCGTCGATCGCATCGCGAATGATCGCAGCGCGAGGGCGTTGCTCAGTCTCGACGATGGCGGCCAGCTCGTCGAGCTGGCCATTCGACAGATCAATCAGAATACGGCTCATCGCAACCTCCGATATACGATATGCATATCATATATATACCCGCGGCCACCCGCAAGGCGCCGGCGAGGCTTGGCGGGGCGCGGACAACCGGCCGCCCGCGCGTTTACGCCGCCATCTTCCTCAGCCATTCGGCCAGGCGTCGCGCGCCGTCCGGCATGTCGGCATCCTCGCGCGTGCACAGGTAGTAGTCGCGCCCGTCGTCGAGTGCGTGATCGAACAGCTTCACGAGCTCGCCGCTCGCCAGTTCGCGTTCCACGAGCGGCGCGCGCAGCAGCGCGGCGCCGAGATCCGCGCGCGCCGCGCTCAGCGTGAGCTGTCCGTCCTCGAACATCGGCCCGACCGCATGCGACACATGGCGCACGCCGGCGCCCTGCAGCCAGTTGACCCACGTGCTGCGATCCTCGTCGTGCACGAGCGGCGCCTGCGCGAGGTCGGCCGGCGTGCGGAACGGCCCGTGGCGCTTCAGGAACGACGGGCTGCACATCGGCACCATCGCGCCCGGCAGCAGCCGCTCGCAGCGGTAGCCGGGCCAGTCGCCGGTGCCGAAGCGGATCGACAGGTCCGACGCGTCGCTTCGGTAGTTGCGGTGGTGCGCATACAGCACGGTCACGTCCACGTCGGTGTTGGCGGCGAGAAACGCATGCAGCCGCGGAATGAACCAGCCGATGCCGAGCAGCGGGATCAGGCTGATCGTGATTTGCCGCAGCGACGAACGATCGCGCACGAAGCGCGTCGCGCTGCGCAGCACCGAGAACGCGGCGCTGATCGAACGGTAATAGTCGCGCCCTTCGTCGGTGAGCGCGAGCAGCCGGCCTTCGCGCACGGTCAGCGGCGTCTGGATGAATGCCTCGAGCAGTTGCAGCTGATGACTGACCGCGGACGGCGTGATGTCGAGTTCATGCGCGGCCGCGGTGACCGAGCCCAGACGTGCGAACGCCTCGAACGCGCGGACGGCGCGCAGCGGCGGATCATGCGGCAATTGTTCGATATTTTTCATGTATAGAATTTTATCGAAAAATCAGGGTAAGCGACAACATAGAAATATCCTTTATTTACATGGGATTGCGTTATTGTGTCGGGAACGGCATAAGCATCCAACAATTGAATATTTGGGGTGTGGGTGCTGAATATTTAATATTTTTCATGTTTTGATTCGAGCTCCCGATCCCTGCACATGAAAATCGCTTTCCTTCCCGCCAGCCTCGCATTCTCCGCGGCCACGCTGCTCGCTGCCGTTCCCGCCGTCGCGCAATCCGCGCCGCAGACGATCCTGATCGGTCTCGCCGCGCCGCTCACCGGCCCGTCCGCACGGATCGGCAAGGATCTGCAGAACGGCGCGCAACTCGCAATCGATGACGCGAACGCGAAGCATCCGAGCATCGGCGGCAAGCCGGTCGTCTACAAGCTCGTCGCGGCCGACGATCAGTCCGACCCGCGCACGGCCGTCGCGGTCGCGCAGCAACTCGTCGACCGGCACGTGATCGGCGTCGTCGGTCACTGGAACACGGGCTGCAGCGTGCCGGCGTCGCGCGTCTATCGCGATGCGGGCATTCCGCAGATCGCGCCGGCATCCACGGGCCACCAGTACACGCAGCAGGGCTACGCGACGGCGTTCCGGATCATGGGGCACGACGATGCGGGCGGCAACTTCACCGGCGCCTATGCGGTGAAGACGCTGAAGGCGAAGCGTATCGCGGTGATCGACGATCGCACGTCGTTCGGCGCGGGGCTGGCCGACCAGTTCATCAAGGGCGTGCAGGCGAACGGCGGCGCGATCGTCGATCGCCAGTACGTGAACGACAAGACCACCGACTTCAGCGGCGTGCTGACCGCGATCAAGGGCAAGCGCGCGGATCTCGTGTTCTTCGGCGGGCTCGACGCGCAGGCCGCGCCGATCGCGCGCCGGATGCGCCAGCTCGGCGTGAACGCGCCGCTGCTCGGCGCGGGCGGCTTCGTGAGCCAGACCTTCCTGTCGCTCGCGGGCAAGGACGGCGACGGCGTGACGGCGCTCGAACCGGGCCTGCCGCTCGACCGGATGCCGGGCGGCAGCGCGTTCGACGCGCAATACCGCGCACGCTTTCACGCGCCGATCGAACTGCACGCGCCGTTCGCGTACGACGCGGCCGCCACGCTGATCGCCGCCACGCAAAAGGCCGGCACCACGCAGCCCGCGAAGCTCGTCGCGGCCGTGCGTGCGGTCGACCGTTCCGGCGTGACCGGCCGGATCGCGTTCGACGACGAAGGCAACCTGAAGAACCCGGCATTCACGATCTACCAGGTGCGCGGCGGCAAGTGGACCGTCGTCGACGTGCTCGGCGGCGCGCGCACCCCAGCGAAATAACGACGGAGACGCCCCCATGACCGATACCACCCAGCCATCCGCGGCCGCGGCGCCCGACGACACGCGCCTCGGCATCCTCGCGCGGCGCCGCATCGAAGCGGAAATCATCAAGCCGATCTACGAGATCATGAAGCGCGAATTCGGCACCGAACGCGCGCAGGCCGTGATCGCGGAAGCGGTGCGCGGCGCGGCCGTCGACGCGGGCCGCTCGTTCGCCGCGCAGGAACCGAACGGCACGAGCGTGCAGTCGTTCATCGCGCTGCAGGTGCTGTGGGAGAAGGACGACGCGCTCGACGTCGAAGTGCGGCGCGCGGACGACGCGCACTACGACTACGACGTGCATCGCTGCAGCTACGCGGAGATGTACCACGCGATGGGGCTCGGCGAGATCGGCCACTTGCTGAGCTGCGCGCGCGACAGCTACTTCATCGAAGGCTACGACCCGCGCATCGCGCTGACGCGCACGAGCACGATCATGCAGGGCGGCAAGCGCTGCGATTTCCGCTATGCGCTGCAGGCCGCGCCGCGCGACGACGCACCGGAGAGCGGCAATGCGTGACGACCTCGCACTTGCGCCGCGCGTCGACGGCGAGCGCCTGTGGGCGTCGCTCGAACGGATGGCGCAGATCGGCGCGACGCCGAAGGGCGGCGTCTGCCGGCTCGCGCTGACCGATCTCGATCGCGAATCGCGCGACCTGTTCGTGCAGTGGGCGCGCGACGCCGGCTGCACGGTGCGCGTGGACCGGATGGGCAACGTGTTCGCGCGCCGCGCGGGCCGCAATCCCGATGCCGCGCCGGTGCTGACCGGTTCGCACGCCGATTCTCAGCCGACGGGCGGCCGTTACGACGGCATCTACGGCGTGCTCGGCGGCCTCGAAGTCGTGCGCGCGCTCAACGATGCGGGCATCGAGACCGAGCGCCCGATCGACGTCGTGATCTGGACCAACGAGGAAGGCTCGCGCTTCGCGCCGGCGATGATTTCGGCCGGCGTGTTCTCGGGGGTCTATACGCTCGAATACGGGCTGTCGCGCACCGACGTCGCGGGCAGGACGATCGGCGAGGAGCTCGAGCGGATCGGCTACGCGGGCACGGAGCCGGTCGGCGGTTATCCGCTGCATGCCGCGTACGAGCTGCATATCGAGCAGGGCGCGATTCTGGAGCGCGCCGGCAGGACGATCGGCGTCGTGACGGCCGGGCAGGGGCAGCGCTGGTACGAGGTGACGCTCACGGGCGTCGATGCGCACGCGGGCACGACGCCGATGGAGTTCCGCCGCGACACGCTGGTGGGCGCCGCGCGGATGATCGAATTCGTCGATGCGCTCGGCCGTCGCCACGCACCGCACGCCCGTGCGACGGTCGGGATGATCGAGGCGCGGCCGAATTCGCGCAACACGGTGCCGGGCGCCTGCTTCTTCACGGTGGAGTTTCGTCATCCCGACGATGCGGTGCTCGACGCGCTCGATGCCGCGTTGCGGGCGGAACTGGCGCGCGTGGCCGACGCCGCCGGGCTCGGCGCGCAGATCGAGCAGATCTTCAAGTATCCGCCGGTGCCGTTCGCACCGGCCTGCATCGCAGCGGTGCGCGACGCGGCGCAGGCGCTCGGGCTGTCGCACATGGACATCGTGTCCGGCGCGGGCCACGACGCGTGCTATGTCGCGCGCGTCGCGCCGACCGGCATGATCTTCGTGCCGTGCGTCGACGGCTTGAGCCACAACGAGGCCGAGGCGATCACGCCGGAATGGGCGGCGGCCGGTGCCGACGTGCTGCTGCGCGCGGTGCTGCAAAGCGCGCAGGAGCCGGACGTCTGAGCGGCGAGCCGGCGCGGCTTACTTGTCGCCCTTGCGCCGCGCCATGTAGCTGAGGTAAGCGACGATCTGGTCGAGTTCCCGGTCGCTCAACTGATCGGGCGGGAAGGCCGGCATCACGCGGCCCGGCCAGTCGCGCACCGACGCCGGGTTGCGGATGTAGCGGCGCAGCGCGGCGGGCTGGAAGTAGTCGACCGGGTTCATCGGCGTGTTCAGGTCCGGGCCGGCATGGCTGCTGCCCGCGCCGTCGAGCCGGTGGCACGCGAGACATTGCGTGACGAACAGCCGCTGGCCCGCGCGGGCCGGATCGTTCGCCGCCAGCGCCGGATCGACGGCGAGCGACGGCCAGCGCGCGAGCGGCGACGCTTCGGCCGTGATCCGCACGATCTGATAAGGCCACTGCTCGCCGCGCACCGACGACGCGTCCGGCCCCAGCCATACGAGATAGAACGGCCCCGCGCTGACCGGCTTGCCCGGCAGCTTTGGCCACGGACGGGCTGGCTCCTCGATCGCGAGCCACGCGACGGCGCCGGCCGGCGCGGCGCGGCGCACGAGCTCCAGCGGCAGTTGCGCGGCGAAGCCGTCGGCCGCCCGCGTTTCGAGCACGCCGGTTGCGGGCAGCGGCGTGTCGCCGAGCAGCGCGGCAAACGGCACCGCGCGGAACGTCATCGGCCGGCCGTACGCGATGTCTCGCGGCACGTGGATGTCGGTCGCGTCGGGGCGGGCCAGCAGCGTCTGCCGCGTCAGCACGCGCGGCGTGCCGTCGGTATCGAGTTCGAGCGAGGACTGCGCGGACGCGCGCGTGGCGATCAAGCACATCGTCAGCAGCAACAGCGAAAACCACTGGCGCTTCAGCATTCGTTCTCCGGGGAAGGGCGTTCCGGCGGCGGCAGGAAGGCGAGCGCCGCGGCCGATGGATGGAATCGGGCGACAGTCTATCCGGTACGGGCGGCGCTGGCGACTTCGGCGCGCAAGCGGCGTGGTGCCAGGAATCGGGCCGGCCGCCGGCAGGTTGCGTGGCTAACCGGCCGACGGATGACGGCGCGAGATCGCGCTGCGCGGTGCACGCAGCGGCACGAACGCATGGGGCGATCGCATCGCATCGCGCCGGCGCGCCGCGCCGTGCCGCGCCGCCGTCACTTGGCCGGACACTGAGCGTCGGCCTTCGGCAACGGTGTGTCGCGCGCCGTGTCGAAATCGGCTTCGCGCATACCGGATGGCGTCAGCGACACGAAATGCATCGCGCCTGCGCGTGCCGGAAATGCGGCGGTGCCGGTCGCGCCCCACGGAATCGGCGAGCGCTGCACGCCGCTCACCGACATGCTCGTCGGCGAAAGCGCGAGCGTCAGCAGCCGCCCGTCGCGGGTCGGCACATACGCATGCGTGCCGTCGACGCCGATCGCGGACTCGCGCACCGACGCCGGCAGGCAATCGAGCGTGGCGAGACGACGGCCGCCCGGATCGATCAGCATCGCGACGCCGCGATTGGCGGCGGTCGTCGTCACGACGACGAAGCGGTCGACCGCCGGCACGTACGCCGCCGAATACACGTAGTACTGGATCGCATCGTTCAGCGCGCCGAGTTTTTCCAGTTTCGCGGTGACCGGATCGAACATCGCGTATTCGAGCCCCGCGTCCGTGCTGCCTTCGATGTACTTCTGCCAGACCAGCAGCGCGCGATGCGGCGAGCCCGCGATCATGGGCCACCACTCGCGGCGGTGCGCGACCACCGGCACGTGGTTCAGCACGCGTCCTTCGGCATCGTAGGTTTTCACGTAGACGCCGTCGCCGGTGCCGAGGTTGTCGACGCCGCCGCCGTCGACCCAGTCCGCCGAATAGAACACGACGAAGCGTTCGCCCACCGCGGCGACGTGTCCGGAGTGGCCGCCCGCCTCGACGTCGTTCGGGTACGGCTTGATCGGCTTCAGGTCGCGCCGATAGACGCCGTAGCGCTGGCTGACCAGGTCGGGCGTGTTCCAGCCGTCCTCGAACGTGACGAAGATGTCGCCGCGCGGATTCTGCGCGATCGACACGGGTTCCTGCGCTTCCGGGCGGCTGATGAACGTATGGACGTGCATCAGGTGCGGCTCGCCCGGCAGCGATTCGCCGACGTACACGTCGTGCGGCCAGTTGCCGTTGCGCAGCGCGCCGCGCGGCGGGACGCCCGAGCTGCTGAAGAACACCCAGCGTCGCCCGTCGCCGGCGTCGGCCACGCCGATCCCGTGCATGAAGCGGCGCGGGTCGCCGCTTTCCTGCGGCGACGCCGGCGCTGGCGCCGGCGCCTCCACGGTGACGGTATGCACGACCGGCTTGTCGGCCCACGTGTGGGACGGCACCGCGACGGCACCGCACGCGCCGCACAGCGCGGCCGCCACGCGCCACGCGGCGGCGCGCCGGGCCGCGCGGGCGGGCAACGCGCGCGCGAGCGCGCGTGTCACGACCGGCGCCCGCGTCATTCCACCGTGACCGACTTCGCGAGGTTGCGCGGCTTGTCGACGTCGGCGCCGCGCGCGCGCCCGACGTGATACGCGAGCAACTGCAGCGGGATCACGTTGACGATCGGCGACAGCGCGGCGCCCGATTCGCGCACGCGGATCAGGTGCGTGTCGCGATCGGCGTCGATCTCGAGCTGATGGCCGGCGAGCACGTAGAGCCGGCCGCCGCGGGCCCGTACTTCCGCCATGTTGGACTTCAGCTTGTGGAACAGCTGATCGTCGGGCGCGATGGTGACGACCGGCATCGCGCTCGTGACGAGCGCGAGCGGGCCGTGCTTCAGCTCGCCGGCCGGGTAGCCTTCCGCGTGGATATAGGACACTTCCTTCAGCTTCAGCGCACCCTCCAGCGCGATCGGGTAGTGAATGCCGCGGCCGAGGAACAGCGCGTTCTCGGTGCGTGCGAATTTCGTGGCCCAGCCCATGATCTGCGTTTCCAGCGCGAGGGCATGGCCGATGCGATCCGGCAGTTCGCGCAGTTGCTTCAGATGCGCGGCGACCTGCGCCGCGTCGAGCCGGCCGCGTTGCTGCGCGAGCGTCAGCGTCAGCAGGAACAGCGCGACGAGCTGCGTGGTGAACGCCTTGGTCGACGCAACGCCGAGCTCGATGCCGGCGCGCGTCAGGAAGCACAGCGGCGCGGAGCGCGCGATCGTGCTGGTCGCCACGTTGCAGATCGCCATCGACATGTCCTGCCCCATCCCGCGCGCATGCTCGATCGCGCCGATGGTGTCGGCCGTCTCGCCGGACTGCGAAATGCCGACGACGAGCGTACGCGGGTCGGGCACGCTATCGCGGTAGCGGTATTCGCTCGCGATCTCGACCTGCGCCGGGATGCCCGCGATGCTCTCCAGCCAGTACTTCGCGGTCAGGCCCGCGTAGTAGCTCGTGCCGCAGCCGAGCAGCAGCACGCTCTTCGCTTTCGACAGCAACCCGCGCGCGGTTTCGCTGGCGCCGAACAGCGCGGGCGAGATCGTGTCGATGCCGTCGATCGTGCTGGCGATCGCCTGCGGCTGCTCGAAGATTTCCTTCTGCATGAAATGCTGGTAGGGGCCGAGCGCGGCGTCGCCTTCGCGCGCCTGCACTTCGCACAGCGGACGCTGCGCTTCGCGGCCGAGCGCGTCGACCACCGCGATCCGGTCGGGCGTGATCAGCGCGACGTCGCCGTCTTCCAGATAGACGAAGCGATCGGTGAGGTCGCCGAGCGCCGCGCAGTCCGACGCGAGATAGTTCTGCTCGGCGCCGATGCCGATCACGAGCGGCGAACCGGCGCGCGCGGCCACGAGCCGCTGCGGCTCGCGCGCGCTCAGCACGGCGATCGCATACGCGCCGCGCAGCCGCTTGACCGCGCGACGCACCGCATCGAACAGATCGTCGCGATACACGCTGTGGATCAGGTGCGCGATCACCTCGGTGTCGGTTTCACCGCGAAACGTGTAGCCGCGCTGCCGCAGCTCGGCGCGCAACTCGTCGTGGTTCTCGATGATGCCGTTGTGGACGACCGCGATCGTGTCGCCCGACATGATCGGATGCGCGTTCATTTCCGAAGGCGCACCGTGAGTCGCCCAGCGCGTGTGCGCGATGCAGGTCTGCGCTTCGAGACCGAGCGTCAGCACGCGGTCCTGCAAATCGGCGACGCGGCGCAGCGTGCGCTCGCTGCGCAGGCGTCCGTCGCGCAGCACGGCGATGCCGCACGAATCGTAGCCGCGATACTCGAGCCGGCTCAACGCGTTGACTAGTTGTGGTACCTGATTTTTCAGGCCGCTTGCTCCGACGATTCCGCACATGGTTCACCTCGTCTACAGGAAATGGCCGGCCGACGCGCGATGCGCGGCGGCACGATGTCGGGAGTGATGCCGCGCCGCGCGGAACGCGATCCGCACGGCACGACACGTCTCCGATGATCTACTTGCGCGTTTGCGGCTCCGCGTGCGCGATCCATTCGATGCCCGAGATCGAGCCGTTCGCATCGTGCGACGCGACCAGGATGCGCGTCGTGCGCCGCGCGCCGCGCCGGCGTTCGCCGGCGAGCGCGTGTGCCGGCACGGAGCGCACCTTCACGCTCGCCGAGCGCCGCAACATCTTCGATACCCGCAATCGATACGCGAACGGATGCACGACGCGCCCCGCGATCAGCCACGTGACGATCGTGCCGGCGATCAGCGCGATGCTCGTCACGTAGAACACGATCTGCTCGATCGGCATCTCCGCTTCGTTGAACGGCAGCAGGTAGCGGTACGTGTAGATGCAGATCGATGCCCACACGCCGCCGACCAGTGCGGGTCGCCCGAACCGGAACCATGCGACGAGCACGGGCCCGACGATGTTGCCGCGTTCGGCGATCATTTCGCGCGGTGCGCGCAGGGAAAGGTCAATAATCGGCGCGTTCTTCATGTTGAATGCCTCGGTCGGGACTGACCCAAACGGCGCGTTTGCCGCGGCCCCGCAGTACGACGGCGGGCAGGGCGACGACGGTGGTGATCATGGTGATCAACCAGAACGCGACGGGGTACCAGATGGTGTCAAGGAAGTACATCAGGAGTTTTTCGTCGTAACGACGATCGATCATGCTGCCAATGATCAATTGCAGGATGCAGGTCGCGACCAGCAGCATCCCGTGCCAATGCGGCACCACGGATACATGCCAGTCCGGCGGAAGCGGGTAGACGACGTTGACCAGCGCGAGCAACAGGATGAACGACATCGAATACGCCCACGTGATGCCGATCAGGTACTCGGCGAACAGCGGCCACATCATCATCTGCGTCGGCCGCATCAGCGTGCCCGCGTACTTCATCAGCACCTGGATGCCGCCCTTGGACCAGCGCAGCCGCTGCCGGTAGAGCCCCTTGACCGTCTCGGGCATCAGGATCCAGCTGAGCGCGTGCGGCTCGTACACCACGCGCCAGTCGCGGCACTGCAGCTTCCAGCTGATGTCGATGTCCTCGGTCAGCATGTCCGAGCTCCAGTAGCCGACGTCGGCGAGCGCGGTCTTGCGGAACATCGTGATCACGCCCGACACCGTGAAGATGCGGCCATACACCTGCTGGGTGCGCTTGATGAGCCCGACGATCGACGAGAACTCGCCGACCTGCATGCGGCCGAGCAGCGATGTGCGCGTGCGGATGCGCGGGTTGCCGGTCACCGCGCCCACGCCCGGATCGTTCAGGAAATGCTCGAGCATCCAGCCGATCGCGTCGTGCGCGAGCAGCGCGTCGCCGTCGATGCAAAGCAGGTATTCCGCGGTCGACACGGCCGCCGCGGTGGTGAGCCCGACCGCCTTGCCTTCGTTGCGCGCGTGATGAATCACGAGCAGCCGCGGGATCTCGGCGGCCAGCTCGTTGAGAATCTCGCCGGTGCGATCCTTGCTGCCGTCGTTGACCGCGATGATGTCGTAGTTCGGGTAGTCCATCCCGTTCAGGTGGCGGATCACGCTGCGCGCGTTCGCCGCTTCGTTGAAGCACGGCACGACGATCGATATCTTCGGAATGCCGCTCGACGCGATCGTGCGCGTCGACAGCTCGCGGCCTTCCTCGAGCAGGAAGTAATGCACGACGCCGCCGATCATCCACAGATACGACATGAAGAACGGATAGTAGAAGACGAAGTCCTGCAGGCGCTGGATGATGCTGTGGGTGGTCATGGCTTCTTGGTCCCAGGTGCTTGCTGCATCTGCATCAGCGCGTTGATGGAGGTCGGGTCGAGGCGGCTCTTCAGCGACATCACGTCGCGCATCGCGTCGAGCTGCGGTTGGTCGTTCAGGTAGTTGTCGGGATAGTAGCCGAAGTTCACGACGCCCTCCCGGCGCAGCCGGCGCATCTGACCGAGCAGCGTGCTGGCCGGCACCGCCTTGCGCCCGTGCCAGTCGTACGACTGCAGTTCGAAGACGGTGCGCTGCAGCCCGCGCTGCTTCCCGCGCACGGCCTTGACGAGCTCGTCGAGCCAGTCGTCGGGATCCTTCGCCTGCTCCATGTACGGCATCGCCATCAGCGCGACGTAGTCGTAGGTCGCGAGGAAGTCGTCGTAGTTCTGCGCGTACCATGCTTCCGACTCGGGCTTGAGCAGCGGCATCGCGAACATGTTGCGCGCGGTCAGCACGTCGCCCACGTTCTGATAGGCCAGCACGATCTGCTCGAGCTGCTTGGTCATGTCGACCAGGTAGCGCGACTTGTGGCGCGTCCAGCGCTTCAGCATGTCGGGGTTCTCGCGGATCTTGCCGACGTCGGCCGGCAACCCCCACTGCGAATAGATGCTCAGCGCATGCCGGCCCGCGTCCTCGTAGTCGTCGAGCACGGCATCGTCGCCGAACAGGATGCCGCTGAACGACGCGTGCTTGCTGAGATCCTCGTAGACCTGCTCGATCATCAGCCGCGCATTCGGATCGAACGGGCTCAGCCGGAACACGCGCGTGCCGTTCTCGCGGGCCGGCGCGCCGCCATATGCGCTGACGGCTTCGAGCCCGCGCAGCTTGTCGGCCGGCGGCCGGAACGCGAGCACCGGCATCCATGCGTACACCTGCACATTCGCGCGCGTGTTGAGCTGCCACGCGGCACGCGAGAACAGGTCGGAACGCATCGGCAGGTGCCGGTTCGGGAAATACACCGCTTCCGCCACGCCGGTGCCCTTCGGGTCCGCATACGCCTGCAGGTACACCGATTTCGGCTGCATCCGGTAGATGCGCTCGATCAGCTTGCCGAGATTCGCTTCCTGCCGCGCCGGATCGGGATCGTAGACCTGATCGAGATCGATCTGCACGATACGCTCCGGCACGTCGACGTCGCCGCGGTTCGACGCGGGCTCCCGCATCGAGCGCTCGAAGCCGCCGATGTCCACGTCGTACATCAGCAGGATCCGCCTCAGACGATCCATCGGGACGTCCGGCGTATTCGGGCCCGCGTCGAGGCTGAACTGGACGTTCATGCCGAGCGACGTCGAGATCTGGCGCACGGGCTGATTTTCCGCGCCGTACGGCCACACCATCGAGCGCGGGACGATGCCCGTGCGTTCGTGGATCTGCCGCATGCAGGTCTGCAGGTCGTCGTGCACGCGTGCGTGGAATTCGGCGTCGGTCTCATAGCGCTTCTGGTCCTGCAGGTACAAGTGCGACGTGGTCGCCGGCAATTCGTTGCCCTGCGGGTTCGCGACCGCACCGTGGTGCAGGTTGTGGGTGTGGCAGCCGAGCTCGACGAATTCCGACTGCCCGAGCTTCTTCACCTCGTCCCACGACAGGAAATATTCGCGCGGCACCTGCACCTTGTCGCTGATGCGGATCGGCGTATCCGGCGGTGTATCGATCCACGCGGTAACGAGGCCCATCACGGCCGGATACTTGAAGCGCTCGAGCAGCGGCAGCACCTTCGTGTAGTGGCTGCGAAAGCCGTCGTCGAACGTGAGCAGCACCGAGCGCGGCGGCAGCGGCCTGCCGCCGCGCCGCGACTCCTCGATCTGCTTGACGGTGATCGTGTGGTAGTTGTTGGTCTGCAGCCACGAGAAGATCGCGGTCAGCGTGCCGGTATCGACCGCGAACGGATCGATGATGGCCGACGGCGACGAGAACTGCGCCATCAGGTTGTCGCGCACATCGTGCAGGCAGATCACGCGAAACGTCTTGCCGTCGGCCGGATCGGACGGCGGCAGCAGGTCGATCATCTTGGCGTTGGACACGCCGGGGAACAGCGAACATGCAGCAAATGCGCCAAGGCATCCGCACATGAAGGTCCGTCTGGATTGCATTACGCGATCTCCTGGTTAGAACGGCAGGTTGACCGACATGAAGCCGGTTTCGGAGCGCTCGCGCTGGCCGTCGTACGCATGGCTGTTGACCTCGATGCCATAGCTCAGCGTAATGTCGTGCTTGAACGTCCACGCATGCTCGAGTCGCGCGCTCCACAGCGCGCTGGAACCGAACCCGCGCTCGTTGTAGACGCCGCCCGACACCGAGATGCGCTGCTGCAGGCCCATGTCGCCCTTCTTCCACAACTGCAGCTGGTGCATGACGGTGGCCGCGGCCGCGTAGTCGCGGCGCGGGCTGAAGTACGGCGCGTCGTTGCGCGTGTTGCTGTCGGTGCCGAGGTCCAGCGATACGTTGACGAGCTGCCGGGCAGACGTGTACACGCGCTGCGTGGCGGTCGCCGCGATCTCCTGGTGGAAGTTCGAATCGCTGTAGCGGCTCACGCCGTAGGTCAGCTTGACTTCGCGCCGGTCGTTCTGCCGATACACGACCGAAGCGTTCGCCGAGCGGCCCCAGATGTGCGCCGCGTACGCCTTCCATGGCAGCGAGTTGTCGTTGCTGTCGACCCCGGCGCTGACCGTCCAGTAGTCGTTCAGCGCGTACGCGATCGTCCCGCGGCCGCCGGTGCGGCCGTCCGTGCCGAACGAGCGCGTGACTTCCGCCTGCACGGTGAGCGGCCCGTGCCGGTAGTCGCCACCGACGCCGGTGCGCGTGCGCTTGATGTTGCCGCTGTCGGTCTGCGCGTAGCCGAAGAACGTATGCGAGAACACGCGCCAGTTGTCGCCGAACGGCTGCGAATACACGTAGCTGTCCGACGTGAAGCTGTTGTCGGCCAACGCGCTGTTGCCGTGTTCGTAGCTCAGGTCGGTCGTGAACACGGGGCTGCGATACGCTTTGTAATCGCGCTTGAAGGCGCGCACGGCGCCGCTGTCCGGAAACGTGTTGTCCACCGTCTGGTCGACGGTCTTCGCGGTCTCGTAGTCGTCTGCGTTGAGCGCCGCGCGGCCGAGGCCCGCGAGCATCTCGACGCTGTCCGGATGATCGGTCAGCGACGCGCGGTACATCGCGATCGCCTGGCGCGGATGCGACTGGCCCGATACCGCGTCCGCATGCGCCGCACGAACCTCCGAGTTGAACGGCACCTCTTTTTCGAGCTGCTCGAGCGCGGCGATCCCTTCGTCGACGTGCCCCGTGAAGATCAGGTACTGCGCGCGCAGCCGGTAGTAGCGGAGGTAGTCGCTTTCTCCCGGACCGACGTTGGTCACCTGCTTGACCGGCGGCAGCGACTTCTCCATGTCGTCGAGCACCTGCTTCGCTTCGGGCGCGCGCCCTTGGTCGACGTACGACCAGAACAGCCCTTCGCGCAGCTCGATCGGCTGCGTGCGGGCGCCGTACTGGAAGCCGCGGGTCGCGCGATCCGTCGGCGACGCGGTCGCCTGCTGCAGCGCCCGCGCGTAGACCACGTTCGCCTTCGCCGGCTCGCTCAGGTACAGGTACGCATCGCCGACGGCCGCCAGTGCGTCGATCGAGATTTCCGCGTTGGACGGGATCGTCTCGAACGTCGCGACGGCCTGCTTCATGTCGCCGCGCGCGGCAAGGGCAACCGTGCGGTCGCCGGCGAGCGCGGTCCGGACCGGCGTGTACTCGGGGGTGGCCGGCGTCCGCTTGTCGAGGTCGTCCGCCGCTGCCAATGCGTTGTTGAGGTCGTCGAAGCGGTCGGGACTCGTCATCGAGCGCGACTTGTCGCGGCCGCCGCGTACCTGCTGGCGAATCTTCAGTTCTTCCAGCTGCGCAATGTCGACCGCGGAGAACGCATCGGGCCGTGCCTTCGCTTCGTGGAGCGCCTGCACCGCGCCGCCGCTCGCCGCGAGGCCGAACACGTCGTTGCGCACGGTCGCGACGTCGGCGGTACGGAGGTTCGGCGCCTTCGCGTTCGGCGTCTCGACGTCAGGCCCCTGCGAGCGCTGCGTTGCCTGGCCGGGCAGCTCGGCGCCGGGCGATTGCGAACCGGGCGCCTGCGTCGACGGCGGCGGCGCACCGGGCGCCGTGGTAACGGGCGCCGGCGAGTTCGGCATCGGCGTGCCGGAGACTTGCGCGGTCTGGGTCGGTGAATGGGTCGGTGCGGTGTCCGCCGTCTGCGCGACCTGTACCGCGGCGTCGGACGGGTGAGCACTCGGCGCGGGCGCGCTGGGGGCCGGTGCCGGCGCCGGTGCCGGTGTTTCGGGCGACCCGGTGTCCGTTGCCTGGGCGAGCGGCAGCGGCGCGTCGGCCGCGTGCGACACGGGTGCGGACGGTCCCGACGGCACGATGTCGGACGCTTGTGCGAGTTGCATGGGTGCATCCGACGTCTGCGAACGAGGTGCCGGGATCTCCGGCGCCGCGGGATCGGCCGCCGGTGCGAACTGCATCGGCGCATCGGACATCTGCGAACGGGATGCCGGGCTGTCCGGAGCCGCGGTTTCGGCTGCCTGCGCGAACTGCATCGGCGCGTCCGACGTCTGCGAATGAGGCGCCGGCATGGTCGGGGACGTGGTGTCCGATGCCGGCGCGGCCGGCATCGGCGCACCCGGCGGTTGCGCGGCCGGCGCCGGATTGCTCGGCGGCGGCGCCTCCGGTTCGATCACGACCGTGGTCGGCTTCGCCGGTGGCCGCGGGGCCGAAGCCTGCGCGAGCTGCATCGACGCATCGGACGCCTGCGCGATCGGCGTCGGCGCATTAGGGGGCAGCGCACCGGGAGTCCGGGCACGCTGCATCGACACACCCGCCGGCTGCATGTCGGGCGGCGGCGCGTCCGGCGCGCCGCTCGTTCCGGCGATTTCGCTGGTGCCGCGCGGCTGCTCGTCGCCTTCGGCGGCCAGGCAGGAGCCCGACGCGACGAGCAGCAGAAGCAGCGGCGCATGCAGGAGGATCCGCCGGGTGGGCGGAACGACGGTGGTGCATTGTTGTTTCCGATTGTTGGCCACGGTGTGTCCTCACTATGTAACGAGCACGTCGGTTGCACGCCCGACGAGCATGGCGCCGGCCGTCGCGCCGCCGGGCAGCGAGACCCGGCGGCATCCGACCGGCTTACAGGCGGTTGCGGATCGCTTGTCCAAGCAGCGCGCGCGATTCGCTGTTCGTCGGGTCGATGGCGAGCGCGCGGCTCGCGTTGTGCTCCACGCAGTTCCATGCGTCGACCTGTGCGCACGAGCGCGCCTTGGCCAGCGCGCGGGCGCCTTCCAGTTCGTCGCGTGTGACGCTGGTGGCCTCCATGTGCGCGGTGTCGGCGGTATACGACTGCGGCTGCATCCCCGGTGCCGGGTCGGCATGTTTTCTCGTGCGCGCCAAGGTCTGCGTACGTGACGTACGATGCGCGTCGGCCGTCCGCGCGGGGCGACCGCTGGCCGACGCGGCATACGCGTCGGCTGCGAGCCGGGTGGACGGCGCATGTGCGCGGCGCGTGTGTCGCGCGGTGGAGCGGGCTGCGGGTTGGGGCGCCACGGCCGGCTCGGGCGTCGCCGATACCGACGCCGTGGCCGATGCAGGGGGCGCGAGCGTCGCGGCTTGCGCGACGGTCGACGTCGAGCCGCCGGGCGCGGCCGCGCCGGATGCGCCCGTTGCCGCAGTCTCGACGAGGCTGCGGTACTTTCCGACGGTGCTTCCGATTGCGCCGGCGATGTCGTGCGTCACGCTCGCATGGCCGACCCTCGTGTCTCGCTCGACATACGCGAAGGCCCCGAAGATCGCGGCAAACGCAACGATGCTGAGCGCCGCACTCCTTCCCGGACCCCATGAGGGTTTGGGCTCACGGACGGGTGCGCCGTCCGGTCGTTCTGCACGAGTCATTCAATCCTCCTCGTATGATGGATGGCGGGGAACGGTGCGATCCCGCGCGCTGTCGGCACGCGGGCTCGGATGCGGTTCACCATTTCAACTGCGTGGTGAGGGCACCCGTTTCGACGATCGCGAACTGCGTGGCCCCCTGATAAGTCCCTTCGACCCGGTAGCTTGCTTCGGGCACGCTGAACAGACAGCGCGACCCCGTTGCCTTGAACTCGACGAGGACGCGGCCATGCCTTCTCAGCCGCACCTGCACGTTCGACAGCGGTTGCCCCGTGCCGCCCGATACGAACGACACACCCAGGTTGTACGGACGGCCGTCGGGGGGGAGCGGCGCCGTACCGTCGATTCGTGCATCACCGCAGATGTACGAAATCGTGTACCGATCCGGGCCCGCACCGGACGCAGGCGTCGCGGGTTGGGTCTGGGTCGGAGTCTGTGCCCCGGCATTGATGCAGAAGGCGGTTACGACGATGCCGAGAAGCGCGCGAGCTTGCTGTTCAAACATCGAGGAACACATTGCAAACCTCCATCCGGAATCGATGACAACGCATTATTCCGAGTCGAATTAACTGCGTTCTTTTGCGACACGATATTGATACACGATGGGTTTTGAACAAACAACTGCGTGTAGCCCGAATGGCACATACTTTAAATGTCGTATTTACACAGGAATGGCATTTATTCGACGAAATGGATTAGCACTGAACAAAGTCGATATTGCCGGACACGCAATTTGCTGAGCAGTAGAGGTGACCGGTGCAGTAACTTCCGATGTAAGTCGTACCGAATTTTTTGCCGAAAAATAACGACTGATCAAAGGCAGATTTGCCTCTGTCATCGAGGCAATATGATGACCCTCGAAGCACAGGGGAGGAGGGGCAGGAAAGAGGGTGCGACGTTTTTTCAAAAACCCGTCATCGCATGAAAATCGAAACTTCGATTGATTTCTGTAACAGGGTATTTCCGCCTGACGAATCGGAAATTAATTCGGCTTCAAGAGGGCAATGAGCAGAAAATCCGTCCGGACGCGCAAACGTTTGGCGCATTCGTAGTATTGATTAATCGTGCGGATAATCGTCGGGCTGAAGCGAGGTCGGAAAAACGCGCTATCCCGCGGAGCGCGAAAACGCCGGACGACCGGAGGTTTTTATTCGCGCCGCGCGGTGGCGAACGGGAGCATGGACGACCGATGCAGCGCGTCAGCGGCTGCCGCCGGCGCTGCGGCGCGCGATGCGCACGGCCGGTGCGAGCGGCGTGATCGGCGAATCGGCGGCGATCGTGCGCTCGGCCGTCGCACGCGGCCGGTTCATGATGTAGGTCCACAGCTGTTCGGCGGCGAGCCCGCGCTTGCGGGCCGACCGGTACAGGCGGATCTCGAGCTCGGTGATCCAGTGTTCCGAGCCGGCGCGCACGAGCGAGCCTTCCGCGAGCTCCTTCGCGACGCAACTCTCCGGCAGCCAGCCGATGCCGTGCCCGGCCACGACCATGCCCTTCAGCGCTTCGGACATGTGCGTCTCGAAGCATCGATGCAGCGCATACGACTCGGACGCGTTCAGCAGCAGCATCTCGACGACGTTGCCGAGGAACGCGCCCGACGAATACGCGAGCAGCGGCAGCGGGGCGTCCGGTGTGCCCGGCAGTTCGAACACCGGCTTGCCGCGTGCGTCGGGTGTCGATACCGGCAGGATCCGTTCGACGCCGAGCGTGACGAACGGGAAGTGGTTCGGATCGAGCACGATCGGCAGTTGCGGGTGGTGATAGCCGAGCAGCAGGTCGCATTCACCCTCGACGAGCTGCTGCACGCCCTCGGGCACGTTCACCGCATTGACGCGCGCGGTCACGTGGCCGAGCTCGTTGTTGAGCTGCTTGAGCCATTCGGGAAACAGCGTGAACACGAGCGTATGCGCGACCGCGAAGCGCACGACCTGGTCGCTCGCCGCGAACTGGTCGTAGCCGTTCACGAGATTGCGCGCCGCATACATGCTGCGCAGGATGTCCGCGGCGAGCGCGCGGAACATCTGGCCGGCCGGCGTGAGCGTGATCGGGTTGATGCTCCGGTCGACCAGCTTCGCGTCCATCCAGGTTTCAAGCGCGGCGATTCGTCTGCTGAATGCCGACTGCGTCAGGTGCCGGTGACGCGCGGCCCGGGAAAAGCTCTTGGTATCCGCAAGGCTCAGGAAATCTTCCAGCCACTTTGCTTCCATTTCGATCTTCGCTTTTTATAGTCGGGCGCCTGAAAGGCGGCGCCGTCTGCTGCACCAACGTTCTAGCGTACCGCGCCTCGCGCCGGTCGGCCCGATGTTTTTTTTCGATCGGTGTCAGTCGAAATATGCATGGGCGTTGTCGGCGGCATTACGGCTGCATAGCGTGGAGGGGTCGGACCGGTTAACCGGACAGTTCATCGCGTCGGACTGCCGCGGCTGCCGGGACGGCACTTCCCCCAGGGCCGGCTGCGCCGTATGCGTGCCGGCCCGCCCCATTCGCGGTCGTTCCGGGGGCTCGGGCTGCCGCTTTTGGTGCAGTGCAGATTGCATATCCGTGACACGCGGGAGAACTATGATCGTCGGACGCGCCGCAGCATCCACCATGCACGTTCGCGACGCACCGCGAGCGCCCGTCGCGTCCGGTGTTGCACCGCTGTGGTGCGCAATGCCGCGCACGCATGCGTGGCGCGGGGCAAAAAACGGGGGAATATCGAGAGGATCGAGCAAGGCACGTTCCTTGCAAAGCATTCATTACGCCGGTCCGGCATGCGCAATGCCGGGGAAAACGATCGACGGAGAAAAGATCGATGAAGCCATTCGATGAAATGCTGCAATCCGGCGACATGGTAAGGGCGCCTTACGCGCGCCTGAAGCAATGGCTCGACACGCAGAATCCCGCGAGCCTCGCCCAGAAGGCCTACGACGCGGAAGGCGTGTTCCGCAAGACGGGCATCACGTTCGCCGTCTACGGCGACGCGGAAGCCGCCGAGCGGCTGATTCCGTTCGACATCGTCCCGCGCATCATTTCGGGTGCCGAATGGAGCCGGCTGTCGCTCGGCATCGAGCAGCGCGTGATGGCGCTCAACGCGTTCCTCGACGACATCTACCACCGCCAGGAAATCGTGCGCGCGGGCATCGTGCCGAAGCACCTGATCGCGCACAACGAAGCGTTCATCCCGGAGATGATCGACTTCCGGCCGCCCGGCAACGTTTACACGCACATCATCGGCGTCGACATCGTGCGCACCGGCGAGAACGCGTTCTACGTGCTCGAGGACAACGCGCGCACGCCGTCGGGCGTGTCGTACATGCTGGAAAACCGCGAGACGATGATGCAGCTCTTCCCGGAGCTGTTCCAGCAGGTCAAGGTGCGCCCGGTCGAGACCTATCCGCAGATGCTGCGCCAGTCGCTCGCGGCCGTGTGTCCGCCGAACGGCAACGCCGACAACCCGACCATCGCGGTGCTCACGCCCGGCATCCACAACTCCGCGTACTACGAACATTCGTTCCTCGCCGACCAGATGGGCGTGCATCTCGTCGAGGGCAGCGACCTGCAGGTGATCGACGGCCGCGTCGCGATGCGCACGACCGAGGGCTTCCGGTCGATCGACGTGCTGTATCGCCGCGTCGACGATGCGTTCCTCGATCCGCTCACGTTCCGCCCCGATTCGGTGCTCGGCGTGGCCGGGATCATGGACGTCTATCGCGCCGGCAACATCACGATCGCGAATGCACCCGGAACCGGCATCGCCGACGACAAGGCGATCTATTCGTACATGCCGGAGATCGTCGAGTTCTACACGGGCCGCAAGGCGCTGCTGGAGAACGTGCCGACCTGGCGCTGCGGCGAGGCCGACAGCCTCAAGTACGTGCTCGAGCATCTCGACGAGCTGGTCGTGAAGGAAGTGCACGGCTCGGGCGGTTACGGGATGCTGGTCGGCCCGTGCGCATCGAAGGCCGAGCTCGAGGCGTTCGCCGCGAAGCTGCGCGCGCGGCCCGCGAACTACATCGCGCAACCCACGCTGGCGTTGTCCACGACGCCGATCCTGACCGAAGCGGGCCTTGCGCCGCGCCACGTCGACCTGCGGCCGTTCGTGCTGGTGTCGGACCGGATCCGCATCACGCCGGGCGGGCTCACGCGCGTCGCGCTGAAGGAGGGATCGCTCGTCGTCAACTCGAGCCAGGGCGGCGGCACCAAGGACACCTGGGTGCTGGCCGACTGAGCCGGGCACGACCGCGCGCGCCGCAGCCGGCGCGCGAACCGAACGAAGACGGAGTGGACACGAGATGCTTCTGGGACGAACTGCGAGCGGCCTCTACTGGATGTACCGCTATATCGAGCGCGCGGAGAACATCGCGCGCATCGTCGATGCCGGGCTGCGGATGGCGCTCACGCGCACGTCCGACGCGCCGGCCGAATGGTCGTCGGTGCTGGTCAGCTCGGGCGCGGACGACGGCTATCGTCAGAAGTACGACGCCTATGCCGCCGATACCGTGACCGACTACCTGCTGCGCGACCGCGACAACCCGTCGAGCGTGCTGTCGTGCATCGAGGCCGCGCGCTCGAACGCGCGGATGGTGCGCACGGCGCTCACGCGCGAGGCGTGGGAAAGCGTGAACGGCGCGTGGCTCGCGCTGCGCCGCGCGTTCGCGCAGCCGGTGCCGGAAAGCGAGCTGCCGGCCGTGCTCGACCAGGTGAAGCGCGAAACCGCGCTGATCCTCGGCAGTTTCTACAGCACGATGCTGCGCAACGAGATCTTCGATTTCGCGCAGATCGGCGCGTTCGTCGAGCGCGCCGACAACACCGCGCGCATCATCGACGTGAAATACCACCTGCTGCTGCCGTCGGTGTCGCACGTCGGCACGATCCTCGACAACTACCAGTGGGAGACCATCCTGCGCTGCGTGGCCGCACACCGGTCGTATCGCTGGGTGTACGACGTGCAGTACAAGCCGATGAACATCGCCGACTACCTGATCCTGAACGGCCGCATGCCGCGTTCGCTGCGTTATTGCTACGGGCGCGTCGTGTCGAGCCTGAACCTGCTCGCGAAGGATTACGGCGTGACACACCCGTGTCACGACACGGCCACGAAGATCCTGCAGATGCTGTCCGATACCACGGTCGAGCGGATCTTCAAGAGCGGCCTGCACGAGTTCCTGACCGACTTCATCGGCCGCAACAACAGCCTCGGGATCGACATCGCCCAGGCCTACAACTTCGACTGAGACTTGCCATGCGACTCGCCATTCGACACATCTCGCGTTATCAGTTCGACGATCAAGCCACCCATGCGCTGCAACGGCTGCGGCTGCGCCCGCAATCGGGGCCCGGGCAGACGGTGCGCGCGTGGCAGGTCACGATCGACGGCGTCGAGCCGACCCTGTCGTATGCGGACGGGCTCGGCAACCGGATCGACCTCGTGCGCCACGAGCGCGGCGCGAAGAACGAGGTCGTCGTCGTGGCGGCCGGCGTCGTCGAGACGCAGGACCGCGCCGGCATTCTCGGCAATCCGGAGGGCTATGCGCCGCCGTGGATCTTCGAGCGCGAGACCGCGCTCACGACAGCGGGCGAGCTCGTGCGCGAGCTCACGCAGGCGCTGCCGATCGCGCCGCACAGCCTCGATGCGCTGCACTGGCTGATGACGGAAGTGCATGACCGCATCGCGTATGCGCCGAACCTCGCGGCGGATGCGCCCGTCGATGCCGAAACCGCATTGCAAAACGGCGAGGGGACGAGCCGCGACCATGCACATGCGTTCATCGCGGCCGCGCGTGCGCTGAAGGTGCCCGCGCGCTACATCTCGGGCTACGTGCTGGCCGACAGCGCGATGCAGCGCATCGCCGACGCGAAGCAGAACGCGGGCGACGTCGAGGAGGAGGAAGCGCTCGCGCTGCAGAGCGGCGACGGCATGCAGCAGGTGCTCGGCGCATCGCATGCCGCGCAATCGCAATCGCAATCGCAAGGGCAATCGCAGTCGCAATCGCAGGGGCAGCCGCACGCGGCGCTCGGCGCGCAGCCGCAAGCCACGACGCTGACGCAGCAGCCGGCCGGCCATGCATGGGCCGAGGCCTATGTCGAAGGGCTCGGCTGGGTCGGCTTCGACCCGTTCATGAACCGTTGCCCGGACGAACGCTACGTGCGCATCGCGGTCGGCCTCGACCATCGCGACGCGCAGCCCGTGACGGGGCTCGGCGCGACGGCCGTCGGCGTCGAGATCAGCGTCGTGCAGACGCCGGAACTCGTCTGACCCGCGGCGCGCTTTCGCCGAATCCGCCATGCCGGGCCGCCGCGTCGAGAACGACGCGGCGTGCGCGGCCGGCCCAACCCGACTCGAGCTCCCATGTCCATCCACGTCGCGCTGCATCACACCACCCGTTATCGCTACGACCGGCTCGTCAACCTCGGCCCGCAGGTCGTGCGGCTACGGCCCGCGCCGCATTGCCGGACGCCGATCCTTGCGTATTCGATGACGGTCGAGCCCGCACAGCACTTCATCAACTGGCAGCAGGACCCGTTCTCGAACTACCTCGCGCGGCTCGTGTTTCCGGAGCGCACCGACCACTTCGAGATCACGATCGATCTCGTCGCCGAGATGTCGGTGTACAACCCGTTCGACTTCTTCCTCGAAGCGAGCGCGGAGCAATATCCGTTCAGCTATGACGACGCGCTGAAGACCGAACTCGCGCCGTATCTCGCGTGCGATCCGCAGACGAGCGCCGCGCCGCTGTTTCGCGCGTATCTCGACGGCGTCGACCGCACGCCGGCCGGCACCACGAACTTCCTCGTCGCGCTGAACCAGCAGCTTCAGCGTGACATTGGCTATCTCGTGCGGATGGAGCCCGGCGTGCAGACGCCCGTGCAGACGCTCGAACTCGCGTCCGGCTCGTGCCGCGACAGTGCGTGGCTGCTCGTGCAGCTGTGCCGGCATCTCGGCATCGCCGCGCGTTTCGTGTCGGGCTACCTGATCCAGCTCACGCCCGACGTGAAATCGCTCGATGGCCCGAGCGGGACGTCGGTCGATTTCACCGACCTGCACGCGTGGTGCGAGGTCTATCTGCCGGGCGCCGGCTGGATCGGCTTCGACCCGACGTCGGGCCTGCTCGCAGGCGAAGGGCACATTCCGCTCGCGTGCACGCCGCAGCCGACGAGCGCCGCGCCCGTCGAAGGGCTGATCGACGAATGCGAGGTGTCGTTCGAACACGAGATGACCGTGACGCGCGTGTACGAATCGCCGCGCGTGACGAAGCCGTATACGGAATCGCAGTGGGAGGCCGTGCGCGCGCTCGGCACGCAGGTCGACGGCGCGCTGGCCGCCGGCGACGTGCGGCTCACGCAGGGCGGCGAGCCGACCTTCGTGTCGATCGACGATCGCGACGGCGCCGAGTGGAACACCGATGCGCTCGGCCCGACCAAGCGCGGCTATGCGACCGAACTCGTGCAGCGGCTGCGCGCCGAATACGGCGACGGCGGCTTCCTGCATTTCGGGCAGGGCAAGTGGTACCCGGGCGAGCAACTGCCGCGCTGGGCGCTGTCGATCTTCTGGCGCGCGGACGGCCAGCCCGTGTGGCACGATCCGTCGCTGTTCGCCGACGAGCGCGAGCCGTCCGCGTACACGACCGACGACGCGAAGCGCTTCATCGATGCGCTTGCCGCACGGCTGAACCTGACCGACGAATTCATCCGGCCCGGCTACGAGGATGTCTGGTACTACCTGTGGCGCGAGCGCCGGCTGCCGGTCAACGTCGACCCGTTCGACGCGCGCCTCGACGACGAGCTCGAACGCGCGAGGCTGCGCAAGGTGTTCGAGCAGCAGCTCGACAGCGTGGTCGGCTATGTGCTGCCGGTCAAGCGCACGGAGGAGGAGTCGGGCCGCGATCGGTCGGGCCGCGATCGGCCGGGGCTCGACGGGCCGCGCTGGCAGACGGGCCCGTGGTTCTTCCGCGACGAGCGGATGTACCTCGTGCCGGGCGATTCGCCGATGGGCTATCGGCTGCCGCTCGATTCGCTGCCGTGGGCGGCCCGCGAAGACCATCCGTACCTGGTCGAACGCGATCCGTTCGCGCCGCGCGATGCGTTGCCGGACGCCGCCGCCATGCGCGCCCGCTACGCCGGCCCGGCCGATGCGCCGCGCTACCTGGCCGGCGTGCATCGCGAAGCGTCCGCGCAGACCGTGATGCAGTGGCGCGACGATGGCACGGCCGCAAGCAGCCGACCGGGCGAAGCGGACCCGCATCGCCGCCCCGAGCGCTTCGAATCGGCCGCGTGGATCACGCGCACCGCGCTGTGCGTCGAAGTGCGCAACGGCATCCTGTACCTGTTCATGCCGCCGCTCGCCGCGCTCGAGGATTATCTCGAGCTGCTCGGCGCGATCGAGCTGACCGCGCACACGCTCGGCGTGAAGCTCGTGCTCGAAGGCTATCCGCCGCCGCGCGACGCACGGCTGAAGCTGTTGCAGGTGACGCCCGATCCCGGCGTGATCGAGGTGAACATCCATCCGGCCGCGAACTTCGACGAACTCGTCGACCATACCGAATTCCTGTACGACGCCGCATGGCAGTCGCGGTTGTGCAGCGAGAAGTTCATGGTCGACGGGCGGCACGTCGGCACGGGCGGCGGCAACCACTTCGTGCTCGGCGGCGCGACGCCGGCCGACAGCCCGTTCCTGCGCCGCCCCGATCTGCTCGCGAGCCTGATCGCGTACTGGCACAACCACCCGTCGCTGTCCTACCTGTTCTCGGGGCTGTTCATCGGGCCGACGAGCCAGGCGCCGCGCGTCGACGAAGCGCGCAACGACCAGCTCTACGAGCTCGACATCGCGTTCGCGGAGATCCAGCGCAACAAGCTGCTGTTCGGGCAGGACATGCCGCCGTGGCTCGTCGATCGCGTGCTGCGCAACCTGCTGATCGACGTGACGGGCAACACGCACCGCAGCGAATTCTGCATCGACAAGCTGTATTCGCCCGATTCGTCCACCGGCCGGCTCGGCCTGCTCGAACTGCGCGCGTTCGAGATGCCGCCGCATGCGCGGATGAGCATCGTGCAGCAACTGCTGCTGCGCGCGCTGGTCGCGCGTTTCTGGACCGCGCCGTACACGACGCCGCTCACGCGCTGGGGCACCGCGCTGCATGACCGCTTCATGCTGCCGGCGTTTCTCCAGATGGATTTCGACGACGTGCTGGCCGAGCTGCGCGACGCCGGTTTCGCGTTCGATCCCGCGTGGTTCGCGCCGCACTTCGAATTCCGGTTCCCGCTGTTCGGGCAGATCGCGGTGAACGGGATGGAGCTGTCGCTGCGCGGCGCGCTGGAGCCGTGGCACGTGATGGGCGAGGAGGGCGCGGCCGGCGGCACGGTCCGCTACGTCGATTCGTCGGTCGAGCGGCTCGAAGTGCGCGTGACGGGGCTGAACGACAACCGGCACGTCGTGACCGTCAACGGCCGTGCGTTGCCGCTGCAGCCGACCGGCACCGTCGGCGAGTACGTCGCGGGCGTGCGCTACAAGGCATGGTCGCCGCCGTCGGCGCTGCATCCGACCATCGGCGTGCATGCGCCGCTCACGTTCGACATCGTCGATACGTGGCTGCAACGCTCGCTCGGCGGCTGCCGGTATCACGTCGCGCATCCGGGCGGGCGCAACTACGCGACGTTCCCGGTCAATGCATACGAAGCCGAGAGCCGCCGGCTCGCGCGCTTCGTCGAGATGGGGCACACGCCGGGACGGATGGACGTCGCGGCGGCCGCGCCGAGCCGCGAATTCCCGTTCACGCTCGACTTGCGGCGGCCGTGACCGGCGGATGAAAGGACGGATGTCGATGCGCGATTCGCGACTTCCCGGGTCGCCGGCCGCTGGCGGCCCCGACGGAGTGCTAGGATGCGGGCAGGTTGCGGCGCTTCGCCGCGCCTGCCGCGCTCGATTGCCGGTGCGGCGGCGCGCGGGCGCTGCCGCTGCCGCACCCTGACGACGGAACGATACCCGTGCCGCCCATTCACCCCGACGATCTCGCCGCTGCCGACGCGATGCCCACGCTCTTCGATACCGGCGCGCAGCCGGACGCCGCGGAACTGGCCGCCGCGCTTGCGGCGCCTGCCGCCGCAGGCCGCTACGACGAACTGCGCGGCAGCGCCGCCGGCCTCAACGCGCCGCTGCTCGCACCGGCGTGGCGCAGCTTTTTCACGTCGATCGGCAGCGACGGCGTGGCCGACCTCGATCGCCGCGCCGACGCATTGCAGCGGCGCATGCGCGAGAACGGCCTGTTCTATCAGCTGCACGAGCAACGCGCGGGCGACGGCGCGGCCGGCCCGTGGTCGCTCGACCTGCTGCCGCTGATCGTCACGCCCGACGACTGGGTCGCGATCGAGCGCGGCGTGCTGCAGCGCGTGCGGCTGCTGAACGCGACGATGGCCGACCTGTACGGGCCGCAGACGATCCTGCAGCGCGGGCTGCTGCCGCCCGCGCTCGTCACCGGCCATCCCGGCTACCTGCGCGCGATGCGCGGCGCGTGCGTGCCGGGCGATACATGGCTGCACGTCGTCGCGTTCGATCTCGCGCGCGGGCCCGACGGTCAATGGCGGATCGTCGCGCAGCACACGCAGGGCGCGGCCGGCCTCGGCTATCTGCTCGAAAACCGGCTGATCGTGTCGCGGCTCTTTCCGCGCGGGTTCCGCGGGCTGCGCGTGCAGCGGCTCGCGTCCGCGTACCGTTCGCTGCTGCAGAGCATGCAGGCGCTGAGCCCGGCCGCCCGGAACTCGCGGATCGTGCTGCTGACGCCGGGGCCGCACAGCGCGACCTATTTCGAGCATGCGTATCTCGCGCGCTACCTCGGCCTCACGCTGGTCGAGGGCGGCGACCTGACCGCGCGCGACAACCGCGTATTCCTGAAGACGCTGCGCGGGCTCGAACCCGTGCACGGCATCCTGCGCCGCGTCGACGACGCGTGGCTCGATCCGCTCGAACTGCGGCCCGACTCGATGCTCGGCGTACCGGGGCTGCTGCAGGCCGTGCGCGCCGGCAACGTGCTGCTCGCGAACGCGCCGGGCTCGGGCTTTCTCGAATCGCCGGGCATGCTCGGTTTCATGCCGCGCCTCGCGGAAGGGCTGCTCGGCGAAACGCTGACGCTGCCGGCCGTGCATTCGTGGTGGTGCGGCGAGACAGCCGCGTGCGACGACGCGCTGCCGCAACTCGCGCGCAGCATCGTGAAGCCGTCGTATCCGCCCGATGCGCAGGCGGGCGGCGGGTTCGATCCGGTGATCGGCGCGCGGCTCACGCAGGCGCAGCTGGCCGAGTGGCGTGCGCGGATTCTCGCGCGGCCCGAGCAGTACACGGTACAGGCCGACCTGCCGCTGTCGCAGGCGCCCACCTGGCCGGGGCACGATGCGTCCGACGGCAACGGCGGCGCGCGCATCGTGCCGAAGCCGCTGCTGCTGCGCGTGTTCGCGCTCGCCGACGGCGCGCAGCGCTGGCGTCTGCTGCCGGGCGGGCTGTCGCGGGTCGGCACGCGCGACACGCTGTTCAACGCGCCGATGCCGCGCGGCGGCAGCACCGTCGATACGTGGGTGATGACGGAAGGCATCGTCGATTCGACGACGCTGCTGCAGACGCATCTCGGCCCCGACGATCTCGTCGAGCGTCCGCGCGCGATCGCGAGCCGCGCGGCCGAGAACCTGTTCTGGCTCGGCCGCTACACCGAACGCGCGACCAACCTGATGCGTCTTGCACGCGCCGCGCTCGAACGGCTGCGTGGCGAGGACGATGTCGACAGCCCCGCGCATCTGGAGCTGATCGACACGTTGTGTCGCGACACCGGCCTGATCGCATCCGACGCGCCGAACGCCGTCGATGCGCCGCGCGCGTTCCAGTATGCGCTCGCCACATCGCTGACGCGCGGCGCGGACCGCACGTCCGGCATCGCGTCCTGCCTGTTCGGCATGCGCGGCGCGGCCGCCGCGATCCGCGAGCGGCTGTCGAGCGATCAGTGGCGGCTGATCGACGATGCGACGCAGCTCTTTGCCGACAGCGCCGATCATCCGGAGGCCGAGGAGCAGATCGGCAACGAGGCGCTGCAGCTGCTGGAACGCCTCGGGCTGCTGCTCGGCGCGATCACCGGCGCGCAGACCGACAACATGACGCGCGACGACGGCTGGCGGCTGCTGTCGATCGGCCGGCAGATCGACCGGCTGGACTTCCTGTGCAGCGTGCTGAAGTTCGCGTTCGAAGAGGGCGCCGTGCACCGGCAGGATGGCTTCGAGCTCGTGCTGGAGCTGTTCGACAGCACGATCACGTTCCGCTCGCGTTTTCAGCGCGGTTTCGACGTCGCGCCGCTGCTGTCGCTCGTGGTGCTCGACACCGACAACCCGCGCTCGCTCGGCTGGGTGGTGCAGGCGCTGCGCGGCCGGCTGACGAAGGTCGAGCGCAGCGAAGGCTATGCGCTGTCCGAGCTGGCCGAGACGGTTCCCGACGTGCCTGCGTGGTCGCTGAACGAACTGTGCGAAACCGGCGACGACGGCCGGCATGACAAGTTGCTCGACGCGCTCGATACGACGGTGAAAGCCGTGTGGGAACTGTCGAACCGGATCGGCGAACGCTATTTCAGCCACGTGCGCGAGGCGGGCAGGACGCTATGGTGACGTCGAAACACGCCGTGAAGAAGCCGCTTGCAGCCGGTTCCGGCAACGCCACGCCCGCGACGTCGGCTACACGCAGCGGGGCGAAAACACCGGAAGCGCCGACTACGTCTGCTACGCCGACTACGCCGGCTGCCGTCGCGCCCGGCCGTTTGCTGCGCGTCACGCACGACACCGAATACCGTTACGCCGCGCGCGTCGAATCCGCGCAGCATCAGGCGCGGCTGCAACCGCTCGCGACGCTGCGCCAGCAGGTGCTGTCGTTCGAGCTGGAGATCGAACCGACGCCGGAAGCGGTCGGCACCGAGCTCGACGCATTTGGCAACGCACGCGCGTCGTTCGCGCTGAACCAGCCGCACGACACGCTGTTCGTGCGCAGCCGCAGCACGGTACGCGTGACGACCCCCGTGTGGTCGCAAGGTGCGCGCGGTGCGCCGCCGCCCGCGATCGCGGACCCCGGTGCCGACCAGGCGACGGCCTGGGAAGCCGTGCGCGAGCGCCTGCAGTTTCGCGCGGGGCAACCGTACGATGCCGCGAGCGAATTCGTGTTCGCGTCGTCGCATGTGGCGTGCGATCCCGAGCTCGCCGCGTATGCGGCCGAGAGCTTCACGCCGCAGCGGCCGCTCGTGCAGGCCGCATGGGATCTGATGCGGCGGATTCACGCCGATTTTGCATACACGCCGAACAGCACCGACATCACGACGAGCGCGCTCGATGCGCTGCGGTTGCGCAAGGGCGTCTGCCAGGATTTCGCGCACGTGATGATCGGCGCGCTGCGCTCGCTCGGGCTGGCCGCGCGTTACGTGAGCGGCTATCTGCTGACGCAGCCGCCGCCCGGGCAGCCGCGCTTGATCGGCGCGGACGCGTCGCATGCATGGGTCGACGTGTACGACCCGGCCTGGCCGGAGGATGGCGGCTGGCTGCAGCTCGATCCGACCAACGACCGCGCGCCGGGCGACGACTACGTGATGCTGTCGATCGGCCGCGACTACGCGGACGTCACGCCGCTGCGCGGCGTGATTCGCGGCGGCGGCGCGGATCAGGAGCTGAAGGTCGGCGTGACGGTCGAGCCGCTTGACGAGGCGGCGCCGTAACACGGCGTGAGCGGCTCGCGGCGGCCTGTCTCGGCGTTTAAGTCGTCGTTAATACTGCCCGTCTAGCATGGTCATGCCGGCGAATGGATCGAAGTCCGATCGGGCGCCGGCGGCACGCGCGGGTGCGTCGACGTTACGGCGCCGCGCCGTCGCGCGTCGCCATACCCTTGCAACGGCGGCGGACATGATCAAGCACTTCGATTACACGCTCGGCAACGAGACGATTGAGCTTTGCGCGAGCTTTGGCGCGGGCCCGGCGTTCCGCCGTGTGCTCGTGAGCCGCGCGGATTCGATGGAGACGCTCGTCGTGCTCGACGCGCGTGGCCTGTCGGGCCTGCTGAAGGTGGCGACCGAAGAGCCGGAAGGATTGCTCGACGATGCGATCCGCAAGGTCGGGGATGAACAGCTCGTCGAGCGCGCGATCACCGGCAGGACGATCGTCGAAGCCGCGCTTTGATCGCGCGGCGCGTGCAGGCCGGCAGGGCCGGCCGCAGCGCGCCGCGTGGTGTCGTGCTGCGGCTTATGCGGCTTATGCGGCTTATGCAGCGAACCGGTCCGTCGCCGTGAGCAGCGCCCTCAGGATGCCCGGTTCGTTGTACGCGTGCCCGGCATCCGCGACGATCTCGAACGTCGCGTCGGGCCACGCTTTGGCGAGATCCCACGCGGTGCGCGCGGGCGTCGCGACGTCGTAGCGGCCTTGCACGATCACGCCGGGAATGCCGGCGAGGCGATGCGCATCGCGCAGCAACTGGCCTTCGTCGACGAAGCCGCGATTCACGAAGTAGTGGTTTTCGATCCGCGCGAACGCGAGCGCGTAGTGGCCGTCCGCGAAGTGGGCGGCCAGCGCCGGATCGGGCAGCAGCGTGATCGTGCGGCCTTCCCAGAGGCTCCATGCGCGTGCGGCTTCGAGCTTCGCGACTTCGTCGTCGCCCGTCAGCCGGCGATGATAGGCGGCCATCAGGTCGCCGCGCTCGGCTTCCGGAATCGGCGCGAGGAAGGCTTCCCACAGGTCCGGGAACAGCCACGACGCGCCTTCCTGGTAGTACCACAGCAATTCCGCGCGCCGCATCGTGAAGATGCCGCGCACGATCAGCGCGCTCACGCGTTGCGGATGCGTTTCCGCGTAGGCGAGGGCGAGCGCGCTGCCCCACGAGCCGCCGAACACGAGCCACTGTTCCGCGCCTACCATCTCGCGCAGCCGCTCGATGTCGGCGACCAGATCCCATGTCGTGTTGTGCTCGAGGCTCGCGTGCGGCGTCGAGCGCCCGCAGCCGCGCTGGTCGAACAGCAGGATGTCGTAACGCTCCGGATCGAACAGGCGGCGGTGATCGGGGCTGCAGCCGGCGCCCGGGCCGCCGTGCAGGAACACCGCGGGCTTGCCGGACGGGTTGCCGCAGCGCTCCCAGTAGATGCGATGGCCGTCGCCGGTGTCGAGGTGGCCGTGGGCGTAGGGTTCGATCGGTGGGTACACAGGCAGGCTCCGGTTGAAGATGGGCAGTAGGGCGGATGCGGCATGGGCCGGTGTGCGGGCGATACGTGTAACGCCCGTAATACGCGCAATACGCGCAATACGGAAAGCATATATTGCGGTGCCGCGAGATTCGTTGCGTGGGCATCGGGCCGGCCGCCGCCGGACAAGGCTTGTCATTATGCCCATTGATCCCGGCCGCTGCGCGTCGGTATTCCGCGCTGCCGCCGCATCGGAATTTTTTGAGCAATTTGATTTCGATATTTTTCAGACAAGATGCCGGCGGCATATCGGCGCGCCCGTCGCGGGCGTCGGCCTTCGCATCGTTCGTCCACCGTGCCAACGCGAGTGGCTTTCCGGTCGAGAAACCGTTCCTGCGTTGAAGGGGGCGCTACCCCGCGCGTGAGGCGCGGCGCATGCACGACGACGCGCTCGGCAGCGCGGCGAAACGCAAGTTCGCGAACCGCTTCATTGCTCCAGCACGGCCTGCGGCGTATTGCGGAAGCTGATGGCCATACGGTTGTACGTGTTCATCAGGCTGACTGCAATCGTGAGGTCCACGATCTCGCGTTCGCCGAACACGGCGCGCACTGCATCGTAGGCGTCGTCCGGTACGCCGGTCGCCGCGACGAGGGTGACCGACTCCGCCCATGCCAGCGCGGCACGCTCGCGTTCGTCGAACAGATGGCCGGCTTCCCGCCACGCCTGCACGAGCGCCAGCTTGTCGATCTTCACGCCTTGCTTCAGCAGGTCGCGTGTATGCATGTCCAGGCAGTACGCGCAGTTATTGATCTGCGATACGCGAAGGTAGACGAGGTCGACGAGAACCGGCGACAGCCCGCTCTGCATCACATAACCGTAAACACCGCCCAGGGCCTTCACGCCCGCGGGCGCGATCTGGTTGTAATCGAGACGCTTGCTCATGACCTAACTCCTTGATGAAGGGACTTTACTTGACCGGGGTCGTCAGGACCTTGTCGTTGCTGTCCGCGACGAATACCGCGAGCAATCGGGCGGGCCGCGATCCGCTCGCATTGCGGCTGACGCGGTGAACGGCGCCGGGCGCCTCGAAGAAGCTTTCTCCGGCGTGATAGACGCGCTTCGGGCCGTCATTCACCTGGGATTCGACGTCGCCCGACACGACGTATGCATAGATGAAAGCGGAGCCCGCATGCCGATGCGCGGACGATGCGGCGCCGGGCGCGTAGTCGACCACGACGGCGGTCAACGACTTGCCCGGGATGTTGGGAATCGCATGCTGGAAGTTCGGCGTGACGGTTTCACCCGTGCCGTGCGCCGCGGCCGGCGCCGCGATGCAGCAGGCGAAGCTCGTGCAGGCGGCAACTGCAATGGACTGAATGTTCATGGTCGTCTGGCTCGTTGATGTCTCCGCATTGTCGCGTCGGACTCGAACAGTCGAAAGCACCAGGAATGAACATTTCTGTTGTACCAAGATGAGATGACGGCGCTGCGCCTGCCGCCGTCAGCCGTGCGCGCGAACGAGCTCCAGCAGGCGGCGACAGTCGGTGCCGAGCGTGCGTTCGTTCAGGTTCGTCACGCCGAGCAGCAGGCCCTGTTGCCGCGGCGTGCCCGTGTACCAAGGCGACAGTGGGACCGGCGCCAGCCCGGACGCGCGTGCCCGCAACGCGATATCGACATCCGATACATCTGCGGGCAGCGTCGTCACCACCGCCATGCCGGCAGTGGCCTGGATCTTGATCACGTTCGGGTCCTGCTCTTTCAGACAAACAAGCAGGCTCTCGCGGTGCGCTGCGTAGAGGCGCTTCATCCGGCGCAAATGGCGCAGATAGTGCCCGTCATGCATGAACTCGGTAACGGCGTGCTGCACGCCCGCCGCTGGTGCGGGTGCGAGGCACGCGGCGATATCGCCGAAGCGGCGCGCCATGTCCGGCGGGACCACGAGAAAACCCAGACGCAGCGCGGGGCTGATCGTCTTGCTGAAACTGCCGATGTGCAGGACGCGTCCGTGCTGGTCGATCGACGCGAGCGCGGGCGCGGCCCGCCCGGTCAGCTGGAGTTCGCTCAGGTAATCGTCTTCGACGATCCATGCGTCGTTTCGTCGGGCCCACGCGAGCAGTGAAATCCGCCGGGCGAGCGACATCGTCACCCCGAGCGGTGCCTGCTGGCCGGGCGTGACGACGGCGAGCGCAGCTTCGTTCGCCTGCCGGATGCCGGCATCCACGTCGAGCCCGTCGGCGTCCACCGGCACGGCCGTCACCGTCATGCCGGCCAACCCAAGCGCGGTACGCGTGAGCGGAAAGCCGGGTTCTTCGATCCACGCGTGTCTGCCCTCCATGCCCAGTCCGCGAATCGCGAGGCCCAGCGCGCCGGAGAAACCGGCGGTGACGAACACCTGGGACGGGCTGCATCGCAGACCGCGGGCGACGCCAAGGTAGGCGGCAATTTCCCTGCGCAAGTCCGGATCCCCGCGCGGATCGGGATATCCGACCGGCGCCGCGGATGCGCGGCGCGCCGCCCGCGCCTGAATGCGCGACCAAAGCTTGAACGGAAACGCTTCTTGCGACGGTACGCCCATTTGAAACGGCAGCGGTGCCGAGCCGAATGCGTCGAACAGATCCGGAAGGGGCGGCGCCTCCGGCGACCAGCGGGCTGCCATCGGCACCGTGGGGCGCTCGGCTACGCGCGTGCCGGCCGCGCCGAGGCCGATTGCGAATTGCTCGTCGATCAGACGCTCGTAGGCGGCGCGAACGGTGCCGCGCGACACGCCGAGCTGCGCGGCCAGATCCGCCCACGAAGGCAGCCGCGCGCCCGAGGCCAGCTTGCCGGACTCTATCGCGTCGCGGATCGAAGCGTAGATCTGGACGGACAGCGACGTGCGGGTAGAGCGATCCAGGCCAATGGAGAGCGTCGTCATGTGTCGATGGTGCATTCGGATTCGTCGATCTTGGGACTGTTTGATGTCTCAAGAGAAGCGTAGCTTTTCTCCGTGGACGTGGCCAATCGGTCCGGGCCCGAGTCCGATGCCCGGGTGCGGCGATCGGAATGCGCGTCGGATCGAGCGAGCCACACGACATCGAACGAACAGATGAAGGAAGAGACCGTGCAGACGAATGGATCGATCAACGCCGTGATCCCGGACAGCCAGCTGGCGCGTGAGGTCACGCAACTTATTCGCGATACCGAGGGCGATTTGCTGTTCAACCACTCGACGCGTGTGTACCTGTGGGGCGCGCTGCTCGGAGAACAAAGGAGCATGGCGTTCGATCGCGAGCTGCTCTATGTCGCGGCGATGTTTCACGACATCGGGTTGACGTCGATCTATCACGAAAGCCAGCTTCGCTTCGAAGTGGACGGCGCAAATGCGGCGCGCGATTTCCTGCGAAGCCATCGCATCTCCGAGGCGGACATCGAGAAGGTCTGGACCGCCGTTGCGCTTCATACGACGCCGGGCATTCCGGAGCACATGCATGGAGAAATCGCGCTGGTTCAAGCGGGAGCGGGAATGGACGTGGCAGCGCGCGGCTTCGATCAGTTCACCGACGAACAACGCGCCGCGGTGGTCGACGCCTATCCGCGCGGCGCCGACTTTGCCAGCAAGATGATCGATGCGTTCTACGACGGCATGAAGCATCGCCCGGGCACGACGTTCGGCACCTTCAACGACGACTTCCTTGCGCACAAGGATCCGGGGTTTGCCCGAGTCAACCTGTGCAGCATCATATTGAATTCGAGCTGGGGTTGAAGTCCTGACGGTGGGCGGGTTCGTCCAGACGAAATGGCCGGCTCGCCCTGTATATGGGACTTCGGGGCAATTTTCCGACCACCGGGCATAAGAAAGGCCCTTTCGGGCCTTTCGTAGACGAAGGTGCGGACAACGCTTACCGCGTCAACGCCGTAAACCCTTCCAGCAACCGATCGACATCGGCCGCCGCAATCGCGCCCATCGTCGAGATTCGGAACAGTTCCTTCGACAGCCCGCCTTGCCCCGCGTAGATCACGAAGCCACGCGCCTTCAGCCCGTCGTGCAGCGTCTCGTACGTGACGCCCTGCGGCAACCGATACGCACGCAGCACGACCGATGAAGCACCTTCGGGCAACACGAGCGGCATCCCGCGCGCGGCGAGCCCGGCTTGAGCCTGATCGGCCAGCGCCTTGTAGTGCGCATGCCGCGCACGCCAGCCGCCCGCTTCATCAAACTCGCGCAGTGCCTCGACGAGCGCGTAATACGCATGCACGGACGGCGTGAACGGCGTATTCCGCTGGTCCTGCAGTTTCGCGAGCCGCCCGAGATCGAGGTAGTAAGTACGGCTCGCGGCCTTCGCGAGCGCGCTGCGGCGCACGATCACGAACGCCGCGCCCGGCACGCCGTGCAGGCACTTGTTCGCGGTCGCGGCAACGGCATCGATCACGCCGCCGGCGAAGTCGATCGCTTCCGCGCCGAAGCTGCTGACGCCATCGACGAGCATCTTCACACCGCGCGCACGGCAGACTTCAGCGATCGCGCCGAGATCATTCAGCCGGCCCGTCGTCGTTTCATGATGGATCACCGCGACGTGCGAGTACGCGCCCGCGTCGAGCCGCGCCGCGATCTGCGCGAGATCGGGCGCCTGCATCCACTCATGCGTGAGCACATCATGCGCGATCCCGTACTGCGTCGCGATCTGCGTGATGCGCTCGCCGTACACGCCGTTCTCGATCACGAGCAGCTTGCCGTCCTGCGGCACGAGCGCCGCGATCATGCTCTCGACGGCGGCCGTGCCCGAGCCCGTCATCAGCACGGCGGCCCATTCGGCCGGATCGAGCTCGTACGCGGCGACGAGGCGCGCACGCGCTTCATCCTGCAGATCGAAGAATTCGCTTTCGCGATGACACAGGTCGGGTTGCAGCAGGCTGCGGCGCACGCGTTCGGTCAGCGTTACCGGGCCGGGGTTTAGCAGCAGCATCAGTGAGCTCCTTCGGCATGAACTTCAGCCTGCGCGGCGCCGATATGCCGCATCAGACGGATCTTCACTTCGACCGGCGTGACGGTCGGGCGGGGCAGGCCGTCGGGCACGCCGGTGCGGATCGCGAGTCGCACGAAACGCGTGCCGTCGTTCAGGGCCGACGCGTCGAGCGCGGCATCGAGCACGTCGAGCGTATCGCCTTCGACCGCCGACGCATAGCCGCACGCAGCGGCGACACCCGCGAACGACACATGCCGCGACACCGTCGCCTGGCCGCCCGTCGATTCGTGCGCGCCGTTGTCGAGCAGCACGTGCGTGAGGTTGGACGGACCATACGTGCCGAGCGTCGCGAACACGCCCATGCGCATCAGCGCGGCGCCGTCGCCGTCGACGGCCACCACGCGCAGGTCGGGGCGCGCGAGCGCGAGACCGAGCGCGAGCGGCGTCACGCAGCCCATCGAGCCGACCATGTACAGCTGATTCGCGCGATCGTCGATCGCATAGAGTTCGCGGCCGCAGAAACCAGTCGATGCGAGCACGACGGTCGAATCGACCGGCGTATGCGCGATCACGCGCTGCAGCGCATCGTGACGGGTCGGCCACGCAGCAGGCGATGCGGCGCGTGCCACCGACTGCGCAGCGATATGCGCGCGCGGCGTCGCCGCCGGGTTTGCCTTCAGCTCATACGGCGCGACGCTGCCTTTCTGCATCACGAGCGCGTACGGGCGGCCGGTCGAATCCATGTGCGCGATCGCGCGGTCGAGCGCCGGGCCGACTTGTTCGGGGTCGGTCGGGAACGTCTCCCACGGGATCTCCATCGTGTCGAGCATCGCCGGCGTGATCGGCCCCATCAGCGCGTGCTGCGGCTCGTCGGACACACCGGGCTGGCCGCGCCACGTGACGATCAGCAACTGCGGCAGCCGGAACGTCCAGGTCAGCGACGTGAGCGGGCTCACCGCGTTGCCGAGCCCCGAGTTCTGCATCATCGCGATCCCGCGCTTGCCGCCGAGCGTGGCGCCCGCGATCAGCGCGACCGCGTCGCCTTCGTTCGCGGCCGACAGATAGTGCAGCGTCGGGTCCTGCAGCACGTAATTGATGAACGGCGTCAGGTACGAGCACGGCACGCCCGCGTACCAGTCGAAACCGCGCTCGCGTGCGGCCTCGACGAACTGGGCCGCTTCGATCATTGCGCGCTCCCGTTGCCGAGCGGCGTCTGGCCGTGCGCGAAGTCGCCCGCGCGGCGGAAGTCTTCCAGATCGTTGACACCGCGCCAGTGGCCGTGCACGTACTGCACTTCGATCTTCTCGCCGGCGGCGATCAGTTCGTTGAGCAGCGACGGAATGTCGAGCGTGTCGAAATCGGCGCGCGCCTGCAGTGTCGCGAGCATCGCCTTCAGTCGGTCGACGCCGGCGCCACGCACGTTCAGCAGGCCGATCCAGCGGCCGTGCGGCGTGCCGGCGGCGACGTCGCTCGACACGCGTTGCAGATACGTCTTCTGACCGAACAGGCCGCGGTCGTCCGCAGCCGAGCACAGCGCGAAGTCACGCACGCTCTGGTTGGTCTCGGTGAGCGACGAATCGACCACCACGCTGAACTCGGCCTCGCTCTCCGCGAGGTCGCGCAGGATGTAGCTGCGGAACAGCAGGTCGCCGTACGAGATCACGGTGTCGCCGTTCAGGCGTTCTGCCGCGCACGCGAGCGATGCGAGCTCGCCCGTCTGTGCATGGCGGTCGTTGACGACGAGCTTGATCCCCGACGTGTCGATCGCGTCGGCGCGATAGCCGCCGACCACGGTGATGTCGTTCACGCCGTGCTTCTTGAAGCCGTCGACGAGCCAGCGCAACAGCGGCTTGCCGGCGACCGGCAGCATGACCTTGGGCTTGTCTTCGGTGACGGCTTCGAGGCCCTTGCCGCGG
This sequence comes from Burkholderia sp. IMCC1007, assembly GCF_027257875.1. Lineage (GTDB taxonomy): Bacteria > Pseudomonadota > Gammaproteobacteria > Burkholderiales > Burkholderiaceae > Burkholderia. The sequence goes on from NZ_JAPVQY010000005.1 coordinate 104,157, forward strand.
CTCGCGGCGAGCACGATCGCGGCGTTCGACGCGCGCGACGACGACGACAGGTAAATGCGCTCGGCGGCCGAGTATTCGTCGGCGTCCTGCAGGCGGAAGATCTCGTTGACCGACGCGACGCGGTCTTCGACGTTGATCAGCGTTTCGTTCTCGTGGATCTCGCGTGCGACGGCCTGCATCGCCGATGCCGATGCGCGGATCAGGTGGTTCGCCCAGATCACGGTGCTGATGCCGGCCTGGCGGAACACGTCGGTCGGCGTGCTGTAGTACTTGGTCGGCACGATCACGAGCGGCGCCTTGCCGCTCCATTCGCGCGCGAACTGCAGGATTTCGTCGGGGCGCGACAGCTTGCTGTGGATCAGGATCGCATCGGCGCCGGCTTCCGCATACGCGTTCGCGCGGCGCAGCGCTTCGTCCATCCCCCAGCCGGCGATCAGCGCCTCGACGCGCGCGACGATCGAGAAGTCGGGATCGGTCTGCGAATCCTTGCCGGCCTTGATCTTGCCGCAGAACTCGTCGATCTCGGCGAGCGGCTGGCGTTCGCCGTCGATGAAGCTGTTGGTCTTCGGGAACTGCTTGTCCTCGATGCAGACGCCCGCGATGCCGCGCTGCTCGAGCTTCTTCACGAGGCGGCGCACGTTGTTGAAGTTGCCGTAGCCGGTGTCGCCGTCGAGCAGGATCGGCAGGTCGCTCGCGTCGGCCATGAACTCGAGCACGTCGACGACTTGCGTCCAGCTCGCTTCGTTGTTGTCGCGCACGCCGAACTGCGCGGAGATCGCGAGGCCCGACGCCCAGATCCCCTTGAAGCCCGCTTCGCGGACGATCCGCGCGGACAGGCCGTTGTGCGCTTCCATCAGGAATTCGAGGTCGCTGCTGACGAGCATGCGGCGCAGGCGCGCGCTGCGCGATTCGGTGAAGTTGGGTTCGCGTGCGTTCATCGTGCGGCTCCTGCGGTCGTGCGTTGAATCAGGGGGAGGATCTCTTGCGTCGCGCGCGCGACGTCGTTCGGGAAGTCGATCTCGATCCACGGCGAACCGGTGACGTCGGCGACCTCGAACGAGTGGCCGCCTTCGAGCAGCAGGTCGCGCACGGCTTCCTCGTGCGGCATGTTCGCGCGGCCGCTGTCGACGTAGCCCGCGACGATCGTCGCGAGGCGGCGCGCGGTGCCTTCGGTGAAGCGGAAGAAGCCGACCGATTCGCCGATGGTGTCGTAGTCGAGGTCGACCGCGAGCTGCTTGCGCAGCTCGACCGGCACGCCGTTCTTCAGGCACAGCTTCACGGGCTCGTCGCCGGCTTCGAAGTCGCGATCGATCAGCAGGCGGTCGACGGCCTTGTCGGCATCGGCCACCAGCGCGTGCAGGATGTTCTCGTCGTACAGCACGTCCGCGTCCATCAGCAGCACGTCGCCGCCGCGCGTCATCGCATCGGCGACGGTATGCACGGTCAGCACGCTGCCGAGGTCGTAGCGGTCGTTGATCACGATCTCGGCGGTGCGGCCGAGGCGCTTCAGCTCCTGCTCGACCTTCTCGTGCTGGAAGCCGAGCCCGAGCACGATTTCATCGACGCCCGCGGCGTCGAGCACGCGCAGATGGCGCTCGAGCAGCGACACGTCGTCGAAGCGCAGCAGGCACTTCGGAAACTGCGCTTCGGGCGGTTGTTGCAGGCGCAAGCCGAGGCCTGCCGCAAGAATGATGGCTCGCATGGGTTCTCCAACCAAAAAGCCGGCGATCTGAACGATCAGTCGGCGAGCGGCTGCGGCGCATGGCGCCGTTGCCAGTTTCTTTCACTGAAATGCAGATAGAGCAGGCCGGGCAGGCCGAGCGCGAGTTCGCGCGCGCGCTTCGCGAGCGACAGCGCGAGCGCCGCGTCGGGCGGCAGGCCGACCAGCGGCGCGAGCAGCAGGTAGCCGCCTTCCTGTGCGCCGAGCGAGCCCGGGATCGCGAACGCCGCACCGCGGATCGCCTGGCCGACGCTCTCGAGCAGCAGCGCGTCGAGCCAGCTGACCGGGTGCCCGAGGAAGTGCAGCGCGAGCCACACTTCCGCGGTGCCGACGATCCAGCCGACGAGGCTCAATGCGAAGGTCTTCGCGACCTTCGCGCGATCGCGGTACAGCGCGCCGACCGCGTCGTCGATCGCGTCGGCACGCGTGGCGAGCGACGACCAGTCGCGCGGGCCGAGCAGCTTCGATGCAATGCGCAGCCCGCGGCCGAACATGCCGCGCCGCTGCGCCGCGTAGAACGCGACGGCGAGCGCGCCGAGCACGCCGGTGGCGATCAGCGCGGGCGTGCGCAGATACGCGACCGACTCGTGTGTCGCATACAGGCTGAACGCGGCGATGCCGATCAGCGCGAACGCCATCTGCGCGAGCGCCTGCATCGTCGTGCTGACGGTCACGACGGCGGCCGCATCGGCCATGCGCGTGCCGCGCTGTGCGAGGTGGCGCACCATCAGCACGGGGCCGCCGATCTGGCCGGCGGGCAGCAGGCTGTTCACCGATTCGCCGACCCAGCGCGCGCGCAGCGCGTTGCCGAGTTCGGCGCCCGGCTGGCCGCGGCGGAACATCACGGAGATCGCGACCGCATCGATCGCGAGCGGCACGACGTGGAACGCCGCGACGAGCGCGAGGCCCCAGCCGGCCGCGAGGAATGTCGACGCAACCGCGCCGACGCCCTGCCACGCGAGCAGGGCGACGAAGAGTGCCGTTCCGAGCGACAGCAGGATCAGGCCGGCGCGTGTCATGACCCGCTCGTCCGTCGCGACGCCAGTTGCTTGAACACCTGGCGGAAACCGAAATACGCGATCGCGTCCTTCATGTTCGAGATGAAGCGCTTCCACGGCCGCATGCCGGGGTTCGTCACGTATTCGAACGTGAGCGATACGCGCATCTCGTTCTGGCCGAGCGGCGTGATGCGGTGGCGCAGCTTGTCACCGTCGAACAGCACGATGCCGCCGTCGGCGATCTGCACGGAGCCCGGTTCGTCGGGCACGTCCGGATTGCGCGTGTGCAGCTCGTAGTCGAGCCGGCACGACGATTCGTCGATCACGCCGATCAGCAGCGTGTAGCGGCGGCCGTCGTAGTACGACGTGTCGTAATGCCAGCCGATGTGGTCGCCCGGCTTCGTGTAGTAGTACAGCGCGTACGCATGCGGATCGTTGTCGGGCGACAGCATCAGCTTGTCGCCGGTGACCTTCTCGAGAAAGCCGAGCAGCGCCTTCGAGCGATACAGCTCGGCGATGTACGGCGCGTGCTCGTCGATCGTATGGCGGCTCACGCTGCCGCCTTGCTTGTGGCCCGGCAGGTAATTGCGGTTCAGGCCGGGCTGCAGCGCGCGCGCGGCGTCCGCGAGTTTCGCGTAGGCGTTGGGCGGCAGGAACGTGTCCAGATACAGGAACGACCCCTGGCGCGTGTAGTCGCCGCGCAGATGGTCGAGGTCGAGGCGGCCGACGCAGTCGGCCACGGTGCGATCGGGATCCGCCGCGGCCGCGCGCGCAGGCGCGGGGCGTGCCGGGCTCAGCACGGAGTCGTCGCGCGTGCTAGGAGTCATTTGGAAGCCTGGATTTCGGTTGGGTTCTGCGCGGTTGGGTTCTGCGGAAGGTTGCCGCGCCGCACGATGCGCCACCAGTCGATTACGACCCAGGCGGCGAACAGCGGGGCGCCGATCGACGCCGCGAGCAGAAACGGCTGGACGCCGTCGGCGAGGGTCACGAGCGGCAACAGATAGAGCACGTCTTCCGTCTCGAAGCCGCCGGCGAATGCCTGCTTGGTGCCGGCCTTGCCCGCGATCGATTCGATCCGCATGCGCAGGAAGAAGATCAGCGCGACGGCCGCGCCGGCGATCGCGCCGAGCAGCACCGGCGACGCGGCCATCTGGCCGCCCTGGGCGACGATGCCGGCGCCCATGCTGACGAACAGCGCGACCGTCACCAGTGCATCGGCCGCAAGATCGTAAAAGTGACCGATCTTGCTGGTCTTGCCGCTGATGCGTGCGAGTTCGCCGTCGGTGTGGTCGACGAAGTTCGACAGCACGATCAGGAACGCGCCGGCGTTGCTCCAGCCGAAACCGCCGTGCGCAAGGCACCAGGCGCCGGCGAGGCCGATCAGCAGACGTACGGTGGTGAGGTGATTCGGGGTGACTGGCGTGTCGACGAGCGGTCGGACAAGCGAGCGCGCCAGACGCGCATCCCAGGTGCGCGGCAGGGGGGGCTCGGGGCGTGTTGCGGTTTTTCTTTGGTCCATCGGCGAAATATATACGGAATTGTAATTTGTTGCTTTTTATTCGATCAATGTCCTGACATGCGGCAGTGTTACCGCGGATTCGAGACACCAACCGGTTGCAAACCGGATGCGCGAAGTGGCGTTCGGGCACGCGGGCCATACGTCATCCAGTGTGGCTCGCGTGGCGCAACTGTCAAGCGCGCTCGGGGCCTGTCGCACGGGCTCGACGGCGTTTTCATCCGTGTGCGGCAGGTAGCTAAGCGCGTGCATGGTTTGATATCCGTCAGGCCGGAAAAAACGGCGGCGGGCGACAATTGGCCGCGGCGATCGATTACCGGCGCGTGCATGTCGATTAGGGTCGTCCGCGCGAGCAATCGGCACGGGTATCGGTCGATTGACGTTCAGGCATTCGTAATAAAAATGTTCGGCGGATTTTCGGTTTGCTTTCTCTAACCTTTCTAATGCATTCGATGCGTGTGCCGCGCGGTGCATCGGCGGCTTGCCGCTGTCACAGAACGGCCGTTCGATACCCAATACATTCAGTAAGTATCTTTTGCATCCGGCGGACATTTCGCGGCGATGGCCTCTGCGATACTCCGACCGTGCCTGTGGTGCCGGGCCGCCCCTCGCGGCCCCAAGGGCTTCGCGTCGCTCCGGAGACACCCCCCGCGACGTCAACGACAGACCAAAGCGTCAGATATTCAGCCATGTCTTCTTCACGCATCCTTGCTCCCGCCCTGCGCTCGCTCGTCCGCACCGCCGACGAAGCCGCCGCGCTGATCCGTCCCGGCATGACCGTCGCCATGAGCGGCTTCACCGGCTCCGGCTATCCGAAGGCCGTGCCGGCTGCGCTCGCCGCGCATATCGATGCGGCCCACGCGCGCGGCGAGGATTTCCGCATCAACGTGCTGACCGGCGCATCGACCGCGCCCGAACTCGACGGCGCGCTCGCCCGCACCAACGGCATCTCGATGCGCCTGCCGTACCAATCCGACCCGACGCTGCGCGACAAGATCAACAGCGGCGAAGTCGATTACCAGGACGTGCACCTGAGCCACGTCGCGCAATATGCATGGTTCGGGCTGTACGGCGAACTCGACGTCGCGATCGTCGAAGTCGCGGGCATCCGGGAGGACGGCCTGCTGATTCCGTCCGCGTCGATCGGCAACAACAAGACGTGGCTGGAGCGGGCGAAGCACGTGATCCTCGAAGTCAACTCGCGCCAGCCGCTCGGGCTCGACGGGATGCACGACGTCTATTACGGCACCGCGCTGCCGCCGCACCGCAAGCCGATTCCGCTGACGAAAAGCGACGACCGCATCGGCGAGCCGTATCTGCGCTGCCCGGCCGACAAGATCGTCGCGATCGTCGAGACCGACGCGCCGGACCGCAGCAACGCATTCTCCGCGCCGGACGCCACGTCGAAGCAGATCGCGCTGCAACTGATCGACTTCCTGCGCCACGAAGTGAAGCGCGGCCGTCTGCCGGAAAACCTGCTGCCGCTGCAGTCGGGGGTCGGCAACATCACGAACGCGGTGCTCGCGGAACTGAGCTCGGCCGGCTTCTCGAACCTGACCGCGTATACCGAAGTGATCCAGGACGGCATGCTCGACCTGCTCGACGACGGCACGCTGAGCTTCGCGTCGGCCACGGCGCTGTCGCTGAGCCCGGCCGCCGTACAGCGTTTCGCCGACGAGATCGCGACGTTCCGCGAAAAGATCCTGCTGCGCCCGCAGGAGATCAGCAACCATCCGGAACTCGTGCGCCGCCTCGGCTGCATCGCGATGAACGGGATGATCGAAGCCGACATCTACGGCAACGTGAATTCGACGCACGTGATGGGCACGAAGATCCAGAACGGCATCGGCGGTTCGGGCGACTTCGCGCGCAACGGCTACCTGTCGTGCTTCATGTCGGCCAGTACCGCGAAGGGCGGCGCGATCTCGCGGATCGTGCCGATGGCGAGCCACGTCGACCATACCGAGCATGACGTCGCGGTGGTCGTCACCGAGCAGGGGCTGGCCGACCTGCGCGGCCTGTCGCCGAAGCAGCGCGCGCGCAAGATCATCGCGACCTGCGCGCACCCGGATTACCGCCCGATGCTCGAGGACTACTTCGAGCGCGCGTCGCGCGAGAGCTTCGGCAAGCACACGCCGCATCTGCTCGCCGAGGCGCTGTCGTGGCACGAGCGCTACGTGCGCACCGGCACGATGAAGGCCTGACCGACGACGAAGGCCTGACACCACACGCAACGGGCGCGCGCCGCGTGCGCCCGCCGCGCCGTCAATCCATCGCCGCATGCGCGACGTCGACGCTCGCCGTTTTCTGCGGCGGGCGGATCAGCAGCAACAGCGGGATCATCAGCAGCGTCGCGACGAACATCAGCTTGAAATCGTTCAGGTACGCGATCATCGCGGCCTGCTGATTGATCGTGCGGTCGAGCAGCGCGATGTCGAGACGGCTACCGGCCATCGCCTGCACGGCCGGGTTGAACGGCGTGACGTGGGTCGCGAGGTCGGCATGCGCGACCTGCGTGTTGCGCGTCATCAGCGTCTGCACGATCGAGATGCCGATACTGCTGCCGATGTTGCGCATCAGGCTGTAGGTCGCCGTGCCGTCGGCGCGCAGCTCGGGCGTCAGCGTCGAGAACGACAGCGCGCTCAGCGGCACGAACACGAGCCCCAGCCCGAAGCCCTGGACCACGCCGGGCCACACGATGTCCGCCTCGGACAGCACGATCGTGTACTGCATCATCTGCCATAGCGCGAGCGCGGAGATCGCCAGCCCGGCGAACAGCAACGCGCGCGCGTCCACGTATTTCAACAATCGCCCGACGAACAGCATCGCGATCATCGTGCCCGCGCCGCTCGGCGCGGTGACGAGGCCCGTCGTCGCGACCGGATAGCCCATCAGGGTCTGCAGCATCGGCGGCAACAGCGCGCGCGTCGCATACAGCACCGCGCCGACGACGAAGATGAACAGCGTGCCGGTCGCGAAATTCGGGTCGCGCAGCAATTCCGACTTGAAGAACGACGCTTTGCCGACGGTCGCCGTATGCACGAGGAAGAACGCGAAGCTGAGCGCGGCGACGAGCGCCTCGATGCGGATCTCGTACGAGCCGAACCAGTCGAGCTGTTCGCCGCGGTCGAGCATCGCCTGGAACGCACCGATCGCGAGCGCGAGCGTCGCGAAGCCGAACGCGTCGAATTTCACGTGCGGACGCGGCGCGCGCGCCGGCAGGAAGGTCAGCACGCCGGCCAGCGCGAACGCGCCGATCGGCACGTTGATGAAGAACACCCAGCGCCAGTTGTAGCTGTCGGTGAGCCAGCCGCCGAGCGTCGGGCCGAGGATCGGGCCGACCATCACGCCCATTCCCCAGATCGCCATCGCCTGGCCTTGCTTCTCGCGCGGGTTGATGTCGAGCAGGATCGATTGCGACAGCGGCACCAGCGCGGCGCCGAACACACCCTGCAGCAACCGCGCGCCGACGATCTGCACGAGCGATTCGGACAGCCCGCACAGCGCGGACGCGATCGTGAAGCCCGCGATCGAGATCGTCAGCAGCCGCTTCATGCTGAGACGGTCGGACAGCCAGCCGGTCAGCGGCGTCGCGATCGCCGCGGCGACGATGTAGGAGGTCAGCACCCAGGTGATTTCGTCCTGCGACGCGGACAGCGTGCCCTGCATGTGCGGCAGCGCGACGTTCGCGATCGTGCTGTCGAGCGTCTGGATCAGCGTCGCAAGCATGATCGACAGGGTCAGCATCGGCCGGTTGAGGGCGGGCGGCGAGGCGGCAGCGTCGGCGGCGGGGGGATTCAAGCGGTGTCTCCGTGAGGCGGTCGCCGTGGGCGGCGATCCGGTATGGCCGGAATTATAAGCACGCTTATTATGTTTGTGCTTATCGACGTACTGGTGTTGCACGGATCCCGGGCGGCTTGACCCTATAATCGTCCGATGGACAAGACCTACGAGAACCGGATCGGCTACCTGATTTCCGACGTGGCCCGCCTCCAAGGGCGCCTGTTCGACCGGCGCGCGAAGCGCATCGGGCTGACGCGGGCGCAAAGCCGCGTGCTCGCGTACCTCACGTGGAAGGGCGAGATGAACCAGGCACGGCTCGCGGAATGGCTCGAGATCACGCCGATCTCGCTGACGCGGCTGCTCGACCGGATGGAGAGCTACGGCTGGATCGAGCGGATCGCGAACGACGACGATCGCCGCGCGTTCGTGATCCGGCTCACCGACAAGTCGCGCGCGATCTTCCCGCAGATGCTGGAGGTCGGCGATACCGTGTCCGACGACGGGCTGCGCGGGTTCACCCCCGACGAGCGCGACACGCTGGTGCGCCTGCTCGGGCGCGTGCGCCACAACCTGATCGACAGCGGCGGCGAATGACGGGGCGCCCGCAAGGCGTCAGGACACTCCGCCCGCGACGCGCAACACCACGGGACATCGGGAAACGCGGCGCGTGCGACGCGTCGGCCGGTGTCCCCGTATCGCGATCGTGATCCGCGCCGAGCGTGTCAGCGCGCGAGGGCGGACAGCGCGAACGCCGCCAGATAAAGCCCGGCCCCGAACACCAGATGCGTGACGAGGCTGCGCCGGCGCGCGATACCCGGCTGCGGCGTTCGCGATGCGGCGATGCCGAAGCCGAATGCCGGCTGCATCACGAAGAACGGCGCGGCGACGCTGGCCACGCCCGCGACGAGCGCGGGTACGGGCGTCGGCGTGCCGACCCATTCCGTGCCGCCGATCGCGACGGGCAGCACCGCGAACGCGATCCCGATCGCGTAATGCGCGATCCAGCCGAGCGCCCGTTCGCCCGGCACGGGCGGCGCGGCGACGATCGACGCGTGTCGGAAACGGCCGCGCATCATGTGGCCGAGCCAGCGGCCGACCAGCGCGTAATCGAGCGACGGAATCCCGAACACCCTGCGCCGGAACAGCGCCCACACATCCATCACGAGCGTCGCGCCTGCGCCGATCAGCAGGATGCGCAGCAGGAGGTCGGGCGGCGTCATCGTGCGCCTCCACGGCGAATGGCGGGCGCTGTGCGGCGCAACGGGCGGCGGGGTGGGTTCGGCAGTGTCATGGCGGTCCGGGCTTGTGTCGAAGGATGCGAGCGACTATCTTGCAACTTCAAGTTCACTTGAGGTCAAGCATGAGTCGTCTGGACATCGCCGATGTCGCGCGCCGCTCGGGACTGCCCGCGTCGACGCTGCGTTACTACGAGGAAAAGGGTTTGATCGTGCCGACCGGCCGTCACGGGTTGCGACGCCAATACGACGAATCGGTACTGGAACGCCTCGCGCTGATCGCGCTCGGCCGGGAGGCCGGCTTTTCGCTGGACGACGTTCTCGCGATGTTCGGCGCGGACGGCCGGCCCGCGATCGATCGCGCGAAGCTCGACGGCAAGGCCGACGAGCTCGATCGCACGATCCGCCGTCTCGGTGCGGTGCGCGACGCGTTGCGACATGCGGCCGTCTGCCCGGCGCCGAGTCATCTCGAGTGCCCGTCGTTTCAGAAGCTGCTGCGGATCGCCGCGCATCGTCATCCGCCGCGCCGCGTGAAGGCGGAACGCGGGTAACCGGCGGGGCGGCGCAACCCGTGCGCGCTAGCGGCCTGCCTGCGTCATCCCGCGTAGTACACGCGGCATTCCATCTCGCGTCCGCGCACGATGCGCTTGCCGACGAGCGTGCCGAGCGTTTCGGTGACGATCGTCCGCTGATGCTCGCATTGCAAGGCATCGTAGAAGTAGAGCGCGACCCAGTCCCCGGTGCGAACGGCGTCCTGCTGGCGCGCGGGATACGGGCACAGGGCGGTGAAATGCCAGCCGCCTTTCGTCATGTGCATCACCGGCGGCGACACGCTGACGTCCGCGTTCACGCGCCGGGTCACGAGCGTCGGCAGGATGCCGGCGGCGGCCTTGTTGCGATACAGGCGGTCGATGTAAAGCAGCAGCTCGACGGGAGGTTCGGCGCCGAGGTCGGCGTTGCGCGCGTGGCCTTGCCAGCGGCGACGGCGGGTGAGTACGTCGTCGAGCGCGGCGCGGATGCCGGCCGCGCGGCGCGGGCCGACGCCCGCGATCGCATCGAGCCGGCCGCTGCGGGCCGCGCGTTCGAGATCCTCGAGCGTATCGATGTGCAACTGGTCGTGAATGCGCAGCGCGAGTGCGTGGCCGATGCCCGGCACGGTTTCGAAGGCCGACGCGCGTTCCGCTTCGCCGCGCAGCCGGTCGAGCAGGCGCCAGCGCCCCGTCACCAGGAGTTCAGCGATCGCCTGCGCGACGCCCGTGCCGGTTTCCGGCAGCGCGGCGAGCGCATCGACGCCGCCCGCTTCGAAGCGGGCGCGCACGGCGTCGTCGATCGACTCGATCGTGTCGGCCGACGCGCGGTATGCGGCAACCCGATAGGGGTTGGCGCCCTGGTCGGCAAGCAGCTGCGCGGCTTCGCGCAGGCATGCCGCGATCTGCCGGTTTTCCTCGTTCGTTTCGCTGACGGTCGTTTGCATGGAGAAGGCCCGGAAAAGCGCAAACGGAATGGACGCGGCGTGTCAGGTCACGTCACGCGTCCGTCTTGCATTTCAGCATATTGTCGCGGCAAGCGACGAACAAAACTTGATGCGAATCAATGGCAAACGTTGCACCGGCGGGAACCGGGCCGCACGCGGCGCGGGCGCATTCGTGCCGGGATGAAGCACGGCCGCGCCGCCGCGCGCCGCGGCCGCTTACGCGTCGAGGAACGCGTGTGCGCCTTCCGCCTCGGCGGCCGTGCGCAGCGTCGCGAGCGCGCGCTTTTCGATCTGCCGCACGCGTTCGCGCGACATCCCCGCGTCCTGCGCGATGGCGTCGTAGGTGTCGGGCTCGGCGCAGCCGAGACCGAACCGCCGGCGCAGCACGTCGGCCTCGGCCGGCGTGACCGAGCGCAGCAGCGTCGTCACGCATTCGCGCATGCGCGCGTCCGCCAGACGCTCGAACGGGCTCGCCGACGCCTGATCCTCGATCATGTCGACGAGGCCGGTGTCCGTGTCGGGCATCGGCGTGTCGAGCGACAGCGGCTCCGCAGGCAACGCGAGCACGGCGCGCAGCTTGTCCTCGGCCATCCCGGTTTCGGCGGCGAGCTCGGCCGGCGTCGCGCGGCGGCCGGTGCGCTGACGGAAGCGCAGTACCTGCCGCTGCACGCGCTGGTACTGGTCGCCGACGTGCACCGGCACGCGGATCGTGCGCGAGCGGTCCGCGACCGCGCGCGCGACCGCCTGCCGGATCCACCAGGTCGCGTAGGTCGAGAACTTGAAGCCGCGCCGGTATTCGAACTTCTCGATCGCACGCATCAGGCCCAGGCAGCCGTCCTGTACGAGGTCCGGCAGTTCGACGCCGCGGTTCATGTACTTGCGCGCGATCGACAGCACGAGCCGCAGGTTCGCTTCCAGCATCGCGCGGGTACCGTCGCGCACTTTCTGCTGACCGTCGCTCAGCGCGGCGCCGAGCGCGCGCCGCGCGACCGTGTCGAAGCACGCGGCGTCGCTGTCGGCGGGCGTGTCCGGCGCGGCGGCGGCCCGCGCGGACGCGAGCGTACGCAACACGCGGCTCGCGTCGTCGATGGCCGGTGGAACCCACGCGAGCGTATCGAGCAGCGCGGCGAGCCGGTTGCGCGCGTCGCGATAGTCGGCCGAACGGCAGCCTTGCGCATGCAATGCGGCGCGCACGGCCGCGACCGCGTCGCGCAGCGTGTCGTAGCGCGCGGGGGCCGGCGTGTCAGCGTCGCCGTCCTTGACGTCATCGCCTTCGTCGCCGCCCGCACCGGCCGCGCCCGTTGCGCCCGTTGCGCCGTGACGCGCGAGCAGCACCTCCACCGCCGCCGGACAACCGGCGAGCGCATGCAGAACCTGATGGCGGCCCGTTTCGATTTCTCGCGCGAGCACGATTTCGTCTTCGCGCTTGAGCAGCGGCACCGCGTGGATGCGCCGCATGTAGAGCGCGAGCGGGTCGGTCGACGCACCCGCGCCGCGGGCGAGATCGCCGAGCAGCGCGCGGCCCTCGTCGAGCGTGTCGCGATCGACCTCGACTGGCGCTGTGGCCGCGAACGGCGCCGGCGCGGGGGGCTCGTCGAGCACGGCAATGCCGATGTCCGCCAGCGCGGCGCGCACGACGTCCAGCGCGTCCGGGCTGTCGCTTTCGGGCGGCAGCGCGTCGACGAGGTCGGCGTGCGTGAGATATCCCTGCTCGCCGGCAAGGGCCAGCAACTGGATGATCGGATCGAGGGGCGTGTCCGCCCGGAGTGTGGGGCGTGGCGTAGTCATGTCGATGGCGGCGCGAGCCGCGTTCCTGTTCGGGCGGGCCGAAGTCCGCGGATTTCAGGCTCCCGGTGCCCGCGAACGCCCGTTCGCGCCGGCAAGTCTGACTAGGTTCAACTTGAGGGCATTTGCGCGAACTTCAACGTCGGCGCGGCAGACGCGCGAGCACGCCGCGTGCCTGCGGCTCGCGGAGCCGTCGTTCGCGGTGCGAAACAAAAAGTAACCGATCATACCTGCGGAAATATGCAGGGGACGTAAGCTAGAGGCAGGCGTGCGCCGCGCGGCGGCGCAAGCATTTTCCGCGGAGCAACACATGAACGCTATCACTGCCGCGAGGCCGATCGCCATGGCGCTGGCCATGCTGACGCTGAGTGGCTGCTATTACACAGGTCCGTATGGTTATGGACCGTATTACGCACCGGTGCCCGCGACGGTCACGCAGCGCGAGTTGCCGGTCGCGCCGGCGCAGCAGGCGCCGTACGTCTCGTCGGCGCCTGATCCTCAGACTGCGCCGGCGGCGCCGCCGCCAGCGGACGACTACGCGGAGGCGCCGGTCTATGTCGCGCCGGCCTACGTGCCGTACCCGGCCTACTATCCCGCGTATTACCCGGGCTGGTACGGCCCGCCCGTCACGATCGGCCTCGGGTTCTGGGGGCACTGGGGCGGCGGATACCGGGGCGGATACTGGCGTCGTCCGTGGGGCGGCGGCCACTGGGGCGGCGGACATTGGGGCGGTGGCCATCGACACTGACCGACGCGCGGCGGCACCGCGCGGGAGAGCATCATGAGCAATACGATCATTCGAAGTGTATGCGCCGTTCTCTTCGGCATCGCGGCCATCCCGGGCATCGCGAACGCACAGAGCAGCGCCTACACGAATTCGGGGGCCGAACTGTTTGCCGGGCCCGCGCCCGATTACCCGGTCGTCGCACAGGTCCCGCCCGGCACCGCGCTGGACGTGCTCGGCTGCCTGAGCGACTACTCGTGGTGCGACGTCGCGCTGCCGGGCGTGCGCGGCTGGATCTACGCGGAGCAACTCGACTATCCGTACCAGGGCAACTACGTGCCGTTGCTCGAGTACGGCGCGGTCATCGGCGTGCCGATCACCGGCTTCGCGATCGGCGCGTACTGGGACCGTCACTATCGGAACCGGCCGTGGTTCCACGATCGCGATCGCTGGGAACATCGCGCCGAGCCGCGGGTCGGCCCGGGCGGGATGCCGCCGGGGCGGGAACACCCGCAGCCGGGCGGTCCGATCCTCCACGCACCGGGCGGTGCGCAGTCCGTGCAGCCTGCGCCGCGTGACGCGCATGAAGGGCATGATTCGCGGCCGTCGGCCACGCGCGGCGGCTGGAACGGCCCGAACCGCGCGCCGGCGCCGGCGCCGACCCCGACGCCGACGCCGATGCCGATGCAGGGTGCCGCCGGCAATGCGCGTGCGCCGAGTCCGCCGCCGGCTGCGCCGACTGGCGGCCCGCGGATGATGGTGCCCCAGGGGCATGAGGGCGGCGGCGGTTATGCACGCCCGCAAGGCGGCTGGAACGGCGGCGGAAACCGCGGCGGCGGTGAAGGCGGTGGCGGTGGCGGTGGTGGCAGGGGTAGCGACGAATTCCGCCGTTGAGCGACGCGGCCGGCGTCGCCGACTGGCAGTCGCCGGGCGAAAAAAAACCGCTCCGGGGAGCGGCTTTCTGATCAGGCGGGCGGGCCGTTCGCACGACCCGCCGTCCCGCGTCAGTCGTCGAGCAGCGACAGGTCGCGCACGGCGCCCTTGTCGGCCGACATCACGAGCTTCGCATAGGCCTTCAGCGCGGCGGACACCTTGCGCGGGCGCGGTTGCGCCGGCTTCCAGCCCTTCGCGTTCTGCTCTTCGCGGCGGCGCGCCAGTTCGTCGTCCGACACCAGCACGTTGATCGTGCGATTCGGGATGTCGATGCGGATCTTGTCGCCGTCGCGCACGAGGCCGATCGCGCCGCCCGCTGCCGCTTCCGGCGAGCAGTGGCCGATCGACAGACCCGACGTACCGCCCGAGAAGCGGCCGTCCGTCAGCAGCGCGCACGCCTTGCCGAGGCCCTTCGACTTGATGTAGCTCGTCGGGTACAGCATTTCCTGCATGCCGGGGCCGCCCTTCGGGCCTTCGTAGCGCACGATCACGATGTCGCCGGCCTTGACCTTGTCGTTCAGGATGTTCTCGACTGCTTCATCCTGCGATTCGGTCACGTGGGCCGAGCCTTCGAACACGAGGATGCTTTCGTCGACGCCGGCCGTCTTCACCACGCAGCCGTCGAGCGCGATGTTGCCGGTCAGCACGGCGAGGCCGCCTTCCTTCGAGAATGCATGCTCGTACGAGCGGATGCAGCCTTCGGCGCGATCGAGGTCGAGGCTCGGCCAGCGCGTGTTCTGGCTGAACGCGACCTGAGTCGGAATGCCGGCCGGGCCGGCCTGGTAGAACGTGCGGACCGCTGCGTCTTCCGTGCGGACGATGTCCCACTGGTCGAGCGCATCCTTCAGCGTCGGCGCGTGCACGGTCGGCACGTCGGTGTGCAGCTTGCCGGCACGATCGAGTTCGCCGAGGATCGCCATGATGCCGCCGGCGCGATGCACGTCTTCGATGTGGTACTTGTTCGTGTTCGGCGCGACCTTGCACAGCTGCGGCACGGTGCGCGACAGGCGGTCGATGTCCTTCATCGTGAAGTCGATGCCGGCTTCCTGCGCGATCGCCAGCAGGTGCAGGATCGTGTTGGTCGAGCCGCCCATCGCGATGTCGAGCGTCATCGCGTTCTCGAACGCCTTGAAGCCGACCGAGCGCGGCAGCGCGCGTTCGTCGTCCTGCTCGTAGTGCTGGCGCGTGAGTTCGACGATGCGGCGGCCGGCGCGCTTGAACAGCTGCTCGCGATCGGCGTGCGTGGCGACCACCGTGCCGTTGCCGGGCAGCGACAGGCCGAGCGCTTCGGTCAGGCAGTTCATCGAATTCGCCGTGAACATGCCCGAGCACGAACCGCAGGTCGGGCAGGCCGAGCGTTCGACTTCCGCGACGTCCGCATCCGAATACGACGGGTCGGCCGCGATCACCATCGCGTCGACGAGGTCGAGCTTCTTCAGTTCGACGGTCTTGGTCACCGGGTTCGCGAGGCGCGTCTTGCCGGCTTCCATCGGGCCGCCCGACACGAAGATCACCGGGATGTTCAGGCGCATCGCGGCCATCAGCATCCCCGGCGTGATCTTGTCGCAATTCGAGATGCAGACCATCGCGTCCGCGCAGTGCGCGTTCACCATGTATTCGACCGAGTCGGCGATGATGTCGCGGCTCGGCAGCGAATAGAGCATGCCGTCATGGCCCATCGCGATGCCGTCGTCGACGGCGATCGTGTTGAATTCCTTCGCGACGCCGCCCGCGGCTTCGATCTCGCGCGCGACGAGCTGGCCGAGATCCTTCAGGTGCACGTGCCCCGGCACGAACTGCGTGAACGAGTTGACGACCGCGATGATCGGCTTCGAGAAATCGTCGTCTTTCATGCCGGTGGCGCGCCACAGCGAGCGCGCACCTGCCATGTTGCGGCCGGCGGTGGAGGTTTTGGAACGGTATGTGGGCATTGTGATGGCTGAAGAAATATCGCGGAAAAGGATGGAGGCACGGGAATAAAGGCCTCTCGCGCGCCCGTGCGAACAACCTCTTGAGCTGCGCCCAGGGCAAACTCGTGGATTATCCCACAGCCGATGGGGCTGTGGCGCCGGCGGGGCGGGCAATGGGGCGGGGACGCGGGGCGCGGGCGGGGTGAGGCGCGGCGCAAGCGGGGTGCGCCGGCAGAGGGCCGGCATCGCTGGACGAAGCGGCGGGCGGCGGCCGCACCGCCGTTCCGCCGGCGATGGAGGCCGCCCGTCGCGCGTCAGTCGAGCAGCATCAGGATCTCGTCGTACAGCGCCCGCGGAATCCGCACGCCGTTCGCGACGCTGCGCGCGCGGGCGTCGAAGCGCCGTTGCGACGGCAGCCGCGCGCCTTGCCCGGTGATCGCGCCGAACATCCGCTCGCCGCGCGCGAGGCCCGCGTCGAGATCGTCGCCGAGGAACACCTTCGGGTCGAACGCGATCACCAGTTCGCCGTGACACGGCGTCGCGCCGACGCCTTCGTCGAACTCCATCGACTCCTGGCTCGTCATGTCGCCGATCAGCGCGCCGCCGAGCAGCTCGACCATCGCCGCGAGCGCCGAACCCTTGTGGCCGCCGAACGTGCGCATCGCGCCCTGCAGCGCGGCCTTCGGATCGGTGGTCGGCTGGCCGTCGGCATCGATCGCCCAGTGCGGCGGGATCGCCTTGCCTTGCTTCGCGTGCAGCTCGATGTCGCCGCGCGCGATCGCACTCGTCGCGAAGTCGAACACGTACGGCACGCCGCCCGGGCGCGGCCATGCGAACGCGATCGGATTCGTGCCGAACACCGGCTCGCGGCCGCCTTCCGGCGCGACCCAGCTATGGCTCGGGTTCATCGCGATGCCGACCAGCCCTTCGGCGGCGATCGCCTCGACCTCGGGCCACAGCGCCGAGAAGTGGTAGCAGTTGTTGATCGCCATCGCAGCGATCCCGTGCTGCTTCGCCATCTCGACGAGCACCGGCAGGCCGGTTTCGAAGCTCAGCAGCGAGAAACCGCGATGCGCGTCGACCGCGACGATCGACGACGACAGCCGGCGCAGTGTCGGCACGGCCTGCGGATCGACCTTGCCCTTTTTCAGCGAGCGCACGCACACGAGCAGCCGGTACACGCCGTGCGAATGGCACTCGTCGCGTTGGCCCTGCGTGATCACGTTGGCGATCGCCTGCGCATGCGCATCCGACATCCCGTGATGCTTCAGCACCCGCAGCGCGAGCGCGTGCACTTCATCGAGCGACAGGACGACTTCGGCGAGCGGCTCAGACATCGCGCGCTTCCCGCGGCGCGGGCACGCCGTCGATGCGTTGCGGCACGTTCAGCGGATTGCCGTTGCGGATCGCGTCGGGCAGCAGTGCGTCCGGCACGTCCTGGTACGACACCGGGCGCAGGAAACGCTCGATCGCGCGTGCGCCGACCGACGTCGTGCGCGTGTCGGACGTGGCCGGGAACGGGCCGCCGTGCACCATCGCGTGACCGACCTCGACACCCGTGCCGAAGCCGTTGACGAGAATGCGGCCGGCCTTGCGCTCCAGCGTCGGGCGCAGCGTCGCGAACAGCGCGGCATCGCCGTCGGCGAGATGTGCGGCGATCGTCAGCTGGCCTTCGAGCGACTTCAGCACGCGATGCAGCGTGTCGGCATCCGGGCACCGGACGATCAGCGACGCGGGGCCGAACACTTCGTCGCGCAGTTCGGGGTGCGCGATGAACGCGTCCGCGGAGGTGGCGAACAGCGCCGCGCGCGCCTGATAGCGGCCGCCTTCGACGCCTTCGGCCAGCAGCTCGACGGCTGCGTGATCGCGCAGTGCGGCAACGCCTTGCGCATAGCTTGCATGGATGTGCGGCGTCAGCATCGTCTGCGCGGCGGTTGCCAGCACGGCGGTGGCCGCCGCGGCTTCGAACGCGCGCAGCGCGGGGCCGTCGATCGCGAGCACGAGGCCCGGGTTCGTGCAGAACTGGCCGGCGCCGAGTGCGAGCGACGCGACGAACTGCGGCGCGATCGCGTCGTGGCGCGCGTCGAGCGCGGCCGGGAACAGCAGCACCGGATTGATCGAGCTCATTTCCGCATAGACCGGAATCGGCTCGTGGCGCGCGGCCGCGATGTTCATCAGCGCGACGCCGCCGCGGCGCGAGCCGGTGAAGCCGACTGCCTTGATGCGCGGATCGGCGACGAGCGCCTGGCCGATTTCGCGCGACGCGTCGAACAGCAGCGAGAACACGCCGGCCGGCAGCCCGCATTCGCGCACCGCTTGCTGGATCGCGCGGCCGACGAGTTCGGACGTGCCCGGATGCGCGGAGTGTGCCTTGACGATCACCGGGCAGCCGGCCGCGAGGGCCGATGCGGTGTCGCCGCCGGCGACCGAGAACGCGAGCGGGAAGTTCGACGCGCCGAACACGGCGACCGGCCCGATCGCAACGTTGCGCAGGCGCAGGTCGACGCGCGGCAGCGGCTTGCGGTCCGGGCGCGCCGGGTCGATGCGCGCATCGACGTAAGCGCCGTCGCGCACCAGCGATGCGAACAGCGCGAGCTGGCCGACCGTGCGGCCGCGTTCGCCTTCGATGCGTGCGCGCGGCAGGCCCGTTTCGGTGACGCAACGCTCGATCAGGTCGTCGCCGAGCGCGATGATGTTGCGGCCGATCGCGTCGAGAAACGCCGCGCGTTGCTCGGGGCTCGTTTCGCGGTACGTGTCGAACGCGTCGTCGGCGAGCGCGCAGGCCGTCTCCAGGTCGTGCAGGCTCGCGCCGCCGAACGCGGGTTGGAGCGTTTCGCCGGTCGCGGCGGCGATCGCGTGGAGGGTGCCGTTCTGTCCGGCAATGGCCGACTGGCCGATCAGGAGCTGACCTGTGAGTTGCATGGTTTTCCTCGGAGAATGCGGGGCCGGGCGTGCTGCGTCCGGCCGGAGTGAAAAGGGGGAAGCGCGTGCGTCAGCCTTCGTCGTCCTCGAGCTGAAGCTTGTCGGAACGGATGCCGGTGTTGGCGCCCCAGTAGTAGATGACGAGCGCGACGGCCGCGACGACGACCGTGTCGTACGGATGCGCGAGCTGGCCGGTGCCGCCGAAGCCGCCGAAGTACGACAGCACGATCATCGCCGCGTAGAACGCGATCAGCCATGCCGACGAACGCACCTGCTCGGCGATGCTCAGGTGCGCGGTCGGCACCCAGCGGCGGCACGCGAGGTAGATCACGAACATCACGATCTGCAGGCCGAGCAGCCAGGACACCGTGCTCCAGCCGGACCAGTAGACGATCAGCGCGGCGATCACGAACGACGCAGGGCCGGTGATGCCGAACGCGACCGCGCGGAACGGCCGCGGCAGGTCGGGCGCGGTGCGGCGCAGCGCGGCGACCGACACGGGCGCGACCGCATAGCTCAGCACGAGCGCGGCCGACACGATGTTGATCAGCGCTTCCCACGACGGGAACGGCATCGTCCAGAAGATCGCGAGGCCGAACGTGAGCCACAGGCCCGCGCGCGGAATGCCCGACGCTTCGTCGACGCGCGTGAACACCTTGAAGAACGTGCCCGTCTTCGCCCAGCCGTAGACGACGCGCGGCGTCGCGTTCATGTAGATGTTGCCGCAGCCGCTCGGCGAGATCATCGCGTCGGCGACGACCATCACCGCGAGCCAGCCGACGCCGAGCGCGAGCGCGATGTCGCGATACGGCAGCGAGAACGCCTTGCTGACGTCGTGCCAGCCGGCGGCCAGCATGTCGGTCGGAATGCTGCCGATGAACGCCAGCTGCAGCAGCACGTAGATCAGCGTCGACAGCAGGATCGACAGGATCAGCGCGATCGGGATCGTGCGCTGCGGATTGCGCACTTCACTGGCGACGGACACGATCGGCGTGAGGCCGAGATACGCGAAGATGATGCCACCGGCCGACACGGCCATCTCGATGCCCGGCATGCCGAACGGCGCGAAGCCGTGCACGGTCAGGTTCGCGGGCTTGAAGAACGTGAACAGCACGCCGATCACCGCGAGCGGCACGATGAACTTGAAGACGCTGATGATGTTGTTCGCCTTCGCGAACGTCTTCACGCTCGAATAGTTCAGGTAAAAGAAGAAGCAGAGCAGCGCGGCCTGCACGAGCCAGCCGAGCGTGGTCGGATCGCTCGAGCCGGCCTTGGTCAGACTCGGAAACCATGCGGCCGCGTACTGCCGCGCGGCGACCACTTCGATCGCGATCAGGCTCGAGAACGCGATCAGCGTGATGAAGCCCATCAGGTAGCCGAGCAGCGGGCCGTGCGAGAACACCGGGTAGCGGACCACGCCGCCCGCGCGCGGCAGCGCGGCGCCGAGTTCGCAGTAGACGATGCCGAGCAGAAGCACCGCGAAGCCGCCGAGCAGCCACGAGAAGATGCCGGCCGGGCCGGCGATCGTCGACACGTGACTCGCGGCGAACAGCCAGCCCGAACCGAAAATCGCGCCGAGACCGATGAACGTCAGGTCGGTCAGCGACAACTGCTTCTTGAACTTGCCGTGACCGCCGTCAGCGGGCACGGAACCGGAAAGCGGGACCGACGGGTGTGTGTTGCCTTGACCTGGCATGGGTTGTCTCCTGGGTAATGTCGGGGCAGGTGCGGTTGCGCCGCGCTCGCCCGGAGCGGCGGCGCACACCTGCCGGCTGGCGTGCGACCTGTGCGAGCGACCGGGGCGGGGCCGCGGAGCCGTTCATGCGCCGCCGGGGGCGGTGACGCAGCGAGCGGGCCCGCACAGGCCATGCCGGACCGGAAGTGACGACGCGACGGGGGGAAACCGCTGCGCTGCCGGGGGAATCGATCGGCGCGGTCAGCGCGGCCAGCGGTTCGCCCGACGCTTTTCGGCGCGGTGTGCGGCGTCGAAAGCGATGGAAGAGCCCGGTGCAACCCCGTTGCTGATGACGGGGAACACTCCGGTTCGCTGGCTGGCGGTTCGACTCACTGCAATCTCCTGCTTCGTATCGAGCGACGACAGGCGCGTCGACGTGCAACCAGTATCGCCGTGCAAACACCCATCACGCTTGAGCCGTATCGCGGAGCAAAATGACGAAATCGGCATAGTGCGCGGAAGGCTCGTGAAAGGTGCTGCGCACTATGCCGATTTCGTCGCCCCCCTCATCGAAAAGCCACAAGCGGACGGACGCGCGACGGAGGAAGCTATGCTCCTTTCCCCACTTCGGACGGCTCATGATGAAGCGCATCCAGATCATCGATTCGCACACGGGCGGCGAACCCACGCGGCTCGTCGTGTCCGGTTTTCCCTCGCTCGGCAACGGCACGATGGCCGAGCGCCGCGACGTGCTCGCGCGCGAACACGATCGCTATCGCACCGCGTGCATTCTCGAGCCGCGCGGCAGCGACGTGCTGGTCGGCGCGCTGCTGTGTGAGCCGGTGTCGCCGGAAGCGGCGGCCGGCGTGATCTTCTTCAACAACAGCGGTTATCTCGGGATGTGCGGGCACGGCACGATCGGCGTCGTGCGCACGCTGCATCACATGGGCCGCATCGAGCCGGGCGTCCACCGGATCGAAACGCCGGTCGGCACCGTCGAGGCGACGCTGCACGACGACCTGTCGGTCAGCGTGCGCAACGTGCTCGCGTATCGCCATGCGAAGGGCGTCACGGTCGACGTGCCGGGCTACGGCCCCGTGAAGGGCGACATCGCGTGGGGCGGCAACTGGTTCTTCCTGATCAGCGACCACGGCCAGCGCGTGGCGGGCGACAACGTCGCCGCGCTGACCGCCTATTCGTCGGCGGTGCGTGCCGGTCTCGAACAGGGCGGCATCACCGGCGCGAACGGCGGCGAGATCGACCATATCGAACTGTTCGCCGACGATCCCGAACACGACAGCCGCAGCTTCGTGCTGTGCCCGGGCCACGCATACGACCGTTCGCCGTGCGGCACCGGCACGAGCGCGAAGCTCGCGTGCCTCGCGGCCGACGGCAAGCTCGAACCGGGCGTCGTGTGGCGGCAGGCGAGCGTGATCGGCAGCGTGTTCCAGGCGAGCTATACGCAGGCCGACGGCGGCATCGTGCCGACGATCCGCGGCAGCGCGCACCTGAGCGCGGAAGCCACGCTGCTGATCGAGGAAGACGATCCGTTCGGCTGGGGCATCGGGTCGTGAGCGAAACGAAGACCGACGTCGTCGTGATTGGCGCCGGCATCGTCGGCGCGGCGTGCGCGCATGAGCTCGCGCAGCGCGGGCTGCGCGTGCTCGTCGTCGACGACGCGAGCGGCGGGGCCACCGGCGCCGGCATGGGCCACCTCGTCGCGATGGACGACAACGCGGCCGAGCTCGCGCTGAGTCATTACTCGATCGAGCTGTGGCGCGCGCTCGCCGGCGAGATGCCGGACGGCTGCGCGTACCGCAACTGCGGCACGCTGTGGCTCGCGGCCGATTCCGACGAGATGGACCTCGCGCGCGCCAAGCAGGCGACGCTCGCCGCGCACGGCGTGGCGGGCGAGCTGATCGACGCGGCGACGCTCGCGCGACTCGAGCCGATGCTGCGTCCGGGCCTCGGCGGCGCGCTGAAGATTCCCGGCGACGCGATCCTGTATGCGCCGGTTGCCGCGAGCTGGCTGCTGCAGCGCGCACCGGGCATCGCGTTGCGGCGCGATCGGGCCGTGGCGGTCGACGGCCCGAGCGTGACGCTCGCGAGCGGCGACACGCTGCGCGCGGAACGCGTCGTCGTCGCGAACGGCGTCGGTGCGCGTACGCTGTTGCCCGAACTGCCGCTGCGCCCGAAGAAGGGCCATCTGCTGATCACCGACCGTTATCCGGGCCAGGTGTCGCACCAGCTCGTCGAGCTCGGCTATGCGGCGAGCGCGCATGCGAGCGACGGCACGTCGGTCGCGTTCAACGTGCAGCCGCGGCCGACCGGCCAGTTGCTGATCGGCTCGTCGCGCCAGTTCGATACCGAGGACGCGCGCGTCGAGCCGCCCGTGCTCGCGCGCATGCTGCGCCGCGCGGTCGGTTACCTGCCGGATCTCGCCGACCTGAACGGCATTCGTTCGTGGACGGGCTTCCGCTCCGCGAGCCCCGACGGCCTGCCGTTGCTCGGCGAGCATCCGGCGCGCCCGGGCGTGTGGCTCGCGGTCGGGCACGAAGGGCTCGGCGTCACGACCGCGCCGGGCAGCGCGCGGCTCGTCGCCGCGTTGATGGCCGGCGAGCGTCCGCCCATCGACATCGAACCGTATTTGCCGGGACGTTTCCTGACGACGTCCCCCGTAGCAGGAGCGCTGACATGAAACGACCCCCACGCTCACTTTGTTCGCTGTCGACCGGAGTGGGTGCTTCAGCACTTACTCCGGTCCCATGCAAAGCTCCCCCCGCGGGGGCGGCCAGCCTCCTTGGGGCGGCCCGGCGGAGGCTGAGATGAAACGACCCCCACGCTCACTTTGTTCGCTGTCGACCGGAGTTTGTGCTTCAGCACTTACTCCGGTCCCATGCAAAGCTCCCCCCGCGGGGGCGGCCAGCCTCCTTGGGGCGGCCCGGCGGAGGCTGAGATGAAACGACCCCCACGCTCACTTTGTTCGCTGCCCCCCGGGGGGGAGGTCAGCCTCCTTGGGGCGGCCCGGCGGAGGCTGACATGATCATTCATCTGGACGGCCGCGCGCTGACGGTGGCCGACGGCGCGACCGTCGCGGCTGCCATCGCCGCGAGCGGCGACGACACCACGCGCGTGTCGTGCACGGGTGCGGCGCGTGCGCCGTTTTGCGGTATGGGCATCTGCCAGGAGTGCAGGATGACGATCGACGGCCGCCGTCGTCTGGCTTGCCAGACGCTGTGCCGCGACGGAATGCGGGTGGAGCGCACGCGATGAAACAGGAACGACTGAGCGTCGACGTCGCGATCGTCGGCGCGGGCCCGGCCGGGCTGTCGGCCGCACGGGCCGCCGCGCGAAGCGGCGCCACGATCGCGATCATCGACGACAACCCGCGAGCGGGCGGGCAGATCTGGCGCCAGGCCGCCGCCGCCACGCCAGTGCCGGCCGCCGCGGAACGCCTTGCGGTGCTGCGGCAGCCGAACGTGACCCATCTCGCGGCCACGCGCATCGTCGCCGAAACGCAACCGGGCACGCTGCTGCTCGAGGACGACGAGCGCGGGCTTCTGCTCGAATTCCGCACGCTGATTCTGTGCTGCGGCGCGCGTGAGCTGCTGCTGCCGTTCCCGGGCTGGACGTTGCCGGGCGTCACCGGCGCGGGCGGCCTGCAGGCGCTGATCAAGTACGGCCTCGACGTGCGCGGGCAGCGCACGGTGATCGCCGGCAGCGGCCCGCTGCTGCTCGCGAGCGCGGCGACGGCCCGCCAGGCCGGCGCGCAGGTGTCGCACGTGCTCGAACAGGCGGCGTGGGGCGACGTGGCCGGTTTCGGCGCCGGGCTGTGGCGCTGGCCGTCGAAGGTCGCGCAGGCCGCGAAGCTCGTCACGGCGGCCTATCGGCCCAATGCGTACGTCGTCGAGGCGTTCGGCGACAAGCGGCTCGAACGCGTGCGGATCCGGCACGGCCAGCGCGAATTCGACGTCGACTGCGACCGGCTCGCGTGCGGCTTCGGGCTCGTGCCGAATACCGTGCTACCGAGCCATCTCGGCTGCCGGATCGAAAACGGCGCGGTGGCGGTGGACGTGCATCAGCGCACGAGCCGCGACGGGTATTTCGCGGCAGGCGAGTGCACGGGCGTGGGCGGTAGCGAACTGGCGATGGTCGAAGGCGAAATCGCCGGCTATGCGGCCACCGGGCAGACGGCGCCGCTTGCCGCGCTGGTCGCGCAGCGCGCGCACTGGCAGTCGTTCGCCGACGCGGTGCGCGCGCGCTTCGCGATTCGCGAGCCGATTCGCCGGCTCGCGCGGCCCGATACGCTGCTGTGCCGTTGCGAGGACGTGCGTTTCGACGCGGTGGCGCCGGCGCCCGGCTGGACGGCCGCGAAGCTGCAGACGCGCTGCGGGATGGGCGCATGCCAGGGCCGCGTATGCGGCGCGGCCGCGCAGGCGCTGTTCGGCTGGGCGCCGCCGGTGCCGCGCACGCCGCTTGTGCCCGCGCGGGTCGGCACGCTGATGCTGGACGACCCGGCATCCTGCGACGGCGCGTGATGGGCTACGGCGAAGCGGCCTGCGTGAACGGGACCGCTTCGCCGCTTACTCTTCCTTCACCTTCTCCCATCCGCCCACCTGCGGCGCCGCACAGGCGCGCAGGCATTCGATCGCGGCCGCGACGGCCGCGCGGTTCGCGCTGTCCGGATGCCAGTACATCGACACCGCGCCCTGGCCCTCGACCTGCATCGGCAGGATGCGGATCGCGTTCAATTGTTCGAAGCGCCGCGCGGCACGATGCGACGCGACGCCCAGCAGATCGGTGTTGTTCAGCAGCGTGAGGTTCAGGATCGACGAATTCGATTCGACGCAGTGCGGTGGCTGCACGCGGCCGGCGGCCGTCAGCGCGACCTGCAGCGCGTTGTGCACCGGCGTGCCGGCCGGCCAGACGATCCACGAGTACGCGAGCACCGCGTCCCAGCCGATGGGCGCCGTGCCGACGAGCGGGTGATCGGGCCGCGCGACGAACACGACCGGATCGACATACAGCGCCTCGGCATGCAGGTGCGGATCGACGGACGCGGACCCCGAGCGGCCCAGCACGATGTCCAGTTCGCCGCGCGCGAGCTGCGGCATCAGCTGGTTCATCGTGCTCTCGGTGAGCCGCACCTGCGCGCGCGGCATCCGCTTCAGCAACTGCGACACCGCGAGCGGCACCGTATCGGCCGCCGCGACGCCCGACGTGCCGATCGTCACGAGGCCGCTGCCGCCTTCGCGCAGCGCGGCCATGTCGTCGCGCGCGACGTCGAGCTGCGCTTCCACCCGGCGCGCGTGCTCGATCAGCGCTTCGCCGTACGGCGTCGGCCGCAAGCCGCGCGCGTGCCGCTCGAACAGCGGCAGCCCGACGTCCTCCTCCAGCTCCTTCAGCCATTTCGACAGCGCGGGCTGCGTGGTCGCGAGCGCCGCCGCCGACTGGCTCAGGTTGCCCGTGCTCGCCACGCTCAGCAGCACCTGCAGGTGCCGCAAGCGCAGCCGGTAGGTCCAGTCCATCGCATGCTCCGTATCGGAAGGTATATCCGAAATCATATGGATTAGATGATTTCACCATTTTACCGGGTATGGCTGCGTCGAATATAAATTCGTCAACGGACCGCCGCATGCGGTCCTCGACCGGACACCGCGCCGACCACGATCGGCCGCCTCAAGGAGACATCATGACCAGCCGACACCCCGATACCACGCGCGCCGATTACTACGCACGGATCGCCGAGCAGCGCCTCGCGCCGCTGTGGGAGTCGCTGCACAACCTGGTGCCGAAGACGCCGCAGCCGGCCGCGCAGGCCGCGATCTGGAAGTACGCGCAGGTGCGCGACCTGGTGATGCAGGCCGGCAACGTGATCAGCGCGGAAGAAGCCGTGCGCCGCGTGCTGGTGCTGGAGAATCCGGGGCTGCCCGGCAAGTCGAGCATGACGCCGAGCCTGTACGCGGGCCTGCAGCTGATCCTGCCGGGCGAGATCGCGCCGAGCCACCGGCATACGCAGTCGGCGCTGCGCTTCATCGTCGAAGGCAAGGGCGCGTGGACCGCGGTGAACGGCGAGCGCACGACGATGCATCCGGGCGACTTCATCATCACGCCGTCGTGGGCATGGCACGACCACGGTAACCCGTCGGTGGAAGACGGCGGCGAGCCGGTCGTATGGCTCGACGGCCTCGACATCCCGCTGGTCGCGAGCCTCGATGCCGGTTTCGCGGAGAACTACCCGCAAGCCGAGCAGCCCGTCAGCCGCGCGGAAGGCGACAGCTTCGCGCGCTTCGGTCACAACATGGTGCCGGTGCGGCATCGCGCGAGCGATCCGACGTCGCCGATCTTCAGCTACCCGTATGCGCGCACCCGCGACGCGCTCGACGCGCTGTACCGCAACGGCGAACTCGACGCGTGGGACGGCGTGAAGCTGCGCTACGTGAACCCCGCGACGGGCGGCTGGCCGATGCCGACGATCGCAACCTTCATGCAGTTCCTGCCGGCCGGCTTCGACGGCCGCACGTATCGCAGCACCGACGCGACGATCTACTGCGTCGTCGAAGGGAGCGGCACCGCGCACATCGGCGACGCCGCGTTCGCGTTCGAGCCGCACGACATCTTCGTCGCGCCGTCGTGGGCGCCGGTACGGCTGTCGGCGTCGTCCGACAGCGTGCTGTTCAGCTATTCCGACCGGCCCGTGCTGTCCGCGCTGAACCTGCTGCGCGAAGCGCGCGACTGACGGCGCGGCTTTCCCGCTTTCCCGACTCGTCTGGCGCGCCGTTCGGCGGCGCGCATTCCTTCATTCATGCCTACGCTGGAGCCGTTCATGACTTACGTTTTCCCGCCCGAAGCGCCCGTCGCGCTTCCCGTTGCCGGTAGCGACGCCCGTTTCGCCGTCCGCCGCGTGTACTGCGTCGGCCGCAACTACGCGGCCCATGCACGCGAGATGGGTTTCGATCCCGATCGCGAGCCGCCGTTCTTCTTCTGCAAGCCGGCCGATTCGATCGTGCCGGTCGCATACGGCGAAACGCTCGAACTCGCGTATCCGTCGCAGACGCAGAACTATCACTACGAAGCCGAGCTCGTCGCGGTGATCGGCAAGGGCGGTTCGGACATTCCGCTCGAGCAGGCGCTCGAACACGTGTGGGGCTACGCGGTTGGCCTCGACATGACGCGCCGCGATCTGCAGATGAAGATGCGCGAGATGGGCCGGCCGTGGGAAATCGGCAAGGCGTTCGATCGCTCCGCGCCGATCGGGCCCGTGCATCCGGCGAGCGAAGCCGGCCATTTCGAGCAGGCCGGCCTGTGGCTGACCGTCAACGGTACGACGAAGCAGAAGAGCGACGTGTCGCACCTGATCTGGTCGGTCGCGGAAACGGTCGCCGACCTGTCGAAGTTCTTCCGCCTCGAACCGGGCGACGTGATCTTCACCGGCACGCCCGAAGGCGTCGGCGCGGTGGTCAAGGGCGACGAGATGAAGGTCGGCGTCGAGCGTCTCGGCGAGCTGACCGTCCGTGTGGTCTGACGCGAGTTCGTCGATTTTCCTCGAAAGGTCCCATCGTGCAACTGCATAGTTTCTTCAACAGTTCGACGTCCTATCGGGTGCGTATCGCACTCGCGCTGAAAGGGCTGTCGTACGACACGCTGCCCGTGAACATCCGCACGGGCGAGCATCGCGAGGCCGGCTACGTCGCGCAGGTGAATCCGTCGGCGTCGGTGCCCGCGCTGGTCGACGGCGATTTCCGTCTCGGCCAGTCGCTCGCGATCATCGATTACCTCGACCAGCTTCATCCGGAGCCGCGGCTCATTCCGCTCGAGCCGCAGCTTCGCGCGCGCGTGCTGGAACTCGCGGCGCTGATCGCGTGCGACATCCATCCGGTCAACAACCTGCGCGTGCTGCGCTACCTCGATACCGAACTGAAGGTCACGCCGCAGCAGAAGAGCGCGTGGTATCGGCACTGGGTCGCGGAAGGGATGGCCGGCGTCGAGCGGCTGCTCGCGCGCGCGGACACCGGCCCGTGGTGTTTCGGCGCCGCGCCGACGCTCGCCGACGTGTGCGTCGTGCCGCAGATTGCGAACGCGCTGCGGATGGACTGCGACCTGAGCGCGTATCCGCGCAGCCTCGCGATATATGAACATGCGCGGCACGAGCCGGCGTTCGACGCGGCGCAGCCGCAGCGGCAGCCGGACTACGTCGCGTAACACGAAGAAGGAGACAGACATGGGCGAGAAAAACGACCAGGGCCGACGCGTGCTCGTGATCGGCGGCGGCATCGGTGGGCTCGCGACGGCGCTGGCGCTCGCGCGCCAGGGCATTCGCGTGAAGCTGCTCGAGCAGGCCGAGCAAATCGGCGAAATCGGCGCGGGCATCCAGCTCGCCGCGAACGCGTTCAACGCGCTCGATGCGCTGGGCGTCGGCGAGGCCGCGCGCGGCCGGGCGGTGTTTACCGACTGGCTGCAACTGATGGACGCCGTCGATGCGCGGGAAGTCGCGCGCATCGACACGGGCGCCGCGTATCGCGAACGCTTCGGCAACCCGTATGCGGTGATCCATCGCGCGGACATTCACCTGTCGATCTACGAAGCGGTCAAGGATCATCCGCTGATCGAGTTCCGGACCAGCACGCAGGTGTGCGCGTTCGAGCAGGATGCCAATGGCGTCACCGTGACCGATCAGCGCGGCGAGCGTTATCGCGCCGATGCGGTGATCGGCTGCGACGGCGTGAAATCCGCGATCCGTCAGGCGCTGATCGGCGATGAGCATCGCGTGACGGGACACGTCGTGTACCGCGCGGTCGTCGACGTCGACAACATGCCGAAGGATCTGCAGATCAACGCGCCGGTGGTGTGGGCCGGCCCGCATTGCCATCTCGTCCACTATCCGCTGCGCGGCGGACGGCAATACAACCTCGTCGTCACGTTCCACAGCCGCGAGCAGGAAACCTGGGGCGTGCGCGAGGGCAGCAAGGAAGAGGTGCTGTCGTACTTCGACGGCATTCATCCGCTGCCCAAGCAGATGCTCGACCGGCCGACGTCGTGGAAGCGCTGGGCGACCGCCGACCGCGATCCGGTCGAACGCTGGAGCACGGGGCGTGCGACGGTGCTCGGCGACGCCGCGCATCCGATGACGCAATACATCGCGCAGGGTGCGTGCCAGGCGCTCGAGGATGCGGTGACGCTCGGCGCGGCCGTCGCGCAAACCGACGGCGACTTCGAGGCGGCGTTCGCGCTGTACGAGCGCGTACGGATTCCGCGCACCGCGCGCGTGCTGTATTCGGCGCGAGAGATGGGGCGGATCTATCACGCGAAGGGCGTCGAGCGGCAGGTGCGCAACGCGCTGTGGGTCGGACGCACGCAGGCGCAGTTCTACGACTCGCTCGACTGGCTGCACGGCTGGCGCGCGGAGGATTGCCTGAAGTCCGTCGCCTGACGCACTTCAGCCCGAATCCGGCGGCGCGCATTCCAACGACATCGCGCGCGACCGCCTTCATGGAGGAGACACCATCATGGCCGATACGCTGTCCATCGACGTCAGCGAGTGGATCGACCGGCATCGCGTTGCGCCGTTTCAGGCCGCGATCGTCGCGCTGTGCTTCCTGATCGTCGCGATCGACGGTTTCGACACGGCATCGATCGGGTTCATCGCCCCCGTCATTCGAGCGGAATGGGGGCTGTCGCCCGCGCAGCTCGCGCCGGTATTCGGCGCGGGCCTCGCCGGGCTGATGGCCGGCGCGCTCGCGTTCGGGCCGTTCGGCGACCGGTTCGGCCGCAAGCGCCTGCTGCTCGCCTGCGTCGCGTGCTTCGGCATCGCGAGTGCCGCGTCGGCGAGCGCGGGCGGTCTCACCGAACTGATCGCGTGGCGCTTCGTGACGGGCCTCGGGCTTGGCGGCGCGATGCCGAACGCGATCACGCTGACATCCGAATACTGTCCCGCGCGGCGGCGCTCGCTGCTCGTGACGACGATGTTCTGCGGCTTCACGATCGGCTCCGCGCTCGGCGGGCTGGTGGCTGCGTCGCTGATCGAGCGCGACGGCTGGCGCGCGGTGCTCGTCGTCGGCGGTGCCGCGCCGCTGCTGCTTCTGCCGGTGCTCGCATGGCGGCTGCCGGAATCGGTGCGCTATCTCGTCAACGCCGGCGCGGCGCGCGAGCGGATCGCGGCGATGCTCGCCCGCATCGCGCCGGACCCGCATCTCGCGCACGCGTCGTTCATCGCGCCGAGCGGCAAGCCGGCCGGCTCGCCGCTCCGCCGGCTGTTCAGCGCCGACCTGCTGCGCGGCACGCTGCTGCTGTGGCTCACGTTCTTCATGAGCCTGCTCGTCATCTACCTGCTGTCGAGCTGGCTGCCGACGCTGCTGCGCACGACCGGCGCGACGCTGCAGATGGCCGCGCGCGTGACCGCGATGTTCCAGGTCGGCGGCACGCTCGGCGCGATCGTGCTCGGCTGGCTGATGGACCGCTTCGATCCGCATCGCGTGCTCGCATGCAGCTATGCGGGCGCCGGTGTGTTCGTCGCGGCGATCGGTGTGCTGGCCGCGTCGCCGGCAGGGGCCGCGCTGGCCGTGTTCGCGGCCGGCTTCTGCGTGTCGGGCTCGCAGGTCGGCGCCAACGCGCTGTCGGCCGCGTTCTATCCGACCGAATGCCGCACGACGGGCGTGAGCTGGGCAAACGGGATCGGCCGCAGCGGATCCGTCGTCGGCTCGATGGCGGGCGGCGCGATGCTCGCGATGGGGCTGCCGTTGCCTGCCGCGTTTGCCTGTGTCGCCGTGCCGTGCGTGATTGCCGGCGTCGCGGTATTCGTGCTGGGGGTGCACCGGGCCGGGGGCGGGGCCACGCCGGAGGCGGCCGCCGCCAAGGCAATTGCCGGCGAGCAGGCGTAGCGACACGCGCGGCGCGAGTGGGGCGGCGTTGCGCTGCGGGTGCGTTCGGGCGGCACCGGCGGTAGCGCCGCGAAACGATATATGAATTGATAGAATATCGATTCGTATATCGTAGACCTTCATCCTCCATGAACATCGATCCTTCGGCCGGGCCGCTGCCTGCGCCCGAACAGATGCGCGCGGCAGCAGAATCGGCATGCGCGCTGCTCAAGGTGCTGTCGAATCCCGACCGGCTGCTGCTGCTGTGCGAACTGTCGCAGGGCGAGCGCTGCGTGAGCGATCTCGAGACGCGCCTGGATATCCGTCAGCCGACGCTGTCGCAGCAACTCGGCGTGTTGAGGGACAACGCGCTGGTCCGGACGCGCCGCGACGGCAAGAACATCCACTATTCGCTCGACAGCGCGGCCGCGATCGCGGTGATAGGCGTGCTGTACGAGCAGTTCTGCGGCCCGGCCGCGAAGGCAACGCGCGATGCAGCTTGATGCGCTTCATTTCACGCCGTGGCTGTCGCTTGCCGGCGGCGTGCTGATCGGGCTCGCGGCGGCGTGGCTCGTCGCGTTCAACGGGCGCATTGCCGGAATCAGCGGCATCGTCGGCGGGCTGTTGACCGGCGGTGCCGCGGAGCGCGACTGGCGTGCCGCGTTCGTCGCCGGTTTGATTGCCGCGCCGCTCGCGATGCGCATCGCCGGTGCGGGCGTGACGCTGCAGATCGATGCCGGTTGGGGCGAACTGCTGGCGGCCGGCCTGCTCGTGGGAATCGGCACGCGGTATGCGGGCGGGTGTACGAGCGGCCACGGCGTCTGCGGGTTGTCGCGCCGTGCGTCCCGGTCGATCGTCGCGACGGCGGTGTTCATGGTCGCGGGCTTCGCGACCGTATTCGTGCGGCGGCACGTGCTCGGAGGCTGACATGCAGGCAGGATTCGCGTTTCTGGCGGGGCTGCTGTTCGGCGCCGGGCTCATCGTGTCGGGGATGGCCAATCCGCAGAAGGTGCTCGGTTTTCTCGATGTGGCCGGCCGCTGGGATCCGTCGCTCGCGTTCGTGATGGCTGGTGCGATCGGCGTTGCCGGGTTCGCGTTCGCGTGGGCGAAACGCCGGACGCGCGCGTGGCTCGGCCTGCCGATCCAGTGGCCGGCCGCGCGGACGATTACCGTGCGGCTCGTTGCCGGCAGCGCCGTGTTCGGCATCGGCTGGGGGCTCGCGGGGTTTTGCCCGGGGCCCGCGATCGTGTCGATCGGGTTCGGGTCGGCGAAGGGCATCGCGTTCGTTGCCGCGATGCTGGCGGGGATGGTGCTATTCGAATGGATCGAGCGTCGGCGGCAGGTGAGGTGAGCGGGTGGTGGGCGGCGCGCTTCGGGAGGCCATCGGCTGTGGTGGGTCAGTGGAGCGAACGTGCGCTGGCGTTCGGTCGCATCGCGGTCTGCATCGGGCGGGGTGATGCGGTCTTTGGCGGGCGACGTTGGTGATCTCAGTGGTGTCGGTGGTCTCCATGATCTCGACGACCTCGGCGACCTCGACGACCTTGGCGACCTTGGCGATCTCGGCGATCTCCGTGACCTCCGTGACCTCCGTGACCTCGGCGACCTCGACGACCTCGACGACCTCCGCGATCTCGGTGATCTCGGTGATCTCGACGATCTCGACGATCTCGACGATCTCCGCGGCCCCGGCACGATCCGCCACGTCAGGACGGCTCGTGCGCATGCCGCTCGCCGAATACCTGCACGGCGAACCGACGTAAGGCCACGCGCCACCCGGCGAACACGCCGCGCCCGCCCGCAGGTTCCACGACGGTCGCGCTGGCCGGCCCCGCGCCGCCGGACGTCAGCGCCACGTGACCGCCCGTCTCGATCGTCAGGCATTCGCCTTCTTCGAGCACACGGCGAACGTATTGCGGTGCATCGGGCAGCCAGTCGAGCCCGCCATGACGCAACGTGACCGCGAGTGCGCCGTCCAGCACGATGACCTGGCTGCCCTTGTCGAACCACGCAAAGTGGCTTTGCCCGGCGTCGAGCCGGATGTCCTGCGTCCGCATGGCGAGTCCTTTTCCCGGTTGCGCAGCCTCGCGACGGCGAGGCGACAGCGTGCAATCAGGTTAGGGAAGCGCGCGCGAGCGGGACAGATTCAGGGGACGGGAATCTGTTGCGGTGCAGCCGGCGATTTTGCATCGCTGTATCGGTGGGTTTGCCCCGAATCTGTATCTGGCGAGCATTCGCGCGCGCCGGCACGATGGCCCGCATGACGCCCATCACCGACCTGTCACGCACGCCTTTGCCGCTGTCCGGCGAACCCCTTTACGAACGGCTCGCCGAGCATTACCGGCGCATCATCGCGGCCGGCACGCTGTCGCCCGGCGACCGGATGCCGTCGGTGCGCGCGTTCATGGCGCAGCACGGCGTGAGTTTGTCGACCGCGATCCAGGCGTTCCGGCGGCTCGAGGATGCGGGCTGGTGCGAAGCGCGGCCGCGCTCGGGCTATTTCGTGCGGCGGCGCGCGGCGGCCGTGCTCGACACGCTGCCGGAAAGCGACGGGCCGCCGCTGAGCATCGAGCCGCCGTTCGCGGGCCTGCACGAACGTGTGTCACGCGTGATCGATCGCGCGAACGGGGCGCCCGATGCGCTGAACCTCGGCGGCGCATCCGCGCAGGCGACGTTGTATCCGGCCGAGCGCCTGCAGACGCTCGCGATCCGGCTGCTGCGGCGCAAGCCGACGTTGCTGACCGACGCGGGGCCCGTCGGCGGTTCGCCCGAATTCAGGCAGACGATGGCCAAACGCGCGGTGTCGTATGGCGTGACCGTGTCACCGGACGATGTGATGTCGACGAGCGGCGGGGTCGATGCCGTGAATCTCGCGCTGCGCGCGGTGGCGCGCCCCGGCGACACGATCGCGATCGAATCGCCGGCCTTTTTCGGCCTGATCCAGTTGCTCGAGAGCCTCGGCCTGCGCGCGCTCGAGATTCCGGCCAGCCCGACCACCGGCTTGTCGATCGAGGCGCTCGACGTGGCGCTGGCCGCGTATCCGGACATCCGGGCCGTGGTCGTCGTGCCGAACCTGCAAAACCCGCTCGGCAGCGTGATGCCGGACGACCGCAAGGCCGCGCTGGTTGCACTGTGCTCGCGCCGCGGCGTGGCCGTGATCGAGGACGAGCCGTATCGCGAACTCGTCGAGGCGCCGCACGCGGTGAAGCCCGTGAAGGCATGGGACCGCGACGGCACCGTGATCTACTGCCCGTCGTTCAACAAGGTGCTGGCGCCCGGGATGCGGCTCGGCTGGATGAGCGCGGGGCGCTGGCACGCACGCGTGAAGATGCTCAAGTTCGCGCACAGCCGGCACAACGCCGCACTGCTGCAGGCGGTTGCCGCCGAGTTCGTCGGCTCGGGCGCGTTCGATCGTCACCTGCACCGGTTTCGCGAGCAGCTTCGCGTGCAGCGCGACGTGACGATCGACGCGATCGCACGCCATTTTCCGGCCGGCACGCGGATGAACCGGCCGCCGGGCGGCATGCTGCTGTGGATCGCGCTGCCGGACGGCGTACGGTCCGAAGCGCTGTTCGATGCTGCGCTGGCACGTGGAGTGAGAATCGCGCCAGGCTCGATTTTTTCGAATTCCGATCGCTTCGACGCGTATATCCGGCTTGCCTGTACACGCGTGTTCGACACCGCGCATGAAGCGGCGATCGAAACGCTCGGCCAGTTGATACGCGAGGCAGCAGCGGCCGCGTAACCGGGCTGGCCGGCAGCCGGGCTGGCAACGGTGAGCCCCAGCGCCGCCGGCGTGGCGCATGCGCGGGCCGGCCGACCCGGCATGCCGTTTCGACGCCGGCCTGCCGCTGCGTGACGCCGCACCGGCGATACGATTTCGGCGATTTCATCGCCCGCCCGTATGCGCGGCGAGGTGCTGGCGGATCAACGACAGGTAACGATCGCCGACCGAGAAGTCGCGTGCGGCGCGCGGCCGCTCCGCCGGACGCAGCGTGGCCGGCGCGCTCATGCCCAGATACCGGCACACCGCGGACGGAAACGGCTTGCGTGTATGCCCGAGCTGCCGGGCCGCGCGTTCGACGCGGGCGTCGCCGACCTGCGCACGCAGCCAGGCCAGCACTTGGCGATCGGTGTCGTTGACGATACGGACCAGATGTTCCATCTCGCACCTCACTGTTCATAAATACAGTACTGTAAATATAACCAGTATATGCAGCGGTCGCAAGCGGGTGCGCACGCGCCTGGCCGTTCGGCCAGGGTCAGCGTGTCGGCGCGGCGTTTCGGGCGCGTGGCGATCCGATGATCCGGGCGGCGGCCACGGCCGGGCCAGCGCGCGCCGCAAGGTTCGCGTAGCGCGCGTCGGTGAGCGCGCCGAGGAACGCGACGATGTCGTCGATTTCGGCGTCGGTCAATGCGGGCGGGGTGCCCGGCCGCCGGTTCATCGGCGTCGAATTGACGTTGACGTTGCCGCGATAGGCGGCCGGCACGTCGTCGAAGGTTGCGGCACCGTGATACCAGTAGCCCGGGTCGGTCGAGCGCGTGTTGTAGAACGCGACCGCGTCCCGCAGCGTCGTAAACACGCCGTTGTGCATGAACGTCTGCTTGACCGCGACGTTGCGCAGCCCCGGCGTGCGCACGTAGCCGCACCATTGCGTCGGTTCCGGCCAGCGCAGCCGCGTGGCGGTGTCGCACAGCCCGTTGTCGAAGTGGCGCGGATCGCGGTTCGCGGGCAGCGCGCGGTTGCGCGGCACCGCGATCGCGTCGTAGCCGAAATCGGTGAACAGCGAGCGCTCCGGCCGGGTCGACGTCTCCGACAGCGTATGGCAGCTCATGCAATTGCCCTTGTCCGGATTCCGGAACAGCGCCAGGCCGCGCATTTCGGCCGGCGCGAGCGGCTTGCGCGTGCGCAGGAACGCGTCGAAGCGCGACGTGAACGGCGCCATCTCGTCGCTCTGCAGATAGGCTTCGACGGCCGAGCCCAATGCGCGCACCAGTTGCTCGGGATCGCGCCGCACCGACGCGCCGAAGCGCGCGGCGAGATCGGGCGCGAGCTCGGTGGCGTCGACCTTGCGCAGCAGCGCGGCCGGCGACCGGTTGTTCATCTCGTTCGGATCGAACAGCGGCCCGCGGATCTGCTCGGCGAGCGTATCCGCGCGGCCATCGCCGAACAGTCCGCCAAACGGCGACGGCGCCGGTGCGTCGTCGTCCTGGTAGAAGTGGCGGCGCGGCACGTAACGCACGTACAGCAGCGACGGCGCGTTGCGCTGGCTGAAGCGGCCATGACGGCTGCCTTCCGGCACACCGGGCCCGGCGAGCGACGCCGCCGACAGCGTCGGCGCGAACGCACGCCCCGGATCGTGGCAGCCCGCGCACGACATGCCGCGCGGCTCGGACAGCCGCGGATCGAAGAAGATCCGCCTGCCAAGCGCGACGAGCGTCGGATCGGGCGCGAAGTGCGCGGTCGCCGCGTCGATCTTGCCCGCCACCTGCGGCGTGCCGTTACCGATCGTGGCGACGATGCGCGACGGCGGCGCACCGGGCAGCAGCGTCGTTTCGGCAGGCGCGGCGTGAGCCGCGAGCGCGACACCAGCGAGCGTGGTCGCGGCGAATACGCGTGCCGTCCGGCCCGCATCGGCTGGAACGGAAGTCGAACGCGACACCGGAAGCACGGCACGCGCCACTGCCGAAACCCGCAGCAACCGCGATGCGGCCATTTCCCGGAGACGATGGCCCGAATCCACCAAACCGCGCTTCACTCGAACTCCATCACTCACGGCGCGATGAATCCCGTCTTGTCGCAGGCGAGCGTGGTGCCCGACTGGTCGCACGATGCGAGCAGCTTGCCGGCTGCCGAATACGCATGGAACACCCAGCCCGTCGCCGGTGCCGCGCGCCGTTCCATGATCAGGAAACCGAAGCTGTTGTTGTGCGACAGCCGTTCGATCACGGCGCCCGGCGCGGGCGTCAGGTCGGCCGGGAACGGGTCGGGCAGCGCGACGTCGAGGTTGTCGCCACCGTTGCCGGACACGATCGTCGCCGGATGCCCGGACGAGAAGTTGATCGCCTGAAAGTCGTGCACGTGCCCGTGCAGCGCGACGTGGATACCGGGCGGGTAGTATGCCTGCGCGTACAGGCTCGACATCACCGACTGCAGCGCGAGATTGCCCGGCGCCGGCGTGCTGCCGGCGATCGGCGCGAACGCGAGGATCGGATGATGGTTCGTGAAGATCGTCGTCGTCATGCCGGCCTTCGACGCGAGCGATGCCACCGTCTGGAACTGCTTCTGGTAGATGCGGAACTGCGCATCGGTCGTCTTCAGCGGATTGCGGCCGACCTTCGCGGTATCGAACACGATCACCTGCGTACCGCCGCCGAGCGACACC
Organism: Burkholderia sp. IMCC1007; assembly: GCF_027257875.1. Taxonomy (GTDB): domain Bacteria; phylum Pseudomonadota; class Gammaproteobacteria; order Burkholderiales; family Burkholderiaceae; genus Burkholderia. The sequence continues at coordinate 142,071 of NZ_JAPVQY010000005.1, forward strand.
GCATACGGTTCGGCGTAGTTCGCGTCGTCGTCGCGGGCCGGATCGTCGCACGAACGGGCCGTCGAATACGGGCGCGGATCGAGGAAGCGATACCAGCCCTGGCCCGCCCGCGCACATTCCTCGTGGTTGCCGCGCACGACCACCCACGGCGCCTTCGCGAACAGCGGCGCGGCGGGGCGGAACAGGTCGGCCTGCCACGTATCCCAGCCGTAGCCCCACGGGCTGTCCTTGCAGCCGGCGATGTCGGGCGGGCACGCGTTCTCGCGGTAGTGATAGTCGCCGACGTGCAGCACCAGGTCCGGCGAGAGCTTCGCGACGCTCGCCGCGATCGTGTCGAATGGCCAGACCGTCGCGTCGTTGCATGCCTGCCATGCGTTGTCGGCCTTCTTCATCCGGCAGCCGGTGTCGGCGATGATCGCGATGCGCTGCGGCTGCGCATTCGGCAGCGGCAACGCACGGCCGGCGACGCTCGCCGTTTGCGCGTCGGCCGGCAACGTCGCTTCGCAGACCGATACCGGGAAGCTCGACGGTTTGGAGTCGGCCGGGGCGCTCGCGGTCGGTCGTTGCGCGATGGTCGCGGCGCCGGCGCGCAGCGACATGCGCGACACCTTGCCGTCGACGGACAGTTGCGGACACAACGGGTCGCTCGCGGACGCCGGGTTGTAGTTCGTGATCACGCGCGCGATCGCCTGGTTCGCATCGCCGATCTCGACCCACGCGGCCTGGACGTTGATCGCGGCACTGGCCGGATCGGCGGGCGTATCGATGTGATTCGAGCACGCGGACAGCGCCGCGAGTGCGGCAAGCGGAGCGCAGCGCTCGAACAGCGCGCGAGAGAGGAGTCGTCGCATGATTGGCACCATGGGAAAGCCGTCAACGATACGCAACATGAATGTAAGAAATATGAAACGTCCGGCGTGACGGTTGTGTCGCGGCAGTGCTTGACCTCAAGCCGGCTTGAAGCAGCATACTCGGGATCACGATCAACGACGCACGCGAAGGGGAATCGACGATGGAAGCGCACCAGCCCAACGAAGCGCAGTCCGCGCTATGGAACGGCCCGTCGGGGCATGCATGGATCGACGCACAGGCGTCGCTCGATGCGATGTTCGAACCGTTCGAAGCGCTGCTCGCGGATGCCGCGGCGGCTTCGTCCGCGCGCCGCGTGCTCGACGTCGGCTGCGGCACGGGGGCGGTGACGCGCGCGATCGCCCGCAGGCTCGGCGCGCACGCGCACTGTACGGGCGTCGACATCTCGGCGCGGATGATCGCCGCTGCGCAGGATCGCGCGGCACGCGACGGCGTCCGCGCGGGCTTCGTGTGTGCCGATGCGCAGACGCATGCGTTTGCGCGCGATCGTTTCGACCTGGTCGTGTCGCGCTTCGGCGTGATGTTCTTCGACGATCCGGTGCGCGCATTCGCGAACCTGCGCGGTGCGGCGCGCGCCAACGCGCAACTGCGGTTCATCGCATGGCGCAGCGCGGCGGACAATCCGTTCATGACGACGGCCGAGCGTGTCGCGGCGCCGTTGCTGCCGAACCTGCCGGCGCGGCAGCCGGGCGCGCCCGGGCAATTCGCGTTCGGCGACCGGCAGCGGATCGCATCGGTGTTGTCGGACAGCGGGTGGGCCGGCGTCGAGATCGAGCCGCTCGATATCGCATGCGCATTGCCGGGGCCCGCGCTGGACGACTACATCGCGCGGCTGGGGCCGGTCGGGCTCGCGCTGCAACAGGTGGATGACGCGACGCGGCGGCGCGTGGTCGATACGGTGCGCGCCGCGTTCGAGCGTTACGTGCACGGCGCGGACGTGCGTTTCGATGCGGCGTGCTGGCTCGTCACGGCGCGTGCGCCGTCCGCGTGACCCAGCGGAACAAGGGTGGCGATCCGGCGTTCGCCATGCGCGGCGCGGTCGACCGGCGATGAAGCCGGTCGCGCAAGGGCGCGCTTTCAGCCACGCCTTGCACGCAGCATCAGCCACGCACAGCCCGCCGCAACCAGCACGAGCCCGAGCAGCACCGCCTCGACGCCGAGCGCGAAGCCCGACGACATTTCGCCGCTGTTCGGCACCGGCGACAGATTGACGGTCATCGCGATCGCGCCGCCGGCCAGCAGCGCGATGCAGACGATCCAGTAGAGCTTGCCGCGCGACGCGGCAGCGCGGATCCGCCAGAGCGAGACGCCGGCGCCGCCGAGGTAAAGCACGGCGAGCGTGACGAGCGCGACGAGGTCGCCGGCGCGATTGTGGAGCAACCCGCTCATTGCACGGCTCCGTCGATGGTCGCGTATTCGCGCGACGGGGTGAGGGTGATGTGGCTGTTCATTCGGTCCTTGTCTCGTGCGCCGGTACGCGGCTCGCCCGCTCGGCCGTTGCCGAAGCCGTTCGCCGCAGTCGGCGCCAGAAAGACGACGAACAGGGTGACGGCAAGCCCACCGAGCGAGCCGAAGCGTGTGACGTCCCATAGCCTGCCGACGAAGAACAACGCGCCGATGACGGCGCGCGCCGACCGGACGACCGGCGGTTCGAACGTGGATCGGAACAGGAGGCGGGATTCCGGCATGACGGGCATCCAGATGTGGGTGCAACGACGCGCGACGCCGTCCGGCCACGCGTGTCGCGCGCCGGACCCTGATACGGCGTGCGTCGAACGTACCGCGGTGTCAGGGCTGCACGAAGGGTCGTGCAGCGATCAACCTGACGGATTGTAAGTGATCGCGGACGAATTGCCGCGGGCGACGCTGGCGACGGTCGTCGATCTGGATATCGCGGCAAGCCCGGCGGCCGCGATGGCGATCAGCACAAGTGCGGCGCCAACGCGAGCAGCGTGACAACGCAGACCGGTACGATGCCCCCTCCGACGCACGGCGCGACGATGAAGCCACGCGTGTCGACACGTGCGCCGAACGGTCGTCCGGCGACATTCATTCGTCGACCGCACGCGCGGCCTTCGCGCAACAGTATCGCGGGCGTTCGAGCGGCGCAGGCAAGCGTCCCGCTCACGCCACCGTCGCGAACCGCTGCGCGCTTGCGCGACACAGCCCGCATGTGCCCCACGGCAGGTACGCGATGCGCTCCGAGTTCGAACCAACCGGAGCGGGGTATTCCCGATCAATACGTGAAGCGGCGTGCGGAACCGTGGCTGGGCGATGCGTGCGGAACGCCCGTGTGGCGGGCGCGGGCGAGGTTGGAGCGACCGATCGACGGGAAGCGGGCGCATCAGGGGGCGTGACAACCCTGATGAAAGTTTATTTTTTTTCGGCCAGTGGATTGTGTAAATTGATTTTCACCAACCTTGCAACAACCATTCGCATGACGCCTCTCGTTCCGCCCGATGCCAGTCAGGATGAACCCGCGATCGCCGAGCGCATCGCATCGGCGATGCCGTTGATGACGCCGATCCACCGTCGCATGGGCGAGTTCGTGCTCGCGAACCCGTTTCGCGCGGCGACGATGCGCATCGACGAACTCGCGCAAGCGGTGAATGCATCGATCGCGACCGCGAACCGCTTCGCGAAAGCGCTCGGCTTCGACGGCTATCCGGCGATGCGCGCGGCGCTCGTGCGCGGCTTCGAGGCGACGCTCGGCCCGGTCGAGCGGCTGCGTTCCGCGCAGGAGCAGGAGGCGAGCGTGCGCGGCGCCGCGTGGATCGACGCGGTGTTCGACCAGGCCGTCGCGAACATCGAGCACACGCGCGCGCAGCTGGATGCGAGCGATGTCGAAGCGGCCGTCGAGGCGATCGTCGGCGCGCGGCGCGTGCTGATTCTCGGCGCCGGTTCGAGCGCGTTTCTCGCCGGGCTGATGGAGCACGGGCTGTCGGTGTGCCACGACAACGTGCAATCGCTCGCGCTGCTGGGCGGCCCGTCGCATGCGGCGCGGCGCCTGTATACGGCCGACTCGCGCGATCTCGTGATCGCGCTTGCATTTCCGCGCTACGTGAAGGACACGATCGAACTGGCCCGTCGAGCGGCGGCGCGCGGCGCGCGCGTGCTCGGCATCACCGACGGCCCGCAATCGCCGCTCGCGCCGATCGCGTCGCTGAACCTGTACGTGAACGCCGAGCGGCGTTTCGCGGCCACGTCGGAAGCGGCCGTGCTGACGATGATCGAGGCGCTGATCGACGCGGTCGCGCTGCGCACGCACCGTTCCGCGAAGTCGGCCGCCGAAATGACCGAATTCCTGTTGCCCTGGCTGATTCAGCCTCAAGCGGTGCAGCCGGCCGCCAACCCTTCTTCCTCCGGCCCGAAACAATCATGACTTCACCCGCGATCGTCGCGATTCACGGCGGCGCAGGCACGATCCTGCGCGATGCAATGGATAGCGACACCGAACGCCAGTACCGTGCCGAGCTGACCGCGATCCTGCAGGCCGCGCAGCAGGTGCTCGCCGACGGCGGCAGCGCGCTCGACGCCGTCACCGTCGCGGTGCGGATGCTCGAGGACTGCCCGCTGTTCAACGCCGGGCGCGGCGCCGTCTATACGGCCGAAGGCAAGCACGAACTCGACGCCGCGGTGATGGACGGCGCGACGCTCGCCGCAGGCGCGATCTGCTGCGCGACGCGCGTGCGCAACCCGGTGCTCGCCGCACGACGCGTGATGGAAGCGAGCGAGCACGTGCTGTTCGCCGGTGCGGGCGCCGACGCGTTCGCGGCCGCGCAAGGGCTCGAACTCGTCGAGCCCGGCTACTTCGACACCGAAGCGCGGCACGCGCAGTGGTTGAAGGCGCGCACGGCGGCCGGCATGATGCTCGACCACGATGCGGCCAGCTTCGCATTCCGCGCTGCCGCACAACCCGCCGAGCCGCTCGATCCGGACCGCAAGCACGGCACGGTCGGCGCGGTCGCGTGCGACGTGCACGGCCATATCGCGGCGGCCACGTCGACGGGCGGCATCACGAACAAGCAGCCGGGGCGCGTCGGCGATTCGCCGATCATCGGCGCGGGCTGCTACGCGGACGACGCGACCTGCGCGGTATCCGCGACCGGCACCGGCGAGATGTTCATCCGGCTCGCGACCGCGCACGACGTGGCCGCGCAGATCGCGTATCGCGGCGCGTCGCTCGCCGACGCCACGCACGACGTCGTGATGAACAAGCTGCCGCGGCTCGCCGGCCGCGGCGGAATCATCGCGGTCGATGCGCACGGCAACGTCGCGATGCCGTTCAACACGGAAGGGATGTATCGCGGCTACGCGCGCGTCGGCGAGACGCCGGTGGTCGGCATCTACCGCGACGATGCGGCCTGATCGCGGATCGCACGAGGAGAGCTTCGCATGAGTTCGAGCCGAAACCCGTCCGCGCTGGTGCTGCCCGAGCAGCGCGTGGTTGCCGTCGACGACCTGTCGGTGATGTTCCGCCGCGAAAACGCGACGTTCGACGCGGTGCGCAACGTGTCGTTTCACGTCGATCGCGGCGAGACGCTCGCGATCGTCGGCGAATCGGGCTCGGGCAAGTCGGTCACGTCGCTCGCGCTGATGCGGCTCGTCGAGCACGGCGGCGGCGAGATCACCAGCGGCCGGATCGCGTTGCGCCGCCGCGGCGGCACGCTCGTCGACCTCGCGCAGGCGAGCGCGGCGGCGATGCGCGGCATCCGCGGCGCGGACATCGCGATGATCTTCCAGGAGCCGATGACGTCGCTGAACCCGGTGTTTACGGTCGGCGACCAGATCAGCGAGGCGATCGCGCTGCACCAGTCGAAGCGCGCGGCCGAAGCTCGCGCGGAAGCGCTGCGGCTGCTCGATCTCGTGCGCATCCCGGAAGCGCGCCGCGTGTTTGCACGCTATCCGCACCAGCTGTCCGGCGGGATGCGCCAGCGCGTGATGATCGCGATGGCGCTGTCGTGCCGGCCCGCGCTGCTGATCGCCGACGAGCCGACGACCGCGCTCGACGTGACGATCCAGGCGCAGATCCTGCAGCTGATCCGCGGGCTGCAGGACGAAATGAACATGGGCGTGATCTTCATCACGCACGACATGGGCGTGGTCGCCGAAGTGGCCGACCGCGTGCTCGTGATGTACCGCGGCGAGAAGGTCGAGGAGGGCGAGTCGGACCGCATCTTCGCGACGCCCGCGCATCGCTACACGCGGGCGCTGCTCGCGGCCGTGCCGCGGCTCGGCTCGATGCTGGGCACCGACGCACCCGAGAAATTCCCGCTGCTGAAGGTGGACGGCGCGAACGCGGCGGCCGCGGCCCCGACCACGGCATCCGCCGCGAACGGCGCTGCGCAACCGCCCGTCGATCATGCCGCCCCGCCGATCCTGCGCGTGCGCGATCTCGTCACGCGCTTTCCGGTGAAGAGCGGCGTGTTCGGCCGCGTGTCGCAATACGTGCATGCGGTCGAGCGCGTGAGCTTCGAGCTGCGCGCGGGCGAGACGCTCGCGCTCGTCGGCGAATCGGGCTGCGGCAAGTCGACCACCGGTCGTTCGCTGTTGCGCCTCGTCGAATCGCAAAGCGGCTCGATCGAATTCGACGGCCGCGACATCAGCGCGCTGAAGGGTTCGGACCTGCAGGCGCTGCGTCGCAACATCCAGTTCATCTTCCAGGATCCGTTCGCGTCGCTGAACCCGCGCCTGACCGTCGGCTTCTCGATCATGGAGCCGCTGCTCGTGCACGGCGTCGCGAGCGGCCGCGAAGCGCAGGCGCGCGTCGACTGGCTGCTCGACAAGGTCGGCCTGCCGCCGGAAGCCGCGCGCCGCTATCCGCACGAATTCTCGGGTGGCCAGCGCCAGCGGATCGCGATCGCGCGTGCGCTCGCGCTGAACCCGAAGGTCGTGATCGCCGACGAGTCGGTGTCGGCGCTCGACGTGTCGGTGCAGGCGCAGATCGTCAACCTGATGCTCGACCTGCAGCGCGAACTCGGCGTCGCGTACCTGTTCATCTCGCACGACATGGCGGTGGTCGAGCGCATCAGCCATCGCGTCGCGGTGATGTATCTCGGCCAGATCGTCGAGATCGGCCCGCGCCGCGCGGTGTTCGAGGCGCCGCAGCATCCGTACACGAAGAAGCTGATGAGCGCGGTGCCGGTGGCCGACCCCGCGCGCCGGCATGCGCCGCGCCAGCTCGCGGCCGACGAGATTCCGAGCCCGATCCGCGCGGTCGGCGACGAGCCGACCGTCGCACCGCTCGTCGCGGTCGGTCCCGATCATTACGTCGCGACGCATCGCGTCGGCGGCGCGTATTGAACACGCGAACGCGCGGGAGCGTGCATATGGACCGAAGCTGCGCACGAGCAAGGCAACGGCGTCTTTTTCCCGAAAGGGGGCAGTCACGCCGCGATTTCCACCACGCGTTACCGAATCATCCACAGGAGCCCAACAAGATGAACAAGCCGTATTCGTTCCCGATGTTCCGTCCGCGCGCGCTGTTCGCCGCGGGGGCCGGCGCGCTCGCGTTGTCGGTCGCGGTGCCCGCGTTCGCGCAGCAGAACGTCGTGGTCGCCGTGTACTCGACGTTTACGACGATGGACCCGTACGACGCGAACGATACGGTGTCGCAGGCTGTCGTCAAGTCGTTCTACGAAGGCCTGTTCGGTTTCGACCGGAACATGAAGCTCGTCAACGTGCTCGCGACCAGCTATACGGCGTCGCCCGACGCGAAGGTGTACACGGTCAAACTGCGCCAGGGTGTGAAATTCCACGACGGCACCGACTTCAATGCCGCCGCGGTGAAGGCGAATTTCGACCGCGTGACCGATCCGGCGAACAAGCTGAAGCGGTACGGCCTGTTCCGGGTGATCGAAAAGACCGAAGTGGTCGATCCGAACACCGTGCGGTTCACGTTGCGCGAGCCGTTCTCGGCGTTCATCAACACGCTCGCGCACCCGTCCGCGGTGATGATTTCGCCGGCCGCGCTGAAGAAGTGGGGGCGCGACGTGTCGCTGCATCCGGTCGGCACCGGCCCGTTCGAGTTCGTCGAATGGAAGCAGACCGACGACATGAAGGTGAAGAAATTCGCCGGCTACTGGAAGAAGGGGTATCCGAAGATCGACGCGATCGACTGGAAACCGGTGGTCGACAACAACACGCGCGCCGCGCTGATCAAGACCGGCGAGGCCGATTTCGCGTTCACGATTCCGTTCGAGCAGGCGACCGACCTGAAGAGCAATCCGAAGGTGGACCTGATCGAGGCGCCGTCGATCATCCAGCGCTACATTTCGCTGAACACGCGGCAAAAGCCGTTCGATAACCCGAAGGTGCGCGAAGCGCTGAACTACGCGGTCAACAAGGATGCGCTCGCGAAGGTCGTGTTCGCCGGTTACGCGACACCGCAGACGGGCGTGGCGCCGACGGGCGTCGAATACGCGACGAAACTCGGGCCCTGGCCGTACGACCCGGCGAAGGCGCGTGCGCTGCTGAAGGAGGCCGGCTATCCGAACGGTTTCGAATCAACGCTGTGGTCTGCCTACAATCACACGACGGCGCAGAAGGTGATCCAGTTCGTCCAGCAGCAGCTTGCGCAGGTCGGCGTGAAGGTGCAGGTACAGGCGCTCGAGGCCGGCGAGCGGGTCGCTCGCGTTGAGAGCGCCCAGGATGCGGCGAAGGCGCCGGTGCGGATGTACTACAGCGGCTGGTCCGCGTCGACCGGCGAGGCGAACTGGGCGCTGTCGCCGCTGCTTGCTTCGGAGTCGGCGCCGCCGAAGCTGTACAACACGGCGTACTACAAGAACGGTCTGGTCGACGACGATCTCGCGCAGGCGCTCTCCACGACCGATCGCGCGAAGAAGGCCAGCCTCTACGCCGATGCGCAGAAGCAGATCTGGGCCGACGCGCCGTGGATCTTTCTCGTGCAGGAGAAGATCGTCTACGCACGGAGCAAGCGTCTGCAGGGCATGTACGTGATGCCGGACGGCTCGTTCAACTTCGACGAGATCTCGGTGAAATGACGGCGGTTCACCCGCCACGCGGTGCCGGCGGCGCAAGCCGCCGGCGCGTTGACCCGATCGGTGCCCCATGCTGAATTTTCTCGTCAAACGCCTGTTCGGCCTGCTGCCCACGCTCGCGATCGTCGCGGTGCTGGTGTTCCTGTTCGTGCATCTGCTGCCCGGCGATCCGGCGCGGCTCGCGGCCGGCCCCGAAGCCGACGACGCGACGGTCGCGCTCGTGCGTGCCGATCTCGGGCTCGACAAGCCGATGCCGAACCAGTTCGCGGACTTCTTCGTGAAGATCGCGCACGGCGATTTCGGCATGTCGACGCGCAGCAAGCGGCCGGTGTCGACCGAGATCGGCGAGCGGTTCATGCCGACGCTGCTGCTCACGCTCGTCAGCATGGTGTGGGCGACGGCGTTCGGGATGGCGATCGGGATCGCGTCGGCGGTGTGGCGCAATCGCTGGCCCGACCGACTCGGGATGACGCTCGCGGTGTCGGGCATCTCGTTTCCGGCATTTGCGCTCGGCATGCTGCTGATGGAGATCTTCTCGGTGAAGCTCGGCTGGCTGCCGGTCGTGCCGGACGGCACGTGGAAGAGCTACGTGCTGCCGTCGCTGACGCTCGGCGCCGCGGTTGCGGCCGTGATGGCGCGCTTCACGCGCGCGTCGTTCGTCGAGGTGCTGAACGAGGACTTCGTGCGCACCGCGCGCGCGAAGGGCGTGCACGAGCCGATGGTCGTGCTCAAGCACTGCCTGCGCAACGCGATGATTCCGGTCGTCACGATGATGGGCCTGCAGTTCGGCTTCCTGCTCGGCGGCTCGATCGTCGTCGAGGCCGTGTTCAACTGGCCGGGGCTCGGGCGCCTGCTGGTCGACGCGGTGACGATGCGCGACTACCCGGTGATCCAGGCGATCGTGCTGCTGTTCTCGCTGGAATTCATCCTGATCAACCTGACCGTCGACGTGCTGTACGCGGTCATCAACCCGACCATCCGGTTCAAGTGAGGCCAGCATGAACGCGACTGTCCAGCCCGCGGCGCCGGCCGCATCGAACGCGATCCGCACGCCGTGGCGCGAATTCTGGCGCAAGTTCCGCAAGCAGACCGTCGCGCTCGTCGCGGGCGGCTTCGTGCTCGCGCTCGTCGTGCTCGCGTTCGTCGGCCCGCACATCGTGCCGTTCGATCCGGAGAATTATTTCGACTACGACGCGCTGAACGCGGGGCCGTCGGCCGTGCACTGGTTCGGCGTCGATTCGCTCGGCCGCGACATCTTCAGCCGGATCATCACCGGCACGCGGATCTCGCTCGCGGCCGGCTTCTTCTCGGTCGCGCTCGGCGCGGTGATCGGCACGTTCTTCGGGCTGCTCGCCGGCTATTACGAAGGCTGGTGGGACCGCATCACGATGCGCGTGGCCGACGTGCTGTTCGCGTTCCCGGGCATCCTGCTCGCGATCGGCGTGGTCGCGATCCTCGGCAACGGGATGGTCAACGTGATCTGCGCGGTCGCGATCTTCAGCATCCCGGCGTTCGCGCGGCTCGTGCGCGGCAACACGCTGATGCTCAAGCACATGACCTACGTCGAGGCCGCGCGCAGCATCGGTGCGTCCGACTGGACGATCATCGTGCGGCACATCCTGCCGGGCACCGTGTCGTCGGTCGTCGTCTACTTCACGATGCGGATCGGCACGTCGATCATCACCGCCGCGAGCCTGTCGTTCCTCGGGCTCGGCGCGCAGCCGCCGACGCCGGAGTGGGGCGCGATGCTCAACGAGGCGCGCGCGGACATGGTGACGGCGCCGCACATCGCGGTGTTCCCGAGCCTCGCGATCTTCCTGACCGTGCTCGCGTTCAACCTGCTCGGCGACGGGCTGCGCGACGCGCTCGACCCGAAGCTGGAGCGCCGTTGATGCGGGCAGCACCGATGTGGACGGCGACGCTGCCAGCCGGGCCGCGCGGCACGATCGCCGACGTGCCGGGCGTGACGGTCGGCCATGCGACGCTCGATGCCGGCGGCGTACAGACCGGCGTCACCGTCGTGAAGCCGCATCCGGGCGACGTGTATCGCAGCAAGGTGCCGGCGGGCGCCGCCGTGATCAACGGCTTCGGCAAGAGCGTCGGGCTCGTGCAGGTCGACGAACTCGGCACGCTCGATACGCCGATCGCGCTGACCAACACGTTCGGCGTCGGCACGATCGCGCAAGCACAGGTCCGCGCGGCCATCGCCGCGAATCCGCAGATCGGCCGCGACTGGTCGACCGTCAATCCGCTCGTGTTCGAGTGCAACGACGGGTATCTGAACGACATCCAGGCATTCGCGGTGACGGCCGCGCATTACGACGATGCGTGCCGCACCGCCGCGCGCGACTTCGCACGCGGTGCGGTGGGCGCCGGGCGCGGGATGTCGTGTTTCGACCTGAAGGGCGGGATCGGCTCGGCGTCGCGCGTGGCCGTCGCGGCCGGCCGGCCGTATACGGTCGGCGCGCTCGTGCTCGCGAATTTCGGCCGGGTGCCGATGCTCACGCTCGGCGGCGTGCCGGTCGGGCGCATCGTCGCGCAACGACGGGCAGCGGCGGTCACGCATGCTGCGCCGCCCGAGCAAGGCTCGATCATCCTGTTGCTCGCGACCGATGCGCCGCTCGATGCGCGGCAGTTGTCGCGGCTCGCACGCCGCGCGGGGGCGGGGCTGGCCCGCACGGGTTCCGTGTATGGGCATGGCAGCGGCGACATCGCGCTCGCCTTCTCGACCGCCTACACGATCGCGCACGATGCATCGACGATCGCGCTGCCGGCCCTCGTCGCCGATGCTGCGCTCGATCCGCTGTTCATGGCCGCGGCCGAAAGCGTCGAGCACGCGATCGCCGACGCGCTGCTGCAGGCCGTGACCGTCGCCGGGCGCGACGGCCACGTGCGGCAAGCGTTGCGCGACGCGGTGCCCGATCTCGATCGCCTGTTCGACGAAAACAACGAAAACAACGAAAACAACGAAAACAACGAAAACAACGAAAGCAACGAAAGCAACGAAAGCAACGAAAGCAACGAAGGACGTTCGACCCAGTCATGAAGATCCTGATCTCGACCGATATCGAAGGCGTCGCCGGCGTGTTCGCCGCCGAGCAGACGCGTGCCGGCAACCCGGAATACGAACGCGCACGGCGCTGGATGACCGCCGAGGCGAACGCGGCGATCGAAGGCGCATTCGCGGGCGGCGCGCAGGCGGTGTGGGTCAACGACTCGCACGGCGGCTTCCGCAACCTGCTGCCCGACGGGCTCGATGCCCGCGCGCGCGTCGTGCTCGGCAAGCCGCGCCCGCTCGGGATGATGGCCGGCCTCGAACAGCAGCCGGACCTCGTATTCATGATCGGCTTTCACGCGAAATCGCAGACGCGCGGCGTGCTCGCGCATACGATCAACAATTTCGCGTTCACGCAGGTGTGGCTGAACGGCGTCGAGCTCGGCGAAGCCGGGCTTTACGGCGCGCTGGCCCGCGAATACGGTGCGCACGTCGCGCTGGCGTCGGGTGACGACGTGTTCGCCGAGGAAACGCAGCCGCTGTTTCCCGACGCACGTTTCGAGACGGTCAAGACGGCCGGCGGCGCATCGAGCGGCGATACGCTCACGCCGGCCGCGTCGTGCGTACGGATCGCCACCGCCGCACGCGAAACGGTCGCGCACGCGCTGTCGGCCGGCCGTCGTGCCGGCCCGCATCGACCCGCTCCGGCCGCATGCACGCTGCGCGTGCAGACGGCCGCGCTCGCCGATCTGTTCTGCGTGCTGCCGACGATCGAACGGATCGATGCGGTAACGTTGCGCTTCGACGGGCCTTCGGTCGAACATGTGGTGCGCACGCTGAACAGCCTGTCGGCGATGTCGTTCATGTTGCGGTAACGCGTGTTTTCGCTCCGATGAAGTCGCTATCCGGCCGATTCGGCCGTCGGGTCGCGCGGCCATCCGGCTGCGCAAGCGCGGAGCGGATCGTAGACCGGTCGAAGGTGACCCGCCTTCGATATCGGATATTCATGATGGAATTCGGGCCTTGAGAAATACGCTGTTAGATCCCTTCGAACACATTCCGCGTAGCGTGGTCGTGACCGCCAACGACTACGCGGCCGGTACGACGTTTCCGGAGCACGCGCACGGGCGCGGACAGTTCGCGTTCGTATCGCGCGGCACGCTCAGCGTGTCGACGCCGCACGGCCGCTGGCTGGTGCCGCCGCAGCGCGCGTGCTGGGTGCCGGCCGGCGTGCGACACGAAGCCGCGATGACGGCCACGGTTACGCTGTTCAGCACCTTCGTGACCGACGACGCGGCCCGCGCGGCGGGCCTGCCGGACGAGTGCGGCGTGTACGGCGTGTCGCCGCTGTTGCGGCAACTGATCGACGATGCGGTTGAGCTGCCCGCGATGTACGACGTCGACGGTCGCGCGGGCAAGCTGATGGCGCTGCTGCTCGCGGAGATCGCGACGATGCCGCGGCTGTCGCTGCACGCGCCGCTGCCGACCGACGCGCGCCTCGCGAAGATCTGCCGGCACCTGTTCGCGTCGCCGTCGATCGCGGCCGATCTCGACAAGGTAGCGACCGATGCGGGCGTGAGTCGGCGTACCTTCACGCGGCTGTTTCGTGCACAGACGGGCGTGAGTTTCGCCGCGTGGCGTCAGCAGGTCTGCATGCTGGCGGCGATTGCGCGACTGAGCGACGGGCAGCCGGTGACGCGGGTGGCGCTGGATCTCGGATACGCGAGCGCGAGCGCGTTTACGTCCGCGTTCCGGCGCATCCTGGGCGACACGCCGAGCCGGTATCTGGAGATTCGCCGGTAGGCGGAGCGGTGGCGGTGGCGGCAGCGGCGGCGTTTTTCCGCGCGCGAACAAAACGCGCCTGCCGGATTCGGTCAGACGCGCCTGAAGGCACTCGGTCAGAAAAATGCGCGAACGGCGCCTGCGACCCGGCATGCTGCAAAGCAGCATCGAACGATGCCGTCGTACAACGAAAAACCGCCGCGTGATGCGATGCCGGTCGGTATCGCGCCACGTGGCGGTTCCGGGCACAGCCGGCCTGCGCCGGCTCATGCCGCTTCGTGCCCGTTCGTGCCGTTCAGTGGGTCAAACGTCGAAGAACACGGTTTCTTCAGGACCCTGCATGCGGATATCGAAGCGATACACGACGGGGCGGCCCGGCTGCGCATCGCGCTTCGCGACGAGCGTCGCGCGGCGCTCGGCCGGCACCTCGTTCAGCACCGGATCGGCCGCGTTCGCCGCGGCTTCGTCGTCGAAATACACGCGGGTGAACGCATGCGTCAGGATCCCGCGCATCATCACGGTCACGTTGATGTGCGGTGCTTCGTCCGCGGCGATGCGGCCCGGCTTCACCGTCTGCACGACGAAGCGCTGCTGCGGATCGGTGCCCGTGCCGACGCGCGCGAAGCCCGTGAAGCCGGACTTCGCGATGTCGTCGCGCGATGCCGGGTAGCGGCCCGCGCTGTCCACCTGCGTGAATTCCAGCACGGCGTCGCCGACGATGTTGCCGTCGCCGTCGAACACCTGGCCGATCAGCAGCACGTGTTCACCTTCGGCGTGCGGTGCGGCGATCGCCGGCGTGAACAGGCTCTTCAGGTCGTAACCGTATTGTTCCGGACACAGGCCGTATGCGAAGTACGGGCCGACCGTCTGCGAAGGGGTTTGCTTCAGCGTCGTCATGGTTCAGCGCTCCATCGGGGTGGCGTCGCGGCCGCGCAGCACGATGTCGAATTCGTAGCCGAGCGCATAGCCTTCTTCGGTGATGTCCATCGAGAAGCGCGAGATCAGGCGATCGCGCGCGGCCTCGGGCGTGCCCTGGAAGATCGGGTCGTACGCGAGCAGCGGATCGCCGGGGAAGTACATCTGCGTGACGAGGCGCGAGCCGAAGTAGTCGCCGAACAGCGAGAAGTGAATGTGATTCGGGCGCCACGCGTTCGGATGGTTGCCCCACGGATACGCGCCGGGCTTGATCGTCAGGAAGCGGTAGCGGCCTTCGTCGTCGGTCAGGCAGCGGCCTGCGCCGAGGAAGTTCGGGTCGAGCGGCGCGTCGTGCTGGTCGACCTTGTGCACGTAGCGGCCGGCCGCATTCGCCTGCCATACCTCGACGAGCGTGTTGCGCACCGGCTTGCCGCCTTCGTCGAGCACGCGGCCCGTGACGACGATGCGCTCGCCGAGCGGCTCGCCGTTCTTCACGGCGTTCTTCGTCAGGTCGTGGTCGAGCGCGCCCAGATCTTCGGCACCGTAGACGGGTGCGTACTGGTCGCGCAGCTTTTCCTTCAGCGGGATCATCGGGCGCGTCGGGCCGCGCTTCACCGACGAACGGTATTCGGGGTGGACATACGCGGGATGCGACGGCCAGTCGCGCGGCGTGAGGATCTTAGGGGAATCCATCGGGCGTCTCCTGATAGGTATCTCGAAGTGGATGACGCCACTTTAACCAATCCGGAAAGTTATGCAAAATGACCTTTTTTAGCGAATCGCATAACCGTTCGTTATGCTCGGCCGCGCCAATGAAAATCCGCCGGACACGTTGCCTGTCCGGCGGAAAAAGCGATCGGGCTTCGCGTCGTCGGTGACGACTCCGTGCACGGCCCTCCAGCCAGCCCGTCGCTGTTTTTTTGATATGTCGTTGTTGTTATTCAGTCTCCCCGGGCGTGCCCGCGTTGCATCGTTACCGGCAGCAGCGGGGACGGCGTTGCTGATCGCGAAGCGGGTGTGGGAGCCGACCGGCTTCCACGCATTGCGGCGCCCCGCGTGACGTAGCGCCGAATGCTTGGGACTCTCCGGAAAGTTATGCAAAATGGCATTCCATCGACCTCCGCATAACCGCTCGTTATGAATAACCGTATCGCCGACGGCCGCGTCAAATTCCGGCACCTGCAGTGCTTTCTCGCGGTCGCGCAGCTGGGCGGCGTGCAGAAGGCGGCCGAAAGCCTGTCGATCACGCAGCCGGCCGTGTCGAAGACGATTGCCGAGCTCGAATCGATTCTCGGCGTGAAGCTGTTCGAGCGCGGGCGGCACGGCGCGCAGCCGACCCGCGAAGCGCAACTGTTCATGCCGCATGCGAACGCGTGCGTGCTGGCGCTGCGGCAGGGCGTCGGCTTGCTGTCGCGCGAGGGCGGGGCTGCCGCGGCAACGCTGGAAATCGGCATGCTGCCGACCGTTGCCGCGTCGCTCGCGCCCGCGCTGATGAAGGCACTGGCCGCGCGCTGGCCGCGCGTCGTCGTGCGGATCGCGACGGCCGCGAATGCCGAGCTGCTGGAGCGCCTGAAGGCGGGCGCGCTCGAATGCGCGATCGGGCGCCTGTCGGAACCGGAGCGGATGATCGGGCTCGCGTTCGAGCAGTTGTACAACGAGCCGCTCGTCGCGGTCGTGCGCGCCGGGCATCCGCTGCTGGCCAGCGCCGCACCGGCCGCCGAACTCGCGCGCTATCCGGTCGTGCTGCCGCCGTTCGGTACGTTGATCCGGCAGTCGGCCGAACAACTGCTCGGCGCATGCGGCGCGCCGCCGCTGGATTCGTTCATCGAGGTGCTGTCGGTGTCGGTCGCCCGTGCGCTCGCGCTCGAGAACGATGCGGTCTGGTTCGTGCCGCTCTATGCGGCGGAGTACGACCTGTCGGCCGGCGCGCTCGCGCGTCTCGCGCTGCCGGCCGCGGGTACCGACGAACCGGTCGGCCTCGTGCTGCGCACCGATGCGCAGCCGTCGCCGGTCGCGCGGACGCTGATCGACGCCGTGCGTGAAATCGCGCGGGCGCGGTTCGGCGATGGGCGCGCGCCTCGCGCGCCGCGCGGTGCGCGCAAGCCGGCTCGCCGCGCGCGGTGAGACGCGGCGATGCCCGGCGCAAGGGCGGCGCGTTACGCGTCAGCCGGCAGCATTCCGCCCACGGTGTTTCGCTGGCCATTCGGTCAGTAGCGGGCTGCGTCGTGCTTGGCATATCGTATCGTTTTTGGTACGATTCCTGGCAAGACGATGACGAGACAGCAGATTCAGGTCACGCTCGGCGTGCGCTTCTTTCGCACGGCCTGTGGCAACGAGCCGGTGCGTGACTGGCTCAAGCGGCTCGGGCACATCGAGCGAAGGGTGATCGGCGAAGAGATCAAGACCGTTCAACTGGGCTGGCCGCTCGGCATGCCGCTGGTGCGGAAAATGGCGAGGAATCTCTGGGAGATCCGCGTGACGTTGCCGCAACGAAGCGCGCGCGTGCTGTTCACGGTCGTCGGCGACACGATGGTCCTGCTGCACGCGTTCTTCAAGCAGTCGCAGGCGACGCCGTCCGACGATCTCGACGTGACCGTCGCCCGGCTGAAAGCGCTGACGCGCGCCATCTGAATTCACGGCTTGTGCCGGCGCGTACCGTCGCCGCGGTCAGCCGGCAACGCGATGCATTGGAGTACCTCATGACGACCACGAACCATCCGCACATCGGCAGCGATTTCGATACCTTCCTCGACGAGGACGGCCATCTCGAAGCCGCCACCGCCACCGCGATCAAGCGCGTGATCGCGTGGCAGATCGCGCAGGAAATGAAGGCGCAGCACATCACGAAAACGGCGATGGCCGCGCGAATGAAAACCAGCCGCGCCGCGCTCAACCGGCTGCTCGACGAAACCGATACGAGTCTCACGCTCGCAACGCTCGCGAGCGCGGCCACCGCACTCGGCAAGCGGCTCAGCTTCGAGCTGGTGCCGGCGTGACGCACGTCACGCGGCCGGCGAGCCGCCGCGCAACTGGCGGGCGATGAACGCGCGAGCGGTCGACCGGCGCGTCGCAGCGATCGCACGCGCGATGATCGTCACCGCACGGGGCACCGGCGCCGTCAATTGCGCCGGGCGCCGATCCGCAGATAAAGCAGCGCACCGCCCGCGAGCAGCAGCGGGCACAGCAAATACCATCCCGTCGTCAGGAACAGCCCGGCCACGGCGACCAGCGATACCGCCGCGCAGCGATACGCGAGGCTGCCGCGCGGCAGCAACTTCAGCGCGGCGGCCGCACCGAGCCCGTACACCATCACGAAGCAACCGGACGTGACCAGCACGAGCGGTGTCGGCCCGACGTCCGAGAGGGTCGTCGCGGCCAGCGCAATGGCCGCGAGCAATGCAATCACGCCGAGGCTGCGACGCGGCACGCCGCCCACTTGGCTGCCTTGCGCAAGCCACGCCGGCAGCGCGCCGTCGCGGCCGAGCGCCGCACCGAGCTTGGCCGCGCCCGCGAAATACGCATTCATCGTGCCGAGCGTGAGCAGCAGCGCGGCTGCCGCTGCCAGCACCTGCGCGTGACCGCCGATGCCGCCCGCGATCAGTTCCGCAAGCGGCGCACCCGATGCGCCGGCCGATGGCCCGAGCACCGCGACGCTCGCGGCGGCGACCGACAGATACAGCAGGCCGACGACCACGACCGCGATGCCGGCCGAGCGCGGCATGTCGTGCGCGGGCCGGCGAAATTCCGCGGCGAGGTGCGTGATCGCTTCCCAGCCCGCGAAGCTCCACACGAGCAGCGCGGCGGCCTGGCGGACCGCGAGCCAGCCGTGCGGCGCGAACGGATGCAGGTTCGCCGCGCGCGCATGCGGCGCGGACGCGAGCACGGCGGCGAGCAGCAGCGTGACGAGCAGCGCCGACAACACGAGCTGCATGCGGCCCGACACGGTAACGCCGAAAGCATTCGCGGCCGAGACCGCGGCGATCAGCGCGACGGCCGTGACGACGACGGTCGTGGGGCCGCCGCCCGTGACGGCCGCGACGTACGCGCCGCCGAACATCGCGGCGGCCGGCGCGCCGGCCGGCACCGCGAAATAGAAGCACCAGCCGACGATCGCCGCGGCCTTCGGCCCGAATGCGCGTCGTGCATAGGTCGATACGCCGCCGGCATCGGGATAGCGCGCGCCGAGTGCGGCGAAGGTCGCCGCAAGCGGCCCCGACAGCACGACGAGCGCGGCCCACGCGAGCAGCGAAGCCGGGCCCGCGACTTCGGCGGCGAGCGCGGGCAGTGCAATGACGCCGGTGCCGAGCACCGCGCCGATATACAGCGCAGCGCCCTGGAAAATGGTCAACGAGCCGGCGTGATGAACGGCGGGCGAATCGGCATGCGATGGCATGAAGGGATGTCTCCGGAACACGTGTGTCGGGCATGGATGCCCGTACGTCGAATCGTTCGATGCTATCCGAACGCGCGCGACGCTGCAGCCCGGCGTTCAGTAGTCCGCGACGTGTCGCCTGTCAGTCGCTGTCAGTAACGGCGCGCGAGCCGCAGGCGCGCATCTTCGCGCGCGGCGGGCGTCAGGTCGGGCACGTAGTGGAACGTGCCCGATACGAGCGACGCGACGGGAACGCCGTCGCGGAACAGCACGCGATTGCCCGCGAGCGCGGGCACCTTGTCGCCGGGCAGCAGCGTGCCGGCGAGGTTCAGCGGATCGGCGCCGGTCACGCACACGTACTGGCCGTCGCCCGGCTGCCGGCGCAGTTGGCGCAGGACCGGGATCGCTTCGGGCAGCGCGAACTGCTCGCCCGCGAGCCCGGCAACGAAGCGCCCGCCGCGAATCTCGCCGCGCGCTTCGAGACGCTGCAGGACCCGCACGAGTTCGCGCCAGCTCGGCAGCCAGTCGGCTTCGCGTTCGAGCAGCCGCCAGAACACGACGCCATAGCGGCGCAGCAGCGTCCACACGATGTGTTCGAGCGCTTCGGGGTCGGTCGCGGCCATCCCGCGTTTCGGCGCCGGCGCGTCGTCCGGCGGCGCCACGCGTTGCACGAGCGCCCAGCGGCCCGCATCGTCCATGCCGCCGATCAGCGCGCCGCCGCGCCGCGTGCGCGGCGCATAGGTCGCGCTGCGCTTGACGGCCGGCCTCAGCAGCGCACGCAAGCCCGCGAAGCTGTCCGCGTTCACGAGGCCGGCCGACACCAGTTCGCCGAGCGCCTGTTCGAGCTCGACGGGCAGCATGTGCAACTCGTCGAGCAGCGCATCGAAGAACATCGCGCCGTGCGCGGCAAGCGCATCGCGCACCTGCGTCGCGCGTGCGGACAGCGCCGGTTGCGCATCGGGGTCGCGCAGCGCCTGCCATGCGCCGAGGTGGCGGCGCGGCAGCAGCACGACCGGCGTCGTCTTCACGGGCGTGCCGGCCGCGCGTGCCGGTGCACCGATGCGGGTCCACACGAGCTTGCCCGAGCGGCACAGCTCGTCGAGGCCGCCGGCCGTGTAGTCGGTCAGCCGTGCTGGCAGCAGCGCGTCTTCCCATGCGCCGGCCGCGGCTTCGTAGCCTTCGAGCTGTTCGACGACGGCCGCGAGCGCGTCGCGGCCCGAGCCGCGCGTGTCGGGTGTCAGGTGTTGCCAGTGAAACAGGAAGCGCATGAAATCGGCACGCTCGACCGGTTCGATCTCGCGGCGCAGCCGCTTGACCGTATAGCGATGAATGCGCGCGAGCAAGTGGCGTTCGCACCATTCATCGACTGTCGCGCCCGGCGTGAAGCGGCCGCGCATCACGTAGCCTTCGCGTTCGAGCGTCGCGAGCGCGGTTGCGATCGCGGTAGGCGGCAGGCCGAGCGGCTGCGCGATCGCATCGAGCGCAAGCGGCCCGAAGCCCGTTAGCCGCGCGCGGATCACGTCGACGAGTGCGGCATCGGCTTCCCACGGCTGCGCGCAGGCGGCCGGCACTTTCAGCACGGGCGCCGTGCGCGCGTCGGGGTGCAGCGCGCGCAGGCAGACCAGCCGTTCGACCGGCACCCACAGCGCCGCGCCATCCGGCGTAATCAACTTCGTCGCGCGCCGGCGTTCGGCCAGCTCCGCGAGGCGCTCGGGCCAGCCCTCGTGCGCGTGCGCTTCGTGATCGGCGACGCAGGCGAGCGTGAGCAGCGCGTCGTGCATTTCGTCGGCGTCGCGCACGAGCGGCCATGCTTCGTCGCGCACGGCATCGATCGCATCGGCGTCGAGCGCGCCGAGATCGTCCGCCGATTCGGGGTCGCTCCAGCGGCGCGCCTGCACGGCCTGCGTGCGGCGTTCTTCGATCGGCGCGTCGTCGAGGAACGCATACGGCTTCGCGTTCAGGATTTCGGCCGCGAGCGGCGACGGCGCGGGCAGGTCGCGCGCGACCAGCTCGATCGCGCCGCTTTCGATCCGGCGCAGCAGCGCGAGCCAGCCGTCGGTATCCATCGCGTCGTGCAGGCAATCGTCGAGCGTCTGGTCGACGAGCGGGTGGTGCGGGATCTCGCGTTCGCCGACGACGTTCTCGAGGCATGCGGCCTGATCCGGGAACACGCTCGCGAGCAGATCCTCGCTCTTCATCCGCTGCAGTTGCGGCGCGGTGCGCCGGCCGCCGGTGAAGCGCGGCAGCGCGAGCGAGGTCGTCGCGTTCCAGCGCCAGCGCACGCCGAACAGCGGTGCGTCGAGCAGCGCCTGGACCAGCACGTGCTCGGCGCTGGCCGAGCGCAGGTAGCGCCACACTTCGTCGAGCGCGAAGCTGTGCGCGAGCGCCAGCGACAGGATGATCGCGTCGTCGGTCGCGGCCGCCTGCAGCTCGAAGTTGAAACTGCGGCAGAAGCGCTTGCGCAGCGCGAGCCCCCATGCGCGGTTGATGCGGCTGCCGAACGGTGAATGGATCACCAGCTGCATGCCGCCCGATTCGTCGAAGAAGCGCTCCATCACGAGCGTGTCCTGCGTCGGCAGCGCGCCGAGCGCGGCGCGCGTGCGCGCGAGGTACTCGGCGATCTGGCGTGCCGCGTCCGGGGCCAGGTGCAGATCGTCGGCGAGCCAGCGCAGTGCCGGCGCGAGGCGACTTTCGGCGGTGCCGGCGACGGTGGCGGGGACGTCGGCACCGCTTTGCGCGGTAACGGCGATCGTGCCGGCATCCGCGCGTTTTTTGGCGTTGCGGCGCGCGCCCGGTTTCCCGGCTGCGTCGCTGTTGCCGTTTTCGTCGCCGCCCGCACGCTTGCGCGCACCGGCCTTCGCGAGCCGGTCGCCTTCGGCGAACAGCGCGTCGAGCCGGGCGCGCAACCGGCCGACGGCCGCCGACAGCTCGTCGCTGCGCCCGGGCGCCTCGCCGAGCCAGAACGGGATGCTCGGCGACTGGCCTTGCGCGTCCTCGACCCGCACGCGGCCCGTCTCGACGCGAATGATCCGGTACGACTGGTTGCCGAGCTGGAACACGTCGCCGGCCAGGCTCTCGACCGCGAAATCCTCGTTGACGGTGCCGACCTGGATGCCCTGCGGTTCGAGCAGCACCGCATAGTCGGCCATGTCGGGGATCGTGCCGCCGGACGTCGTCGCGGTCATCATCGCGTTGCGGCGCCCGCGCACCGTGCCGCCGACCACGTCGCGGTGCAGATACGCGCCGCGCACGCCGCGGCGGCTCGTGAAGCCTTCGGCGAGCATCTTGATCACGTCGTCGAAGCGTTCGCGCGGCAGCTGCGCGTACGGCGCCGCGCGCGTGAAGCTCGCATACAGCGCGTCTTCCTGCCATTCCGCGCACGCGACTTCGGCGACGATCTGCTGCGCGAGCACGTCGAGCGGCGCGTCCGGAATCCGCAACGCATCGAGTTCGCCGCGTTGCACGCAGTCGAGCAGCGCCGCGCATTCGACGAGCTCGTCGCGCGACAGCGGGAAGAGGCGCCCCTTCGGCACGCCGCCGACGTGGTGCCCCGAGCGGCCGACGCGCTGCAGGAACGGCGCGATGCCGCGCGGCGAACCGACCTGGCAGACCAGATCGACGTCGCCGATGTCGATGCCGAGTTCGAGCGACGCGGTCGCGACGAGGAGCTTCAGTTCGCCGCGCTTCAACCGCTGTTCCGCTTCGAAACGGTGTTCTTTCGCGAGACTGCCGTGGTGCGCGGCGATCGCGTCCTTGCCGAGGCGCTCGGCGAGATGGCGCGCCATGCGCTCCGCGGTGCGCCGCGTGTTCACGAACACGAGCGTCGTGCGATGCGCGGCCGCGAGCGCGGCGATCCGGTCGTACACCTGTTCCCACACGTCGGTCGCCATCACCGGTTCGAGCGGTACGTTCGGCAGTTCGAGCGCGAGGTCGCGTTCGCGCGTGTGGCCTGTGTCGACGATCGTGCACTCGCGCGGCGCATCGGCCGGGCCGCCGACGAGAAAGCGTGCGACCGCGTCGATCGGCTTCTGTGTTGCCGACAGCCCGATGCGCGGCAGCGTGCTGCCCGTCAGCGCGTCGAGGCGTTCGAGCGACAGCGCGAGATGGCTGCCGCGCTTGGACGATGCGAGCGCGTGGATCTCGTCGACGATGACCGAGCGCACGCCCGACAGCATCTGCCGCCCCGATGTCGACGACAGCAGCACGTACAGCGACTCGGGCGTCGTCACGAGAATGTGCGGTGCGCGCTTGCGCAGCGCCGCACGTTCGGCCTGCGTGGTGTCGCCGGTGCGCACGGCGGTGCGGATCTCCGGCACC
Source organism: Burkholderia sp. IMCC1007 (assembly GCF_027257875.1). Classification (GTDB taxonomy): domain Bacteria; phylum Pseudomonadota; class Gammaproteobacteria; order Burkholderiales; family Burkholderiaceae; genus Burkholderia. The sequence continues at coordinate 165,322 of NZ_JAPVQY010000005.1, forward strand.
GGCAGCCCGAGTTGCGCGAGCGATTGGGCGATGCCGGCGAGCGGCGCGTCGAGGTTCACGTGGATGTCGTTCGACAGCGCCTTCAGCGGCGACACGTACACGACGAGCGTCGCGTCGGGCAGCGCGCCGTCGTGCGCGAGCGCATCGCGCACGAGATCGTCGAGCGCGCACAGGAACGCGGTGAGCGTCTTGCCGGAGCCGGTCGGCGCGGCGACGAGCGTCGAGCGGCCGGCCTTGATGTGCGGCCACGCGAGCGCCTGCGCACCGGTCGGTGCGGCGAACGCGCGGCGGAACCACGCGGCCACGGCCGGGTGGAACACGTCGAGCGCATGGGCGGCGGGGCGGGTGGCGGTGACGTCCATCGGAGCGTTGAAATGGGGTGCGAGCGCGCGGGCGGCCGTGCGTGAATCGTCAGTGTGCCAGACGACGCGTGCGCGTGCCGGGCGTCGCGAGCGGCGTGAGCGCGCGCGTCGTCGATACGGATGAAGATGGGGCGCGGCGCGCGCGATTCAATAGGCGTGCGCGGGAGGGGCGTTCGCGAATCGCGGGGGCCGTTCAGATGGAGGGAGAAGCGAAGAAGCGGTCGGCGACGCGCGTCGCGGTGCGCGCGCTCGGTTCGCTGCGCGACATCGCGTGACATCACGCGGCATTACGCGCCCCCGACGCGGTTCCGTGCGACGGCACGCGATGGCACGCGGTGGCACGCGGTGGCACGCGACCGCACGCGACTACACGGGCCTACCCACGTCTACACCCGATGCAGCCAGCCGAGCCACGATTCGAGCAGCGGTGCGCGTGTGCACAGCGATTGCGCGAGCCACAGCGTACCGCCCCATGCGGCAGCCACGACGATCAGGTCGCAATGGCCGCTGTTCCACAGGTTGAGCGAGTGACGCCGCCAGATCCACGGCACGCCGAGCGGATTCGGCCAGTCGGCGAGCAGGTGCATCACGCCGCCGCATGCGAAGCCGAACAGCGGTGCCGCCCACAGCGGATGCGGATGATGGGTGAGCCCGTGCCATCCGAGCGCGAGCAGCGCGATCCAGCCGATGCCCCAGTGCGTGACGGTGCGGTGCGTGATCCACAAGCGGCGCTTGCGCGACCACCATGCGAGTTCGAGCCAGTCGGGCGCGGTGCCACCCGCGACGCCTGCCGCGAATGCGGCGAGCATGCCGGTGTGCCAGAGGCCCGTTGCGCCGGTTTGTGCGACGAGGACGGCGGCTGCGACGCCGGCCGCGATGCCGGTCGCATGATGTGCATTGTGTGAGGCCATACGAAGCGAGACGAGAAAGCGTGAAGCGGCGCGCAAACGCAGCAAATGATGCGGTGCGAAATCGGGGCGCTATCTTCGCAGATACACGTGTGCCGCGCGCGCCCGACTGCAGGTTTTTTTTCGTGCGTCGCGCGCGCGGCGCGCACGACGCAACTTTCGGTTTTTGTGCAGTGCGCGATCGCGTACGACGCATGAAATTTCGACCGATCCGTGTGGCCGTTTTTTACTCGCGAGCACGCGGCGCCGCACACAATTTGCGCGTTTCGCCGCGCGCCACGTGTTCGACCCTCTTTGTGCCCCTATACTACGAAACCGCACGTGGCCGTCGGCGTGCCAGCGGCCATAAGCGGATCAGGCGCCTTTCCTGCCTGAAGGAGATCCATATGGGGGACATGCAATGACTACGCTGAATCGCTTCAAAACCTCCGCCGTCGTGCTCGCGACGGTGGCCGGCGTCGGTTTCCTGCCGAACGCGCCCGTCTATGCGAAGGGCCCGCAGCACGCGGTCCTGACGAGCTCGGCGGTCGCGGTGGCCGACAAGTACAGCGCGGATGCCGCGGAGCGGATCTTCAAGGAAGGCGGCAACGCGATCGACGCGGCCGTCGCCATCGCGTTCACGCTTGCCGTCACGTATCCGGAAGCCGGCAACATCGGCGGCGGCGGCTTCATGACGATCTACAAGGACGGCAAGCCGTACTTCATCGACTATCGCGAGCGCGCGCCGCTCGCCGCGACGAAGGACATGTATCTCGACAAGGACGGCAACGTCGTCAAGGGCATGAGCCTGTACGGCCCGCGCGCGGTCGGCGTGCCCGGCACGGTCGCCGGCATGTGGGAAGCGCAGAAGCGCTTCGGCAAGCTGAAGTGGAAGCAGGTGCTCGCGCCGGCGATCCACTATGCGCGCGACGGCTTCGTCGTCGACGAACAGCTCGCGCAGCGCGGCGTCGATGCGTCGAAGGAGTTCGGCGGCAAGACCAACTTCGACAAGTACTTCTCCGGGCTGAAGGCGGGCACGAACTTCAAGCAGCCCGATCTCGCCGACGTGCTCACGCGGGTCTCCAACGACGGCGCCGAAGGTTTCTACAAGGGCAAGACGGCCGAGCTGATCGCCGCGTCGATGAAGACGGGCGACGGCAACGGGCTGATCACGACCGAGGATCTCGCGCAGTATCGCGCGGTGTGGCGCGAGCCGGTGCAGGCGAAATGGAACGGCTATGACGTGATCACCGCGCCGCCTCCGAGCTCCGGCGGCATCGGCCTCGTGCAGCTGCTGAAGATGAAGGCCGACCGCAAGCAGGACTTCGAGGGCGTGAAGCTCAACTCGCCGCAGTACATCCACCTCGTCGCCGAAATCGAGAAGCGCGTGTTCGCCGATCGTGCGCAGTATCTCGGCGATCCCGACTTCTACAAGGTGCCGATCGCGCAGCTGACCGACGACGCATACATCGCGAAGCGCGCGGCCGAGGTCAACCCGAAGGAGCCGTCGGACACCAAGAGCGTGCAGCCGGGCCTCGGCACGACGATGCCGGAGAAGGCCGAAACGACGCATTTCTCGGTCGTCGACAAGTGGGGCAACGCGGTGTCGAACACGTACACGATCAACGGCTATTTCGGCTCGGGCGTGATCGCAGACGGCACCGGCATCGTGCTGAACGACGAGATGGACGACTTCTCCGCGAAGCCGGGCGTCGCGAACATGTTCGGCGTGGTCGGCAGCGATGCGAACGCGATCGAGCCGAAGAAGCGCCCGCTGTCGTCGATGTCGCCGACGATCATGACGAAGGACGGCAAGGTATCGCTCGTGATCGGCACGCCGGGCGGCTCGCGGATCTTCACGTCGATCTTCCAGGTGATCAACAACATCTACGACTTCAAGATGCCGTTGAAGGAGGCCGTGGGTGCGATGCGTTTCCATCATCAGCTGCTGCCGCCGAACACGATCTTCTGGGAGCCGTACCACCCGATCGAGGGCGAGCTCGCGAAGCAGCTCGAAGCGCGCGGCTACACGCTGAAGGGGCAGGACTTCAGCGGCGACATCCAGGTGATCAAGATCGACGGCAAGACGCCTGAAGCGATGGCCGATCCGCGCGGGCGCGGCGTCACGCGAATCATCCGCTGACGTTGGCGTGTAGCATGCGCGTTCGCGAAAGCGGTCGCGCATGCGGTTGCACGACCGGGTGTTCACCCGGCCGTGGAATGCATCGCATCACATCGCATCACATCGCATCACATCGCATCACATCGCATCACATCGCATCACATCGCTCGCTCGCGCCGGCGATGCGATGCGTTCACGTGTTCACGTGTTTACGCGGTCGCGCCGATGAAGCGGGCGATTCGCTTCGTCACTGCGTCGGGCGCATCCTCGAAGCAATAGTGCCCGACACCCGCCAGCCGCTCGACGGGCGCCGACGGAAACAGCGCGGTGAACAGCGGCAGGAAATGTTCGGCGCCGAGCGTTCGATCGGCGTCTCCCCAGATCGCGAGCGCGGGCTTTGCGCGGATCGCGCGTAGCGCCGCCGCGTCGGGTTCCTCGAACCGGTGCAAGCCGGCGGCAAATCCCCGCGCCCAGCCGATCGCGCCGAGGCAATCCGCCGGTCGTGCGAACGGCGCGCCATATGCGGCGAGCCACGTATCGGTGACGATCGCGTGATTCTCGAAACCGTTCAGCTTCAGCGTGCTCAGGATGTTGAAGCCGAGCTGCCCGAGCACCGTATCGAGCGAGCCGTCGGCCGCCGCGCGCATGATCCACTGGAACCACGGCGCATCGCGACCGTTCGCGCTCGAGCGCTCGCCGAGATCGGGCTGGCCGAACGGCGTCGGCCCGTTCGCCGACACGATGCGCCGGATACGGTCCGGATGACGCGCGGCGAGCCCCATGCCGACCGGGCCGCCGAAGTCGTGCATCACGAGCGTCACGCGATCGAGATCGAGCGCGACGACGAAACGTTCGAGGTTGTCGATATGGTCTTGCAACCAGTAGTTGCGTTCCTGAGGTGTTGCGCTTTTGCCGAATCCCATGTGATCGGGCACGACGACGCGGTGGGTCGAGCGCAACGCGCCGATCAGATGACGAAACAGATAACCCCACGTAGGTTCGCCATGCAGGCACAGGATGGTCTCGCCGTCGCGCGGCCCTTCATCCACGTAGTGCATGCGGAACCCGGACGCGTCGTTGAAGTGCGGGGCAAATGGAAAAGTACCGTCGAACGTGGCATCGGGCGGGATCATCGAACGCTCCTTCGTGGGTGAGGGTTTGGTTTCAAGTTGAAACCATAAAGAGCGTAGGGCATGCGGTTTCAACTTGCAACCGAGCGATTCGCAACTGCACGGCCGAATATCCGCGCGGTGAGATGCCCGCCGCGCAATGAGGACAGAAAAGCTGCGCGCTTCAGAGTGAAAACCTATTCGGTGGCAGTCCAATACCGGCGGCGGATCCCGCTTTGTTCGTGCTGCGCGAACAGTAACGGCGTGACGATTGATTTCCGATAGTGTTGGTTTTATATTGAAACCTTCCGTAGCAGTGACCAACCGCCGCCCGGCCCACATCGATGACGCGACGAACGACCCACGAAGACTCCCTCTGCGGCGTTGCGCGCCCGCTGGACGCGATCGGCGACTGGTGGTCGCTGCTGATCGTGCGCGATGCGTTCGACGGCCTGCGCCGTTTCGGCGAATTCCAGAAAAATCTCGGCCTGGCGAAGAACATCCTCGCCGCGCGTTTGCGCAACCTCGTCGCGCACGGAATCATGGACATGGTGGCGGCCGCGGACGGCGGCGCGCATCACGAGTACGTGCTGACCGAAAAGGGGCGCGGCCTGTTTCCGCTGCTCGTCGCGCTGCGGCAGTGGGGCGAGGCATTCTTCTTCGAACCGGACGAGGCGCACGTGCTGCTCGTCGATCGTAAATCCGGCTTGCCCGTCAGGAAACTGGAGCTGCGCGCGCAGGACGGCCGCGTGCTCGGCCCCGAGGATACGGTCGTGCTGCCGCCACCCGACTGACGCACGGCGTGCGCGCACGCATTAGCGCTTCAGCAGCGCGTGCGCATGCACGATCTGTTCGGCAAGCTGGTTGATCGAGATGCGCCGCTCCATCGCCTGCGAGCGGATCTGCTGATACGCCTCTTCCTCGCTGATGCCGTTGTGCTGTATCAGCAGCGTCTTCGCTCGTTGCGGTGGCCATATAGATTGCTTCGAAGCGGCGAGATATGCGGTGCGCGAAAAGGTATTTCGGCGGGAGGTTGTGTACGCAACTAGAACCCGGCGTGTTCGTGAGCGGCACTTGACGCTTGATTGCGGCCGCCGGCGGGTTGTTTTCGACGAAAATTCTCTGTCTCGGTCAGAGGCTTGTGGTCGAACCCGCTTTGGAACCCGCAGACCCGCGTGAACGCTCGGGTTTGGCTGGCCGCCGGTCGTGTGTCGCTGTCCGCCGAATGATCATCGACCGCCGTCAGCGTGCCGCGACGATGTTGTGACGATGCTGACATCGCGCCCGAGCGGTCGAGCCGACAGAGCGGCCGTTCCGACCGCGCAACCGGCGTCACGCCGGCGCCGGTTGCGCTTCCGAAGGCGTCCGGCAGGCCATTTCATCAATTTGACGCGCGACACTGGGATAATGGCCGAGTGTGACTGCGTCAACTGAAGGAAGGAGGCCCCATGGGCGACAAGACTACCCGCACCGAGACCGACAACCTCACCGAAATGGCATCGCTCGAAGCGCGGCAGCGCCGTTTCGAGGAGGACCTCGTCGACGCGTACGACGAAGAGCTCGAGATGGAGCTCGACGACCGCCGCTTCGACGACGCGGGCGACCTGCTGTTCTCGCAGGAGCGCCGCGAAGCGCGCAAGCAGTATTTCCGCGAGCTGTTCCGGCTGCAGGGCGAGCTCGTGAAGCTGCAGGACTGGGTCGTGGCCACGGGGCACCGGCTGGTCGTGATTTTCGAGGGGCGCGACGCGGCCGGCAAGGGCGGCGCGATCAAGCGCATCACGCAGCGGCTGAATCCGCGCGTATGCCGCGTGGCGGCGCTGCCCGCACCGAGCAACCGCGAGCGCACCCAATGGTATTTCCAGCGCTACGTCGCGCATCTGCCGGCCGGCGGCGAGATCGTGCTGTTCGACCGCAGCTGGTACAACCGCGCGGGCGTCGAGCGCGTGATGAATTTCTGTACCGACGACGAATACGAGGAGTTTTTTCGCTCGGCGCCGGAGTTCGAGAAGATGCTCGTGCGCAGCGGGATCCAGATCATCAAGTACTGGTTTTCGATCACCGACCATGAACAGGAGACGCGCTTCCAGAGCCGGATCGAGGATCCGCTGAAGCAGTGGAAGCTGAGCCCGATGGACCTCGAAAGCCGCCGCCGCTGGGAAGCCTATACGGCCGCGAAGGAAGAGATGCTGCAGCGCACGCATATCCCCGAGGCGCCGTGGTGGGTCGTGCAGGCGGTGGACAAGAAGCGTGCGCGCCTGAACTGCATCCATCATCTGCTGACGCAGGTGCCGTATCACGAAGTGCCGCGTCCGACCATCGATCTGCCGCAGCGCGAGCATCACGAGGACTACATTCGTCGCCCGGTGCCGGACGACATGATCGTGCCGGACATTTACTGAGCGGGTCAGGCCGAGCCGTTGCGCCGAACGCGCGCGCCGCGCAACGCGGCGCGCGTCATTCGCAGATCAGGAATGCGGCGCGGTCGCGCCCGGCAATGCGATCCGGGGCGCGGCCGCGCCGGACTACAGATCGGGGAAGCCCGAGCGCCCCTGCGTCAGGTCGAACAGCTCGGCTTTTGCGGCTGTCTCCGCCGTTTCGGGCAGCTTGATCACGAGCTTCACCGTCATCCCGTAAGCACTGTCCACCAGTTCGTAACCTGCCTGTTCCATCCAGCGGCGCACCCGCGCTTCGTCGGGGTAGCCGATTTCGATCGCGAACCGCGTGTAGCGGATGCGCTCGACGCGCTCGGCGTCGAGCAGCGCCGATGCGATCGCGTCGGTATAGGCGCGCACCAGGCCACCGGCGCCGAGCTTCACGCCGCCGTAGTAGCGGACGACTGCGCCGAGTACGCCGTCCAGATCGTGATGGCGCAGCACTTCGAGGATCGGCCGGCCGGCGGTGCCCGACGGTTCGCCGTCGTCCGACATGCCCGACTGGCCACCCGCGAGCAGCGCCCAGCACACGTGGGTGGCTGTCGGATGCTCGTCGCGCAGACGTTGCAGCGCGTGCATCGCGGCGTCGCGGTCCTCGACGGGAATCGCGTACGCGATGAAGCGGCTCTTGCGGATTTCGAGTTCCCGGATGTACGTGGTGGCGAGCGAGTAAGTCATGTTCCGGGAAACGGTGGATGTATAAAAATCAACGAGATAGAGGCTCCTGTGCCACAGGCTGTCGATGGGTGCCGGGCGTGCCTGGATCGCGTCCGACGCGGCGCCTGAACGACGCGAGCAGCGGATCGTCGTCGAATTTTACAGGGACGTGAACCGGATGCCCAACGCCGTTGCGTCGTTGGCCTGCGCCATTGCGCTTCCCGAGCTTCCTTGGCGTACAAGACGGCGACGATATGGGCGCACCCGCAGGACTCGCGCAGCCGCCAGGCGCTACGCGCGTCGCGCGGCGGGGCTGCCGGGCAGCGGAATGCCCGCGCGATAGACGACGGTCGCGAGCGCGGCGGCGACCGCGGCTTCGGCCAGCAACACGGCAGCGGCCGCGCCGAGTTCGGCGAAGTACTTCGCGAGCACCGGCACCAGCACGATGTTCACGACGCCGGACGACATCAGGATGCGCGTGAACGCGGACTTCATTCCGAGCGGCAGCATGGTCTGCACACCAAAAAGATCGGTCATGCCGGCCATGAACGGGATGAACGCCATCCAGCGCAGCACCTGGACCGTCGGTTCGTACGACGGGCCGTACAGGATGCGCACGGCGAGCGGCGCACCGAAGAAGATCGCGAGCGAGATGCCGAGCACCATCACGACCTGCACGACGAACAGCTTGCGCAGGAACGAGAACGCGTCGTGGCGCGCATGCCGCATCAGATAGTTGATGCGCGGATAGGTGGCCGCCTTCAGCGGCTGAAGCATGCTGAGCGCCGCGCGGATCAGCTTGTCGCCGGCGGCGAAATAACCGGCCGCGACGTTGCCCGACACGAATCCGAGCAGCACGGTGTTGGTCGACGCGTAGAACGCGATCGACGTGGACGCGAGAAACACCTGCCAGCCGCCCTTCAACGATTCGGCGATGTCGCTGAAGCCGACGCGGACGAAGTCGATTTCCCGATGGAAAAACAGGTAGACGGCCAGCGCGACCGCGGACAGCAACGGCACGGCGGCGTTGACGATCATCGCGCGGTCGATGTCGGCCGGGCTGTGCACGAGCGCGAACATCGCGGGCAGGCTCAGGATGCGGCCGACGAACAGGATCACGCTGAGCGCGCGCAGCTTCTCCATCCCCTGGAAATACCAGCCCGGCGTGAACGCGACGCCGGCCACCATGCCGAAGCCGATCAGCAGCAGATCGCGATCGTCGCCGAAGCGCCGGACCACGAGCGTCAGCATGACCAGCACGATGAAACAGAGCACCGCGATGCCGATCTGCGCGTACAGCGTCGCCCAGAAGATCCGCGAGCGTTCCGCGCGATCGTCGCGGGCGAGCGCGATGCGCGGCGTGGCGGTCAGGTCGAAGCTATAGCTCGTGCAGTTGGTGAGATACGCGATGACGGCAAGCGAGAACGCCAGCTGTCCGTAGCCTTCCGGGCCGAGCGCATGCGTGAGCAGCGGTGCGATCAGCAGCGGCACCGCATACATCGAAATCTGCAACGTCAGCAGCAGCAGGAAGTTCTTCTTCAGGTTTGACATTCGCTCGGTCGGCGCCGTGGGGGTCGCATGGCGGCGGATCGGGCCGCCGTGCGCTCGCGCGGCCGGCCGGCCTGACGCGGCTGCGTGGGTTCGCGGCCGGCGCCGGGGGGCGCCGGTCGTCGTCCGGCGATGCCGGGCACGGCCACATCGTCTGGCGGCCATGATACGGGCCGACGGATGCGCGTTTGTTCGCGAGCCTACCGTTCGGCGATGCCATGCCGGCGCGCGGACGCAATCGTGCGCGCAACGACGTCGTTATATCGCGAGCGTGTGGAATGTCTTTGTAAGCTGGCGCACCGAAGCGCGCTCGGACCGAATGATCTAATCGACGCACCGTCTTCGTTCATGACGGCAAGCGTGCACGGCGACGTGCCACGACCGGCACGCACGAGTACGCACGAGCACGCGGGACAACACGCTTCCGCACTGCATGAGCAGGACGGCGAACGCATGAAGCAGGGCAGGCGGGCCGCGCAGGGGCGCGGCGGCTATCCGTTGCCGTGCCGCCGTGCGTTCGTCCGGCAGTCGCATGAACGGCGATGTCGCCCATTCCGCTGGAGCCGGAACGCGTACGCGTTCCGATAACAAATACCGATCCGAGGAGTACCCATTGAAGCCGATAACGTTCGGCAGCTGCGTCGGGTGGCTGCACGAGGGACATTCGAGACAGGGCGTGATCCTGTGCGAGTCGCTGGGTCACGAGGCTTCGTGGACGCACAAGCTGATGCGCGCGATGGCCGAGCGTCTGGCTCGCGAGGGCGTCACGGCGATGCGATTCCACTATCCGTGCAGCGGCGACTCGGCCGGCGACGACCGCGATGCCGGCCGGCATGCCGCTACCCTCGACAGCATTCACGATGCGATCGACCTGTTGCGCGACGAACTCGGCGTGACCGGGCTCACGCTCGTCGGCGTGCGTGCGGGCGCGCTGTTCGCGATGCAGGCCGCCGCGGGTGCGGGCCGGCGTCCGCCGCCGCGCGTCGATGGGCTGGTCGCACTGTCGCCGGTCGTGCGCGGCCGCGCCTATCTCCGCGAGTTGTCGTTCGTGCATCGCCAGTGGCTCGACACCACGTCGCCCGCGATCCGCGCCGCGCACCGCGACGAGCCGTGCATGAACGTGCTCGGTCATCGCTTCCCGGACGATCTGGTCGCCGCGCTGAAGGCGATCGATCTGTGCGACGTGGTGCGCGATGCGCCGACGCTGCCCGGCGCGATGCTGCTCATCGAGCCCGATCAGGGCGACGGCCCGGCATTGCATGACGCGTTGCGCGCGCGCGGCGTGAACGTGACGAGCGAACCGTTTCGCGAATGGCCGACGACGATGCTCGACGGGACCCGCTCGCGCCTGCCGCTGGCGGCGACCGATACGGTCGTGAACTGGATCGTCGAACGCTCGCTGAGCACGCCGGCTGCCGACGAAGCGCGCGCGAACGCGGATCCCGCGTGGAACGGCGAGCCGGCCGTCGCGCTCGACATGACCAACATGACCGAGCAGGTCGTCGCGGTCGGGCCGGACCGGCTGGTCGGCGTGCTGTGCCGTCCCGCCGATACGCGGCCGGCCGAGCCGGTCGGCCCGGCGGTCGTGATCGCGAACACGTCGACGAATCCGCGCACGGGCGAAGGGCGTTTCAGCGTGCGCCTCGCCCGTACGCTCGCGCGCATCGGCGTGACGACGCTGCGGATCGACGCGCACGGCATCGGCGACAGCGGGCCCGCTGCGTTGGACGACCAGTCGGGCATCGTGTACTCGACGCAATCGGTCGACGACGTGGCCGCCGCCGCGGACTGGCTTCGCGCGCTCGGCTATCCGGAGGTGGTCGCGGCCGGCATCTGTTCCGGTGCATACGCAGCGCTGCATGCGGCGGTGAAGACGCCGTCGCTCGGCGGCGTGATCGCGGTCAATCTCGCCCGCTTCGTATGGCCGGCCGGGCTCTCGCTCGAGGCGGTGCAGAAGCAGCGGAACAACTCGGTGCGCGGTTACTGGCTCTCGGTACGCGACTGGCGGAAGTGGAAGCGATTCGTGCAGGAGCGGCGCGACGTGCGGCCGATCGTGCGCGCGATCGCCGCGAATGCGGCCGCGCGCGTCAGCGTGCCGGTGATGGAAATCGCGTCGCGCGTCGGCTGGAAGCCGCGCGTCGACACGCCGCGCGGCGTGATGCGTGAACTCGCGCAGCGCAACGTATGGACGATGCTCGTGTACGGCGCGCTGGATCCCGGCATCGACGACGTGCGGCGGCACTTCGGCGCGATCGAGCAGGCATTCCGGCGCTCACGCCACGTGCGCCTGCACCTGGATGCGCAGGTCGACCACGCGGTGTACGGCGCGGCGGGCACGGACGTCGTGATCGATCTGTGCATGCGGGCGCTGGCACGCGAGTCGGACTGGCCGGTCGCGCGTGCCGCCGATCTGGCCGCGCCGGAGGCGGCCGCGCAGCCGTACGCAGGGGTGTCGGTCGGCGGGTCGTGACGTCGGGCGCGATCCCGGTTCGGATGGAGATGGGCGTTCGGTGGGGTCGCTCACAAACGTGCGGGCCGGCGTGATGTCCAATTCGGTATGGACGCACGTGCGGTCATGCGAGGGCATGACCGCAGGTCCGTCAGTCCGGATCGCCGGGTGGCTCGTACGGGGATTTCGTGTAGGGCGACGCGTACAGCGTGTCGGTGCTCCACGCATCGCCGGCCGGTGCGCTCGCCGCTTGCGGGCGGTGCGGTCGGTCCGCCATGAGCGGTCGACGCAGCGCACTGCGAGGGCGCGATTCGGGTTGTGCCGCGGCGCGGGTGGCGGGAAGCGGAAACGCGAAGCCGGGCACCGCGACACCCGATGCAGGTGTATCGGACTCCGCAGCAACGCGTCGCGCGGTGGTTTGCGCCGAACGTTGCAGCACGAGCGGCGCGGGAAGTGCCGACGATGCGGAAACCGGCGCGTCGGCCGGAGCGGCAGGCGGCGTCTGAGCCGTGGCGGTACAGGCAACGCAGGCCGACACGATGCAGACGAGTGATGAAAGCGAAGGACTGTTCATGACGGATCGTACGGAATGACGTGCGGTGAAGAGGGAGGCGCGGCACCGCAATGCGAGCCGCGCTGCCAAGCGTAATGCGGGAATCGGTCGGGTTCGGCGGGTTACCGCACAGTTTCGGAAGGGCACGAATGTCAACCACCACGCAAAAGAGATCGACGCTCGGGACACGATGGCCGCAGGCGGCCGTCGTCCGTCGCGCGCCGTGGCTGTCGCGCATGGCGATCATCGCGGCTGCATGCGCATTGAGTGCGTGCGCGCTGTCGCCGGGCATGACGTATCGCGGGTCCACCGAACGCGATGCGAATGCGCGCGTAAGCGCCGACGCATCGAGCGCCGGCGGCCTCGACGGCGTGCAGAACGTGTCGAGCCAGGAGTTGATCGAGATCACGCCGGCACTCGTCGCGCGACAACATGGCGCACCGCAAGGCGTCAAGGTCGATGCGGAAATCCGCCAGCTGTTCGGCACGCCGCATCCGTACACGATCGGCCCCGGCGACGTGCTCGGCATCACCGTGTGGGATCACCCGGAACTGAACCTGCCCACCACGCAGATGACGGGCGGCGGGACGGGCGGCGACGGCGTCGGCGCCAATTCGGTCGCGGCGGGCTACACGGTCGACGCAAACGGCAACGTGCAGTTCGCGTATGCCGGCCTCGTGCACGTGGCCGGGCTCACCGACGCACAGGCGAGCGCGCTGCTGACGAGACGGCTCGGCGAATACGTGCGCAAGCCGCAGCTGTCGCTGCGCGTGCAGGCCTACCGCAGCAAGCGCGTGTATCTCGACGGCGAAGTGCGTTCGCCGGGGCTGCAGATCGTCAACGACCTGCCGATGACGCTGCCCGAGGCGATCGACCGCGCGGGCGGTTTCACCGCGACGGCCGACCGCTCGCAGGTGTCGGTGACGCGTGGCGACAAGACCGTGAACGTGAGTCTGCCGGCATTGATCGCCGCGGGCGTGAACCCGTCGAACATCCTGCTGCGCGACGGCGACCTGGTGCGCGTGCGCCCCACGAGCGAAGCGAAGGTGTTCGTGCTTGGCGAGGTGTCGCGCCCGGCGACGCTGACGCTGACCGACGGCCGGATGACCCTCGGCGAAGCGCTCGGCGACGCCGGCGGGGTGAGCCAGTACACGTCGGACGCACGACAGGTGTTCGTCGTGCGTCGCGGCCCGGGCAACCGCCCGCAGGTGTACCACCTCGACGGCCGCGAACCTGCGTCGTTCGCGCTGGCCGACCAGTTCCCGCTCGAGCGGCGCGACGTCGTGTTCGTCGATTCGTCGTCGCTGGTGCGCTGGAGCCGTGTCGTCAACCTGCTGATTCCGTCGTCCGCGCAAGGCGCGCTGACGGCCAAGGCGATCTCGCCGTGACCTTCGCGGCGAATTCGTGATCGCGACCGCGCGTCGCGCCCTACGGGACTGATGCTGTATGACTTCTTCGACCTTGACCGACCCGTTCGACGGGGCCGCCTTGCGCCCGTCCTCTCCGGTTCGCCGCTACTGGCGCATGCTGTACGGCGGCCGGCGGCTGATCCTCTGCACGGCACTCGCCGGTGCGGTCGTCGGCGCCGTGTACGCGCTGTGCGCGGCGCCGGTTTACCGATCCGACATCCTGTTCCAGGTCGAGCAGAGTCCGACCGATTCGAAACCGACGGCGCCGACCGGCGATCCGTCGTCGGTGTTCGATCTGAAGACCGATGCATCGACGGAAATCGAGGTGCTGAAATCCCGCGCGGTGATGGCGCGCGCGGTCGACAGTACCAACCTGCCCGTGAACGTGCGGCCGCACTACCTGCCCATCATCGGCTGGCGGCTCGTCAGTAGCGCCGACGGATTGTCGTCGCCGCTGCCGGGCGGCTACGTCTATGGCACCGAGCGCATCGACGTGTCGACCTTCGACGTATCGAAGCGATTGCTCGACAAACGCTTCGCGCTGACGCTCGGCGACGACGGCGCCTATACGCTGCAGCGCACCGGGTTCTTCGGCAGGACGGGGCCGGTATGGCAGGGCCGGGTCGGCCAGCCGCTGCACGTCGAAACGCCGCAGGGGACGATCGACCTGTTCGTGCGCGACGTGGCGGGCAAGCCCGGCGCACGTTTCGACCTGACGCGCTACGGCGACGAAGAAGCGACGACCTGGCTGCAGAAGAACGCGTTGATCTCGGAGCGCGGCAAGCAGTCGAACATGATCGGCGTGACGCTCGACGGCACCGATCCCGTGCACGACAGCCGCGTGCTGAATGCGATCGGCGATGCATACCTCGCGCAGAATACGCAGCGCAAGTCGGCAGCGGCCGACAAGCTGATCCGTTTCATGGACGCGCAGCTGCCGCAGTTGAAGGCGCAACTCGAAACGGCCGAGAGCCGCTTCAATGCATACCGTGCGTCGCATGCCACGGTCAATACGAGCGACGAGGCGCTGGCGTTGCGCCAGCAGTCGGTCGACATCGAGACGCGCGTGCAGACGCTGCAGCAGCGCCGCGAGGAATTGCTGACGCGCTTCATGCCGAAGCATCCGGCGGTCGAGGCGGTGGATGCGCAGCTCGCCGACGCACAGCGTTCGCTCGACACGACGCGCAAGCAGATCGAGCAGTTGCCGACCGTCGAGCAGGGCGTGCTGCAGTTGCAGCGCGACGTGGCCGTCGATACCGCGCTGTACACGAACCTGCTCAATACGCGCCAGCAGATGATCCTGGCCCGGGCGAGCAAGACCGGTACCGTGCGGATCGTCGACGTCGCGAAGGTAGCGGAGGTGCCGATCGGGCCGCATCGCGGGATGATCGTCGTCGCGTCGCTGATCGTCGGCCTGCTGGCAGGCGCCGCGATCGTGGTCGCGCGCCGGCGCATCGCGGGCACGGTGGGCGACGTGGACGAAATCGAATGGTCGACCGGCTTGCCCGTGTTCGCGACGGTGCCGCATAGCCCGGCGTATGCGCAAATCGGTGCGCGCGCAACGAGTGCGGCGAGCGGCGGCGCGAGCAGTACACGCAAGCCGGTGCCGCCTGTCGCGGCGCAGGACGTCGCGCTGGAAAGCCTGCGCCATTTCCGCACCGAGCTGCAATTGTCGATGCGCGACGCGCGGAACGCCGTCGTGCTGATCTCGGGGCCGACGACGGGCGTCGGCAAGTCGTTCGTTGCGGCCAATCTTGCGTCGCTGATGGGCGCGGCGCGGCGACGGACGTTGCTGATCGACGCGGATCTGCGCAAGGGATCGCTGCACGAACGGTTCCGCTACAGTCGCGCGCCGGGCCTGTCGGATGTGGTGGCCGGCACGCACGGCATCGACGACGCGATCCGGCACGGCGTGATGCCGGGCCTGGATTTCCTGCCGATGGGCAGCATCGTTTCCGATCCCGGCGAACTGCTGCTGCAGCCGTCGTTCGCGGCGCTGGTGGAGCAGGCCGCATCGCAATACGACATGGTCGTGATCGACGGGCCGCCGCTGCTGCCGGTCGCCGATGCGCTGTTGCTCGGGCGTCTGGCGGGCACCGTGTTCCTCGTCGCGCGCGGCGACGTGACGACGCTGACGGAGCTCGACGAAAGCGCACGACGGCTCGAGCATGCGCATATCGCCGTGCGCGGCGTGATCCTGAACGACTTCAAGGGCGTGCCGGGGCGGTACGGCTACGGGTACGACGACACGAGCACGCATCAGGCGATGTCGGGCTACGCAGCGACGGCGGCGCAACCGCCGGCGCGCTGAGCGGCGCATGCGTCGCTCCGGTGGCTTCGCGCGATCCGCGCATCGAAAGGATGGAACGGGCATCATGAACGATCGACCGGCAGCCGGCGTGCGCAGGCAACGACGACAGCCCGGGCCGGCCCGGCGGGCCGCGGCGGCGCGCGCCGCGCGTGCGGCGGGGTACCAGGCTTACTGGTGGGAGGATCCTGCGCGGCTCGTGCTGATCTTCATCCTGCCGTTGTACGGGATGCTGTCGATCGGGCTGCTGGGCGACCAGAAGTCGATCGCGCGCATCTATTTCGACGCCTATTATGCGATCGCCGGTGCGCTGTTCCTGCTGGTGCTGATGGCGGCCGCGTGGTTTGCGTCGAACGACGCGCAGGCGCCGCGCGTGCCGGCCGTCGAGCCGGTCGAGCTGTCGCCGCGCGTGCTCGATTTCGTGTTCGCGCTCGCGCTGTTCGGCTATCTCGTCATGATGAGCGGCATTCTCATGCATCCGGCGATCCTGGTGTCGTATCTGAGCGGCACGGCGAACACGTTCGAGCTGATCGAGCTGAAAGGGCGCGTGACGGGCCTGAGCACGTTCACGCAGGCGACCGCGCCGTTCGTCGCGCTCTATTTCTACGTATTCAGGACGCCGGTGAAGGGGCTGAACCGCTACAAGCTCTATCTGGCGGTGCTGATCGTGCTGACGCTGCTGCGCAGCTTCATCTTCGCGGAACGGCTCGCGATCATCGAAGTGGTGTTGCCGTTCGCGCTGATGGTCGTGCGGTTTCGCTTCGGCCGTGCGGGCACGCGCTCGCGGCTGCTGACGCTCGGGCCGTATGCCGCGATCCCGCTGCTGATCGCGCTGTTCATCGCGAACGAATACAACCGGTCGTGGGAAACGTACTACGTCAATATCTACGACAACATCTTCGATTTCGCGCTCGAACGCCTGGGCCTGTACTACTCGACGTCGCTGAATAACGGCGCGGGGATCCTCAGCGTGCTCGGCTGGAACAGCGGGCACCCGATGTTCACGTTCGACTGGGTGCTGCATTTCCCGGTGATCGCCCCGGTGGCGCAGCAGTGGCTCGACTCGGGCGACCGGCTCGACCTGTTCCTGAACAGCTATGCCGACCCGGAGTTCAACAACCCGTCGGGGATCTTCGTCCACGTCTACGAGTGGGGCTGGTTCGGCTTGCTCAACGCGGCGCTTGCCGGCTGGGTGTTCGGCCGCGGCTACGCAGGCTGGCGAAGCGGCAACGGCTTCTGGTGCTGCGCGCACGCCGTGCTGTACGTGTCGCTTCTGGAAATACTGCGGATTCCGAACCTGTTCAGCGGGCGCAATTTCGTGCCGGTCGTGCTGCTGATCGTCGTGTTCCAGTGGTTCTCGAAGCGAGTCCGGCCCGTTGCGCGGGCGCGCTCGCGTGTCGCGGCGGTGCGGGCCGGTTCCGATAGCATCTGACTGTAGCCCAGCCCACTGTTCTTCCACGCAAGCGTGCCTAAAGTGTAGCGATCCTCACTCGTTGCGGCCGCGCGGGCTTCGTCGAAGCCGCGCATCGAACACACATGACAGCACGCGAAACCACCCTCGACGCGGCACGCGGCGCAGGGATCATTCTTGTCGTCCATGGCCACGTGTTGCGTGGCGTCGTCGGATCGGATCTCGTACCGGCGGGGCTGCCCGCCACCTTGCTCGCGTGGAGCGACTACGTGATCTACACGTTCCACATGCCGCTGTTCTTCTTCCTGTCCGGGTTGCACGTGTGCAGCTCGCTGCGCCGGGCGCCGCAACGGTTCATCGGCGCGAAGAGCATGACGATCGCGTATCCGTATCTGCTCTGGTCCGTTCTGCAGGGCGGCGTGCAGATCGCGATGTCGTCGCACGGCAGCAATCATCCGTTCACGCGGGACGATCTGCTCGCGATCGGCTGGCGGCCGTTTGCGCAGTTCTGGTTCCTCTATGCATTGATGCTCTGCATGCTCGCGGTGTGGCTGCTCGGACGCTACGTGCCGACGCTCACGCGCGTGCCGATGTCTGCGCACACACGTGACGGGCTGGTGGCAAGCGCGGTGCTGGCGCTCGCGATCGGCGCGAGCACGCAGTGGGGCATCCTGTCGACGACGCTGATGAACTGGCCGTTCTTCGTGGCCGGTATCGTGGCCTCCCGCGCATTGCCGGGCTGGCTGGAGCGCTACGGCCATCGATGGGTGAGCGCGGTGACGGCGGCGATGTTCGTCGTGGCCGTCGCGTTTGCGCATGGCCGGGGCAGCGCGACGAGCGTCTGGGCCGTTCCCGCCGCATTCGCGGGCATCGCGTTGGTGCTGCAGCTCGCACACCGGTACGCGTCGTTTCCCGCGCATACCGGATGGCTGGCGATGGTCGGCTATGCATCGATGCCGATCTACCTGATGCACATTCTGGTGATGGCCTGCGTGCGCATCGTGCTGGTGCGTGCCGGCATGACGAATCTCGCGACGCACCTCGCCCTCGGCACGCTCGCCGGCGTCGCGGTCCCGATGTTCGCCTATCTGGTCGCGTTGCGGATGGGCATTGCCCGCATGGCCGGGTTCCCTGCGTGGCCCGCAAGCAACCAGGCGATTCGCGCGCAGACGACGTGAGGGTGCCCCGCTTGATTCGCGCCGGAACGACATCCGACGCGCACGATGATGTTCAACGCGCAGCGGCCCGTCGCCCGGGTTGCGTGCGCACGCGGGCAAGCGGATTGGCGAGATAGCGGATCGCGCGGTCGCTGAGCGTCGTCGACGGCAGCAGGCACGCGAGCGACAGCCCGGCGACGGAGATTTTCTTGAACGGACGCCAGAACGGATTGCGCAGCACGGTGTGCCAGTAGCCGCCCGATTCGCACAGGAACCAGCGCCAGCGGCGCGCGAATGGCGCGCGATAGAGCGTGCTCGCGAAGCGCGCCTTCTCGATCGCGAAGTCGAACGGCGCGATCGGCAGCGATTCATGCAGCCGCGTGCCGGCGAGCGTGCGCAGCGTGGACCAGCGACGTCGCGCCTTCAGCGCACCCGTGGCCGCGTCCTCCGAATTGGCCAGTGCCAGGCCGGATGCGCGCGGGTTCGCGTCGTCGGCCGTCGCGGCGGCGGGCCGATGCACGCGGTAGCCGCCGAGCGTCGCATCGATCATGTGCACGTTGCCGAGCAGCGCGATGCCGTAGATCGCGTAGAAATCGGCGCCGTGCAGGTTGTCCGCCGTGACGGGCACAGGAAAGATGCGCTTGAGCGCGTCGGTCCGGTACGCGTTGCCCGACGCCGGCGGTGACGGATACAGCCAGCCCTCGCGCAGCAGGCGCCCGCAATCCGTATCGACGGCCGATTGCGGTACGGTCGCGCCGGTCGGCACGCCATCCGGCGCGACCACGTCGAGCCGGAAATGTACCTTCACGAAGTCGCCCGATGCGAATGCCGCGAGCACGCGCGCGGCCGCATCCGCGTAAAGCAGATCATCCGCGTCGAGCAGCAGCACGTACGGCGTCACGACCTGCTCGATCGCGCGGTTATACGCGGCGACCTGGCCGCCGTTCGGCTGGAAGATTGCCGTGATGCGCTCGCCGTACGAGCGGATGATGTCGCGCGAATCGTCGGTGGAGCCGTCGTCGATTACCAGAACGTGAATGCCCGCGACCGTTTGTCCGAGCGCGGAATCGATCGCGGTGCGCAGGTATGCACCGTGGTTGTAGTTGCAGATGGCGATGGTCAGATGTGTCATGAGCAGCTTCGGGCAGGCGGCGATTGCGATACGGCGGAATCGGCGGCCGGCGACGATGCGCCCGGCATGCAGGCGCGTGACGCCATCGCCATCCGCATTACGTCGGATAGCGGCTCATGATACGAGCGACGCGGCGCAGGCTCTGTTCGCGAACCTACCATTCGCGGCTTCGCTCGTCTTACCCCGCGCAACAGCCCGCCGTGTTCGATGCAAGTCTGCTGGCGCACCGAAGCCTGCCGGACCGGATGCTCTAATCAGACGCATCGTTTCGCTTGTTCCAACGGGGCCGTGAGTTGGCCCGTGGCTCGCGGACGTGATGAACCAGCCGTTACGCAACATGGGAATCGTGGCGTGACGCGGTGGCCATCTTCAGACCGGGGGATCGACTCGATATGCACAGATTGCGATGTCTGCCCGCGACGTGCGCGGTGCTGGTCGGCATGTTGGCGGCCGGCGGTGTGTCATGGCCGCCACCGGCCGCGGCGGTGTCCGCAACGCCCGCACCGGACGCGCGTTCCGCGAGCCTCCCCGACGCATACGTTCACCCCGCATCCGACGCCGCCGATCAGACCGACGCACTGCAACGCGCACTCGATGCGTTGCAGCCGGGCCAGCGGCTCGTGTTTGCGCCGGGGCGGTACACCGTCAGCCGTTCGCTGATCGTGCGGCAGCCGCACGTCATCGTGTCCGGCTATGGCGCGGTGCTGAGCGCCACCGTCCCGGACGACCAGACGATCGAAATGCGCGGCGACGGTACGACGATCGTCGGCTTCCGGCTGGCGGGAACCGGCACGACGCGCCTCATGAATCCGGAGTCGACGAAGATCGAAGTGACGGGGCGCGACGTGCAGGTGCTCGACAACGTGATAGACGGCGGCGGCGGCGGCATCTTCGTGTTCGGCGCAACGGACGTCGCGATCGTCGGCAACGAGGTGATGTCGACGCTCGCCGACGGCATCCACATCACGCACGGCTCGCGCAACGTGCTCGTGCGCGGCAACGTCGTGCGCGGCACCGGCGACGACATGATCGCCGTGGTGAGCTATCGCGAGGACGGCGTGCTGAGCGGCAACGTGCTGATTACCGGCAACTCGCTGGAGGGCAACCCGTGGGGACGCGGCATCACGGTGGTCGGCGGCGAGAACGTCACCATTGCGAAGAACATCGTGCGCAACGTGCAGGTGAGCGCGGGGATTCTCGTTGCGCAGGAGGACAGCAGCGGGACGTTCGGCGCATCGGACGTGCGGGTCGAGAACAACGTGATTACGGACATCCAGACCGCGTCGGGCCGGGTCGACATGCGTCCGCTCACGCAACAGGCCGCGATCGACGTCAGCACGTGGTCCGGTTCGGTCACGCGCGTGGCGGTGATCGGCAACCGCGTGTCGCATGCGCGATTCGACGGCATTCGTCTGTGGGGAAACGTGTCGGATGTCCGGCTCGAACGCAATCAGCTGGCCGAGATCGGCGGA
This sequence comes from Burkholderia sp. IMCC1007, assembly GCF_027257875.1. Classification (GTDB taxonomy): domain Bacteria; phylum Pseudomonadota; class Gammaproteobacteria; order Burkholderiales; family Burkholderiaceae; genus Burkholderia. The sequence goes on from NZ_JAPVQY010000005.1 coordinate 186,330, forward strand.
TTGCCGGTGCGCATCGGTCCCGCGCCGGGTTGCGCGGCCGGTACGCGGTGTGCGCCGGCGCGCCAGCCGCTGTCGGTGGCGGCCGATGCGAACGGCGCGGATGCGTCGCTGCTGCCGCGTGTACGCGAGTCGTTCAGGCGGCCGCGATGGCCGCAACGCGGGGCCGACTGACCACCGCGTACGGTCAGCGCGGCGGCTTGCCGGGCACGCGGGCGTGCCCGGCGTGCGTTCACCGGATGGTCTCGCGCTCCGCGGCTTCGTCGCGTCGTTCGCGCGCGGTGCGTGCCGTGCGTGCATTCGCCGGCTTCGGCGGCAGCGTCTCGACGACGGTGCGGCCATACTGATCGTCGAAGCGGACGATGTCGTCCTCGCCGAGATAGTTGCCCGATTGCACCTCGATGATTTCGAGCGGAATCCTGCCCGGGTTCTCGAGTCGATGCACTTCGCCGACCGCGATGTACGTCGATTCGTTCTCGCTGAGCAGGAACGTCTCGTCGCCGCGCGTCACCTTCGCCGTGCCGCGCACGACGATCCAGTGCTCGGCGCGGTGATAGTGCATCTGCAGCGACAACCGCTTGCCCGGTTCGACGACGATCCGCTTCACCTGGAAGCGCTCGCCGAGATCGATCGAATCGTAATGCCCCCACGGCCGCTGGACCTTGCGATGTTCGCTGGCCTGCGGGAGCCGGTCGATCTTCAGGCGCTCGACGATGTTCTTCACACGCTGCACGTCATGCTTGTTCGCGACCAGCACGGCATCGGCCGTCTCGATCACGACGACGTCCTTCATGCCGACGCAGGCAATGAGCCGGCCTTCGGAGCGGACGAAACTGTCCTGCGTGTCCTCGAACACGATCGGACCGCGCGCGACGTTGCCCTGATCGTCCTTCGGCATGATTTCCCAGATCGCGTCCCAGGTGCCGATGTCCGACCAGCCGGCCGCGAGCGGCACCACGATGCCCTCGATGTCGAGCTCGGGGTGTTCGGTCAGGCGTTCCATCACCGCATAGTCGATCGAGTCGGACGGGCATGCGTCGAACGCCGCCGCATCGACCCGGAAGAACGATTCCTCGGCGACGCCCGCGCGCCACGCAGCCTCGCACGCGGCGTGGATCGCCGGCGCGAGTGCACGGATCGCCTTCAGCCACACCGACGCGCGCGTGACGAAGATCCCGCTGTTCCACCAGTAGTCGCCCGAATGCAGGTAGCGCTCGGCGAGCGCGACGTCAGGCTTCTCGACGAAGCGGCTGATGGCGTAGCCGCCTTGTCCGCCGAGCCGGCCGAGCCGCGGCGCGCCGACCTGGATGTAGCCGTAGCCGGTTTCCGCGCGACGCGGCAACACGCCGAGCGTGACTATCGCGCCTTCCTGCGCGTAGCGCGCCGCGCGCCCGATCGCGTCCTGGAACGCCTCGACATCGCTGATGATGTGGTCGGCCGGCATCACCGCGAGCACCGGATCTTCGTCGAGCGCGCTCGTGTCGAGCGCGGCGAGCGTGAGCGCCGGCGCGGTGTTGCGCGCGGCCGGCTCGAGCAGGATGCGCGGCGGCGCCGCGCGGCCGACGACCTGCGCGGCGCTCATGATGCGATGCTGTTCGCCGCACACCAGCAGCAGCGTATCGCCGAGCGACGCGTTGCTGATGCCGTTCAGGCGGCGCGCCGTTGCCGACAGCGGCGATTCGTCCGAAATCAGTTCGATCAGCTGCTTCGGATGGCACTCGCGCGACAGCGGCCAGAGCCGCGTGCCCGAACCGCCCGCGAGGATCACGGGCAGGATGCGCGGCAGGTCGGGCCCCGGAACCGGGACAAGGGTGGGGTTCATCGATTGACTCCGGTATCGGTGGGAAGTCGGTTGTGCACACGGCTGTCCGTGCGGGTATCGGCGTCGGACACATGCGGCGCCGTCGCGACCCGCGACAGCAGGGTGCGCAGCGCGCCGGCAGTACGGTCCGCGGGCCGGATCAGGCCGATGAACGGCGTGCCCTGTTCCAGATACGGGCCGTAAGCCTTGCGGAATCCGAAGCGTTTGTAGAACGCATGACGCGGCGCCGGAACATGCGTGCGCACGGCGACGTCGGGCCATGCGGCGTGCGCGGCGGTGAGCGCGCGCTCGATCAACCGTTCGAGCGTATCGTCGTCGCGACACGCCTCGCTCGTGAGCACCTTGTCGATCACGACTTCCGGATCGATGTCGTCGCCCGGCAACAGGCGCGCGTAGGCCGCGATTTCCACCGTATTGCCGACGCGTACGCGCGCAAAGATGTGCAATGCGCCCGCGTCCTTTCCGTCGATGTCGAGATACGTGTGGGCATCCTCGACGACCAGCACCGCGTTGCGCGCGCGCAGGATCGCATACAGATCGACCGAGCTCAGATGTTCGAATTCACAACAATGCCATTCCATGATGCAGTCCTCGCGTGATGCCCTGAGCAGGCCGTGTCGCATGGACGCGTTCGTTCCGGACGTCACGGCTGAAGACATCATGCTTACAACGCGTACGCCGGTCTGTTCGAAAGCGCACTCAGACTTTCGGTGATGCGTGCGCCGCAGCAGCGCGTGCGACGCACGTCGCGCGAGAGCCGGACAGTGTGTGGTAGCACACATCGGCGCCGCGACCGCCTTTTCATAATGGGTGGGTTGGAGCAGGCGGCGCGATGCACGGCCTGCCCGACGCGAACATGAATGAAAATCCGGGGAGGCGGTACTTGAAGATTGCGATCGTTCACGACTGGCTGGTCGTGCAGGGCGGCGCCGAGCACGTGCTCGCGCAGATGATCGACTGCTTTCCGCAGGCTGACGTCTACAGTCTTGTCGATTTTCTCGAGGATCGCGCGTGTCTGCGCGGTCACGACGTCCACACCTCGTTCATCCAGAAGCTGCCGTTCGCGCGCAAGCACTACCGCAGCTACCTGCCGCTCTTTCCGCTGGCGATCGAGCAGTTCGACCTGTCGGGCTACGACGTCGTGCTGTCGAGTTCGTATGCGGTCGCGAAGGGCGTGCTGAGCGGCCCCGACCAGTTCCATGCGAGCTACGTGCATTCGCCGGTGCGCTATGCGTGGGATCTGCAGCATCAGTATCTGGACGAGGCCGGCCTCGCGCATGGACCGAAATCGGTGCTCGCGCGTGCGTTGCTCCACTACATCCGCAACTGGGATGCGCGCTCGGCCAATGGCGTCGATCGCGTGATCGCGAACTCGCGCTTCGTCGCGCGACGCATCCGCAAGGTCTACCGGCGCGACGCGACGGTGATCTATCCGCCGGTCGACGTCGAGCACCTGTCGCTGCGTACCGACAAGGAGCCGTTCTACCTGACCGCGTCGCGGCTCGTGCCGTACAAGCGGATCGACATGATCGTCGATGCGTTTTCGCGCACGCCCGAGCGCCGTCTCGTCGTGATCGGCGACGGGCCCGACATGGAGAAGATTCGCGCGCTCGCCGGACCGAACGTCAGCCTGCTCGGCTATCAGCCATTCGACGTGCTGCACGATCACCTGCAGCGTGCGCGCGCGTTCGTGTTCGCGGCCGAAGAGGACTTCGGCATTTCGCCGCTCGAAGCGCAGGCGTGCGGGACGCCGGTGATCGCATACGGGAAGGGCGGCGTGTGCGAGACGGTGCGCGCATGGCCGGGCAAGCGCGCGACGGGGCTGTTCTACCGCACGCAGACGGCCGACGCATTGATCGATGCGCTCGCACGCTTCGAGGCGCTGCCGCGCGGCACCTTCGATCCGCATGCATGTCGCGGCAACGCCATGCGCTTCGGCGCCGCGCGCTTTCGCGACGAGCTCACGCGTTTCGTGACTGAAGGCTACGTCGCGTTGCAGAACGAGATGGCGATACCGGTGACGTGCGTGCCCGCGGACGGCGACACGGACGACGAACCCGGCATCGATGCGGACGCAGCGAACGAAGCCGATGAAGGGGAGGAGGTGGACCAGCCGACCGGCCGGCGTGGCGCTGCCGCGCTGCGTACCTGAGCCGCCGCTGGCTGCCGGAACGTTACGACGATGTAACAGGCAGCGCGATAGCGGGTACGGTCATTGCGACAGCGAGCCGCCTTGCCCCGCGCCATTGCCAGTCAATGCGTATGACGAACAGGGTTTTGTGTATATTTAAGCGACATAGGTTGGTAATGAGACACGCGAATTGTGAGGAAGGGTTAGATTTACCACCGACGGGCGGGAATCGTCGGAGATAATCAAACGACAGTCTTCAAACGGGGTTTCGCGAGTGCGGGCGGCGGCGTAATCGAATGATTCGTGGCTTACTGTTTGGTAACAGTGTCACCGAAAACGACGTGTAAGTTCAGGAGCGGAAGAAGTGAGGCGGCCATTCCGAGCGGGTTGGCGGCCATCCGGTTCAGCATCGGGCGCAGCTGTCGTGTACGACGCGACGCAAATGCGGACGGAATTCGGGTTTGCCGACGTGCCGGTTCGACGGCGCGCCGTATCAAAGCCGGAATGCCGTGGCGCTTGCAGCCGCGCGTTCCCTTCGAGTTCGATGAATGCGAGACCGGATGACGTCCGGCTCGATTTCCGGGGGCTTACGCCGTGTGTAATTTCGATCTTCGCCCAGGCTGTAGAAACGCAGCGCGGAAAGGCGGCGATGCGCCGCCGGCACCGCGCGCGAACGGCTCGCGTAGTGGAGAAAGTGACGGTTCGTTATGAATATGCCAATAACGCGCGATAAGAGCGCCGGCGAGGGGAGAACTAGCGGGCAGCGTCCCCTGATTTACTGGACGCGGACACCGTCCGTCATGCTTCGCAAGGAATTGGCGCGACGCGACTGGAAAGTGTCGATCGTCGCGCATGCCAGCGAGTTGCGCGACACGTCCGGTGAAATCACCTGCGGCATCCTCGATCTGAGCGGCGGCCACGCCGATGCGATCGGCAGCATCGCGTCCACCTGCGCGTCGATGCGCGACGTCGTGTGGGTCGCGCTCGTCGACGCCGGTCAGACCGCTGCGCCGAACGTGCGCGCGCTGCTGCGCGACTACTGCTTCGACTACATCACGTTGCCTGCGTCGCACCAGCGGATCGCCGATACGGTCGGTCATGCGTACGGCATGGAGTGTCTGTTCGCTCGCGACCGCGAGCGGCTCGAATCCGAGGAACACGGCATCGTCGGCACCTGCAGCGCGATGCTGCGGCTGTTCGATACGGTGCGCCGCTTCGCGCGCACCGATGCGCCGGTGTTCGTGTTCGGCGAAACCGGAACCGGCAAGGAGCTGACCGCCGTCGCGATCCACCGGCATTCGGAGCGACGCAACGGACCGTTCGTCGCGGTCAACTGCGGTGCGATCCCGTCGCACCTCCTGCAATCGGAACTGTTCGGCTACGAGCGCGGCGCCTTTACGGGCGCGAACGCACGCAAGATCGGCTACGTCGAGGCCGCGAACGGCGGCACGCTGCTGCTCGATGAAATAGGGGATCTCCCGCATGAGAGCCAGGCGAGCCTGCTGCGCTTCCTGCAGGAGCGCTCGATCCACCGGCTGGGCGGCAGCGATCCGGTGCCGGTCGACGTGCGGATCGTCTCGGCGACGCACGTCGATTTGCGCGAAGCGATGGAAGAAGGGCGGTTCCGCGCCGACCTGTTTCACCGGCTCTGCGTGATGCGCATCGATCAACCGCCGTTGCGCGCGCGCGGCAAGGACATCGAACTGCTCGCGCATCACATGCTCGAGCGCTTCCGTGGCGATGCGCGACATCGCGTGCGCGGCTTCTCGACGGATGCGATCACCGCGCTCTACAAGCACGACTGGCCAGGCAACGTGCGGGAGCTGATCAACCGCGTGCGCCGCGCTGTCGTGATGACGGAAGGGCGCCTGATCACCGCGCAGGATCTCGAGCTCGAATACTGTCTCGACGCCGCGTCGCCGTCCGTCGCGGACATGCGCAAGTCGATCGAGCGCGAAGCGATCGAGACGGCATTGCTGCGCACCCGCGGGCGCGTCGCGGCTTCCGCTCGCGAGCTCGGCGTGTCGCGTGCGACGCTGTATCGCTGGATGGAAGCCTACGGGATCGAGCGGCCGCGCGGCACGGGCTCGGCCGACTGACGGGCGCGCCGCGCGGTGGCGGGCAGCGCGGATGCCGTGGCGTCTCGGCACCGGCGCCACCCGCGCCGGCCGGCGCGGCCGCGTCAGTCGGCTGGTGCGGCGCGCACGGTTCGCGCCGCGTTGAGCGCGCGGATCTCGACGATCGGCGGCGTGCCGGGCGCCACCTGGGCATCGGCGTTTTCCAGCGGCACCAGCGCGACGCGCGCCGGCGTGCCGGGCGCGAGATGGAACCAGTCGTCGCGCGGGACGAACCCCGGCGCATCGATCTGAACATGGCGAGCGACGTGACGCGTGTCGATATCCACGTGCCACGTAGCACCGCTGCGCGATACGCACGCCTCGATCCCGAGCTCGCGCCGTGCGAACACGGCAGGATGCGTGCGGGACGGGAAGTAGAACGCCTGCGACAGCAGCGTGTCGTCCTCGGCGCGCAGCGTCGCGACGACGGTGTCGTGCTCGCACGGCCCGAAACGATACGCGTAGGTCCAGTCGAAGAAGCGGCCGAGCAGTTCGGCCGAACCGAGCCGCACCGCGTCGTGCGCGGCGATCCGGACCGGGCAGCCGGCACGCGCGACCGGCGTGCGGCCGTCGCGCAGCGCAACCAGCTCGACGGTCGCCGACAGCGGCGCCGGCCGTTCGTTGAGCACGTGCACGTCGAGTCCGTTCAGCCCTTCGTCGACGAGCAGCACCTGCACCGGCTGCAGCACCTGGCGCAGCGCATACCACGCCGATTTCGGCCGATGCGTCGCATCGATCAAGCCCCATCCCGCACCCGGCATCACGTCCTGGAACTGCCAGACGAGCGCACCGGCGCAGCGCGAGCCGACACGCCGCCATTCGGAGAACGTGTCGCGCATCACGTCCGCGATTGCCGCGCGCGACAGCTCGAAGTAGCGCATCGGATCTTCGCGCCGCAGGCGGTCGGGCGGCACGTCGTACAGCGTCTGCAGGTAGTGATCGCGAATGTCCTCGAAGTCCCACGACGTGCCGGGGTCGCGCGGCACGGCCGCCTTCCAGCGCGGCTCGTGAAGGCCCGGCCAGCCGAGGCTGTCGAGCATCGCGTTGTCCGGCAGGTTCGCGAACGCGAGGCATTCGCTCGCGAAGCGCACGTCGGCGCGGCGTGCGTCGTCGAGCGGACGCAGATACGCGCCGACGCCGTAGTAGTGCGACACGCGCTCGCGCGGCACGAACGGCAGCACGCCGCCGTCGGGCGTGTCAGGCACGTAAATTGCGCCTGGCCGCCGCGCCGCCGCGTGTCCGGCGAGGCGTTCGGCGGTCAGCTCGACGAAGCGCTGCTTAGGGGCGAGGCCCGACATCGCCGCCTGCTGCGCGATTTCGCTGCCGCCGCACAGCACCGCGAGCGATGGCGACGCGCGGTGACGCGTGAGGAACTGTTCGGCTTCACGGTCGACGGCGTCGGCGAATGCGCGATCCGCCAGCGCATAGTCGAAGTTCGCGAACATGAAGTCCTGCCAGACCAGCAACCCGAGACGGTCGCACCACGCATGGAACGCATCGGCCTCGTAGGTCATCGTGCCGCCCACGCGAATCATGTTGAAGCCCGCGTCGCGCGCCAGCCCGAGCAGACGGGCGTAGGTCGCGTCGTCCGCGTGCACCGCGAGCGGCGCGGCGCTGCTCCAGCACGCGCCGCGCGCAAAGACCGGCACGCCGTTCACGCGCAACCCGAATCCGTTGCCGTCGTCGCCGGCGTCCTGCTCGATCGTGCGAAAACCCGTCGCGCCGAGCGGCCGCTGTTCGGCGCCGATGTGCAGTGCGATGTCGTAAAGCACCGGTTCGCCGTGCGTGTGCGGCCACCAGCGGCGCACGTTGGGCACCGCGACGGTTGCCTGCAGCCGGTCGGCGCCGCGGCGCTCGAGCGTCGCGTGATGTTCGCCGCACGACAGCCGGGCCGCGAACGCGTCGGGCAGCGGCGCGGCGAACGCGAGTTCCGCGTCGAGCCAGCCGGTGTCGCCGTCGATGCGCGCATGCAGGTCGCAGTGGACGAGCACGGGGCCGTGCGCCGGATCCAGTACCTCGACTGGACGCCAAGGGCCGGTCGGCACGCAACGCGGAAACCAGCCGGGCATGTGCCCGAGCAGCGACGTGCGCACGGCGCGCAGCGTCGCCGGCTCGGCAAGCCGCGTGCGCCAGCGCGCGCGGCGCGGCGCACGCGCGTCGCGCAGGTGCGGTGCGAGGGCGCGGAAGCAGACCACCAGCCGATGCGTGCCGTCGAGCGACACGGGCACGTCGTGCGTGACGAACATGCTGTCCGATCGCAGGATCGGCGTGTCGTCGAGCCATGCTTGCGCGAGCGTCGCGAGGCCGTGAAAGCGGAGCACGCGCGGCCCGTGTCCGCGCAGTTCGACGCGATACCAGTGGTCGCGTTCGTCGTGCGAGGCCACGTCGTGCGGCCGGCCGGCCAGCGTGAGGGCCTGTGCGACGGTGCCTGGCACGGGCGCCGCGATCCACTCGGCGGCGGCAGGGAGGTCGCGCGGCCCCTGGGCGATGCCCGCGGCCGTTGCGACCATCGACCACGCGGGCGTGGCGCGCGTGCGCGTCACCGCATCATCGGCACGGGTGCCGCGTTGACGCGAACGGGTGCCGCCGGCTGCAGCGGCGGCGCGATCCGGCGCGCGCCGTCGACGAGATCGGCGTAAGCCGCTTCGATCGCGTCGAGCGTGCCGTCGCCGCGCTCCTCCTTGCCGCGCGCACAGGCGCGCGCGAGCCGGAATTCCAGCACCATCGCCTCGGACGCGATGCGGTCGCACGCGGCCCGGATGTCGGCGAACGGGCCGACGCAGCCGCTCGCCTGCAGCCAGCGCGCGTAGTGGCCGAACAGTTCGAAGTTCGCGCCGAGCTGACGCACCGAATTGAACGAGTACGCGTGGAAGCGTTCGAGCGGCGAATCGGCGAGCGATTTCGCATCGAACTGCAGCTGCCGCCGGAATGCGGCGATCGGATTGACGATCGGCAGGCGGCGCAGGTGCCGCTGCAGCGACGCGAGCGACGCTTCGCACAGCGAGCGTTCGTCGAGCGGCGCGAAGCGCCGTTTCGCGCATTCGACGTACGGCGCCAGCGGCATCGGCGAACTGTCGCCGACGAGCCCGTTGTAGTCGAAGTCCTCGGCGATGTAATAGCCGCTGTTGTGAAAGTAGCCGATCTGCCGTCGGCTGCGGTCGATCGCGTCGATGCCGATGGTGGTCTTCGTATGCTGCGTGCGGTACGCGCTACCGCGCGTGTCGGGCAGGAACCACGCGTCGACCTCGACGATCATCAGATGACCGCGCGCGACCTGCGTCTCGATGTGCTGGTCGAGCGGTTCGTAGATCGAGTGTTCCTGCACGACGATGCCGTAGAACCGCTCCAGTTCGTCGTGCGGAAACTTGAAGAACGTGAACTGATCGCCCTCGAAATCGAGCGCCACCGTAAACGGCAGCGCCGCATACGGATTGAGGCCCCACCAGCGGAGCACCTCGAGCCACATGTCGACGTAGCAGTTGGTCTGCTTCCAGACCATCTCCTCACTGTGCAGCGGGTGCGGCCGGTAGTGGCGTGCGCGGTGGCGCACGTCCTCGAACGATGCTTCATCGCCATCGCGGGACACGAATTTCATCGCGTTCCCCACAGCACGTCGCGCACGTCGACCGGCCACGCTTCGATGTCGAAGCCGTGGTGGCGGAACAGCGCAAGGGTCAGCCGTTCGAGGCCGAAGCCGACGCAGCCGGTATGCGCGACGTCGTTCGTGGCGGTGCGGATGTCCCACAGCAGTCCGAAGTGATCCATGTGGTAGTTGAAGCTCAGGCACGCGGTCTGGCGGCCGTCGTGCTCGATCGGGATCAGCAGCTCGAACTTCAGGTTCTGCTCGCGCTGGCTGTCCGCGACGATCTTGCCGCCGCGTCCGAAGAACGGATCGTTCGCGAGATCGATCGCGTTCGGCAGGCGCAGCGCGTCGATCATCCGCGTGCCGCGCTCCATCCACGTTTCGCGGAACGCGACGATCTGCTCGGGCGTGCCGATGCGCACGTATTCGCGCATCCGGAACAACTGCATGCGGGTCGGATCGAGCGACGGTTCGTGGCGAAAGCAGTACGAGAACACGTCGAAGATCCGGCCGTCGTCGGGCAGCGCGCCCGCGCGCGCGACGACCGGGTAGATCGGATAGCACGCGGCCGGCGTCATCACGACGTAGGTCGGCTTCTGGCTTTCGGTCCAGTCCTCGCCGCGATCGAGGCACTGCAGCACCCGCTGGTGCCGCTGTTCGTCGCCGCAGAACGCATGCACGCTGCCTGCGAGTTGCGGGAAGCTCTTCATGTACTCGCTGCGCTCGAACTCGGTGCGGCTCATCGCCGGCGGGAAGCGCAGGACTTCGGCCTGCTGGTCGGCGCCGACGCGCGTGACGAACGCGTCGAGCGCTTCGACGACGCGCTCGAAGCGCTCGCTGCGGCCGAACAGGCCCTGGATGCCGGTCGACACGAGGAGGCCCGCGTCGATCAGTTCGTCGCGCAGCGGGTTGACGCCCGCGCGGTCGAGCGGTGCGTCGGACGCTGCGGAAGCGGCGGAAACGGCGGAAACGGCGGAAGGCACGGAGAGGCGATCGTTCACGAGTGTTTCTCCAGCGTCGCGGGACGCAATGCGAGCAGCAGGCTCGAAGTGTTGGCGGCAATGCGGTCGTTGCTGATCATCAGCGGCGCCGCGTGCAGGTCGCGCAGGTGACGACCGAGGCTGAACGGCGTGCCTTGCTTGTAGCCCGCCATCCCGCAGATCATCATCGCCTGCTGCACGACCTCGAGCGCCGTCGACGACACATAGGTTTTCAGCGTGTTGATTTCGGCGGCGCGGGCCATGCTGGCCGACCACGAGCGGGCCGATGCGCTGGCATGGAGGCGCAGCACGTTGTCGACGCGGGCCTGCATCGCCTGCATCAGCGCGAGCGATTCGGCAATGCGGCGCGACGCGGGCGACGGCGCGCCGTCGGTCTGGCGTGCCTGCGCGCGGAAGAACTGGTGCGCGCGATGGAACGCGTCGCCCGCGACACCGATCCAGACGGCGGCCCACAGGATGTGCGAAACCGGCACCATGGTCTGTTCGGCGATCTGCGCGAACGGCACCGGCAGGCATTGCACGGTCGCGCCTTGCGCATCGAGCACGAAGCCGTTGCTGCAGGTGCCGCGCATGCCGAGCGTGTCCCATTCGCCGCGGCGCGCGAGCGTATAGCCGTCGCGCAGCAGCGTGACGAGTACCTGCTCGGACGCCGGCGCGTCGGCGTCGCGTCGCGCGGTCGCGAGGATGCCGTCGGCGTAGTCGCCGTACGAGATCGTCGGGGCGGATTTGTGCAACCGGAATTCACCGCCGTTGCTTTCGATCGCGCACTGGCTCGCGCGCAGGTTGCCGCCGACGCCGTCTTCCGACGTCGCCGATGCGAGCAGCCACTGGTGCCGCACGAGCTGTTGCAGGAACAGCCGGTGCCAGTCCTGGTCGGTCGCGTGGTCGACGATGCACGCGACCTGGATCTGGTGCATCGCGAACACCATCGCCGACGACGCACAGGCCTGGCCGAGGATCGAGCATGCCGATGCGACGTCGGCGAGCGACGCGCCCGCACCGCCGAGGTGGGCCGGCACCATGGCGCTCAACAGGCGGCGCGCGCGCATCGCTTCGATCGCCTCGACCGGGCAGCGCGCGTCGCGATCGACGGCATCCGCGTGCTGGGCGGCGATTTGCGCGACGGCGTGCGCAGCCTCGTCGAGCCGATGCGCTTCGTCGTCGGCCGAGAGTTCGGGAAGTAGCGCGCTCATGCGGAATGCTCGGTGCGTTGGAGGGTGGCGATCGTGTCCGCGAGCGCATCGACGCTACGGAACAGATTGCGGTTCAGCATCTCGTCGGGAATCTCGATGTTGAACTGCTTTTCGATCGCGAGCATCAGCTGGATCGTATCGAGCGACGAAAGGCCCGCTTCGTAAAGGTCGTCCCCGTCACCGATCGAATCGATCGCGGCTTCGAGATGGGCGACGTGCTTGAGGATGGTTCTGATGTCGGTTTTCACGTGCGGCTCCGGCGTGCGTGGTGTCGTCCGCGCGGGCGGACGCGCACAATGCGCTGACGTCCCCCCGGCAGTCCTGCGTCAGTAGACCATTCGCACGCACTGTGTTCTGTTCGTCACCCTACAATCTGCCGGCCCGTTCGCACCGGCAGCCCAAATGCCGCGCGCATCACGCGCGCGCGGCAGCCGTCACGCCCGAGTCCGACGACAGGATGCGCTTCATGTCGTCGCGCACGATCGCGCGGCAACCGCACGACAGCTTCTCGAGGCCCGCGAGATCGGCGAGCTCGATCGAACTGCGGTACTGCCGGATCAATCCGAGCTTCTGGATTTCGCCCGCTGCGTCCGTGACCGTTTCGCGCCGCACGCCGAGCATCTGCGCGAGCATGCTGTGCGTGACCTGGATCTCGATGCTGCGCGAACGATCGTAGGCGAGCAAAAACCATCTGCATAACTGATGTTTGAGCACGTGATGGCGGCTGCAGAACGTGATCTGCGATACCTGCGCCATCAGCAGCCGCACGCATACGAACACGAGATGCCGAATCACCGGCGACGCGTCGAACGCCGTGGCGAACACGCGCCGGTCGAGCCGATAGACGAAGCCGTCGCGGCACGCGACGGTGCGGCACGGCATCCGGCCGCTGCCGCCGATCACGTCGTCGCACACGATGCTCTCGCTGCCGATTTCGGCAACTTCCAGCGTCATGCCGCCGGACGATACGTACTGCAGCGAGATCGCCGTCGTCACGGGCAGGTAGACCGCGGCCAGCGTTTCGCCCGGTTCGCAGAGCACTTGCCCGGATTTCAGGTGCACCAGCTGGAGGTGGGCGATCAGCGTGGCGCGTTCGTCGCGGTCGAGCGCCGCGAGAAACCGGTTCGCGTCGAAGCTGTGGGAAAGCTCGATCATGCTGGTCGCGTGGGCGACGGCGTCATGGGCCTGTTGAGTCACGGCACGTCCTTGTAGTGTGGCGGTCGCACAGCGCGCGAAGGCATCCCGACGGGATTTGGCACGCACGTGCGAATCCGGGGTTCAACGGAATTCGAATGCAGATGGCCGGAAAAAGGCTAGCACGCAGTCGAATCGCGGCAATCGCGTATTACGTCAACCTCACAAAGTTTGACGGTTGGTGCGCAAGCAAACGTTATACGGATTTAAAGTTTCCTTTTTTCATGATTTAAACGATATGAAACGAATCGCGAAGACGATCGGCAATTGAACTTCGTCTGGAATCAATGACCGGAGATACGCATCGTACAAGGAAAAAACCTCATTCGCATTGAACATTATTTAACATTTGAGATATCTGCAATGGATTTCTCAATGAAATCATGGCTCTGTATCCAATGTGTGCGTTCGCTGACACAGCGCGGAGTTAATTTAGAGATTCAAATTTGAGACAGTTTCAAACGCTCATTCGAGATCCGGATTGGCCAGTCGGACTTCGCTTTCAACGTCATGGAAACAATTGAAAACGTACTGTAAGTCGTTGACCGATAAGACCCGCGGCCCGCTGCGGGCGCGCGCCGGCGGGCGTGTCGACATTGTTCAGTTGATTCATTCGCGGTGTCCGTCGCATCGGCGAGTGTCCGGAAATGAGACGCTTTTTGCCGGTTTTCGGCCGGCTATCCCGCGCTTTAAAAGGGAGGCCGTTCATATATTAAGGACGGGCAGCTATTGGCACGTAAATCGCTTATTGAAGCCGGCGAGTCGAAACGACGCGATCGATTCGATCCGGCGGCGAGACGCCGAACATCGATCGCATTCAGGGTTGTGGCCGCAACCCCCGTCGAGGACGCGCATCGCGATAACGATTGCCAGACGTGGCGCCTGCGCCGCGGACAATAAAGAGGGATACAGAGATGCTACAGCTTCACTCGAGCTATTCGGCGAACGCCATTCTTGCTGCCCTGCCGGAGGACAGCATCCGCGCGATCGCACCGCACCTCGAACTGGTCAGGATCAAGGCCGGCATGCTGGATCGCGTCGGCGAGCCCATGCGCCACCTGCATTTCCCGACCTCCGCGATGATGTCGGTGCAGCACCTGATGGAGGACGGTGCGATGGTCGAGGTGGCGGTGGTCGGCCGGGAAGGTGCGGTCGGTCTCGCGACGCTCGTTGGCGGCGCCACGGTATCGAATCGCGTCGAGGTCCGCATCGGCGGCATGGCCTATCGCGTGCCGACCTGCGTGATGCGTTCCGAATTCGAACGTTCACCCGCGACGTACCGGCTGCTGCTGAACTACTGCCAGGCGATGATGGCGCAGATCTCGCGCAGCGCGCTGTGCAACCGGCATCACTCGGTCAGCGAGCAACTGAGCCGCTGGCTGCTGCTCGCGCACGACCGGATCGACGGCGACGAGCTGGCCGTCACGCAGCAGACGATCGCGAACATGCTCGGCGTACGTCGCGAAGGCGTGACGGAAGCGGCCGGCAATCTGCAGGAAGCCGGGCTGATCCGGCAGCGTCGCGGCCGCATCACGGTGCTCGATCGCGAAGGATTGGAGCGCAATTCGTGCGAATGCTACGAGCTGATTCGCGCCGACTATCGCCGGTTGCTCGGTCCGCGCGAGAGCGCGAGACTGATGCCGGTGCTGCCCCGGATGCCCGAAATGCATGGCGCATTGTCCGCGCGCGGTGCATGACGATGCATTCGAAGTCCGGAGGAACGAATGCAATGCGTCGCGTCGCGCTAGCCGCGGCCGACGTTGCGCTGCTGCTGGCCGGTGCGCTCGCCGCGCAGGCCGCGATGGGGCTGGGATGGCACGACTTGTCTGATGCGCAGCGCGGTGCGATCGCATTGCTGTGCGTGCTGACGGTCGGGTTGCTGCCGCGGGGCTTGCGCGCGGCCCGCGGCGGCGCGTCGACGGTTCGCGTCGAGCCCGTGCTGACGCGCATGGTGGTTGCGATCGTATGCGCGAGCACGCTGACGGCGGCCGGCGCGACCTGGATCATGAACCGCGGCGGCACGATGACCACACGCTGGATCGCACGCACGGTGTTGTCCGGCGACGCGGCGCTGCTGATCGGCCGGCTGGCGCTGTGCGCGCTCACGCTCAGGCGCAGCGATGCGCGCACACGGCAGCGCCGGGTCGCCATCGTCGGCGCGACGGCATACGGACGCGTCGCGATCGAGCGGATGCAGCTCGAACCGGACGGCGCGTTCGCGGCGGCCTGCGTATTCGACGACGATGCGCAGGCCGCGACTGCGTCGGACGCGATCGGCGGCGTGCCGGTGATCGGCGACTGGGCCGAGCTGCGCCGCATGATCCGCGGCGGCGAGATCGATGAAGTGTGGCTCACGTTGCCGATGGCGCAGGAGTGGCGTATCCAGCGCATCGTGCGCGAGTTGCGCGACGAGTTCGTCGAACTGCGGTTGTTGCCCGACGTGCGGCGGATGGCCGTCGTCGAACGCTCGGCGACCGACGTGCTCGGCATGCCGGCGATCAACCTCGCGACCACGCCGCGCTCGGCGCCCGAGCTGTGGGCGAAGTTCGCGTTCGACCGGCTGTTTGCGGTGGCCGTGCTGATTCCGCTGCTGCCGTTGCTCGCGGTGCTCGCGATCGCGGTGAAGCTGTCGTCGCCGGGGCCCGTGTTGTTCAGGCAGCGGCGCAAGGGTGTGGACGGGCGCGAATTCCATATCCTCAAGTTCAGGACGATGCGCGTGCATCGCGCGCAGCCTGGCGTCGTGCGGCAGGCGTCGCGCAACGATTCGCGCATCACGCCGGTCGGCGCGTTCCTGCGCCGCACGTCGCTCGATGAGCTGCCGCAGTTCTTCAACGTGCTGTTCGGCCAGATGTCGGTGGTCGGCCCGCGTCCGCATGCGATCGAACACGACGACTTCTATCGGCAACTGATCGACTGCTACATGTATCGCTACCGCGTGCGGCCCGGCATCACGGGATGGGCGCAGGTGAACGGCTATCGCGGCGAGACGCGCAAGGTCGAGGCGATGGCCGCGCGCGTGAAGTTGGATCTGTTCTACATGCAGAACTGGAGCTTCTGGTTCGACGTGAAGATCATCCTGCTGACGATCGTGCGCGGCTTCATCGGTCGCAACGCATTCTGAGGATCACGAAGTTTCGCCGAATCGAAGGATTGTGCGGTCGAACGTACCGATCGCGGCGACGCAGGTCGACACACTGACGGAATACGAGCATCCCGCGACGCGGGGTGTCTGGCGGCGCGATCGCGTCGCAGCCATCGGAGTGATCATGTCGACGTCGATTCGGGAAGGTCGTGAAGCCGCGCTGCAGGACGGCCGTGCGAAACGGGGCGCCGGGACGGCCGCGCGCGCTGCGCGGCTGAGCGGCATCGCGGTCAACGGAAAATTCACCGCGCAGCGAATGACCGGCGTGCAGCGGGTCGCATATGAATTGACGGCCGAGCTGGCGCGTCTCGCGAATCCCGACGACGTGCCGGCGCTCGTCGTACCGGCGAATCACGATCCGGCGGCATTGCCGGCCGGTGCGCGCGGGCAGGTCGCCGCAGGTTTGCGCGGTGCGCTCTGGGAGCAGTTGACGCTGCCGCGTGCGACGCACGGTCGAATGTTGCTCAGTCTGTGCAACGTCGGGCCGCTCGCGAAGCGCGATCAACTCGTCCTGATCTACGATGCGGCGGTTTTCGACCTGCCCGCCGGTTACTCGGTCGCATTCCGGATGTGGTATCGCTTCGCGTTCTCGGTGCTGAAGCGCCGCGCACGCCACATCGTCACGATTTCGCACTTCTCGCGCGCGCGCCTTGCCGCGACGCTCGGCGTACCGCCTGCGCGCCTGACGGTCGTCCCGGCGGCCGTCGACCATATCGATCGGATCGATCCCGATCCCGGCGTGCTTGCCCGCCTGAATCTCGAGACGGACGGCTACGTGCTGTTCGTCGGCTCGCTTGCGCCCGGCAAGAACCTCGTGCGTGCACTCGAAGCCATGCAACTGATGCGCGCGTCGCACCCGACGCTGCGTTTCGTGATCGCGGGAGGCGCCAATGCGAAGATCTTCGGCGGCAGCGTGCCGGGCCTGCGCGCCGACGATCCGTACGTGACGTGGGCGGGCTACGTGACCGATCGCGAACTGAAGGCGCTGTACGAACATGCCGGCTGCTTCGTGTTTCCGTCGCTCTATGAAGGCTTCGGGCTGCCGCCGCTGGAAGCGATGCGGTGCGGCTGCCCGGTGATCGTGTCGCACGAAGGGGCGTTGCCGGAAGTGTGTGGCGGTGCCGCATTCTTTTGCGATGCGTATTCGCCGCCCGACATCGCCGCGGCGATCGCACGCGTGATGGACGATGCCGACCTGCGCGCGCGACTGCGCACGGCCGGGCGCGAGCGCGCGCAGCATTTCAGCTGGCAACGCTCGGCGCGCGCGCTGCTCGATATCGTGCGCGCGGACGTGTAACGACACATCGATCGCACGAACCGCGTCGGGTATTTGTAAGACCACGTCGTCGCGGCGCCTGCAGGCCGCGTAATCGCGTCCGTCCCCGGTTCCCGCACCTGTACCGTCTCCACGCGTGAGACTGACGACGGTCAACACGCGCCGGTCCATTGGGTTTATCCTGCGTCGCATGCGCCCGCTGCACTGTACGGCCGGGCGCCCCGGTTCACGGCGGGCGGATCGTGCATGCTCGCCGCACATCGGCGCGACAACCTCGCGCCGCATGCCTCGTTGCGCGGAACCCGGAAAAGGAGAGACGGCGATGGCGCTCGACCCACAACAACGGCAGACGCTGCAGCGGCGGCTGACCGAAAACGAGCAGGCGCTGCGCGCGGAGATCCGCATGAGCGAGGACCAGCGCGCGTCGGAGTCCTATGCGGATCTCGCCGGCGCGGCGCCGGACGAGGGCGACGAGGCGAATGCCGATCTGTTCGTCGACATGGATCACGCGTTGATCGGAATGAAACTGGCCGAACTGCGCGCGATCGGCCGCGCGCAGCAGCGCATGCGCGACGGCAGTTATGGCGAATGCATCGATTGCGATGCGCCGGTCGGCTACGAGCGTCTGCTCGCGCGACCGAGCGCCGAGCGCTGCACGCATTGCCAGTCGCTGTACGAGCGTCAGTACGCGACGACGCCGCGCGCATCGCTGTGACGCACGCGCCGCCGCGATATGGGCGTGCCGCGTGCTACACGATGCGGGAAGTCGGTGCAGGATGACCGACGGGCGCCCGCCGCCGTCGACATGCGGCCGCGGGCCGGCAGACGTCGTCGCGTCAGCGCACGGCGCCATCCACGTGGAAGGGAGCCACGCTCATCATGCCGATCCACAATGCCGAGTGTGCCGCTGTCTTCGCCGAAATCGCCGACATGCTCGAGATCCAGGGCGCCAACCCGTTCCGGGTGCGCGCGTACCGCAACGCGGCCCGTACGATCGCCGACTACGGGCGCGACATCCCGACGATGATCGCGAACGGCGGCGATCTCGGCCAGATTCCGTCGATCGGCCCCGATCTCGCATCGAAGCTGCGCGAGATCGCGGCGACGGGCACCTGCGAGCTGCAGCAAACGCTGCGCCAGGCTTTGCCGGGCGCGATCGTCGAACTGCTCGACGTGCCGGGGCTCGGCGCGAAACGCGTGAAGGCGCTGCATGACGCGTTGCATGTCGAATCGCTCGAACAGTTGCGCGCCGAAGCGAAAAGCGGGCACGTGCGCGCACTGCCGGGTTTCGGCGCGAAAACCGAAGCGCACCTGCTCGAAGCGATCGACGATCGTCTGCAACGCGAGCCGCAGCGATTCCTGTTGCCCGATGCCGCGCACTCGCTGATGCCGCTGCTCGCGCGATTGCGTGCGGTACCCGGCGTCGGCGAAGCGGTGGCGGCCGGCAGCTTTCGACGCGGCCGCGAGATGGTCGGCGATCTCGACATCCTCGTGACCGCGCGCGATCCGGCCGCGGTGGCGGACGCGTTCGTCGGCTGCGGCGACGTCGCGCGCGTGCTCGCGCACGGCAAGACGCGCTCGAGCATCGTGCTGCGCAACGGGTTGCAGGTCGACCTGCGGGTCGTCGAAGCCGACGCGTTGGGTGCAGCGCTCGTCTATTTCACGGGATCGAAGCCGCACAACATCGCGCTGCGCCGGCTCGCGCAGGCCGGCGGGCTGAAGATCAACGAATACGGCGTATTTCGCGGCGACGAACGGATTGCGGGCGCGACGGAGGCCTCCGTGTACGAGGCAATCGGTCTGCACTGGGTGCCGCCCGAACTGCGCGAGGATCGTGGAGAGATCGAAGCATCGCGCGGCGGCACGCTGCCCGCGCTCGTCGAGCGCAAGCACGTGCATGGCGACCTGCACGCGCATACCGACGTGTCGGCCGGCCGCGACGCGCTGCGCACGATGGCGGACGCGGCGCGCTCGCTTGGGCTCGCATATCTCGCCGTGACCGATCGCGTGCCACACACCGCCGGCGGCCGCAACGGTTTCGACTGGCTGGCGCGGCAGATCGACGAGATCGACCGCATCAACGCATCGTTCGACGACTTCGTGTTGCTGAAGGGCGTCGAGGCCGGCATTCTCGAGGACGGTAGCCTCGACGTGCCCGACGACGTGCTCGGCCGGCTCGACCTCGTCGTCGGCGCGGCACATGACCACTTCGACCTGCCGCGCGATGCGCAGACCGAGCGCCTGTTGCATGCGATGGACCATCCGCATTTCACGATCCTCGCGCATCCGCTCGGCCGGCTGCTCGGCGAGCGCGACGCATGCGAACTCGACGTGGCGCGCGTGATCGCCGGGGCCGCCGCGCGCCGCTGCTTCGTCGAACTCGACAGCGATCCGCGCCGGCTCGATCTGCCGGACATCTGGTGCCGCGAGGCCGCAAAAGCCGGCGTCGCAGTGGCGATCGGCTCGGATGCGCAGTGCGCGGACGATCTCGACCGTCTCGCCTATGGCGTCGGTCAGGCGCGGCGCGGCTGGCTCACGCGGCAGGACGTGCTGAACACGCGCACGCTCGCGCAACTGCGGCCGCTGCTCGCGCGCACGATGGGCGCGAGCGGCGCGTCGAAGCACGGACGCCCGAAGGGCACGTGATGGCGTGCCCGCACGCCGGCGTCAGTGCAGCACGTCTTCGGCCGGTACGTACGGCAGGCCGAGCGCCAGTGCGACGGCTTCGTATGTGATGTGTCCATCGCACACGTTCAGCCCCGCGCGCAGATGCGGATCCTCGGTCATCGCGCGTTTCCAGCCCTTGTCGGCGAGCGCGAGTGCATGGCCGAGCGTCGCGTTGTTCAACGCGAACGTCGACGTGCGCGCGACCGCGCCGGGCATGTTCGCGACGCAGTAGTGCACGACGCCGTCGACGACGAAGGTCGGTTGCGCGTGGGTCGTCGCATGCGATGTCTCGAAGCAGCCGCCCTGGTCGATCGCGACGTCGACGACCACGGCGCCCGTACGCATCGTCGCGATCATGTCGCGCGTGACGAGGCGCGGCGCCGATGCGCCCGGCACGAGCACGGCGCCGATCACGACGTCGGCGTCGCGCACGGCTTCGTCGATCGTGTGCGCGTTCGAGCAGATGGTCGTGATGCGGTTCGCGAAGATCAGGTCGAGCTGGCGCAGCCGTCCGACGTTCGTGTCGAGCACGGTGACGCGCGCGCCGAGGCCGACCGCCATCTGCAGCGCGCCGGTGCCCACCACGCCGGCGCCGAGCACCACGACGTGCGCGGCCGGTACGCCAGGCACGCCGGCCATCAGCACGCCGCGTCCGCCGCGCGGGCTTTCCAGGTGCGTTGCCGCAACCTGGATCGACATGCGTCCGGCCACCTCGCTCATCGGTGCGAGCAGCGGCAGGCCGCCGCCGGGCCCCGTCACGGTTTCGTAAGCGATGCAGACAGCGCCGGACTTCACGAGCGCGGCCGCCTGTTCCGGATCGGGTGCGAGGTGCAGGTACGTATAGAGGATCTGCCCGCGCCGTAGCATCGCGCATTCGGCGGGCTGCGGCTCCTTGACCTTGATGATCATGTCGGCGCGCGCGAATATTTCGCTCGCGTCGTCGCACAGTGCCGCGCCGGCGGCCGTGTAGTTGTCGTCGAGCAGGCCGATCGCAGTGCCTGCACTGCGCTGCACCAGCACATGGTGGCCATGCCGCGTCAGCTCGCGCGCACCGGCCGGGGTGAGGCCGACGCGATATTCGTGATTCTTGATCTCTTTCGGCACGCCGATCAGCATGAGTCGCCTCCATGGGTATTCGTCATCGTTGCCGCGCATGCGCGTTGCCATGGCCATCGGTCGACGGCGCGTGTCGGCATGGCGGCACGCGGGCGGGGTTCGCGCATGCACGGTTCGATTGCGGTGCTCGAATAAAAGGGTAGTGGTGCGCGGAGCGAAGTCAAGCGACGGCCCGATGCGACGGTCGCGCGCACTGCATCGCAACACACGCGGCATCGCGCATTGCGACCGGACGTCGCAATGCATGTCGCGAGCGCTTTCGGTATCGTCTTGGGTCGTGCGGAACGGGGCCGCACATCGGCGTCTGTCGGCCTCGCCTCGATCCGGCGACACAATGAAACAACGGACTTGACCAACATGATGGGCCCGTATTTCAGCGTGCCGACGCTTTGCGCGATCGCACTCGTTCACGTCTACTGGGCGTTGGGCGGGCGGCTCGGCAAGCGTGCGGCCATTCCTGAGCACGACGGCGTACCGCTGCTGCGGCCGAGTGTGTCCGGCACGCTTGCCGTCGCCGCGGCGTTGCTGGCAGGCGCATGCGCGGTGGCGTCGCGAGCCGGCTGGCTGTGGCCGAACCTGTATCCCGGCGCGATCGCGTTCGCGATCGTTGTGCTCGCACTGATCTTCGCGGTGCGCGCGGTCGGCGATTTTCGCTACGTCGGCTTCTTCAAGCGGATTCGTGGATCGCGTTTCGCGCGGATGGACAGCCTCTGTTACTCGCCGCTGTGCGCGGCGCTCGCGTTGTCGATCGCATCGATGCTGTGGCCGTGGTGAGCGGCGGCCCGCGGATCGCAACCGGCGTGTAACGCGAGGGGCCGGCCAGGGAACGGGCGGGGCGGGGCCGTGATGGCCCGTGATGGACGACGTCGGATGAAGCCGTGCGCGTGCGGGAAAAAGCGCGGGCGTGAAACCGCTGCCCAATCGGGCGGTGCCCGATGCCCAATCGCCCAATCGCCCAATCGCCAGGTCGCCAGGTCGCCAGGTCGCCGAACCGCCGAACCGCCGAACCGCCGAACCGCCGAACCGCCGAACCGCCGAACCGCCGAACGCTCAACGCCCTCCCGAACCACTGTCAAAGCCCCCGTTTTTGTGCATTGCGTCACTCGTTTTTCGATTATTGCGATTTTCGACGCAGTGAATTGCCTCCAACCCTTTGGAAATGGAACCGGTTCCATTTATAATTCGCCGCACTCGTCGCCGGGACCCCGAAATGAGGGTCGTGCACGTTGCGCTTGCCGACGGCTCGCGCGGCGTCTAAGTTGAATCAGGGTCACGGCGATGGCGGACGGACGGCGGCCGACAGGCCGGGTTCGTCCGATCGGACCCGCGAGGAGGTCGATCCGCGCGGCGCTCCGAAACCGGCGCGACGCGGCTGCATGACGGCTCCGCCGCGCCGCGCGCAGCCGGCGCCCATATCGACGTCGTTCGCAGCATAGCAAGAACAAGGACGGCCGGCCGCGTGCGGCATGGCTATCGTGGCGGGCACGCCGCATGCGGAATGCGCGGGCTCGAACGCTCCCCAACGATCAACATCCGACCATGTCCACGCCACCAGACAAACCCAATTCGCGTCGCCGCTTCCTGCGCACGTCGGTCGCGCTCGTGCCGATCGCGTCGGTCGCCGGCTGCGACCTGCGCTCGTCGTCATCGTCCGCCACCACGGCGGGCAATGCATCGACGGCGTCGGCCGGCGCCGAGCGCGCCCCGTACAAGCCGACTTTCTTCGATGCGAAGGAATGGGCGTTCGTACAGGCCGCCGTCGACCGGCTGATCCCGTCCGACGCCGAGGGCCCCGGCGCACTCGAATCCGGCGTGCCCGAATTCATCGACCGCCAGATGGAAACCCCGTACGCGCACGGCGCGACGTGGTACATGCAGGGCCCGTTCCAGCAGGGCGTGCCCGAGCTCGGTTATCAGCTGAAGCTCGTGCCGCGCGACATCTACCGGCTCGGCATCGCGGCGGTCAACCGCTATAGCGAAAAGAATCACGGCAAGGCGTTCGCCGATCTCGACGGCGCGACCCGCGACACCGTGCTCGGCGAGCTGGAGAAAGGCAGTGCGCAGATCGACGACGTGCCGTCCGCCGTGTTCTTCGGCCAGTTGCTGCAGAACACGCGCGAAGGCTACTTCTGCGATCCGGTGCACGGCGGCAATCGCGACATGGCCGCGTGGAAGATGATCGGGTTCCCGGGCGCGCGCGCCGACTTCATGGATTTCGTCAACCAGAGTGGCAAGCCGTACCCGTACGGCCCGGTCTCGATCAACGGAGAGCGTACCTGATGGCCGCAGAAAAGAAGCCGCATGTCGATGCGGTGATCGTCGGCTTCGGCTGGACCGGCGCGATTCTCGCGAAGGAACTGACCGAAGCGGGCCTGAACGTGGTCGCGCTCGAGCGCGGCGAGTATCGCGACACCTATCCGGACGGCGCGTATCCGAACACGATCGACGAGCTGACCTACAACGTCCGCAAGAAGCTGTTCCTCGACCTGTCGAAGACGACCGTGTCGATCCGCCACGGCGTGCAGGACACCGCGCTGCCGTACCGGCAGCTCGCGGCGTTCCTGCCGGGCGAGGGCGTCGGCGGCGCGGGGCTGCACTGGTCGGGCGTGCACTTCCGGATCACGCCGGAAGAACTGCGCCTGCGCAGCCACTACGAAGAGCGCTACGGCAAGAAGTTCATTCCGGAAGGGATGACGATCCAGGACACGGGCGTCAGCTACGACGAGCTCGAGCCGTATTTCGACTTCGCGGAGAAGGTGTTCGGCACGTCGGGGCAGGCGTACAAGGTCGGCGGCAAGGTAGTCGGCGACGGCAACGTGTTCGAGGCGAACCGCAGCGACAACTTCCCGCTGCCCGCGCAGCTCAATACGTATTCGGCGCAGCGTTTCTTCGACGCCGCGAAATCGCTCGGGCTGCATCCGTACCGGCTGCCGTCGGCGAACACGTCGGGGCCGTACACGAACCCGTACGGCGTGCAGATGGGGCCGTGCAACTTCTGCGGCTACTGCAGCGGCTACGCGTGCTACATGTACTCGAAGGCGTCGCCGAACCTGAACATCCTGCCCGCGCTGAAGCAGGTGCCGAACTTCGAATTGCGCTCGAAGTGCCACGTGCTGCGCGTCGATCTCGACGATACGAAGAAGCGCGCGACGGGCGTGACCTACGTCGACCCGGCCGGCCGTGAAGTGCATCAGCCGGCCGACCTCGTGATCGTCGCCGCGTTCCAGTATCACAACGTGCACCTGCTGCTGCTGTCGGGCATCGGCAAGCCGTACGACCCGATCTCGGGCGAAGGCGTCGTGGGCCGCAATTTCGCGTACCAGAACCTGTCGACGATCAAGGCGTTCTTCGACAAGGACACCTACACGAATCCGTTCATCGGCGCGGGCGGCAACGGCGTCGCGGTGGACGACTTCAACGCGGACAACTTCGACCACGGCCCGCTCGGGTTCGTCGGCGGCTCGCCGCTGTGGGTGAACCAGGCCGGCGTGAAGCCGATCAGCGGCATTGCGACGCCGGCCGGCACGCCGCAATGGGGCTCGGCGTGGAAGAAGGCCGTGAAGGACAACTACGCGCATACCATCTCGATGGACGCGCACGGCACGAACATGTCGTATCGCGACGTGTATCTCGATCTCGATCCGACCTATCGCGACGCGTACGGCCAGCCGCTGTTGCGGATGACGTTCGACTGGAAGGACAACGACATCAAGATGGCGCAGTACGTGACGGGGCAGATGAAGAAGATCGCGGAGGCGATGGGGCCGAAGTCGATCGGCGTGTCGACGCGCGAGTTCGGCAAGCACTTCGATTCGCGCGCGTACCAGACGACTCACCTGGTCGGCGGCGCGATCATGGGCACCGATCCGAAGACGAGCGTGCTGAACCGCTACCTGCAGTGCTGGGACGTGCACAACGTGTTCGTGATGGGGGCGTCGGCGCTGCCGCAGGGCATCGGCTACAACCCGACCGGCATCATCGCCGCGCTGGCCTACTGGTCGGCACGCGCGATTCGTGAGCAATACCTGAAAAATCCCGCCCCGCTGGTGACCGCATGAAGAGGACAGTGAATCACTACGCCGCGCGCCGCGTGTCGCGCGCGCTGGCGATCGGTGCGGCATGGGCCGCGTTCGGTTTCGCCGGCGGGTCGGCGTTCGCGCAACCGGCTTCGACGGCGGCGCCCGGCCCGGCGGCTGCCCCGGCCGCACCGGCGGCCCGGTCGGCCGACGCGGACCTCGTCAAGCGCGGCGCATATCTGGCGCGCGCGGGCGACTGCGTCGCGTGCCACACCGCGATCGGCGGCAAGCCGTTCGCGGGCGGACTGAAGTTCGATACGCCGATCGGCGCGATCTACTCGACCAACATCACGCCGGACCCGAAGACGGGCCTCGGCGGCTGGACGCTCGCCGACTTCACCCGCGCGGTGCGCGAGGGCGTGCGCAAGAACGGCGACACGATGTATCCGGCGATGCCGTTCCCGTCCTATGCGCGCCTGTCCGACGACGACGTGAAGGCGCTGTACGCGTACTTCATGCACGGCGTTGCGCCGGTCGAACACGAGAACCGCAAGGTCGACATCGTGTGGCCGCTGTCGATGCGCTGGCCGCTGGCGTTCTGGCGCAAGATGTTCGCGCCGACGCCGAAGCCGTTCGATGCGGCGCAGTACACCGACCCGGTGATCGCGCGCGGCGCGTATCTCGTGCAGGGTCTCGGCCATTGCGGCGCATGCCACACGCCGCGCGCGGTGACGATGCAGGAGCGCGCGCTGACGGACGCCGGCGGGCTCGACTTCCTGGCGGGCGGCGCGGCGATCGACGGCTGGGTGCCGACGAGCCTGCGCGGCGAACCGCGCACCGGGCTCGGCACGTGGACGGAAACCGAGATCGTGCAGTTCCTGAAGACGGGCCGCACGCTGCGCACGGCCGCGTTCGGCGGGATGACGGACGTGGTCGGGCACAGCATGCAGCACATGAGCGACGACGACCTGAACGCGATCGCGCGCTACCTGAAGACGTTGCCGCCGCGCGTGCAGGGCGAGCAGCCGCACGTGTACGACGCGGCTGCCGCCAAGGCGCTGCAGACCGGCGATGCAAGCAAGCCGGGCGCGGCCGTCTATCGCGACAACTGCATGGCGTGCCACCGCAGCGACGGCCACGGCTACACGCGCGTGTTCCCGGCACTCGCCGGCAACCCGGTCGTGCAGGGTGACGATCCGACGTCGCTGATCCACGTCGTGCTGGAAGGCAGCGCGCTCGAGGGCACGCGTACGGCGCCGTCGACCTTTACGATGCCGCCGTTCGGCTGGCGCTTGTCGGACCAGGAAGTCGCGGACGTGTCGAACTTCGTGCGTACGAGCTGGGGCAATAGCGGCGCGCCAATCACGGCCGCGCAGGTCGCGAAGGTGCGCAAAAGCGTGCCGTCGACGCGGCCCGAAGCGCCGCCGGGCGCTCGGTTCCCGCAAGCGTCGCGCTGACGGGAGCGGCGGGGCGCCAGCCCCGTCTGCGGCCCCGTTCGCGCGGAGGTGCGCCGACGTGCGCCCGGGCCGCGCGACGCTGTTCATTTCGCCGGGGTTGTACCCCGCGATGGCGCGCCATTCCGTGAAATTTTCGCGGCGGCGCGCCATTTTTTCGTGTCATCCCTTATCCTTTGGCTCTTGAACCTTACTAAATAGTTACAAGAACTCGGGAGGGGGGATGCCTCATGACGTCAGCCTGATTGCACTGCTCGCGGCCGGTTTCGGTCTCGCGATGATTTTCGGTTACTTCGCTTCGCTGCTGAAGATGCCGCCGCTGGTCGGCTATCTGCTCGCCGGGATCGTGATCGGTCCCGGCACGCCCGGTTTCGTCGGCGACCTGTCGCTCGCGCAGCAGCTTGCGGAAGTTGGCGTGATGCTGCTGATGTTCGGCGTGGGCCTGCATTTCTCGCTCGGCGACCTGCTCGCCGTGCGCAAGATCGCGCTGCCCGGCGCCATCGTCCAGATCACCGTCGCGACGCTGCTCGGCGGCGCGCTGGCGCTGACGTGGGGCTGGAGCGTCGGTGCGGCGCTCGTGTTCGGCCTCGCGCTGTCGGTCGCGAGTACCGTCGTGCTGTTGCGCGCGCTCGAAGGGCGCGGGCTCGTCGAGACGGTCAACGGCCGCATCGCGGTCGGCTGGCTCGTCGTCGAGGATCTCGTGATGGTGCTGGTGCTCGTGCTGCTGCCGCCCGTCGCGGGGCTGCTCGGCGGCACGCCGCCCGGCGACGCGCACGCGGCTGGCGGCAGCGTGTGGGGCACGCTCGGCGTCACGATGCTGAAGGTCGCCGCGTTCATCGCGCTGATGCTCGTGGTCGGCAAGCGCGTGTTTCCGCGGATTCTATGGCTCGTCGCGCGCACCGGCTCGCGCGAGCTGTTCACGCTGTGCATGATCGCGGCCGCGGTCGGCATCGCGTTCGGCGCGGCGAAATTGTTCGACGTGTCGTTCGCGCTCGGCGCGTTCTTCGCCGGGATGATGATGCGCGAGTCGGAGTTCAGCCGGCGCGCGGCCGACGAGACGCTGCCGCTGCGCGACGCGTTCTCGGTGCTGTTCTTCATTTCGGTCGGGATGCTGTTCGACCCGAAGGTGCTGCTCGATGAGCCGCTGCACGTGATCGAGGTCGCGGCGATCGTGCTGATCGGCAAGACGCTCGCGGCGGTCGCGCTCGTGATCGCGTTCCGTTACCCGCTGAACACCGCGCTGACGGTCGGCGCGGGCCTCGCGCAGATCGGTGAATTCTCGTTCATCCTCGCGGGGCTCGGTCGTGCGCTCGGGCTGCTGTCGGCCGAAGGGCAGAGCCTGATTCTCGCGGTTGCGCTGATCTCGATCGCGATGAACACGCTGCTGTTCGCGATGATCGACCCGGCGCTTGCATGGATTCGCAAGCATTCGGCCTTCGCGCGCAAGCTCGAGGCGCGCGACGATCCGCTCGCCGCGCTGCCGATGTCCACGCCGCAAACCCACCTGACCGGGCAGGTCGTGATCGTCGGTTACGGCAGGGTCGGCACGCGGATCGCGCATGCGCTGGACGAGCGGGGCATCGCGTATGTCGTCGTCGAGCAGAATCGCGAACTCGTCGAGAAGCTGCGCGAGGATGGCGTCGCGGCCGTGTCGGGCGACGCGATCGAGCCGATCGTGCTCGTCCAGGCACATATCGCGCGCGCCGGGATGCTGGTCGTCACGCTGCCGGACGTATTCGACGTGCGGCAGATCGTCGAGATCTCGCGCACGCTGAATCCGACGCTCGAGGTCGTGCTGTGCACGAACAGCGGCGACGAGGCCGCGTTGCTGTCGAGCGAGGGCGTCGGCACCGTGTTCATGGGCGAGAGCGAACTCGCGCGCGGGATGACCGAGCACGTGCTCGGCAGGATGGCGAAGCCGGTGGCGGCGGCGCATTGACGGGCGGGGCGGCCTTCCGGCCGTTTACGTCGTTTCCGCCATTTCCGCCATTTCCGCCGACGACGGGCTTGCGACAGCAGGCCCGGGACCGGCAAGCGTGATTACGGAGGAGGCGGCGAAGCAAACGCAGGATGCTTTGCCGGGTACGTCGTGCAGGTGGCGCGGCGGCACTTGGTGCACGAGGTGCACATCGAGTACATCGAGCACATCGAGTACATCGAGTACATCGAGCACATCGAGCACATCGAGCACATCGAGCACATCGAGCACATCGAGCACATCGAGCACATCGAGTACATCGAGCACAAGGCGCACGAGGCGCACGTGGTGCACGTGGTGCACATGGCCCGCATCGCGTACATCGCGCAGCGCCGTCCGGTGGCGTCAGCTTGCCGCCTTTGTCTGCACGGCCGCGCCGGATTGCGCGGCCGTCTTCATCGAAGCCGACGCGTTCGGCTCGGCCACCGTTTTCGGTTGCACTGCGGCCTTCGGCGTCGCGACCGCCTTCTGCTGCGGGGCGGCCCTGGCCGGCGCATTCGGTGCCGGGTCGAGCGGCGCATCGGGCGGCACGCCGAGCAACTGCAGCGAGCCGCTCGTCACCGCCGAGAACACCGGGCCGGCCACCGTGCCGCCGTAGTAGCCCTTGCCGCGCGGCTCGTCGATCATCACCGCGACGATCAGGCGCGGGTGGCTCATCGGCGCCATCCCCGCGAACAGCGCGCGGTACTTGCCCTTCGCATACGATGCGCCGACCTGCTTGCGTGCCGTCCCGGTCTTGCCGCCGATCCGGTAGCCGTCGACGCGCGCGCGGCGCCCCGTGCCGCCTTCGCCGACCGCGAGTTCCAGCATCGCGCGGATCGCCGCCGCCGTTTGCGGCGAGGTCACGCGGTGGCCGCGATGCGCGTCGATCGACTGCTGATCGGTGCCGTTCTTCAACAGCGACACCGGGTGCAGCGTGCCGTCGCCGGCGTACGCGGTGTAGGTCTGCGCGATCTGCAGCAGCGACATCGACAGGCCGTAGCCGTACGCCATCGTCGCCTGCTCGATCGGCCGCCAGCGCTTGTAGCCGCGCAGACGGCCCGACGCGACGCCCGGGAACGTCAGTTCCGGCGCGCGGCCGATTCCGTATTCCTGATACTTGTTCCAGATCGTTTCCGCGGGCAGGTTCAGCGCGAGCTTCGCGAGCGCGACGTTGCTCGATTTCTGCAACGCCTGCGAGACGGTCAGCGCGCCGTGGTTCGACGTGTCGTGAATCACGGCCGGTCCGATCTTGTAGGTGCCCGGCGACGTGTTGATGATCGTGTTCGGCGTGACTTTGCGTTCGTCGATCGACAGCGCGACGACGAGCGGCTTGATCGTCGAGCCGGGCTCGAACGTGTCGATCACCGCGCGGTTGCGCAACTGCTGGCCGGTGAGCCGGGCACGGTCGTTCGGGTCGAAGGTCGGGTAGTTCGCGAGCGCGAGGATTTCGCCGTTCTGCGCGTCGAGCACCACGACGCTCCCGGCCACCGCGTTGTTCTCGAGCACCGCGGCCTTCAGCTGGCTGAACGCGAGCTGCTGGATGCGCCGGTCGATCGTGAGTTCGATCGTCGCGCCATGCTGCGCGGGCACGAGCGGGCGCGTGTCGGACACGATGCGGCCGAGCCGGTCGCGGATCACCTCGCGCTGCCCGGCGGTGCCGAGCAGCCGCGCATTCGCCGCGAGCTCGACGCCTTCCTGGCCCTTGTCCTCGATGTTCGTGAAGCCGACCACGTGCGCGGCCGATTCGCCTTCCGGATAGAAACGCTTCGAATCGGCGATCTGCGTGATGCCGTCGATGCCGAGCTTGTCGAGCCGGCTCGCGGTCTCGGCGTCGATCTGCCGCTTGAGCAGCACGAACGTACGGTCGTTGCGCAGGCGGCGCTTCACTTCCACGAGCGGCATGTCGAGCAGCTTCGCGATTTGCGGATAGTCGGTTTCGGCCACTTGTTTCGGGTTCGCCCAGATTTCATAGGTCGACAGGCTGACCGCGAGCATCGCGCCGTTGCGGTCGACGATGCGCCCGCGCATCGCGTCGAGCTCGATCGTGCGCTGGTAGCGCTTCTGGCCCTGGCCGACATAGAAATCCTGGTTCGCGACCTGCACCCAGAACGCGCGTCCGATGAGCGCGGCGAACCCGAGCGACACCATGATGACGACCAGCTTCGAGCGCCACATCGGCAGGCGCGACGCGAGCATCGGATGTTTGGTCGCGGCTGCGTACGGATCGGCGGGGTGGGTCTTCTTTTTCACGCTCATGCAAGGGCCGGGTCGGGCCGCCTGACGGCGGCTGGGTCAATCGGAATAATGCGATTGTAATAAATGAGTAAACATCGTGTGGGGAAAGTGTCGGTCGGAGGGGAGAAAGACGGGCGTGTCGCCGGGTGACGGATGCAAACGCGGGGAACGGGCGGACGCAGCGCCGTTCAAGGCGCCGGTTGGGAACCAGGACGAATGGCTGATCGCGGATACCGACGGCGCGGATAATTTAACCCGGCCCTTATTAACTACAATGCCGGCAATAAAAAAGCGCCCCGAATCGAGGCGCTCTTATTGCTGAATATCGAAATCAATATCCCTGAAACTGGAATAAACCCGAAAACCGCAGAGGATTACCGTCAAAAATGCCTATCGCGCGACGGATGTAAATCCTTCGTATTCCGGTTCTACCTTGCAATGATCGACCGCCTGTAGTCGCCACGCGCCGGCCGGATGCTCGCCGGCGAGTACGGCGGGACCCTGTTCGCGCTGCGTTGCATTGAACGAAAGACCCTTCAACTGGCAGACGGCGCTACCGCCGTCGGCCGGGCAGAGGGCCATGGCGCCCTCGACGTCCCGGACCTTCCCCCAGCTCGGAAGGTCGATGCCCTGATGTGCTTCGCGCGACCACAGCCCCTCGTCGGTATCGACCCACAGCACTGCGAATGCGTGCCGGGTTGCCGATTCACTGCCATTAATCCGAATAGTGAGGCGCATTGGATCGTCTCCTGAAGAAAATGACACATTCGACCGTTTTGGTTTGACCAGTCTAGATAGACTGACGCGAAACGCAAGCGATAATCCGCAATAAATCCGAATGAGGGTCTATTGGCGTTTCGTCTGGAACGACGTCTGACGATACGCGCGATTCGGCTCGCTGTGCGCAAACGCAGACGGCATCGTGCCCGGCGTCCCGCGAGCGGCCGCTGACGCGACCGAGACATGCGATGACTAGCCGAAGGGCGCGTCGATGTGTCGCGCCACGACCGGAGCCGACGTGGTGATGTGCCGGCGGGGTCCGCGGGCACCGCAAAGACGGCCCGGAGGCTGTCGGGCCGGACGTTCCGTCGATTTGACGGCGTGCGACACACTCGGACATTCGCGCACAAATCGACACACTTTCACAAAACTTTCGGGACAGACTTGCATGCGTTCAGGCCCCACACTGGGACTTTCCCGATGTGTGCCATGCAGCCCGTCCGTGGCGCGCTGTCGCCGTCGCGTGCCGGACGCGCGATCGACCCGATCGCGGACCGCAAGCCCCCATTCGGGGCGGCCGGGGCGAGCATCGGCTCCGGCCCGGCCCACGGCAGTACAGCCCGGAACGGGCAGCCCTGCGGTCCGGCCGACCCTTCGAAGGAGACTATCGTGCTGATCTGGAAAACCGCGTTGTCGCTCAACTGGCGGACCAGCCTCGTGTCGCCGGCCAGCGCACCGGTCGCGGCCGCCAACGTCAGCCGGCTGGTGCTGACCGGCGCCACCGGCTTCATCGGCAGTACCGTGCTGACCGCGCTCGTCAATGCGGGCTTGCTCGACCGTATCGTGTGCGTCGTGCGCGCGGAGAACCGCGGCCACGCGGTCGCGCGGTTGCGTGAAGCGGCGTTGCGCGCGGGGCTCGCGCCGTACTGGGCGTCGCGCCTGGGCGATGCGAACGTGATCGTCGGCGCGCTCGGCGACGTGTGGCAGGGCGCCGATGCGTCGCGTCTTGCCGGCGCGACGCACGTGATTCACTGCGCGGGCCATGCATCGCCGGCCGACGGCGCACACCTGCGGGCGGACATCGCCGACTCGCTGTCCTTCGCCGCGCGGTTCGCGCATGCGCCGCGGCTGCAGCGTTTCGTGTACGTCGGCACGGCCTATGCGCATGCGGGCCGTGGCGGGATCGTGCATGAGGATGTCGCGACCGACGCGGCGCGCGACGACGAACGGCTGCCCGGGGCGGTGCTGGCGGCCAGCTACCTGCATGCGAAGGCGCAAACCGAACAACGCCTGCGCGAACTCGGGCTGCCGCTCGTCGTCGTGCGTCCGTCGCATGTCGTCGGGCACACGGTGCTCGGCACGCGGCCTGCGCCGAATTCGTTCTGGATGTTTCGGGTCGCCCATGCGGCGCGCCGTTTCCCGGCACGGCCGATGACGCGCATCGACATCGTGTCGGTCGACGACGTCGCGCGCGCGACGATGCTGCTCGCCGTGAAGCCGACGCTGATGCACGACGTGTATCACGTGTCGGCGGGCGACGAGGCGCCGCAGGTCGCGCAGATCGTTCGCGCGATGGACGAGGCGGCGGGCATGACGGGCGCGCCGCGCTACGCGGCCTGTGCACCGGCCGAGCTGCCGCTCGTCGTGCGTGACGTGCTGGGGCGGCCCGATCCGGGGCTCGAGCGCGTGATCGGCCGGGCGCTGCAGCGGTGCGCGGAATTCGCGACGGTCGATCGCGTGTTCGACAACCGTCGCGTGCGTGACGAAATCGATTTCGAACCGTTGCCGTTCATCGACTACGTCGAGGAGTGCATGCGGACGTCACGCGGCGTCGCCGTGACCGAGTTGATACGCGGCGCGCTGCAGTGAACCGGCGCGAGTCGAGTCAGGCAGACGGCTGGCATGCGCGATGCAGCGGCGCCGCCGGTTACTAGTCACCAGCCACCGCCAGCCACCGTCAGCCACCGCGCGGCAGCGATAGGCGCTAGGGCGCGTTGCCGAGTTCGATCAGTCGGTCGAGCGCGCGATAGACGTCGTCGAGGCCGTCCGCGCCGAAGCGCGCTTCGAGTTGCCGATACTGCTCGTCGATGCGCGGACCGATCTCCGTCACCAGATTCCTGCTTTGCGGCGTCAGGCTCACCAGCAGCCGGCGCTGATCCTCCTGAGCGCGCGTGCGCGTAATCAGCCCGTCGCGCTCCATTCGTTCGAGCACGCCCGTGAGGCTTGGGCTCAGGATGCAGCAGCGGCGCGCGATCTGGCCTGCTTCCAGCGCGTGCGCCGGTTCGCCGTCGAGCACGCGGATGATCCGCCATTGCTGTTCGGTCAGCGCGAATTCCTTGAGGATGGGGCGGAACAGGCCCATCAGCGTTTCGCGGGCCTCGAGCAGGAGCATAGCCAGATTGCGATGGTCGAGCGTACGGTTCATCGGGTCGGGAGGAGGCGGGGGACGCATCAATCTTAACAGCCGGGCGGTGATGAATTTAATGGATACGGGTAATCGAGGTTGCCGGCAGGCGATTGCGTATTTCATATGTTAATTATCTGCGATGTGCGGCGCGCGGAGGGCCGCTCGCGAGCGCGTAGCCGTCGGCAGCGCCGTCCCGCGCAAAGCGGCATCGGCGTCCGGCAGTTTTATAAGGTCGTGATCGCTGAGCTCGCGGACGGCAATGCCGTCAAGGTCGTGCCCGTTCATGCGGAATTGACGGCACAGGAGGCAGCCGATCTGCTCAATGTGTCCCGCCCGCATCTGATCAAGCTGCTGGAATCGAATGCGCTGCCGCATCACAAGACCGGCAAGCATCGCGGTGTGCGCTTTTTCGATCTGATGCGGTACAAGGCGGAACGCGATCAGGCGCGCGCCGATGCGGTGGAAGAATTGAGCCCGCAGGCGCAGGCGTTCGGGATGGGCTACGAATGACGCGTTCGCCATTCACGGCGGTCTACGATGCCTGTGTGCTTTACCCGGCGCCGCTACGCGATTTCCTGATGTGGCTCGCCCACGAAATCACGGATAGGTCCTACGGCATCGAAGCGCAGCATCCTGACGTATTCGTCGACAATCTCTTCGATCTCCAGCCAGCTGCCGTTGTTGCTGCTGCGCGCCGACAACGCGAGACCCTCAAGCATCCCCCGCTCGGAGTGGATCGCTACCTCGAAATCCTGCAGCGATCAGGCATGGTCCAGACTTGCAAGGCGCTCGAAGCCTATCGGGCGATTCTCTGAGCAGATCGACCGGTACCTCGCACATCCATGCGAGTGCACGAAAATTGGCCCGCCGCGATGCGGAGGACAACGCGCCCCAAGCCGTGCTCCCCTCCGCTTCATCACCCGCGAACGTCAAAATCTCGAGCTCCCTAGTTCTGCGCTGCGTCTGCTGATGACGAGTTCGCTGTTTACAGTTGTCAACAATGTTTGTGTGCATTATCCCGGCGGTGCCGAATTGAAGCATTGTTCATTCCGCATCGCGCGTTCGAATCGGTCGGGATGGCAACGTGAGCCCGGTTACGCAATCGCGGCTCATGCTGCGTTCACACCACAAGGCGCGGCGACTCAGCGGACTGCGAACGTCTGGCCGACGTGACGTACCGATCGTCACGCTCCCCGAGACCGGCCAGGATGACGTAATGGAAGCCGATTTCCTGCTGTCGCAAATCGCCCGGCTCGACCGGCCGGCCCGCTTCGGTGCGACGCCGCCCGATTCACTGTTGGCGACACCCGGCAACCCGCGCCGGCTGAATGCAACATGTCGTCGTCTCTGACAATTCGATTGTCCGACCGTGCCAGCGGGACGAGAACGGTGTCTTCTCACGGGCAAGCTGGTAATCGCCGTTCCATTGACAGCCATAAAAGGTCGGCCGTAAGGTCGATTTCCCGAGGTGGCTGAAAGGCTTGTGTAATTTCATGGATGCCCGTTTGCGTGCCGTGGGCCAGCGCGGCATTTCGACAGGCGTGGGTTTGTCTGCAGCGCCGTAAGGCACTGGCGACCGTCGTAACCTGAGAGCACGAATAACAATGAATCCAACCGAACTTGTCCGCGCCGTAGCGGCGCAGTTCCCGAATTTTGAACGGCTGCTGTCAGGCTTCACGCAATCGCGCCGGTTGCTGCAAGTGCAGTTCGCGCGGTCGATGAATCTGCCGGGCAATGCAGTCTTGCCACATCAACTCACGGTAAGCGAAAGGATATGCGGGCCGCTTAGGTTCACCCTGCACGCGCTATCGCGCAGTATTTCGATGCCGCTGAAATCGTTCATCGGTGCGCCGATCGCGCTTCATGTGGGCGACATCGCGGGCGCTGAACGAACCGTTTGCGCAATCGTTTGCGAAGCCCGGCAGCTTGCGTCCGATGGCGGATTCGTGTTGTACGAATTTGTGTGTACGGACGCGCTTTCGTTGCTCGATCGCCGCGTGACGTGGCGTGTCTTCCGCGATTTGTCGATCGTGGATGTTACTTCCGCGATCATCCACGAACACACAAGCCGCAATCGGGTGATCGGCGCGGCGTTCCGCCTCGATGCAAGCGCGCTCGGCACCTACCCGCGACGCGAATTCATGATGCAGGCAAAAGAAAGCGATCTTGCGTTCATGACGCGCTTGTGGCGTCGTGAGGGGATCAGTTGGTACTTCTCGCACGCAATCGAAAATGGCGCCCCGATCCACACGTTGCACCTTGTCGATCGTGCCGGCGCATGGAGGGCGAATCCGGCGGGCCGGGTTCGTTTCCATCGCGCGGACGCCACTGAACCCGACGACACGATCTTCGAATGGGAAGCCTATCGCGAGATTGCGCCGGGTGCCGTCATGGCGGCATCGCACGACTATCAAATCGCAGGCGTGCAACAGGTCGAAGTCGCGACGGCACAGGACCAGGGCGAGCACGGTAAGGCACTTGCCGCAACGCTGACGGAATACCGGTACGACTCGCCGCACATTGCAGATACGCGCCACCACTATGAGCAGGTTCTACAGCGTCGCCAGCTCGCGCTTGCGCAGGGCGCGAAGCACTTCGAGGGGCGAAGTGTCGTTCGAGCTTTCATCGGCGGTGCAGGCACTGTCTTTTCCCTGTCCGGCCATCCGGAGATTGACGAACACGCGGCCGAAGACCGGCGCTTTGTGCTGACGCGGATCGAAACCCGCGTGCGGAACAGTCTCCTTCCGAACTCCCCTGGCAAAGGCAAGTTCGAGATCGCAGAAGAGAGTCCTATCCTCAACCGCTTCGAATGCGTCCGTGCGTCGACGCCGATCGTGCCGACGTGGGACGCGTCGTGTGTTCCGTCTGTTGGGCCGATTAGCGCCCGTGTCGTCGGTAACGGTGAAGTCGATGTCGATCAATACGGGCGCATCGGCGTGCAATTCCTGTTCGCGCGACAGGACGAGCATCACCATAGCGGTGCCAGCGGCACATTGCGTGACTCGGCCCGTGTGCGCGTTGCGCAGCCGTGGGCGGATGCACGATCGGGTACTGCGTTTTGGCCGCGCGTCGGGTCCGAAGTGCTCGTTTTATTCATGCAAAACGATCTGGACAAGCCCATTGTCGTCGCGAATATGTTCGACGCGCGCCACGCGCCCGTGCAGTTTTCCAGCGCCGGCGATCTGCCTGACAACTCGCCGCTCTACGGCATCCGTTCGAAGGAAATCGGTGGGCGCGGGTACGGGAACTGCAATTCGACGACACGACGGCGCAGACAAAGACAAAATTGTCGTCAGAGCACGGCAAGACGCAACTTAATCAAGGCTGGATCGGCCATCCGCGCGACAAAGGTTGGTCAGAGAAGCGCGGCGAAGGCTTCGAACTTCGCACCGATCTGGCGGGTGCGATCCGCGCCGCACACGGCATGCTGCTTTCGACGGACGGCCGCAACAACGCGAGTGGACGCGTGCTCGACCGCGCTGAATTCACTGGTCAATTGGAACTCGCGCTTTCCATCGCGAAACGACTTGGCGAACTGTCATCAACGCACGACGCCTACGAAACGGATACCGGGCCGCAAGAGAAGTTGACGAAGGCGATTCGCGATTGGAAGGACGATGGCGGCGCGGCGGCGATTGGCATTACCGCGCCCGATGGTGTAGCGGTGTCCAGTCCGGCAAACGTCCTGACCGTTGCCGGCGGTCATGTCGAATCTGTCGCCGCGCAGGATGCGAACATAAGCGCCGGCCGTCGCGTTCTGATGCGTGCGGCGCAAGGTTTATCCGCGTTCGCGAAGGGCGGAATGAAGTGGATTGTCGGGTCCGGTGATTTGTCGGTTCAGGTCCATCAAGGCAAGGGCGAAATCGGCACGTCTGAAGACTTGCATATCTATTCGCTGAAAAAGCTGATTCTTGAGGCTCCGGAACTCGAACTGCGAACCAACGGCGCGATCATCAAGCTTGCGAACGGCAAGATTGTAGAGTCATCCACAGGCGAACATAGGATCGAATCGAGTGGGTTTCAGGCTGTGACGGGCGGTGGTGGGTCAACCGACCTGCCGTCCATGCCAACATCGTCTATGAAGACCAACGAGCGATTCAAGATTGTTGGTCCTGATGGAAAGCCGCATGTCGGTCTATCGCATAACGTGATTGACGATGCCGGTGATATCCGCGATCGAGGAACGCTGGCAGCTGACGGTACGCACTCGCTGACCGTCAACGATAGCGAAATTCGCCCGGTTACGTTCCGTCCAGTTGATTGAAGAGACGCAAAAAAAATCAATAGAAATGGCTATTTCTGAGACTTCAAACGAAAATTCGGGATGCGGAGCGAAGCAAGCGTATCGTCGTGTACCGCTTCAGTTCGACGTAGACAGCAACCCACATTTCGGGAGCGTAACAAGCCCGGACTCGTTCAAGGTGTGCGCACTCGGCCGACTTCCTCCGCGTCACGTTGTCCCGGTTATCTTTGTTCCCGGCATCATGGGAACGAATTTGTGCGGCAACGAGAACGCATCGAAGCCAGGTGAACCTGCGTGGCGACCGCCTAATGGAAAGATGGCCGGTCTTGGCGAATGGTTTCGACGACTGCGTCAAAGCCCGGCGGCAAGACAAATTCAGATCGGTCCTGAGCGGGTCAAAGTAGATAAAAGCGGAAAGGTCAGCGTTCCACGTTATTTGTTTTCCTTGACGAGCGATGAGGCGAAGCGGCGCGGATGGGGGGAAATTCACTTCGATAGCTACGGCGGAATTCTTGCCGAACTCGAATTTGCGCTGAACGAACCGTTCGTTGAATCCGAATTGCCGTCCGATGAGCAGCAGCCGAAAGAGGTTTGGAAAGTAGCGCAAACGCTCGAGCGGATCGTAAAGGACCAGTCTATCGACGTTCGCAAAGAGTGGAATCCGCAGGGGGTGACTATCGAGCCATTAACGCCTGACGAATTCTCGCGAGTGTCTCAATACTATTACCCGGTATGGGCGTGCGGATACAACTGGCTCGCATCGAATGACGCGTCGGCAGATCAACTCATCGCGCGTATCAATGAAGCCGTCGAATACTACAAGAAGGGTTCCTATTGGATTTCTACCGGAAAAGTCATCATCGTCACTCACTCGATGGGCGGACTTGTCGCCCGCCGCGCGGCGCAGAAATTGAGCGGTAACGCTAGCGCAATTTCCGGGAGTGGAAGTAGTACCGGTAGTGCAACCGGCGGTGGTCAAGCCGTCGGACAGGAACCGTCCGATAGCGTAAAGGGCACCCGAATCAAACCGCCGGACTCGAGCGACGTAACAAGCGATTCGGATAGCATCACGGCGAGCGTTGCCGGGCCGGATACGGTGTTAGGTATCGTTCACGGCGTGCAACCGTTCGGTGGCGCTCCGGTCGTCTATCGCCGTTTCCGCGCCGGTACTGAAGTGAACGGGTCGTTTAATGTTGAAGGTGCAATGATAGCGGAGATTATGGGTTGGAGCGCGGCTGATATTGTATGTGTGATGGGAAATTCCCCTGGCCCATTGGAACTCTTGCCGACAAAGAACTATGCGCCGGGATGGCTTAGATTCTTTCGATATACATATGGAAAGAAGGTCGACGCTATGCCATCGCTGCCGTTGTCAAATCCTTATGCTGAGATATATTCCACAACCGTAAAGGACGTGTGGTGGGGGATGGTGAATGAGGATTTGATTAATCCCGCTGGATTGACTGACGATAGGGGCGAGGAAGATATCAATCGCTATACTAAGGCGATTGGGGTGGCTGAGAAGTTCCATAATGCGCTTGATTTATATTGCCACCCTGTTACTTACGCATACTATGGTGCAGATAAAAAGCAAGTCTCCTTTGGGAGCGTCAATTGGTCAACGAAGCACGAAGTTGGGTCCGAGTTCGAGTGGCAATTGCCTACATTGAAGACAAATGATTTTGATTTAAATGGGAAATCGGTTTTGAGCGTTGGCCTTCAAAAGGCGACGTTTAAATTGGAAAATGCTCCGCCACCGCCAAAGGACGAGCAGTGGGGCGATATGGTTTATTCCGGTGACGGAACCGTCCCGTTCGATTCAGGGAACTTGATCGCACAAGGTGGGTCGCGACCCGTCACGTTCCGTATGACCGGTTTTGACCATCAAATGTCTTACAACAATGAACCGGTGCGGCAGTGTGTGTTATGGTGCATCGCAAAAATCATTCAACTAGCGCCGACGATCCAGCCATCGGGCACATCTATTGGGGGAAGTGCATGAAAGTGCAGCAACTTATAGCATTGATCCTCACGTTTTTGTCTGTAACTTGTGCCGCTGACGAGCCCAATATGAACGACTCGAAAACATACTGTGTTGGACGATATCTTGTCGATGTCCCAGCAAATATGGAACTATACGCACAGATGGGCGAATACATGTTTGGCCTCGTTCAAACAAATGCGCGATATCCAAATTCCGCAGCTTTTCTAAAGAGAATGCGGGAAAGAGAAGAGAGTCTTAAAAAGCCGGAAAGCAAGAATGATTTGGCTTTTGATCGTGCTATCGATTTGCGCGATGATGGAATGATTTTTCTGAAATCTGTGGTCCTGTACAGAAGAAATATTCTTGGTGTTGAGGCGTATAAATGGATTAATGGTCGAACATTTTTTATCGACGAGGATGGATTTGCTGCCGATAAGTACGAAAAGGTGACTGAAAACCTGAAAACCAGATTTTTACCGAGTCTCCGGGCGCGTATTCCGGATCAGATCCCTGCGGAGGCAGGATTTTGCATAAAAGACGGTTACTTTGCGGATGACGGGAAAACGCCGCAGCACGAAATAGCATCGATCACGTTCGAGCTGCCGAGTGCACCGGGTCTGCTCGTACACGTAACGACGATGACGGCAAAGCCGGATGCGAAGTCGTTATTGCAGCGGGTCGACGGCGGCGTCATTCCGAGTGCACTGCAAGCGCTTGTATCGGGTATTCGTACATTGAAGCGTGGCGAACACGACGTGAACGGACGTAAGGGGGAGGAAGGCTTGTGGTCGTTGCCGACCGATGCCGGTTTCCGCTCCTACCAGTTCCAGTGGGAGGCGCAGGGAGAACACTTGCAACCCCTGAAACCGACGCTTTCGGTAGAACTGACGACGCGCGCCGATCAGCGGTCCGGCTTATCCGATGAGCAAGCAACCAAGCTGTTCGAATCGATCGTGAACTCAGTTCGGTTGCGTCCCGTTTCCGGTGGGGCACAGGCAAGCGATGCGGGCACGCCGCCAGTTCCGCTGCATTCGATCGTGCGAACCGGCGCGGCCTGCCCGCGTAGCGGATGGTGGACATGCCCGGAGGCGAACGGATTATCGGTGGTCGGCGGCAGTCGTCAATACTTTGAACTCGGCACGGTCATGCCGCCGGTTGAGGTATTGAGTCAGCCGAGCATTCTGGACCGGGTGTTAGGCCGGGTATCGAAGCATAGCGTCCCTACTACATGGACGCTCGTTGCTGCCGATGACGTTGCGCCGCCCGACACCGCAGGCACGGACAACGATTCCCCCAAAGTCTGATGGAAGCTAACGACCGATGCGCAACGTAATCCGAGTGGGTGGCGAGACGGACCGCGGCGGGCAACTTGCGGGCGGAACATCAAACTTTTGTTGCAGCTTGTGCGCAAGGCGCGGCAACGTTGCTAGGCGCATCAATGATGCGCGAGGGCCTGTGACTGCATCGCATGGAGGCGGGCGGGCGACGAAGCATGCCGCCGCCCGTGCCGTGAAGTCAGATCAGAACCGCTGCTGAATCCCCGCCGTCACCCCGACCTGCGTGGTGCCATACCCGTTAACATCGCGCGACACCCCGACCTTCTCCCCATGCTGCGCGATCGCGAACGCGCCGGACGCATACAGCACCGTGCGCTTCGACAATGCATAGTGCGCGCGCACCGACACCAGCGTC
The DNA here is from genome assembly GCF_027257875.1 of Burkholderia sp. IMCC1007. Lineage (GTDB taxonomy): Bacteria > Pseudomonadota > Gammaproteobacteria > Burkholderiales > Burkholderiaceae > Burkholderia. Next base: position 228,280 of record NZ_JAPVQY010000005.1, read on the forward strand.
GGGTCCGCATCGCTACCGCCCTTGATGTTCTGGTGATAGACGGCCGCGATCACCGAGAACGTCGGCGTGAACTGGTACGACCCGCCGAGCCAATACATGTCGCTCAACTGGTTCGCGGCGCTCGTGTGATACGTGCGCCGATAGTTGCGATAGCCGGCCATCGTCTTCAGGTTGCCGAAGTCGTAGCTCAGGCCCGCATGGATGCCCTGGATATAGTTGACCGTATCGGCCGGCGTGACGCTGTCGGCCGCGCCGTTCTGCCGGTCGAACGTGACGACCGCCGCGAACGGGCCGGCCTCGTAGCCGAGCGCGAAGTCGTACTTCGAGCTGGTCTTCACGCTGCCTGGCACGTTGCCGAAGCCGTACAGCGCGCCGAACTTGAAGCTGTTGAATTCGCCGTCGTAGCGCACCGCGTTCGACGAGCGCGAGAAAATCCCGTCCTTGCGTCCGCCGGTCGCCATCGACGAGCTCGCCCACGAGTAGTTCTGCGAGTAGCCCATCGGGTCGAACGGCATCATGTAGTCGTACGTGACGGTGAAGTTGCGGCCAAGCGTCAGCTCGCCCCATTTGCTTTTCAGGCCCACCGTCGCACGGCGCGCGAAGATCGAGTCGGGGCCGTCGTCGGACGCGCCGTTCGCGAGATCGATCCCGCTTTCGAGGCGGAACACGGCCTTCAGGCCGCCGCCGAGATCCTCGACGCCCCGCAAGCCCCAGCGCGATGTGTTCTTGTTGCCGGATTTCAGCTTGAACGCATTGCCGCCGTCGGGCGCCGCATGATTGGTGTATTCGATGCCGGCATCCATGATCCCGTAGATCGTGACCGACGACTGCGCATGCGCGGCGCTTGCCGCGAGCCCGGCGGCGACGGCCGAGCCGGCCAGGACGGCGGTGCGAAGGGAACGTTCTGCGCGTGACTTCATTGACGGTGTCTCCTTGGTTTGTTGTGAGTTGGGGTAACGCGGATACGCGGCGCGCAGCCGTCCGCGGCGGACGCCCGGAAGCGTCCGCCGATCGTATGTGTCGGCACGGAATGCGCGCAGGAATGCATGCGCGGCGGCGCGCGCAGGCCGCCGCGCCGGGGTCAGCCCGCTTTCGCGAACGCCCAGCAGTCGTTGGCCGGGAATTCGATCCAGTGCTTGCCGGCCGCGCGCGGCAGGTGGCCGAACGCGCGCAGCCGCATCTCGCCGCAATGGAACAGGTATTCCCAGCGGTCGCCGAGATACATCGACGTGACGAGGTCGGCTTGCAGCCGGTTCGCGCCCGGGCCGTCGGCGACCTGCACGCGTTCGAGGCGGATCACGGCCTGCGCATCCTGGCCCGGCGCGAAGGTGTCGCGGGCGAGTGCCTGCAGTTCCCAGCCGTCGCCGGCAAGCGTCACGCGTTCGCCGTCGATGGCCGCGACGCGCGCGTCGATCCGGTTGTTGCTGCCCATGAATTCGGCGGTGTACAGCGAGCGCGGCGCGCCGTACAGCTCGGCCGGCGTGCCTTCCTGCTCGATGCGGCCGTTGCGCAGCAGCAGGATGCGGTCGGACATCGCCATCGCCTCGGTCTGGTCGTGCGTCACGCACAGCGCCGACAGCCCGAGCGACACGATCAGCTCGCGCAGCCACGCACGCGCTTCCTCGCGCAGCTTCGCGTCGAGGTTCGACAGCGGCTCGTCGAGCAGGATTACCGGCGGGTTGTAGACGAGCGCGCGCGCAATCGCGACACGCTGCTGCTGGCCGCCCGACAGCTGATGCGGAAAGCGTTCCGCGAGATGGCCGAGGCCGAGCTGGTCGAGCGCGGTCTGCACGCGGCGCTTCTGTTCGGCAGCCGCTACGCGGCGCAGCTTGAGGCCGTAGCCGACGTTGTCGGCGACGGTGCGGTGCGGCCACAGCGCGTACGACTGGAACACGAGGCCGAGCGAGCGCTGTTCGACGGGCAGGTCGACGCGCTGCGCGCCGTCGAAGAACACGCGGTCGTCCAGCTGGATGCGGCCGTCGGACGGCTGTTCCAAACCGGCCACCGCGCGCAGCAGCGTGGTCTTGCCGCTGCCCGACGCGCCGAGCAGGCACACGACTTCGCCGGCCTTCAGTTCGAACGACACGCCCTTGAGGATCGGGTTGGCGCCGTAGCTGAGGTGCAGATCGTCGACGATGAGCTTATCCATGAAGTTTCACTCCGAAGCGCAGGGCCACGCCGAGACCGGCGCCGACCATCGCGATGTTGATGACAGAGAGCGCGGCGACCTGGTCGACGGCGCCGGTCGCCCACAGCGACACGAGCAGCGCGCCGATCACTTCGGTGCCGGGCGACAGCAGGTAGACGGCGGTCGAGTATTCGCGCTCGAAGATCATGAAGATCAGCAGCCACGCAGCGAGCAGGCCGAAGCGCACGAGCGGCAGCGTCACGTCGAGCGACACGCGGCTGCGCGTCGCGCCGACGCTGCGGCCGGCTTCCTCGAGCTCGGGGCCGACCTGCAGCAGTGCGCTCTGGATCAGCCGCATCCCGTACGCGAGCCACACGACCGTGTACGCGATCCAGATGCTCCACATCGAGTTCTTCAGCTCGCGCAGGCCGGGCACGAACAGGAAGATCCACAGGAACGCGAGACCGGCGAGGAGGCCGGGCACCGCGCGCGGCAGCAGCACGAGGTAGTCGAGCAGCTTGGTCGCCCAGTCGTTGCGGCGGTGGCCGGCGAACGCGACGAGCGAGTAGAAGCCGACCGCGAGCGCACCGCCGATCACGCCGATGCCGAGCGTGTTGACGATCGCGCGCACCAGGTTGTCCTGCTCGAACAGCTCGGTGAAGTTCGCCAGCGTCAGCGCTTCGGCGAGCGCGACGCCTTCGCCCCAGTTGGTCACGAACGCGCGCAGCACGATGCCCGAGATCGGCACGATCACGGTCAGCATCAGCCACAGCGCGACGATCGCGAGCGCGACCCAGCGCCACACGCCGAGCGGCAGCACCGTCGCGCGGCCGGCCTTGCCCTTCACGGTGACGAAGCGGTTCGCGGTCTTCAGCAGCCGGCGCTGCAGCAGCACGAGCGGGAACGTGATCGCGACGATGCACACGGCGACCGCGGCCATCAGGTGATACGACGGCACGCCGAGCTTGTTGGTCAGCTTGTACAGGTAGGTCGCGAGCACGAGGTGGCCTTCCGGATCGCCGAGCACGAGCGGCAGCCCGAACACCTCGAAGCCGAGGAAGAACACCAGCACGCCGGCGAACAGCAGCGCGGGCATCGTCATCGGCAGGCTCACGTCGAGCGCGACGCGGAACGGACGGGCGCCGGTCACGCGGGCGGCTTCCTCGACGTCCGAGCCGAGGTTGCGCAGCGCGGCCGACGAGTACAGATACACGTGCGGCACATGCGTGAGGCCGACGATCACCGTGATCGCGAAGATCGAATACACGTTCCAGGGTACGCTCTGCATCCCGAACAGTTCCTTGAACCACACCGAGTAGAAGCCGACCGGGCCGACCGCGACCACGTAGCCGAACGCAAGCACCATCGGCGACACGAACACCGGCGTGAGCAGCAGCGGTTCGAGCCAGCGGCGGCCAGGCAGGTCGGTGCGCACCATCAGGAACGCGAGAATGCCGCCGAGCGGGATCGAAATGAACAGCATCCCGCCGGCGATGATGAACGAGTTCTTCACGGCCGACCAGAAGTCGGGGTCGGTGAAGATGAAGCGGAAGCCGTCGACGCCGAGCGTCTTGTTCGCATCGAAGAACGGCGCGGACAGGAAGCTCTGGAACAGGATGAAGCCGAGCGGCAGCGCGACCGCGATGGTGAGCACCGCGACGACGATCCAGCGCAGCATGCCGGCGAGCGGCTGCAGACCGTTGGCCGGCAGCGCGGGGATCGGGCCGCCGTGGCTGGCGGAGGGCGGAGCGGCCGGCGCCGTTCCGCGTGTGCTGGTTGAAAGCATGAGTTCACCCCTGCGGCCATCCGGATGGCCGCCTCTAGGAAGTCGGTAAGGGGAAGGGGGCCGCCCGCGCGGCGTGCGGCGGGCGGCCGTTGGTCGGCTGAAGCCGATCAGCGAATCAGCGGATCAGCGGATCAACTCTTGATCGCCTGCTGCCATTGCTTCAGGAACGCGAGGCGCTTCGACTGGTCCAGGTAGACGAGCAGGCCGGTGCCGATCGGGATCGGCTTCAGCGAATCGCCGAGTTCCTTCGTGAGGCTCGCGGCCGACGTTTCGCCGGTCACGTCCGCGCGGATCGCGAACAAGTTCGCCTGGTTCGCGATCAGCGTCTGGCCGCGCTTCGACAGCAGGTAGTCGACCCACAGCTTCGCGGCGTTCGGGTTCTTCGCCTTCTTCGAAATCGTGGCCAGGCGGCTCACGACCTGCGTGTAGTCCTTCGGGAATACGTAGCCGATCGACTTGTCCTTCTTCGCCTTCGCGTACGCATACGAGCCGATGATGTTGTAGCCGATCAGGTTCTCGCCCGACGAGATGCGCTCCATCATCGCGCCGGTGCTCGACTGCAGCTTCGGGCCGGTCGCGCCGATCGCCTTCACGAGCTCCCACGTGACCTTCTCGTTCAGGTGTGCGTCCTGCGTCAGCGCGTTGAAGCCGACGCCGGACTTCTCGACGTCGTACGTCGTCAGCTTGCCCTTGAATTTGTCGGGTTGCGACGCGAGCAGCTTGATCAGGTCGGCGCGGGTCTTCGGCACTTCGTTCTCGGGGATCAGGCGCTTGTTGTAGACGATCGCCAGCGGCTCGAACGTCGTGCCGTACGCCTGCTTCTGGTATTGCGCCCATTGCGGCACGTTCGCGCTTTCGGGCGAATCGTACGACGCCATCAGCCCGTCGTTGACGAGCTTGACCTGCAGGTCCATCGCCGAGCTCCACAGCACGTCGGCGCTGGTGCTGCTGGCCGCGTTCTCGCTGATGTAGCGGTTGTACAGCTCGGTGCTGTTCATGTCGTTGTACTCGACCTTCAGGCCGTACAGGCTTTCGAAATCCTTGATCAGCGGGCGCACGAGCCCGGTGTCGGTCGTCGAGTAGACGATCAGCTTGCCTTCCTTCTTCGCGGCGTCGACCACACCCTGGTAGTTACCCGGATACCCGGCCGGAACCTGTGCGGCGGCGGCGCCGGCGGCGGTGCCCAGGACGATCGCCAGCGCGGCGGCGAGGTGCTTCGGTGCAAACGGCATGTCTTCCTCCAGTTACCTGTGTGTTGTTCGTGTGAGGCGGATGTTAATTGCGACGCACTTTCAGCCTGCTTTCATTTCGGTTCACAATAGCGACCTTTGAGTCATGGATTTCCCGAGGTCCCCATGCGTGTGCTGCTCGTCGAAGACAACCCGAATCTGGCGCAATCGCTGAACGACGCGCTGAGCGCCGCGCGTTTCGCGGTCGATCACATGGCGGATGGGGAGGCGGCGGATCACGTGCTGCGCACGCAGGATTACGCGCTGGTGATCCTCGATCTCGGGCTGCCGAAGCTCGACGGGCTCGAGGTGCTGCGGCGGCTGCGCGCGCGCCGCAATCCGGTGCCGGTGCTGATCCTCACCGCGCACGGCTCGGTCGAGGACCGCGTGAAGGGGCTCGACCTCGGGGCCGACGATTATCTCGCGAAGCCGTTCGAATTGACCGAGCTGGAGGCGCGCGCCCGCGCGCTGATCCGGCGCAGCCTCGGCCACGAGCATGCGCAGGTCGAATGCGGGACGCTGTCGTACGACAGCGTCGATCGCAGTTTCCGCCTCGCCGGCGAACCCTTGTCGCTCACGCCGCGCGAGCGCTCGGTGCTGGAAGTGCTGATCCTGCGCAACGGCCGCGCGATCAACAAGGAAACGCTGTCGGAGAAGATCTTCGGGATCGACGAGTCGGTCAACGCGGATGCGATCGAGATCTACGTGTACCGGCTGCGCAAGAAGCTCGAGAACACCGGCATCGCGATCGTCACGCTGCGCGGGCTCGGATATCTGCTCGAAGCGAAGGCGGCGGAATGAAGCGCTTTTGCGCCCGCGTTCGTTTCATGGTCGATGCTGCGCGGCGGCACGCATGATGCGCCGTCCGAACCTGCGCACGCAGGTCGCGCTGTGGCTGCTGCTGCCGCTGCTTGGGCTGCTCGCGCTCGACTCGTGGCTCACGTACCAGCGCGCGATGAGCGCCGCGCACGTGGCGTTCGACCGCACGCTGTCGTCGTCGCTGAAGTCGATCCGCGAAGGCGTGCGGCTCAACGACGGCGAGATCGAGGTCGACCTGCCGTATCTCGCGCTCGAGATGTTCGAGTCGGGCGACGGCGGCAAGATCTACTATCTGATCCGCGAAGACAACGGCCGCACGATCACCGGGTATCCGGACCTGCCGCTGCCGCACGGCGACGGCGTGCTGTTCGCGACGCGCTACTACGACGTCGTCTATCGCGGCGAGCGGTTGCGCATGGCCGCGCTGCGCGTGCCGGTGCACGACGTGCCGACCGCGCAGACGCGCATCGTCTGGGTGATGGTCGGCGAGACGATCGAGGCGCGCCAGGCGCTCGCGCGCGAGATCCTGATGGGTTCGCTGCTGCAGGAAGGGTTGCTCGTCGTGCTCGCGCTCGGGATCGTGTGGCTCGGCGTCGGGCGCGGGTTACGGCCGCTGAACCGGCTGTCGGCGACGGTCGCCGCGCGCAGCGACGGCGATCCGACGCCGCTCGACACCGGCGGCATGCCGAGCGAGCTCGCGCCGCTCGTCGAGTCGATCAACCAGTACATCGGCCGCACGCAGCGGATGCAGGTCGCGCGCCGGCGCTTCTTCGCCGATGCGGCCCATCAGCTGAAGACGCCGCTCGCGGCCGTGCAGGCCGGCGTCGAGCTGGCGTTGCGGCCCGACGAGCAGCCGCGCGTGAACGTCCATCTGCGGCGCGTGAACGGCGCGGTGCGGCAGGCCGCGAAGATCGTCCAGCAACTGCTGTCGCTGTCGCGGCTCGATTCGGACAGCGGGCAGGCCGTCGCGCACCAGCGGCTCGCGCTGCACCGGCTCGCGCGCAGCGTGACGCTCGACTGGTCGCCGGTTGCGCGCTCGCGCGACATCGACCTGGGGTTCGAGCACGAGGCCGATGTCGACGTGCTCGGGCAGCCCGACCTGCTCGGCGAAATGGTCGGCAACCTGATCGACAACGCGATCCGCTACTCGGGCGACCGCGCGGTGATCACGGTGCGCGTATCGCGTGACGGCGAGCATGCGCGGCTCGACGTGATCGACAACGGGCCCGGTATTCCGGCCGGCGAGCGCGACGCGGTGTTCGAGCGGTTCCATCGCGGCAGCAAGACGCAGACGGTCGAAGGCACGGGGCTCGGGCTGTCGATCGTGCGGGAAATCGCGCGCGTGCATCAGGGCAGCGTGACGCTCGCGGATGCGGTGGGCGGCGGGTTGGTCGTGACGATCCTGCTGCCGATCGCGCAGGGCGGATAGCGTGCGCGGTAACGCGCATGAGGGTCGGGCAAGGGTGCGGTGCCGTGCGCGACGGCGCGGATGGGCTGAACCGCGCACGTTCGGCTACGCCCCGCGTGCCCGGGCTGCGCGTCGTGCCGAAAAACGCGCTTCGGCGCCTCATGACTGTCGGCCGGGGATCGCACGCGCAAGTATCGGCGCACGTTGCGGTTCGATCCGTCAGCCGGCAGCTATACGCCCGACCGGCCGCTTCCCGATTGCGCCGCCTATACGGTTCCTAGAGCGACGCGGTTCCTTGAGCGACGCGGTTCCTTGAGCGCCGCTTCGACTGCCGCTCAATCGCCGAAGCCGATTTCCGACGCGACTGTCTGCCCGACCTCGAGCCATGCGCCAGCGCCTTCGACGACGATCGCGTTGATGCCGAACGTCAGCGCGTCGTCGTAGTTCGGGTTCGCGCGATAGGTCTGCATCGTGTCGGTCGGCTCGTGCGGCCATGCCGGGTTCGGCGCGCCGGTCGCCTGATCGATCGTCGGCATCGGGCAGCGCGTGCACAGCTTGACGAGGCGCAGCCGCACCGGCGTCGCGCCTTCGGCGTCGAGGTGTTCGACGAAATCCTCTTCGTACGCATCGAGATCCGACACGACGATGTTCGGACGGAAGCGGTTCATCGGAATCGCCGGCGCGCCTTTCGCGGCGAGCTTCGCGTTCAGGTCGTCGAGCGACGACTGGCCGATCACGAGTAGCGGATAACCGTCCGCGAACTGCGTGTGCGTATCGATGTCGCCCGTCCATTTGCGGTTGCAGCCGCGACGTGCGTCGGCGCCGAAGCGCGCGAGCTTCAGCGGCGTGCCGAGGAATCCGGTGAGCCATGCGGCCGTTTCGGCACCGGTATCGATCGCGTCGACGGTGTCGCGCCAGACGGTCGCGGCCATCTTCGGCGTCGCGGGTGTCGCATCGCCGTCGAGCGGCGTGCGGATCTCCGGCATCCCCGGCGCGTTCAGCACCAGCGCATCGCTTTCGAGCGCGGTGCGGATCAGCGCGAGGCGCGGGTGCGTGCGTTGCGTGATCATCATCCCGTCCGGGGTGGTGATCAGCCAGTGGCGATCGTATGCGAGGCCCGTTTCGAGCACCTGCGCGCGCGACAGCGCGATGCCGGCGCAGGATTTGATCGGGTAGACGAAGAGTTCGGAAATGGCTGGCATGACGCTGGCGGACGGGCGAGGTGGGTCGAATCGCGATTGTGCCAGATCGTACGAAAGCCGTTCGGGCGGTTGCGCACCGCCGCGCGGCCGCGCCGCCGTTCACGCCAGTGGAAAACCGAGGTCGAACGTCGTGCGCACGTCGAGCGGCTGGCGCAGCAGCCCGGCCTTCAGGTAGAAGTCGGCCGTGCGCTGCTGCTCGGCGATCACCGTCGCGTCGATCGCCTGCCAGCGCGTGTTGCGGCGCTCGAACTGCAGCTTCGCGGCGGCCGGCGGAATGCCGATGATGCGGGCAAGTGCCGCGGAATAGGCGTCGACGTGCCGGTACGACCAGACCTGCGCGCGCACGACGCGTTGCACGAAGTCGTGCAGCACGTCGCGCTTCGACGCGATCGCCGCGTCGGTTGCCGCGACGTAGCTGAGGCCCGACCACAGCCCGCGGCCGTTGACCAGCACGCGCGCGCGGCCGCTCGTTTCGGCCAGCGCGGTGTACGGCTCCCACGTCGCCCACGCGTCGATCGATCCGGTTGCGAGCGCAAGCATCGTGTCGGCTGGCGACAGGAAGCGGAACGACACCGCGTCGGGCGGCAGACCGGCCGCGTCGAGCGCCTTCAGCGTGACGAAATGGCCGATCGAGCCGCGCGTGGTGCCGATGCGCTTGCCCTTGAGGTCGGCCGCGCCCTTGAGCGTCGCGTCCGGCCGCACGAGCACCGCGGTGCCGTACGGGTCGGAACGGTTCGCGCCGATCACCTTGATGCGCGCACCGGACGCGAGCGCGAAGATCACCGGCGCGTCGCCGATCGGCCCGCAGTCGACGGCCGCCGCGTTCAGCGCTTCGGCCAGCGGCGCGGCGGCCGGGAATTCGGTCCACGCGATGTCGTATGGGAGCCCGTTCAGTTCCCCGGCCGCTTCGAGCAACGCGCGCAGCCCGCCTTTCTGGTCGCCGGCGCGCAGCAGCGGCCGGGCGCCCGATTGCGCGTGCAGTGCGGCCGGAGCCAGCGCGACGGTGGCGAGCGCGCTTGCTTGCGCGAGGAATTGGCGTCGGGTCGGATTCATCGTGAGGTTCGGTCGGGGAAATGAGTCGGAAACGGATCGGAAGCGGTTCGCAAACGGTTCAGGGATTCAATGCGGGAGTCCGGCCTGCACGTCGCGCACCGGTTCGGCGTCCACGCGCAGCAGCAATGTCGTGAGCGGATCGGCGTTCGTGGCGACGCTCGACGGTTGTGCGGCCGCATCCGAGCGGCACAGCAGGTCGTCGGCCGACCAGCCCGCGCTGCCCGGCAATGCACGCGCACGCAGCCAGCCGCGTCGGTCGGCGAGCAGTTGCGTGCCGCCGAGCGCATCGGGCGCCACCCCCGCGATCGTCGCGAACGCTTGCCATGCGCCGGGCGTCGACGCGACGCAGTTCGCACGCGAACCGCTGGTCGACGACGCGGGCGCGGGCGCGCGCGTCGCGCCGTCGGTGACGAGCAACGTCTGCCAGCGCGGGTCTTCCGCCGGTGGCGTGCCGTCCGGCGCGAGCGCGACGATGCGCACGCGCTGGCCTTCGCGCCAGCGGTCGAGCGGTTGCGGCGCGGCGTTGCCGCAGCGCACGTCGAGCACCGGCAGCGGGACGGGCACCGGCCACGCGCCTTCGGCCCGCGCGCCGCTGCCGGCCGACAGCGCTTTCAGGTAGTCGAGCACGGCCCAGGTATCGGCGGGATCGAGCGTCGCGGCAAAGCCGGGCATCGACGGCGCGCCGTGTTCGTCGCGCGTGCCGTGCCGCACGCGCCAGTACAGTTCGCCGTCGAGCCGGTGCGTGAGCAGCGTGCCGGCGAAGGTCGGCGGCCAGTGCGCGAGCGTCGCCGCGAGCGGCCCCTCGCCGCGGCCGTCCGTGCCGTGGCAGGCAGCGCAATGTTGCGCATACAGATGCGCGCCGAGCATCACGTTTTCCACGGAAAAGGGCGCGGGATTGCGCTGGAAGCTCGTGGGCACGGCGGGCGCGAGCCACAGCGACGACGGCGGCCACGGCGCGAACCACGCGACGGCCAGCGCGGCGATGGCCGATGCCGCACGCCACTTGCGCGACGCGATCGCGATGCCGCCGAGCGCGACGGCGAGTGCGGTCGCGGCAATGGCGAACGCGAGCTGCCGCGTGAGCGCTGCGTCGATGCGCAACGTTTCCAGTGCGACCCGGTGCGCCCATGGCCATGCGGCTTGCCCGTCGGCGTCGCCGCTCAGGCCGGCCGCATGCAGCGCCTGCGACAGCGCGGTCTGCACGCGATACAGCAGTTGCAGGAATACGAGCGCCCAATCGGCAAACGGCGGCGCGCTCATCGGCGCGGCCTTTGCCGCTGCGGACCGGCGAGCCGGCGAACGACACCGCGCATCTACCAGCTCGCATCGAGTCCGAGATGCCGCAGCGCTTCGTGGCGCAGTTCGGCGAGACGCGGGTCGCCGCGATGGCGCGGATAGGGCAGGTCGACCCGCAGTTCGGCGACGATCCGTGCGGGACGCGGCCCGAACACGATCACGCGCTGCGCGAGAAACAGCGCTTCCTCGACGTCGTGCGTGACGAGCAGCGCGGAAAATCCGTCGCGTTGCCACAGCGCGGTGAGTTCGGCCTGCATCGTGAGCCGCGTCAGCGAGTCGAGCTTGCCGAGCGGCTCGTCGAGGATCAGCAGCCGCGGATCGTTGACGAGCGCACGCGCGAGCGCGACGCGCTGCGCCATCCCGCCCGATAGCTGATGCGGAAACACGTTCGAGAATTCCTGTAGCCCGACGCGCGCGAGCGCATCGTCGACGCGATGCTGCGCGGTGCGCGCCACGCCGCGCGCTTCGAGACCGAGCGCGACGTTCGCGCGCACGCGGCGCCACGGGTACAGCGTCGGATCCTGGAACACGACGATGCGCGACGGATCGGGCTGCTCGATCGGCGTGCCGTCCTGCGCGATCGTGCCTTGCCGCGCGGCGTCGAGGCCCGCGACGAGGCGCAGCAGCGTCGATTTCCCGCAGCCGCTCGGGCCGAGCAGCGCGACGAATTCGCCGGCCGCGACCGACAGCGTGACGTCGTCGAGCACCGGCAGCGGGCCGCCGGGGCCGTCGAATGCGTGGCTGACGCGCCGGATGTCGATACGCGCACCGCGCGGCGCTGCGGCATCGGGCGCCGCTGAAACGGACGATTCGAGAACGGCGGCGCTTACCATTTGACGGTTCCTTTCTGCCACGCGAGCACACGGTCGCGCACCGCGAACAGCAGCGCGATCAGCCCGGAAAACAGCAGCGCCATCACGATCAGCGCCGCATACATGTTCACGTACGATGCCCAGCCCTGCGCCCAGCTCAGGTACCAGCCGAGCCCTGACTTGACGCCCATCATCTCGGCGACGACCAGCACCGTGAACGACGCGCTCAGTCCCATGAAGATGCCGACGAACACGTGCGGCAGCGCGGCCGGAATCGCGACGCGCAGCACCAGGAAGCGCGCGTTCGCGCCGAGCGTGCGCGCGACGTCGTAGTACTGGCGGTTCACGCTCGCGACGCCCGACCACGTCAGCACCGCGACCGGGAAGCCGGTCGCCAGCGCGATCAGGAACGCGGCGGCCGAATAGCTGGTCGGGAAAAAGTAGAACGTGAGCGGCAGCAGCGCGGTGGCCGGCACGGGGCCGAGCACGCGCAGCACCGGATGCACCCAGTAGCCGATGCGGCGCGACCAGCCGATCGACACGCCGACCGCGAACCCGACCGCGACGCCGTATGCGAAACCGAGCGCGAGCAGCTTCAGCGTATTGCCGGCGCTGCCGGCGAGGCGCGGCCAGTCGTCGACGTACACCTCGATCAGCGCCTGCGGCGGCGCGAAGAACGGCGTCGGCAGCCAGCCGGTTTTCGCGGTGACGATTTCCCACGCGGCGAGCACGAGCGGCAGCGCGACGAGCCAGGGGCCGGCCGGCCGCACGCGGGCGAGCCGTGCGCGGGTGGCCGGCACGCGATGGCCGAGTGTCGCGGCGACGAGCAGCAGCGCGGCGATCACCCACGCGGCGGTGCCGAACGTGTCGGTGTACGCCCAGTCGGTGAAGCCGACGACGCGGTTCGGCCACAGCCGCGTGAGCGCGCCGAGCACCGCCCACGCGAGCGCCGCGACGATGCCGATCGGCCAGATGCGCGACCGGCGGGCTTCGGCCGCCAGCGTCGCGTCGCAGGCGGTGCACGCGGCACGGGACGGCGCGGCGGTGGCGGCACCGGCCGGTGCCGATGCGGGGCGTGCAGTGGACGCGTGTTCGATCGTCGACATCGCGTCACCCCAGCACGTTCGCATAGACCTGCTGCGCGAAGCGCTGCGGGTCGGTGCTCTTCTTCAGCACGTTGATGCGGCGGAAGTCGTCCGCATAGAACGCGATTTCCTGCTGCAGGTCGACGTTGGTCGGGTGGTGCGTATAGGTCAGCGTCGCGTACAGCTTGCGCAGGTCGTCCGGGTTGATCTTCGGCGAATATTTCGCGAATGCCTTCGCGGCTTCGTTCGGGTTGTCGTGCGTGTATTCGGTGGCCTGCACGATCGAGCGCGCGAGCGCGGCCGCAGCCGGCCGGTCGTTGCGCACGAGGTCGCCGCGCGCGCCGATCACGCAGCACACCTTGCGCGCGTATTCGCCGGACAGGTTCGTCGCGAGTTCGGTATACGCGCCGTTGCTGCGCTTTTCGAGCAGGTAAAGGTTCGGGTCGCCGTCGGCGATCGCCTGGATCTCGCCCTTGTCGACCGCGACGCCGAGCAGGTCGGCCGGATACTGCCGCCACGTGATGTCGCGTTCGGGATCGATGCCGTTCTTCGCGAGCAGGATCGAGAAGAAGTGCTTGCCGGGCGCGGCGAGATCGCTCACGCCGACGGTCTTGCCCTTCAGCGCCTGCAGCGTCGTGACGCCGGCCGTCTTCGAGCCGAGCAGCCGCACGCAGCCGCCGTGCGAGCTGCCGATGATCTTCACGTCGAAGCCGGCTTCGAGCGGCTTGAGCCAGCGGTGGATCATCCCGACCGCCGCGTCGGCCTTGCCGGTCGCGATCGATTCGAGCAACTGGTCGGTCGAGCCGCTGTAGTTGATCAGCTCGACCTTCAGCCCGTTCTTCTCGAAGAAGCCTTGCTCCTGCGCGACGACGATCGGCGTCAGGCAGAACGCGTTCTGGTTCCACGCGAACGTGAGCTTTTTCAGCGGCGGCGCCGACCAGGCCTTGCGGCCGAGCGTGATGGCCGGCACGGCGAGTGCGGCGGCGCCGGCCGCGCGCAGCAGCCGGCGGCGTGTGTCGTCGTGCGCGCCGGGCGGCGCGGATGCGGTGGTATCGGTCATGGTGTGGTCTCCGGTTGCGGTTCCGGTCTCGTGCGAGGGTGTTCAGTCGAGCAGGTCGGGTTCGTCGGCCACGACGCGCGCGAACAGGCTGTCGAACGCATGCAGCGCGCCGTCGGGGCCGCCGATCTGGCCGTGGGTGTGCCGCGCGGTCGCGTGGTCGATCGGTTGCGGCGTGCCGGCCGCTTCGGCGAGCAACTGCGTATGCGCGGCGTTGTCGAGCGCGATGTACCACCACGCGGCGGCTTCCACCGTCGGGCCGGCCGTCAGGATTCCGTGGTTTTTCAGGATCACGCCCTTGTGCGTCGTGCCGTCGGGTTTCGCGAGCGCAGCGGCGATCCGCGCGCCTTCGCTCGTATCGACGACCATCCCCGTGAAGTCGTCGAACAGCGCGTGGTCCTCGTAGAACACGCATGCGTCCTGCGTGAGCGGATCGAGGGTGCGGCCGAGCGTCGACCACGCCTTGCCGTAGGTCGAATGCGTATGCGCGGCCGCGACGATATGCGGATGCGCGTCGTGGATCGCCGCATGGATCGCGAACGCGGCCTTGTTCAGCGGCCGGTTGCCGATCGCGGTTTCGCCGCGGGCATTGACGAGCAGGAGGTCCGACACCTTGATCTGCGAGAAATGCACGCCGAGCGGATTCACCCAGAAGTGGTCGGGCAGTTCCGGATCGCGCGCGGTGATGTGGCCGGCGAGCCCCGAGGCGAAGCCGAAGCGCGCGAACAGCCGGAATGCGGCCGCGAGCCGCTCCTGCCGGTGGCGGCGCTCGGCGGCGACGTCGAAGCGCGGCGCGGACGGCTCGAACCAGAAATGCTGGCGCGGCGTGTCGGCGAGTGCGAGGCCCGACGCGGTGCGTACGGGCGAGGAAGCGTGCAGGACGGCGGACATGGCGGGCGTCTCCGTTTGCGTCAGGCTGCGCGACGCGCGGCGTCGCGTGCCGCGACCGCACTGCGCACACGGGGAATCAGCTCGCGGCCGAAGTCGATCGCATCGTCGAGCGGGTCGAAGCCGCGGATCAGGAAGGTCGTCACGCCGAGGTCGTAGTAGTCGAGCAGTGCATCGGCGACCTGTTCGGGCGTGCCGACCAGCGCGGTCGAATTCGAGCGCGCGCCGGTGAGCTTCGCGATCTCGGTCCACAGGCGCTTGTCGACGCGCGAGCCGCGTTCGGCCGCGGCGAGCAGGCGGCGTGCGCCTTCGCTTTGCTGCGGGCCGCCCGCGCCGAGCCCGGCCGCTTCGCGCAGCCGGCGCGTTTCATCGAGGATCCGGTGCGCGCGCGCCCATGCTTCGTCTTCGGTCGCCGCGAGAATCGGGCGGAACGACACCGAGAAGCGCACTTGCCGGCCGTGCTTCGCGGCTTCGGCACGCACGCGCGTCGTCAGGTCGCGCACCTGGTCGAGCGACTCGCCCCACAGCGCATAGACGTCCGCGTGCTTGCCGGCCACTTCGAGCGCCGCTTCCGACGCGCCGCCGAAGTAGATCGGCACGTGCGGCTGCTGGAACGGCTTCACTTCGGAAAAGCCCTGCGTGAAGCGGTAATGCGCGCCGTCGTGATCGAACGGCTTGGTTTCGGTCCAGATGCGCCGCAGGATGCCGAGATATTCGTCGGTGCGCGCATAGCGCGCGTCGTGGTCGAGGAAGTCGCCGTCGCGCTGCTGTTCGCTGTCCGAGCCGCCGGAGATGAAGTGCACGGCCAGCCGGCCGCGGCTGAACTGGTCGAGCGTCGCGATCTGCCGCGCGGCGAGTGTCGGCGCGGTGAAGCCCGGACGATGCGCGAGCATGAAATGGATGCGCTCGGCCGCGGCGGCCGCGAATGCGATCGTCAGCGTTGCCGACGGGCCGGTCGAGTGATGCGGGACGAGGATCCGGTCGAAGCCGGCTGCTTCGTGGGCGCGGGCGAACGCGCGGACATAGTCGGGGTCGACGACGGGGCCGGACGGCGGATGGATTTCCGACTGCTTCTGGCTCTGGATCATGCCGATGAATTCGACGCTCATCTGGGTCTCCGGTGCTGGGACGGCCCGGCGCGGGCGGCGGCGGCCGTCCGGGGCGGGAATGGAGCGCAGATTACCGCCACGATCATGCAAAACGGAAATAATCAATCCCGAATTGAATATCAGATTTGCATGGTTTGGGCGGCTACGCGTTGCGCATACGCTGTGGGCTCGCGATCGAATCGGGACGGTGGCCGCTGCGTGTCGCGGAAGGCTTCCGCGCGGGTATGCGCCGGATCGGTATGCCGCTCGACGTGAGCGGTCCGTCGCGATTCGCTCCGAACCGTTCGGGCTTCAGCGACGCCGGGCCGAAGTATCGTCGGCCGAGCACTGCCGAGCACTGCCGAGCACTGCCGAGCACTGCCGAGCACTGCCGAGCACCGCCGAGCACCGCCGAGCACCGCCGAGCACCGCCGAGCACCGCCGAGTACTGCGAAGCAACGCCAAGCAACGCCGAGCACGCCAAGCAACGCGAAGCACCGCCGCGCCACCAGCCCGTCGATCTCCGCCGTTGCGTAGCCTAGTCAATTACGCCGTTACCGAGGGAATCCGTACCGATGTCCGCCAGCCTTGCTGCCTCCTCGCCGCCTGCCCAGCAGTCGTCGCTGCGCCACCTGCCTGCCGACGATGCGCGCGTGGCCGCGCTGCTCGAGCGTCTCGCACCCGAACTCGCCGCGGACGCTGCCCGCAACGACACCGAACGGCGCTTCCCGCACGAGAACTTCGCGCGGCTGCACCGTGCCGGGCTGATCGCCCAGGTCGTGCCGCGCGAGCATGGCGGCGCGGGCGCGACGCTCGCGCAGGCGAGCCGGATCGTGGCTGCCGTCGCGCGCGCCGATCCCGCCACCGCACTGGTATTGACGATGACGTACCTGCAGCATCGCGCGCTCGGCCGGGCGGACAACCGCTGGCCCGCGCGTCTGCGGGCGGCGGTGTTCGCCAGCGCGGTCGACGAAGGCGCGCTGATCAACGCGTTGCGGGTCGAGCCGGCGCTCGGCTCGCCATCGCGCGGCGGCCTGCCGGACACGATCGTGCGCCGCGACGGCGACGGCTGGCGGTTATCCGGCCACAAGCTGTACAGCACCGGCATTCCGGCGCTGCGCTGGCTGGCCGTGTGGGCGCGCACCGACGAAGCCGAGCCGCGCGTCGGCGTGTTCCTGGTGCCGCGCGAGCATGGCGCGGACGATGCGCGGATCCGCGTGATCGAGAGCTGGGATCATCTCGGGCTGCGCGCATCGGGCAGCCACGAGGTGGTGTTCGACGACGTGCCGCTGCCCGCCGATCATGCGGTGGACGTGCGTGCGCCGGATGCATGGGCCGTGTCGGCCGCGAGTCACGCGGACGCCGACGCGCAGGCCGACCAGCACGCGTGGATGGTCGCGCTGCTCGGGAGTCTTTACGACGCGGTGGCGCGCGCGTCGCGCGACTGGCTGCTCGACTTCGCGGCGACCCGCGCGCCGAGCGGGCTCGGTGCGCCGCTCGCGACGCTGCCGCGCGTGCAGGAGGCCGTCGGCGAGATCGAAGGCTGGCTGCATGCGAACCGCGTGCTGCTCGACGATCACATCGCGCGCACCGATGCGGGCGACGCGCCGTCGGTGACGACGAGCGGGCTCGTCAAGCGTACCGTGACGGAGCACGCGATCCGTGTCGTCGAGCACGCGCTGAAGCTGTCGGGCAATCACGGGCTGAGCCGGCGCAATCCGCTCGAACGCCATTATCGGGACGTGCTGTGCAGCCGCGTGCATACGCCGCAGGATGATGCGATCGCGGTCGCGGCCGGCCGTGCCGCGCTCGAAGCGGCGGCGCGACGTGCAGCGACGAACGGCGAAAGCGGCGAGAGCGGCGAGACTGGCGAAACCGGCGAAACCGGCTGGTCGTCACGCCACGCGCCGGCGTCCGGTCGAACCGATGCGTGACCGGGCCGGTGTCGCAGCGGGCAGGGCCCGGACGACGCCGTGCAGTCGTCGCCGGTCGGGCTCAGGCGGCTTCGTCGCGCTCGGCCGTATCGGCGGGCAGCGCGAACGCCGTGCGCGCATGCGCGGCCACGGCCGCGAGCGGCGCCGCGAAGCGCGCGGCATCCTGCCGGTGCAGCAGCCACAGATCGATCTGCGGTTTGAAATCGGCGAGCGGCACGATGTCGAGCGCGTCGCGCAGCGGGCTGCCTTCGACGAGCGGCAGCGGCATCAGCCCGATGCCGAACCCGTTCGCGACGCTCTGCAGCTGCAGGTCGCGGCCATAGGTGTCGAGCGTGACCGGCATCGGCAGCCCCTGCGCGTCGAGCGCGCGGCGCAGGCCCGCACGAAAGCCGCAGCCGTCGGGATTGAGCACCCAGCCGCGCGCGTGGCAATCCGCGAGCCGGTAGCTGCGGCGCGGCCAGTCGCCCTTGCGCCCGACCGCGACGAGCCGCGTGGCCAGCAGCCGAACGCCTTCGACGTGCGGCGGCAGCACCATCTCGCGTGCGAGGAAGACCAGTGCCGCGTCGAGTTCGCGGCGCGCGACGCGCTCGACGAGCATGCCGCCCCACGCGGTCGTGACCTGCGTCGCGAGCGCGGGCCATTGTTCGGCGAGCTGCGCGATCAGGCCGGGCAGCATCAGCTCGCCGAGCCCCTGTGTGAGGCCGACGCGGAATTCGCCGGCGGGCGGCCGCTGGCCGGCCGTCAGTTCGCGCAGCGCATCGACTTCGCGCAGGATCGCGCGACACTGTTCGAACACCTGCAGCCCGATGTCGGTCGGGCGCGGCGGCTTCGTGTTGCGGTCGAGCAGCGTCACGCCGAGCGCTTCCTCGAGATTCTGCACGCGCCGCGTGATCGCGGGTTGCGTCATCCCGAGCTCGGCCGCGGCCTGGCTCAGTGTCTGACAGCGCACGACCGCTGCAAAAGCATCGATATCGCTAATTTTCATGTTTGTTCTGCATGGTCTTTCAGGTGCATCATGACGATCCATCATATTCGGCATCATATTCGAGGAGCCAGCCGATGAGTACGCTTTCGTTGCATCAGACGCCGCTGCGTCCGTTCGTCGACGGGCTGCGCGCGTTGCTCGCGTCCGGCGCGAACGAGGCGCGCATCCTTGACGAGGGCGGGGCGCTGCTCGGCGCGCTCGTCGCGCACGACGACTGGCTGCCCGACGCGTTCGCGCAACCCGATCCCGAGCGCTACCGCCAGTACCTGCTGTATCTCGACCCGGACGAGCGGTTTTCCGTCGTCAGCTTCGTGTGGGGGCCCGGCCAGGCGACGCCGATCCACAACCACACGGTGTGGGGGCTGATCGGGATGCTGCGCGGCGGCGAATTGTCGCAGCCGTACCGGTTCGACGCGACCGGCAAGCCGGTGCCGGCGGGCGATGCGGTGCGGCTCGAGCCCGGCGAGGTCGAGGCCGTGTCGCCGCGCATCGGCGACGTGCATCGCGTGACCAACGCGTTCGCCGATCAGGTGTCGATCAGCATCCACGTGTACGGCGCGAACATCGGCAAGGTCGAGCGCGCGGTATTCCTCGACGACGGCACCGTGAAGCCGTTCGTGTCCGGCTATTCGAATGCGTGACGCGCATGCGTGCTGCCGGATGCGTGTGCGCGGTCCGTTGCACGCGCGTGCCGGCAGCCGCAAGATTCATCCGTTTTCCGTTTGCCTTCTTCATCGACTTCAACAGAATTCAACAGAGACATCGTGACGCAATCCGCTGATTCCACTTCCCGTTTTCCCGTCGCGTCGTACCACGACGTACGCGCGCGCCTGCTGGCCCGCGACGAGATCGCGCTGATCGACGTGCGTGAGGAGGACCCGTACGCACAGGGCCATCCGCTGTGGGCCGCGAACTTTCCGCTGTCGAAGCTCGAACTCGACGCGTGGACGCGCATTCCGCGCCGCGACACGCCGATCGTCGTCTACGGCGAAGCCGACGGCGAGGACCTCGCGCCGCACGCGGCCGCGAAGCTCGCGCAGCTCGGCTATACCGACGTGCGGGTGCTCGAAGGCGGCCTCGCGGGCTGGCTCGCCGCGGGCGGCGAACTGTTCATCGACGTGAACGTGCCGAGCAAGTCGTTCGGCGAATGGGTCGAGGCCGAGCGCCGCACGCCGTCGCTGTCCGCGCAGGAAGTGCAGGCGCTGATCGACGCGAAGGCCGACGTCGTGATCGTCGATGCGCGCCGTTTCGACGAATACCAGACGATGAACATCCCGACGTCGACGAGCGTGCCGGGCGCGGAACTGGTGCTGCGCGTGCGTGCGCTCGCGCCGAATCCGCACACGCAGGTCGTGGTGAACTGCGCGGGCCGCACGCGCAGCATCATCGGCACGCAGTCGCTGATCAACGCGGGATTGCCGAACCCCGTCGCGGCGCTGCGCAACGGCACGATCGGCTGGACGCTGGCCGGCCAGACGCTCGAGCGCGGGGCCGCGCGACGCTTTCCGGACGACATCGAGCCCGCGCAGCGCGACGCAGCCCGCCGCGCCGCGCGCGCGGTGGCCGAGCGCGCCGGCGTGCCGCGGATCGCGCTCGCGGACGTCGCCGCGCT
>NZ_JAPVQY010000050.1 GCF_027257875.1 Burkholderia sp. IMCC1007
CGGCCGGTGGCGCAGTCGCGAGCCAGCCGCTCGCGCCGCTCGAAGTGCCGCCGTGGACGCGCACGCCCGGCACGCCGCTGCTGTCGCCGCCGTATGGCCTGCCCGGCGCGCACGAGCGCGACGTGATCCGTCGCAGCGCCCGCACGCCGGCGCTGCCCGGCTCCGGCTCGTCGATGACGCCGCTCGCCGACCTGTTCGGCGACATCACGCCGAACGGCCTCGTCTACGAGCGCCATCATGCGGGCGTGCCGGATATCGACGCACAACAGCATCGCGTCGTCGTGCACGGCCTGGTGCGCGAGCCGCGCATCTTCACGCTCGACGACCTGCTGCGTTTTCCGTCCGAATCACGGATCCACTTTCTCGAATGCTCGGGCAACACCGGCAGCGAATGGAACGGCCCGAGCGGGCTGCCCGTTCAGTTCACGCACGGGCTGCTGTCGTGCTGCGAATGGACGGGCGTGCGGCTGTCGACGCTGCTCGACGAGACGGGCATCGACCCGGCCGCGCACTGGCTGCTCGCGGAAGGCGCGGACGGCGCGGCGATGACGCGCAGCCTGCCGCTCGACCGGATTCTCGACCGTGCGCTGGTCGTCCATGCGCAGAACGGCGAGCGGCTGCGGCCCGAGAACGGCTATCCGGTACGGCTGATCGTGCCGGGCTTCGAAGGCAACACGAACGTCAAGTGGCTGCGGCGGCTGAAGCTGGTCAGCGCGGCGGAGATGACGCGCGAGGAAACGTCGAAATACACGAGCCTGCTGCCGAACGGCTGCGCGCGCCAGTTCGTGTTCGAGATGGACGCGAAGTCGGTCATCACGCGGCCGTCGGCCGGCCACCGGCTCGCGTCGCACGGCTATTACCCGATCGGCGGCTATGCGTGGTCGGGGCGCGGCCGGATTCGCGCGGTCGACGTATCGACCGACGGCGGCCGCACCTGGCGCGCCGCACGGCTCGCCGGCGACGTGCGCGATCGCGCGCTGACGCGCTTCGAGGCCGACTGGGTCTGGAACGGCGAGCCGGCCGACCTGCAAAGCCGCGCGACCGACGACACGGGCTACGTGCAGCCGACCCGCGCCGCGCTCGTCGCCGCGCGCGGCGTGAACTCGCAATACCACTACAACGGCATCCAGAACTGGCGCGTCGGCTCGGACGGCGAGGTGCGCAATGCATAAGCCGAGTGTGCGTCTGATCGCATCGTTCGCGGTGGCGTCAGCGCTGAGCTGCGCGCTCGCCGTACCCGCGTTCGGCGCGGGCTTCGGTCTCGGTCAGCCGGTCGATCGCGCGACGATCGCCGCATGGGACATCGACGTCGCGCCCGACGGCAGCGGCTTGCCGCGCGGTGCGGGCTCGGTCGCGCGCGGCGCGCACGTGTTCGCGGACAAATGCGCGATGTGTCACGGCGCCGCCGGCCAGGGTGGCGTCGGCGACCCGCTCGTCGGCGGGATCGGCTCGCTCACCGACGAGAAACCGAAAAAGACGGTCGGCAGCTACTGGCCGTATGCGACGACGCTGTTCGATTACATCCGTCGCGCGATGCCGTACAACGCGCCGCAATCGCTGAGCGCGGACGATGTCTATGCGGTCACCGCATACGTGCTGCACCTGAACGGCATCGTGCCCGACGACGCGACGCTCGATGCGCGCACGCTGCCGCGCGTGAAGATGCCGAATCGCGATGGTTTCGTGGCCGATCCCCGGCCGGACAGGCTGTGACGCGAGTGTTTGCGGGCAAGCGGGAGAAAAAGCGCTCTTCCGCGAAGCCAGGGATGGTGCGCACGAGGTTCTGGTCAAGTGGCCAACGTCCATCCTGAGCAACCCGCGCGGGGCCACCGCCCGTCCCGCCACCGTTCGACGGACGGGCGCTGCGCCTTCGAATTCAAGCGGCAGACGCGCGAAGCGCGGCGAATTCGCGCCGCTCCGGCCGCTGCAACCCCAGATGTTGGCGCAGCGTCTGGCCCGCATAGTCGCTGCGAAACAACCCACGGCGGCGCAGTTCGGGCAGCACGAGTTCGATGAAGTCGTCGAGGCCGCCCGGCAGGGTCGGCGCCATCACGTTGTAGCCGTCCGCGCCGTACCGCACGAAGCGCTCCTCGAGCGCGTCGACGATCTGCTCCGGCGCGCCGACGAGCTGCCAGTGCCCGCGCGCGCCGGCGATGCGCAGATACAGCTCGCGGATCGTCAGGTTCTCGCGCCGCGCGAGTTCGAGCGTCAGCGTCTGCCGGCTCTTGCTCGCGTTCGTTTCCGGCAGCGGCGGAATCGGGCCGTCGAGCGGATACGCGGAAAGGTCGACGCCGCCGGTCAGCCCCGACACGAGCGCAAGCCCGACCTTCGGGTCGATCAGCGCCTGCAGCGCGTCGAATTTCTCCTTCGCTTCGCGCTCGGTGCGGCCGACCACCGGAAATACGCCGGGCATGATCTTCAGCGTGTCGGGGTCGCGGCCGAATGCGGCGAGTTGCCCCTTCACGTCCGCATAGAACGCGATCGCATCGTCGAGCGTCTGCTGCGCGGTGAAGATCACCTCGGCCGTGCGCGCGGCGAGCCGCGTGCCGGCCGGCGACGAACCGGCCTGCACGACGACCGGATGCCCCTGCGGCGAGCGCGCGACGTTCAGCGGCCCGCGCACCTGGAAAAAGCGGCCGCGATGATCGAGCACGTGGCGCTTGCCGGGCTCGAAGAAGCGTCCGGCCGCGCGATCGCGCACGAATGCGTCGTCGTCCCAGCTATCCCACAGCCCGCGCACGACGTCCGCGAATTCCTCGGCGCGCGCATAGCGTTCGCCGTGATCGAAATGCGCGTCGCGATTGAAGTTGCGCGCTTCGTGCGCGCTCGACGACGTGACGAGGTTCCACCCGGCGCGGCCGCCGCTGATGTGATCGAGCGACGCGAACTTGCGCGCGATGTGGAACGGCTCGTTGAAGCTCGTCGACGCGGTGCCGACCAGCCCGATGCGTTCGGTGACGGCCGCGAGCGCCGACAGCAGCGTCAACGGCTCGAACTGCGCGACGTAGCTGTGCGCGGTCCGGCTCAGGAATTCGACATCGTCGCCGCGCGTGCCGACGCCGTCCGCGAGGAACACGAGATCGAACTTCGCGGCCTCGGCCGCCTGCGCGAGCCGCGCGTAGTGGCGAAAGTCGACGCCGGCATCCGCCTGCGAGCCGGGATGGCGCCACGCGGCGATGTGATGGCCGGTGGGATACAGAAAGGCGCCGAGGTGCAGCTGGCCAGTGCGGGTCGTCATCAGGAAAATTCCCGGAAAGAAGGCTGCGCGTGCAGCCGGGGCGCCACGATCCGTCGATCACGCGCGTCGCAAACGGCACCGCAAAGTATAGGGACGCCTGCGGCGCGCGTGAAAAACCGATTTCAGCTTTGGTTATGCGCGCGCCGGGAATGTCAGTGCTGGATGCCCCAGCGGCGCACCGTCACGCGCTCGAGCGTATCGAACACGAGGTGCTCGACGAGCAGGCCGATCACGATGACGGCCGCGAGCCCCGCGAACACGCGATCGGTATACAGCTCGTTGCGGTTCTGGAAGATGTACCAGCCGAGGCCGCCCTGCCCCGCGCTCGCGCCGAACACGAGTTCCGCCGCGATCAGCGTGCGCCACGCGAAGGCCCAGCCGACCCGCAGCCCCGACAGGATCGACGGCAGCGCGGCCGGCACGAGGATCAGCGCGATCTGCCGCAGGCCGGTGAGCCCGTAGTTGCGCCCGGCCATCTTCAGCGTGGCCGGCACGCCGGCGAAACCGGTGTACATGCTGAGCGCGAGCGGCCACAACACCGCATGCACGAGCACGAACAGCAGGCTGCCGGTGCCGAGCCCGAACCACAGCAGCGCGATCGGCAGCAACGCGATCGACGGCAACGGATTGAACATCGACGTGAGCATCGTCAGCACGTCGCGGCCGATGCGTGTCGACACCGCGACCGACGTCAGCACGAACGCGAACAACACGCCGAGCGCGTAGCCGCGCAGCAGCACCGACATCGAGATGCCCGTCTTCACGAGCAGTTCGCCCGACTCGATGCCTTGCACGAACGCCGCGAGCGTCGCGCCGAAGGTCGGCACGAGCAGATCGTTCGCGACGATGCGCGCGACGATCTCCCACGCGGCGATCAGCACGAGCGCGATGACGCCGCGGCGAAACCAGCCGGCATCGGCGATGCGGCGCAACAGTGGCGCGGGCGCCGCGCGTTCGGCGTCGGGCGGCGTGTCGAGCGTGCGCTCGTATTCCGCGCGAACGGGCGGCAGCGGCGGCAGGACCGGATCGATCGTGCTCATGATGCGACGTCCTCCGGGTTCGGCGCGCTCGCGACGCCGGGCGCGTCGGTATCGAACAGCAAATGATGGATGCGTGCGACGCTGTCGCGGAAGTCGCCGGTGCCGACGTTCTCGAGCGAATGCTCGTGGCTGTTGAGTTCCGCGCGCACGCGGCCCGGATGCGGCGACAGCAGCAGGATCCGGTTGCCGACGACGAGCGCTTCCTCGATCGAATGCGTGACGAACAGCAGCGTGAAGCGGAACTCGTCCCACAAGCGCAGCAGCTCTTCCTGCATCTTGCGGCGCGTGAGCGCGTCGAGCGCGGCGAACGGTTCGTCCATCAACAGCACGCGCGGCTGCATCGCGAGCGCGCGCGCGATCGCGACGCGCTGCTTCATCCCGCCGGACAGCGTATGCGGATACGCGTCGGCGAACGCGGCGAGTCCGACCTTGTCGAGATAGTGCAGCGCGCGCTCGCGTGCTTCGGCACGCGACAGCTTCGCGGCCGCCCGCAACGGAAACGCGACGTTCTCGGCGACCGTCTTCCACGGCGGCAACTGGTCGAACTCCTGGAACACGACGATGCGGTCGGGGCCCGGTCCGTGCACGGGGCGGCCGTCGAGCGTGATCGAACCCGACACGGGCTCGATGAAGCCGGCGATCGCCTTGAGCAACGTGGACTTGCCGCAGCCCGACGGGCCGAGCAGCACGAAGCGGTCGCTGCCGTACACGTCGAAGCTCACCTGATGCGTGGCCCGCACGATCCGCGCGCCGCTCCGGTATTCGAGGTTCACGCGGTCGATGGCCAGCAGGCGCTCGCTGCGCGCATCGGCCGATGCGTCCAATGCCGCCTGCGTGTCGGGCCGGGTCGCGGTACGGGCGTCGGATGCCGCACGCGCGGCCGGCGCGGCGGTGCCGCGCGACGCATACGGCGGCAACCCGATTCGGGGGGAAGTGGCGTTCACGATCGAGACTCTTGCGAAGAAAACATCAGCATGCGGCCATGTGCGGCACGCCCCAACCAACGATTGCGCATATCGAAACCGGATCGACGCATAAGCGTCGATCGCGATGCCGCAGCGGCGCCGGCGCTCAACTGCCGCCGGCCGTCGCCGGATCGTCGAAGAAGTAGTCGCGCCACGATTTCGGCTCGTTGCGGATCGCACCGGTGCGATACATGAACTGCGCGAGCCGCAGCGTGTTCTGCGGCGCAGTCTTGAACGCCACCTGCGGATTGCGCAGGATCTTCAGCAGCAACGCGCGATCGATCTTCGAGCCGTTCACGCGGATATACGTATCGGCCGCGCGCTCGGGATCGGCCGCGATCTGGCGCGCCGCGTCGGCGAGCGCGGCGACGAATGCGTGGTAAGTCTTCGGGTTGTCGTCGCGGAATTTCTGCGTGGCGTACAGCACCGTCGCGGAGCTCGGCCCGCCGAGCACGTCGTACGAACTCAGCACGATATGCGCGCCCGGATTGCCCGCGAGCTCCTGTTCCTGGAACGGCGGATTGCCGAAGTGGCCGGTGATCACGTTGCTGTTCGCGAGAATCGCGGCCGTCGCGTCGGGATGCGGAATCGCCTGCGTCAGCGCATCGAGCTTGTCGAACTGCTTGTCGCCCCACTGCTTCGCGGCCGCGTACTGCAGCACGCGCGACTGCACCGACACGCCGACGGCCGGCACCGCGATCCGGTCCTTCGCGCTCAGGTCGGCGATCGTCTTCACGTTCGGATTGTTGCTGACGAGGTAGTACGGAAAATTGCCCAGCGATGCGACGCCCTTCACGTTCTGCCGGCCGCGCGTGCGATCCCACACGGTCAGCAGCGGCCCGACGCCCGCGCCCGCGACATCGACCGCGCCGGACAGCAGCGCGTCGTTGACGGCCGCGCCGCCCGACAGCCGCACCCAGTCGACCTTGATGTCGATGCCGGCCTTGCGCCCTTCCTTCTCGATCAGTTGCTGGTCGCGCGCAACGTTCAGCATCAGGTAGACGACGCCGAACTGCTCGGCGATGCGGATGCGGCCTTCCGCATGCGCGGCTTGCGGCACGCCGACGCCCGCGAATGCGAGCGCGGCGGTGAGCGTGGCGGCCAACGCGCGGCGCGCGGACAGGGTCGTGCGGCGAAACGCCGGCGAAAGCGAAAACGACATCGGAACTCCAGTGATCCAGTGAGAAAGGGGGGCGGCGGCACGAAGCGGCGCGCGACTCAGAACGGCGCGTCGCCTTCGATCGTCGTGCGGTACAGCTTGCGGCGCAGATGGTCGGGCGTGCCGGCCGCGAGATGCATCAGCGAGCGGTTGTCCCAGAACACCAGGTCGTGATCGCGCCACCGATGCCGATACAGGTGCTCGGCACGCACGCTGTGCGCGAACAGTTCGTCGAGCAGCGCGCGGCTTTCGTCTTCGGGCAGGTCGACGATGCGCGTCGTGAAATGCTCGCTGACGAACAGCGCGCGACGGCCCGTTTCCGGATGCGTGCGCACGACCGGATGCACGACCGCCTCGACCTGCGCGATCTGCTCGGGCGACAGGTTCGGCCGCCACGGGCTGCGCGCCTGCAGCTCCGCATAACGGGCGAGATACGTGTGCTCGGCGCGCCGCCCTTCGACCGCGCGGCGCAGATGCGCGGGCAACGTGTCCCACGCGAGATGCATGTTCGCGAACAACGTGTCGCCGCCCTCGGCCGGCAGTTCCTGCGCGTGCAGCAGCGAGCCGAGGCTCGGCTTTTCCTTGTACGACAGGTCGGAGTGCCAGAAATGGCCGGCGTCGCCGAGCCCGATCGGCTTGCCGTTCTCGACGATGTTCGACACGATCAGCACTTCCGGATGCGCGGGCAGCGCGAACTGATGCAGCACGTGGGTCTGCAGCGGCCCGAAGCGGCGGCTGAACGCAATGTGCTCGGCCGGCGTGATGCGCTGGTCGCGAAACACCAGCACGTGATGATCGAGATGCGCGCGATGGATGCGCGCGAAATCGGCCGCGTCGAGCGGTTGCGACAGGTCGATGCCGACGACTTCGGCGCCCAGCGGCGCGTCGAACGCAACGATGTCGAACTGCTGCGCGGGCGCCGACACGGGCCGTTGGCCGGCGAACGTCCATTCGGTGTCGCGGATGGCGGGAGTCGTCACGGTGCAGCCCTTGTTTCGGTAAAAAGCCGAATCTACGAGCGCGTGCCGGACTGCGTCAACGAAGCGATTTCGATACGTTTATCTGCTGTAGCGATAAAGATCGCTGCTCGGGCGGCAGCCGCGGCCGTTCTTCGGCGGGCAGATACGCGATCGCGACGTCCGCGCCTTCCCGCGCGAAGGCGATCGCAGCGGCGCGGCCGATGCCCGAGTCGCCGCCGGTGATGAGCGCCTTGCGGCCGTCGAGCCGGCCGCTGCCGCGGTAGCTTTGCTCGCCGTGATCGGGACGCGGCGTCATGCGCCCGGCCAGGCCCGGCCACGGCTGGTGCTGTTCGGGAAACGGCGCGTGCGGATACAGCGGGCGCGGATCGCGCGGCGCCGTGTCGCCGGGGTCGGGCGCGCCGCCGCCCTGCGCGACGGCCGGGATGGCCACGCTCGCGACAAGGCCGGCCGTCGTGCCTTGCACCCACCTGCGGCGCGATTCGGATACTTCGTCTGAGGACATGGTGAACTCCAGTACACAGGTGACGGGACGATGCGCGCGGCTACAGCGGCCGCGGCCGGTTACCCGAATCGTCCGGCGCGTCGTGCCGCTCCGGCCACGGCTTGCCGGTCGGGTCGCGCGCTTCGGTCTCGCGCGGATCGTCCGGCACGACCTTGCGCGCGTCGCTGTCCGGAATCGCATCGAGTTCGCCGCCGCCCGGCGCGTGGCCCGGCGTCGTGGCGGTTCGGCCCGGCGGTGCGGCGGGGTCATGGGCCTGTTCCGGGGCCTGTTCATGGGCCCCGTCGCGGCGGCGGCGTGGCCTTCTGTCCACGGGTTTGCGTCATGCTTCTCTCCGTTTACCGATCTCCCGAAGGAGGTGCACCGGCATCGCGCGTCGGCACGGTGCGGCGTCCTGCGGCGGTTTCAGCAAGCGACATGCCGTCATCGGCCGGGAGCGCCGGCGGGGGGAAGCGAACCAATCGACCAATACGCTGCACAATTTACAACCGCGCCGCACCACGGCGCGGACGCCGGTGCCACTGCCCGTGCCGCGCGGGCCTGCGGCAACGCCGCATGGCAGGCCGTTGCGGCCGGACGCGGGCGCGGCACGCAGTTTGCTACCGCTCGCGGGATAGCGTCACCGCGTCGGATGGACGGTCGCCGGCGGCATCACGTAACCGTGAGATATGAAGACAGCCTCTCCTCCCTCGGGGTCGGCGCCGCTGCGGGCCGATCACTTCGTGCAGTTCTACGAGTCCGACGAACAGCTCGTACCGGAAGTCGCACGCTATGTCGGCGCGGCGCTGCGGGATGGCGGCAGCGCGATCGTGATCGCGCGCGGGGATCGCCTCGCCGCGCTGCACGAGCGTCTGGCCGCGGTGGCGGCGTCGGCCGGCGGCGACGCCCGCGAGCGCATCTTCATGTCGAGCGCGCAGGCGCTGCTCGACAGCTTCATGGACGGCGACCTGCCCGACCCCATGCGCTTTCGCCGCTCGATCGGCACGATCGTCGAGGCGGCGGTCCGGGCCGGCCGGCCCGTGCATGCGTTCGATGAAATGGTCGCGCTGCTGTGCGCGCAGGACCAGCACGCCGGCGCGCTGCGGCTCGAAGCGCTCTGGAACGAATTGATCGAACAGCACCATTTCTCGCTTTACTGCGGTTACCCGCACGATGCGTTTCCGCGGGCCGAGCAGTCGGAGATGTTTCGCCACGTCTGTGCGCTGCACGGCCGCATCCTGCCGCTCGAGGCACTGCGCAACGACGCACACGAGCTGCACCTCACGCTCGCGCTGTCGCAGCAACGCGCGCGCGCGCTCAGTGAAGAGATTCGCCGTCGCGAGGATGCCGAGCAGCAACGCAACGGCGTACTGATGCACGCGCCGTTGCCGATCGCGCTGCTGTCGGGCCCCGCGCACCGGATCGTGCTCGCGAATCATCGCTTTTCCGCGCTGTGCGGACGCACCGACATCGTCGACCAGCCGCTGACGTCGGTGCTGCCCGGCGGCGATGCGCCCGCGATCGCGCGCGCGCTCGACGCGGCGCGCGGGCAGGGTCGCTCGACGACCATCGGCGAGCACCGCGACCGGGCGCCGCCGGACAGCGCCCGCGTGTACCGGCTGCATTTCAATCCGCAGCCGCTCGCCGACGGGCTCGGCGTGATCGTCAGCGCGATCGAGGTGACCGACCACGTGGCCGCGCGCGAGAAATTCGTCGCCGCGAACGCCGAACGCGACCGGCTGCTCGGCGAATTGCGCGACGCGAACCACGCGAAGGATCAGTTTCTCGCGGTACTCGGCCACGAGCTGCGCAATCCGCTCACGCCGATCTCGCTCGCGCTCGAGCTGATCCGCAATCGCGACGGCCAGGCGACCCCGAACGAGATCGCGATCATCCAGCGGCAGCTCGATCACATGGTCCGGCTGATCGACGACCTGCTCGACGTGTCGCGCATCACGCGCGGCAAGATCGAACTGAAGAAGGAAACCGTCCGGCTCGCGGACATCATCGATCGCGCGGTCGAAGTCGCGAGCCCGTTGCTCGAGCAGCGCCGTCACCGGCTGCATGTCGACGCCCACCCGGACGCCCGCTGCCACGGCGACCCGGTCCGGCTGTCGCAGGTCATCGCGAACCTGCTGACCAACGCGGCGAAATACACGGCGCCGGGCGGCGACATCGCGCTCAGCGTCACGTGCGGCGAAGACGGCGCGGTGATGGTCGAAGTGCGCGACAACGGCGCCGGCATTCCGCGCGATCGGCTCGACAGCATCTTCGATCCGTTCTACCGGCTGGACGGCGAAACGAAACAGGTGCAGGGCGGGCTCGGCATCGGTCTCGCGCTTGTGAAAAGCCTCGTCGACCTGCACGGCGGCACCGTGCGCGCCGACAGCGCGGGCCCCGGCTGCGGCAGCACGTTTACGATCGTGCTGCCCGCGTATCGGCCGAAGGCCGTCGTAGCAGCCGCGCCGCCTGCGCCGCTCGCCATCCCGGCGATGGCGCCCGGCACGATGCGCCGGCGCGTGATGCTGGTCGACGACAACGAGGACGCGGCGTCGACCCTCGCGCAGTGGCTGCGCGATGCCGGTCACGACGTCGCGGTCGTGCACGATCCGGTCACCGCGCTGGCCGCGTATCGCGCGTACCGGCCCGACGTCGCGATCCTCGATATCGGGCTGCCGGTGATGGACGGGTACGAGCTGCTGCGGCGGCTGAAGGCGATCCAGGACGTGACGCCGTGCCTGTTCCTCGCGCTGACCGGATACGGCCGCAGCGTGGACCGCGAACGCTGTCTCGCGCACGGCTTCATGCAGCATTTCGTGAAGCCGGTCGATCCGGCCGCGCTGCAACTCGCGATGAGCGCAGCGGCGACGAAAAGCGGGAATAGCGACGCGGCGGGCAGCGCCGGTGTCGAAACCGGAAGCTGAACGCGGCACGCGCGATGCTCGGGGTACGGCATGCCGGCCGCGTGCCGGCGCCCTTTCGACACCGAGGAGCACGCTCATGAGCCCGACGAACACGACCAATCCGACACCGGACGAAGACGCGGCCGACCAGCCGGACACGCCGGACCTCCCGGCGCCGCCGCAGCGCGAGCACCTGCCCGATCTGCCGGACCCGACGGAAGTGGGCGAGGACGGTTAGCCGCGTCATGCGCGCCGCGGTCATCATCGTTGCGATGACCGCGCGCTTCGCTCACGCGCCTGTCGAATTCGCCGCCCGACCGGTCTCGACTACGCCTGCGCCGCCTCCGCGATCCGACGCAGCACTCGGCGAAGGTGAAGCCAGCGCAGGCATCTGCGGCTCGAATTGCACACACCGCTCGACCGGATCGAAACGGCACAGCACGCGCATTCCCTCCGCGACCTTGCCATCGAGCATCGCCTTCGCGAGTTCGTTCTCGATCGACTGACGGATCTGCCGCCGCAATTCGCGCGCGCCGAACTCGGGCCGATAGCCTTCGCGCGCGAGATGCTCGATCACCGATTCGTCGAACTCCAGCTCGACGTCCTGGCTGCCGGCCAGGCGCCGCACCGCGTCGAGCTGCAGCCGCACGATGCGCGCGGTCTCGTCGCGGCCGAGCGCCTTGAACAGGATGATGTCGTCGATCCGGTTCAGGAATTCCGGCCTGAAGTGCTCGCGCAGCACGTTCATCACGCCGGCCTCGACCGTCGCGCTCGCGGTGCTGGACGTGAAGCCTGGCGCCGCGCGCGTCTGGCCGGCGATCACGTCGGCCGCGAGATTGCTCGTCGCGATGATCAGCGTGTTGCTGAAGTCCACCACGCGGCCCTTGCCGTCGGTCAGGCGGCCGTCGTCGAACACCTGCAGCAGCACGTTGTACACGTCCGGGTGCGCCTTCTCGATCTCGTCGAACAACACGACGCTGTACGGGCGACGCCGCACGCGCTCGGTGAGCTGGCCGCCTTCCTCGTAGCCGACGTAGCCCGGCGGCGAGCCGATCAACCGCGCGACCGCGTGCCGCTCCATGTATTCGCTCATGTCGATGCGCAGGATCGCTTCCTCGTCGCCGAACACGACTTCGGCCAGCGCCTTCGCGAGTTCGGTCTTGCCGACGCCGGTCGGCCCGAGGAACAGGAACACGGCGGTCGGCCGGCGGCGCGCCTGCAGCCCGGCACGCGCCCGGCGCACCGCGTTGCTGACCGCCGTCACCGCTTCGTCCTGCCCGATCACGCGCTCGCGCAATTGCGCCTCCATGTTCAGCAGGCGCGCCTTCTCCTCGGCGGTCAGTTGCGCGACCGGGATGCCGGTCAGCTTCGCGACGATCTCGGCGACGATCGACGCATCGACGAGCGACGTGCTGCTGCCGATCCGCTGCTTCCACGCGTCGGTGGTTTCGCGCAGCGCGCGCTCCTTGCCCGTGATTTCCTCGCCGAGCGCATGCGCGCGATCGAACTGCCGGCGCGACGCCGCGTAGTCCTGTTCGCGACGCAGTTGCGCGAGTTCCGCTTCGAGTTCGAGGATCCCGGACGGCCGCGACGTCGACTGCAGGTTCACGCGCGCGGCCGCCTGGTCGATCAGGTCGATCGCCTTGTCGGGCAGGAAGCGGCCCGTCACGTAGCGGTCCGACAGCTCGGCGGCGGCGACGATCGCGTCGTCGGCGATGGTCACGCGATGATGCGCCTCGAGACCGTCGCGCAGCCCGCGCAGGATGTTGATGCTCTGCGCGACGCTCGGCTCGGCGACGAACACCGGCTGGAAGCGCCGCTCGAGCGCCGCGTCCTTCTCGATGTACTTCTGGTATTCGGCGAGCGTCGTCGCGCCGATCAGGTTCAGCTCGCCGCGCGCCATCGCCGGCTTGAACACGTTCGCGATGTCGAGACCGCCCTCGCCGCCGCCTTGGCCCGCGCCGACGATCGTATGGATCTCGTCGACGAACAGCACGACCGAATCGCGGTTGGCCGTGATTTCGTCGACGAGCTGCTTGGTGCGCTCCTCGAATTCGCCGCGATACTTCGCGCCCGCGACGACCGCGTTCACGTTGAATTCGACGAGTCGTTTCGTGCGCAACGATTCGGGTACGTCGCCGCTGACGATCCGTTGCGCGAGCCCTTCGACGACCGCCGTCTTGCCGACGCCCGGCTCGCCGATCAGCACCGGATTGTTCTTGCGGCGCCGCGCGAGCACCTCGACCATCGTTTCGATCTCGCCGGCGCGGCCGATCACCGGATCGAGCCGGCCTTCGCGCGCGAGCGCCGTCAGGTCGCGGCTGTAGCGGTCGAGTTGCGGCGTGCGCGACGGCTGTGCCGCGCCGTCCGGCCGAGGCCGCGCGCCCACCGCGGCGATCGTGCGCCGGCGCAACGCGTCCGGGTCGATGCCGCCGCTCAGCAGCAACTGGCCGGCGAAACTGTCCGGCACCTCGGCGAGCCCGATCAGCAGATGCTCGGGGCCGACGTAGCGGTGGCCGAGCTGGCGCGACGCGATGAACGCCCGTTCGAGTGCGCCCTTGAGCCGCGGCGACACGGAGATGTCGTGCGCCGCGTAAGCCGCCGTACCGTCGGCGTGCGGCGTGTGCGCGTCGATCCGGCGGCGCAGCTCGGCCGCGTCGACGCCGAAGCCCGCGAGCAGTTCCGCAACGGTCGGATTGTCGGCCAGTTCATGGAGCAGATGCTCGGTGTCGACTTCGCGGCGGCCCGCGCGCGCCGCGCGTTCGGCCGAGCGCTGCAGCAATTCGCGCGCGAGATCGCTGAAGAACTGCACGATCCCCGCGTGCTCCGCGCTCTCGACGGCCGACGCGTCGGGCCACGGGACGCCGCCCGCCGGCGGTGCGTCGCCGCGCACCGCGCCGAGCCCGAACAGCGATTCGAGCGGGGAAAACGCGCGCTGATGCCGGGTCAGTTGCGCGTAGTGGTAGTCGCATACGTCGAGCGCGCGGCGGCGCCCGTTCTGCAGCATTTCGAGCCGGATCGTCGCCGGGCGCACGCCGCAGATTTCACAGGCCAGTCTTGCCATGATCGTGTCGGTTTGCGAGTGACAGGAACGCCGTTCGCCGCAGTGCGCGTTCCTGCTCCGGTGTGCGCGGCATCGCGATGCTCGACGCTGCGGTGCTGTATCGCGTGTGCCGACACGGCATTTCGGCCCGACACACCGGCCGTTCGCCCTTCGCCGTTCGCCGCAAGCGGTTCAGCGCGTGCGCCGCTTTTCGTGCGCGAGCTCGTCCGGCGGCAGCGCGTCGGTGTCCTCGAGCGACTCGCCCGGGATGCGGCGCTTCGACGACTGTTCGATCGGCCGATCCGCCGCGGGCTCGGCCTCGGCATCGCCATTGATACCGGCGCCTTCCGCGTCGATCTGCTGTTCGGCCCGCTGCCAGTACTCGTCGGCGCGGCCCTCCGGGCTGCCGTCCGCCTGCCACAGCCGGTACGCGCGCTCCCGGATCTGCGTTTCCCTGTCCTGGTTCATCTCACTCTCCTGTGCGTATCCGAAGGAACGCGTCATGACCGGTCCGGGCGCGACGGCGCCGACACCGCGCCGAGCGTCGACGACATCCCGCCATCGGCCGACGTCGCCAGATCGCCCAGCGAGACGATGCCGACGAGCCGTTTCTGCCGGTCGACCACCGGCACGCGGCGGATCTGCGCTTCTTCCATCTTCCGTTGCACCACGGCGATGTCGTCGTCCTCGTAGCACCAGTTGGCGGGCCCGCTGACCACGCCCTCGACCGGCTCGTCCGGCCGCACGCCCATCGACACCGCCCGCACGACGATGTCGCGGTCCGTCAACATCCCGATCAGCCGCGTGCCGTCGCACACCGGCAGCGCGCCGACGTTCAGGTCGCTCATCAGCTTCGCCGCGTCGCGCAGGCTCTGCGTCGGCCCGATCGTCGCGGCGTCGCGTGTCATTACTTCAGATACACATGTCATGTTTCGCTCCTGGGTGAACCGCCCACGGCGGCCTGCTGCACAAGCATCGCGCGTTCCGGCAGCCGTGCACGGTCAGTTCTCCGTCGAGCAGCGGACCGCCGTCAGGTCGGCCGATTCCATATTTCGGATCAATTGATGCAGCATCGCGTCGACATTGGCCGGTTCGCGCCACTTCACGAGTAACTCTTCCTCGCGCACCGCATGCGCTATCGTGTCGCGAACGCCGCGCGTGCGACACGTGAACCCCCCGTCGCGCAGTTTCTCGATCAACCGGTCGCGCGCCGCCGCGCCGAGCGGGTATTCGATCGTGATCAGCGCCTTCCTGACGCGCGGCAAGCGCTGCTCGACGAACCGCAGCGGCCAGACGACCAGCAGCGCGAGCACCAGCCCGAGCGCGCCGATCGACAGTTGCCCGCCGCCGATGCACAGCCCGATGACCGTCACGAACCACAGCGTCGCGGCCGTGGTGATGCCCGACACCAGCCCGTCGCGATGCAGGATCGCACCGCCGCCGATGAAACCCATCCCGGTCAGGATGCCGAGCGGCAGCCGCATCGGGTCGAGCACCGCAAATCCGCCCTCCGGCTTGCCGGCCTGCAACAGCAGCGCATTGACCTGCAGCATCGACAGGCACGCAGCCAGACACACGAGGATCGTCGTGCGCAGCCCGGCCGTCTTGCCGGACTCGCTGCGATCTATGCCGACCAGCGCGCCGGCGAGCAGCGCGAGGCCAACCCTGACGAGCATCTCGGGCCACTGAAGTACGAGCGGCATCGGCTCCATGCGCGCCTCCATGCGAATCGTCATGCGTGATGAAACGCGGTACGACCGCGACCGATGCAGGCGCCGCGCAAGGTTCGAGCCCGCTTCGCGCGTACGCCGCACGATGGCGGTGCACCGGGCCGCGCATCGTGTAGCGCGGCAAAACGGATTGTAGAAAGTGGCATTCGGTCGCTCGGGATCCGGGCGCTCCGGCATCGCCGGGCGCGCGGCCCGCGCGCTGACCGGTCGTTCGCCCGGACCGGACAAGGTGCGCGCGCACCGCGCGCCGCACGTGTTCGAATTCTGCACCGCGACGACGGACGCGCACCCCCGCGCGCGCACCGCGTGTCGGCTCACATCGGGTCATTGAATCGTTCGGGGCGTCATCGCGCGTCGCGGGGCCGCCCTGACCGTCGGTATTGAAACCTCTTCCGGCTGCCGGCCTCGCCGATCACGCGCGGGGCGCCGCAGTTTCGCCGCATAGCGTGCCGCCATTCCCGTATCCGAACGGATACGATCCCCGATCTCTTCGCGCTTTCCCCGCCATTGGTTTCCGATCGGGTACGAAATGCCGATTCGAATGCAGTGAACGCCCATTCGTTCCAGAACGGATACGAAAACCTGCCCGAACGCGCGAGTTATGCAATACTGTTCCCGATCAGATACGAAGCACGGAGCATGTCATGTCGGAGAGTCAGTCCGTCGATACGATCGGCGCGCTCGCCCACCTTATCCGCGCCGCGCGGCTCCAGCAGGGTTTCACCCGCGACGCACTCGCGAACGCCACCGGGCTGTCGCCGAAATTCATCAGCCAGGTGGAAGCGGGCAAGCCGACCGCGCAAATCGGCAAGGTGATGCTGTTGCTCGGCGAGCTCGGCGTGCGCCTGTACGCGGCGTCGTCGGTCGAGATTTCGGAGGAAACCGCGCGCAAGGCCGCGCAGCGGCGCAGGAGCGCCCATGGCCGCTAACACGCTGATTGCCTCCGCGAACGGCGTGCGCATGGGCACGCTGACCGACGACAAAGGCATCTGGTCGTTCGCGTACGACGCGCAGTGGCTCGCGTCCGCGGCGGCCTACCCGCTGTCGCCGGCGTTCCCGTTGCGTGCCGACGCGTTCATCGACACGTCCACCGATCGCCCGGTCCAGTGGTTCTTCGACAACCTGCTGCCCGAGGAAGGCATGCGCATGTCGCTCGCGCGCGAGGCGAAGGTCGATGCCGCCGACGCGTGGGGCCTGCTCGCCTACTTCGGGCGCGAGTCGGCCGGCGCGCTCACGTTGCTGCCCGACGGCGAGCACGAGGCGCCCGGCGGCCTGCAGCCGCTGTCGCTCGACGAACTCGAGCGCCGGATCCAGGCGATGCCGCAGCGTGCGCTGACGGCCACCGCGCCCAAGCGCATGTCGGCGGCCGGCGCGCAGCAGAAGCTGCTGCTGGTGCTGCGCGGCAGCGCGCCTGACTATGCGCTGTTCGAACCGGTCGGCAGCGAGCCGTCGATGCATCTGCTGAAGCCCGACATGCGCGCGGCCGGCTATCCGCATTCGGCGATCAACGAGTTCTTCTGCATGAAGCTCGCGAAGCGGATGGGGCTCGACGTGCCGCACGTGCATTTCCTGCGCGCGCCGTCCGCGTGCTACGTGATCGACCGTTTCGACCGCGACGTCGCGTCGGAGCCGGCCCGGCGCGTGCATACGATCGACGCGATGCAGCTGCTCAACTACGACCGCGGTTTCAAGTACCAGCGTGCGAATGCGCAGGAACTCGCGCGGGCGATCGATCGCACCAGCACGCGTGCGCTGACGCGTCTGTCGGTGTTCCGCTGGACCGTCTTCAACGTGGTGGTCGGCAATGCCGACGCGCACCTGAAAAACCTGTCGTTCTTCGTCGATGCGCGCGGCTACCGGCTCGCGCCGTTCTACGACATCGTCAGCACCGTCGTGTATCACACGCCGACGCACCGCCCCGAGCATCGCGGCGACGACTGGCCGCACTGCGAGCTGACGATGCCGCTCGGCACGGCCACGCGGTTTGCGGACATCGACGTGAATGCGCTGCTCGCGTTCGGTCAGGCGCTCGGGCTGCGGGAAAAGGCGGCCGCGAGCGAATTGCAGCGCTTTCTCGAGCCGCTCGATCGCAACGTGGCGCTGACGCTCGATGAAGTAACGCAGATCGCGCGGCCGGATGCGGGGGAAGTCCGGCTGTTGAATTCGATCGTCGCGATGCCGATCGGGGAGATGGGGCGGGCGCTTCGGGGTACGGGCGGTTGAGTTCACGACGGGCGTGCCGTACTTCGGGGCTGACGGTTCGCTGCCGGCTGCACCGATTCGAAAGGGCTCGTCACGATCGCCGGCTCGCGCGTGAATGCAGCGACCGTCGAACGACGTGTGGACTTGGTGGCCCGCACCCTCCCTCGACACTCGGATCGGGGCTCGGGACCACCCGGGGGTGCCTTGCTTCAACGCGCCCTTCCCGCCCGCGCCGATCGACGAAAGGTCGCTAATCAACCCTCGCGCCGATCTCCACGATGGGCGGCGCGACTTCGTCTGTCAGCGTTTCTTCCAGCCGGTCGAACACGCGCTTGGTCGCGCCGCGCGCCTGCAGCGCGAACAGCAGCAGCGAGCGCCCCGTCGCTTGATAGACGTCGCCGCTATCGAACTGCGGCAGTTCATCGCGCACGGGTGCGTTGGTGTCGATCAGGCAGCTCCACTGGTCCGGGCCAGGAATGTCCGGCAGCGTGAAGTCGACGACATCGTGATACGCGTTGAAGACCAGCAGCAGCGTTGCGTCCGATGCCGGCTTGCGGATGCCCGTCGCCTGCGCGCGGCCATCGATCAGAAGGCCGAAGCAGCGCATGCCGGGATCCTCCCATTGCTCGGGCGTGAGCGGCGCGCCGCTGGGGCTCAGCCATTGCACGTCGGCCAGTTGCAGGTCTTCATGAAATTCACCCGTCAGAAAGCGCTGGCGTCGCAACACCGGCAGCGTGTGACGCAGCGTCGTCAGCTTGCGCACGAAATCGGTGAGCGCGCGGCCGTGGTCGTCGATCCGTTCCCAATCCACCCAGCTGATCTCGTTATCCTGACAGTACGCGTTATTGTTGCCCTGCTGCGTGCGGCCGAACTCGTCGCCGGCGAGCACCATCGGCGTGCCTTGCGACAAGAGCAGCGTCGACAGCAGATTGCGCTTCTGGCGCTCGCGCAGCGCGCGGATCTCCGGATCGTCGGTCGGGCCTTCGACGCCGCAGTTCCACGACTTGTTGTCGGAATGGCCGTCGCCGTTGTTCTCGCCGTTCGCGTCGTTGTGCTTGTCGTTGTACGACACCAGATCGTTGAGCGTGAAACCATCGTGCGCGGTGATGAAGTTCACGCTGGCCCACGGGCGGCGCCCGCGTTTGTCGAACTTGTCGCCCGACCCCGTGATGCGCGTCGCCAGGTCCGCCGCCTTACCGTCCTCGCCCTTCCAGAACGCGCGCACGGTGTCGCGATAGCGATCGTTCCATTCGGCCCAGCCGGGCGGAAAGCCGCCGACCTGATAGCCGCCCGGACCGCAATCCCACGGCTCCGCGACGAGTTTGACGCTCGAAAGAATCGGATCCTGGCGGCAACTGTCGAGAAAGCCGCCGCCTTCGTCGAAGCCGTACGGCTCGCGCCCGAGAATCGTCGCGAGATCGAAGCGGAAGCCGTCGACGTTCATCTCCGTCACCCAGTAGCGCAGGCTGTCGGTGACCATCTGCAGCACGCGCGGATGCGACAGATCGAGCGTGTTGCCGGTGCCCGTGTCGTTGATGTAGTAGCGCGCCTGCTCCGGCATGAGCCGGTAGTACGACGCGTTGTCGATGCCGCGGAACGACAGCGTCGGCCCGCGCTCGTTGCCTTCTGCCGTGTGGTTGTAGACCACGTCGAGAATGACTTCGAGGCCCGCTTCGTGCAGGCGGTCGACCATCTCCTTGAATTCCGCGACGACGCTCGGCCCGCGCGAGAAGAAGCGCGGATCGGCGGCGAAAAAGCCGATCGTGTTGTAGCCCCAGTAGTTGGTGAGGCCTTTGTCGAGCAGATGGCTGTCGTTCACGAACGCTTGAATCGGCAGCAGTTCCACGGATGTCACGCCGAGACTCTTGATGTAGTCGACCACGTCCTTCTGACCGAGTCCTTCGAACGTGCCGCGCATCTGCTCCGGAATGGCAGGATGACGCTTCGTGTAGCCGCGAACGTGGGTCTCGTAGAAGATCGTGTGCTCCCACGGCACGCGAACGCGCGTCGCGTGCGCCCAGGTGAAGCTCTGGTCGACCACCTGGCATTTCTGTGTGAAGGGCGCGCTGTCACGCTCGTCGAACGTGAGGTCGTCGCCTGCCGCGGCGAGCGCGTAGCCGAACACGGCCGGGTCCCACTTCAACTCGCCGACGTGCGCCTTCGCGTAAGGGTCGAGCAGCAGCTTGTTCGGGTTGAAGCGATGGCCGTTCTCCGGCTCGTACGGGCCATGCACGCGGTATCCGTATACCGCGCCGGGCGCGAGTCCGTGCAGATAGACGTGCCACACTTCGTCGGTGTATTCGGGCAGCTCGATACGCTGCGTTTCCTTCTTGCCGTTGTCGTCGAAGAGGCAGAGTTCGACCTTGGTCGCATTCGCCGAGAACAGCGCGAAATTGACGCCGTTTCCGTCCCACGTCGCGCCAAGTGGAAACGGCGAGCCTTCGGCAATGCGGTATGCGTTCTGCATGTGTTGACTCTCGATTAGCGGCGACGAGCGCCGTGTGGATCGGGATATGCGCGGCCACTGCCTGGCTATCGGGCACGTGCGCAGCCGGCGATCGCTCATCGCATCGGAAAGCAACAGGCGGCGTCCCAGGCGCACATGTCAGATACAGCCGCTCACCGTCCGCTTCAGCGTCCATCAGGACTGAGCCGATCGAACAACGGCCGCGAACGGAGCGCGTCGGGCAGCATCACCGACGTGTCGCCGCGGACAGAAGCGGCAACGAGCGGCATATCAGCGGTGAGCCAAGCAACGAACCTGTATGCCGCGTCGCAATTGCAATCGCATAAGCGACGACATACTCGCCGTGAACGGTCGATCGCGAATATTCGCATCGCCCAAACACGGAGTCGGGAGGCAGTAGCAACGCATGTGCCCGCCCCAGCCTTCTCCCCTTCCAGCGTCGCTGTCGCTGGTGCGCTCGGTTGCAGCCCCCAAAAAGACCATTGACTCCCTGCACAATTTTCAGCTGGCTCAAGCACTCGCATACGGCGCGACGCCGACGCCGCGCGCTCCGGCGCTGACCTGGCGAATCGCGTCGAATGATGCGACACGCGCAGTGGTCCCGGTGTTCATGCGATCAGTGTTTCCGGGCGCTTGCGCGTTGGGGACTCGCTGCCCCTGCCCACGTGCTCCATGCCCGATTCGCTTGACGGCGCTCCAACACAGCAGGATAAGTATTCTTATCACAATGCCACGATTTTCCAATCAAACTCGAGCACACGAAAATACTGCAGAGCGATGCCCCGCTCTGCCCCTGCACGATGTCAGCCGCCCACAACGCTCCAAAACAAAAAGCGCCGCCAGACCATCGCGATAAATGCGAACGAAGCATCGCCCCACTGCCTCACCCGTGCGTATGCCTCAACTCCCCGTCGATACTCTGCGGAAGCCTCAACAAGTTGAAGATCGGGCAAACCGCTTCCACCGCCTGATGCAAATCGCGAATCGCCTCCGGCGCTTCCGGCGACACGATATCCAGCGTGTAGCGGATGTTGTGCGGGAACACCGGGACGTGTTCGAACCCCGGCTGCTGCGCGAGCGGATGCTGGTCGCCGGTGACCTCGACCTCGATCGAATCGATTTTCAGCCCTCGTTCCGCGGCCTGGATCAACGTGATGTGCGTGAGGCAACTGCCCAGCACGCCGAGTTGCAGCTCGGGCGACGCAGGCCCGAGGTTATAGCCGGCGAAGTCGGGCGGACTGTCACTGATCACCTGGAAGTCGCGAATCCGGATTTCCCGCACGCCGCTGCGTCCGAGTGCGCGTACGGTCGCTTTCAGCGGCGTCGCCTTGAAATCGGGATCGCTGCGGGCCGCCTGCTGCTTCGCGTGCCATGCATCGCGTTTTTGTGCGAGATAGTCGTTCAGGGTCGTCATGTTGGAATCGTCAGTGTGTTGAGGGCAGGCAGCGAATCGGCCGCGTGGTTGCGAAACGGCGATCATCCAGCCTGCGCAAGTGATGCAGCAGTCGCGACTGCGCGACGCGCGTGCGTGCTACGTGCGTTCACGCCGTCGCGGTCTCGCGCTGCAACGCCGGCAGCTCCAGATTCGCGCGGAAATCGCCGCCGACATAGTCGGTATCGAGCAGATCGCGCCGACGCAACGCGGGAAGCAAACCGTTGAGCAGCAAATCTTCCTGATCGGGCTGACCGAGCCCGTGCAGCGACAGCACGTCGACGAGCCCCGCGCGATAGCGCGTTTCGATCGCATCGGCCAGCTGCTCCGGCGTGCCGGCGACGAACCAGTGGCCGGTCTCCTGCGCGCGGATGATCAGCTCGCGCAGCGTGAGCCGCTGGCGCGCATAGCCGACGAAGATCGCGACGCGGCCGCGCCGGCGATGCACGCTGTCGATCTCCGGCAGCAGCGATTCCGGCAACGGCTGGTCGAGCGGCAGGTCGCGCAGCTCGATGCCGCCGCCGAGCATGTCGGCAAGCTTCAACCTGCCTTGTTCGTAATCGATGCGTTCGTGCTTGTCGCGCAGCCGCCGCGCGACGTCGGCATCGGATTCGCCGATCACCGAATGAAACGAGTTCATCACGAGCGGCAGCCGATCGCCGCGGCCGAATGCAACGGCCTGCCGGTGCAGCTCGGCGACGAACGTGCGCGCATCGTCGAGCGTCGGCTGCGACGTGTAGACGACTTCCGCATATTTCGCGCCGAGCGATACGCCGCTGGCCGACTGACCGGCCTGAAACAGCACGGGCCTGCGCTGCGATGAAGGCGGCACGTTCAGCGGCCCCTGCACCTGGAAGTGTTCGCCGTGATAGTCGATTGCACCGAGCTTGCGCGGATCGACCGACACGCCCCCCGACGGCCCGCGCCGCGTCGCGGCCGGATCGTTCGCGTCGAACAGCGCGTTGACGACTTCGACGAATTCGGCCGCACGCGCATAGCGTCGTTCCGGATCGGGCAGCGCCGCGTCGCCGAAATTCTCCTCGCCGACCGACGACGTGACCGCGTTCCATGCGGCACGGCCGCCGCTCACATGATCGAGCGTGCCGATCAGCCGCGCGAGGTTGTACGGATGGTGATACGTCGTCGACACCGTCGCGACGAGCCCGATCGCCGAGGTCGCCTGGCTCAGCGCCGCGAGCGCGACGATCGGCTCCTGGCTGCCCGTGCTGCCGGCGAGGCCGGCCGAATCGGCCTGCAGCAGGTCGGCGGTGAAAAGGCCGGTGATCTTCTCGGCTTCCGCCTTGCGCGCGAGCGCTGCCGCGCGCCGCACGCCCTGCGCGACGTCCGCATCGCCGGGCGCGTACAGCACGCTCGCGGCCCCGACGAGCGTCTTCAGTCGTCTGCGCGCGCCGCTCATGATGCGGCTCCGGTCGTCGCGCGACGGCATACGGTGCGCGCAGCGCGTCCTCTACCCTGGTCGTTCATCTGCATTCCTTGATATTCCGATCGGTCGGCGGACGCATGCCGGCATCGCGACGGCAAGCGCACGCGCGCGGAATCGTCCGGCATGCTCCGGCAACGCGCCACGAGGCGCGCAGCCGATGACCATAACGCAAGCCCCCCGGTCGGCCGGAACCAATATTTTCGGCTTTCGATATTCTTCTTGATTGTTTGACCGCGCGAACGGCCGCGAAAAATAATTCGTCATGCCAAACCCGTTGATCAGGCCGTTTCGACCCGCGCCGATCGCATCATCATGACGTTCGACGCCACTCGCTCCGCTTCCGCTTTGTCCGCCTTGCCGTTCCGCTTGAGCGTGCTCGACAAGAGTCCCGTGTCGCCGGGAGAAACCGCCGCCGACGCACTGGCGCGCAGCGTATCGCTCGCGCGCTTCGCCGATGCCGCCGGCTATCACCGCTACTGGCTCGCCGAGCATCACAACACGGCCGCGCTCGCGTGCCCGTCGCCGGAGATCCTGATCGCGCACCTGCTGGCCCACACCCGGCGCATCCGCGTCGGATCGGGCGGCGTGATGCTGCAGCATTACAGTCCGTACAAGATCGCGGAAAATTTCAACCTGCTCGCGTCGCTCGCGCCGGGCCGCGTCGATCTCGGCATCGGCAAGGCACCAGGCGGCCTGCCGCTGTCGACGCGCGCGCTGCAGGCCGGCTACGATCCTGCGCGCCGCCCGTCGTTCGCAGCGCTCGCCGACGAACTGAACCGCCATCTTCAACCCACGAGCATCCTGCACGACGCAGCGGACGACGCCGCTTCACTGCACGCGACGCCGCGCCCACCGGTGCCTGCGCAACCGTTCCTGCTCGGCGCAAGCGCCGAAAGCGCCACGCTCGCCGCGACGCTCGGGTGGGCGTTCGTCTATGCGTCGCACCTGAACGCATCGGCGACGGACCTCGAACGCGCGTTCGACACATATCGCAGCGCTTCCGGCGGCCGTACGCCGCTGCTCGCGGTGTCCGCGATCGTCGCGTCGACCCGCGATGCAGCCGCGCAACTGGCGAGCGGGCATCAGGGCTTTCGCGTGCAGGTCGGCGCCACGCCGGCCGTGAACGTCGGCAGCCTCGAACAGGCACACGCGTACATCCGTCAGGCGGGCAACGGCCCGCACCGGATCGACCCGCGCGAAACGCGAATCGTGCACGGCACGCGCGACGACGTATTGCGCGAACTCGACGCGCTGCATCGCCGTCACGGGATCGACGAATTCGTCGTCGACACACCGCTCGCCGACGCCGCACCGCGCATT
This sequence comes from Burkholderia sp. IMCC1007, assembly GCF_027257875.1. Taxonomy (GTDB): domain Bacteria; phylum Pseudomonadota; class Gammaproteobacteria; order Burkholderiales; family Burkholderiaceae; genus Burkholderia. The sequence continues at coordinate 24,402 of NZ_JAPVQY010000050.1, forward strand.
GCGTCGCTGCGGCTGCTGGCCGGCGCATCGCCACTGAACGAACCGGATTCGCAACACGCGAGCGCGCACACGGCCGCATACCAACCGGACTACGAGGGCGCCGCGCCATGACCGAGACAACCGACACGATCCGCATCGCCGGCGCCGACGACGTGCCGGCGCTCTATACGTTGCTGCAGCACGCATACGCGCCGCTCGTGCCGCAGGGCGTGCACTTCACGATCACGCGTTCGCCGATCGAACGGGTCGCGCAGACCGTCGCGCGCGAAACGACGTTCGTGCTGGAGCGGACGGCACCCGACGGCCGCGCGGTGCTCGCCGCCACAATGACCGTGCGGTTTCCGTGGGTGTCCGGCGCACGCCATCGCACGCCGCATCCGTTCCTGCACTGGTTCGCGGTCGCGCCCGCATTCAAGCGGCAAGGGCTCGGACACGCGCTGCTCGAACACGTCGAGACACGGTTCCTGACCGCGCAGGTCAAGGCGCCCGCGACGTATCTCGCGACCGCGGCCCATCATCCGTGGCTGCAGTCGTACTACGAGCGCGGCGGCTACGTGCCGTTCGATCGCTCGACGAACGCGCTCGGCACGCCGCTCGTCTGGCTCAGAAAAATCCTGATCCCGGATCTCTACGAGGATCCGGCGACGGCCGACACCGCGCCGGACGGCGTGCGTATCACCGCGAACGCGTAACGCGCAGGCTCATCCCGCCGCGCGCACTGCATCCCCTGCTCTCCCTCTCGTGAAAGGCTTCAACGCATGACTCCCGCATTTCCGGATTCCGCTTTCCGCGCGTCGCGCCGCGCCGCATCGACCGCACTGCTGCTCGCCGTCGCAATGCCGTATGCGGCGTTCGCCGATGACACGCCCGTCCCCGGCGGCACGCTGACCTGGGGCGTCGAAACGCAGCCCCGCACGCTGAATCCGCAATTGAACGGCCAGGACAAGGTCGAGCTGTTGCTGCGCAACGCGTACGAAAGCCTGCTCGCGCGGAAGCCCGACGGCAGCTACGTGCCGTGGCTCGCGACCGGCTACAAGGTCTCGGCCGACGGCAAGACCTATACGTTCACGCTGCGCGACGGCGTGAAGTTCACCGACGGCGCACCGTTCGACGCACAGGCCGTCGCGCGCAACTTCCTGAACGCGCGCGAACTGTCGTACTCGGCCGGCAGCCAGCTTGCACAGCTGATCTCGCACGTCGCGGACGTGAAGACGCCGGACGCGCAGACGGTCGTGATCACGCTCGACGCGCCGTATGCGCCGTTCCTGACGTTCGCCGGCCGTCTGCCGCTGCTGTCGCCCAACGCGTTCGACCGGCCGAGCCTGAAGTCGGGCGGCACGGACATCGCGGGCACCGGCCCGTTCATCCTGAAGCGCTACGTGAAAGGGCAGGAAATCGAGTTCGCGAAGAACCCCGACTATCGCTGGGCGCCACCGACGGCGGGCCATCAGGGCCCCGCGTATCTCGACCGGGTGGTCTACCGGTTCCTGCCGGAATCGTCGGTGCGCACCGGCGCACTGTTGTCGGGCCAGGTCGACGTGATCGAAGGCGTGTCCGGCAACGACGCCGCGCTGATCCGCAAGAACGCCGATTTCACGTACCGCCGCGCGCTCAACACCGGCACGCCGTACTCGCTGTTCCTGAACGTCGACTACGGCCCGACCCGCGACGTGAAAGTACGCCGCGCGCTGCTCGAAGGGCTCGACGCGACCGGCATCGTGCAGTCGATCTACCGCGGCGAGCGCACGCGTGCGTGGGGCATCACGTCGCCGATCGATCCGCTCTACGACGCCGCCGTCGAAAAGACCTACGGCAACAATCCCAAGCTCGCGAACCAGCTGCTGGACGAGGCCGGCTGGCAAGCGCGCGACGGCAGCGGCTACCGGACCCGCAACGGCGAACGCCTGACGGTCGCGGTGATCCAGGCGCAGGCGACGGTACGCGACCAGCGCGACGTGCTGCTGCAGGCACTGCAGGCGCAAGCGCGACAACGCCTCGGCATCGACCTGAAGATTCAGTACGTCGACGACGGCACGTACGTCGAAGCGCGCAAGAGCGGCAAGTTCGGCTCGATCGCGAACTCGAACACGCCGCCCGACGGCATCGATATCGAAGGGCACTACCTGCCGGTCGGCCACGGCGGCGCGCTGAACTACAGCCGCGCGGCGGCGCCCGAGCTGACGCGCTGGCTGCAGGCGGCCGCGCGTACGCAGAACGTCGCGCAGCGCAAGCAGCTGTATGGCGAGCTGCAGCGTTTCGCGATCAACGAGCAGGCGTACGCGGTGCCGCTGTACGAGCCCGAAGACCAGATCGCGGCCGCGAAGGCCGTTCAGGGGCTGCGCTTCCGATCGTTCGCGCAGATGCCGGAGAACCCGTACGACGTGTGGGTGAAGAAGTAAGCCGGCGCGTAGCGGCCCGCTCGTCCATCGCGGTTCGCGCCGATCCGACAGGAGATTTCCCAGATGAACCATTCGACCTCCGCTCCCGCCGCCGTCCCTGACGCGCTGCCGGCTGCACCGTCGCCGGCCGCATGGCGCCGCTGGACGGGCTCGCCGGTCGTCACGCGGCTCGCCACCGGCGTGCTCGTGCTGTGGGCCGCGATCACGCTGTCGTTCGCGGCCGTGCATGTCGCGCCCGGCGACATCGTCAGCATCCTGATCGGCGAGCAGGTGAGCACGCCCGAGATCGAAGCCGCGATCCGCCGGGAATGGGGACTCGACGAACCGCTGGCGCTGCAATACGTGCACTACCTGTGGCGCGTGCTGCATGGCGACTTCGGCCGCTCGTACATCCTGAACACCGACGTCGCGCCGCTCGTGCTCGGCCAGCTGTGGCCGACGCTGAAGCTGACGGGCGCCGCGCTCGTCGTGACGCTCGTGTTCGCGGTGGGCCTCGCGGTGCTGACGGCCGGCCGCCGCTGGGCCGGACGCGCGGCGTCCGGCGTCGAACTGCTGCTGGCGTCGACGCCGTCGTTCTGGCTCGGGATCATGCTGCTGTTCGTGTTCAGCTTCACGCTGAAGCTGTTTCCGGTCGCCGGCGATCGCGGCTTCGCGTCGCTCGTGCTGCCCGCGCTGTCGCTGGGGCTCGCGCAAGGCGCGGTGATCGGCCGCGTGCTGCGGCAAGGCATCGAGCGCGCGCTCGACGAGCCGTATGCGCTGACGGTGCGGTCGTGGGGCATCAGCGGCCTCGCGCTGCGCGTGCGCCATGCGCTGCGCCACGCGGCGCTGCCGGCCGTCACGCTCGCCGGCTGGCTCGTGGGCGGCCTGCTGAGCGGCGCCGTGATCACCGAGCAGGTGTTCGGCCGGCCGGGCCTCGGCAAGGTGACGGTCGACGCGGTGCTGTCGAAGGACATGCCGGTGGTCCTCGCGATCGCGATCCTGTCGGCCGCGATCTACGTCGCGCTCAGCACCGCCGTCGATCTGCTGTACCTGTTGATCGATCCCCGCCTGCGCGAACGCCGCGCACGGCACTGAACCGGAGGCACCGATGTCCACTCCCGTCGACTTCGCGTTGCGCCCGCACGCGGCACGCGGCACCGCCGGCTGGCTGTACCGCCATCCGGGGCTCGCGCTCGCGGCCGTCTATCTGCTGCTGAACCTGGTCGCCGTCGTCGCGCCGGGCTGGCTCGCGCACTACGACCCGCTGGCCGCCGACCCGCTGTCCGCGCAGCTCGGCAGCAGCGCCGAGCACTGGCTCGGCACCGACCAGCTCGGCCGCGACATCTACTCGCGCGTCGTGTACGGCGCACGCTACTCGCTGTCGATCAGCGTGGCCGCGATCGGCGTCGCGACGCTGTTCGGCACCGCGCTCGGGCTGCTCGCCGGCCTCGCGCGCGGCTGGCTCGACGAGCTGATCACGCGCTTGCTCGACGTCGTGTCCGCGTTTCCCGACCTGCTGCTCGCGCTGATGCTGATCGCGTTCACCGGCCCCGGCGCGGTGAACCTGGTGTTCGCGCTCGGCGTCGCGTCGGTGCCGCGCTTCGCGCGCGTCGTGCGTGCGCAGACCTTCGTCGTCGCGTCGTCCGGCTACGTCGAACACGCGCGCACGCTCGGCCTCGCGCCGGCGGTGCTGGTCTGGCGCCACGTGCTGCCGCACGCGATCGCGCAGGTGCCGGTACTCGCGACGGTCGGCCTCGGCACCGCGATCATCGGCACGTCGGGGTTGAGCTTTCTCGGCATGGGGCCGCAGCCGCCTGCCGCCGAATGGGGGCTGATGCTCGCCGAGGGCCGCAACTATCTGTACAACGCGTGGTGGATCGCGGTGTGGCCCGGCCTCGCGATTACCGCGGCCGTGATCGCGGTGAATGCGCTCGGCGGCTACTGGCAGGCGCGCTTCGAGCGCCGGGAGGCGGCATGAGCGCGATCGGAGTCGTGTCGCAGCCAACGCCCGCGCATGGCGAGCCGGTGGTGCGCATCGAGCAGCTGAGCGTCGGATTTCGCGGCGCACGCGGCACGCAGCCGGTGGTCGGGCCGCTCGACCTCACGCTGCACGCCGGCGAATGCGTCGCGCTGGTCGGCGAATCCGGTTCCGGCAAGTCGGTTACCGCGCGCAGCCTCGTCGGGCTGAACGGCCCGCATGCCGTGCTCGAGGCGGCGCGCTTCGACATCGCCGGCACCGACGCGCGCCGCCATCGGGAACGCGACTGGCGCGCGATCCGCGGCCGCCGGATCGGCTATGTGCTGCAGGACGCGCTGGTGTCGCTCGATCCGCTGTGGCGCGTGCGCGACCTCGTCGCCGAAGCGCTGCACGACACGCGGCGGCGCGATGTCGCCGCGCGCAGCGCCGCGCTGCTGCGCGCGGTCGGCATCGACGATCCCGAGCGGCGGCTGCCGCAGTATCCGCACCAGTTGTCGGGCGGCTTGCGGCAGCGCGTGCTGATCGGCACCGCGCTCGCGGGCGGCGCGTCGCTGCTGATCGCCGACGAGCCGACCACCGCGCTCGACATGACCGTGCAGCGCCAGATCCTGTCGCTGCTGCGCGCGCGCCGCGATGCCGGCGACGCGGTGCTGCTGATCAGCCACGACCTCGCGGTCGTCGCCGAACTGGCCGATCGCGTGCTCGTGATGCGCGGCGGCCAGATCGTCGAGCAGGGGCCGGCACGCGACGTGTTGAGCGCGCCGACGCATCCGTACACGCGCCAGCTGCTCGCGGCGATTCCCACGGCCGCGTCGCGCGGGTTCCGGCTCGCCGCCACCGCGCGTGTACCGCTGCCGCCGAAGCGCATCGATACGGGCGCGCCGGTGCTCGCCGTCGACGCGCTGACCAAACGCTACGGCGGCCGCGACACGCCGGCCGCGGTCGACGGCGTGTCATTCACGCTCGCGCGCGGCGAGACGCTCGGCATCGTCGGCGAATCCGGCTCCGGCAAATCGACGGTCGCGCGGATCGTGCTGGGTCTCGTCGAGCCGGACGGCGGCACCGTCGTGCTCGACGGCCAGCCGTGGAACGGCGTGCCGGAAGCCGCGCGGCGGGCGCGCCGCGCGCGGCTGCAGTTGATCGCACAGGATCCGTACAGCTCGTTCGACCCGCGCTACTCGGTCGGGCAGATCGTCGGCGAAAGCCTCGATGTGGCCGGGATCCACGGCGACGCACGGCGTCGGCGCGTGCTGCAACTCCTCGACGAAGTACAGCTCGGCGCCACTTGCATCGACCGCTATCCGCGCGAACTGTCCGGCGGCCAGCGGCAGCGCGTCGCGATCGCGCGCGCGTTCGCGTCGAATCCGGCGCTGCTCGTCGCGGACGAGCCCGTCAGTGCGCTCGACGTGTCGATCCAGGCGCAGGTGCTGGACCTGCTCGCCGACCTGCAGGCCGAGCACGGCACCGCGATGCTGTTCATCTCGCACGATCTCGGCGTGGTACATCACGTCGCCGACCGGATTCTCGTGATGCGCGGCGGCCGCGTCGTCGAAAGCGGCCCGGTCGACCGGGTGTTCGGCGCGCCGTCGCACCCGTACACCGCGTCGCTGCTCGACGCGCTGCCGACCCTGCCCGACGCGCCGGCAAGCTCGCCGCTGCCCGCCCTCGCCTGACCTTTGCCCTTCACCGAATCGCTGCCATGAGCCAATCGACTTCCGCTTCTCCCCGCCAGATCCATCTCGGCGCCATCATCCAGGGTGCGTCCGGCAACATGTCCGCGTGGCGGCACCCGGATGCGGTCGCCAACGCGAGCATCAACGTCGACTTCGTCCGCACGCTCGCGAAACAGGCCGAAGCCGCGAAATTCGACCTGCTGTTCGTCGCCGACGGGCTGCACATCAACGCGAAGTCGATCCCGCACTTCCTGAACCGCTTCGAGCCGCTCACGCTGCTGTCGGCGCTCGCGCTCGTCACCGAACGGATCGGGCTGGTCGGCACGCTGTCGACGTCGTACAGCGATCCGTTCACCGTCGCGCGGCAGTTCTCGAGCCTCGACCACCTGAGCGACGGCCGCGCCGGCTGGAACGTCGTCACGTCGCCGCTCGAAGGCTCCGCGAAGAATTTCTCGCGCGCCGCGCACCCGGAGCACGCGCTGCGCTACCGGATCGCGTCGGAATTCCTGACGGTGACGAAAGGGCTGTGGGATTCGTGGGAGGACGACGCGTTCGTGCGCGACAAGGCAAGCGGCGTGTTCTTCGATCCGGACAAACTGCACACGCTGGATCACGTCGGCGAATTTTTCTCGGTGGCCGGGCCGCTGAACATCGGCCGCTCGCGGCAAGGGCGCCCGATCCTGTTCCAGGCCGGTGCGTCCGACGACGGCAAGGGCGTCGCGGCCGAGCATGCGGATGCGATCTACACGCGCCAGGAGACGATCCCGCTCGCGCAGGCATTTTATGCGGACGTTCAGCGACGGCTCGCCGCGCACGGCCGCGCGCCCGACAGCCTGAAGGTGTTCCAGGGGATCAGCGTGATCGTCGCGGCGTCGGCCGCCGATGCGGAAGCGCAGTACCAGGACACTGCCCGGCTCGTAACGATCGACAACGCGCTCGACTATCTCGGCCGCTACTTCGATCACCACGACTTTGCGCAATACGCGCTCGACGCGCCGTTTCCGGATCTCGGCGAACTCGGCAGCAACCAGTTCCGCAGCACCACCGACGCAATCAAGCGCGACGCCGCCGAGCGCCGCCTGACGCTGCGCGAGGTGGCGCTCGAAGCGGCGACGCCACGGCCGACGTTCGCCGGCACGCCCGAACAGGTCGCCGACGGGTTGCAGGCGTGGGTCGAAGCGCGCGCCACCGATGGCTTCATCGTGCGCGGCGGCACGCCGACCGCGTTCGCCGATTTTGCGGCGGGCGTCGTGCCGATTCTGCAGGAGCGCGGCGCGTACCGGCGCGATTACGACGGCACGACGCTGCGCGAACATCTCGGGCTGCCGTATCCGCCGAACCGGTACGCGCAGGCGGCGTAGGCATCGGGGGTGTTGGCCGGGGGCCGGTGAGCGTCGGCGCCGGGACGGGCTCTGGGTCGGCTTAGGGCACGCCTCTCACCGCCCGATCGGCAGCCCTGTCGGCTCGATCCATCCGAGCCGGTACGCGATCAGCAGCGACAGAAACAGCGTGATCGACAACCCGACGCGCGCCGCGAGCGACCATGCCATCCGCTTGCTCGTCCCGCGATCGTGATTCATGAAATACAGCGCGAAAATCAGGCTCGCGATAATCAGCGCGAACGCCATCGAAACCAGCGCGATCTTCATTGTTGATGCTCCTCCAGGCCCGCATCGGCCTTCAGCAGTTGGGCCAGCCGTTGCCGCTCGGCGGCGACGTCGGCGACGCCCGACGCCGGCCAGTCCAGCGCCACGCCATTGCCGAGCGAATCGCGCACCAGCGCCTGGTAACGCCGATCGCTGATCCGGCCCTCGTCCATCGCTTCCGCGATCTCATGTCTGAACGGTAGCGGAAAGCTCGCGTATGCGCGCGACAGCGCCGCATATTGCCGCGCGTCGACTTCTTGCGACGAAGGGATGACGGCCCACACCACGACGGCCACGATGGCCGTAAACGGGATAGCCGTGTAGCGGAGAACGAACTTGATCGGGGTCATGACGCGGATATCGAAGTGACGGCGAACACGTGCCGTGTGAAACCGGAAGCAGCCGGACGACCGGTCGCGCAGACGACGCGGCCGCCGCGGGCGCACCCGCGGCCGGCAGCGTCGGCCCACATTGTACTCAAAGCCGAATTCCAGTAACAGAACATGATAATGCCATTATCATGCCAGGCTGATGATTCGAGCCACCCGGCGCCCGCCGTGTGCGGGCCGCCGGGCCGCGGCGCACGGGTGCCACTGTCATTTCCGCGCCCGCAAACGGAGCGATCGAGCAAAACGCTATGCCAGCGCAGTACTTCCGAAACCTGACGGGAAAACACCGCAGCGCAACGGCCAGTCGTCAGCTCGGAACGCTACGGACTGGTGAAGCGGGTTCGTTCGTCTGACTGGCGTGATGGTCGCCGTACCCGCGCAACTATGGCGGAAGGGATTTGTGTAGGCGCGTCGCTCGATCGCTGTCAACAACGGGCCGACCGACGCGCCGAGCTCGAACGTCAGCGCGGCGATGGCCCGCTTCATTCTCGTTCCCCGAGGTTCAGGGAAGTGGCTTCAAATCGCTTCAGGAGGGCCGGAAGGTCAGCTTCGAAGTCAAGCAGGGACCAAAGGGAAAGCAGGCCGCCAGCATCAAGCCGCTGTAAGTTTTCCCGCAGCGAACACGTCCGGTCAGGACAACCATCAGGCCGACGCGTGCTCGCTGCAAGTCTGGAGCCGGGCATCGAAAAAAATACTACGCCCGGCTTGCCTCAGCGCTCGAGAAAGGGCCTGAGCTTGTCTGCACGGCTCGGATGCATCAGCTTGCGCATCGCCTTGCTCTCGATCTGACGGATCCGCTCGCGCGTCACGTCGAATTGCTTGCCGACCTCTTCGAGCGTGTGATCGGAGTTTGTGTCGAGCCCGAATCGCATCCGCAGCACCTTCGCCTCGCGCGGCGACAACCCGGCGAGTGCCTCGTCGATTGCCGCGCGCATGTTCGCGTGAATCGCCGCCTCAGCCGGCGAGCTCGCCGAGACATCCTCGATCATGTCGCCGAGCGTTGCATCGGCGTCGTCACCCACCGGGGTTTCGAGCGACACAGGTTGCTTGGCGATCTTGAGGATACCGAGCACTTTCTCCTCGGACATCTCCATGCGCTTTGCCAGCACTGAGGGATGCGCTTCCTGCCCTGTCTGTTGCAGGATTTCGCGCGATATCCGGTTCAGCTTGTTGATCGTCTCGATCATGTGGACCGGCACGCGAATGGTCCGCGCCTGATCGGCGAGCGCACGCGTGACAGCCTGCCGGACCCACCAGGTCGCGTAGGTCGAGAACTTCCAGCCGCGCCGGTATTCGAACTTGTCCACGGCCTTCATCAGGCCGATATTGCCCTCCTGGATCAAATCCAGGAACTGCATGCCGCGGTTCACGTATTTCTTGGCGATTGAAATGACAAGACGAAGGTTCGCCTCGATCATCTCACGCTTGGCCTGCCGCATTTTCAGTTCCGCGGCACTCATCTGGCGGTTGATCTGCTTGAGCTGCTGGAGCGGCAACGAGACCCGGGACTCGATGTCGACGAGTTTCTGCTGCGCCGCCTGAATCGCCGGCTGATGACGCTCGAGCGCCGCGCCAAACTGCTGCGAGGTCGCCGCTGCTCGGGCCGTCCATTCAAGATCGGTCTCGTGGCCCGGGAACGATGCGACAAACGCGTCGCGCGGCATGCCGCAACGGTCGACTGCGATCGCCAGGATACTGCGCTCGATCGCGCGAACCTCCGTCACTTGCCCATGGACGATTGCGCACAGGCGGTCGATCGTCTTGGCGGTAAAGCGGATCGGCGCGAGTTCACACTGGATCGCCGCGCGCACTTGCGCAGCGGCTGCGGATCGGGCCCCGCCAGTGACAGGCGCATCCGGCAACTGCTCGAACAGTGCACGCACGCGCGCAAAAATCACCAGGCTGTCGTTCGTGAGTTCTTCGAGGCGCGCCGCGTTCGCCTTCTCCGTATCCCCGGCGTCCGTTTCGACGTCGTCTTCGTCCGAATCATCGTCCGCGGCGAGTGCTTCCTCATCGTCTTCTTGGGACTCCGGCGCCATTTCGCTTTCATCGGCGTCGGCACTGATGCCATCGACCAGTTCGTCGATGCGGAGTTCGCCTGCCACGATGCGATCGACATCGGCGAGAATCGTGGACACGATCGACGGACATGCGGCAATCGCCTGAATCATGTCCTGCAGACCATCTTCGATCCGTTTCGCGACCTCGATTTCACCGGCGCGGGTCAGCAGTTCGCTGGCCCCCATCTCACGCATGTACATCCGGACCGGATCCGTGGTGCGGCCGAATTCGGAATCGACGGTCGACAACGCGGCTTCCGCCTCCTCGTCCGCCTGATCGTCGGATGCCACGGCCGGCGCAGCATCGGTGAGCAGGAGCGCTTCGGCGTCCGGCGCTTGTTCGTACACGGCCACGCCCATGTCGCTGAACGTGCTGACGATGGTGTCCATCGCCGCCGTTTGCGCAAAGTTGTCGGGCAGGTGATCGTTGATGTCCGCGTGGGTGAGATAGCCGCGCTCGCGACCGAGCGCGATCAACGCGCGCATCTGGTGCTGGCGCTCCTCATTCTGGCGTGCCAGTGACGCGGCGTCCGTCGGCGTCAGGGCCTGGGGCTTTCCCTTTGACACACGGCGGCCGGCTTTTGCCGTGGCTGTGATTTCAGGGGATGTGGAATCGTTGCGATCAGGAATTGCCAATACATGCTCCTCGACAGATGAGCCGACGATTGTCGCGAGCATGACGCCGGAATGGGCTGCCTGCCGGGATGCGAACGGAATCGTGATACGCACAGATAGTCGAGGCCGGGACGCCTCGCTCGAAATCCGTATGCGCAGCTTGTGGGGGGCATGAATGATACCGGAATGTGTTGTGCGGCGCAACACGGACCAGCAAGCTAGCCGTGAAGGCCGAGTGAAACCGGAAGCAGCCGGACGACCGGTCGCGCAGACGACGCAACCGCCCGAGCACACCCGCGGCCGGTAGCGGCGGCCACATTGTACTCAAAGCCAAATTCCAGTAACAGAGTATGATAATGCCATTATCATCTTTGGCTGATTCTTCGAGCCACCCGGCGCCCCGTGCGTACGGCCCGCCCGGCCGCGGCGCACGGCCGCGTGTGTCATTGTCCGCGCCCGCAATCGGGGCGCTCGAGCGAAACCCTATGCCAGCGCAATATTTCCGAAACCTGACGGGAAAACACCGCAGCGCGACAGCCAATCGTCAGCTCGGGTTCTCGCTGGCCTTCGTCGCCGGCGCGGCCAATGCCGGCGGCTTTCTCGCGGTTCGGCAATACACGTCCCACATGAGCGGCATCGTGTCGGCGATCGCCGACACGACCGCACTCGGCGACATCCCGCTCGCGCTGGCCGGCATCAGCTCGCTCGCGTCGTTCCTGATCGGCGCCAGCTGCTCGGCGATCCTCGTCAACTGGGGGCGACGCCGCGGCATGCAGAGCCAGTTCGTGCTGCCGCTGCTGGTCGAGGCCGTGCTGCTGCTCCTGTTCGGGCTGCTCGGCAGCCATCTCGCGCTGTGGGAAGCGTTCTTCGTGCCGGTCACGGTGACGCTGCTGTGCTTCATCATGGGTTTGCAGAACGCGACGATCACGAAGCTCTCGAGCGCGGAAATCCGCACGACGCACGTAACCGGCATCGTGACCGACCTGGGGATCGAGCTCGGGAAGCTGTTCTACTGGAACCGGTCGGCCGTCGACGTCGACGCGCATGCGGTCATCGCCAACCGTTCGAAACTGAGGATTCACGCGACGATGCTCGCGTCGTTCTTCGTCGGCGGACTGGCCGGCGCGATCGGCTTCAAGCATGTGGGCTACGTGTCGACCGTGCCGCTCGCCGGCGTGCTCGTCACGCTCGCGATCATGCCCGTGATGGACGATCTGATCGCATGGCTCGGGCGCCGGCAGTGACCGCCGCACGGACTGCTACGGCGCATTCCGGCCATGACGCCGGAAGCGGATGCATTATAATTTGATTAACATATCAACCAGCACTGCCGCACGATGGAAACGAAAACCGCCCGCCTGACCGTCCTGATCGATCCCGCCAAGAAAGAAGCGTTCGAAATGCTCTGCGCGGAGCAGGATCTCACGCCGTCGCAAGTCGTGCGGCAACTGATCCGCGAGTATCTCGACCGGCACGGCGTGACGTACAAAACGAAAAGCGCGCTCGGCAAACGGATGAAGTAAGCGCGCTCGAACCCGCGGCGCGACTCAAGCGCAAATTTCCCACCGTGCATGTTCGCGCGCGCGCCACACGAGCCGCGCCGGATCGATGCACTCGCCTTCCTTCATGCGCCGGGCCGTCGGCGACAGCTTCAGCTCGCCGGCCGACGCGATCCCGAGTGCGCGTTCGAGCAGCTCGCGCAGCGACGGCAGCGGGTTGCCGTTCTTCCATGCGAACGCGATGAAGTTGTTGTCGTCGCCGCACGGCACGAGCGCATACGACTCGTCGAACACCTCGCGCAACTGCGCGAGATGCTGCGGCAGCGCCGGATCGTCGTCCATGAAGTTGATCGCGAGCACGCCCGTTTCGCTCAGCCGCGCACGACATGCGTCGAGGAATGCGGTGCCGGTGCACCGGCCCGGCATGCCGCCGGCGACGAACGCGTCGTGCAGGATCACGTCCGCCTGCACGTCCTGCCTTGCGACGTAGTCCGCGCCGTCCGCGCAGATCACCGCGAAGCGCGCATCGTCGTCGGGGATCCTGAACACGTTGCGCAGCGCGATCACGTCCGGATTGATCTCGACCGCGTCGATCGCGGTATCGGGCAGGCGCCGGTAGCAGTATTTCGCGAGCGAGCCGCCGCCGAGCCCGATCATGCAGATACGCGCGGGCACCGGCTGCAGCAGCAGGAAGCCCATCATCACACGCGTATAGCCGAGCTCGAGCCGCACCGGATCCTTCCGCGACATGAAGCTCTGCGTGCCGAGGTGGTCGAAGTGCAGCGACACCGCGTGCTTCGTCTCGAGCACGAACGGGCGGCCGTCGTTCAACGGCATCGCCAGGAACCGCAGGAATGCATCATAGGAAGCTCGATCCTCGCTCATGCTCGGCAGGCCTGGATAATCGGAGAGTGCGATCGAACCGCGCGCGGTCAGACCTTCTTCAGGTAGCAGGCCTTCAGCATGAAGCCGCCGAGGTCGGTCTTGCAATCGACTTCGTGATCGCCGCCGACGAGCCGGATGCTCTTGACCTTGGTACCCATCTTCAGCGTGATCGACGAACCCTTCACGCGCAAGTCCTTGATCAGCACGACCGAATCGCCGTCGGACAGCACGTTGCCGTTCGCGTCCTTGACGACGTCGCCCGCCGGCTCGTCGCCCGCTTCGGCGCCGGCGCCTGCCGACCATTCATGACCGCAGTCCGCGCACACGTAAAGCGTGCCGTCCGGGTAGGTGTTTTCCATCGCGCATTGCGGGCAGGCGGGTGCAGCGTTCATTCCAGCTTCCATTCGGAGAGGGTTCAGGGTCGACAAAAAATGCCGGGCGCGTGCAGACGCGGGGCCCGGCGTGCGCGTCGCAGCGCCGCCGACAGCTCGGCAGGCCGCGATTCATGCACACGGTATTATAATGCAATACACATAAGCCGGCTGTCGTATTATAATTGCGATTTTTCCTTCGTTCACCGGATTTGATAGCAGTTTCGCTGAGGATGTCGACATGTTCGAGATGAATGATGCGCCGGCTTCGTATGCACCACGCCGCGCGGCGCGACGGCAAGCCGCGCACCGTGCGGTCACGCCGTGCGGCGGGCCGCTCGTCGTGACCGGCGCCGCCGACGTTCCGCAAGGCTGACCCGTATCGTGCCAACCGTCGTCTACGTTGAAATCGGCGCCGCATGGAACCGCAGCCGCGCGAGCGTTACCCGCGACGCAGTCGTCGCGGCCGCACACCGTTTTGAAAGCGACATCCTGCTGATCGCCAACGGCCTCAGCGGCAACGCGCGGGACGCCCATGCCATCGCGTCGTTGCCGCTGCACGGCGGCACCTCAGCGCAGGTGCTCGCGACCGGCCCCGACGAGGAAGCCGCGCTGCAGGCGCTGCTGCCCTTGCTCCAGGCGGATTGACCCAGCGTCGTCCGCGCCCTCGGCCTCGTGCCGTTCACCCTGAATCATCTTTCTGCGAGGAAGCGATGAACGACAACGTCATGTCAAACACCCCCAACCTGTCTGCATCCGCGATCTGGGCGCTCGAGCGCCTCGCCGACGTCCGCTACGGCCGCGATGCGCCGGCGCTCGGCTGGTCGGTCGAACAGGAACTCGTCGGCGCCGGCTTCGTCAGCCACGCCGCAAACGGCCGCTCCGGGGCATCCATTACCGCGCATGGCCGCAGCTTTCTGAAGAGCAGGAAGTAGGACGGCGTCGGGCGCATTGCCCGACCCGGCGGGGGCTTGCTGTCGCGCCGCGATTTCCGCGGTATCGTACGGTGCCCGCGGGCGGCGCAAGCTGCCGCCTGCGCCCTCCTTCCCATGGAACCTCCAATGACCTCCAGCGCGTTGCCGCCCGTCACGTCCCCGCCGGTTCTCGACACCCCGCGCCTGATCCTCGAAGGCCATCCGCTCGGCGACTTCAACGCGCTCGTCGAGATGTGGGCCGAGCCGACCGTCGTCGCGCACATCTTCAACGGCGCGCCGTCGGCGCCGCGCGACTCGTGGATGCGGATGCTCGCGTATCGCGGCCTGTGGCCGCTGCTCGGCTACGGCTACTGGGCGATTCGCGAGAAGGCGTCGGGCCGCTACGTCGGCGATCTCGGCTTCGCCGACTTCCACCGCAACGTCGAGCCGTCGATTCGCGGCGTGCCGGAAGCCGGCTGGGCGCTCGCGACCTGGGCGCACGGCAAAGGCTATGCGACCGAAGCGCTGTCGCATGCACTCGTCTGGCTCGACGCGCAGCACCGCTTCGAGCGCAGCGTGTGCCTGATCGCGCCGACCAACGTCGCGTCGATCCGCGTCGCGGAAAAGGCCGGGTACGCCGATCCGGTGCGCATCCGCTTCAACGACGCCGATTCGTTGCTGTATTCGCGCGCGTGCCGCTGAGCGGGATGCCGCGCGCCGGACGCGGCGTCGCGGCTAGCGCGCGGGGCTCGTCCGCGCGTGACGCGACGACGGCGCCGCGCTGACCGTATCGTTGCCCGGCGCCGCGCCGGTCTGCCATCCGCCGCCGAGCGCCTTGTACAGCGCGACGAGATCGGTCCTCGTCTGCAATTCGCCCTGCACCGCCTGCTGCCGCCCTTCCGACCATTGCCGTTGCGCATCGAGCACGTCGAGGAACGACGACAAACCCTTCCGATAGCGGTCGCGCGCGAGCTCCAGCGCGCCTTGCTCGGCCTTCACGGCATCGTCGAGCGCGGCCGCGCGCGTCTGGTCGGTGCGATATACGGCCAGCGCGTTGTCGACGTCGCGCAGCGCGACGAGCACGGCCTGCCGGTACGCGAGCGCCGCTTCGGCCTGGCGCGCCTGCGACAGCCGCAGGTTCGACACGAGTTCGCCGCCCGAAAAGATCGGCAGCGACACCGCCGGCCCGAACGCATAGAACAGGTGCGACCAGTGCGCGAGCTCGCGCACGTGCGACGCGCGCAGCCCGACCTGCCCCGTCAGCGAAATGTCCGGATAGAACTGCGCGACCGCGACGCCGACGTCCGCGGTGGCCGCATGCAGGTCGGCCTCCGCGCGGCGGATGTCCGGACGCCGGCGCGCGAGCGTCGACGGCAGGCCGACCGGCACGGTGGGCGGCACGTCCGGCAATGCGCGCGGCGCGGCGAGCCAGTCGTCGAGCGCGCCCGGCGCGCCGCCGACCAGATACGCGAGGCCATTGCGCAGCAGCACGATCTGCCGGTCGAACTGCGGCAGTTGCGCGCGAATCTGCGCGAGCCGCGCATCGGCGCTGCGCACGTCGAGATCGCTCGCGAGGCCATGCGCGGCCTGTTCCCGCGTGAGGTCGAGCAATTCGCGTTGCGCGCGTTGCAACTCGTCGGCCAGCGCGCGCTGTGCTTCGGCGCCGCGCAGTTGCAGGTAGGTCTGCGCGACTTCGGCCACGAGCGACAGCAATGCATCGTCGCGGCTCGCGACCGCGGCGCTCGCCTGCGCGCCGGCCGATTCGACCGAGCGGCGCACGCGGCCGAACAGGTCGAGCTCCCATGATGCGTCGAAGCCGGCCTGCCACAGATTGATCGGCGCTTCGAGTGCATCGAGCGCGCCGCGCGCGGCCTGCTCGGCGCTCGCGCCAGTGCCCGGCCCGAATCGATCGAGCGGTGAGCCGGGCGCGCCGAGACGATCGACGCGCTGGTCGATACCCTGTTCCTCGATGATGCCCTTCAGGCCGAGCTGTTCGCGCTGGTAGCTCGCGCTCGCGCGCACGTTCGGCAAGCCCTGGGCGGCAGCCGCGCGCACTTGTTCGCGCGCCTGCGCGATGCGCAACACGGCCGCCTGCACGTCGAGGTTCCCGTGTGCGGCGCGCTCGACGAGCCGGTCGAGCAGCGGATCGCCGAACGCGCGCCACCAGCGCGGGTCGGGATCGGCGGTCGTGACCGGTGACGATCGTGACGATGGCGACGGCGCGCCGGGTGCCGACGCGGCCGATGCTGCCGACGCGGTGGGTACTGACGACGCGGTGGACGCGGTGGACGCGGTGGACGCGGTGGACGCGGCGGACGCCGTGGATGCCGTGGATGCCGTGGATGCCGTGGATGCCGTGGATGCAGTCGATGCAGTCGATCCGGTCGATCCGGTCGATGCAGTCAATGCAGTCGATGCGGTCGATCCAGTCGATGCGGCACCGCCCTGCGCACGTAGCTCATGCCAGTTCTCCGGCACATCCGCATGCGGCGGCTTGAAATCCGGCCCGACGGTACAACCGGCCAGCCTCGTGCAGGCCACGACGAGCATCGCCGCGAACCGTCGCGTTGGCAGCCGATAGCGGCGGCCGCCGTACTGTCCATGCATCGTCATCGTCAATGTCCTCCCCCGCCGCGTGCGGCCTTCACCGGCGAGAACAGGAACGTCAGCGGAACGCTGAACGCGCAGAACACCGCGAGAATCGCGAACACGTCGATATACGCGAGAATCGTCGCCTGCGAAATGAACGTCTCGTACAACCGTCCGGTGGCCGTCTGCAGCGCGGCCGCCGGCGGCGCACCGGACAGCGCGCCGATCGTGCGCGCATTGTCGTGCAGCGCATCCTGGAAGTTCTGCGACAGCGGCGACATGTGCGTGGCCAGATGCGCCATGCGCGCCTGCGTACGTTCGCGGATCAGCGCGGTCGACAGCGAGATGCCGATCGACCCCGCGACGTTGCGGAACATCGTGAACAGCGCGGACGCGTCGTCGTTGAGCTGCCGCGGCACGGTCAGGTAGGCGAGCGTCGTGATCGGCACGAACATGAAGCCAATCGCGAGCGACTGCGCGCAGCGGATCATCACCAGATGCGTGTAGTCGATGTCCGGCACGAGCATGCGCGAATAGACGAGCGCGGCCGACAGCAGCACGAAGCCGCAGCCGACCAGATAGCGCGTCTGCACGTGCGGCATCAGGCGGCTGACGATCGGGATCTCCAGCGTGATGAGCAGCGCGCCGGGCGACAGCACGAGCCCGGCGAGCGTCGCCGTGTAGCCGAGGTGCTGCTGCGCGAGCTGCGGCACGATCACCGCGCTGCCGTACAGCACGGCCGCGAACGTCGCGATGGTCACGCAGCCGAGCGCGAAGTTGCGATCGCGCAGGCACGACAGGTCGACCACCGGTTTCTTCGTATGCAGCAGCCACAGCGTCGCGCCGATCAGGCCGAGCGCGGACAGCACCGCGAACACGCGGATGAAGGTCGAGGCGAACCAGTCCGCGTCCTCGCCGCGATCGAGCATCACCTGCAGGCAGCCGAGGCCGATCGCGATCAGCGCGATGCCGATGTAGTCGACGGAGATGCCGTGTTCCGCGCCGCGCCGCCACGGCGGATCCTCGACGAGCTGCGTCACCGCGAGCACGGTCAGCGCGCCGATCGGCACGTTCAACAGGAACACCCAGCGCCACGAGAAATGGTCGGTGATCCAGCCGCCGAGCGTCGGCCCGAGCACCGGCGCAACGACGATCGCGACGGCCGAGATCGAGAACGCGCGGTTGCGCTGCCGGGGCGGAAACGTATCGAGGATGATCGACTGCTGGTTCGGCTGCAGCCCGCCGCCGAACAACCCCTGCAGCACGCGGAACACGATCAGTTCGCCGAGGTTGGTCGCGACGCCGCACAGGAACGAGCACACGGTAAACGCCGCGATGCACAGCACGAAATAGCGCTTGCGGCCGAGCAGGCGCCCGAAGAATCCGGAGATCGGCAGCACGATGCCGTTCGCGACGAGATACGACGTGAGCGTCCAGGTCGCCTCGTCGTAGCTCGCGGACATGGTGCCCGCGATATGCGGCAGCGCGACGTTGACGATCGTCGTGTCGAGCACCTCCATGAACGCGGCGAGCGTGACGACGATCGCGACGACCCACGGGTTCGCGGCCGGACGCCAAGCATCGCCGGACGAAGCGTGCCGGTCGGGCGGCCGGTTCATCGGCGGGCCGCGCAACGCGGCGCGGGCATGCGGATGTCGGGCATCGGATCGCTCCGGAGAAAGCGGGCCGCCGCGCGGCGGCCGGTTATTTCAGGTACACGGTCGGTTCGACCGACAGGCCGAGACCCAGCGGCGGATTGCGCGGCAGCGGGCCGTCGAGCACGATCTTCACGGGCACGCGTTGCACGATCTTCACGAAGTTGCCGGTTGCGTTCTCGGTAGGAAACGCGGAAAATCGCGCGCCGCTGCCGAGCTGGATGCTGTCGACGTGGCCGTGCAGGTCGAGATCGGGATACGCATCGACCGACACCGCGACGCGATCGCCGACGCGCATCCGCCGCAATTGGGACTCCTTGAAATTCGCGGTGATCCACACGCGCGGCGTGACGATCGACAAGATCGACGCGCCTGCCTGCAGATACGAGCCGAGCTGCACGTTGCGCCGCGTGATCCAGCCATCGGACGGCGCGCGCAACTCGCAGTACGACAGATTGAGGTTGGCCGTGTCGAGTTGCGCGCGCGCCTGCAGCACCTGCTGGCGGCGTTCCTCGACGGCCGTTTCGGCCTGGCGGATCTGCTGCGGCACGAGGCTCGCGGTACGCGCCTGCGCCTGGGCCATCGCGACGTTCGCATCGGCGCTCGCGCGCTGCGCGTCGGCCGCGTCGATCGCCTGCTGCGACGTGGCGCGCGCATCGACCGCGCGCTGCCGTTCCTGCGCGGCGAGCGCCTGCCGGTACGCGGCTTCCGCCGATTCGATCTGCGCGCGCGCCTGCCGATACTGCGCCGGAAACTGCACGCGCGCGATGTCGAGCTGCACGCCCGACGCCTCGAGCTGCGCCTGCGCGAGGCCCAGCTGCGCGCGCGCCGCGTCGACCTGCGCGCGGTAGTCGCGCGGATCGATCTCGACGAGCACGTCGCCGCGATGCACGAACGTGTTGTCGTCGACGGCGAGCCGCGTCACGTAGCCCGACACGTGCGGCGCGATCGCGACCGCGTTGCCGTCGGTATACGCGTCGTCGGTGCTTTCCTGGTTGCGCGTCGCGAGCCACCACGCGAGCCCCGCGACGATCAGGACGAACAACACCGCACCGATGATGATCCACGTCTTCTTGCCGGGCCGCTTGCGATTGCCTTCGCCGTCGTTGCCGTCGCCATCGCCGCCGGTGCGGCCGCCGCGATCGTCGTGCGGATGCCCGTGGCCTCCGCCGCCGCCCGGTGCGTCGGTATCGCGCTCGTCGTGGCGGCCTTGTCCGTTATTGCCGCTGTTGCCGCCGTCGGCATTGCCGTCGCCGGCGCGCGCGACGGGCGCGAAGCTTGCAACGCGCTCGGATGTTGCTCCGGCGATCGGCAACGCCCGTTCGGGATAGCGAGCGAACGGACCTGCCACGTGCACCTGCATGCCGCGTCGTCCGGGCGTGAGCGCGCGTCGGAACACGCCGCGCCATCGCTCATCAACGGACAACGGGAACAGGGTCGCATCGGGCATCGAATCGCTCTCCAGGCGACGGCGCCGTGCGGCATTGCACGCGCCGGCCTCAACCGGTCGAACGAGCAAACCGCGCGCCCGGCCGCCGCCGCGCGCACGCTCGCCCGCTCGCTCGCTCGCTGCGGCCGGCATGGGCGATGCGCGCTGCTGGGATGCCCACCATCACGACAGGAAGGCCGCCCCATGACACGCTCGACCTCGCTCGACACCGACTCGCACGAAGGAGACCGCGGCGACAGCACGCCCGGCCCCGAAGGCAAGCGCCACGGCACGGACACGCCGCCGCCGCGCAGCGCACGCGATCCCGCCGAAGGCAAACCGCAAGCCCCGGACGAGGGCACACCGGCGCGTCGCCCCGACGCGCATCGTCCGCACGCTCCCGCGCGCGACCACGACGACACGCGCTGATACGCGTTGATGCGTGCTGCTGCGCGCATCGCTTGTGCTGCAAGGCACCGGGCGACGCGCCGCCCACGGCAGAAATGACAAGGCCTTGAAAAATCGCGGACGGCACGCGCCGGACGGCATGACGGACGCGCGCGTCGGCGTCGATGCGTATGTCCGGAGGCGACGCGGGCGCAATCGGGTGGGTGCGTGCCCGCGCCCCGCAGGTTCGCCCGTGCAGCCGCCCCACTATGGGAGCGCCCCGTGCTCGCCCTCGGGCGCAGGTGACGTCCATTTCTTCTCACGGAGGTTTCATGTTCAATCACAACACTCGGCTTCAGTACACAGTGCGCGTCGGCGCGCCGAATCCGGGACTCGCCAACCTGCTGCTCGAGCAGTTCGGCGGGCCGCAAGGCGAACTCGCCGCGGCGATGCGCTATTTCACGCAGGCGATTACCGAAGAGGATGCCGGCCGCAAGGACATGCTGCTCGACATCGCGACCGAGGAACTGAGCCATCTCGAAGTGATCGGCTCGATGGCCGCGATGCTGAACCGCGGCGCAAAGGGCGAACTCGCCGAAGCCGTCGACGAACAGGCCGAGCTGTACCGCAAGCTGCACGGCGCGGGCAACGACAGCCACGTGACGCAGGTGCTGTACGGCGCCGGCGTACCGCTGACCAATTCGGGCGGCGTGCCGTGGTCGGCCGCGTATATCGACACGATCGGCGAACCGACGGCCGACCTGCGCTCGAACATCGCGGCCGAAGCGCGCGCGAAGATCATCTATGAACGGCTCATCAACGTGACCGACGATCCGGGCGTACGCGACGCGCTCGGTTTCCTGATGACGCGCGAGGTGTCGCACCAGGTGTCGTTCGAGAAGGCGCTGTATGCCATCACCGCGAACTTCCCGCCGGGCAAGCTGCCGCCGGAGTCGCCGTACGATCGCGTGTACTTCCGGATGCAGGACGGCGATCCGCTGCCGGGCCCGTGGAATCGCGGCGATTCGCTATCGCTGCGGCGCGGCGAGCCCGCGGTGGACGGCGGCGACGGTACCGCGAAGGGCGCGGTCGAGCCGACGCAGTCGCAGGCACTCGAAGCAATGGCGCGGCGTCTGGCGTCCGATCCGCGCTGCGATCCGGTGACGGGCGCCGAATTGGGTGCGAGCGCGCCGCACGATAGTACGGCTGCATCGCCGGGAAACACGCCGCCGGCCAAGTCGTGAGCGCTGAGCCTTGGGCCGGAGCCCTGAGCCCTGAGCCTTGAGCCCTGAGCCTTGAGCCCTGAGCACGGAGTCCTGTGAGCCTTGAGCCTTGAGCACGGAGCCCTAAACGCCGAACCCTGAGCCCAGGACCCTGAGCCCTCGGCCCCTCTGGGCCTTGGGCGTCCCGCCCCACGTCGCATATGACTACGCGGCGTGGTCGCCGACGCCGATTGCGCGAAGCGCGACGGCACGAAGCTGCGAAGGTGAAGGCGCGACGCCCGGAAGGCGCGAAGACGCGGCGACACGAAGGCGCGAAGATGCGACGACACAAAGCCGTGAAGGTGCGAGGGCGCGAAGCCGCGACGACACGAAGCGGCGAAGGCCCGAAGCCGCGCCGCCCCCGCCCCGCGCAGGCACGCCGGTTGCGGCAGCCATGTAGCCATGGACCTCGCTTTTCTCCGTCGCCTGTCCTGCATGACATTCCCCGATCCGTCCGACTTCCCCGTGCGCGCTGTACCGCTGGCACCGCTGGCGAAGGAGCGCGCGACGATCGTGTGCCACCGCAATGGTCGCGTGCTGCTGGTCGCGCGTCGCCCGTCGTCGCGCTGGACGCTGCCCGGCGGCGTGATCCGGCGCGGCGAGTCGGCGCTCGACGCCGCGCATCGCGAGCTGTGGGAGGAAACGGGGCTGCTTGATCTGGACCTCTCGTATTTCTTCTACGTCGACGGCAGCGTGAAGCGCCATCACGTATTCGTCGCGCGAATGCCGCCCGGCCTGCACGCGTGCCCCGGCCGGGAAATCGCGCTATGCCGCTGGGTCCGTCTCGACGCGGTGGCGCGCTGGCCGGCGAGCATGCCGACCCAGCGCATCATCCATCAGCTCGCGACGCTGTGCGGGCCGCTGGACGCGACGCCGACACCGACACCGACACCGCTTACCGCCGTCACGCGTCGGTCGACCGCTCGCTGACCGACGGCACCGCCGACGGCGTCGGATTCCGCGATTCACGCTCGAGGCCTTGCGCAAACACCTTCATCCCTTCCAGCAACGGCGTGAGCGCATCCCACAACGCCTCGTCGTGCAGCAGCCGGTACGCACCTCGCACGCCGGGTGCGACATGCTCATGCTCGGCCGGCTTCCACGCGCCGATGTGATGCAGCGCGTCGGCGGCCGCGAACACCGCCTTGCTGAACTGCTCGGGCGGAATGCGCGACAGCGCCATCACGAGCGCCGCGAGATTCTGCACGCCGCTTTGCGTACCGGGCTTGTCGAACGCGCCGACGAACGACTCGGCCATCTGCGCATTCGCGCTGACGACCTCGTTCGCGAAGCGCAGGAAGCCGTGCCGGTGCAGGCTGCCGAGCAGGCTCTCGAGCGCGTGGTGCGCGTCGGGCTCGTGCGGCGGCGGCATTGTGTCGGGGGATGAGCGGTCGGTCATCAGCTGTTCTCCGGATGAGGCGCCGCGTGGCCGCGGTGGCGGCAGCCGCGCGTGCGCCGGATTCGAGACGTGTTGCGTTCACCCCGCCGCCAGTGCGAGCCGATGCCTCCGTCAGTGCATCGGGCTGCCGGGCGGCGCCTTGTATTCGCTGCGCGCGCCCATCGCGTCCTCGACGGCCTGCACGCCGTGCAGCGCGGCCACGCCGTCGACGACGGCATGCCGTTCGGCCTCTTCCACCTGGCCGCTCAGGCGCACGTTGCCGTGCTCGACCGTCACTTCGACGTCGCGCGGCCGCGCGACGAGATGGCCCAGCGCCGCACGCACGCGTTCGGTCACCTGCGCGTCGCTCGCGTCGCCCGCAAGCCAGTCGGCGCGCAGGCCCGCGATCTTCCCGCGCGCGTGGTCGGCCGCGCGTTTGGCCTGCGTAGTCGCGTAGTCGGCCACGCTGTGCCGACCCGCGTTCGCCTTGTCGCGCACATACGCACGGCGCCGCCGGCCCGACGCCGGGTCGAAGAAATACATCGCCGCCGCACCGCATGCAACGGCCACTACAAGATTCAACAACGGGTTGCTGGAACGTGTTCTGGAGGTCATGGGAGCACCGTCGTGGATACCCGGAACCGCCGGGCTTCGTCGAAACAGGCAGCACGTGCCGTTCCTCGTGCGAACTTCCCGGCGCGCCGATGCCGGCGACGCCGCGTTCGACAACCGCGCCGCCTCACTCTGCGACGGCGCGGCCGAAATGACAAGCACTTGAAAAATCCTCAGTTCGCGAGCCGCGCATGGCGATGCACGCCGCAAGCGTCATGCTTCGGGCCGGTCGTCGGCCGTTTCGCGCGCGCTGCCCTCGCCCGGTGCGCACTCACGCTCGGCCGCCCGCTTCGCGAGTTCGACGTAGGTCTGCGCCAGTTCGCGCAACTCTTCCTCGGATGCGTCCTCGATGCCGATCAGCCGGTCGTTCGCGGCGCGCGTCACGGCGACGAGCTCGTCGAGCTTCAGGTGCAGCGCGACGCTGTCGCGGTTCTGGTTGCGTTGCAGCAGGAACACCATCAGGAACGTGACGATCGTGGTGCCGGTGTTGATCACGAGCTGCCACGCGTCCGAGTAATGGAACATCGGGCCGCTGACGAGCCACAGCACCGTGACGGCCACCGCCGTGCCGAACGCGACCGGCGAACCGGCCCAGACCGTCACGCCCGACGCGAAACGCTCGAACGCGCGGGTAACCGCATGTCCGGCCGGACGGGAATCGCTGCCGGCGTTGCGACTCGTGTCGGTTCGGACGCTGGATGAATCGCTCGATTCGCGCATGAAGCCTCCCTGTTGCGTAGGAATGATCGGTCTCGGCGCGCACGTTGGCCACGCGCCGACATCGCGGGCCGGCTATCACCGTGGCGTCACGGGGTTCGGACCCGTATGCGCGCGCCGTGCCGAAACGAGCACGTCACGTGCCTGGCTGGTTTTGCCTGTGCCGGGGCGACGCCGGTCAGCGCGGCGCGTGCGTATCCTCGTCGTCGGGAAAAAAGCGCATGACCGTTAGTTGCGCAATGCCATCGAGGTCGGGAAAGATCGTGCCGATGCTCACGCCGACGCCGGCCAGTTCGCGACGGATCGCGGTAAAGCGCTCGCCCGGCACGACGATGCGTTTCAGGCGGCCGGCGAGATCCGGATCCTCATCGAGCGGGGCAAACCCCTGCCGGCCGGCGTCGTAGCGATGGATCGTGAACCAGCCGTCCTGCGCGGTGATCCGCGGCATCACGTTACGCGGCCGGAACACCTTGGTGCGCGTCACCTCCAGCGGCGCGCGCCGCTCGGCCGCGCTCGCGATGTCGTCGGCGTCATGCGACAGGCACCACACGGCGCCGTCCCCGCCGCTGCCGTTCGCGCTCCTGACCGCGAACCACAGCGCCGCCAGCGCGTTGCCTGACCAGTCGAGCAGCCGCGTATGCATCCCGTGCTGCTGCGCGAGTGCGAGCCAGTCGCACGCGTCGAGGTTCGGCGCCGGGTCGAGATGCGGCAGCGCGCGCCGCGTGAATTCGTCGAGCATCCGCGCTTCGACGTCGGGCGACGCGCACTGCCGCGCAATGCTCGGCACGAGCGGCCAGTCCCCATCGCATTGCCCGCGAAAGAGCCGCGACGCGCTCGCGACCGCCGGCGCGCCGATCGCGTTCATGTAGTCGGCGACGCAGCCGATCGGCTCGCCCGTCACGCCACGCTCATGCTCCATGCTTCACGCCTCCTCCGTCGCACACGTCACATGTGCAGGTAGTCGATGTCGCCGGGCACCACGTGATGCCCGGCGCTCACGGCGTCACTCCGTGCGCCTGCTGCCAGCGCTCCATCAGCGCGATCTCGTCGCGCTGCGCGGCGACGATGCGGGTCGCGAGCTTGCGCAGCGTCGGATCCTTGCCGTACTTCAGCTCGACCTGCGCCATGTCGACCGCGCCCTGATGATGCGGCGCCATGTGCGACACGAAATCGCGATCGGCGTCGCCGGTGTAGCGCGCGGTTTCCATCGCCACCATCATCCTGCGGTCGGCACGCTTGTACGCGTCGGTCGATGTGTCGAGAACGACCGCGCGATCAGGCGGCCGCAACTGCGCGCATGCCGGCGATGCGACGACGACAGCGGCCAGCAGCGCGCATCCGGCGCAGTACCCGGCCCCGCGCGCCGGGCGGCGAATGAAGCAATCCATGTCGTGTCTCCTCGATGATTGAACGGCCGTACGCGGCCCATCCCGCACGGCGCACGCCTGCTGCTCATCGCCAGCGTGCGCGTGCATGCCCGTCGCCGCGCGCGACGAGCGCGCGGATGCGATCGGCCGTGCGGCACGCGATCGCCTGGATCGTCAGCGACGGATTCACGCCGCCAACCGTCGGAAACACCGAGCCGTCGCAGACCCATAGATTCGGAATGTCCCAGCTGCGGCAGTCGGCGTCGACGACGCTCGTCGCCGGGTCGTCGCCCATTCGCGCGGTGCCCGCGAGGTGGCACGTGTCGTCGTCCTCGTGCCAGATGTCGCGTGCGCCGACCGCAGCCAGCGACCGGTCCATCTGCGTGAGCGCATGGCAGATCATCCGGCGGTCATTGTCGTCGTACGAATAGGTGACACGCGCGATCGGCAGCCCGTACGCGTCGCGCTCGTCGGCGAGCGTCACGCGGTTCTCCGCGCGCGGCAGCGTTTCGCCGACGATCTTCAGCCCGGCCTGGAAGTTGTAGCGCGCCATCTCGCGCTTGAGCGCATCGCCCCACAGCCCGCGCCCGGCGACCTTCCTCGCCCATTCGATCGGCAACGGCCCCTGGCTCATCCAGCAATAGCCGCCGAAGAAGTCCTTGCCTTCGTCCGCGTAGTTCCAGTGCTCGGTGATCGACAGCGACGGCGGCCCCTTGTACCAGCGCACCTCGTCGTCCAGCGTCCCCCACGACGCCTGGTTCAGCTGCGCCATCATGTAGCGGCCGACGAGGCCCGAGCTGTTCGCGAGCCCCTGCGGATGACGTCCGTTCGCGGACAGCAGCAGGAGGCGCGGCGTCTCGATCGCGTAGCCGGCGACGACGACGTTGCGCGCGCGCTGGAAACGCGTGCGGCCGTCGCGCCGATAATGCACGCCCGTCACGCGATCGCCTTCGGCCTCGATCCGCAGCGCCATCGCGAGATCGCGCACTTCGGCGCCGGCTGCGACCGCGCGCGGAATCCACGTGACGAGCGCGCTCTGCTTCGCATTGGTCGCGCAACCGGTGATGCAGAAGCCGCGATACACGCACGGATGCGCGCGGCCGCGCGGCGCGGACAGCGTCGCGAGCGGCGTCGGGGTCCAGTCGATGCCGAGCGCTTCGGCGCCGCGCGCGAGCACCAGCGCCGCCGCGTTCAACTCGTGCGCGCGATACGGATAGCGTGGGCGCGGCGGCCCCCACGGGTAGTTCACGGGCCCGCTGATCTTCAGCGCCTGTTCGACCTCGCGGTAGTAACGCCACATCTCGCGCCAGTCGAGCGGCCAGTCGACGCCGTAGCCGAGCGCGGTGCGCGAGCGGAACCATTCGGGCCGGAAACGCAGCGACACCATCGCGAAGTGCACGGTGCTGCCGCCGATCGCGCGGCCGCTGTTGTTGGTGCCGAGCGTCAGCGGATTCTCGCCGTCGCAGATCCGCTCGTCGATCCAGAACAGCTTGTGCTGGTGCGATTCGTCCGACGCGAATTCCTCCAGCGGGCGCCACCATGCGCCCGCGTCGAGCGCGACGACCGAGAAGCCGTGCTCGGCGAGCCGGCATGCGAGCGTGCCGCCGCCCGCGCCGGTGCCGACGATCACGAAGTCGACCGGATCGTCGTCGCGGTACATCCGCATCGGCGACCAGCCGCCGACGCGCAGCGGATCGGGCGCGCGGCCGTCGCAGCCGCGCGGCTTGTCGGCGGACAACGATACGTCAGCGGACATCGCGATCGCCCTCCCCGTCCACCTTCGCTTCCCACGGGTCGCGACGATTGAAATCCATCCGCACGTAGCCGCGCGGGCTCGCCGGGCCGCCGAAGCCGATCTCGTTCCACGCGAACGGATGGCTGTAGTACGCGCCGCAGATGTCCATCAGCACGCGCTTCGAGAAGAACGTGCGCGGGTCCATGCCGGCCCATGCGGCTTCGACCGCCGCGTCGATCCTGCCGTCCTGCACCGCGCGCAGCAGCGCATCGGCATCCTTCGCATCGAGCGACGCGAACGGCAGCGCGTGCGCGTGGCGCGCCATCGCATCGAGCGCCGCGAGGCCCGTGCGCCACGCGGTGCGCAGCGGCGGCAGCCGCGCGTCGCGAAATCCGTCGCCTTCGTCGGTCGCGAGCCGTGCGTCGATCAGCGCGGCGGTCGGCACGGCATCGGCGCCGCCCGGCTGCTGCGGCACGATGCGCGCGCACAGCGCGCCGAGCGTCGCGAACTGCTCGGCGTTCAAATGACGCGGCGCGGTCGCGGCGACGCGCAGCCGCGCATCGATCGCGCGGCGCGTCGCGTCGTTCCAGGACGGTGTGTCGCGCTTCGCGAGCACGTCGTAGGTGGAATAGCTCGGCAGCGCGACCGGCTTGTCGTTCGGGTTCCTCATCATGCCTCCCGTTCGGCGAGCGCGGTCGCGGCGAGCCCGGCGATCGCGAGTGCGGTGAAGCTCGGCGGCGCCGGCAGCGGCGGCCCCGACAGCACGTTCTGCGACCAGTTGCGCCAGCCGCCCATCTGCCGCGCGACGCCGCGCGCATGGAACGCGACGCCGACGAAGCCGAGCACGGCTGTCGCACGCATCCACCAGCGGCAGAACCGCCGATCGGCGCTCGGGCGCGACAGCGCGACCTGCGCGGCCGCGAGCGCGGCGACCGGCGGCACGATGATCGGCGCGAACATCGCGCGGTGCTGGAACGCGCCGCGAAAATGCAGCAACCCGACTTCGCCGAGCGTGCCGACGAGCCCCGCCGCGACCAGCCCGGCCAGCGCACGGCCGGCCGGCAGCCCGACAAGCCGCGGCGCGTCGGCCGGGCACGCACGCAGCCGCTCGCCGGTCGCGCCGAGCATGCCGGACAGCAGCAGCGCGAACGGCGCGCCGAGCGGGGCCCCGTAGAACAGGTTGTGCCAGCTGAAACCGCCCGGCCGCTTCGTCACGTTGTAGACATGGAACGCCGACCCGGCGAGGCCGACCGCGGCCGACGCGACGTGTACCGCATCGCGTAGCCGGTGGCGCTCGGGCGTGTCGTCGGCGTGGCCGTGCACGCTCGCGAGCACCGACAATGTCGACGCAACCAGCGGCGTGATCATCGCGCGATTGTGGAAGGTGCCGCGATAGTGCTCGACGCCGCTGTCCGCGAGCACGGATCCGGCGAGCAGCAGCGCGCTGCGATTCAGCAGGCGCGCCGCATCGACCATCAACCTGTCGTGCTCGGCCGCGCGCTGTCGGGCGTGTCGCATCGTGCCTCCTTTGTCGTGGGATTCATGTCGGGCGCGCGCTCAGATCGCGAATTCCGCGACGTCGGCCGCGCGCAATTCGAGGCCGAGCCCAGGGCGCGTGGAGTCGATCTCCAGTGCGCCGTCGACGAGCGCCGGCGCACCATCGAACATCATTCGCTCGATTCGTACGTGGTCGTGAAACCACTCGACGTGGCGCATGCGCGGCGCGACGCAGCCGACATGCCGGTGCAGCGCGGGCGCGCAATGCGCGGACAGATCGACGTGATGCGCATCGGCGAGCGCGCCCGCCGCGAGAAAGCCGCTGACGCCGCCGCAACGCGTCGCATCGGCCTGCAGCACGTCGACCGCGCGGCCTTCGAGCAGGCGACGGAAATCGTCGGGCGTATACGCGTACTCGCCGGCCGCGACGTCGACCCGCGCGCCGACGTGCTCGCGCACGAACCGCAGCCCGTCGACGTCGTCGCTGCTGACCGGTTCCTCGAACCAGCGGATCGCGTACTCGCCCACCGCGTCGGCAAACGCGAGCGCGGTACGCGGCGCATACGCGCCGTTCGCGTCGACGAACAGGTCGACGTCCGGGCCGAGCGCGTCGCGCGCCACGCGCACGCGCGACGGATCGCGCGCGTCCTGCACGCCGATCTTGATCTTGCACGCGCCGATGTGTTCGCCGCGCCAGCCGTCGAGCTGCGCGGCGAGCGTCGCGTCGTCGTAGGTGGTGAAGCCGCCGCTGCCGTACACCGGCACGCGCTCGCGCCGGCGGCCGAGCAGGATCGCGAGCGGCACGCCGACGAGCTTCGCCTTCGCATCCCACAACGCGACGTCGAGCGCCGAGATCGCGGTCGCCGCGATGCCGGCGCGCCCGACGTTGCGCACCGCGCGCCACAGCGCGTCGACTGCGGCCGGGATATCCACGAGCGGCCGGTTGCGCAGCACGTCGGCCAGCAGCGACATCACGAGTTGCGCGGCACTCGCGTCGGTGTACGTGTAGCCGAGCCCCGTCACAGGCCCGGCGTCGATCTCGACGACGACGATCGTCGTCGCGTTCCATGCATAGGTGCCGTCGGCTTCGGGCCGGTCGGTCGGCACCCGGTACGGGCGAGCCCGCACGTCGTCGATCGCCGGTGCGGCGGAAAGTGCCATCGTTGCGCTCCGGATTGCTTGCTTTTTGCTTGCAACAACTGCGTGCAACACCCGTGCCCGATTCGGCCGCGCGGCACGCGGCTTGCGCGATGCCCGGCAGCGCCGCGCGCGGCGATGGCCTCGTGCGCGGCTCATCGGCTCATCCGGAACCAAGGAGAAATGGCATGGCGACAGTGGCGGATTTCATCGTCGAACGGCTGTACGACTGGGGCGTGCGCCGCGTGTACGGCTACCCGGGCGACGGCATCAACGGCTTTTTCGGCGCGCTCAGCCGGGCCGAGGGCAAGATCGAGTTCATCCAGGCGCGCCACGAGGAGATGGCGGCTTTCATGGCATCCGCGCATGCAAAATTTACAGGCGAGCTCGGCGTGTGCGTCGCGACCTCGGGCCCCGGCGCCGCCCACCTCGTGACGGGCCTGTACGACGCGCGGCTCGACCACATGCCGGTGCTCGCGATCGTCGGCCAGCAGGCGCGCGCGGCGCTCGGCGGCCACTACCAGCAGGAGGTCGATCTCCCCGCGCTGTTCAAGGACGTTGCGGGCGCATTCGCTCAGCTTGCGATCGTGCCGGGCCAGGTGCGCCACCTGGTCGACCGCGCGGTGCGCATCGCGCTCGGCGCGCGCACGGTCACCGCGCTGGTGCTGCCGAACGACCTGCAGGAGCTCGACTACGCGGCGCCCAAGCGCGTGCACGGCACCGTGCATTCCGGCATCGGCTATAGCGCGCCGAAAGTCGTGCCGTACGCGGAGGATCTGCAGCGCGCGGCCGACGCGCTCAATGCGGGCGCGAAGGTCGCGATGCTGGTTGGCGCGGGCGCGCTGCGCGCCACCGACGAGGTGATCGCGGTGGCCGACCGGCTCGGCGCGGGCGCCGCGAAGGCACTGCTCGGCAAGGCCGCGCTGCCGGACGACCTGCCGTGGGTGACCGGCTCGATCGGGCTGCTCGGCACCAAGCCGAGCTACGACCTGATGAACGAATGCGACACGCTGCTCGTCGTCGGCTCCGGTTTCCCGTATTCGGAATTCCTGCCGAAGGAAGGCCAGGCGCGCGGCGTGCAGATCGACCTGAAGGCCGACATGCTGAGCCTGCGCTATCCGATGGAGGTGAATCTCGTCGGCGACAGCGCCGAGACGCTGCGCGCGCTGCTGCCGCTGCTGAAGGAGCGGAAGGACACGAGCTGGCGCGACAAGATCGCGAAGTGGAATGCGGACTGGCGCGACACGCTCGCCAGCCGCGCGGCCGCGAAGGCGAGCCCCGGGCGCGGCGTGAATCCGCAGCGCGCGTTCACCGAGCTGTCGCCGCGGCTGCCGGCCGACGTGATCCTGACGAGCGATTCGGGCTCCTGCGCAAACTGGTATGCACGCGACCTGATGATACGGCGCGGGATGATGGGCTCGCTGTCGGGCGGGCTCGCGTCGATGGGCGCGGCGGTGCCGTATGCGATCGCCGCGAAGTTCGCGCATCCGAGCCGCCCGGTGATCGCGATGGTCGGCGACGGCGCGATGCAGATGAATAACATGGCCGAGCTGATCACCGTGTCGAAGTATTGGCGGCAATGGCCCGATCCGCGCTGGATCTGCATGGTGCTGAACAACGAGGACCTGAACCAGGTCACGTGGGAGCAGCGCGTGATGGAAGGCGACCCGAAGTTCGATGCGTCGCAGAAGATTCCGAACGTGCCGTACTCGCGCTTCGCGACGCTGCTCGGGCTGAAGGGCATCTACGTCGACGATCCGGAACAGCTCGGCGCGGCATGGGACGAAGCGCTCGCGTCGGACCGCCCGGTCGTGCTCGAGGTGAAGAGCGACCCGGAAGTGCCGCCGCTGCCGCCGCACGTGACGCTGCAGCAGGCGAAGCACTTCGCCGAAGCGCTGCTCAAGGGCGACACGCGCGAAGGCAACGTGATCGTCGAGACCGCACGGCAGGTGCTGTCGGCCGTGCTGCCGGGCAACGGCGAGCATGGCGGCAAAGGAGGCAAAGGCGGGAAGAACGAGTCGTAGCGGCTCGCGCGCGGGACGGCGCGGCGCGCCTCGTCGATCGCGCCGTTGCGTCCCGCACGCCGTGCGTCATCCGACGTCGACGTCGTCGCGGCCGTCGCCCTGCAGCGCGAGCGCCACGTTCACCAGCCCGACGTGCGCGAGCGTAAACGGGAAATTCCCGCACATGCGCCGCGCGTTCACGTCGTACTCCTCGGCCATCAGTCCGACATCGTTGCGCAGCCACAGTAGCCGCTCGAACAATTCATATGCGTCGTCGTCGCGCCCCTGCATCCGGTAGACCTGCGCGAGCCAGAAGCCTGCCGCGACGAACGTGCCTTCGTTGCCTTCGCAACCGTCCGCGAAACGGGACGGACGATAGCGGAACGGCAGGCCATCCTCGACCAGTTCGTCCTCGATCGCGTCGACCGTCGCGACCACTCGCGGATCGGCTGCATCTAGCATCCCCGTCAGCGGAATCAGCAGCAGGCTCACGTCGAGCCCGTCGCCGTCGAAGCGCTCGACGAAACGCCCGAGCTGCGGGTGATAACCGCGCGTCAGCACATCGGCGCGCACCGTATCGGCCCAGCGCCGCCATACGTCGAGCGGTGCGCGATGGCCGAACGCGCGCGCGGAACGGTACGCGCTTTCGACGGCGGCCCACACCATCACCTTCGACGACGTGAATAGATGCCGGCCGCTGCGCACTTCCCAGATGCCCTCGTCCGGCTCGCGCCAGATCGTCGCGAGATGTTCGAGCAGCCTGCGCTCGAGCATCCATGCGTCGTCGTCGGGCGGCAGTCCGTGCCGGCGCGCCTGGTACAGCGCGGCCAGCACCTCGCCGTACACGTCGAGCTGCAGCTGATCGGCCGCCGCATTGCCGAAGCGCACCGGTCGCGCGCCTTCGTAGCCGGCCAGGTGCGCGGCCTCCCACTCGGCCGCGCGCCGGCCGCCGTCCGCCGAATACAGCACCTGCAATTGCGACGGATGATCGGCGATCGCGCGCACCAGCCAGTCGCGCCAGCGCGCGGCCTCGTCGCGATAGCCGCAGCGCACGAGCGCACGCAGCGTGAAGCTCGCGTCGCGCAGCCAGCAGAACCGGTAGTCCCAGTTGCGCTTGCCGCCCAGGCGCTCGGGCAGCGAACTCGTCGGCGCCGCGACGATGCCGCCGGTGCGCTGGCTCGACAGCAGTTTCACCGTGATCAGCGCGCGTTCGATTTCGTCGCGATACGGGCCCTCGGCGGCGTTGCAATCGGACCAGTCGCGCCAGAACGCCTGCGTGTCGCGCAGCGACGCATACGCATCGGGCACCGACGGCGCCGGATCGAACGAGCGCCCGTAGCTGATGCAGAAGTCCACGCGCTCGCCCGCCGCGATTCGCTCCGTGCCGACGAGCCGGTCGCTCTGCACGTCGAGCCGCGCGTCGGTGTCGAGCCACATCGCGTCACCGCCCGTCATCATCCGCCAGCGCCGGCCCAAGCGGCGGCACCACGGCAGCGCGCTGCCGTAGTCGAACCGCACGCCGAGATCGACGTCGATGTCGACCGTCCCGCGTTCGCCGCACACGCTGCGGATCACGCACGGATCGGGTGCGTTCCAGCTCATCCAGTCGGTGATCACGATGCAGCCCGACGCGGTTTCGAACGTCGTTTCGAGAATGGCGGTGCCGGGCAGATAACGGCGCGACGCGCGCGCGTCCGGCTCGCTCGGTGCAACGCGGAAACAGCCGTTGTCCGGCGTGCCGACGAGCGCGGCGAAGCACGGCGGCGAGTCGAAGTCCGGCCAGCACAGCCAGTCGATGCTGCCGTCGCGCCCGACGAGCGCGGCGCTGCGGCCATCGCCGATCAGCGCGTAGTCCTCGATTCGCATCGCGTCACCGAGGGAGCTTCCGCGCCACCATGAAGCCGGCCGCGAGCAGCGCGAACACCGCGCCGTATGCCAGCGCGCGCGACGTGCCGAGCCCGGCCTCGGCGCCGATGCGGCGCGCTTCGGCGCCGAACGCGCCGCGCGTCGCATGCAGCGCCGGCACCGTGTGCCACAGGTTCGATTCGCGCGGGCCGGCCGGCCCGTCGCGTTGCTGGCCGCGCACGGCCGAAAGCGCGAGATAGCGGTCGAAACAGCCGGGCGCGAGCGCGTTCCCGAAGATCGCCGCGAGCGACGGCCAGCCGACCCAGCGCTCGCGGCACGGGTGACGCGCGGCCTCCACGATCGCATCGGCCGCGACTTCCGGCGCATACACCGGCGCGACCGGGCGCGGCGGGTGCGGCAACGTCGATTGGGCCCAGTCGAACTGCGGCGTGTCGATCGCCGGCAACTGCACCATCGTCACGCGCACGCCGCTGTGCGAATGCAGCAGCTCGCAGCGCAGCGCGTCGGTGAAGCCGCGGATCGCGTGCTTCGCGCCGCAATATGCCGCCTGCAGCGGAATCGACCGGTATGCGAGCGCGGAGCCCACCTGCACGATCGTGCCGCGATCGCGCGCGGCCATGCGTGCAAGCGCCGCGCGGGTGCCGTACACGCAACCGAGGTAGGTGACGTCGGTCACGCGCGCATAGTCCGCCGGCGAAATCTCGTCGAACGGCGCGAACACCGTCACCATCGCATTGTTGACCCACACGTCGAGCGGGCCGAGTTCGTTTTCGATGCGCTCGGCCGCCGCATCGAGCGCGGCGGCGTCGCTGACGTCGACGGCGATCGGCAGCGCGTCGACGCCATACGCGCGCACTTCGCGCGCGGTGTCGTCCAGCGCGCGCGGATCGCGTGCGAGCAGCGCGACGTTCGCGCCGCGCCGCGCGAAAGCATGCGCGGTTGCGCGGCCCACGCCCGCGCTTGCGCCGGTGATCGCGACGGTCTTCACGGTCGGTTCCTCCCGTTGTTCATGGTGGCCGGCGCGCCGCCGAAGCTGCGTGCCGGAACGCGATGGGCGCAGCAATCGGCGTGCCGTGCCGACCTGAAACCATCCGATCCGGCCGCATGCGGTGAACGGTCGCCCAATTTACAAGGCTGCTGTAACGCGCCGGACGTTGCGCGTGCAACGCCCTGCTGCTGCGCGCCCTCCCGTGCGCAGGCCGTTCATGCTGACAACGGGCTTTCGGGGTCGTCAAAAGCGTGCTTCGCGTGGCACGAATCGGATACGCGACGTCTTCGCACTGACGCGGACGCAACGTGCAGTACGCATTCGTCAACCGGCCTGGCGGTGACGCCGCAACGAGAATATTTCGGGCAGCAACACAACGCGCACGCGAATTGCTCTGCCGCGAACGGCTGTCGTCACGCCGTCGAATCCGGCAAGGAGTCGCGTTGCTCGTCCCGCCGTTCATGAAAGCGCCCCGTATCGCTTGCTTCGCCGTCGTCGCGAGCGCCGTCGCGCCGACGCTCGCACGCGCGGCCGGCGAGCCGTCCACCCCCGCCGGGCCGCTGCCGCTCGCGTACGTCGCGCACGCAGCCGGGCCTGCCGCTCAGCCCGTCTTCATCCTTGGCTGGGCATTGCTCGCGCTGTGCCTGTTCGTGTGCGTGGCGATCGCGGTGCTGCTGCTGACCGCGATCTTTCGTCGCCGCGCGCGTGCCGGCGGCGGCCATGGCAGCGGGCTGGCGATCGTGACCGTCGGCACCGCGATCTCGGTCGTGCTGCTGTTCGCGTCGCTCGTGTACATGCTGCGCGTGCTCGAGGTGGTCGCGTCGCCGCCTCGGCAGCCCACGCTGACGATCGAAGTGACCGCGCGCGACTGGTGGTGGGCCGTCCGCTATCCGGACGACGCGGGCGGCACCGCGTTCGTCACCGCGAACGAGATCCATATCCCGGTGGGCGAACCGGTCGCGGTCGAGCTGAAGAGCGCCGACGTGATCCACGCGTTCTGGGTGCCGCAACTGGCCGGCAAGACGGAGACGATTCCCGGCCAGACGAACCATCAGTGGCTGCAGGCCGATCGCCCGGGCGTCTATCGCGGACAGTGCTCGCAATACTGCGGCGCACAGCACGCGCACATGGCCTTCGAAGTCGTGGCCGAGCCGCCGGACGCGTTTCGCGCGTGGCTCGCCGCGCAGCGGCAGCCGGCACCCGCGGCCGCGGCCGGCGCGCCGCAGCGCGGCCAGCATCTGTTCGCCGCGCG
>NZ_JAPVQY010000051.1 GCF_027257875.1 Burkholderia sp. IMCC1007
GGCGCGGATGCAACCGCGGCGGACGCCGCGTCGTCCGCGAGCGCGGAGCCGACGCCGGTCGCGATCAGCGAGCCGGCCATCAGCAGGGACATCAGAAGTTTGCGCATCTTGGGTTTCCTCTAGTCGCGTGTCTTGTCTGTTCTCGTTACAGCGCGTCCGCGCCTGTCTCCCCGGTCCGGATCCGGATCACCTCCTCGATCGGCGTGACGAAGATCTTCCCGTCGCCGATCTTGCCGGTGCGCGCGGCCCGCTCGATCGCTTCCACAGCCTGATCGACGAGATCGTCGGACACGGCCGCCTCGATCTTCATCTTCGGCAGGAAATCGACCACGTATTCCGCGCCGCGATACAGCTCGGTGTGCCCCTTCTGGCGCCCGAACCCCTTCACCTCCGTCACGGTGATGCCCGAGACGCCGAGCGCGGAGAGCGCTTCGCGCGTCTCATCGAGCTTGAACGGCTTGATGATTGCGGTAATCAGTTTCATGGAGTCCTCTCGCTGGAGTGTCCCGTCGTATTGGTTGGAATGGTGTAACCGTGCTCTTCTCAGCAACTCGCATGCCATGTTGGCAAGAACGCCGTCTCGAATGGCCCGCGAGCAGGGTCGTATCGCACGCTGTAAGGCGCGCGAGCCCGGCCGAATGGCCAATGTGGGCCCGGTTTGCTGGCGCGGCGAAAGGATCGTTGCTAGAGTGCTCGCACGTCCCGGATCACCGGGCCATTCACCCATGCGGGCGCCATGCCCGGAATTCGCGCCACCGGCGCACCATTTCCGGTCATGCGTGCATCATGGGCACGTACGCAACTGAAGATGCACATTTTTTGTGCAAGGAAGGGGAATCATATGAAGCAACCCAGCGACGTTTTCAACGACCTGCAGTCGCGCGTCAGCGATCTGCTGAAAAACTCGCCGGCCAAGGACGTCGAGCGCAACGTGAAGGCCATGCTGTCGCAAGGCTTCTCGAAACTCGATCTCGTCACGCGCGAGGAGTTCGACACGCAGGCCCAGGTGCTCGCCCGCACCCGCGTGCGTCTCGAGGAACTCGAGAAGCGCGTCGCGGAACTCGAGCAGAAGCTCGCGGCGCCGCAGGCCTGACGCCCCGCCCGACCGACTGGTCCGGGCGCGGGCCGCCTCGTGCGGCTCGCGCCCGCCATTCCGAAGTCGCTGCGCCGTTTCGTCGTACCCCGCTCTTCGCTGTTCTTCGCTCTTCGCTGTTCTGCGTTTCAGCAGACCCTCGTTCTTTCCCCGCGCCACGCCGGCAAGCGCGCACCGATTCCTCCGATTCCCGCGGCATGCGGCCTCGTACGGCCGTTGCCGTCCGATGCCTATACAGGAGCCTCGCCATGTCGCTTGCCGTGGTGCGCAGTCGCGCGCCGGCGGCCGGCCGCGCGCCGGACGTCACCGTCGAAGTCCACCTCGCCAACGGGTTGCCGTCGTTCTCGATCGTCGGCCTGCCGGACCTCGAAGTCCGCGAAAGCCGCGAGCGCGTGCGCGCCGCGCTGCAGAACTGCGGATTCGAATTTCCCGTCAGGCGCATCACCGTCAATCTCGCGCCGGCCGACCTGCCGAAGGAGTCGGGCCGCTTCGACCTGCCGATCGCGCTCGGCATCCTTGCCGCGAACGGCCAGATCCCGGCCGACGCGCTGGCCGGCCGCGAATTCGCCGGCGAACTGTCGCTGACCGGCGCGCTGCGGCCGATGCGCGGCGCGTTCGCGATGGCTTGCGGCGCCGCGCGCGACTGGCGTGCGGGTGACGCGCGAGCAGGCTTCGGCTCGGGTCTCGGTTCCCGTCCCGATTCCGCGCGTGGGTCCGGCCTCCATTCCAGCCGGGATCACGTCGCGATCTCCGGCGCGACCGCGCTGTCGCGCACGCCCGAGCTGTACCTGCCGCTCGACAGTGCCGCCGAGGCCGCGCTCGTGCCGGGCGTGACCGTTTTTGGTGCACCCGACCTGCCGGCGCTGTGCGCGCATCTCGCCGGTGCGCCGGACGCGCGGCTCGCGCCCGTCGCGGCGCCGTGCCTCGCCGGCG
This sequence comes from Burkholderia sp. IMCC1007, assembly GCF_027257875.1. Lineage (GTDB taxonomy): Bacteria > Pseudomonadota > Gammaproteobacteria > Burkholderiales > Burkholderiaceae > Burkholderia. The sequence continues at coordinate 2,027 of NZ_JAPVQY010000051.1, forward strand.
TGCCGACGCCGGCCGCGCCCGATCTCGCCGAGGTCGTCGGCCAGCGCGGTGCCCGGCGCGCGCTCGAAGTCGCCGCCGCGGGCGGCCATCACATGCTGATGGTCGGGCCGCCCGGCGCCGGCAAGTCGATGCTGGCCGCGCGCCTGCCCGGCCTGCTGCCGCCGCTGACCGACGACGAAGCGCTGACGTCGGCCGCGCTGCTTTCCGCGAGCCGCCTCGGCTTCTCGCCCGCGCAGTGGCGCCGGCGGCCGTTCCGCTCGCCGCATCATTCGTCGAGCGCCGCCGCGCTGGTCGGTGGCCGCAACCCGCCGCAGCCGGGCGAGATCACGCTCGCGCACCTCGGCGTGCTGTTTCTCGACGAGTTGCCCGAATTCGACCGCCATGTGCTGGAGATGCTGCGCGAGCCGCTGGAAGTCGGCCGCATCACGATCTCGCGCGCGGCGCAGCAAGCCGACTTCCCCGCCGCCTGCCAGCTGATCGCCGCGATGAATCCGTGCCCGTGCGGCTGGCACGGCGATCCGTCCGGGCGCTGCCGCTGCTCGCCGGACGTCGCCGCACGCTACCTGCGCAAGCTGTCGGGACCGCTGCTCGATCGCATCGACATCCAGATCGACTTGCCCGCGCTATCGCCGGCCGAGCTTGCGTCACGCGCGACGGCGCCCGGCGAGTCGAGCGCGACGGTTGCCGCGCGGGTCGCGCAAGCGCGCGCGCTGCAACTCGACCGGCAGGGCAAGACGAATCACATGCTGAGCGGCCGCGAGACCGATGACCTGTGCCGGCCGACCGACGACGGCGAACGGCTGCTGCGCGAGGCCGGCGAGCGCTTCGGCTGGTCCGCGCGCGCGTATTTCCGCGTGCTGAAGGTGGCGCGCACGATCGCCGACCTCGCCGGCGACCCGCTGCCGACGGGCGCGCAGATCGCCGAGGCGATCCGCTACCGGCGTGCGCTTACGGCACTGTAGATGTGCTTTGAGGACAAAATCAGGCTGTCAAGACTTGACTTATGCACAATTCCGCGAATCCGGCCCCGGATCGGCCCGCGCGGGCAGCTTCTTATCGAGGAACTGCTATTCCGTTGTTTTTATTGATCTTTCTCAAACGGCGCACGAGCCGCCAAATGTGCCGAATGGCCGTCCGGCATGGCTTTGCGGCGGATTTGGCAAACTTTTCAACAAAGTTATCCACATGCGCTGTGGATAGCCGAAAAATCCCCGCAAAATCCGGCGATTAGCGTCGAAAGCTGCGAATGAACTTTCAGTTGTCGCAGTGTGTCTGAGCGCCCTCGCCGGACGGTATCAGTCGAGTTTGAACGAGCCGAAAAACTGGTCGAGCTGCTCCTGCGCGAGCGGCCCGTCGGCGATCACCACCGCCTGGTACGCGTGGCGGCCGCGCGCGACGAGCCGCGCGACGATCGTCTTGCGCGTATGGTCGCCGCCGCTGGCGGCGCCGGCAACGCGCAGCTCGAGCCCGTTCACCGTGCCGCCGGCCGCAAGCGGCACGGGCACCGACGCGGTCTGCGGCGTGCCTTCGAGATTGCGCGACAGCCCTGTCTGCAGGAAGTCGAGCGCCGCGCGGCGCGTGTCGTCGCGGTCGTCCGGCAGCGTCAGCGTGCCGACCGCGAACACCGCGCCGTCGACGTGCGCGGCCTGCATCCGCATCGGCATCGACGCGCCGCCCACCGCCACCGGCTGGTTCTCGACGGTCGGCTTCGCCGGCAGGTCGATCGTGTAGCCGGCGTCGTTGTGCAGCGTACGCCAGTCATATGACGGCGAGCACGCGGCCAGCGCCGCGCTCACACACGCGAGCGCGGCGAAGTGTCGCAGCGGACGGAAAAGGGGACGCAACGATTCGATGACTTCCTTCGGCATGGCAGTGATGGGGACAGGCAAAGCACTCATTATCCGCCGAACCTGACGGCCGGGATGCGTGGCGGCCACCGGTGCGCGGCCCGCATTCGCGCTAAAATGAGCGCCGAATTTCGACGTCCTTTGCATCGACCCGCGTCATCGACCGACTCCGAGAGCACCGCAGATGAACACCACGCCTCCCGCCCAGCGCCGCACCGGCCCCGTCCGCTATCTCGTCGCGGCGGTCGTCGTCGCGGCCATCGCCGTTGCCGGCTTCTTCGCGATCAACGGCAAGTCCACCGTGCCGGACGCCACGTTCACGCTGCTGTCGGGCCAGAAGGTGTCGACGGCCGGCGACCTGAAGGGCAAGGTCTACCTGGTGAACTTCTGGGCAACGAGCTGCGCGACCTGCATGCAGGAAATGCCGCAGATGGTCGATACCTACAATCGCTTCAAGGGCCAGGGGCTGGAATTCGTCGCGGTCGCGATGAACTACGACCCGCCGATGTACGTCGCGAACTACGCGCAAACGCGCCAGTTGCCGTTCAAGGTCGCGCTCGACGACGGCAGCGTCGCGAAGCAGTTCGGCAACGTTCAGCTCACGCCGACCACCTTCGTCGTCGACAAGGACGGCAAGATCCTGAAGCGCTACGTCGGCGCACCGCAATTCGCGGAACTCGACGCGCTGCTCAAGAAGGCACTCGGCAGCAACGCGGCCTGAGCGCCGCCCGACACGGCTCGGCGGGCCGCGCGCGCCCTGCCCCGTCGAACGGACCGCACGACCGGCCAGCCCGGTTCTGCGGTCCGTATCTTTTTCAGCGCTCGGTTTCGCCTTTCGCGGACAGCCCGTAGCGCTTCATCTTCTCGTACAGCGTCGCCTTGCCGACATGCAGCCGGTCGGCCGTCGCGGCGACCGCGCCGCCCGTCTGGTTCAACGCCTCGGCGATCACCGCGCGCTCGAACTGCTCGATGCGCTCCTTCAGCGTCTGGTCGCTCTCCGCATCGCCGCCGTTCGCGCCGGCTTCCTGCGGCATGTCGGCGACGCCGAGCACGAAGCGGTCGGCCGCGTTGCGCAGTTCGCGCACGTTGCCGGGCCAGTCGCGTTGCATCAGGCTCGCGCGCTGCCGGTCGCTCAGCACCGGCGCGGGCCGCCCGTAACGCACGGCCGCGTCGAGCATGAAGTGCTCGAACAGCGGCACGATGTCCTCGCGGCGTTCGGCAAGCGGCGGCAGCGCGATCGTCACGACGTTGAGCCGGTACAGCAGGTCGCGCCGGAACGTGCCGGCCGCGACGAGCTCGCTCATGTCGCCTTTCGCGGCCGCGACGACGCGGCAGTTCACGCGGATCGGCTGGTTCGAGCCGAGCCGCTCGAGCACGCCGTCCTGCAGCACGCGCAGCAGCTTCACCTGCAGCGCGAGCGGCATGCTTTCGATTTCATCGAGGAACAGCGTGCCGCCGGATGCGTATTCAAGCTTGCCGACGCGCCGCTTCGCGGCGCCGGTGAACGCGCCGGGCTCGTAGCCGAACATTTCCGACTCGAACATCGGCTCGGGCAGCGCGCCGCAGTTCACCGCGATGAACGGCTTGTCGCGGCGCGGCGACAGCTCGTGCAGGCTGCGCGCGATCAGCTCCTTGCCGGCACCCGTGTCGCCGTTGATCAGCACCGACGCGTCGGTGGGCGCGATGTTCGCGATCAGCTTGCGGACCTGTTCGATCGCGGGGCTGCGGCCGATGATGCGCGGTGCGACGATATTCTGCCCGGCCAGCTCGCGCCGCAGCGCATGGTTCTCGAGCACGAGTTCGCGCCGCTCCAGCGCGCGGCGCACCGTCTCGATCAGGCGTTCGGCCGCGAACGGCTTTTCGATGAAGTCGTACGCGCCGTCGCGCATCGCCTGCACGGCCATCGAGATGTCGCCGTGGCCGGTCACGAGGATCACCGGCACGTCGGGCACACGCTCGCGGCACTGCGCGAGCAGGTCGAGTCCGCTCGCGCCGGGCAACCGGATGTCGCTGACGATCACGCCGGCGTTTTCGGAGACGATCGCCTTGTCGGCCGCCTCGGCCGATTCGAACCCGACGACGTCGAACCCCGCGAGCTGGAGGCTTTGCACGCTGGCCCGGCGAACGAGCGCGTCGTCTTCGATATAGATCACTTGCAGCCGGTTGGCCATCGTAGTCACTTGCTCCTGACGGGCCGCGCGGCACGATTGCGCGCGGTTCTCGTTGATGCGGGCCGTGCGACCGGGCCTGCGGCTAATGCGAGCCCGCCGGCTCGGACACGGAGTCCGGATGATGCGTGCGCGCGCGCCGCAGCGTCAAGACGAACAGTGCGCCGCCGGACGGCGCATTGCGCGCGGTCAGCGCACCGCCCGCATCGCTCGCGATCGACGACGAAATCGCGAGGCCGAGCCCGAGCCCGCGCCCCATTTCCTTCGTCGTGAAGAACGGCTCGAACAGGCGCGGCAGCAGCTCGGGCGCGATGCCGGAGCCGTTGTCGCGCACCTCGATCGACAGCGTCGCGACGGACACCACGATCGTCACTTCGATCGCCGGTGCCGCGGCCGTAACACCGGGGCCCGCCACCGCGTCGAGCGCGTTGCCTAGCAGGTTGATCAGCACTTGCTCGAGGCGCAGATCCTCGCAGCGGGCGACGAGCTGCGGATAGTCTTGCGCGAGGTCCAGCGGCGCATCCTGCGCCGGCGCTACCGTCGCATCCCGCAACGTCAGCGTGAGCGCGACGCCGCGCAGCCGCTCGCCGAGCAGCGACAGCACGCTGCGCAGCGCGCGCACGACGAGCGCCTGCTCGTTGCGCGGCTTCGCGCGGCCGACGAACAGCTTCAGCTGGTTCGTGATCTTGCCCATCCGCTCGGTCAGCGCGGCGATCGCCTCCAGGTTCTCCCGCGCGGCCGCGTGCTCGCCGCGATCGAGCAGCACGCGCGTGTTGTCCGAGAAGCTGCGCAGCGCCGCGAGCGGCTGGTTCAGTTCATGCGTGATGCCGGCCGCCATCTGGCCGAGCGCGGCGAGCTTGCTCGCCTGGATCAGTTCGTCGTGCGCGGCGCGCAGCTCCTGCTCCGCGCGGATCCGGTCGCCGACTTCCTTCTGCAATTGCTCGTTCGCTTCCGACAGGTCGGCCGTGCGCTCCTCGACGCGCCGGTTCAGCTCCGCGTACGCCTGTTGCAGCAGCGCGCGGCCGCGGATCATTTCGCGCACGCGGGCGCGGCGCGTCCGCCAGTAGAACGCGAGCAGCGCGACCGACACGAAGCCGAAGCCCGTGACGACCGTCGCGTTGCGCGCATCGGCGTCGACGGGCGCGATCGGCGCGAGCGTGACGAGCAGCCAGTCGGGCTCGCCGATGCGCCGCTTCGACGCCAGGAAACGCGGCGCACCAAGGCCCGGGCCGAGCCGCACCATCTCCGCATCGGGGCCGCGCACCTGCTCGACGCGCAGCGGTAGCGGCGTGACGGGCTGCTGCGCGTACTGGCGCGTCTCGTAGATCGACGCGGCGACCGGCCCCGTCAGCGGATGCAGCGTGTGGTATTTCCACGCGGGCACGGACGACAGGAACACGACGCCGTGATCGTCCATGACGACGAGCGGCTCGGACGCATCGGCGCCCTGGAACCATTCGAGATTGAGTTTCACGACGACGACGCCCGCGATCCGCCCGTCGCGCCACACCGGCTGCGAGATGTAGTAGCCCGGATCGCGCGAGATCGTGCCGATCCCGAAGAAACGGCCGACCTGGCCGTTCATCGCGTCGATGAAATAAGGACGGAAACGATATTCGATCCCGACGAAGCTGTCGGGCGCGCGCCAGTTGCTGGCGGCCACGCACAGGCCGTCCGCGCCGATCACGTAGGTGACGGTCGCATGTGCGTGTTCGTTGAGGTCTTCGAGATAGCGGTTCGCGCGCGCGGTGAAATCGGCGCGCTTCGGCTCGGCGAGGGCGTCCTGCACGTACGGGTGGCTGCCGAGCAGATAAGGCAGCGATTCGTAGCGATCGAGCGTGCTCTTGAGCGCGTTGGTGGTCCGGTCGACGCGCACCGCGGCGTTGCGCTGCAGCTCCGCGACGCCGCGCCGCCACGTGATGGTCCACGTCAGCGCGCACGCCGCGGCGAGCGCGGCGGCGAGCATGACGAGGATGAGCAGGCGGCGCTTCACGGACGAGACTTCCTGGCGATGCGGATCGCCTATTGTGTCATAGGGTTCCGCCTCGCTGCCCGGGCCGCCGAGGCCGCCGCGCGGCGCGCCGCCTGCGGGCGGTATCGCCGCCTGCTCCTTCATGACGTCAGACGCCGGCCGTCGTCTCGGTCGTCGCGACCTCGCCGCCGCCCTTGAGCGCCTGGCGCAGCTTGTTGCGGTCGAGCTCCTTCTCCCACGCCGACACGACGACGGTCGCGACACCGTTACCGACGATGTTGGTCAGCGCGCGGCATTCGCTCATGAAGCGGTCGATGCCGAGGATCAGCACCATGCCCGACAGCGGGATCGTCGGCACGACGGCGAGCGTCGCGGCGAGCGTGATGAAGCCCGCGCCCGTGACGCCGCTCGCGCCCTTCGACGTCAGCATCGCGACCGCCAGCAGCGTGAGCTGCTGCGTCCATGTCAGTTCGATGTTGGTCGCCTGCGCGATGAACAGCACGGCCATCGTCATGTAGATGTTGGTGCCGTCGAGGTTGAACGAATAGCCGGTCGGCACGACGAGGCCGACGACCGAACGCGAGCAGCCGGCCTTCTCGAGCTTTTCCATCAGCTGCGGCAGCGCGGCTTCCGACGAGCTCGTGCCGAGCACGATCAGCAGCTCTTCCTTGATGTACGACACGAAGCGGATGATCGAGAAGCCCGTGACGCGCGCGATCGTACCGAGCACGACCAGCACAAACACCACCGACGTCAGATAGAACGTGCCGATCAGCTTGAGCAGCGGCACCAGCGAGCCGACGCCGTACTTGCCGATCGTGAAAGCCATCGCGCCGAATGCACCGATCGGCGCGAGCTTCGTGACGATGTGCACGATGCCGAACAGCACGCGCGTGAGGCCGTCGATGAAGTCGGTCACGACACGGCCGCGCTCGCCGAGATGCGCGAGCACGCTGCCGAACAGCAATGCGATCAGCAGGATCTGCAGGATTTCGCCCTGCGCGAACGCATCGACCATCGTGTTCGGGATGATGTGCATCAGGAAGTCGACCGTCGACTGCCCGTGCGCCTTTGCCGCGTACGATGCGACGGCCTTGCCGTCGAGCGTCGCCGGATCGATGTTGAAGCCGACGCCCGGACGCAGGATGTGCGTGGCCGCGAGGCCGAGCAGCAGCGCGAAGGTCGATACGATCTCGAAGTACAGCAGCGCCTTGCCGCCGACGCGGCCGACCTTCTTCATGTCCTCCATGCCGGCGATGCCGGTGACGACGGTACAGAAGATGATCGGGCCGATGACCATCTTGATCAGCTTGATGAAGCCGTCGCCGAGCGGTTTCATGTCGGTGGCGATCGACGGGTAGAAGTGGCCAAGGATCACGCCGACGATGATGGCGAAGATCACCTGCACATAGAGCACTTTGTAGAAGGGTTTCTTCTTCACGATGGTTCCTGCTGAAGTAGATGAGCCGGTGGAAACGGCGTCACGCGCGCAGGGATGAATGAGAACGGGGGGCAATCCCCCCCGAGGCATTCGCCCGCGCGGCTGCCGTGCCGCAACAAGCGATGCCTCAGGACATCCGGAGGGGGAGGAAGGCATTGGTCATCGGTTTGTCTCCTGTCGATTGGAGTTAGCGCTTCAGCGCTTACTCCAGTCCCATGCATAGCTGCTTGCTGTAGTAGTTCGGCCGGGGGATGGCCGTGCGCTTTATATCGCAAGGTCGATGCCAGGTTTCCGGAACGCCTCAAGCCGTTGTTTTCATTGTATTTCTCATAATGCGGCAGGCAAGGAAATCCGGGATTCCGGATTTCCGGAAAATATCCGTCCGGTGATCCGGACGGATGGGTGCTTTTCTCGGGGGATTTGTCTGATCTCTTTCGGCCGCCGGCAGCCGCGCAGCGCGCGACTGATCGACTCCGTCACTCCACCTACCGTCCCGCTTCGCACCCGGCTAGGATGCCGCCATGGCTGGTGGTATCGCGAAGGCGAGCGACGGGTTGCCTTCGATGACGGTGCCAGGAGCGCCAGTTTCAATGACGGCACTGCAACTGGTGCGGTCCCCGACTCCCGCTACGGCCGCTATCGACGGCGGCAGACACGGCCCCACTGCTAACCGCGCCCTCGCCGCTGAGCGGAGAGATGTCGCTGTGACCGACGAGTACGACTGGATTCAGGGCAGACTCGTTAAATCGATCACTTGGATAATGTAGAGAGCGGACGCCCCTTGGCATCGACCAACTCGTAGCCGCGGTCACCGGCATAACGGTAGAAAATGTCGGTGCGGGATTTAACGGGTGTGGTGTCGAATGCGCTCAAGTCCGCGCCTGGGGCACACAGGCGCTCGACCTCTTCGGGCCAGCGGTATGCAGCCTTCTTGCGTGTCACCCACCAGTCAATCAGCGGCCCGGTCGCACACCAGTAGAGCAAGCGCATAAAGGGACGGCTGACATATAGATCCCACCAGTCCGGATTCGGCACGTTCCCCAGAAAGCCGCTCGGCTTACGCACCCGGCCGAGACGTCGCATCTGTTCATCAGGCTGAATCGCCTCCAGGCCGTGCTCCATGTAGCGGCGGATGAATTCGAGGCGATCTAAATTGGCCCAAAAGGTGGTGCTATCCGCCGACGCAAAGTCAGCATCCAAATTGAATGGCTCACTGTAGCGCTTACGAATATAGTCCTTGGATACCTTGCCGAATTTTCGATGTGGTTGCGGAAAGCAAAGTCCAAGACGGAATTGTCCATTCAATGTTTGACCAACTTGTGTGAATGGCCGGACGTCCCGCCATCGAAGATGCAGCACCTGATCCCCCCATGGCACATGCACAAGTTGCGCCTGCCGGTTGAATCGCACTGAGGGAGAGGTTGCACCGACGAAGCAAAGCCAAAAAAAATATCCCAACAAAATCAGAAAAAAACCATACATCGAAGCGCCTAGGAATAGGTCGACAAGATAATCCTCCAGACTCAGGCCCACCCCGATCCAGTTAGAAAGCGTTCCGTAGATCACCAAGGCAAGAATGAAGTGGTGCATTAAGGCGCATAAATACAGAACCAGCGAACACCGCCCACGCCAGAAATCTGGCTCGATATAGCATTCATTGAACATGCGTGGATCTGACACGTCGTCACGGAAGCACACGCTAGTTGGCCACATGGCCAGTGTGATGCCCGGCAAACCGATATGGTCGCTTTTGGCGCGCAGCGCCTCGATCTGTTTTTCGAAGCCGGCTGCGTCCGTTGGTCGCAAAGTGGGATCGTCCGGAGTTGTGCTCATAAGGAGTTAGTTTCACGCAGCACCTAGTTCGGTTCCGTAAAGCCGTTCGGCCAGTACTCGACCTCGGTCTTTCCAACCGGTCGTTCGACAACGTACCTCTGCCACAGATTGATCGTTGCTTTAACGCAGCACAGAGTCACTTAGATAAGGTAGAAACACGACGCCCCTTGGCATCAACCAACTCGTAGCCACGGTCACCGGCATAACGGTAGAAAATGTCGGTGCGGGATTTCACAGGCGTGGTATCGAAGGCGCTCAAATCTGCGCCTGGGGCACACAAGCGTTCCACCTCTTCGGGCCAACGGTATGCAGCCTTCTTGCGTTCTACCCACCAGTCAATCAGCGGCCCGGTCGCGCACCAGTAGAGCAAGCGTACGAACGGGCGGCCAACATACAGGTTCCACCAGTCCGGATTGGGCGTGCTGCCCGGAAAGCCGCTCGGCTTGCGCACAAGGCCGAGCCTACGCATCTGCTCATCAGGCTGAATCGCTTCCAAACCGTGCTCCATGTAGCGACGGATGAATTCAAGGCGATCCAAGTTGGCCCAGAAAGTTGTACCGTCACCCGAAGCAAAGTCACCTTCTAAATCAAATGGTTCACTGTAGCGCTTACGAATGAAGTTCTTGGATACCTTACCGAATATCTGGCGCGGCTGAGGAAAAAAGAGATGAAGACGGAAGCTGCCGTTTAAGGTTTTCCCGATCTGAGTGAATGGTCTGACGTCCCGCCACCTCAAATGCAATGTTTGGTAATTCCATGGAATGTGTACAAGTTGAGCCTGCCGATTGAATCGATGCGACGGCGACGTCGCTGCCATGGCAGAAAGCCAAAATACAAATCCATAGAAAAATAGAAAAATAAGGTAAGTTACACCTACCTGAAATACATCAATAAGGCGAATTTCCTGGTAACCACGCCCATAAAAAAATAGAGAATATAGCGCTGCCGCAAACGTGAGATGATACGCAAATGCAAAAAAATACATAATCAGCAAGCACTGCCCTCGAAGAAAATCCGGCTCAATGTAACGCTCGTTAAACATGCTCGGATCCGATACATCGTCAGAAAGACAAACTTTAGGCGGCCACATCGCAAGAGTAATGCCGGGTAAGGCGATATGGTCGCTTTTGGCTCGCAGCGCCTCGATCTGCTTTTCGAAACCGGCTGCGTCCGTTGGTCGCAAAGTGGGATCGTCCGGAGTTGTGCTCATAAGTAGTTAGTTTCACGCAGCACGTAGTTCGGTTCCGTAAAGCCGTTCGGCCAGTACTCGACCTCGGTCTTTCCAATCAATACGTCATTCGATAGCGTAACGACGCCAACGCCGTCCCGTACGACGACTTGCTCCAGAGCCTCGTACGTAGCGACACGGCCCAGCGCGCCATGAATCTGCTTGATCCGATACGGGCTGATCTGCGGTCTCCAACCCGGGAGCATCACCGCAATGCGACGCAGCTCTCCCAATCCGGGAATCGTCAATGCACCCACGGTGTTGAGAAGCTGGCCACGCAGACGGTCCTGGGTAAAGGCGTTGCCGCTGCCTTCGTGTTTGTAGCGGCCCGGGTAGTCGTAGCGCGTGTAGCCGCGACCTTGATGATCGAGATCTACCCCTTCGCGCGGATACTCATGATTGAAGCGTGGATTCTTGAACGTGTAGTCGCGCTGCACCTGACGCGCGGTGCGCACATTCTCGGTATAAGCGAAGGTATGCAGGCTGGGCTGCGGCTGATCGCCGCCCGGCGTGGGGTTGTACAGCACCGGCTCACCCGTCAGCCGCTCCAGGTTGAACAAGCGGTCGCTATGAATCAGTCGATGACCGTCGACGCGATGCTGGAACGCATAGAGGAAGCCTTCCTCGCGCAGGATGCGTTCAACGAAATCGTAGTCGGTGTCACCGGCTTGTACGCAATACTCGCGCGGCAAGTGTGCGTTGGTGATGCGCTGCTCATAGTCCAACGTCAGGCCATGCGCCTTGAGCACGGCGCTGGCAATCTCGGTGACGTTGAGCGTCTGGAAGATGCGCCAGTCCGACGACAGCTTCAAGCGCGCCAGACGCGGCTCGATCACGGCCGAATAGCGCGTGCGACGAAACCCCGTGTCCCCCTGCTCGAACGACGACACCGTGCCATGCACGTAGCGCACCGGCTGGGCGCCTTGCCAGATCGTCAGCAGGCCGTTGTGGTCGAGCACCTGCCCGAAGTCGATCGCGGCGTTCCCGCTGGCCAGTTCGACCTCCAACAGGAAGGTCTCGGACAACCCTTCATGCAACGTGAACTCGACGACCTCGAATGGTTCGTCACCAACAGCAAAGGTAAAGCGCAGATCGGATTGGATAGCCATAGTCGGGCTGCTCGCTGAATGCCAAGCAGCAACGATTGACTATTGTGAAATCGATGTCTATTGGACGAATCCGAAAATGGCGTGTCTTGGCAATTTTATTTCCTGCCGATGCAGCCAACACCGCTCGCAAATACCGTCCTTCCGCCCCCTATCTTCGGACTCTCCTCGAAAAACAAAACCCCGGAAGACCGCAATGCTCCAGGGCTCATCGCCATCAACCGGCGAAGACCAATCAATGCTGCACGGCTCGCCCGCCCAGCACGCCCGTCTGCGCGTAGAACTCCTGCTGCGCGAACGCATCGCGCTCTCGCCGCGCGCGTTCGCCGCGATCCGCAAGCGAGCCGACGACGATCCCGACGAACGCGAGCGGCACCGACACGAGCGCCGGGTTATCGAGGAACACCGCCGCATGCGCGTGGTGCAGCACGTCGACCCACACCGACTTCGACAGCACCGTGAGCACCACCGCCGACACGAGCCCGAGCGCGCCACCGAGCACCGCGCCGCGCGTGGTCATCCCGCGCCAGAAGATCGACATCGCGAGCACCGGGAAATTGGCGCTCGCGGCCACCGCCGCGACGAGCCCGACCATGAACGCGACGTTCACGTGCTCGAACAGGATCGACAGCGCGATCGCGACGGCCGACAGCCCGATCGTCGCCGCGCGCGAGATGCGCATTTCGAGCCGTTCGTCGGGCTTGCCGCGCGCCCACATCTGCGCATACAGGTCGTGCGAGATCGTCGTCGCGCCGGCGAGCGTCAGTCCGGCGACCACCGCGAGGATCGTCGCGAACGTGACGGCCGCGATGAACCCGTAGAACCAGTTGCCGCCCACTGCCTGCGCGAGCTTCACCGCGACCATGTTCGAGCCGCCGAGCAGGTCGTGCGTCAGGTTGAACGTGCCGTTCGCGCCAAGCCGGAAGAATTCCGGATGCTGCGCGAGCAGCACGATCGCCGAGAAGCCGATCACGAACGTCAGCAGGTAGAAGTAGCCGATGAAACCGGTTGCGTACAGCACCGACTTGCGCGCCTCCTTCGCGTTCGGCACCGTGAAGAAGCGCATCAGGATGTGCGGGAAGCCGGCCGTGCCGAACATCAGCGCGATGCCGAGCGACAGCGCGTTGGCCGGGTCGCGGATCAGCTTGCCGGGCCCCATGATCGACAGCGCGCCCGGATGCACGGCCACCGCGCGGCGGAACATCGCGTCGATGCTGAAGCCGAATTCGCCGAGCGCGAGCAACGCGAGCAGCGTCGCGCCGCACAGCAGCAGCACGGCCTTGATCACCTGCACCCAGGTGGTCGCGGTCATCCCGCCGAAGAACACGTAGACGACCATCAGCACACCGACGATCAGCTCGGCCGTGCCGTACGACAGCCCGAACAGTAGCTGGATCAGCTTGCCCGCGCCGACCATCTGCACGACGAGGTACAGCACGACGATCGTCAGCGCGTTCGCGGAGGTCAGCAGCCGGATCGGCCGCTGCGCGAAGCGGTACGCGACGACGTCGACGAACGTGAACTTGCCGAGGTTGCGCAGCGGTTCGGCGATCAGGAACATCACGAACGGCCAGCCGACCAGGAAGCCGATCGAGTAGATCAGTCCGTCGAAGCCGAACATGAACACCATGCCGGACAGCCCGAGGAACGACGCGGCCGACATGTAGTCGCCCGCGATCGCGAGCCCGTTCTGCAGCCCGGTGATGCCGCCGCCGGCCGTGTAGAAGTCGCGCGTCGAGCGCGTGCGGCGCGCGGCCCAGCGCGTGAGCGCGAGCGTCGCGAACACGAACGCGAAGAACATCCCGATCGCGACCGGGTTCAGCTCGACCTTGTCGGGCATCGGGCCGGCGACGCCAGTCGCATGGGCGGTGGAGGAAACGAGGGAAACGAGGATGCCCAGCGCGCCGGGCGCGTTCGAAAGGAATCGCATGTCGGGCTCCGTCACGGACGTTGCAGGATCGCGTCGACGCGGCGGTCGAACGCACGATTCGCGCGCAGCACGTAGCACGCGGTCAGGCCGATCGCGACCAGGATGATCGCGACGCCCGCGGCGATCCCGACCGTCGTCGTCGCGCCGCGATACAGCGGCGCGGCGAGCACGTGCGGCGCGAGCGCGACGAGCAGGATGAAGCCGTAGTAGGTGGCGATCATCAGCGCGGTCAGCGTGAAGCTGAAGCGGCGCCGCGCCCGCACGAGCTGCTGGTAGTCACGGCGCGCCGTGACCGATTCGATGACGGAAAGCTCCATGTTGTCTCCTGAGTGGACCGAAGTCGGCGCCTGAGCGCTTACTCTGGTCCCATGCTTCGCGGTCGACCGGCGGTGGCACGCTAGCGCCTGCTCCAGTTCCCGCAGGGCGAGCGTCTCGTCGTCGCGAGCGCTGTCTTGTCGATGGCCGGCGCGTGACCCGAATCCGCCCGCGCCGCGGCGGCAATCCATGAAACGCGTTACACGACGCGCTCCGCGCGCAGCCGCGCGACGTCGTCCGCCGACATCCCGAGCCAGCCGCCGAGCACCGCATCGGTATCCGCGCCGAGCACCGGCGGTGCGCCACGCACCGGCAGCCGCGCGCCGTCGAAGCGGTACGGCGGCGCGAGCACGTCGACGCCGCCCGCGACCGGATGCGGCTGCCGCGTGACGAGCCCCGCGCGGGTCGCACGCTCCGACGTCAACGCTTCGTGCAGGCCGAGCACTTCACCGCACGGAATGCCCGCTTCGGCGAGCGCCGCGAGCAACGTCGCGCGCGACCGGCGCGCGAGGGCGCCACGAATCTCGGGCAGCAGATCGGCACGATTCTCCGACCGGCCGAGGTTGGTCTTGTAGCGTTCGTCGGTCGCGAGATCGGGTCGCTCGATCGCATCGCAGAAGCGCGTGAACTGCGTGTTGTTGCCGACCGTGATCACGAGCGGGCCGTCGGCCGCGTCGAATACGCCGTACGGCACGATCGACGGATGCGCGTTGCCGTAGCGCGGCGGGTCCTCGCCCATCAGCAGCGCGTCGAGCCCGTAGTACGCGGTGATCATCAGCCCGCAGTCGAACAGCGCCATCTCGACGCGACGCCCGCGCCCCGTCGCATTGCGTTCGTACAACGCGGCGAGGATCGCCTGCGCCGAATACATGCCGGTGAACAGGTCGACCGCCGCGACGCCGAACTTCAGCGGCGGCTGGTCGGCCTCGCCGTTCAGCGCCATCAGCCCGGCCTCGCCCTGCACGACGAGGTCGTAGCCGGGCCGCGCGGCCTCCGGGCCCGAACGGTCGTAGCCCGAGATCGCGCAGTGCACGAGCCGCGGATTCAGCTCGGCCAGCGCGTCGTAGCCAAGCCCGAGCTTCTCCGCGCAGCCGAACTTGAAGTTGTGGAGCACCACGTCGGCCTGCGCGGTGAGCTCACGCGCGATGCGCCGGCCGGCTTCCGTCTGCAAATCGATGCAGATCGAGCGCTTGCTGCGGTTCACGCTGTTGAAATACGTGGTCTCGGTGTCGCCGATCCGCAGCCCCCAGTCGCGCGTATCGTCGCCGCGCGCCGGATGCTCGACCTTGATCACTTCCGCGCCGAAATCGGCGAGCACCATCGCGCACCACGGGCCCGCGAGCACGCGCGAGAAATCGAGCACCTTCACGCCGGCCAGCGGCAGCGCGCGCATGTCGTTCGTCATCGTTGTCTCCTCCATTCGCGCCGTGCGCCGTTATTGTTCCGACAGCGGTTTCGACAGCGCGATGTAGCGGGCGAGATGGTGATCCTCGTCGCCGAGCTGGTGATCGATCATCACGAGACGCTTCGCGTAGTGCGACAGCGGCAACTCCCACGTCATCCCGATCCCGCCGTGCAGCTGAATGCTTTCCTCGGCCACGAGCGTGCCGATCCGGCCGATGCTGTATTTCGCCGCCGCGAGCGCGCGCTCGCGCACCGCGCGCGGCGCATCGAGCTGCGCGGCCGCGTTGATCACGGCCGAGCGCGCCTGCTCGACTTCGAGCAGCAGATCGGCCATCCGGTGCTGCAGCGCCTGGAAACTACCGATCGGGATTCCGAACTGCTTGCGCGTGCGCAGATACTCGAGCGTCGCCTCCTTCGCAACGTCCATCGCGCCGAGCGCTTCCGCCGACAGCGCGAGCAACCCGTAGCCGAGCACGCGTTCGAGCAGCTCGGCGCCCGCTTCGCCGTCGAGCGCATCCGGTGCGCCGAGCACGGCATCGGCCGCGAGCGCGACGCGCTCGAAGCGGACTTCGGCCGCGCGCCCGCCGTCGATCTTCGGGTAATCGCGCACCGACACGCCCGGCGCATCGGCCGGCACGACGAACAGGCCGATACCGGCCGCGTCGTCGTCGTTGCCGGACACGCGCGCGCTGACGACGAAGAACGCCGCGTGCGCGGCCTGGTCGACGACGCCCTTCGCGCCCGTCAGCACCCAGCCGTCAGCGGTGCGCTCGGCGCGCGTGCGTACGGTCGTGAGTTCGTAGTGCGAGCCGGGTTCGTCGTGCGCGAACGCGGCGCTCGCGCTGCCGTCGATCAGCGCGGCGAGCCACTCGCGATGCGCATCGCCGCCGGCGAGCGCCAGCGCACGGCCCGCGAGCAGCGCGCCGAGGAACGGCTCGACCACGAGCCCGCGCCCGAGGCATTCGAACACCACGGCGATGTCGAAACCCGCGCCGCCGAAGCCGCCGTCGGCTTCGGGAAACAGCGCGCCGACCGCACCGAGTTCGGCAAAGCGCTGCCACAGCGTGCGGTCGAAGCCTTCGGCCGACTGCGCGATCCGGTCGCGCACCGGGAACGCATACTGTTCGGCGATGAAGCGGTTTAAGCTATCCGCCAGCATCCGGCGGTCTTCTGTGTGCTGGAAATCCATCGTCGCGTCCCTCGTTACAGCCCGAGCATCATCTTCGCGATGATGTTCTTCTGGATCTCGTTCGAGCCGCCGAAGATCGACAGCTTGCGGTTGTTGAAGTACTGCTGCGCGGCGCTCGCGGCTTCTTCCGGCCCGACCGGTTCGCCGTCGTAGTCGGCGTCGAGCGCGTCTTCGACGAACGGCTGCGCGTACGGCCCCATCGCGCGGCGCATCAGCGCGGTAATTTCCTGGCGGATCTGCGTGCCGCGAATCTTCAGCATCGAGCTTTCCGCGCCCGGCACGCCGCCGCCCGCGACCGCGGCCAGCACGCGCAGGTTGGTCGTGCGCATGTTCTCTAGTTCGATCTCGACGCGCGCGACGCGTGCGGCGAAGAACGGATCGTCGGCAAGCGGCCGGCCGTTCTTCGTGACCTTCGCGGCAACCGCGCGCAGCCGGTCGAGCGCGGCCGTCGAGAAGCCGATCCCCGCGATGTTGGTGCGCTCGTACGTGAGCAGGTATTTCGCGTAGGTCCAGCCGCGGTTCTCTTCGCCGACCAGGTTTTCGACCGGCACGCGCGCGTCGGTGAAGAACACTTCGTTTACCTCATGTTCGCCGTCGAGCGTGATGATCGGGCGGACTTCGACGCCCGGCGCGTTCATGTCGACCAGCAGGAAGCTGATGCCCTCCTGCTTGCGCACGTCGGTCGCGGTGCGCACGAGGCAGAAGATCATGTTCGCGTAGTGGCCGAGCGTAGTCCACGTCTTCTGGCCGTTCACGACGTAGTGATCGCCATGGCGCACTGCGCTCGTCTTCACCGATGCGAGATCGGAGCCGGCGCCTGGCTCCGAATAGCCCTGGCACCACCAGTCGGTGCCGTCGAGAATGCGCGGCAGCCAGTGGCGCTTCTGCGCTTCGTTGCCGTACTTGATCAGCACGGGGCCGAGCATGTTCACGCCGAACGGCACGATGCGCGGCGCGCCGGCGAGCGCGCATTCGTTGTCGAACAGGAACTTCTGCGCGACGCTCCAGCCGGGGCCGCCGTATTCGCGCGGCCAGTGGCTCGCGAGCCAGCCGCGCGCGTTGAGGATCGCGTGCCATTCGCGCATGTCGTCGCGCGTCAGGTGCAGGCCGCCCTTCACCTTGCGCGCGATGCGCTCGGGCAGTTCGGCTTGCAGGAAGCGCTGCACTTCGGTGCGGAACGCTTCCTCTTCGGGAGTGAAATCGAGGTCCATCGTGGGTCCGTGGCGAATGCGGTGGGCGTTCAGTCGATGCGGTTCAGGCTCGCGAAATCCGCGCCGCGCGCGACGAGATCGACGAGCAGCGGCGACGGCTTCCAGAACAGCGGATCTTCCTGCGCGAACGCGCGGATGTCGGCGAGCACGTTCGCGAGGCCGACGGTGTCCGCGTAGTGCATCGGGCCGCCGCGATAGCGCGGGAAGCCGTAGCCGTACAGGAACACTGCATCGACGTCGAGCGGACGCAGCGCGATCTTCTCGTGCACGACGTTCGCGCCTTCGTTGATCATCGCGGCGAGGTAGCGGCGCAGGATTTCCTCATCGGTGAACGTGCGCGGCGTGACACCCTTCTTCGCGCGCTCTTCCGCGACGATCGCGTCGACTTCCGGGTCCGGCGTGCCGACGCGTGCGCCGTCCGGGTACAGGTAGTAGCCGCGCCCCGTCTTCTGTCCGAACCAGCCGCGCTCGCACAGCCGGTCGGAAATCTCGACGTAGCGCGCGTTCGGATCGCGCGTCGCCGCGCGGCGCTTGCGGGTCGCCCAGCCGATGTCGCCGCCCGCGAGATCGACGACCTGGAACGGGCCCATCGGGAAGCCGAATTCCCGCACCGCGCGATCGATCTGGTACGGCGATGCGCCGTCTTCCATCAGGTAGTCGGCCGCTGTCCGGTAGACGGCGAGGATCCGGTTGCCGATGAAGCCGTCGCACACGCCGGCACGCACCGGCGTCTTCTTCAATTGCTTGGCCAGCGCGAACGCGGTTGCGACGACGTCCGGGCTCACGTGCTTCGGCACGACGATCTCGAGCAGCTTCATCACGTTGGCCGGCGAGAAGAAATGCAGGCCGATCACGTCGCCCGGCCGGTCGGTGCTCGCCGCCAGTTCGTCGATGTCGAGATACGACGTGTTGGTCGCGAGCACCGCGCCCGGCTTGCACACGCGCGCGAGTTCGGCGAACACGGCCTGCTTCACGGCCATGTCCTCGAACACGGCTTCGATCACGACGTCGGCCTGCGCGAGCGCGTCGTACGACGTGCTGCCCTTGAAGCGTGCGAGGCGTGCCGCGTGCGCGGCCGGCGTCATCCGGCCCTTCGCGACGAGGCCGTCGTACACCTTCTCGACATGCGCACGGCCGCGCGCGAGCGACGCTTCGTCGCGTTCGATCATCGTCACCGGCAGCCCGGCGTCGAGCGCCGCGACCGCGATGCCCGCGCCCATCGTGCCGCCGCCGACCACGCCGATCCGCTCGACCGGACGAGCACTCGCGCGGCGCGCCTCGGGCGCCTTCGCCGCTTCGCGTTCCGCGAAGAACGCGTGCACGAGGCCAGCGCGCTGAGGGCTGTCGATGCACTGCAGGAACAGGCTGCGCTCGAGCTTCATCCCCGCGTCGAACGGCTGCGTGAGCGCGGCCTCGACCGCGTCGACGATCTTCGCGGGCGAGAACAACCCGCGCGACTTCTTCGGCAGCTCGGCGCGCGCCGCGTCGATGGCAGCCTGCGCGGCCGCGCGATCGGCAAGACCCTGCGCATCGCGGGTGCGACGTACCGGTGCGCCGAGCGACACGAGCTCCTGCGTGTAGGCAAGCCCTTCGGCGAGCGTGTCGTCGCTATGCGCGACGCGATCGACGAGGCCGAGCGCGAGCGCTTCGTCGGCGCTTGCGTGGCGGCCCGTCAGCATCAGATCGAGCGCGGCCTTCGCGCCGATCAGGCGCGGCGCGCGCTGCGTGCCGCCGGCGCCGGGCAGCAGGCCGAGCGTGACTTCGGGCAGCCCGAGCTTCGCGCCGGGCACCGCGAGCCGGTAATGCGCGGCGAGCGCGACCTCGAGGCCGCCGCCGAGCGTCGCGCCGTGCAGCGCGACCACGACCGGCTTCGCACTCGACTCGATCCGCTCGCACACGTCGGGCAGCGACGGCGGCACCGGCGGCTTGCCGAATTCGCGGATGTCGGCGCCCGCGATGAAGTTGCGGCCGGCGCCGACGATCAGCACCGCGCGGATCGCGTCGTCGGCCTGTGCGGCGTCGAGCGCGTCGGCAAGGCCGCGCCGCACGCCGGCGGACAGCGCATTGACGGGCGGATGGTCAATCGTGGCGACGAGCACCTTGTCGCGCCGTTCGCGCGTGACGGTGCCGGTCGGGGCGTTGGCGGGGGAAGCGGTTGAATTCATCGTGTCTCCAGTGGTGCGGGGCGCCGGGCAGCAGGAACCGGTCGTGGCCGGCGAGAAGCGCCGACGCCCGATCCGGTCCCCGGCGGCGCGGGAAACGGTCCGGCGTCGTTACCGGGCATGACTCGATTCTCGATTGATCGAGATTCATTGACAATTCCCGCGTGCCTTTACAAGCTGTCAAGTCTGACTTGACACTGAATGCTTTCGGAACGTTTCCGACCGATAAACGGGACGGATCAGGAGACACCCCGCATGGACCTGAACGCGCTGACGCTGCTCGTCGAAATCCTCGACGCAGGCAACCTGAGCAAGGCCGCGCAGCGGCTCAAGATGAGCCGCGCGAACGTCAGCTACCGGCTGAACCAGCTCGAGCGCTCGATCGGCCAGCAGCTCGTGCGGCGCACGACGCGGCGCATCGAGCCGACCGAGATCGGGCTGAAGCTGTACGAGCACGGCCGGCGCATCCGCAACGAGCTGCTCGCCGCGCAGGAATCGGTGACGACGCTCGGCCAGGATCTGCAGGGCCGCGTGCGGCTGTCGGTGCCGAGCGGCTACGGGCAGATGGTGATGTCCGAATGGCTGCTCGCATTCAAGCAGCTGCATCCGGGGATCGTGCTCGACGTCGTGTTCGAGAATCGCGTGGAAGACCTGATGCGCGACGAAGTCGACATCGCGATCCGCGTGATGTCCGAGCCGCCGCAGAACCTCGTTGCGCGCGACATGGGCGCGGTGCGCTACGTCGCGTGCGCGTCGCCCGCGTTCGCGGCCGCGCACGGGATGCCGGCGAGCCTCGGCGCGCTGGCCGCCGCTCCCGTCGTCACCGCGACGGTGCTGGGCCGCCAGTTGCGGATCGCCGCATATCTCGGCGACGAACGCCACGAGGTGCTGCTCGAACCCACGCTGATTTCGGAGAACTTCCTGTTCCTGCGCCAGGCGATCCTGGCCGGGATCGGCGTCGGCATCGTGCCCGACTACGTGATGCAGGACGACCTGCGGCGCGGCGCCGTCGTCACGTCGCTCGATGCGTACCGCCTCAGCATCTTCGGCACGCACATGTACATGCTGTACATGCCGAACCGGCACCATACGCGCGCGACGTCGACGTTCATAGAGTTCATCCTCGAACAGGCCGGAAAGGCCGGCCGGCGCGGGCGCGGCGGGATCCGTCAGGGTTTCCTGTCGGGTGACAAGCCGCCGGACACGCGGCGACAATAGCGCGCCGCGTGCGCACGGCGCCGCCGCCTCCTTCGAATTCACCGTTGCCGAGGGTTCAATGTTCGACCGGATTCGTCCGCATTCGCGTCCCTGGACGCCCGTCGCCACGCTCGCGTTCGTCGCGCTCGCAACGTTCAGCGCCGGCTGCACGTCGCCGTCCGCGCCATCGAACGCCGTCGTCCCGGTCGCCGCCGCGTCGGACGCCGCGGTGCCGCTGCCCGGCGTGCACGCGCCCGAGCTGTCGTCCGGCTGGACCGACAAGCCCGGCTGGACGTCGCAGCGCTTCATGATCGCGGCCGCGAACCCGCTCGCGACGCACGCCGGGTACGAGATGCTGAAGGCCGGCGGCACCGCGATCGACGCGGCGATCGCGACGCAGATGGTGCTCGCGCTGGTCGAGCCGCAGTCGTCGGGCATCGGCGGCGGCGCATTCATGGTGTACTTCGACGGCCGTGCGACGCAGGCATACGACGGCCGCGAGACTGCACCGGCCGCCGCGACCGACCGGCTGTTCTACGGCCCGACCGGCCAGCCGATGAGTTTCTACGAGGGCGTGGTCGGCGGGCGTTCGGTCGGCACGCCCGGCGTGCTGCGCATGCTCGACGCCGCGCACCGCGCGCACGGCAAGCTGCCGTGGCGCCGGCTGTTCCAGCCCGCGATCCGGCTCGCCGAGCACGGCTTCACGATCAGCCCGCGCCTGGCGATGCTGATCGCGAACGACAAGTACCTGAGCAGCGACCCGGCCGCGCGCGCGTACTTTTACAACAAGGACGGCACGCCGAAGGCGGCCGGCACGGTGCTGAAGAACCCCGCGCTCGCGACCGTGCTGCGCCAGGTCGCCGACCGCGGCGCCAATGCGTTCTACACCGGCGCGGTCGCGCGCGACATCGTCGCGAAGGTGCGCAAGCACCCGACCAATCCGGGCCTGCTGTCGCTGCAGGATCTCGCGCGCTACAAGGCGAAGGTGCGTGCGCCGCTGTGTACCGATTACCGGCGCTCGGTCGTGTGCGGGATGCCGCCGCCGTCGTCGGGCGGGCTCGCGATCGCGCAGATGCTCGGCATCCTGCAGGCGATGCCCGACTGGCAGCAGATCGGCGTGCAGAAGCCGGTGCGCACCGAGCTCGGCTACGAGCCGACGCCGTTCGCCGCGCACCTGTTCAGCGAGGCCGGCCGCCTCGCGTATGCGGACCGCGCACGCTACGTCGCCGATCCCGATTTCGTGCCGCTGCCGGGCGGCAGCTGGGCGAGCCTCACCGACAAGACCTATCTCGCGCAGCGCGCGCGGCTGATCGGCGACAACAGCATGGGCGTCACGCAGGCCGGCACGCCGCAGGGCGCAACGCTCGCGATGGCCGACGACCGCAGCCCCGAATTGCCGTCGACGTCGGACATCGCGATCGTCGATCGTTACGGCCAGGCGCTGTCGATGACGACGAGCATCGAGGACGCGTTCGGTTCGCGGCTGATGGTGCGCGGCTTCATGCTGAACAATCAGCTGACCGATTTTTCGTTCGTGTCGAACGACAACGGCCGGCCGGTCGCGAACCGCGTGCAGCCGGGCAAGCGGCCGCGCTCGGCGATGTCGCCGGAACTCGTGTTCGACAAGAAGACACAGCAGGTGACGATGATCGTCGGTTCGGCCGGCGGCCCCGCGATCATCAATCACGTCGCGAAGGCGCTGGTCGGCGTGCTCGACTGGGGGATGACGATGCAGCAGGCGATCGCGCTGCCGAACTTCGGGTCGATGAACGGGCCGACGCAGCTCGAGCGCGGGCGCGTATCGGATGCGCTCGTCGACGGGCTGAAGGGCCGCGGGCATGACGTGCGGCTCGTCGAGATGAATTCGGGACTGCACGGGATTCAGCGCTTGAACGTGCAGGGGCAGACGGTGTGGTTCGGCGGTGCGGACCCGCGGCGCGAAGGCGTGGCGATGGGGGAATGAGGCCGGCCGCGGCGTGCGCGGTCCACGTACATTAAACTGACCACCGCCCTCCTCCGCCGGCACGCCGCGCCATGAATACGACGACGCTTCTGCTCTACGTCATTGCCGTCTCCGCCGTGACGGTCATGCCCGGCCCCACGATGCTGCTGGCGCTGAACAACGGCGCCACGCGCGGGATGCGCATCGCGGCGTACGGCATCGCCGGCGCCGCGCTGTCGGACCTGATCCTGATCGGCGCGGTCGGATGCGGACTCGGCGCGATCATGCAGGCCTCGGAGCATCTGTTCGCGCTACTGAAATGGGCGGGCGCCGCGTACCTGCTGTACCTCGCGTGGACGCTGTGGCGCGCGCCCGCGATCGCGCCGTCGGACCAGGCCGCGCACGCGGCGGACGGCGCGCGGGATGGCCTGTCCGCGTTCAGGCGATCGTTGCTCGTCGCGCTGTCGAATCCGAAGGGGCTGCTGTTCTTCTCGGCATTCCTGCCTCAATTCATCGAGTCCGGTGCGAACGTGGCAATCCAGTACGCGACGCTTGCCATCGTCACGGCCGTGATCGACATGCTGCTGATGGCCGTCTACGCGACGAGCGGCTATCACGTGATGAAGGCGATGTCCGGACGAGCGCTGACATGGCTCAACCGCGGCTGCGCCGGCATGCTGGCCGGACTGGCGGTCGCGCTCAGCTTCTATCGCCGAGGCAGCGCGACTTGATGCGCTGACCCACGGCTCACCCGCGCCCCTTCCACGGCACCACCCGCCGCTCGACCCACCGCATCGCGAGATCGAACAGCCACGCGATCGCGCCGATGAGCAGAATCCCCATCACGACGATGTCGGTACGCAGGAAGCTCGATGCATTGAGCACCATCTGCCCGAGCCCGGCCGTCGCGGCGACCATCTCGGCCGCGACGAGCGTCGTCCAGCCGAAGCCGATCGCGATCCGCAGCCCCGTGAGGATTTCCGGCAGCGCGGCCGGCAGCACGACATGGCGCACGATCTGCGCGAAGCTGCCGCCGAGCGAATACGCGGCGTTGATCTGCTCGACGGTTGCCGCACGCACACCGGCGCGCGCGGCCATCGCGATCGGCGCAAAGCACGCGAGGAAGATCACGACGAGCTTCGCCGTTTCGTCGATGCCGAACCAGATCACGACGAGCGGCAGATACGCGAGCGGCGGCAGCGGCCGATAGAACTCCAGCAACGGATCAAGCACGCCGCGGGCGATGCGGCTCACGCCCATCAGGATGCCGGCCGGCACGCCGATCGCGGTCGCGAGCGCGAACGCACCGAACACGCGC
Source organism: Burkholderia sp. IMCC1007 (assembly GCF_027257875.1). Taxonomy (GTDB): domain Bacteria; phylum Pseudomonadota; class Gammaproteobacteria; order Burkholderiales; family Burkholderiaceae; genus Burkholderia. The sequence goes on from NZ_JAPVQY010000051.1 coordinate 26,290, forward strand.
GCGGCGCTCCACAGCAGATGCTCGGACAACGGCAGGCCGCCCTGGATGCGGCCGTGCCACGCATCGACGAACGCCGTCCACACCGCTTCCGGCGCAGGCAGGAACAGCGGCGGCAGCCACTGCAGATGCGTCGCGACCCACCACAGCACGGCCAGCGCCGCGACCGTCGCGGCGCTCAGCGCGGCCGTCTTCCCTTGCCCCGGCAACCGGTAGCGATGCGATGTGCGTGCGGGACGCGCGGCGCGAAGCCGTTGCGTCGCGCGTCGATCCTGCCCGAGCTCCGCGCCCGTTCGATCGGCCGCCCAAGAATCCTGCGTGCTCATGTCGTCCTGCCTGTGCAAAGTACTGATCCGGCCGCGCCCGACGGACGCGCCCTGCCGCGCGAACTCGCGCATCATGCGGGCTCCGCCACCGCCTCGTCGCGATGCAGATACGCGATCAGCCGCTCGCGCCACGCGATGAAATCGGGCGACGACTTCACCGCGCGCGCATCGCGCGATTCGACGTAGCGGCGCGCGAACGGCAGTTCGAAGGTTTCGGCGACGCGACCGGGGCCCGGCGTCATCACGACGAGACGCGTCGCGAGGAACAACGCCTCCTCGACGTCGTGCGTGATGAAGAACACCGTCTTGCCGGTACGCGCCCACACGTCGAGCACGAGCGCCTGCATCGTGCCGCGCGTCATCGCGTCGAGCGCGCCCATCGGCTCATCCATCAGCAGCACGCGCGGGTCGCTCGCGAGCGCGCGCGCGATGCCGACGCGCTGCTGCATCCCGCCCGACAGCTCGTACACGCGCGCATGCGCATGGCGCTCGAGACCGACGAGCGCAAGCATTTCCGTTGCCCGCGCTTCGCGCTCGGCCTTCGACACGCGCGCGAAGCGCAGCCCGAGCGCGACGTTGTCGAGCACGTCGAGCCACGGCAGCAGCGCGTATTTCTGGAACACGACGCCGCGATCGGCGCCGGGGCCCGCGACCGGCACGCCGTCGACGCACACGTCGCCGGTCGTCGGCGCGACGAAGCCGGCCATGCAATTCAGCAGCGTCGTCTTCCCGCACCCGGACGCGCCAAGCGCGACGACGAATTCACCGGACTCGATGCGCAGGTCGACGCGCGCGAGCGCCTGCGTCGTCGGCCTGCCGCGCTCGCCCGGATACGCAACCGATACCTGACGGACTTCCAGCGTGCTCATGATCGAAGGGCTCCGCGACGAGTGGGCTGAACGGCCGCGCTCAGCGCGCGGCCTTCTGCACGAACTGCGGATCGACGCCGGCCGAATAATCGGACAGCACCGTCTGGATCGTGCCTTGCGATTTGAGGAACGTGGCCGTGGCCGCGAGCGACTTCGCGGCGCCCGATTGCGCGCCGCCGCCGAGCCACGTCGGCGACGCCTGCTCGGCCGCCGTCGGGAATGCGTAGAGCGCGAGGCTCGCCGGCACGTCCTGCGCGTTCGCGCCCGATACCTTCGCGACCGCCGCGACCTGCGGCGAGCCGACCTTCCACGCCGCCGTGTGCGCACGGTAATCGGCATCGGCCGATGCGAGCACCTTCACGAAACGCGTGACGAACTCGGGGTTCTCGCGCGCGAACTTGCGGCTCACGACGAAGCCGTCGAAGGTCGCCTTGCCACTTTCCTTCGCAACCTGGCCGGACGTCGTCAGCACGGTGCCCGACTGCTTGACCTTCGCGAGCACCGGATCCCAGATGTAGGTCGCGTCGATGTCGCCGCGCGTCCATGCGGCCGCGACTTCGGGCGGACGCAGATTGACGATCTTCACGTCGTTCGGATTGACGCCCGCGGCCTGCAGCGCGACGAGCGTATGGAAGTGCGACGTCGACACGAACGGCACGCCGATCTTCTTGCCCTTCAGCGCGGCGACGCTGGTCACGCCCGAGCCGTTGCGCGCGACGAGCGCCTCGGCGTCGTTGATGTTGTCGAGCACCCAGAACAGCGAGATGTCGAGCCCCTGCGACAGGCCGGCCGCGATCGGGCTCGACCCGGCTTCGCCGAGCTGCACGGAGCCCGACGCGAGCGCGCGGATCACGTCGGCGCCGCTGTCGAGCTTGCGGAACGTGACCTTGTAGCCGGTCGCCTTTTCGACTTCACCGCTCGCCTGCGCGTAGCGCCACGGCACGACCATGTCCTGGTACGCGATCACGACTTCGCGCGATTCGGCGTGCGCCGCGCCGAGCGCGGCAAAGGCGGTCAGCGCGACGACGGCGCGGCGGATGAAGCTGGAACGGGACATGCGGCTCTCCTTCGGATGCGGGCATTGCTGCGGGAGAGCCGACTTTACGAGCTTTGCGCGCGGCGGGAGCGAACTTATCCTGCGAAGCTATCGATGCCGTTTCAGCTTTGCTTTTCACGCTGAAATGGATCGGTCGTCCGGTCCGGCGGCGATTGTCGTGCGGGGGCGGGCCGTTGCCGCGCGCGCCCGCCGCTCGTTCGTCGATACAAAATCGTAGCAAACTTGCGAGACGCTGCAAGCTCCGCACATCGGCGGTGAAAAATCGATAAAAATGTGTGATTCCTCAAAACTTTTTGGACTACCTAGTTTTTCGTACCTGTCTGATTGCTGCGCCGCATGCCACAGTGATAATTCTTCGTCTGTTGCGAAAACAGGTGACGAACATGAAACGGTACTTGCTTAAGGTAGGCGACAAGTCAACTACGGGTGGCATCGTCATCGAGGGGGTAGACAGTTGCACACATCACGGCACAGCCCTGACTTTTGTTGGCGCTCAGGTCGTTTGTAACGCGTGCCAGTCTACGGGTGTTATCGCTGCTCAAGGTCCTCGTTGGCCCGATCATTTGATGGGCAAAGAACAGGCTCTTGATGGCGACTTGTGTCTTTGCAAATGCCACCCTCCTCCTGTAATGATCGCCTCCCAAACCGATAGCTTTCATAGCTTCGAGTTTCATAACCTCGCCGAGATGGGATATGGATCTTCAGGGCAATCTCTGACGGAAGAGTATCGAGGCAACTGCGATGAGCGCGTCCGCGTACTCGACGCCAATAATCAACCTGTTTGCAGTTCGCCCTATCACATTCGCACGTCAACAGGCGCGGTCTACAAGGGCCTGACGGATTCCCAAGGTTACTGTCCTCGTGTCTACACGAAGGATGTGTCGAAACTGGACATTGCAGTAGGTCTGCGAGCTCTGGAGCGGTGGGAACGATGAGCAACTTCACCTATCGAACAACGACAAACACTACCGCTGACTCCAAGTATGATGTCCTCGGGCATCACATGCCTGCTCGCATTTTCTTCTTTGTTACAGTCGAGGAAGTCGGCAAGGATGGCATGCTGGTCCGTCGCACGTACAGCACGATCAGCGATCCATATCTCAAACAACTTGAACTCTCACCCCTTGGTGAGATGCGCGAGGTCTATCCAGAAAAATATGGTCTGTGGAGCAAGGGTGGTCCCCAGGCCCCAGGAAGTGTTGTTGAGCACGTGCTGGAATACGAGAAGCTGACTTCTTATGCCTCTACCAGCAACATCTATCCTCAAGGCACGGAAAGAATGACAGGCAAGGCAGTGTATGTCGACATCGCCAAAGCCAAGCGAGCAGGTGCGAAGCTCGTCACAACCGATGAGATTGTTCAGGCCATCGATGAGTATGCTGCCACGGCGCGTTCAAAAGACAGACGGTGGGCGGAACATATCAAGCAAAAAGTCTTAGTCATGGACAAGGAGGTTCTGGTTCAGCCGCGGCCAATGGTGCCCGGTGAAGGCGTGTTCTCGCAGCGTGGTTTGGCTATCAGCCTCGGCATCGTCAAATTTGCTCGGGTTGTGCGGGTTGTCGGCCTCGCTTTTACCGGCTATGACCTCTCGGTTGCGTCCAATGAATCCATTCGTCTAAAGTCCATTCGTCCTCTGGAAAAGGAAGTCCTTCGCCAGGCTGGGGGATGGGCAGGTAGTTGGGCCGGCGCCGTTGCTGGAGCCAGGGTAGGGGCTACAGCGGGTGCGATGGTTGGTATTGAACTTGGGCCTGGTGCCGTAATAACCGGCGCCATCGGTGGCATTCTCTTTGGCGCTATCGACTATTTCGGCGGCTCGATGATTGCCGACCAGATCCCAGATAAATGATGAGGGAGGAGATGTGTCTTTCTTCAAGCGCAAGGTTGAAGAGTTGCAAACGAAGCGTGCGGAGCGGGAAGGTCTGAAGAGTCTGGAAGATGCCTTTGGAAAGTCGCTCGGTGAATTGCAAACTATTTTCGGCTCCGGTGCGCTCGATCTAGAACAACAGCAACTTCCGGCCTATCCCAAGCCGATATATCAAGGCGATGCAGGTATCCATGCCTTTGGGCTGGTTCATTATGTTCAGCCTGGTCAGTTTCCAGCTTTGCTCAGTCTCGTGCGGCAAGGCAGGAACGAGGTCGCGTATTTTCACTTCATCCGCGAAGTCGACGGGCAGTCGCTGAGTACCATCATCTCCCCCACATGGAGGTTTGCAGAACGAGTCGTGCGCTTGCTCTCCAACGATGTTGAACTGATTGCGAAGCTCTCTGAGCAGGGTTTCCACCCAACCCCGCCGTGGATCACGTTGTATGAGTTTGGACCGGTTCTGCATATCAGTCAGGGCGATCCTCACTACTGGCTGAACTATGTATGGGACTCGTTCTGGGATAGCCTGAGCCTTGAGGAACAAACGAGCTTTCTGGAAGAAGGCAGGAAAGAGACTGGCGCCTATATTTCGGCCGAGGATTGGGAACTGTGGGTCGAGAGTATCAGAATGCGCGATGCGCGGTTTCGCAAGCTTGAAGACTAAAAGCCCGTTTCCGATAATGGCATGACGGAAGATCGACCGAATGCTGGCTGCTGCTGGGAGCGCTGACGAAATTGCGCTGCGCTAGAAGGCGATGCTTCGCTTCGTCAGGATAGCGAGACAAAGAAATGCATAAAAAAACCCGCAAAGCGGGTCTTTTTATGCGTGGAGCGTCAGCGAGCGCTCAGACCACCCCAGCCCCATGCGCCTGCAGATCGGCGTGATAGCTCGACCGCACCATCGCGCCGACGGCCGCGTGCGTGAAGCCCATCTTGTACGCCTCTTCCTCGTACATCTTGAACGTGTCCGGATGCACGTACGCACGCACGGGCAAGTGGTGCTCGGACGGCTGCAGGTACTGGCCGATCGTCAGCATGTCGACGTCGTGCGCGCGCAGGTCGCGCATCACCTGCAGGATTTCCTCTTCGGTCTCGCCGAGGCCGACCATCAGCCCCGACTTCGTCGCGACGTCCGGATGCAGCGCCTTGAAGTCCTTCAGGAGCTTCAGCGAATGCGCGTAGTCCGAACCCGGGCGCGCTTCCTTGTACAGGCGCGGCACCGTTTCGAGGTTGTGGTTCATCACGTCGGGCGGCGCGGCATTGAGGATCGAGATCGCGCGGTCGAGACGGCCACGGAAGTCCGGCGTCAGGATCTCGATGCGCGTGTCCGGCGATTGCGCACGCGTTTCGCGAATGCACTCGACGAAGTGGGCGGCGCCACCATCACGCAGGTCGTCGCGGTCGACGCTCGTGATCACCACGTACTTGAGCTTCAGCGCGGCGATCGTGCGCGCGAGGTTCTTCGGTTCGTCGGCGTCGAGCGGATCGGGACGGCCATGGCCGACGTCGCAGAACGGGCAGCGGCGCGTGCACTTGTCGCCCATGATCATGAACGTCGCGGTGCCCTTGCCGAAGCATTCGCCGATGTTCGGGCAGCTCGCTTCCTCGCACACGGTGTGCAGGTTGTGCTCGCGCAGGATCGTCTTGATCTCGTTGAAGCGCGAGCTGCCGGTGGCCGCCTTCACGCGGATCCACTCGGGCTTCTTCAGCTTCTCGATCGGAATGACCTTGATCGGGATGCGCGCCGTCTTCGCCTGCGCCTTCTGCTTGGCGGTCGGATCGTAGGCCGGGGTCGCGGCCGAATCGGCCGGTGCGGGGGAAGCGGTAACGTCAGTCATTCGAATGTTCCAGTGCCTGCGGCTTGTCGGCGGCCGCGGATACGCCATCGAGGTTGGCAATCAGACGACCCACCAGCGTGTGGGCGACGTCGCTCCAGTCGGCGGCAACCTCGAGGCTCGCCATGTCGACGGTTTCCAGTCCGGCATAGCCGCACGGGTTGATCGCGAGAAACGGGCGCAGATCCATCTTCACGTTCAGGCTCAGCCCGTGATAACTGCAGCCGTTACGGATCTTCAGGCCGAGGGCCGCGATCTTCGCGCCCTCGTGCACGCCGGATGCCACGTAGATTCCCGGCGCGCCCGCCTTGCGGACCGAAGCGAGATTATACGCCGCGAGGGTTTCGATCACGGCCTCCTCGATCTTCGTCACGAGGGTGCGCACCATCAGCTTGCGGCGGCGCAGGTCCAGCAGCAGGTAGACGACGATCTGGCCGGGGCCGTGGTAGGTGATTTGTCCGCCGCGGTCGACCTTCACGAGCGGCACGCCGCTGTCGGCCACCAGCAGATGGGCCGGGTCGCCGGCCTGGCCGAGCGTATAGACGGGCGGATGCTCGACGACCCAGATTTCGTCGCCGGTGTCGGCCGTGCGCGTGTCGGTGAACGCGCGCATCGCGTCGAAGCTCGTCTCGTAGGCCTCGAGGCCCCGCCAGCGCACGGTGACCGGCTGGGCCGGGAGCCCGGCAGGCGATTCTGAAACAGCAACAGGCGTGGACACGATGGAAACCGGCGAGACGGACATGGGCGGTAGTTTACCGAAAACCCATGCGTCTCGCCGGCCTTGGAAGGGGACGGATCGCACGCATCCGTCGGACGAAAGGGCCGTCAGACGGTGCGCCAGCCGTCGTGAAGCAGTGCGCTGACGCGCTGGCGCAGCCGTGCGAGCACGCCGAGCGCGACTTCCGCGGGCGGCCGCGACACCGAGAACGCAACATGCGCGCCATCCGGGCTGTCCGCGCTGAGCCACAGCCGCTCGCCGCGGCGCAGCTTGAGCGTCTCGCCGTCGACGAGGAAGTAGTCTTCGACGTCGTTGCTGCGCGTCGCCCAGACCGGCCCGCAATGCACCGTCAGGCGCGTGCTTCGTTGCACCCGCATCGGCACGGTTTCCCCCGCAGGGATTTCGAACGTGATGCTAGAGGAAATTTCTTGCATGATCGACTCCGCCAAGAAGTGCTTCGATGGCTACAATCGTAGTCACTTAAAGGCGCCCGACCAAACGACCAATTTTCACGTCGATGTGAGGAAAATTAGCAAATGGACCTCCGACAGCTCCCTGCACTGAATGCAATCCGCGCGTTCGAAGCCGCCGCCCGTCACGAGAATTTCTCGCGCGCCGCCGACGAACTGTTCGTCACGCACGGCGCGGTCAGCCACCAGGTGCGCGCGCTCGAAGAGGAGCTGGGCGTTCAGCTGTTCGCGCGCAACGGCAAGCGGCTGTGCCTGACTGGCGCTGGCATGCGCTACGCGCAGCAGGTGCGCACCGCGCTGATGATGCTGTCCGACGCAACCCGCGAAGTGCGCGCGAGCGATCGCGACCGGCGGCTGGTGGTGTCGATGCTGTCGTCGTTCGCCGCGCGCTTCGTCACGCCGCGCATCGGCACGTTCATCGAGCGGCATCCGGAAATCGACGTCGAACTGCAGTCGACCAACACATTGACCGATTTCGCGCGCGACGACGTCGATCTCGCGATCCGCTTCGGCTTCGGCAACTATCCGGGGCTGCACGTCGAGCCGCTGTTCGAGGAGGTGTTCTTTCCGGCCTGCGCGCCCACGCTGAACGGCGGCAAGCTGCCGCAAACGCCGGCCGATCTCGCGCACTACAACCTGCTGCGCTCCGACGACGAGCTGTGGCGGCCGTGGTTCGACGCGGCGGGGCTCGACACGCTGACCGAGCCGAAACGCGGGATCCTGTACCAGGATTCGTCGAACCTGCTGCTGGCCGCAATCGACGGCCAGGGCATCGCGCTGGTGCGCCGCTCGCTTGCGGTGCACGACCTGCTCGACGGGCGCCTCGTGCGCCTGTTCGACATCGACGGGCCGAGCCCGTGGCACTATTTTTTCGTGTGTCCGCCGCCGCTTCTGGCGACGCCGCGCGTGCAGGCGTTCAGGGCGTGGATTCTCGAGGAAGTCGCGAAATTCAAGCTGCTGTGCGACGAGCTGGACGCGCGGCGCGCGGCGGGGAAAACCCCCGCCGAGTGCGCGCAGGAAGGAGGATGGAAAGGACTTAAAGTACAGCCTTGACGATCAAAGCACGACCTTGACCATCGGATGGCCGGTCAGTGCGCGGTAGATGTTGTCGAGCTGCTCCTGGCTCGTCGCGCGCACGGTGATCGTGAGGCCGGTGTAGTTACCGCCGCTCGATGCGCGCTCTTCGATCTTCTCGACGTCGATCTCGTTGTCGTGAACGGCCACGACCTTGAAGATCGTGTCCTTGAATTCCGGGTGCGCCTTGCCCATGATCTTGATCGGGAAATCGCACGGAAACTCCAGCAGCGACTCCTTCCGGGTATCGATCGCGCCGGTCACCTCGATGGTTTTGGTCGGTTCGCTCATCACTTTCTCCGGGTTAGGTCAAACTGTTCAAACTCGCGCGCTTTCGCGCGCTGGTACGCGTCGTACAACGCCGCGAATACGGCGCCCGGCTTGCCGCCCTTCACGGGCAGATCGTCGAGCGACGTGACGGGAAGGATTTCCTTCGTGGCCGACGTGATCATGATTTCGTCGGCCGAGCGCAGCTCGACCTCGCTGATCTCGCGCGCGACGAACGGAATCCCGCATTCGTCGGCCAGCTGCTCGACCAGCGCGTAGCGGACCCCTTCGAGGATCTTGTTGCTGCGCGGCGGCGCGAACAGTTCGCCATTCTTCACGACCCACACGTTCGACGACGAGCCTTCGGTCACGCGGTCGTCGCGCAGCTGGATCGTCTCGAACGCATCGCGTTCGGCCGCATGCTGCGCCATCAGCACGTTGCCGAGCAGCGAAATCGACTTGATGTCGCAATGCAGCCAGCGGCGGTCCTCGGCCGTCACGCAGCGCACACCACGCGCGCGCTCGTCGGCCGACGGCAGGCGCAGCGGGCTCGTCATCGCGAAGACCGTCGGCACCGCGTTCGCCGGGAACGCATGGCCGCGCTTCGCGACGCCGCGCGTCACCTGCAGGTAGACGAGCGCATTGCTGTCGACGAGGCCTTCCGCGTTCGCGGCGAGCACGCGCTCGATCAGCGCGCGCCAGCCGGCCGCGTCGTGCGGGTTCGCGATGCCGATCTTCTTCAGGCTGCGCGCGAGCCGGTCCAGGTGCTGTTCGATCAGGAACGGCACGTGCGCGCCGTCATGCGCATAAACGGGCACGACTTCATACACGCCATCGCCGAAGATGAACCCGCGGTCGAGCACCGGCACACGGGCTTCGGACAGCGGCACCAGTTCCTCCTGCGACGACACGCTGAGGTAGACGATCGGTTCGAATTCGGCTTGGCTCATGGCTATACCAGATGGGGATGAAGTCGTGAAAACAAAGGCCCGTGGCGCTTACTTCTTCTTGCTGAACATCAGCAAGATCGAGTCCCAGATACGTCCGAAGATACCCGCTTCCGGCACAGCCTGCAGCGCGACGACCGGGAACTCCGACAGCGTCTTGCCGTCGGCGACGATCTTCACGGTGCCGACCTGCTGGCCTTCCGCGAGCGGCGCGATCAGCGGCGAGTTCACTTCGACTTGCGGCTTGACCTTGTCGCCGAGGCCGCGCGGCACGGTCACCCACTGGTCGCCCTTCACGCCGACCTGCACGGTGTTCTCCTTGCCCTTGTAGATGCGCGGCGTCGACATCGCCTGGCCGCCCTTGAACAGACGCACCGCGTCGAACGCGCTATAGCCGTAGTTCAGCATCTTCATGCTGTCCTGCGTACGCTCGCCTTCCTTCTGCTCGCCCATCATCACCGACACGAGACGGCGCTGGCCGTCGACACCCGGGATCGCGCGCTTCGCCGATGCGATCAGGCAGTAGCCCGCCGCCTGCGTGTGGCCCGTCTTCAGGCCGTCGACCGTCGGATCCAGCCACAGCAGCCGGTTGCGGTTGCCCTGGCGGATGTTGTTGTACTTGAATTCCTTCTCCGAGAAGATGCTGTAGTACTGCGGAAAATCGCGGATCAGGTGCGCGGACAGCTTCGCGAGGTCGCCGGCCGTCGTGTAGTGGTTCGGGTCGGGCATGCCGTTCACGTCGGCGAAGTGCGTGCCCTTCATGCCGAGGCGCGCGGCCTCCGTGTTCATCAGCGTGACGAATTGCCCTTCGCTGCCGCCGACCAGTTCGGCCAGCGCGATCGCCGCGTCGTTGCCCGACTGGATGATCATCCCGTACACGAGGTCGTGCACCGACACCGGCTTGTTCGCCTCGATGAACATGCGCGATTCGTCGCGGCCGACGCGGCGCACCGCATCGCTCGGCGTGACGATCTGCTCCATCGAGATCTTCTTCTTGTCGAGCGCCTCGAACACCAGGTAGGCCGTCATCAGCTTCGTCAGCGACGCGGGCTCCACGCGTTCGTCCGCGTTACCCGATGCCAGCACCGTGTTGCTGGTTGCATCGACGAGCACCCACGAGCGCGCGTTCACGCCCGGCGGCGGCACCGCGCCCGGCATGAAGGTCGCGGGCGCGCCGGTGAACTGCTCGGCGGCGGGCGCCGCATGCGCGGCCTTGGCCTTGGCGGCCGGCTTCGCTTCGGCGACGACGATCGTCGACGCGAGCGCGACGGGCAGCATCACGCCGAGCGCGACGTTGCGCGCGGCGGTGCCGAAGGCGATGGAAGAAGCGAGGGACTTGAGGCCTTGGGGTGACAGACGCATGATCGATTCAGGCTGATGGCAGAAAGTGCGGCGCGAAACGCGCAGGGTTGAACGGCAAGGCGGCGGGCGTTTCGGCCACTCGCCCGACTTCGTCGGGCGACGCGAAACGCGCCGGTTGGACTCGTGCGGGCGCGTTCGGTTCGCGGCCGTCGCGAGCGGGCGGACAGGCGGCGAAACGAGCGCCGCATGGGCCCAGCCGGGCCGCGGGCAACGCGAAAGCGGCCATTATACGTGGCCGCGAACGGCACTTTCGCGAACTGTACGCGGCGTGGCCGCGCATCGGCTTCGAGAGGATAGCGCGGCTCGATGACCGGCGATGGCGATCGAAGCCGTGCGAAAGGCGTGCGCAGGCGGTGCGCAAGTCGGGTTGCGCCGCGTGGCGGAGAACCTGGGCGATCGTGTCGGAAGGGGGTGCGTCTTGCTGTCGCGCGACGTGTATCCGTCGGGCAACGCGTGGGGCCGCAGGCAGGCGGCGGCATCGGCGCCGCCTGCCCGGTTCAGTGCTTCAGTGCTTCAGTGCTTCAGTGCTTCAGTGCTTCAACGCTTCAACGCTTCAACGCTTCAACGCCACGCGTCGACGATGATGCGCTTCAGCACATGCAGCTTGCGATGGAAGAAATGCTCGGCGCCGGGGATCACGACGACCGGCAGCTCCTGCGGCCGCGCCCAGTCGTACACCGACGCGATCGGCACCGTGTCGTCGGTTTCGCCGTGGATCACGAGCGTGTTCTCGGGCACGTCGGCGACCTGCCAGCGGCTCGCGGCCGTGCCGACGAACACCATCCGCTCGATCGTCTCGCCCGCGTCGCGCAACCGCTTCGCGACGTGCGACAGCACGAAGGTGCCGAACGAGAAGCCCGCGAGCACGAGCGGCAGGTCCGCATGAGCCGGCTGCGCGCGCATGTGCGCGAGCACCGCGAGCAGGTCGTCCGCTTCGCCGATGCCGTTGTCGTGCACGCCCTCGGTCGCGCCGACGCCGCGGAAGTTCGACCGGTACACCACATAGTTGAGCTGGACGAGCGTGCGCGCAAGCGTTTGTGCGACCTTGTTGTCCATCGTGCCGCCGAACAGCGGATGCGGATGCGCGACGAGCGCGATGCCGCGCGGCGCGGCGCCGCCGTCGCGCACGGCGTCCGGCACGTCGACAGCGATTTCGATCTGCCCGACCGGGCCGGCGATCAGCGACTTCTGCGTATGTACGTTCATTCGGCCGGCCCGCTCAGATCTTCAGGCGCTCGACGACCTGGCCGTCGCGCAGGTGCGATTCGACGATCTCGTCGATGTCGGCCTGGTCGACGTAGGTGTACCACGTGCCTTCCGGATACACGACCATCACGGGACCCTCCTCGCAGCGGTCGAGGCAGCCGGCCTTGTTGATGCGGACCTTGCCGGGCCCCGCGAGGCCGAGTTCCTTCACGCGCTTTTTCGCGTATTCCTGCATGGTCTGCGCGTCGCATTGCGCGCAGCTCGGACGATCGGCGCCCGGATCGCGCTGGTTCAGGCAGAAGAAGACGTGGTGCTGGTAGTAGGAATCCATGATGATGACGTGCGGCCCGGCGCGGTGCCGGGCGAAAGGAGGAACGATTGCCGCGGTGCCGCGCAATCGAGGATGCGGACGATTATAACGACGGGCGCGCGCCGCTGCCCGCGATCGAGCGGCGACCGCCCTGCCACCCGCCGCCCTGCCACCCTGCCACCCTGCCGGCATCGCCGCGTCAGCGCCGCACCGCCGCGGGCAGCCACGCGCGCTCGACGCGCAGGCCGAGCCAGATCAGCGCCGCATAGGGCCACATCCACGCGAGCCAGCGCGCGATGCTGTTGAAGTGCACGTAGCGGCCCTGCCGCCAGCCCGACAGCGTGAAGTCGAAGAACGGATTGACCGGCAGCAGGTTGACGAGCGCGACGCCCGCCAGCAGCGCGAGCGCCGCGAGCAATGCGCGCCACGTGGCCGGCACGCGCAATGCGATCAGCGCCGCCGCGAAGCCGAGCTCGATGCCGAGCCGCGCGCCGGGCGTCGCCCACACGACGACGAGGCCGGTGGTCGACTGCATGAACGTCGCGGCCGCCTTCAGCACGAGCGTCGCGGCGACGAACGCGATCAGCAGCCGCACGCGCGGCGCGGCGGCGCGCATCGCGAGCGACGCGATCGCCAGCGCGGGGAACAGCATCAGCCCGCCGAGCGCGGCTTCCCATGCGGAATCGGACAGCCAGCCGTCGACGCGCTCGGGCCACTGGCTCACCTGCCACGCGGCCGGCAGCCACGCGAGTAGCGCGTCCTGCATCGACCCGTCCGCGCGCTCCCACAGCGCGGCCGGCCAGTCGCCGATGCCGAACAGGAACGGCGACGGAAAGAGGATCGCGAACGGCCACAGCGCGGCGAGCAGCAGCGGCGTCGAGCCGTCGGGTTCGAACCACGCGAAACGCAGCCGCCGCAGCGCGCCGCGATCGAGCAGCGCACCGGTCGCGGGCGCCACGAGTGCCGCGCCCAGCAGCGCGCCGAGCGCGTTGGCCGCGAGATCGAGATTCGACGCGACGCGCGTCGGCAGGTAGGTCTGCAGCGCTTCCATCGACCCCGACAGCAGCACGCCAAGCACGCTGACGATCAGCGTCGCGGCCACCCCGCGCCGGCGCGGATGCAGCGCGAGCACGCCGAGTGCGCCGAACGGCAGGTAGCCGAGTACGTTGGTGACCACGTCGAACGCGGTCACGTAGCGCTGCATCGGCGCGAACAGGTAGTCGAACGGCCCGATGCCGAGCGACATCCAGCCGTCGAACGGATACAGCGACGCATAGACGATGAGCGCCGCGTACGCGGCAAACGCCTGGCGCGCCAGCGCCGACGCGCGATGCGTGTCCGGCGCGTTCATCGCGACTGCACGTCGCGCGTCACGGCGTGCCCGCGTACGCCTGCACGCCGACCCACGCGGCAATCTGCGACACGAGTTCGTCGCTCGCGGCCGCGAGCGCACGCGCGCCGCCGGCCGCATCGGGCGTGCTCGACGGCGCGCGCGCGACGAACGTGCGCTGGCCGAGCACCTTGCCGTCCTGCATCAGCGTCGCGCGCGCGGTGACCGCGCCGTGACTCTGCGATTGCCCGTCGAACACCTGCTCGAACTCGTTCAGGTCGACCTTCAGCGTCGGCGCGCGTACGCCGTCGGTACCTTCGAGCACCGCGCCGCGCGACGACAGCGCGCCGCGCAGCCGCTGCGTGAGCAACTGCGCGGGCGGCGCGGTCCAGCGGCTGTCGCGATAGACGGCCATGCGTTGCGCATCCGCATACGTGAGGCGGTAGACGAACTTGTCGGTGTTGAGCGCGTCGGGCGCGCCGATGTCGAGCACCTTCAGCGCGGGGCCCGTGCCGGCCGTCACGACCGGCGCGGCCGGCCCGAGGTCGTAGCGGATGTTCGACAGCGCCGCGCTGTTGCCGGCGCAGCCGGCGGCGAACACGAGCGTGAGCATCGCGAGCGCGGCCGCGGCCGGACGCAGCGCGCGATCAAGGGTTCGTGGCATGGAATGTTCCTGCATGATGTTTGCGGTTTCGATGGCGTGATGGCCCGCGCTCGTTGCGGGCCGCCTGGCCGATGGGCGGGCGACCCGCGTCATTGGCCGGCTGCCGTGCGCGCGCCCGGCCAGACGAAGCCTGCTTCGCCGGGCCCGGGCGCGGAACCGGGCGAACCGAACAACAGACTGCTCGGGTTGCGGCCGAGTTCACCGGCGACGTCCTTCAATTGCCGCGACGCATCGCCGACGTCACCCGCCAGCGCGTTGAAACGCGGCAGCGTGTCGTACTGGACCCGCGCGTTCAGGTCGTTCAGCGCGACGCCGACCTGCTCGGCCGCCGTGCCGGCCTTGTTCAGGTTCGCGACCAGCGGCCCGTTCGGCTGCAGCAGCGTGTTCGCCGACGCCATCGTGCGATCGACCTGGCGCATCGTCTCCGGCAGCGCGTTGACCGCCGGCGCGAGCTGCTTCGACAGCGTCGCCGCGCCGTCCGCTGCGTGCTGCAGGCTGGTGGCCGTCGCGCGCAGCTGCTCGCGCATGTCCGGCGACATCAGCTCGTTCGCGCTTTTCGCCGCCTGCTCGAGCTCGCGCAGCAGCACGTCGCCGCGCTCCTGGAGCTGGTCGAACAGGCTCGGACGCATCGGAATCTGCGCGATCGCCCTCGGCGACGACGGCAGCGGCGCCAGATCGCGGCCGGTATCCTCGAGCTGCACGAACGCGATGCCCGTCACGCCCTGGAAGCCGAGGCTGCCGTAGGTCGACTGCGTGATCGGCGCGTCGTGGTCGACCAGGATCCGGATCCGGATCTGCCCCGGATGCGTGCGATCGAAGCCGATCGACTGCACCTTGCCGACGTCGAGGCCGCGAAAGCGCACGGCCGCATCGGGAAACAGCCCGGTCACGTTGGTGCGTGCCAGCAGGTCGTACGGCACGCGCACGGTGCGGTCGACGTTGAACCAGAACACGGTGCCCGCGATCGCCAGCGTCAGCGCGATCGTGAACAGGCCGGCCCAGAACGCATGTGATTTGTTTTCCATTCGCGGGTTCCTTGCTTCTTGCGAGGCTTACAACTCGACGCTCGGCAGCGCCGGTTCGAGGGCCGCCTTCGGCAGCTTCGCGCGCCGCTCGGGCGGCAGCGCCTGCAGCGCGCGGCGCCCGCGCAGCCCCAGGAAATATTCGTGGATGAACGGATGGTCGACGTTCGCGGCTTCCTCGACGGGCGCGGCGACCAGCACCTTGCGGTCCGCCAGCACCGCGACGCGCGTCGACAGCGCGATCATCGTGTCGAGATCGTGCGTCACCATCACGACCGTCAGCCCGAGCGTGCGATGCAGCGTCGCGATCAACTCGACGAATTCGTCGGACGCCTGCGGATCGAGCCCGGCGGTCGGCTCGTCGAGGAACAGCAGCTCGGGCTCGAGCGCGATCGCGCGCGCGATGCCGACGCGCTTCACCATCCCGCCCGACAGCGCGGCCGGCATCTTCGATGCATGCTTGCACGGGAGGCCGACCATCTCGAGCTTCAGCATCACGATGTCGTGCAGCAGGTCGGGCGGCACGCGGCCAAGCTCGCGCAGCGGCTGCGCGACGTTGTCGAACACCGTCATCGACGAGAACAGCGCGCCCTGCTGGAACAGCATCCCCGAGCGCGTGCGCATCATTCGCGCGGTCGCGGCGTCGATCTTCGACGTATCTTCGCCGAACACCTTGATCGTGCCGGACGTCGGCCGCTCGAGGCCGAGAATCTGCCGCACGAGCGTCGTCTTGCCGGAGCCCGAGCCGCCGACGATCGACACGATCTCGCCGCGCCGCACGTCGAAATCGAGCTTCTGGTGAACGATGTTGCGGCCGTAGCGCTTCGTCAGGTTGCGCACCTCGATCACGAGGTCGTCGCCGCGCACGGCGGCGCCCGGCGGCGTGCCGACCGAGCCTGCGCCGACGGCCGCGGCGTGTGCGCTCGATTCGTCGGATCCGTTGGGCGCGCTCATCCCAGCCCCACGTTCTGGAACAGGATCGCGAACACCGCATCGGCGAGGATCACGACCGTGATCGACGTGACGACCGACGTCGTCGTGCCTTCGCCGAGGCTCTGCGAGTTCGCCTTGATCCGGAAGCCGAAATGACAGGCGACCAGCGCGATCAGCATGCCGAACACGACACCCTTGCCGATGCCGATGTACAGGTTCGCGATCGGCACGACGCCCGGCAGCGAGCGCACGAAATAGTTGACGTCGATCCCGAGCACCAGCTTCGCGGCGAGCGCGCCGCCCGTCAGCGCGATGATGTTGGTCCACATCACGAGCAGCGGCATCGCGACGCCGAGCGCGAGCACGCGCGGCAGGATCAATCGCAGCCCGTGCGGGATGCCCATCACGCGCATCGCGTCGAGCTCCTCGGTCACGCGCATCACGCCGATCTGCGCGGTGATCGCCGAGCCCGAGCGCCCCGCGACGAGGATCGCCGACAGCACCGGCCCGAGTTCGCGGATCACCGACAGCCCGAGGATGTTCACGATGTAGCGGTTCGCGCCGAACGTCTGCAACTGCTGCGCGGACAGGTAGCTGAGCACGATGCCGATCAGGAACGCGACCAGCGCGGTGATCGGCAGCGCCTGCGCGCCGGCGCTGTAGATGTTCGCCGAGGTTTCCGTCCACGGCATCGTCTTCGGACGGCGCAGCACCGACAGCGCATCGAGGACGACGCGGCCGAACATCGCGATGCCGCCCTGCAGGTGTTCGCCGAACGCGAAGATGCCCAGGCCGAGGCGCGTGACGGGATCGAACCGCACGACGCGCTCCGGTGCCTCGCGCTGGCTGTCGAGGCGTTCGATCCGCTCGAAGATCGTGCGCTGCGTGGCGCTCAGCGCGACGCCGGGCGGCAGCTTGCGGCCCCATACGCGCCACAGCGCCTGGCCGCCGACGTGGTCGAGCCGTTCGATGCCGGACAGATCCCATTCGCTCACGTGCCCGGACGCGATGCCCGCGACGCGGCGCGCGACCGCGCCACGGTTGCGTGCAAGCGCGAGCGCGGTCCACTGACCGTACAGGCGCACCGTCTGGCCCTGACCGCCGGCATCGACCGACAGGCCGGGAGGAGTCTCGAAGTCCAAGGGCGGGTTGTTTGCAAAAGGATGACAGCGGTCATTGTAGCGAACCGCCCGGCGCCGCGACGTGAGGATTTCGGTGGGGGCTCGGGGCTCGGGGCTCGGGGCTCGGGGCGCGCGGGCGGGGCGGCTGGGCGGCGGGCATCGAGATTCAGCCGCGGCGGCTGGCCAGGATCGCTTTGGACGGCGATGCCTGGCCGCAGGCGCCTTCCCCGCGTCGAGCCGGTGCTGCTGGCCGAGGGCGGCTTGGCCAGGATCGCTTTGGACGGCGATGCCTGGCCGCGGGCGCCTTCCCCGCGTCGAGTCGGTGCTGCTGGCCGAGGGCTGCTTGGCCGGGATCGCTTTGGACGGCGATGGCTGGCCGCGGGCGTCTTCCCCGCGTCGAGCCGGTGCGGCGCGTACCGCCAGCGCCGGCCGGCCGGTTGCCTCGCACATGACCTTTCATTCTTCCGTCACGTTTCCTTTCGATACTCTCACGCGCCGCACATCAGGCCGTCGGCGCTCGCGCCGCCATTTCGCTGCGTGCCCGCGATTCATCGCGACCCATAGAACAGAACACCGAACAGGACAATCGATGCGTCTCCCCCCGCTTTCCCGCCGTCGCGTGACCGGCGCCGCCGCGCTCGCCAGCCTTGCCTTCGCCCTCGCCGGTTGCGGCGGCGATGACGTCACCTCGCCGTCGTCGCAGCCGCAGCCGCAGACCCAGGCACCCGTCGGCACGACGGCCACGCTCGCGCTGCTCGAGACGACCGACCTGCACACCAACGTGCTGTCGTACGACTATTTCAAGCTCGCCGCCGACAATTCGCTCGGCTTCGAGCGCGTGTCGACGCTGATCGCGCAGGCGCGCGCGCAGTACCCGAACACGCTGCTGCTCGACAACGGCGACACGATCCAGGGCACCGCGCTGTCGGACTATCAGGCGCTCGTGAAGCCGGTCGGCTGCGACCAGACGCTCGCGATCTACAAGGTGATGAACGCCGCGAAATTCGACGGCGGCGGGATCGGCAACCACGAGTTCAACTACGGGCTGCCGTACCTGTCGCAGGTGACCGGCAACACGTTCGAGGTCGACGCCCTGCCCGCGCCGGCCCAGCAGAAGAAGTGCGCGGGCCCGAACTTCCCGCAGGTGCTCGCGAACGTGATCAGCGCGAAGACGAACGCACCGCTGTTCACGCCGTACACGATCCTGACGCGCACGGTGACGGCCACGACGCCGGACGGCAAGACGGTCAGCACGCCCGTGAAGATCGGCATCATCGGCTTCACGCCGCCCGCGATCATGAACTGGGACAAGCGCTGGCTCGACGGCAAGGTCTACACGACGGGCCTGAAGGAAGCGGCCGAGAAGTACATTCCGGAGATGCGCGCGAAGGGCGCCGATCTCGTCGTCGCGATCTCGCACGGCGGCCTCGACAACGCCGCGTATTCGCCGACGATGGAAAACGGCAGCTGGTGGCTGTCGAAGGTGCCCGGCATCGACGCGATGCTGATCGGCCATTCGCACCAGGTGTTCCCCGACGCGAACAGCACGGTCGCGCAGTTCAACCTGCCGGGCGTCGACAAGGTCAAGGGCACCGTCAACGGCGTGCCGACCGTGATGGCGAACTACTGGGGCAAGCATCTCGGCGTGATCAAGCTCGGCCTGAAGTTCGACGGCAAGACGTGGAGCGTCGACAAGTCGCAGACGACCGTCGAGGCGCGACCGATCCAGAACGCCGACAGGAGCTACGTCGCTGCCGACCCGTCGGTCTCCGCCGCGATCGCGGCCGAGCACCAGGCGACGATCGACTACGTGAAGACGCCGATCGGCTCGACCGACTACCGGATGAACTCGTACTTCGCGGACGTCGGCGATCCGGGCGCGATCCAGATCGTCAACGAGGCGCAGGCCGACTACGTGAAGACCTACGTGCAGGCGAACCTGCCGCAGTACGCGTCGCTGCCGGTGCTGTCGGTCAGCGCGCCGTTCAAGAGCGGCTTCGGCGGCGGCAGCGACTACACCGACGTCGCGCCGGGCGCGCTCGCGATCAACAACGCGGCCGACCTGTACCTGTATCCGAACACCGTATACGCGGTGAAGGTGAGCGGCGCCGACGTGAAGAACTGGCTCGAGACGGCCGCGAAGCGCTTCAACACGATCGATCCGACCAAGGCGAGCGTGCAGCCGCTCGTCAGCAGCTTCCCCGGCTACAACTTCGACATGTTCACGTCGGCCGATCTCGCCTATGAAATCGACGTCACGCAGCCCGTCGGCAGCCGGATCAGGAACCTGACGTACAAGGGCGCGCCGATCGCCCCGAACGCGCAGTTCATCGTCGCGACCAACAACTACCGCGCGAGCGGCGGCGGCAACTTCCCGGGCCTCGACGGCAGCAAGACGATCTTCGCGTCGCCGGATGCGAACCGCGACGTGCTGATCGCGTTCATCAAGAAGCGCGGCGCGATCACGCGCGCGGCCGACGGCGCGCAGCGCAGCTGGCGCTTCACGAAGCTCGCGAGCTCGGTCGCGCACGTGCAGTTCGCGTCCGCGCAGAACCGCCTCGGCGACGCCGCGGCGGCGGGCCTGACCGGCATCACGCAGGTCGCGGCCGACGACGGCTCGGGCAAGAACCTCGCCGTCTACGAGATCGACCTGACGCAATGACCATGAGACCCGTGATGCAACCGATCCGGACGATGCGGCCGGCCGAAGCCGGCTTCGCCGCTGCCGCGCGGCGCCTGCTGCGCGCGAAACTCCCGCCGGCCGCGCTGCTCGCGGCAACCGCCGTGACTGTCGCGGTCGCCGCCACGGCGACCGGCTGGCGTGCCGCCGGCCCCGCGCCGAGCACCGCGCAGCTCGACGAGTGGCAGGCGATGGTCACGCAGGCCGTCGAGCCGCATGCGCTCGCGCAGTTGCGCACCCTCGCGCGCCACGGGTCGGGCGACGCGCAGGCGGCGCTCGGCATCGCGCTCGTCGATGCGCGTGAGCCGGGGCTGCGCGACGAGGGGCGCGGCTGGCTGGAAACGGCCGCGGCGGCGGCCGGCAAGGCCGACGCGCCGGCTGCACGGCGTGCGCAGCTCGCGCTCGGCAAGGCGCTGCTGCTCGGCAGCGGCGATATCCCGAAGGACTATGCCCGCGCCCGCGCGCTGCTCGCCGAAGCGGCCGGGCATGGCGATCCGGCGGCCGCGTACTACCTCGGGCTGATCTATCGCAGCGGCTACGGCACCGCTGCCGATTCCGTGCAGGCCGCGCACTGGTTCGACCTCGCGTCGCGTGCGGACATCCCGGCTGCGGACTTCATGCTCGCGAACGCGTACCGCGACGGCAGCGGCGTGCCGCGCGACGAAGTGCGCGCGCTCGCGCTGTATCGCCGTGCGGCCGAGCACGAGTTGCCGGAAGCCGTGCAGACGCTCGCGATGGCGTATCGCAACGGCGAGCTCGGCCTCAAGCCGGACGCGGACGAATTCCACGCGCAGTGGATCGAGACCGCGCATGCGTTGAAGCATCCGGTGGTGGGGCCGTGAGTGAAGCGGCCATGCAGGCGCGAACACGCGACCACAGAACGGCCGCTTGACCGGCGAGCATGACGTCACGTCCGGCGCATCGATCGCTCGCAAGGGCGCGGCGATGCGCAGAACGCGGGCGTGCCACGCCGGTCACGCACCGAAAAACGAATCATCACGCCAGATGTCAAAGCCACCGTCGTCGACGCTCCGGACGATGCATGGCTTAACCAGTCGGCCCTGAACAATTCGTTTTGGTCCACGGATGAGGTCATGCCGCCGGCGGCACAGCGATTTTGACGCCGAGCAAAGCGACGAGGATCAGGGCGTAAAAAAGCCGCAGCTTGCGCAGGATCATCCGCAGGTTGTGCCCGGCGCCGCACAGCACCGCATGCAGGGCATCACCCAGCGCACCCTTGAGCCAATTGCGATCGAGCTTGCCGTCTGCCTTCATGTGCCCAATGGCCGGTTCGATCGCACTGCGCCGCCGGATCATCGCGCGCAGGCCGCGCGTGATGCCGCGTCGCAAGCCCGGGTGATAGACCTTCACGCCATCGATCGCTACGCCCTTGTAGCCGCGGTCGACGACAGCAATCTCTGGCTGAATGTCGCTCAGGATCGCCGCCTGCTCCAACGCTTCGGCCAGCGTGTGCCCATCGTAGGGATTGCCCGGCATCGAACGAGCTCCGACCACCAGACCTTCCTTGTGCGTCGTGGTGATTGACACCTTCACGCCGAATTCGTACGGCTTGCGTGCTTTGCCTTTCGCCAGGCACTCGACTTCCGGAGCGTGCAGCGCGTACAGCTTGTTTTTGTCCTTCTGCTTCTGCGTGAGAATCCGCTTCGTGCGGCCGATCAGCTCGTCCAACGCCGCGCGACTTTGCTGGGCGACGCCGTCCAATTGCCGCTCGACGTCACGCATCACGCGCCCCACTCGAGAACGCAAAGTACGCAGCGTTTTCTTCATCCGCTTGTACTGCTTCGCATGCGCATAGCGGCCAATCTGGCCCGCCAGACGCGGCGCTTCGCGGTTGTAGTTCTGCCGCAGCGTCAGCCCGTGCTGGGCCGCGGCCTTCACCAGATGTTCTCGGCAACGTTCGAGCAGGCGCGAATCGGTGGGGTGCGCAATCGCCTTTTCCATCACCGTCGTATCGACGATCACCCGCTTCAGGCTCGAAGTCTTGATGACGTTGGCGCGTTTGGCCGCTTCGATCGTCTCGGCCAGCAGTTCTTCAATGCCGGCTTCGCCCAGCCGCTTGCGCCAGCGCGTCAGGCTCGACGGATCGATCGGCGGCCTCGTCTGCAAGTACGTCTCGCCGGTGAACACCTGCCAATACGGATTCTCGAGCCATTGCCAGACGACGTCCTCGTCCGACAGGTCGAAGGCATGCTGCAAGTACAGCAGCCCTGCGATCAAACGCGGCGACGTCGCCGGTCGGCCGCGCTGCGACACGAAGCTCGCACTCATCGTCGTGTGCAACCGCTCCCAGTCAATCAGCTCGGCCAGGCGAATCAACGGATGCTTCAAGTTGATCTGCTCGCGCAGCGGTTGGCGGAAGAAATCCCCCTCTGGCACCGGCGTCTTCGGACCCATCCATACCTCGTCAGGATTTGCAGGATTCACGCATGAATATGCCTGCTCCTTGCAAATCCAACAACACCGTTTCACCATCACATCCTTTCTGCATAAGCCCGCCAGGATTATTCAGGGCCGACTAACCACAAGGGTTCTCACAGCCGCCAGGCGAACATGCGGGAATAAACTCGACCTCGATCTGGTTACGCTGGCTCACGGGAACAAGCGACGCGTTTCTCCAGATCTTGGTATCGACATTGATTCGGTGCCGCCAAACCCCAAGACTCAAAAGATATTCCTGGACAGCTTCCGCCCGGCGACGCGCAACCACAAGCGCATTACGTTCGTTTTCGTTTGCAAACCCATAAATTACAACGGCTCCCTCTCTCGCCGCGCTATCACGGACGGTAATCAGCAGATTGGCAAGCTCGACCCGGTCCACGTTCGATAGGGATGTAACACCGCTCTCAAGCTTCCCGCCATATTGCAAGGCCACGCTACACGCGAAAGCTTTTCCAGAGAGATGAGGCACACCAACGCTAATCAGCACACAAAATATACCAAGCGATATTATCCGCATTCCTGACCGCCATTCTCGGCTCTTCCTTTTCGAGACGTCTGCCCATGAATTGGCCATATGTATTCTTGTAGTCAACGGATCCAAAGGTGTCGGCAAAATGGGTGCACTCGTGAACGATCGTGAGTTGCATGGACGAAAGTGTACCGGCGCTTCGATCGGGCAACTCGCAAAATCTCGAATTGATTGAGATTGTATGCGTTGCTGTATCGGGGCCACAGACATGTGCCACCTCTCCGGCCAGGTTTTTGGTGTTTGGAGTGCACCCTAATACCCTGTCTAGCTCGTGGTCGGAACGAACGAAGTTCCTGGCAGTCAGCCCGTTCATGACCGTTGTGAGTGCCGTCAGCCCGTTAAGCAGCGTTGCACGAGTTGTCTCGTCGGCTATCCCGAACCATTCCCTCACGCGCGCTTGCGCTGGCGCCTTCCATACAGATAGTTCATGAATGCGTTGTGCGATCACCTCGACAGCCTCGTCGCGCAGCGTCAAAACTCTTCGCCGAAATTCGGCATCGGTCATGTTCTTGCAAATCGGCGGCCCGTTGAGCGCCAATAACAATTCGACTTTCGAACCTCGCGTGGTATTTGTCACGGCCGAATCATGAACGGTCACGTATTCATAATCGTTTTCAGACATCGTCGTTCTCGATAATATCGATTCTCAAGTTCTCTGCCCCGCTTGTTCTCACGCGTTGCGTGTGGCCGGTCTCATCGGTAATGCCGCTGAACACCTGGCCGGACTGGGTCAATATTCGGTACCGCACGCGAGCCAATGGCCGACCGGTATTGGCATCGCGCATCACGTATTGCTCGTCGTGTTCGCTCCAGGCCGAGGACGACGAGTGCAGTTCGCTTCGACCTCCCGTCATCGTCTCCATCGCTTGCTCGGCCTCGAATGTCATCATCATGTTGCGTTCGGCATGGAAGATCGGGGGCGGATTGCATCCACAGACATTGATGTCGCCACTCAATGCCCATGGTTGGCCGTTCGATCCCGTGCCCGGCCAGCGTGGCCCTCTCGGTGAAATAAACCCTTCCTGATTGCAGGCGGTGCAGTACGTTTTCATATAAAGCGTCGCGATATTCACGCTCGGCAGCGGATCCGAGCACGTCATATCCTCGAGCCCCTCGGTAATCACCGCGCTACCACCCCGATCGCCTTTGGCGAGAAAATAGCGAATCATTCGATGCTGCCCCCGCGAATTACTGCGGAACACATCACAACCGTGAAGGTGTCGGCGGATAGACCGACGCGCTCCGTGAGTGAATCAATATTGCTGAATAGATAGGCGCGTGCCTCGTGCTCGATGCTCATTGCATCTCCGTTCTCCACAATACAGGGAAGCCGACTCACCCAAAGTTGCACAATCACGAAAGCAAGTTCAATCAGACAAATTCGAAATACTAATAACCAGACATAGTCTCAGTATGTTTATGCAGCAGCGGGTGAACTGGCTCGGACCCTAGCCGCACAAGCCATGCATTTATGGTCATGATGGACTTGACCGGATACGACGTCCGCTCGATCGGAATGAAGCCCACCGTTCGCGATTCCGTTGTTCCGGGTGCACGTCGACGCTCCTCCCGCCCCCTGTCGCTACAATAGGCGCCATGAACGCCCCCACCTCCTCCGACACGCCCGATTCCGGCGACGCGCACATTGCGCGCAACCGGCTCGACGCGCACCTGGACGCCGCGCCGCGCGCGTGGCCGCTGGATATCGTCGCCGCCACCGGCTCGACCAACGCCGACGTCGCGGCCCGCCTCAAGGCGCTGCCGCGCACCGCGAACGCCCTGCCCGCGCCGCTCGTGCGCGTCGCGTTCGAGCAGACGGCCGGCCGCGGCCGGCAAGGCCGTCCGTGGTTCGCGCAGCCCGGCAACGCGCTGCTGTGCTCGGTCGGCTGCATCGTGCCGCGCCCCGTCGACGCGCTCGGCGGCCTGAGCATCGCGATCGGCGTCGCGCTCGCGGAAGGCCTCGCGGCGCTGCCGCTCGACGCCCGCACGCGCATCGCGCTCAAATGGCCGAACGACCTGCTGCTGACGGCCACCGACGACGGCACGCCGCGCATCGTCGGCAAGCTCGCCGGGATCCTGATCGAAACGGTCTGGACCACCGCCGACGCGACCGCCGTCGTGATCGGCTTCGGCATCAACGTACGCGGCGCGGAAGCCGTCGCCGCGCAGGTCGACGCGCTTCGCGCGCGCGACGCGACGCTCGCGAGCGGGCTGCCGCCGGCCGCGCTGTCGGCGGCGTGCGCATCGGCGAACCTCACCGACACGCTCGCCGCCGCGCTGAACGCGCTGACACCCGCGCTCGCGCAGTTCGGAACCGACGGGCTCGCACCGTTCCTGCCGCGCTGGCACGCGCTGCACGCGTACGCAGGGCGCGAAGTCGTGCTGCTCGAACAGGGCGTCGAGCGCGTGCGCGGCATCGCGACGGGCATCGACGCGACCGGCCAGCTGCTGCTCGACACGCCGGACGGCATGCAGGCGATCGCGGCCGGCGACGTGTCGCTGCGCGAAGCGCAATGAGCGAGCCGCATCTGCTGATCGACGCCGGCAACAGCCGGATCAAGTGGGCGCTCGCCGACGCGCAGCACACGCTCGTCGACACGGGCGCGTTCGGCCATACGCGCGACGGCGGCGCCGATCCGGACTGGTCGGCGCTGCCGCGTCCGCATGGCGCGTGGATCTCGAACGTCGCGGGCGCCGACGTGGCCGCGCGGCTGGACGCGCTGCTCGACGCACGCTGGCCGGGCCTGCCGCGCACGACGATCCGCTCGCGCCCCGTGCAGTGCGGCGTGACGAACGGCTACACGGCGCCCGAACAGCTCGGCAGCGACCGCTGGGCCGGCCTGATCGGCGCGCGCGCGGCGTTCCCGGACGAACATCTGCTGATCGCGACGTTCGGCACCGCGACGACGCTCGAGGCGCTGCGTGCTGACGGCCGCTTCACCGGCGGGCTGATCGCACCGGGCTGGGCACTGATGATGCGCGCGCTCGGCACGCACACCGCGCAGTTGCCGACGCTGACCACCGACATCGCGAGCGGGCTGCTCGCGGGCGCGCAGGCCGAGCCGTTCCAGGTCGATACGCCGCGCTCGCTGTCGGCCGGCTGCCTGTATGCGCAGGCGGGGCTGATCGAACGCGCGTGGCGCGACCTCGCCGATGCAT
Organism: Burkholderia sp. IMCC1007; assembly: GCF_027257875.1. GTDB lineage: Bacteria > Pseudomonadota > Gammaproteobacteria > Burkholderiales > Burkholderiaceae > Burkholderia. Next base: position 52,490 of record NZ_JAPVQY010000051.1, read on the forward strand.
GGCAGGCGCCGGTGCGGCTCGTGCTGGCCGGCGGCGCGGCCGACGACGTCGCGCGTGCGCTGACGCTGCCGCACACGCGGCACGACGCGCTGATCCTGTCGGGGCTCGCGCTGATTGCCGCGGAAACGGCGGCGCAGGACTGACGGAAAGCGGCCGGCATCGTGCCGGCCGCATGGCCGGACGCCCGTGCCGCGGGTTTCGCCAAGATGACGGCGCGCGCGCACGCATCGCGGCCCGCCCCTGTGCAGGCGGCTACAGACGGCGGCACACGCACGCGCGGCCGAGCGCCGCGAATGATCCATCGGCCGCAAATGAAAAGCCGGCCAAACGGCCGGCTCGAGGGGACGGAATGGTCGAACGACCGACCAACGACGAGGAATTTCGACGATGCTGCGCTGGCTGATCGCTGTTCTCTTTCTCGCGAACCTGCTCGCGTTCGCGCTGGCGCACGGCATGCTCGGGCCGCTGCCGGCAGCCGGCCCGCGCGAACCCGGCGTGCTGTCCCGGCAGGTACAGCCCGATGCGCTGCGTGCAACGCCGCTCGCGCAGGCGAGCGATCAACCCGTGATCGGCGGCCCGCTCGCCGCGCCGGCCCTCACGGGCAAGCCGCTCGCGGCCTCCGCGCCCTGACGGCGCGCCCCCGCGTCAGGACTGCTGCGCGCGCACCTTCTTCAGCAGCGCCGTGGTCGAGCGGTCGTGCTCGAACGGAATCGCGAGCGCCCGCCCGCCCCAGCCGCGCACCAGCGCCGATTCCGGCAGCGCGTCCATGTCGTAGTCGCCGCCCTTCACGAGAATGTCCGGACGAACCGCGTCGATCAGCGACACGGGCGTCTTCTCCTCGAACTTCACGACCCAGTCGACGCTTTCCAGCGCGGCGAGCAGCGCCATTCGGTCTTCCTCGCGGTTGATCGGACGGTCGTCGCCCTTGCCGAGCATGCGCACCGACGCATCGCTGTTCACGCCGACGATCAGGCATGCGCCGAGCGCCCGGGCATCGGCGAGATACGTGACGTGACCACGGTGCAGGATGTCGAACACGCCGTTCGTGAACACGACGGGCGAAGTCAGCGACGCGCGTAGCGCAACGAGGGCGTCGCGGGTGATCAGCTTGCGTTCGAAGGTAGCGGGCATGACGGAGGTCGGCTGGAGTAAGCGATGCGCGCCGTGACGAAACACGGCGGCGCCAGATGAAAAGCCCGCCGGACGGCCGGGCGGGCTTCATGCATGGATGCGGCGTGGCGATCGCGACCGGCGCGACTTCACGCCGGGTGCGATGCCTGTCGGCGTCAGGCCGGTTGCGCGGTCGACGACGGGCCGCTTTCGGCCTGCAGGCGGCCGGTGACTTCCTTGCGGTAGCGGTTCAGTTCCTGCGCGGTCGCGAACGTGCGCTCGAACAGGATCGACAGGTTGTGCAGGATCCGTTCGACGACCTTCTTTTCCCACTCGCCGTCGAAGCGGATCTGCTCGTCGAGCCAGCGCTCGAGCCATTCCGGATCCGGCAGGCGCGACTGCACGGTGTCGCGCGGGAACAGCGCCTGGTTCACGTGCAGGTTGGTCGGGTGCAGCGGCTTCTCGGTACGGCGCGCCGATGCCATCAGCACGCCGATCTTCGCGAATGCGGCGCGTGCGACGTCGCCGCAGTTGTTCAGCGCCTTCTTCATGTAGCGCAGGTACGCGCCGCCGTGACGTGCTTCGTCGCGCGAGATCGTTTCGTAGATCTGCTTGATGACGGGCTCGGTGTGCCAGTCGGCCGCGCAGCGATACCAGTGGTTCAGGCGGATTTCGCCGCAGAAGTGCAGCATCAGCGTCTCGAGCGGGGGCGCCGGATCGAACTGGAAGCGCACCGCGTGCAACTCTTCCTCGGTCGGCACCATTTCCGGACGGAAGCGGCGCAGGTACTCCATCAGTACGAGCGAGTGCTTCTGCTCTTCGAAGAACCACACGCTCATGAACGCGGAAAAGTCGCTGTCATGCTGGTTATCGCGCAGGAACATCTCCGTCGCGGGCAGCGCCGACCATTCGGTGATCGCGTTCATCTTGATCGTCTTCGCCTGCTCGTCGGTGAGCAGTGAAGCGTCGAACTTGTCCCACGGAATGTCCTTCTCCATGTCCCAGCGGACAGCTTCGAGCGACCTGTAAAGTTCCGGATAAAGCATGGTGTTCATGATGGTCCCACCCCTGTTCTGCGCAATGCGACTTCTCTCAACGTGACTGTTGCCGCGCAAGCGCGCCATGCGCGCTTTTTGCAGCCAAGACTCTAATTTTACGCGTGAATTCGCCCGCCGGACGCGGATTCCGCGTCGGCAGCCGGGCGGCCGCGCTGCCGCCTCGCGACGTGCCGCAGCCCGCTCCACTCGAACGGAACCGGCTGCGCACGCCTGATGTGGGGGCCGGCGCAAGCCGGCTCATTGGCGAGCCCGTCCCCTGCGCCACGCGGTTCCCGGACGGGTTCCCGTGCGGCCGCCGGACCGGCGGGCTGCTCGATATGGTATATACGGCGGCGGCCATAATAGCACGCGCGCATGACCGTTCCGAGACGCCGGCCCCGATCGCATGCCGCCAACCGTGGTGCGGCGATCTGTCGCGGGCGAGCGTCGCTAAAATGCAACCGTTTTGTAAGCATAGCGTCCTATGCGTGCATTCGACGCGCGTCAGACCCGCATTTCGCCGGCCGCGCGACCGTTTTCCGACGGCATGCCGGCTGCCGCCGCGCTGCCGCCGTCGGCATGCGCGATCCAGCCGGCCAGCGTGTCGCGCTGCGCACGCCCGTCGCGGTAGCCGAGCTCGATCAGCTCGCGCGTGAACGCCTCCTCGAACAGCAGATAGCTCGCGAACGACGCACCGGCCGGCTGGCTGCCGCCGATCGCGCCGAGCAGCCCGCGCATCGTCGCCGGCATCTGCTTCAGGTGTTTCGCGGCAATCAGCTCGATGCGCTCGGACGGCGCGATCGCGAGCACGTCGACGTGCCGCCAGCCGCTGTCCACCTCGACCTGGTGCGGCAGGTGCTCGATCATCCGGTTGATGTGCTCGATCCGCTCGATGTCCGCGCCGATCGAATCGAGAAACACGCTGGCGAGCACCTGCTGGCCGATCTGCGCGGGCGTCGGATAGCCGCGCACCAGCCCCGAGCCGTTCGCGGCGGGAATTTCGGGACGCGGATCGGCCGCGCCGATCACGACGATCCGGTCCGCGCCGAAGTGGATCGCCGGCGACAGCGGCGCGATCTGCCGGATCGACCCGTCGCCGAAGTACTCGATCTGTCCGTCGAGCACGAGCGGCACGGCCGGGAATACGAACGGAATGGCCGACGACGCGAGCAGGTGCGACGCCGACAGGTCGACGAGTCGCGCGGTGCGCTGTGCGCGCCGCCATGCCTGGATCGGCTCCGCGGCCTGGTAGAACGTCAGGTGCCGCCCGCTCGAATAGCTGAGGGCGGTAACCGCGAGCGCATGCAAGAGGCGGCCCTCGAGCATCTGCTCGATCCGGTGAAAGCTCAGCTCGCGCTGCAGCAGGTGCGCGAGCGGTGCATTGTCGAGCAACCCGCGCGGCGAGCGGCGCGCCGCCCAGCCGAAGGTCATCGCCGCCAGCCAGCGCGCGCCCGCCATCGCGATGCCGAGCCAGTCGGTGCGATACACGTAGTCGGCGCGCAGCGGCTCCCAGAATTCGAGCAGGCGGCGCACGCCGTGCGAAAAATCGTCCGCGTGGCTCGCGATCGACGTCGCGTTGATCGCACCGGCCGACGAGCCGCACACGACCGCGAACGGCAGCGTATGCCGGTTCGGATCGGCCTCGCGCGCGATCTCGGCCAGCGCCTTCAGCACGCCGACCTGGTAGGCGGCGCGGGCGCCACCTCCCATCAGAACGAGCGCGAGCCGCATGATCGACCTGCTACCGGATTCGCGTCACGTCGAGCGTTTCGGCGGGCGGGTTGCGGGCGACGAAGCGGCCGCCGCGCGTGCCGCGGCCGAGCCGAGCGGCTTCGCGCGCTTCGCCGCGGGCTTGCGCGG
>NZ_JAPVQY010000052.1 GCF_027257875.1 Burkholderia sp. IMCC1007
ACCGGGCGCGGCGCGTGGCTGCTCGCGCGCACGTCGGCGCGTGCCCGCATCCGGCGTCGCGTGGCCGCGCCGGCCTCGCTCGTGCGTGCGCTCGATCGTTTGCCGTGCGTGCTGTTGCCCGACGCGCGCCCGTATGCGGGCTGGTTCGACGGCCTCGGCTGCCGCACGCTCGCCGATCTGCGCGGCCTGCCGCGCGCGGGCCTGCAGCGCCGCTGCGGTCCGGCGCTGCTCGCCGCGCTCGATCGTGCGTACGGCGAGGCGGTCGAGCCGCTTGCGTGGATGGCGGTGCCGCCCGTGTTCGACGTGCGGCTCGAATTGCCGGAGCGCGTCGAATACGCGGAAGCCGTGCTGTTCGCCGCACGGCGGCTCGTCGTGCAGTTGTGCGGATGGCTGGCCGCGCGGCAGTTGTCGCTGGCCGCGATGACGTTCGATCTCGAGCACGAGCGCGGCCGCCAGGCCGTGCCGCCGACGCAGCTCGAACTCGCGTTCGCCGCACCCGTGCGCGACGACGCGCATTTCATGCGGCTGCTCGGCGAGCGGCTCGCGCGCGTCGAGCTGCCGGCCGCGGTGATCGCGGTGCGGCTGACGGCCACGCGCGTCGAATCGGTCGCGCCGCCGGCCGACGATCTCTTTCCGGAGCCGGGCGGCACGCGTGAAACCCGCGAGCGGTTGTTCGAACTGCTGGTCGCGCGGCTCGGCGCGGACAACGTGCTGCGCGCGGCGCCCGTCGCCGATTACCGCCCCGAGGTCGCGAACCGCTGGCTGTCGCTCGATGCGCAAGCGGGCAAGCCGGCCGCCGGCCTGCCTGCCGCGCCGCCGCGTCCCGCGTGGCTGCTGGCCGAACCGCTGCCGCTTCTGATGCGCGGCGAGCGGCCGGTATTTCATACGCCGCTCCGGATGATGTCGTCGGCCGAGCGGATCGAAGCCGGGTGGTTCGACGGGCAGCTCGCTGCGCGCGATTACCACGTCGCGCAGGACGAAGCCGGTGCGTGCTATTGGGTGTTCAGGGAGCGAGCCGGAAGCGAGTCCGAGCCGCACTGGTTCCTGCACGGCCTGTTCGGGTGAGCGAAGATGGTTGCGGAATTCAGTTTGCTGCCCGATTACGCGGAGTTGTTCTGCCGTTCGAACTTTTCGTTCCTGCATGGTGCGTCGCATGCGGAGGAGCTGGTCGAGCGCGCGGCCGAACTCGGCTATCGCGGGATCGCGATCACCGACGAATGCTCGCTGGCCGGCGCGCCGCGCATGCATGTCGCCGCGAAGGCGAAAGGGCTGCCGCTCGTCATCGGTTCGTATTTCGACGTCACGCCGGATGACGTCGCGCCCGGCCACGATCCGGGCCCTGGTGCGTTCGGGCTCGTATTGCTTGCGCAGAACCGCGAGGGCTACGGCAACCTGTCCGAGCTGATTTCGTGGCGGCGGATGGCATCGCCGAAGGGTACTTACAAGCTGACGTCGCGGATGCTGTCGGCGCCGCCTTCCGAGTTCGCGCACCTGCGCGGGATGCCCGACTGCTTCGCGATCCTCGTGCCCGCGTATCCGGTGCGCTCGGACGTGCTCGATGCGCAGGTCGCATGGTTTCGCGCGACCTTCGGCGAGCGCGCACGGCTCGGGCTCGTGCAGTTGCAGCGCGCGCTCGATGGCGCGCAGCGCGACGAGATTCGCGCGGCCGGCGAGCGGCGCGGCGTGCCGATCGTCGCGCTGGGCGACGTGACGATGCATGTGCGCTCGTGCAAGCCGCTGCAGGACGTGATGACGGCGATTCGCGTCGGCATGCCGGTTTCTGAATGCGGATACGCGCTTGCGCCGAATGCGGAGCAGCATCTGCGTTCGCGTGGACGGATCGCGAAGCTGTTTTCATCGGAAGAGATCGCTGAAACCTGCGCGATTCTCGATGCATGCGACGTCGACCTCGGCGAGCTGCGCTACGAGTATCCCGACGAGATCGTGCCGAAAGGGCTCACACCGACGCGCTATCTGGAACAGGAAACCTTCGCAGGGGCGAACGGGCGTTATCCGCGCGGCATTCCGGAAAAGGTGGAAAAGCAGATCCGGCATGAACTCGACCTGATCGCCCGGTTGCGCTACGAGCCGTTCTTCCTGACCGTCTACGACATCGTCAAATACGCGCGCAGTCAGAACATCCTGTGCCAGGGCCGCGGCTCGGCCGCGAACTCGGTCGTCTGCTATTGCCTCGGCATCACCGAGGTGAATCCCGAGCAGAGCACGCTGCTGTTCGAGCGCTTCATCAGCGAGGAGCGCGGCGAGCCGCCCGACATCGACGTCGACTTCGAGCATCAGCGCCGCGAAGAAGTCATTCAGCATATCTACCGGAAATACGGCAAGGATCGCGCGGCGATCGCGGCGGCCGTGTCGACGTATCGGCCGCGCGGCGTGCTGCGCGAAACCGGCAAGGCGCTCGGCGTCGATCCGATGCTGGTCGATCGCGTCGCGAAAGGCCATCGCTGGTTCGACGGCAGTCGCGACCTGCTGCAGCAATTCTCGTCGACCGGGCTCGATCCGCAGACGCCGCTGATCCGCACGTGGGCCGAACTCGCCGCACGGCTGCTCAATTTTCCGCGCCATCTGTCGCAGCATTCGGGCGGCTTCGTGATCAGCCGCGGCAAGCTCACGCGGCTCGTGCCGGTCGAGAACGCGGCGATGGACGGGCGGCGCGTGATCCAGTGGGACAAGGACGATCTCGAGGCGCTCGGGCTGATGAAGGTCGACGTGCTCGCGCTCGGCATGCTGTCGGCGCTGCATCGCGCGTTCGACCTGCGCACCGCATGGCGCGGGCCGCCGGAGCCGGACGGCGAGCCGTTCACGCTGAAGCACATTCCGCAGGATGACGAAGCAACCTACGACATGATCTGCCGCGCCGATACGGTCGGTGTGTTCCAGATCGAATCGCGTGCGCAGATGTCGATGCTGCCGCGGCTGCGGCCGCGCAACTATTACGACCTCGTCGTCCAGGTGTCGATCGTGCGGCCCGGCCCGATCCAGGGCGGCGCGGTGCATCCGTATCTGAAACGGCGCAGGATCGTGGCCGGCGAAGAGGAGGGCGAGGTCACGTACCCGAGCGACGCGCTCAAGGCCGTGCTCGAACGCACGCTCGGCGTGCCGATCTTCCAGGAACAGGTGATGCAGATCGCGATCGTCGCGGCGGGCTTCACGCCCGGCGAGGCCGACGAGTTGCGGCGGGCGATGGCCGCGTGGAAACGCAAGGGCAACCTCGAGAAGTATTACGACAAGATCGTCGACGGGATGCTCAAACGCAACTACACGCGCGAATTCGCCGAGCAGATCTTCGAGCAGATCAAGGGCTTCGGCGAATACGGTTTCCCCGAAAGCCACGCGGCCAGCTTCGCGAAACTCGCGTATGCGAGCAGCTGGCTCAAATGCCACGAACCGGCGATCTTCGTCGCCGCGCTGCTGAACAGTCAGCCGATGGGTTTCTATCCGCCGTCGCAACTCGTGCAGGACGCGAAGCGTCACCGCGTGAAGGTGCTGCCGATCGACGTCACGCAAAGCGGTTGGGAAGCGTCGCTCGAAGCGCTGCCGGGCCAGCCGCCGCCGCACGGCCAGCCGGCGGTGCGGCTCGGCCTGTCGCTCGTGCGCGGCCTCGGCGAAGCTGCCGCGCGGCGCATCGAGGCCGCGCGCGCGGTCGGCCCGTTCGAGAACGTCGATGCGCTCGCACGCCGCGCGCAGCTCGAACGGCGCGATCTCGAAGCGCTCGCCGCCGCGAACGCGCTCGCGACGCTCGCCGGCCATCGCCGCGATGCGCTGTGGCAGGCCGTCGCCGCAGCACCCGAGCGCGACCTGCTCGCCGCCGCGCCGATCGACGAAGCGGAGCAGCCGGCGCTCGGCGCGCCGTCGGAAGCCGACGACATCCTCGCCGACTATCACACCACCGGCCTTACGCTGAACCGCCACCCGGTCGCGTTGCTGCGGCCGGTGTTGCATAAGCAGCGGCTGTCGTCCGCGGCCGAGCTGCGCGACCGCCCCGACGGCCGGCTCGCACGCGCATGCGGGCTCGTGATCGCGCGACAGATGCCGGGCACCGCGAAGGGCGTGATGTTCATGACGCTCGAAGACGAAACGGGCTGCGTGAACGTGATCGTCCGGCCCGAACTGCTCGCGCGGCAGCGTCGCGAAACGCTTGATTCGCGGCTGCTCGCGGCGTCCGGCGTGTGGCAGGTCGTCAGCGACGTGCGGCACCTCGTCGCGCAGCATTTCGAGGATCTGACGCCGCTGCTCGGCGGGCTGCGCACGTCGAGCCGGGAATTCCACTAGGCCGGCATGCCCCGCCGGCACGCGCGGTCGCCACGCTCCATGCATACCAGTTGGCTAACTGGTTCTATTTCGGTATCGTTTTCAGCACCGTCAAGCTGTCGAATCCGGCGCCTGAATCGTGCTTTCGCATACCACTTCGGGTAAATCCCTATCCTGCACTGCATTGTAAACAAAGGCCTTTCCGCTACTAAACCGCTTGCCGGACAAGGCTCGCGGCGATTTCCGCGCCGCTAATACCAGTTCGTTGACTGGTATTATGGTGGTTATATAATGCGTTCACCTTCGACGGTCCGAGATCGTCGTCCGACACCCGGAGGCATATGGAAACCGGCTGGTCCGAACTGGCGCCCGATCCCGTCGACGACACGCCGCTCTATCTGCAGCTCGCCCGCAATCTGACGAGCGCGATTCACGCCGGCGCGTGGCGAGCCGGCGAGGCGCTGCCGTCGGAGCGGCTGCTGTCGGTGTCGGTCGGCGTGTCGCGGATTACGGCCCGTCGGGCGCTCGCGCTGCTGGTCGAGCAGGGGCTGATCAAACGGGCGCGCGGTGCGGGCAGCTTCATCACGCCGCGCGTTGCCGATCCGCTGTCGCGTCTCGTCGGCTTCACCGCGAAGATGCAGCAGCGCGGCTTCGTGCCCGATTCGGTGTGGCTGTCGCGCACGCTGCGCGCCGCGCATCGCGACGAGATCACGCGTCTCGGCCTCGCGCCCGGCGCGACGGTCGCGCGGCTCGAACGGTTGCGCCGCGCGGACGGCATCGTGATGGCCGTCGAGCATTCGACGCTGCCGGCCGCGGTGGTGCCGGACCCGCAGGCGCTCGGCGCGTCGCTGTACGAATACCTGGAGGCGCGCGGCATGACCGTCGTGCGCGCGCTGCAGCACTTTCGCGCGGCCAACGCGACGCACGAGATCGCGAAGTGGATGGCAGTGAAGCCGGGCTCGGCCCTGCTGGTGATCACGCGCATCGGCTACGGCGCCGACCAGCGCGCGATCGAAGTGACCGAAACGTATTGCCGCGACGACTACTACGACTTCGTCGCCGAACTGAAACGCTGACGCGCGAGACTGCCCGCGCACCACGCGATCGCGATGGAACGCAATCGCGCGCAATGAATCGCAACGGATTGGCCAATCACGACGCGGACGCCCGCGTCACCAGATCATCAAGAGAACGTCATGCTGACTGGCAACATCCTTACCTCCGACGGCTGGATTCACGGCTCGCTCGATAGCGAGAACGGCCGCATCACCACGCTCGACGGCACGCCCGTCGATCCCGCGACGAACGACGCGCCGTACATCCTGCCCGGCTTCATCGACCTGCACGTGCATGGCGGCGGCGGCGCCGACGTGATGGAAGGCGGCGACGCGATCGAGACGATCGCCCGCACGCATGCGCAATTCGGCACGACGAGCCTGCTCGCGACGACGATGACCGCGCCGCGCGACGAACTGATGGAGGTCGTCGCGAACCTCGGCACCGTCGCCCGCACGCGTACGCAGGGCGGCGCGCGCGTGCTCGGCGTGCATCTCGAAGGGCCGTACATCAACCCCGGCAAGCTCGGCGCGCAGCCGGACGCGGCCGTGTCGGCCGTGCTCGACGAAGTGCTGAAGTACCTGTCGATCGCGCCGATCCGCGTCGTCACGCTCGCGCCGGAAATCGCGGGCCACATCGAGATCATCGGCGAGATGGCCGCGCGCGGCGTGCGCGTGCAGCTCGGCCACTCGCTCGCGACCTACGACGACGCGGTCGCCGCGCTCAAGCACGGCGCGTGCGGCTTCACGCACCTGTTCAATGCGATGTCGCCGCTGCATCACCGCAACCCGGGCCTCGTCGGCGCGGCGCTCGCGCACGCCGAATACGCGGAAATCATCCCCGATCTGCTGCACGTGCACCCGGGCGCGATCCGCGCGGCGCTGCGCGCGATCCCGCGCCTGTACGTCGTGACCGACAGCACGTCCGCCACCGGGATGCCCGACGGCGAATACCGGCTCGGCAGCCAGCACGTGACGAAGTGCCTCGGCGGCGTGCGGCTCGCCGACGGCACGCTCGCCGGCAGCACGCTGACGATGGATCAGGCGCTGCGCAACCTGGTCTCGCTCGGCCTGCCGATCGCCGACGTGTCGAACCGGATGTCGCGCTATGCGGCCGACTACCTCGGCATTGCCGATCGCGGCCGCCTCGAGCGCGGCGCATGGGCCGACCTCGCGGTGTTCGACCGCGACCTGAACCTCACCGCGACCTACGTCGAAGGAGAATCGATTGTCGAATATGCTTAAGGAAGCGCGCGAGTCCGCCCAGGTCGTCGCCGCGCAACTCGCCGACACCGCGCGCGTCGAAGCGCTCGCCGGCCAATTGCTCGATCGCCCGCCGGCCGTCGCGCTGACGGTCGCGCGCGGCAGCTCGGATCACGCGGCCAGCTATTTCGCGAGCCTGACGATGAGCCGCCTCGGCGTGCCCGTCGCATCGCTGCCGATGTCGGTCGCGACGCTGCAGCAGGCGCGGCTGTTGGTGCAGGACCAGCTCGCGCTCGCATTCTCCCAGTCGGGCAAGAGCCCCGATCTCGTCAACACGATGGCCGCGCTGCGCGAAGCCGGCGCGCGCACCGTCGCCGCCGTCAACGTGCTGCCGTCGCCGCTCGCCGACGCGTGCGAACACCAGTTGCCGCTGCTCGCCGGCCCCGAACTGTCGGTCGCCGCGACGAAGAGCTATATCGCGATGCTGTCGGCCTCCGCGCAGATCGTCGCGTACTGGCAGCGCGACGCCGCGCTGATCACCGCATTGCGCGGCCTGCCGGACGTACTCGCGCAAGCCGGCCGGCTCGACTGGTCGCAGGCCGTCGCGGCGCTCGCGGGCGTCGAACGGATGATCGTGATCGGCCGCGGCCTGGGCCTCGCGATCGCGCAGGAAGCCGCGCTGAAGCTGAAGGAAACCTCCGGCATCCAGGCCGAGGCGTTCTCGAGCGCCGAAGTCCGTCACGGCCCGATGGAGCTGATCGACCGCGACTATCCGCTGCTCGTGTTCGCGCCGCCGGGGCCCGAGCAGGCCGGGCTGCTGCAGCTCGCGCAGGACATGCGCGCACGCGGCGCCGCCGTGCTGCTCGCGGCGCCCGCCGGCACGCCCGGCGTATCGACGCCCGGCGTATCGACGCCCGGCGTATCGGGCACCGTGCTGCCGCTCGCGCAGTCCGCTCATTCGGCGCTCGACCCGATCGCCGCCATTCTTTCGTTCTACGTAATGGCGGCGGATCTCGCCGTCGCGCGCGGCCGCAATCCCGACACGCCGCGCCATCTGAACAAAGTCACCGAAACGCACTGATAGCCGAGACAGCCGATGAGACGCGCAGAGGAGTCCCAGTTGAAGAGTTCCACCCCTGATCAGATCGTTCTGCTTAGTCCCTTGACGGGGCCGATCGTTGCGCTGGCCGACGTGCCCGATCCGGTGTTCTCCGGCGGGATGTTCGGCGACGGCATCGGCATCGATCCGCTCGCAGGCAAGCTCGTCGCGCCGTGCGCGGGCATCGTGTCGCATCTCGCGCGCACCGGCCACGCCGTGACGATCACGACGCCGCAAGGCGCGGAAGTGCTGCTGCACATCGGCATCGACACGGTCGAGCTGAACGGGCAGGGCTTCACCGCGCACGTCGAAGCCGGCGCGCGTGTCGAAGCGGGCGACCTGCTGATCGAGTTCGACCAGGACACGGTCGCGCGCAGCGCGCATTCGCTGGTGTCGGTGGTCGCGATCGCGAACTCCGACGCGTTCGACATCGTCGAGCGCGCGAGCGGTTTCGCGACGGCCGGCGAGACGCCGCTGCTCGCGCTGCGCGGCAAGGGCGAAGCCGCCGCGCAGGCGGCGCAGGTCGGCGCGGCAGCGATGAACGAAGTGCGCCGCGAGATCGTGCTGACGCAGCCGGGCGGCCTGCATGCGCGGCCGGCCGCGCGCGCGCGCGAAGCCGCGCGCGGGCTCGACGCGCACGTCGAAGTGCATTTCGACGGACGCAAGGCATCGATCGAAAGCGTGGTCGGCCTGCTCGGTCTCGGCGCCGGCGAACGCGCGACCGTCGAGCTCGTCGGTCGCGGCGCGCACGCGCAGGAGGCGATCGATGCGATCGCGAACGAACTGCTGCGCGAAGCGCACGGCGAGGTCGAGGAGAAGCCCGCCCGGCTGCGCTCGCCCGCACCGCAGGCCGTCGCGCGCAACACCGGCGCGCCGCTCGACCCGAACACGCTCGCGGGCGTGTGCGCGGCGCCCGGCATCGCGGTCGGCTCGCTGGTGCGTCTCGACGACGCCGACATCGTGCCGCTCGAACAGGCAGCCGGCACGCCCGCGTCGGAAAGCCGCCGCCTCGATCAGGCGCTGAAGGCCGTCGACGCCGACCTCGACGAAACGGTGCGCAACGCATCGGCGCGCGGCGCCGTCGGCGAAGCGGGGATTTTCGCGGTGCATCGCGTGCTGCTCGAAGACCCGACGCTGGTCGACGCGGCGCGCGACCAGATCAGCCTCGGCAAGAGCGCGGGCTTCGCATGGCGCGCGACCATCCGCGAGCAGATCGATACGCTGTCGAAGCTCGACGACGCGCTGCTCGCCGAGCGCGCGGCCGACCTGCGCGACATCGAGAAGCGCGTGCTGCGCGCGCTCGGCCACACCGGCGGCGCGACGCGCGCGCTGCCCGACGAGGCCGTGCTCGCCGCCGAGGAGTTCACGCCGTCCGACCTGTCGTCGCTCGATCGCCAGCGCGTGACCGCGCTCGTGATGGCGCGCGGCGGCGCGACGTCGCATGCGGCGATCATCGCGCGTCAGCTCGGCATCCCGGCGCTCGTCGCGGTCGGCGATGCGCTGTACGCGATTCCCGACGGCACGCAGGTCGTCGTCGACGCGAGCGCGGGCCGGCTCGAACACGCGCCGACCGCGCTCGACGTCGAGCGCGCCCGTCACGAGCGTCAGCGTCTGGACGGCGTGCGCGAAGCGAACCGGCAGATGGCCGGCGCGGCCGCCGCGACCATCGACGGCCGCGCGATCGAGGTCGCCGCGAACATCGCGACGCTCGATGACGCGAACACCGCGATCGACAACGGCGCGGACGCGGTCGGCCTGCTGCGCACCGAGCTGATGTTCATCCATCGCCAGGCGGCGCCCACCGTCGTCGAACACCAGCAGAGCTACCAGTCGATCGTCGACGCGCTGCAGGGCCGCACCGCGATCATCCGCACGCTCGACGTCGGCGCCGACAAGGAAGTCGACTACCTGACGCTGCCGCCCGAACCGAACCCGGCGCTCGGCCTGCGCGGCATCCGCCTCGCGCAGGTGCGCCCGGACCTGCTCGACGATCAGTTGCAGGGCCTGCTCGCCGTGAAGCCGTTCGGCGCGGTGCGCATCCTGCTGCCGATGGTGACGGACGCGGGCGAGCTCGTGCGGATCAGGAAACGCATCGACGAATTCGCGCGGGCGCAGGGGCGCACCGAGCCGATCGAGGTCGGCGTGATGATCGAGGTGCCGTCGGCGGCGCTGCTCGCCGACCAGCTCGCTCAGCATGCGGATTTCCTGTCGATCGGCACCAACGACCTCACGCAGTACACGCTCGCGATGGACCGCTGCCAGGCCGATCTCGCCGCGCAGTCCGACGGCCTGCATCCGGCCGTGCTGCGCCTGATCGACATCGCGGTGCGCGGTGCGGCGAAGCACGGCAAGTGGGTCGGCGTGTGCGGTGCGCTGGGCGGCGATCCGCTCGCGGTGCCGATCCTCGTCGGCCTCGGCGTGACCGAGCTGTCGGTCGACCCGGTATCGGTGCCGGGCATCAAGGCGCGCGTGCGCCGTCTCGATTACCAGTTGTGCCGTCAGCGCGCGCAGGATCTGCTCGCGCTCGACTCGGCACAGGCGGTAAGGGCAGCAAGCCGCGAGGTCTGGCCGCTCGACTGAACGTCGACGGCGGGCGCGCGACCCGTTTCACTACGAAAGCAATCACCTCAACGACGATTAATGAAGAGACATGGATTGGAGGACTGAATGGACGGGAATCCGTTTCTGAAGATACAGGGCCTGGGTCGGGCCCTGATGCTGCCGATCGCGGTGTTGCCGGTTGCCGGCATCCTGCTGCGACTCGGGCAGCCGGACGTGTTCAACATCAAGATGATCGCCGATGCCGGCGGCGCGATCTTCGACAACCTGCCGCTGCTGTTCGCGATCGGCGTGGCGGTCGGTTTCGCGAAGGACAACAACGGCGTGGCGGCACTTGCTGGCGCGATCGGCTACCTGATCGAAACCGCGATCATGAAGGACATCGATCCCAAGCTGAACATGGGCGTGCTGTCCGGGATCATCGCGGGCGTGGTCGCCGGCTTGCTGTACAACCGCTACAAGGACATCAAGCTGCCCGACTACCTCGCGTTCTTCGGCGGCAAGCGCTTCGTGCCGATCATCACGGGTTTGGTGTGCGTGATACTGGGCATCGTATTCGGATACGTATGGCAGCCGGTCCAGCATGCGATCGATGCGGCCGGCCAGTGGCTGACGACGGCGGGCGCGATCGGTGCGTTCGTGTTCGGCTTCCTGAACCGGCTGCTGCTCGTCACGGGCCTGCACCACATCATCAACTCGCTCGCGTGGTTCGTGTTCGGCAACTTCACGCCGCCCGCCGGCGGCGAGATCGTGCACGGCGATTTGCACCGCTTCTTCGCTGGCGACCCGACCGCGGGCACCTTCATGGCCGGCTTCTTCCCGATCATGATGTTCGGCCTGCCGGCCGCGTGTCTCGCGATGCTGCACGAAGCGCCGAAGGAGCGCCGCGCGATGGTCGGCGGCCTGCTGTTCTCGATGGCGCTCACGTCGTTCCTGACCGGCGTGACCGAGCCGATCGAATTCAGCTTCATGTTCCTCGCGCCGGTGCTGTACGTGATCCACGCGGTGCTCACCGGGCTGTCGCTCGCGATCTGCCAGATCCTCGGCGTGAAGCTCGGCTTCACGTTTTCGGCCGGCGCGATCGACTACGTGCTGAACTACGGGCTGTCGACGAAGGGCTGGATCGCGATTCCGCTCGGCATCGCGTATGGCGTCGCGTACTACGGGCTGTTCCGCTTCTTCATCCGCAAGTTCAACATGGCGACGCCGGGCCGCGAGCCGGCTTCGGCCGATGCGGCGACCGAGTCGCATGCGACCGGCGGTTTCGTCGCGCCGGCGGCCGGCGCTGCCGAGGCAGCGCCGCGCGCGCAGCGCTACATCGCCGCGCTCGGCGGCGCGGGCAACCTGACGGTCGTCGACGCATGCACGACGCGTCTGCGATTGACCGTCGTCGATCCGGAGAAGGTGTCGGAGCCGCAGCTGAAGTCGATCGGGGCGCGCGGTGTGCTCAAGCGCGGCGGCAACAGCGTGCAGGTGATCATCGGGCCCGAAGCCGACATCATTGCCGACGAAATGCGCTCGGCCATCGGCAGCGGCGCGACCGGCGCAGCGGCGATCGCCACGGGCGCCACGGCTGCCACGGCCGCTACGGCGCAGCCGGTCGCGGGCGCGGCGGCCGGCCCGCTCGATCCCGATCCGGTGCGCTGGCTCGCCGTGTTCGGCGGTGCGACCAACGTCGCGTCGCTCGACGCGATCGCGACCACGCGCCTGCGTGTCGTCGTGCGCGATGTGTCGGCGGTCGATCGCGATCGCCTCGGCGCGCTCGACGTCGCATGGGTGTCGGCGGATACGTTCCACATCGTGTGCGGCAACGCGGCCGCGCGCTACGCCGAACAGCTCGGCGCGCGTCTGCCGTCGACGGGCGGCGGCGCGGCCGCGCAACCGGCCTGATGCGATGAGGCCGGCCCGATCCGCGTAGCGGTTCCGGGCCGCCGGTCGGTAAAGCGAAAACGGCTTGCGATGCGTCGCAAGCCGTTTTCATTTTCGGGGCGGCGATCCGGTCGGGGGCGATACCGTGCGGACACGGCAATCGCCTGCCCCGGACTGCTCCGACAAAAAACTCGCAGGTAGCGAGGTTGGTTCCGGACGACGGGCGGCGGACGGCGCGCGGCGGGGCGACCAATCGCCCGCCGCGCGTGCGTCAAGTATCAGTCGCGCCGTGCGCGCGCCGGCGCTTCCGGCGACTTCTGCCGCGCTTCGAGCCACATCGCGTTGACGATGCCGAACGACAGCGCGACGCCGATACCGAGAATCCAGCTGAAATACCACATGATCCGACTCCTTGCGAAACGATGGACGAGGGCGCGTGCGCCCCCACCGGTTCAATGCATCAATACATCGAGTGCGTGTTCTCTTCGAGCGTCTGGCGCGTGACCTTGCCGCGCATCACGCGGTAGACCCAGCTCGTGTAGAGCAGGACGATCGGCAGGAACACGATCACCGCGAACAGCATCACCTGCAGCGTCATGTGGCTCGACGTCGAATCCCACACGGTCAGGCTGCTGCGCGGGTCGAGCGACGACGGCATGATGAACGGGAACATCGAGAAGCCCGCGGTCAGGATCACGCCGGTGATCATCAGGCCGGTGCAGAAGAACGCCGTCTTTTCCTGCTTCGAGCCGGCAAGCAGCAGCGCGAGCAGGCCGCCGGCGATGCCGACCACCGGCGCCGCGATCATCCACGGATAGTCGCCGTAGTTCGCGAGCCACAGCCCCGAGCCGGCGGCGACGTCCTTGAGCAGCGGGTTCGCGACGGTGTCGTTCGGCGCGGCGTGAGTAATGTGGAAGCCGCCTATGGACGTGGCCACCAGCACGCCGGCCAGCACGAACAGCACGACCGCGAGGAACGACGCGACACGCAGCGCGATCGACGCACGGCGCGCGATCACGCCGTCGGTCTTCATCTTGATGAACGCGGCGCCGTGCGCGACGAGCATCGTGAGGCTGACCAGCCCGCAGAGCAGCGCGAACGGGTTCAAGAGCGCCCAGAAGCCGCCGTAGTAGGTCACGCGCAGGTCGCTGTCGAACTGGAACGGCACGCCCTGCAGCAGGTTGCCGAACGCGACGCCGAACACCAGCGCCGGCACGAAGCCGCCGACGAACAGGCCCCAGTCCCAGCCCGCGCGCCAGCGCGGGTCCGGCCGCTTGCTGCGGTAGTCGAAGCCCACCGGCCGGAAGAACAGCGCGAACAGCACCAGCAGCATCGCGAAGTAGAAGCCGGAGAACGACGCCGCGTAGACGAGCGGCCAGGCCGCGAACATCGCGCCGCCGGCCGTGATCAGCCACACCTGGTTGCCTTCCCAGGTCGCGCCGACGGTGTTGACGATGATGCGGCGCTCGTCGTCGGTCTTGCCGAGGAACGGCAGCAGCGCGGTCGCGCCCATGTCGAAGCCGTCGGTGACGGCGAAGCCGATCAGCAGCACGCCGACGAGCACCCACCAGATCAGCTTGAGAGTTGCATAGTCCATAGCGATTCCTTGTTCGGTTGCGAGGGCGTGCTCAAACCGCGGCCCGCTCGCCGGCGGCGGCGAGTTCGTGGTGATAGCGGCCGGTATGCAGCGACGACGGGCCAAGGCGCGCGTACTTGAACATCAGCTTGATCTCGATGACGAACAGCGCGGTGTAGAACAGGATGAAGCCGGCGAGGCTCAGGTACAGGTCGCTCGGCTGCAGGCTCGACGCGGACAGGTGCGTCGGCAGCACGCCGGCGATCGTCCACGGCTGGCGGCCCAGCTCGGCGACGATCCAGCCGAATTCGATCGCGATCCACGGCAGCGGGATCGCCCACACTGCGTAGCGCAGGAACCAGCGGCGGTTGTCCTGCAGCAGTTCGCGGCGCGCGCAGAACCAGAACGCGGCAACGAACGTCGCGACGAACAGGAAGCCGAGGGCCACCATGATCCGGAACGAGAAGAACACCGGCGCGACGGGCGGGATCGTCTTCTTCGCGGCGGCCTTGATCTGCTCGGGCGTCGCGTCGGTCACGTTCGGCGTGAACTGCTTGAGCATCAGCCCGTAGCCGAGATACTGCTTGTGCTGGTCGAACAGCGCGCGGGTCGCGTCGCTCGTGTCGCCCTGCTTGAGCTTCTGCAGCGCGCCGTACGCGATCATCCCGCTCTGGATGTGTTCCTCGCTGTGCTTCGCGAGATCGCGCAGGCCGATCACCGGTTCGTCGATCGAGCGCGTCGCGATCAGGCCGAGCGCGTACGGGATCTTGATCGCGTAGTCGGTGCGCTGTTCCTCCTGGTTCGGGATGCCGATCAGCGTGAACGACGCGGGCGCCGGCTGGGTTTCCCATTCGGATTCGATCGCGGCGAGCTTCATCTTCTGCACTTCGCCGGTCGTGTAGCCCGATTCGTCGCCGAGCACGATCACGCACAGCGTCGCCGCGAGGCCGAAGCCGGCCGCGACCGCGAACGAGCGCAGCGCGAAATCGACGTCGCGCTTCTTCAGCAGGTACCACGACGACACGCCGAGCACGAACATCGCCGCCGACACGTAGCCGGCCGACACCGTGTGCACGAACTTCACCTGCGCGACCGGGTTGAACAGCACGTCGAACAGGCTCGTCATTTCCATGCGCATCGTCTGGTAGTTGAACTCGGCGCCGACCGGGTTGTTCATCCAGCCGTTCGCGACGAGGATCCACAGCGCGGACAGGTTCGAGCCCAGCGCGACGAGGAACGTGACGATCAGGTGCTTGACCTTCGACAGCCGGTTCCAGCCGAAGAAGAACAGGCCGACGAACGTCGATTCGAGGAAGAACGCCATCAGGCCTTCGACCGCGAGCGGCACGCCGAAGATGTCGCCGACGTAGTGCGAGTAGTACGACCAGTTCGTGCCGAACTGGAATTCGAGCGTGATGCCGGTCGTCACGCCCATCGCGAAGTTGATGCCGAACAGCTTGCCCCAGAACTGCGTCATGTCCTTGTAGACCTGCTTGCCGGTCATCACGTAGACGGCTTCCATGATGACGAGCAGCCAGGACAGGCCGAGCGTCAGCGGCACGAACAGGAAGTGGTAGAGCGCCGTGATGCCGAACTGCAGACGCGACAGGTCGACGACTTCGCTACTTATCATGATGGTCTCCCTCGGTAGAGGCGGGCGCCGGCACCGAAAGCAGTCTTTCGGCGACGACGGCAGGCGGCAGCGACATGTGCTCGGCCTGCGGATGATTGAAGAATGCGTATTTGAGCGACATCAGGAGGATCAGCTTGACGATCAGCACCAGCGTGATGTCGCGCACGAGCGTGGGCCCGCGCGCCCACGCGGCGATGCGGGCGCGCCAGCCGATCGCACCGGCGGCCGGCGGGGGAGGCGGCGCAGGCTCTTTATTGATCGAGATCAAGGCGATAATCCTGAATCGATTTACGTGGGTTTTGGGGCGACTTTACGTCGGATTCATGACGGCAATGAAACAGTTATTAATCCTTTTATGCCGACATGCCGATTTTAAAATGCCGGCTTTCCGATGCCGAGTGCAGCGCTGCGGCAGACCGTCGCGAATCGCGGGTAAAAACTTGAGGTAGATCAAGGTTGTGCGGAAGGGGCCAGCACCCGCCCAATACCCGATCAATAAGGTCGATTAATAAGTGAAGTGCCGGCGGCGTGCAGACAAAAAAACCGCTGCCGAGAGGCAGCGGTTTTGGGTGAAGCGCTCTAAATCGCCGGGCTTTACGCGTATTCGGCGAGCGCGGTGCGCATCTTTTTCATTGCGCTCGCTTCGATCTGGCGGATGCGTTCCGCGGACACGCCGAATTCGGCGGCGAGATCGTGCAGCGTCGAGCCGCCCGAGCCGTCGTCGTCGACGTTCAGCCAGCGTGCCTCGATGATCCGGCGGCTGCGCGCGTCGAGCGCGTCGAGTGCCTGCGAGATGCCGTCCGTCTGCAGCATGTCGCGCTGACGCGCGGCCAGCACGGCGGTCGGCTCGTTGTGCGAATCGGCCAGATAGGCGATCGGCGCGTACGATTCCTCGCCATCCTCGACTTGCCCTTCGAGCGCGATGTCGCCGCCCGACAGGCGCGTTTCCATCTCGGTGACTTCCTCGCGCTTGACGTTGAGCTCCTGCGCGAGGCCGTCGATTTCCTCGGGCGTCATCGCCTGCATGCTCTTCTTGTGGCTGCGCAGGTTGAAGAACAGCTTGCGCTGCGCCTTCGTCGTCGCGACCTTCACCATCCGCCAGTTGCGCAGGATGTACTCGTGGATCTCGGCCTTGATCCAGTGGATTGCGTACGACACCAGGCGCACGTTTTGCGCCGGGTCGAACCGCTTCACGGCCTTCATCAGGCCGATGTTGCCTTCCTGGATCAGATCGCCGTGCGGCAGCCCGTAGCCGAGATAGTTGCGGGCGATCGACACGACGAGCCGCAGGTGCGACAGCACGAGGCGGCGCGCCGACTCGAGGTTGTTGTTGTCGCGGAATTCGGTCGCGTACTGGCGTTCTTCTTCGGCGCTCAACAGCGGGATGCGGTTGACGGCCTGGATATACGCGTCGATGTTGCCAAGCTGGCCCGACAACATCGATTGAGTTGCGAGCGCCAGCGAGCCTGCCGATTCGGCCTTGGCCGGCGTCGGGCTCAGGGTATTCGGAAGGGTCAATGCGTGGCTCACTAAAAAACTCCTTTGGAATCAGGGACAAACCCCTGGTCTCGGATGAGACTCCGAGGGCAATCTTAGCACTCCCGTAATCCGAGTGCTAATTCCTTAGAGCGCACGGGGGCATCGGAGTTCCCCTTTTTTCTATCGGATTAGTCGAATCGATAGTCTAGAATGCGACCGGGTCGAAGCGGCGAAGTTCCGTAAGCCGTTGTTTCTGATGGGAATCAGCAGAGGATTTCGATTTTTGTGGTTTTGGAAGCAAACCTTTTCGCTACGTGATGCCGATCCGAAAAGTCCTTTACCATACCATTCAGTTCGCTCGGGCCCGGCCGCTGCGGCAGGCTCCATTCAACCCATAAAAGGTGGAGTGTCAGATGAACAATAAAAAGAATCGCCGGCCCCGCAGCCGGTTTGCGCTGCATGCGTTGGTCGTCGCGTCATTGCTCGGCGGATCGACAGCAGCATTCGCGGACCGGTGGGGGATCCAGGCGGGCGGCGGGTTTTCCGACCGTCGCGGGATCGACAAGGGCGATCTCGGCGTGGTCTGGGATCCCGGCTGGAACTGGTGGGAAATCGGCGGCTGGCACTTCGCGTTCGTGGTCGAAGGGCACGCGAGCTACTGGCATACGGGCGGCAACGTCCACAGCAGCATCGGCGAATTCGGCGTGACGCCGATGTTCCGGTTCATCAAGAGCTCGGGCGAAATCCGCCCGTACATCGAGGCCGGCGGCGGCCTGCGGCTGCTGACGCATCCGACGATCTCGGACAATTTCTCGCTGTCGACCGCGTTCCAGTTCGCACCGACGGGCGGGGTGGGCGTGCAGTTCGGACAACGGCAACAGTATCAGGTTGGCTACCGTTTCGAACATGTGTCTAACGCGGGTATCAAAGAGCCGAATCCTGGTATAAATTTCCACCAGTTCTACGTGCAGTACAACTTCTGATCCGTACTACGCCCGCGCGGCGGGCGCGTTGCCGAGGAGTCAGGCGATGGCGAAGGTGGTCGATGCGATTCGCGCGCTCGAGCGCGATCGGTTCCGGGCGATGGTGGACGGGGACGGCGAAGCGCTCGATGCGCAATTGTCGGACAAGGTGTTCTTCGTGCACACCAACGGCAAACGCGAAACCAAGCAGCAGTTCATCGACGCCATCGTTGCCGGCCGCCGCCGCTATCGCCAGATCGAAATCCAGTCGCAGGATCTGCTGCCCGTCGGCGACGCAACCTGCGTCGTCACGGGGCGCGCGTTGATCGAGATGGAAACGAACAACGGCGGGCTCGTGTTCCCGATCGCGTACACCGCCGTCCACACCCACGAGCAGGGCCACTGGCGCCTGCTGGCGTGGCAGGCGACGCGGTGTGCGACCGAGACGTGAGCGCAGGTAGCGCCCGTTTTCATGTCCCGACCGACGCGGCCTTCTGGGCCGCTTTTTGCTGGCCCGTGCGGCGCGGATCGCGCGGCGCACGGGCGTTCACACACCGCTCGCTGACGTTCAAACCTTGAATCGGAACCCGGCAGTCACGCTGCCGCGCGGCGGTCGGCGCAATGCCACGCCGAGCGGTTGATCGCGCTCGCGACCGCGTCGAGCGCGGCGCTCGCCGCATCGGCGTGCAGCCCGACGCCATGCCGCAGCGGCGCATCGCCGACCCGGCAGCCGACCGATACCGCGATCCGGCCGTCCGTCGTGCGTACGTGTTCGCACGATGCGACATCGATCGTCACGCCGGCCGCCGCCGCGAACGCCGCGGCCGCGCATTGCACGGCGTCGTCGGGCGTCGCGTCGGCCGGCGGCGTGCTCGCGATCTCCCGGTGCTGCCAGCGTGCGCCGTTGCCGTGGCGCGCGGCCGGGCCATCCGTTTCGAGGAATTCGCGTGCGAACAGCGCGCAGATCGCGTCGCCCGTCACTTCCTCGCCGGATGCGTCGGCGAGCGTCTGCACCGCGGCGCTGAACTCGATCTGCACGCGGCGCGTGGGCGTGAAGCCCATCCCGCGTTCGAGCAGGAACGTGGCGCCGCCCTTGCCGGACTGGCTGTTCACGCGAATCACCGCGTCGTAGCTGCGGCCGAGGTCGGCCGGGTCGATCGGCAGATACGGAACTTCCCACACCGCGTCCGCGCGCTGCTGCGCGAAGCCCTTGCGGATCGCGTCCTGATGCGAGCCCGAGAATGCGGTGAATACGAGGTCGCCCGCGTACGGATGGCGCGGATGCACGGGAATCTGGTTGCAGCGCTCGACCACGCGGCGCACCGCGTCGATGTCGGAGAAGTCGAGCCCCGGGTCGATGCCCTGCGTATAGAGGTTCAGCGCGAGCGTGACGAGGTCCACGTTGCCGGTGCGCTCGCCGTTGCCGAACAGGCAGCCTTCGATGCGGTCGGCGCCCGCGAGCAGCGCGAGTTCGGCGGCCGCGACCGCGGTGCCGCGATCGTTGTGCGGATGCACCGACAACACGATGCTGTCGCGATACGCGAGGTTGCGGTCCATCCATTCGATCTGGTCGGCGAACACGTTCGGGCTCGCGGCCTCGACGGTCGCCGGCAGGTTCACGATCATCTTGTGATCGCGGGTCGGGCGCCACATCTGCGCGACCGCATCGCACACTTCGCGCGCGAACGTCAGCTCGGTCATGCTGAAGGTTTCCGGCGAGTACTGGTAGGTCCAGCGCGTGTCCGGACGGGCGGCCGCGTGTTCCTTGATGATCCGCGTGCCCTCGACCGCGAGCGCCTTCACGTCCGCCTTCGACATCCCGAACACGATGCGGCGGAACGACGGGCAGATCGCGTTGTAAAGGTGCACGATCGCACGCGGTACGCCTTCGAGCGCGTCGAACGTACGCGCGATCAGGTCTTCGCGCGACTGCACGAGCACTTCGATCGTCACGTCGTCGGGAATGCGCTTCTCGTCGATCAGCTTGCGGACGAAATCGAAGTCGGTTTGCGACGCCGACGGAAAACCGACTTCGATCTCCTTGAAACCGATTGCGACCAGCATGTCGAAGAATTCCAGCTTCTGCTCGATGCTCATCGGCTCGATCAGCGACTGGTTGCCGTCGCGCAGGTCGGTGCTCATCCAGACCGGCGCACGCTCGATGGTGCGGGTCGGCCAGCGGCGGCCATGGATGCGGACGGGCTCGAACGGACGGTACTTGTCTTGCGGGTTGCGCTTCATCTTCTGGACCTCGGGTCTCAAGTCGCGAGCGAAGACGGGCGGCATGGGCGCCGGTTGGCGCTGCCTCGCACCGTGGCGCCGGATAGCGCTGCGGATACGGATGATCTTCGCGAATCGACCGACGGATAGACGGACGAATGCTGACGACTTCGGGTTGTAAAAACTGCGAGAAGGGTGCTGCGAGGAACTGCCGGGAGGGACCGTGCGAACAGCACACGGCGCTACGAAAGCCTTAGGCTAGTCGTAGCGATAGCGGCCGCGCTAGGCGGCCGGAGGTAATTCGGAGGGTGTTCGGAAAGGAACGCATGTCGGCAACTCTATGCCAGGATGCGCACGCGTGTCAAATGGTCGGCGGAAATATCGGCGCAAGGCAGGGCCCGCGAAGGCGGCGGGCGCGACGCTCAGGGCGCGGTCCGGGCAATCCGCACGATCGTTTCGACCTGCCGCGCGAGCGTGTCGGGCACCGGGATTTCGCCACGCAGCACCGCATCGGTCCATGCGGCCGTCGTCGCCGCGTCGCGCGATTCCGGTAGCGCGACGGGCGCCGCGTCGGTCGACGAACGCTCGGGCTCGATCAGCGTGTCGCACACGCCGTCGTGCAGCCAGTCGACCTGCACCTGGCGCCGTGTGTCGGCAACCGCCTCGCCTTCGGTGCCGCGCGCGAGCAGCGCGCCGCCGAGCGCGGCTTCGGGATGGCCGCGGAACAGTTGCGCGAGGCTGTCGCGGTACGGCGAATGCGTGTAGTTGACGAGCCGCAGGCCCGCCGGCGCGAACGGCTGCAGGATCTTGACGAGCGTATGCGTGGAGTTGCGCACGCCGAGTACGCCGCGCATCGCCAAGAGGCGCGCGACGCGTGGCGCCAGCGCGTCGATCGGCGCGAACGCGACGCGGCGCTCGGCGAGCGTGTCCTCGATCGCGTCGTGCGACGTCGCCGGCGTGATCGACAGCGCGGAGAAGATCTCCGCGCTCGTCACGCGGCCCGGATCGCGCTCGACGCCGTGCACGAGCACCGGCACGCCTTCGCGTGCGAGCAGCAGTGCGAGGAGCGGCACCAGGTTCGGCTGCTTGCGCGCGCCGTTGTAACTGGGGATCGACACCGGGCGGAACGCCGCATCCCGCACGCGAATGGGCTCGAACGACGCCTGTGCGGCGGCGAGCATCGCGGCGAGCTCGTCGGCGGTTTCGCCCTTCAGGCGATACGCGATCAGGATCGCGCCGAGCTCGACGTCCGACACGCGCGCATCGAGCATCGCGCGATAGAGCTCGAACGTGTCTTCTGCGGACAGCGCGCGCGCGCCGTGCGGGCCGCGGCCGATTTCCTTGATGAAGCGGGCACAAGGGAACGGCGAGGCTGCGGAGTCTTGAGGAGCGGTCATTGGAGCGTGGGGCGGGCGGCCGGCATCGGGCCGCGCGGTGAGCGGTAAGGAATGCCCCGAGTATCGCACGGGCGCGGCTCGCCCAAGCGTACGGCCGCGCGCGCCGGCCGGGCGCGGCGCGCTAAACTCTGATACCCGGCGGTGTCGCGCGCGTGCCGCGCATACCGGTGCGGGCCGAATACGACCAACAGAGACAGCCCATGAAGCTCTACAGCTATTTCCGCAGTTCCGCGTCGTACCGCGTGCGGATCGCCCTGAACCTGAAGCAGCTGCCGTTCGAAACCGTCCCGGTGCACATGCTGCGCGACGGCGGCGAGCAACTGAAGGACGCCTACCGCGCGGTGAATCCGGATGCCGTCGTGCCGTCGCTCGTCGACGGCGACGCGACGCTGCAGCAATCGCTCGCGATCATCGAATATCTCGAGGAAACGCATCCCGAACCCGCGCTGCTGCCGAAGCAGCCGCTCGATCGCGCGTATGTGCGGGCGATCGCGCTGCAGGTCGCATGCGAGATCCATCCGCTGAACAACCTGCGCGTGCTGAAGTACCTGAAGCACACGCTGAAGGTGCCGGAGGAAGCGAAGAACGCGTGGTACCGGCACTGGATCGAGGCCGGTTTCGCATCGCTCGAGACGCGTCTCGCGAACGATTCGCGCACCGGCAAGCTGTGCTTCGGCGACACACCGACGCTCGCCGATATCTGCATCGTGCCGCAGGTGTTCAACGCGAACCGGTTCTCGATCGACACGTCGCGCTTCCCGACGATCCAGCGGATCGCCGACTACGCATCGACGCTCGACGCGTTCAAGGCCGCCGAGCCCGGCGTGCAGCCCGACGCCGAATGACGCGGCGGCCGTCGGCTCGCGGCCGCGCATGAAAAAGGGCGCCCGAAGGCGCCCCGTGCGGTGCGGGCCGGTGGTGTTCAGCCGAGCAGCGCGTCGGCGAATTCCTCTGCGCTGAACGGCTGCAGGTCTTCGACCTTCTCGCCGACGCCGATGAAGTAGACGGGCACCGGACGCTGCCGCGCGATCGCGGCGAGAATGCCGCCCTTCGCGGTGCCGTCGAGTTTCGTGACGATCAGGCCGGTGAGGCCGAGCGCATCGTCGAATGCCTTCACCTGCGTGAGCGCGTTCTGGCCCGTGTTCGCGTCGATCACGAGCAGCACCTCGTGCGGCGCGCCGTCGTGCGCCTTCGAGATCACCCGCTTCACCTTCTTCAGCTCTTCCATCAGATGGAGCTGCGTCGGCAGGCGGCCGGCCGTGTCGGCCATCATCACGTCGATCCTGCGCGCGCGCGCGGCGCTGACCGCGTCGAAGATCACCGCGGCCGGGTCGCCGCTTTCCTGCTGCACGACCGTCACGTTGTTGCGTTCGCCCCAGACCGCCAGCTGCTCGCGCGCGGCCGCGCGGAACGTGTCGCCCGCGGCCAGCAGCACCGACTGGTCGAAGCTCTGCAGATGCTTCGCGAGCTTGCCGATGCTGGTCGTCTTGCCGGCGCCGTTCACGCCGGTGATCATCATCACGAGCGGCTGCGCGCGGCCGAGCATCAGCGATTTCTCGAGCGGCGTCAGCAGCTCGACGAGCAGGTCGCGCAGCGCGCTCTTCACCTGCTGCGGGTCGGTCAGCCGGCCCACGCGCACCTTCTCGCGCAGCGCGCCGAGCAGGTACTCGGTCGCGTCGACGCCGGCGTCGGACATCAGCAGCGCGGTTTCGAGTTCTTCGTACAGATCTTCGTCGATCTTCGTGTTGATGAACACGCCGGTGATGCTCGAACCCGTCTTTGCGAGCCCCGTTTTCAGGCGCGCGAGCCACGACTTCTTCGCGGTCGCGTCCTGCGTGGGCGGCGGCACGATCTCGACCGTTTCGACGACCTCGTCGCTGCCGTCGTTCGCCGGCGTGACCGTCATCACGACGGCCGGCTGCGCGGGTGCTTGCGGGGCCTCGGGCGCGGGCGCTTCAGGTGCTTCGGACGTTTCGTCCGGTTGCGGCGCGTCGGCCGATTGCGATTCCGCGGAGTCGGACTCCTGCGTTTTCTTGAATCGTTTGAAGAAGCTGAACATGGTCTGGCGTCGGGAAGAGGGCGGGCGCCGCCATGGCGGAGCGCCGAAGGGGCCGTCCTGCGTGCGCACGGCGGCCGAAACCGTGCATTTTATCAGCGCGGCGGGCCACTCGCGCCAGTGCGCGCCGCCGCTGTGGTAACGTGCGCCTGTTTGGCGGTGCGCCCCGTGCGCACCCGGTCCCTCCGTTGTCGATATTCCGTATGTCCCGTTCCTCTTCCGGCCGCCCTGCGGCCCCCTCTGGCCGCGGCAAGCCGCACACGATCCGCATCATCGGCGGTGACTGGAAGCGCACGCCGCTCGCCGTGCTCGATCTCGACGGCCTGCGGCCGACGCCCGATCGCGTGCGCGAGACGCTGTTCAACTGGCTCGGCCAGGATCTCGAAGGCCGGCGCTGTCTCGACCTGTTCGCGGGCACCGGTGCGCTCGGCTTCGAAGCCGCGTCGCGCGGCGCGTCGAGCGTCGTGATGGTCGAGCGTCATCCGCGCGCCGCGCAGCAGCTGCGCGCGATCAAGGACAAGCTCGGCGCACGCGCGGTCGAGGTCGCGGAAGCCGATGCGCTGAGGCTCGCGGCCGGGCTGACGCCGGGCGCCTTCGACGTCGTGTTCCTCGATCCGCCGTTCGGCGAGCAGGCCGTGCTCGATCGCGCGATCGCGCTGTCGGCATCGCTCGTCGCGCCGGGCGGCGCGCTGTATGTCGAGACGGGCGCCGAGCTCGACACGGCAGCGCACGAAGCGCTCGCTGGCTGGCAGGTGGTGAAGCACGGCAAGGCCGGGGCGGTTCACTATCATTTGCTGCGGCGCGAAAATGATGAATAATGCGCGTTCCATACGAGGCGGCGCGCCGCAAAGGCGACGCATGCCCATCTCGGCAGCGGTGTGCGGATTGCACGGCTGCCAACCCGTTTGCGTGATGACAGGAGGAGCGACATGGTAGTCGCCGTGTATCCCGGTACGTTCGATCCGCTGACGCGCGGGCACGAAGACCTCGTGCGGCGTGCGTCCAGCATTTTTGATACGCTGGTGGTGGGCGTTGCGGATAGCCGCGCGAAGAAGCCGTTCTTTTCGCTGGAAGAACGTCTGACGATTGCAAACGAGGTGCTCGGTCATTATCCGAACGTAAAGGTAATGAGTTTCACCGGTCTGCTGAAAGACTTCGTCCGCATCAACAACGCACGCGTGATCGTGCGCGGCCTGCGCGCCGTGTCCGATTTCGAATACGAGTTCCAGATGGCAGGGATGAACCGCTATCTGCTGCCCGACGTCGAGACGATGTTCATGACGCCGTCCGATCAGTACCAGTTCATCTCGGGGACGATCGTGCGAGAAATCGCGCAGTTGGGCGGCGATGTCAGCAAGTTCGTGTTTCCGTCCGTCGAGAAGTGGCTGACCGAGAAAGTCGCTGCGATAGGAGGCCCGGCCGCGTGACGCGGCGCCGGCCGGTTTCGTCACGAAGCCGGCCGCCGGCCTGAAGAAGTGAGATCAGTATGTCTTTGATGATTACCGACGAGTGCATCAATTGCGACGTGTGCGAGCCCGAGTGCCCGAACGGCGCGATTTCGATGGGCCCGGATATCTACGTGATCGACCCGAACAAGTGCACCGAGTGCGTCGGCCATTTCGACGAGCCGCAGTGCCAGCAGGTGTGTCCGGTCGAGTGCATTCCGCGCGATCCGCAACATGACGAATCGCACGCGCAATTGATGGAGAAGTACCACGCGCTGATCGCCGCGAAGGGCGACGACGCGCAGTGACCGTGGGGTGAGGCTGCAGTGACGCGCTTCGGCATTGCCGCGCGGGTCACGGCGTCACCGTCATGCCATCACGATTTCCGGCCGGCGCCTTTCGGGGCCGGTTCCGTTTCAGCCCAGCAGGTCGCGCAGCGCCGCGACGAGCGCGTCGCACTCGGCATCGGTGCCGACGGTGATGCGCAGATACTGGTCGATTCGCGGCGCGCGGAAGTGCCGCACGAAAATCTCCCGATCCTTCAGCTTGGCCGTGATCGCGCCCGCATCGTGCGCGGGATGGCGCGCGAACAGGAAGTTCGCGGCCGACGGGACGACGTCGAAACCGAGCCCTTCGAGCGCATGCGTGAGCCGCTCGCGGCTGTCGATCACGCGGCGGCAGGTCGCATCGAAATAGTCGGTGTCTTCGTATGCGGCCTGAGCGGCAACCTGCGCGAGTCGGTCGAGCGGATACGAGTTGAAACTGTCCTTCACGCGATTGAGCGCGTCGATCAACCCTGCATCGCCGAACGCGAAACCGACGCGCATGCCCGCGAGCGAGCGCGCCTTCGACGTCGTGTGCACGACGAGCAGGTTCGGATACCGGTCGATCAGCGTGATGGCCGATTGCGCGCCGAAATCCACGTACGCTTCGTCGATCACCACGACCGACGACGGGTTCGCGGCCACGATCCGTTCGATGTCTGCGAGCGGCAGCGCGCGTCCGGTGGGCGCATTCGGATTCGGAAACAGCACGCCGCCGGCGTCGTCCAGATAGTCTTCCACCCGGATCGAGAAGTCGTCCGCGAGCGGCACGATGGTGGTCTCGATGCCGTACAGCCGTGCATAGGTCGGATAGAAGCTGTATGAGATGTCGGGGAAACGCAGCGGTCGCTCGTGCTTGAGCAACGCCTGGAACGCATGCGCGAGCACTTCGTCGGAGCCGTTGCCGACGAAGATCTGCTCGGGCTTGATGCGGTGATGGGCCGCGATCGTCTCGCGCAGCGCGCGTGCGAGCGGATCGGGATAGCGGCGCAGCGTATCGCCGGTTTCGCCGAGTTCGCGTGCGATCGCCGCGACGACGCGCGGGGAAGGCGGATAGGGATTCTCGTTGGTGTTCAGCTTGACGGGGTGCGCGAGCGCGGGCTGTTCGCCCGGCACGTAAGGCACGAGTTGCTGAACGACGTCGCTCCAGTAACGGCTCACCGCTTGGCTCCTGACGGGCAAAACGACGAGATTACCGCATGTGCGCGTTGCAGTGCGCACTTGCGCGGCAAGGGGCGGGAAGCGGCGGCCGCCCGACGCTGCCGGACGGCATGACGCACCATGCCGGTGCGACGCGCGCTCAGTTGCGATTTCAGTTGCGATGCAACTGCATCGTTGCGCGATCGAGTTCGCCTTTGACCACCATCGGCATCACGGCGAGCGCGCGTTCGATCGACGCGTCGATCACGTCCTGCTCGTCGCGGCGTGGCGGCTTCAGCACGAAGTTCGCGACGTCGGGCTTCGCGCCGGCGCGCGCGCCTTCCGGAATCAGGTCGCGTGGATGGCCGATGCCGATCCGCAGCCGCCAGTACTGCTGCGACGACAGGTGCGCGGTGATGTCCTTCAGGCCGTTGTGGCCGCCGCTGCCGCCGCCGAGCTTCAGCTTCACGGTGCCTGGCGGTAGGTCGAGCTCGTCGTGGGCGACGAGAATCTGGTCGGGCAGGATCTTGAAGAAACTCGCGAGCGCGACGACCGACTGGCCGGAGCGGTTCATGTAGGTTTGCGGCTCGAGCAGGTGCACTTCCTCGCCGTGCAGGCGCGCTTTCGCGTAGAAGCCGTGGAAGCGGCGCTCGTCGCGCAGCGTCGTCCCTGCTTCGCGGGCGAGCTGGTCGATCAGCCAGAAGCCGGCGTTGTGACGCGTCGCGGTGTATTCCGCCCCGGGATTGCCGAGGCCGACGATCAGTTTGATCATGACGTTTCGTGGGCGGCCGCGGCCGCCTGGGCGCAGAAAAAGAAAAACCCGCCGGGCAAGCCGCGGCGGGTTGCGTCGACCGTTTCGTGAAACGGATCGAACAGCGCTTAGGCAGCCGGCGTTTCGCCTTCTGCTGCGTCCGACACGGCACCAGCCGGGACCGTCGCCGATGCGACAACCGGGTTTTCCGCGTCGACGTGCGCGACCAGCGCGACGCCCTTCGGCAGCGCGATGTCCTTCGCGTGCAGCGACTGACCTGCTTCGATCTTCGACAGATCGACTTCGAGGAATTCCGGCAGAGCCGACGGCAGGCACTCGACTTCGATTTCCGTCGCGACGTGCGAGACGATTGCGCTCGACAGCTTCACTGCCGGGCTGACTTCGGCGTTCAGGAAGTGCAGCGGCACCTTCGTGTGCAGCTTCTTCTTCGCATCGACGCGCTGGAAGTCAACGTGCAGCACGAGTTGCTTGAACGGGTGGTATTGCACGTCGCGCAGCAGAACCTGTTGCGACTGGCCAGCGACTTCCAGGTCGAGGATCGACGAGTGGAAGGCTTCCTTCTTCAGTGCATGCCACAGCGCGTTGTGATCGAGTTCGATCTTTTGCGGGGCTGCTTCGCCACCGTAGACGATACCCGTGGTCTTACCAGCGTTGCGCAGGCGGCGGCTCGCACCCGTACCTTGCTCTTGGCGCTCGAAAGCGACGACTTTCATGTGATTCTCCAATAGCTGCCCGCGACCAGGCAGTAAAACGGGGCCGGCGAAATGGCGGCCCCCGATGAAGCGGACGGGGTTTCGTCTATCCCGTCCGATTGTGCAAAAAGCGAAGCGTTGCCGCTTCGCTTTCCGCGCATTACTTTGTCGTGTCGTTCCGCGATCAGGATTCCGCGAACAGCGACATCACCGAGTCGCCGCGGCGGATCCGCGAGAACGTTTCGGCCAGCAGGCTCGCGCTCGTCAGCGAGCGGATCTTCGAGCAGGCCAGCGATTCGGCCGACAGCGGGATCGTATCGGTGACGACCAGCTCGTCGAGTGCCGATGCCGCGATACGATCGGCGGCGCCGCCCGACAGCACCGGGTGCGTCGCGTAGGCAAACACCTGCTTCGCGCCGCGATCCTTCAGCACTTGTGCAGCCTTGCAGAGCGTGCCTGCCGTATCGACCATGTCGTCCATGATCACGCAGGTGCGGCCTTCGACTTCACCGATGATGTTCATCACTTCGGCGATGTTCGCCTTCGGACGACGCTTGTCGATGATCGCGAGATCGCAGTTGAGCTGCTTCGCGAGTGCACGGGCACGCACCACGCCGCCGACGTCCGGCGACACGACGAGCAGATCCGAGTAGTTCTGCTTGCGCAGGTCACCCAGCAGGATCGGCGTTGCGTAGATGTTGTCGACCGGAATGTCGAAGAAGCCCTGAATCTGGTCGGCGTGCAGATCCATCGTGATGATCCGCTCGACGCCGGCGATTTCCAGCATGTTCGCGACGACCTTCGCCGAGATCGCGACGCGCGCCGAGCGCGGGCGACGATCCTGACGGGCATAGCCGAAGTAGGGGATGGCTGCGGTGATCCGGCCGGCGGATGCGCGCTTGAGCGCATCGACCATGATCATCAGTTCCATCAGATTGTCGTTCGCCGGTGCGCACGTGGATTGCAGGACGAAGACGTCCTTGCCGCGCACGTTTTCCTGGATCTCGACCTGGATCTCGCCGTCGGAGAACCGGCTGACCATTGCTTTGCCGAGGGGGATACCAAGGATACTGACGACTTCCTGGGCGAGCGCGGGATTCGCGTTGCCAGTAAAGACCATCAGGCCATCATGGCTGTGGCTGCTCATCGTGCACCTGCTTCAGGCTTGGGCGGGAAATGCGGGAAAATTTTGGCAGGGGAGGAAGGACTCGAACCCTCGCATGCCGGAATCAAAATCCGGTGCCTTGACCAACTTGGCGACTCCCCTACACTTAACTGATAACTTCACCGAACTCGTGTAGGCCGTTCGGCAAAGTAAAACTTCATGACGCGAAAGCGAAGAGCGGATGCTCGCTCAAGCTCTCGGCAACTGCACCGTTCCAACCGGTGGGCAGCTTGGCTTTCGCCGCTTCTGCCTCATGCTTGCTGCGAAACGCTGCAAACACACTTGCTCCGGAGCCTGTCATCCTCGCGGGGGTCACATTATACAACCATTTGACCACCTTTGCAACTTCCGCGTACTTACTTGCTACAACTTGCTGCATATCGTTCCGGCCGAAACTGTCTGGCCATCCCGCATCGCTGTTTTGCTGTGCAAGAAAGTCAGCAATTGTGACTGGCTTCGTATCTCTTGTCAACAACTCATCTGAAAAAATTTCAGCGGTGGGGACATGAACTCGCGGCGTCACAACCAGGAACCAGCGAGTCGGCAATTGTACCTCAGCTAATTCTTCCCCGATACCCTCTGCGAACGCATTTTTTCCAAAAACAAAAAACGGCACGTCTGCGCCGAGTTTCACCGCGAGCGATTGCAACTCCGTGCGCGGCAGGTCGAGTTGCCACAGGCGGTTCAGCGCGAGCAGCGTCGTCGCCGCGTCGGAGCTGCCGCCGCCGAGGCCCGCACCCATCGGCAGGCACTTGTCGATTTCGATGTCGACGCCAGCCGCGGTGCCCGTGTGGGCCTTCAGCAGGTTCGCCGCGCGTACGACGAGATCGCTTGCCTCGGGCACGCCCGGCACCTCCGTGACGCGGGCGACGCGACCGTCGTCGCGCAGCGTGAAGTGCAGCGTATCGCCCCAGTTCAGCAACTGGAACACGCTCTGCAGATCGTGATAGCCGTTCGGACGACGGCCGGTGATGTGCAGGAACAGGTTGAGTTTCGCGGGCGCGAGGCAATTGCGCAGCGAGCGGGTCGAATCGGTCATGCGTATGTCGGGATAGGTTCGCGTGCTTACTGGTCGAGCACGAGCTTGATGTCGAGCGGCGGTGTCGCGCGCACGAGGTTCACGCGTTTGACGCCGGTGGCCGGTGCGTCCGCGTAGGCGAGGTAGTCGATCGTCCAGCCGTCCTGGCGAATCTGCTTCAGATGCGTGCTGTCGGCCGGGTCGCGCACCGTCTGCGCGGCTGTCGTGGGCGCGGGCGTCGGCAGCAGCCAGTAGCGCAGGCCGGCGAGCGGCAGCGAGAAGCCGAGCGTGTTCTGCATCAGCTCGCCGACGTCCGTCGCATATTGCGGTTGACGGTTCGGCAACTCGAGCGATGCGGCCTGCGGCGTCGACTTCACGATCGCGAGCGTCTGGCCGAGCGGGCTGCGCAACTCGACCGACACGTCGTCGCCGTGCTCCTGCCAGTCGAAGTTGCCGTACACGTTCTGCGGCCGGCCGAGGCGATCGTTGTACTGCACCGCGAAGCGGCCGTGGTACGCGTGCGTCGCGGCCGTCTTCAGCACGGCGCCCGACGGCGCATTCGCGGACGGCGGCGTGCTCGCGCAGCCGGCAAGCGCGAGCGCCGCGCCGGCCGCGGCCAGCGTGCGCAGCGCGCGGGAAGACGGGGAAAGCATCGGGAACATCCGCATCAGAGCCTGTTGATCTGGAAGCGCTTGAGCGTCTGCACGAGCGTGTCGTTGTCGGGCTCGAGCTTCTGCGCGGCACGCCACGCGGCGCGTGCGTCGTCCTGCGCGCCGCTCTTCCACAGCACTTCGCCGAGGTGCGCGCCGATCTCGGCGTTCGGCTGCAGGTTGTACGCATGCCGCAGGATCTTCGCCGCGCCGGCCGTGTCGCCCATGCGGTACTTCACCCAGCCGAGGCTGTCCATGATGTACGCATCGTTCGGTGCGAGCGACAGTGCCTTGTCGATCAGCTTGCTGGCCTCGGGCAGGCGCTGGTTGCGATCGGCCAGCGAATAGCCGAGCGCGTTGTACGCCTGCGGATTGTCGGGCTGCGTGCGGATCAGCTCGCGCAGCTGCTGTTCCATCGTCGTGTAGTGGCCGGTCTTCTCGGCCGCCATCGCGTAGTCGTAGCGCAGGTCGGGATCGTCCGGGAAGTCCTGCACCGCCTGCGCGAGCCGCGCCTCGGCTTCCTGATAGCGCTTCGCGGTAAAGAGGATCGACGCGTCGGTGCGTGCGACGACCGCTGCATCGCGCGGATCGCTGATCGGCAGATCGTCGAGCACCTTGCGCGCCTGATCGGTCTTGCCCTGTTTCTGCAGCAACTGCGCGCGCGTGATCTGCGCGGGCAGGTAGTGCTGGCTCGTCTGGTCGACCTTGTCGAGCCATTGCGACGCCTGCGCGTCGTTGCCCTGCTCGATCGAGATCTGCGCCAGATAGATGTAGCCCTGGCCGACGTCGAGGTTCGGCTGCTTGTCGCCGAGCTGCACGTACTGTTTCAGGTACGCGCTCGCGTCGTCGAGCTTCTTCTGCTGGATCTTGATCAGCGCGAGCGCCATCAGCGGCGTCGGATCCTTCGAGTCGAGCTTGCGCATCGTCTCGAACTGCTTCTGCGCGTCGTCCAGACGATCGTCGGCGAGATAGAGCTGCGACAGCGCAAGCCGCGCGTCGCGCGACTTCGGATTCTGCTGAACATATTTCTCGAACGACGCGATGCCGGCCGCCCGCTCCGCGGGGCCCATCTGCGCCAGCATCAGCGCCGCCGGCAGGTAGTCCGGGCGGATCTGCAGCGCGTGCTTCAGCGACTGCGCGGCGCCGTCCTTGTCGTCGACCGCGAGCTGCTGCCGCGCGATCGCGAGCTGCGCTTCGGGCCGATTCATGTCGTTCTTCAGCATGTCCTTCAGCACCGCGAGGCCGCCGACGCGGTCGGCGCCGCGTACCAGCAGCGCCTGCAGCGCGAGGATCGCGGGGCCGCGCGTTTCGCCGGTCGCGCGGGCCAGCTCGCGCGCGAGCATCGGCTGTGCGTCGGCCGGCTTGCCGGCGAGCACGAGCAACGCGGCGTCGACCTGCGATGCGCGGTTCGAATCGGGGGCGTACTGGCGCCACAGGGAAGCGGCGGACAACGCATCGGCCGGGCTCTGCGCGCCGAGCGCGATCTCGGTCGCGCGCTGCGCCATGCGCGGATCGTGCGTGTCGCGGGCGAGTGCGAGATAGGTCTGGTAGGCGGGCGCGGGCTGGTTGCGCTGGAGCGCGACCTCGGCAGCCAGCACCTGGTAGACGATCTGGCTCGTCAGCGGGACGCCGGGGACATCCTTCTGCTCGTCCGGCATCACGTGCTCGAACGCGCCCTGCGAATCCGCGTCGTCCGGGGCCGGATCCTGCGCGTGAGCCGGGAAGGCGGTGAGGGTCCAGGCGGCGAACAGCGCGGCGCCGAGCGCGCGGCGGACCGGGAGCGCACGCACGCCACGCTCGGCGGCGCGGCGCTTCAGAAGCAGCTTCGAGGGCAGGGTCATGGAAATCCGTTCGATGTTTCAACCGATTGTAACGCGCTCGCTACAATACACGCACGATCGTGAATCCCGTCTCAGACCTGCAAAACATGCCAGAGTTGCCAGAAGTCGAAGTCACGCGGCGGGGCATCGAGCCCTTTGTCGCAGGCCGCCGCGTCGAGCGTGTCGACGTCCGTACCGCGATGCTGCGCTGGCCCGTGCCGGCGGGGCTCGCGGAGCAGCTGTGCGCGCGCGAGGTGCTCGCCGTCGAGCGGCGCGGCAAGTACCTGCTGTTCGAGGTCGACGCGGGCTGGTTCATCGTTCATCTCGGGATGACGGGCACGTTGCGCGTACTGCCAGCAGCCGGCGTGCCCGTTGCGGCCAAACACGACCACATCGACTGGATTTTCGACGAATTCGTGCTGCGCTTTCGCGATCCGCGCCGTTTCGGTGCCGTGCTGTGGCACCCGCGCGAAGCGGGCGACGTGCATTCGCATCCGCTCCTCGCGAGCCTCGGCGTCGAGCCGTTCTCGCCCGCGTTCACCGGCGCGCTGCTGCACGCGCGCACGCGCGGCCGCACGGTGTCGGTCAAGCAGGCGCTGCTCGCGGGCGACATGGTCGTCGGCGTCGGCAACATCTATGCGTCCGAGAGCCTGTTTCGCGCCGGCATCCGGCCGACGACGGCCGCCGGCAAGGTCTCGTTGCCGCGCTACGAACGGCTGGCCGACGCCGTACGGGCGACGCTTGCCGACGCGATCGAGCGCGGCGGCAGCACGCTGCGCGACTTCGTCGGCAGCAACGGCGAAAGCGGGTATTTCCAGCTCGACTGCTTCGTCTACGATCGCGCGGGCCTGCCTTGCCGCGCATGCGGCACGCCGATCCGCCAGATCGTGCAGGGTCAGCGTTCGACCTATTACTGCCCGACCTGCCAGCGCTGAACCGCGCGTTGAACCCTTTCTTCACAGATTCGAACTTGAAGCCGCCTCGCACCGCTCCCGCCCCATACCCCGTCACGCCGCTGCACCGCACGTTCGCCACGCGCCTCATCGCATGGCAGCGCGTGCACGGCCGCCACGACCTGCCATGGCAGAACACCCGCGATCCGTACCGGATCTGGCTGTCGGAAATCATGCTGCAGCAGACGCAGGTATCGACCGTCGTCCCGTACTACACGCGTTTTCTCGAACGCTTCCCGACCGTCGTCGCGCTGGCCGACGCGCCCGCCGACGACGTGATGGCGCTGTGGGCCGGCCTCGGCTACTACTCGCGCGCCCGCAATCTGCATCGCTGCGCGCAGGTGGTCGCCGCCGAGCATGGCGGCGTATTCCCGTCGACGCCCGACGCGCTCGCCGAACTGCCCGGCATCGGCCGCTCGACGGCGGCGGCGATCGCGTCGTTCGCATACGGCGCGCGCGCGACGATTCTCGACGGCAACGTGAAGCGCGTGCTCGCGCGGGTGTTCGGCGTCGAAGGGTTCCCGGGCGAGAAGCGCGTCGAGAACGACATGTGGGCCCTTGCCGAATCGTTGCTG
Source organism: Burkholderia sp. IMCC1007 (assembly GCF_027257875.1). GTDB lineage: Bacteria > Pseudomonadota > Gammaproteobacteria > Burkholderiales > Burkholderiaceae > Burkholderia. The sequence goes on from NZ_JAPVQY010000052.1 coordinate 33,931, forward strand.
CCGGATGCCGCGAACCCGGCCGACGTGAGTGCGTACACGCAGGGGCTGATGGATCTCGGCGCGACGCTGTGCATGCGCGGCAAGCCGGATTGCGCGCGTTGTCCGTTCGCGGGCGACTGCGTCGCGCAATCGACGGGGCGGCAGCGCGAACTGCCGGCCGCGCGGCCGAAGAAGGCGGTGCCGACGCGCAAGACCTGGATGCTCGTGCTGCGCGACGGCGATGCCGTGCTGCTCGAGCGGCGGCCGCCGGCGGGCATCTGGGGCGGGCTGTGGTGCCTGCCGCAGGCCGACGGCGACGCCGCGCTCGCGGAGCTCGCGCGCGGCTTCGGCGGCGGCGGCCCGGTGCCGCTCGCGCCGTTCACGCACACGTTCACGCATTTCCGGCTCGAGATCGAGCCGCGGCTGAGCGACATGACGGCCGCCGGACTGCCGCTTGCCCAGGATGCCGAGACGGCGTGGGTGCCGCTCGGCAGGCTCGACGCGTATGGCGTGCCGGCGCCCGTGCGCAAGCTGCTCGATGCGCTGAGCGGGCCGCTGCTGTAACGAGTGGGGTGGTGCGCGGCATGGGCCGCGCATGCTGCGAGACGCCGGGTTTTCAACCCGGCCGCTGAATTGCGCGCGATGTCGCCACGAAGCGATGCGCGATGGGTCGGCCTACAGCCACCCGTGCCGATCGAGCACGTGGTGTACGGCGTCGATGCGCGCACCGACGTCCGGAAACTCCATCAGCTTCTGCCGCGCGCGCAGGTCGAGAGGCAGCAGTTCGGCGAGACGGTTCGACACCCAGCTCGGATCGTCGAGGCGGAACGGTTCGCCGAACGGCATCTTGTCCGGTTCCGATTTCTTCAGCGCTTCGATGATGCGCTCGAGCACCTCGGCGCACGAGCCGAATTGCGCGAGCGCCTGCTCGCCTTCGAGCGGGATGTCGTCGGGCAGCGGCTCCGCGATGCCGACCAGCAGCCCGTTGCTTTCGACGCGATACGACAGCAGCTCGAAGCGCTGCGTGCCGACGGTCTGCAGGAACAGCATCCCGAATTCGCCGGTGTCGCACTCCGTGATGCGTGCCATGCAGCCGATGGTCTCGGGCACCGAGACGGCGCCTTCCTGGGCCACTTCGGGGCCGCTCTTCAGCAGGCACACGCCGAACGGCGCGTCGTCGCGCAGGCATGCACGGGCCATGTCGAGATAGCGCGCCTCGAACACCTTGAGCGGCAGCGAGCCGCCGGGGAACAGCACCGTGTGCAGCGGAAACAGCGGCAGGTCGATCAGCGTGGTCGATAGGGTAGACATGGCGCGCCGGCGAAAGAGCGGAGTCGCTAAGGTCGATCGACCTCGGTGACGAGCCGCGACGACGCGTCGACATCCACGGGCGCGTCACGATGCCGCACGATCACGTTCGCATCGTGCGCGAGGCGCGCGGCGAGCGTTTCCGCAATGAACACCGAGCGATGCTGACCGCCCGTGCAGCCGATGGCGACGGTCAGGTAGCTGCGGTTGTCTTCGCGAAAGTGCGGTAGCCATTTCATCAGGAACGCATGGATGTCGTCGATCATCTGATGGACGATCGGCAGTGCGTCGAGAAAGTCGATGACCGGCTGGTCGAGCCCGGTGAGCGGGCGCAGCTCATGGTCGTAGTACGGATTCGGCAGCGCGCGCACGTCGAACATCAGGTCGGCGTCGAGCGGCACGCCGCGCTTGAAGCCGAACGACTCGAACATCACCATCAGGTCGTTGTTCTTCTGCTCGATGAAGCGCTTGACCCACGTGCGCAGCGCATTTGCGCGCAGCGTGCTGGTATCGATCTGGTGGCCGAATTCGGCGAGCGGCGCGACGAGATCGCGTTCGCGCTCGATCGCTTCCTCGAGCGACGACAGCAGGCCGACGTTCGCATCGTGCGACGGCGAGCCGGACAGCGGGTGGCGCCGGCGCGTTTCGGAGAAGCGCTGGATCAGTGCCTGCGTGCTCGCGTTCAGGAACAGCACGCGGACGTCGTGCTCGAGCGACAGCGCGCGGATCAGGCCGGGCATTTCGTCGAGCGACGCGCTGGAGCGCGCATCGATTGCAACCGCGAGCCGGTGCTGGCCTGCCTCGGCGAGGTAGCGGGCGAGTTCGGGGAGCACGTGCGGCGGCAGGTTGTCGACGCAGTAATAGCCTGCGTCTTCGAGCGCGTTCAGCGCGACGGACTTGCCTGAGCCGGAGATGCCGGTGATGAGGACGATGCGCATGGGAAGCAGAGAATCCTGACGTTTCATCATAGCACCGGCTCGACGCGTCGGCGCTGCGCGGCCGGCGCGCGGAAATTACACGAGCTTGCCGGGGAATTGGCTGTCGGGATCCTGCATCGCGAGCCGTTGCCGATCCATGAAGTCGCGCAACGTGTCGATTCCGCGCAGCTGCAGGATCGTGTTCCGCACGGCCGCCTCGACCAGCACCGCGAGGTTGCGGCCGGCCGCCACCTGGATCGTCACCTTGCTGATCGGCAAACCGAGCACGTCGACGGTCTGGCTTTCCAGCGGCAGGCGCTGGAATTCGCCGTCCGGACGGCGGACGAGCTGGACGATCAGCTTCAGCTTCATTTTCCGCCGCACGGCGGTTTCGCCGAAGATCGTCTTGATGTCGAGCAGGCCGAGGCCGCGCACTTCGAGCAGGTTCTGCAGCAGCGGCGGGCAGCGGCCTTCGACGAAATCGGGGCCAAGTCGGACGAAGTCGACGGCATCGTCGGCGACGAGACCGTGGCCGCGGCTGATGAGTTCGAGGCCGAGTTCGCTCTTGCCGAGGCCGGAGTCGCCGGTGAGCAGCACGCCCATCCCGAGGATGTCGAGGAACACGCCGTGCAGCGTCGCGCGCGGCGCGAGGATGCGCGACATGTAGAGCCGCAGGCTGTCGATCACCGCGGCGGCCGACATCGGCGTCGTGAACAGCGGGGTGGACGAGCGCGTGCAGCGCAGCACCAATTCGGGCGGCGCCGCCGCGCCGCCGGCGACGACGAGGAACGGCGGCTCGAGGGCGATCAGCTCGGCCATGTGGCGCGAACGGTCTTCGTCGGTCTGCCGCTGGTAGTAGTCGATTTCGGCTTCGCCGAGCACCTGGATCCGGTTCGGGTGGATCAGGTTCAAGTGGCCGACGAGGTCGGCGCTCGACGTCGCGTTGCCCACGGTGTCGGCCGAAAAACCGCGCTCCCAGCCTTCATGCCCCGTCAGCCAGCTCAGCTTCAGCGTGGCTGCGTTGTCGTCGAAGATGCTCTGGGCGTTGATGCTGGACGTATCCATGACTCTCGTCACTCCAATGAGCCGGTGCGTGCGCGCGGCGACGGGCGTCGCCATGCGGGACCGGCGCCGGGCAGCCGTGGACGGCGGCGCGTGCCGCCTCGTTCGGGAAAATATTCCGCCCGGATCAACTCAAGGTTGCCACTGAGTGAGCAGGCGATGCAACTCGGCGATATCCGTTTCGTTGTGCAGACGCTCGCGCGCATCGCGATCGGACAACAGTTGCGCGATTTCCGACAGGATCTCGAGGTGTTGCTGAGTGGCTTGCTCGGGGACGAGCAGGAAAATCAGGAGACCGACCGGCTGGCCGTCGGGCGCTTCGAACGGGATCGCATCGGCGAGCCGCACGAAGGCGGCGAGCGGGTGCTTGAGCCCCTTGATGCGCCCGTGCGGAATCGCGACGCCTTCGCCGAGCCCGGTCGAGCCGAGGCGCTCGCGCGCGAACAGGTTGTCCGTGACGGTGCTGCGGGCGATGCCGTTCTGATTCTCGAAGATCAGCCCGGCTTGTTCGAAGACGCGTTTCTTGCTGGTGACGGAGAGGTCGATGACGACGTTCTCTATGGGCAGGATTTTGGCTAGGCGATTCATGTTGGCAGGCGATTGGGCGGCCTGGGGTCTCCTTGCGGCGGCAGACTGATTGTCCATGTTCGGCGATATCAAGGCGTTCGGCATTGGCAACCTGCAAGGCAGCTACCGCACCAACGCCCCCCGGCGATAACCGGAACATTATAGAGCACAGCCGCGCGCGTGGCGCAGCATGGACAGACCGGTCGCACCGCTGCGTCGAAGCCACAAAAAAAACGCCCGGCGAACCGGGCGGCGCATGTATTGCAGTGACCGTTATTGCGGCGGCAGTTCGATCTGGTCGATCGACGGCTGCAGCTTGATCGGGTCGTGCGCGTGCGTTTGCAGACGCTCCATGTGCTTGACGACCTGACGATCCAATTTGTCGATCAGCAGATCGATCGCGGCGTACAGGTTACCGTTCGCGCTTTCGACGAAGATGTCCTTGCCCTTCAGATGCAGATTGATTTCCGCGCGCTGCTGCTTGTCCTTTTCCTTGTGGTTGTCGACCGAGAGGATCACAGTGCCATCGATCACCTGATCGCTATGGCGTAGCACCCGGTCCAGCTTGGTGATCACGTATTCGCGAATTGCAGGCGTGACTTCGAGATGATGTCCACTGATCTTCAGGTTCATAGTGCTTCTCCAAGCGAGTGACCACCCGGCCGCATCGAGGCGGCGCTCCGGTCGACTTGCCCCTGCCGCACGCGGCGGCAAATTCGCGGACAAGTCGCCCGGCCTGTTCCCCGAGTGCGCGGTGGCCGGAACACGCCTGCCGCCAGGCAGGCAGCAGGCTTAAAGAGACTTGCGCAGATTCACTGCCGGGATTTTGAGAGCTTCGCGATACTTGGCAACCGTGCGGCGCGCAACCACGAAACCCTGTTCTGCCAGCAGCTCGGCAATGCGGCTGTCCGAAAGTGGCGATTTTGGGTCTTCAGCTCCTATCAGTTGCTTGATCAGGGCTCGGATGGCGGTCGACGAAGCGGCGCCTCCGGTGTCGGTCGAAACGTGTGATCCGAAGAAGTACTTAAATTCCAGCGTCCCGAACGGGGTCAGCATGTACTTGCCTGTTGTCACACGGCTGACAGTCGACTCGTGTAGGCCCAGCGTATCAGCTATTTCCCGCAAAACCAAGGGGCGCATGGCAATTTCACCGTGCGCAAAGAAATTCTTCTGACGCTCGACAATAGCCTGCGCGACCCGCAGGATCGTGTCGAAGCGCTGCTGGATGTTCTTGATCAGCCAGCGTGCTTCCTGGAGCTGCTGCTTCAGCGAGCCGGCCGACGGATCGCCGCGGCTGTTGCGCAGGATGTTCGCGTACAGGTTGTTGATGCGCAGGCGCGGCATCACTTCCGGATTGAGTTCCGCGACCCAGCCCTGGCCGGACTTCTTCACCATGATGTCGGGCACGACGTAGTCGGCTTCGGCCTTGCCGTATGCGGCGCCCGGGAACGGCTCCAGCGAGCGGATCAGCGCGTGCGCGTCGCGCAGCGCGTCGTCGCTCGCCTTCAGCTGCTTGCGCAGCCGCGTGAAATCGCGCGCGGCGAGCAGCTCGAGATGCTGCGACACGATTTCGAGCGCGAGCGTGCGGGTGGGGGACGGATCGAGGCGCAGCAGCTGCAGCTTCAGGCACTCGGACGCCGAGCGCGCGCCGACCCCGGCCGGGTCGAAGCTGTGCAGCAGCGCGAGCGCCGCGTTCAGTTCGTCGCCGTCGATTTCGAGTTCGGCCGGCAGATCGGCGAGCACTTCGTCGAGCGACGCGGTCAGGTAGCCGTCGTCGTCGAGCGATTCGATCAGGAACATCACGAGCGCGCGATCGCGCGGGCCGGCCTGCGTGACGCGCAGTTGCGCGGACAGATGGTCGCGCAGCGACGTCGCGGCTTCCTGCACCTGCAGCGGCGGCAGGTCGTCGTCGTCGGACGCGCCGCTCGAGCGGCCGAACTCGTCGAGATTCCACTGCGGGCCGTCGTTGCCGTCGCCGGACCCATAGCCGTCGTATTCATCGGCGCCGGCCGGCTCGTCGCGCTCCGCGCGATCGCTGGACGTGCTGCTGCCGTTGGCTACGGCCGGCTCGGTGTTCTGCGCGGGCGGCGTCTGCGCGATCAGCGATCCATCCGCTGCGACACGCAGCGGACTCGCGATCCATTCATCGTCGTTCTCGAGCAGCGGATTCTGCGCGACGGCCATCGCGACTTCCTGCTGCAGTTCGAGCGTCGACAGCTGCAGAAGCCGGATCGACTGCTGCAGCTGCGGCGTCAGCGCCAAATGTTGCGACAGGCGGAGTTGAAGGCTGGCTTTCATGGCAGAGAGGGAGTCATACCGGCAGTGTGCCACGACCCGGGCGCGTTGAGCCATCCGCGATTACGCGCGGCGCGGCGCCCGGCCGCGGGATGAGCGGCGACATGGCCGGAAAGCCGCGCGCAGCCCCGCGCGGCGGTGCCGGGCGGGGTGCAGCGAGCCACGAGGGGACTTACATGCGGAAGTGTTCGCCGAGGTACACGCGGCGTACGCTTTCGTTCTCGATGATGTCGCTCGGCGCGCCGGCGGCGAGCACCGAACCGTCGCTGATGATGTATGCGTGGTCGCAGATGCCGAGCGTTTCGCGGACGTTGTGATCGGTAATCAACACGCCGATGTTACGCTGTTTCAGGAACTTGACGATCTTCTGGATCTCGAGCACCGCGATCGGGTCGACGCCGGCGAACGGTTCGTCGAGCAGGATGAAGCTCGGGTTGGTCGCGAGCGCCCGCGCGATTTCGACGCGACGGCGCTCGCCGCCCGACAGCGACAGCGCCGGATTCTCGCGCAGGTGGCCGATCTGCAGCTCGTCGAGCAGCGCCTCGGTGCGCGACGCGATCGCCTCCTTCGACAGCCGCTTGCCGTCGTCGCCGAACTGCAGCTCGAGTACCGCGCGGATATTCTCCTCGACGGTCAGCTTGCGGAACACCGATGCTTCCTGCGGCAGGTACGACAGGCCGAGCGACGCGCGCTTGTGGATCGGCAGCAGGCTGATCGAGCTGCCGTTCAGCGAGATCTCGCCCGCATCCGTCGGCACGAGGCCGACGATCATGTAGAACGACGTCGTCTTGCCGGCGCCGTTCGGGCCGAGCAGGCCGACGACCTCGCCGCTCTTCACGTCGAGCGACACGTCCTTGACGACCGTGCGCGAGCCGTAGCGCTTCTTCAGGTTGCGGACGACGAGCGAACTCGTCGTGCCGGCCGGCTGGCGATTCGGTAGCGCATTCATTGGCCCGGCGCTCCCTGGATCGTGGTCGACGGCGACAGCTTCGCCGGCGCGCCGTTCAGCGGCCCCGCGCCGCCGTTCTTCGGCGACAGCATCGCGCGCACGCGGCCGGTCGGGTTGCCCGGCGCCGCGATGTCCTTGCCGCCCTTCGCGGTGTAGAAGTCGTGCTGGCCGTCGTACGTGATCACGCTGCCGTGCACGGTGTCGGCGATGGTCGACGTGCCCTGCAGGCGGCGCACGGTCGCGGCGGTCGTCAGTGTCGTCAGGTCCTGCTTGCCGTCGTAGTCGATGCGCTCGGCGTCGCCGTCGATGTACTCGTCGAGACCTTCGCGCTTCTGGCGGAACGTCGCATGCTTCTTGCCGCTGCCGAACGACGTCGCGTACTGATAGCCTTCCGGATCCTGACGCACTTCGACGCGGTCGCCCTTGATGACGATCGTGCCCTTCGTGATCACGACGTTGCCGGTCGCGACCGTGACCTGCTTCAGGTCGTCATAGGTGAGGTTGTCCGCCTCGACGTTGATCGGCTTGTTCTGGTCGGCCTTCTCGGCATGGGCGAGCGGCGCCAGCCCGACGAGCGGGAGCGCCACGAGCGTCGCGGCGAGCGCGGCGCGGACGGCGCGCGCAGCGCCGCCGGAATTCGGTCGAGGGAACGGTTCGTTCATGCAGTCACGTGAGGGATGCGTCACTTGGGTCGACCTTTCGAGCCGCCGGACGTGTCGGACGCGGCAATGGTGCCGCGCACGTTGCCGTAAAGCTCGATGACCCGGGTGACGTTGTTGTACTTCATGCCGTCGGTCGCGTTGACGAGCGACAGGCCGCGCTGAAGTTTAACCGGCTTTTCGGTCTGGATCACATCGTCATTGACGAAGATCCGGAAATGCTGGGAATCGGCCTGCATCTGCGGATCGCCGCCGCCGGCCACACGCAGGATGCGCGCGTCATCGTACAAATCGACGATCGACACGTCGCCGTTGACGATGCCGCGCTTCGCGGTGGTCGTCACGATCGGCTTGCCGGGCTGGAACGCGCGCATGGCCGGATCGGTCAGGTCGCTGTTGTCGGTGTCTTCGTAATGGATCAGCTTCGCGGCCGTCAGCCGGTACTGGGTCGTGCCGGACTGATCGAGCTCGGTGACGGAGAAGTTGTCCGCGAAGTAGTCGGGGGTGTGGCGCTTCGGCTGCGCGGCGCCCTCGCCGGGGGGCGGCAGCGTCGCCTGCAGCAGCCACCACGTGATGCCCGCGAGCGCGGCGACCGCGACGAGCGGCAGCAACTGGGTCCAGCGGAAATGCGTGTTCATCCGTCAGGCTCCGCAGGCGGCCGCGAGCATCGCGTCGTAGCGGCGTTGCGCGCGCAGGATCGCGTCGCACACTTCGCGCACGGCGCCGTGGCCGCCGCGCGCCTCGGCCACCCAGTGCGCGCGGGCGATCACCTCGGGATGCGCATTGGCCGGCGCGGTCGCGAAGCCGCAGCGCAGCATCACGGGCAGGTCGGGCCAGTCGTCGCCCATGTAGCCGCATGCGTCGGCCGTCAGGCCGAGCGACGCGACCAGGTCGGCGAACACGGTGAGCTTGTTCTCGACGCCCTGGAACAGGTGCGCGATCTTCATTTCCTTCGCGCGCGCCGCGACGATTTCCGAGCGGCGGCCGGTGATGATCGCGGTCGCGATGCCGGCCTCGCCGAGCAGCTTCACGCCGTGGCCGTCGAGCGAATTGAACGACTTCATCGCGTCGCCGGCCGCGGTAAACAGCAGGCCGCCGTCGGTCAGCACACCGTCGACGTCGAAAATCATCAGCTTCACGCGGCTCGCTCGTTCGGCCGCAGTCAGCGCTGCGCTCATCAGATCACCTTCTTCGAAAACAGGTCGTGCATGTTCAGCGCGCCGATCAGCACGCCGTCGGCATCGACCACCAGCATCTGGTTGATCCGGTGGCGCTCCATCAGTTCCACCGCTTCGACCGCGAGATGTTCGGGGCCGATCGTGCGCGGCTCGCGGGTCATCACCTCGACGATCGGCAGCGTGCGGAAATCGCCGTCGCGGGCGAGCACGCGACGCAGGTCGCCATCGGTGAAGATGCCGGCGACGCGGCCGTCGGCCTCGACCACGGCCGTCATGCCCATTCGCTTCGCGGTGATCTGGAACAGTGCGTCCGACAGCGTCGCGTCGGCGCCGACCTGCGGCACGTCGTCGCCCGAGCGCATCACGTCGCGCACATGGGTGAGCAGGCGGCGGCCGAGCGCGCCGCCCGGATGCGAGCGCGCGAAATCCTCGGAACCGAAGCCGCGCGCGTCGAGCACCGCGACGGCGAGCGCATCGCCGAGCGCGAGCGCGGCGGTCGTGCTCGCGGTAGGCGCGAGGTTCAGCGGGCACGCTTCCTTCGAGACCGCGGCGTTCAGGTTCACGTCGGCGAGCGTGCCGAGGCTCGATCCCGCGCGGCCCGTGATCGCGATCAGCTTCGCGCCGATCCGCTTGACGAGCGGCAGGATCGCAACGAGCTCTTCCGACTCGCCCGAATACGAGATGCCGATGAAGACGTCGTCCGACGTGACCATGCCGAGGTCGCCGTGGCTGGCCTCGGCCGGATGGACGAAGAACGCCGGCGTGCCGGTGCTGGCCAGCGTGGCCGCGATCTTGCGGGCGATATGCCCCGATTTGCCGATGCCGGACACCACCACGCGGCCGCGACAGCCGAGCAGCAGCGCAACGGCCTGGACGAAGTCGCCGTCGAGCTGGTCGCGCAGCGCGCGTACGGCGTCCGCCTCGATGTCGAGCACGTCGCGGGCGAGCGCGAGCGCCCGATCATCATTGATTTTCGCTATCATGCGCGGAGTATAGCAAAGGCGTTTGTTCGCCGCGCCGGGCTTTCGGACTTGTCCGATGCAGCCTGACCACCGCCACCACCCGCGCCCGCATTGCCGCGGCCCCGACGAACGAGGACGCTTCGCCTGTGATTTCCCCGCTCGAAATGACCCTGCTGCTGTTGCTGGCCTCGGTGGTGGGTGTCGTCGTATTTCGCTCGTTGAACCTGCCGCCGATGCTCGGCTACCTGACCGTCGGCATCCTGGTCGGCCCGCATGCGTTCGGCATTGCCGCCGACCTCGAACGGGCCGAACACCTCGCGGAATTCGGCGTGGTGTTCCTGATGTTCTCGATCGGCCTCGAATTCTCGCTCGCGAAGCTCAGGGCGATGCAGCGGCTCGTGTTCGGGCTCGGGTTGCTGCAGGTCGTCGCGACCCTCGTGCTCGCGGTCGTGCTCGGCGCGCTGTTCGAGCGCTGGGTGCACATCACGTGGCAGGGCAGCGTCGCGCTCGGCGGCGCGCTCGCGATGTCGTCGACGGCGATCGTGTCGAAGATGCTCGCCGAGCGGCTCGAGATCGAGACCGAGCATGGTCGGAACATCTTCGGCGTGCTGCTGTTCCAGGATCTGGCGGTGGTGCCGCTCTTGATCGTGATCGCCGCATTCGGCGCGGAGTCGTCGAAGGATCTTGCGCTCACGCTCGGCTTCGCGGCGGTCAAGATCGTGATCGCGCTCGCGCTGCTGCTCGTCATCGGCCAGCGCTTCATGACGCGCTGGCTCAACGTCGTCGCGCGGCGCCGCTCGCAGGAGCTGTTCGTGCTGAACCTGCTGCTCGTCACGCTCGGCGCCGCGTTCATCACCGACCGCTTCGGGCTGTCGCTCGCGCTCGGCGCGTTCATCGCGGGGATGCTCATTTCCGAGACGCCGTTCCGCCATCAGGTGGAAGAGGACATCAAGCCGTTTCGCGACGTGCTGCTCGGCCTGTTCTTCGTGACGACCGGGATGCTGCTCGATCCGCGCGTGATCTGGGAACACCCGTTCCTCGTGCTCGGCTTCTTCGTCGGGCAAATCCTGTTCAAGGCGACGATGATCGCGGGCCTCGCGCGGCTGTTCGGCGCGACGCCGGGCGTCGCGATGCGCACCGGCATCGGCCTCGCGCAGGCCGGCGAATTCGGCTTCGTGCTGCTGAACCTGATCCTCGACCGGCACCTCGTCGATTCGACGCTGCTGCAGGCGATCCTCGCGTCGATGCTGCTGTCGATGCTCGCCGCGCCGTTCCTGATCCAGAACGCGGACCGCATCGTGATGCGGCTGTCGTCGACGGAATGGATGCAGCAGTCGCTGCAGATGACGCGGATCGCGACGCAAAGCCTCAAGCAGCGCGGCCACGTGATCATCTGCGGCTACGGCCGCGCGGGCCAGAACCTGGCGCGCATGCTCGAGCAGGAAGGCATTTCGTACGTCGCGCTCGACCTCGATCCCGATCGCGTGAGCGCGGCCGCGACGGCCGGCGAGTCGGTCGTGTTCGGCGACGCGGCGCGCCGCGAGTCGCTGCTCGCGGCCGGTATCCACCGGGCGGCGGCCGTCGCGATCACCTACGCGAACACGCCGTCCGCGCTGCGCGTGCTGCACCATGTGCACGAGCTCGAGCCGACGCTGCCGGCGATCGTGCGCACCGTCGACGATGCCGATCTCGAGAAGCTGCTTGCAGCCGGTGCGACCGAGGTGATTCCGGAGATCGTCGAAGGCAGCCTGATGCTCGCGTCGCACACGCTGGTGCTGGTCGGCGTGCCGATGCGCAAGGTCGTGCGGCGCGTCGAGGAGATGCGCGACGAGCGCTACAGCCTGCTGCGCGGCTATTTCCGCGGCGCCGACGATGCGGACGACGACGATCACGAGCAGGTGCGGCTACAATCTGTGCCGGTCGACGCGCGCGCGGACGCGGTCGGGCGCTCGCTGGAAGAGCTCGGGCTGTATGCGCTCGGGCTGGAAGTCACGGCGATCCGCCGGCACGGCATTCGCGGCGTCGAACCCGATCCGCAGACCAAGCTGCGCGCGAGCGACATCGTGGTGCTGCGCGGGCTGCCCGAGGCGCTCGCGCTCGCGGAGGAACGGCTGTCGCGCCATCGGCGCGATCCGCCGGTCGCGGTCGCCTGAGTCGCCCGGGGGCGCCGGAGCTGGCGGAGTTGATGGAGTCGCCTGAGCCGCGATTCGCCAACCCGACCCGTATTTATTCGAAACGGTGCCCGATCGTCGCGCACCGTTTTTTTCGGAGAGTTTCATGCCGCATTCGTCGTCGGGCGCGCCGCTCGATCCGGTCGCCTTCATTCACAACCAGATCCGCACGGTGCCCGACTGGCCGCAGCCGGGCGTGCAGTTCCGCGACATTACGACGCTGCTGCAGAGCCCGAAGGCGCTGCGCATCCTCGTCGACCTGTTCGTCGAACGCTATGTCGATGCGAAGCTCGACTACGTCGCGGGGCTCGATGCGCGCGGCTTCATCATCGCGCCGATCGTCGCGTACGAGCTGAGCGTCGGCTTCGTGCCGATCCGCAAGGTCGGCAAGCTGCCGTACAAGACGCGTTCCGAGTCGTACGACCTCGAATACGGCAGTGCGACGGTCGAGATCCACGAAGACGCGTGCCGCCCCGGCGACCGCGTGATCATCATGGACGACCTGATCGCGACCGGCGGCACGATGATGGCGGGGCGCAACCTGCTGCACCGGCTCGGCGCGGTGGTCGTCGAAGGCGCGGCGATCATCGACCTGCCCGATCTCGGCGGCTCGACGCTGCTGCGCAACGCGGGGCTGCCCGTCTATACCGTCACCGAATTCGCCGGCCACTGAACCAGTGAATCACTGAGCGCCGGCCTACGCCGCGAGGTCACGATGCCCAATTTCATGCTGTTTCTCGCGACGTCGGTCGCGATCACGTTCGCGCCCGGTCCCGACAACCTGCAGGTGCTCGCGCGCGGCATCTCGCAGGGGCGCGCCGCCGGCTTCGTCGCGGCGCTCGGCTTCACGGCCGGGATCCTGTTCCACACGACGCTGGCGGCGCTCGGCGTCGCCGCCGTGCTGCGTTCGTCGCCGCTCGCGTTCCAGGCGCTGAAGCTCGCGGGCGCCGCGTATCTCGTGTGGATCGGCATCAAGGCGCTGCGCAGCCACGGTCTCGCGAACGCGCATGCGCGTCCGCCGCAGCCGCTCGGTGCGATCTTCCGGCAGAGCGTGATCGGCAACCTGATGAACCCGAAGGTCACGCTGTTCTTCGTCGTGTTCCTGCCGCAGTTCGTCGATCCGCACGGCGTGCAGAGCGTGACGCTGCAGATGTTCGAACTGGGTGCGCTGTTCATGCTGCAGACGGCCGCGATCTTCACGCTGTTCGGCGTCGGCGCGGGTGCGATCGGCGCGTGGCTGAAGCGCCGCCCGAAGGCCGGCGTGTGGCTCGACCGGATCGCCGGCGCGACGTTCATCGCGATCGGCATTCGCGTCGCGCTGAAGGATTGATGACGATGACGTTTCCCTGCATCGCCGCTGCACGCCGCTTCGATCCGGCCGCGCACCTGCGTTTCGTGATCGCCGGCGAGCAGGTCGGCTGGGTGCGTCGCCAGGACGTCGCGAAGCTCGCGCGCTGGCCCGACGTGTTCGAGCTGACCGACGCGCGTGTCGTGCTGTCGGCGCGCTACGACTCCGTGGACGCGCGCAGCATGGCGCTCGCGAGCGCGATCGGCGCGCTGGCGGCCGAGGGCGCGATTCCCGGCTGGCGCGACGAGATCTATGCGATCCGCAACCGCTTCGACGATCCGCCGCTCGCGTACATCGAGCGCGCCGCGTCGCGCTTCTTCGGTACGCAGACTTACGCGGTGCACGTGAACGGCATCGTAGAATATGCGGTTGCACCGGGTTCGCCCGCCGTGCCGCAGATGTGGCTCGGCCGTCGCAGCGCGACCAAGGCCACCGACCCCGGCATGCTCGACAACGTCGTCGCGGGCGGCATCGGCTGGGGGTTGGGCGTTCACGAGACGCTCGTCAAGGAGTGCTGGGAAGAGGCCGGCATGCCGGCCGAACTGGCGGCGCGTGCGATCGCGGGCCGCGCGGTGCAGGTACTGTGCTCGCTGCCGGAAGGCACGCAGTCCGAACTGATCTTCGTGTACGACCTGCCGCTGCCGCGCGACTTCGCGCCGCACAACCAGGACGGCGAAGTCGCCGAGCACCTGCTGGCCGGCGTGCCGGAGGTGATCGGCTGGTTGCGCGAAGGCCGCGCGACGACGGATGCGAGCCTCGCGATGCTCGACACGCTGCTGCGCCATCGCTGGCTCGCGGCGGCCGATGCCGCGGGCATCGACGCGCTGTTCGCGCCGTCCGCATGACGCGCGCCCGGGCCGGGGCGCAGCCGCACGAACCGGCCATTTGACGAATACCGAAACGAAGGGAGTAGCGGTCATGCCGACCGATCACAGCTTTATCTTGAAACTGTCGTGCCCCGACCGGCACGGCATCGTCCACGCGGTCTCGGGCTTCCTGTTCGAGCGCAGCAACAACATTCTCGATTCGGCGCAGTTCGGCGACAGCCGCACCGGCGAGTTCTTCATGCGCGTGCACTTCGAGCAGGACGGCGGCGGCGAGGATGCAGCGTCGGCGCTCGACACGCTTCGCAAGGAATTCGCACCGCTCGCCGAACAGTTCGCGATGCGCTGGGAGCTGCACGATGCGGCCGTGAAGCCGCGCGTCGTGATCATGGTGTCGAAGATCGGCCATTGCCTGAACGACCTGCTGTTCCGCTATCGCACCGGCCAGCTGCCGATCGAGATCCCGGCGATCGTGTCGAATCACAAGGAGTTCTACCAGCTCGCCGCGAGCTACAACATCCCGTTCCATCACTTCCCGCTCGTCGGCGGCTCGTCCGATGCCGCGAAGGCCGCGCAGGAAGCGCGCGTGCTGGAAGTGATCGACGAGCACCAGGCCGACCTCGTCGTGCTCGCGCGCTACATGCAGATCCTGTCGCCGAACATGTGCGCGCAGCTCGCCGGCCGCGCGATCAACATCCACCATTCGTTCCTGCCGAGCTTCAAGGGCGCGAAGCCGTACTACCAGGCGTTCGACCGCGGCGTGAAGCTGATCGGCGCGACCGCGCACTACGTGACGACCGATCTCGACGAAGGCCCGATCATCGAGCAGGAAGTCGAGCGCGTCGACCACAGCATGACGCCCGACCAGCTCACCGCGATCGGCCGCGACGTCGAGTGCGTGACGCTTGCGCGCGCGGTGAAGTGGCACGTCGAGCACCGGATCGTGTTGAACGGGACCAAGACGGTCGTGTTTCGCTGATCGGCGATTCGCGTCGGGCGGCCCGTGCTGGCCGCCGGTGGCCGCAAACAAGAACGCCGCGCTTTTCGGAGCGCGGCGTTTTTGTTTGCGTGACCAGTAGGGCGCCGACGGCGGCGCGTCAGATCAGCCGCAGCATGTACAGCTCGCGCTTCAGGTACGCATAGAAGATCGGCGCCGCGATCACGCCCGGCAGCCCGAACGCGGCTTCCATGATCAGCATTGCGAGCAGCAGTTCCCACGCGCGCGACTCGATCTGGCCGCCGATGATCTTCGCGTTCAGGAAGTATTCGAACTTGTGGATGATCACGAGGAACGCGAGCGACGCGATCGCGGTGCCCATGCTGACCGACAGCGACACCGCGACGATCAGCGTGTTCGAGACCAGATTGCCGATCACCGGCAGCAGGCCGACGATGAAGGTCACGAGCACCAGCGTTTTCGACAGCGGCAACTGCTCGTGGAAGATCGGCAGCGCGACGAGCAGGTAGATGGCCGTGAATGCGGAGTTGATCGCCGAGATCTTGATCTGCGCGAACACGATCCGGCGGAACGATTCGGCAAAGCGCGACACGCGCGTGACGAGGGCGGTCGACAGCGGCCGGCGCACCTTGCCGTGCTCGACGCCGATCGCGATCATCGCGCCGATGATCATCCCGAATACCACGTGGCCGAAGCCGCGCGCGACGCTCTTGCCGCCTTGCTGGAGCTGATCCATGTGCGAGTGCATCAGCAGCGCCGCCTTGGTCTTCATCTGCTCGACGTCGACAGGCAGCAGGTTCGCGATCCACGCCGGCGTGCGCGCGCGCGTTTGCTCGACGATCTGCATCAACTGGCCGAGCAGGGTCTGCAGGTTCGGCACCGTGTGCTCGAAGTGTTCGATGATGCCGATCGTCAGGCCGGTGAGCCCGCCGACGATCGCGATCGACAGCAGCACGACGGCGACCCAGCGCGCCCGCATGCTGGTGGTGTGGCGTTCGATCACCGGCGCGATCGTGTGGATGAGCTGGTAGACCAGCATGCCGGCCAGCAGCCCGCCGAGGAGCTTCAGTTCGATGACGAGCACCATCGACACGAGGGCGAACAGGTAGCTGCCGATCTCGATCGCCGACAACTTCGGCAGGCTGAAGTCGCTCGTCAGCCGCACGCTGCGCAGGTGCGGCTCGCGGTTCTGCGCGTCGCGCGACTCTTGTTGCTTCTCCATCGTGGATTCCTGTCGTTCGTGTGTCATGCCGCGCGATGGGCGGCAGAGCGGCGTTCGCCCGGCATGGCACCGGATTGGTGCGGACGGCGAATCTTACGACCGTAAAGTATAGCTGCCATTATGGTCCGCCATGAGGCAGTTTGGCTCATGGTGTAAACGCAGAAGGGAAAACCACAGGAGGGAAACCGCCGGAGGGGAAACCGCGGGACGGCAAATCGCAGGGCGCCGCCGCGGGCCCGGACCGTGCGCGGCCGGGCGGCCGCGCACGCCGGAGGCGGGCCGTCAGCCGGCCGCCGCCTTGCGGGTCGGGCGTTTGAGCAGCGGCGCGAGATACTTGCCGGTGAAACTGGCCTTGGTCTTCGCGACCTGCTCGGGCGTGCCCTGCGCGATGATCTGGCCGCCGCCGGCGCCGCCCTCGGGGCCGAGGTCGATCACCCAGTCGGCCGTCTTGATCACGTCGAGGTTGTGCTCGATGATCACGACCGTGTTGCCCTGGTCGCGCAGCCGGTGGATCACTTCCAGCAGCAGCGCGATATCGTGGAAGTGCAGGCCGGTGGTCGGCTCGTCGAGGATGTACAGCGTGCGGCCGGTGTCGCGTTTCGACAGCTCCAGCGACAGCTTCACGCGCTGCGCCTCGCCGCCCGACAGCGTCGTGGCCGACTGGCCGAGGCGGATGTAGCCGAGGCCGACGTCGAGCAGCGTCTTCAGCTTGCGCGCGATGACCGGCACCGCGCTGAAGAATTCATACGCATGTTCGACCGTCATGTCGAGTACTTCGCTGATGTTCTTGCCCTTGTACTGCACCTCGAGCGTTTCGCGGTTGTAGCGCTTGCCGTGGCACACGTCGCACGGCACGTACACATCCGGCAGGAAGTGCATCTCGACCTTCAGCACGCCGTCGCCCTGGCACGACTCGCAGCGGCCGCCCTTCACGTTGAACGAGAAGCGGCCCGGATCGTAGCCGCGCTCCTTCGCGGTCGGCACGCCCGAGAACAGCTCGCGGATCGGCGTGAACAGGCCCGTGTAGGTGGCCGGGTTCGAGCGCGGCGTGCGGCCGATCGGCGACTGGTCGACGTTGATCACCTTGTCGAAGTGCTCGAGGCCCTCGATCGCCTCGTGCGGCGCCGGCTCGGCCGACGAACCGTACAGGTGGCGCGCGACCGCGTGATACAGCGTGTCGTTGATCAGCGTCGACTTGCCGGAGCCCGACACGCCGGTGATGCAGGTCAGGAGGCCGACCGGCAGCTCGAGATCGACGTGCTGCAGGTTGTTGCCGTGCGCGTCGACGATCCGCAGCATCCGCTCGGGATCAGGCGCGAGGCGCTCGTCCGGATACTCGATCACGCGCTTGCCGACGAGGTACTGGCCCGTCAGCGATTGCGGATTCGACTGCACCTGCTTCGGCGTGCCTTCGGCGACCACCACGCCGCCGTGTTCGCCGGCGCCCGGGCCCATGTCGACGACGTAGTCGGCCGTGCGGATCATGTCCTCGTCGTGCTCGACGACGATCACCGAGTTGCCGAGGTCGCGCAGGTGCTTGAGCGTGCCGATCAGGCGGTCGTTGTCGCGCTGGTGCAGGCCGATCGACGGCTCGTCGAGCACGTACATCACGCCGGTCAGGCCCGAGCCGATCTGCGACGCGAGCCGGATCCGTTGCGCTTCGCCGCCCGACAGGGTTTCGGCGCTGCGCTCGAGCGACAGGTAGTCGAGGCCGACGTTGTTCAGGAAGGTCAGGCGCGCGACGATTTCCTTGATCACCTTGTCGGCGATCTCGCGCTTCGCGCCGTCGAGCGTCAGGCCGTCGAAATAGCCGAGCGCGTCGCGCAGCGGCCAGCCGCTGATTTCATAGATGCCGCGCGCGTAGTCGCCGGTGCCGACCCGCACGTGGCGCGCTTCGCGGCGCAGGCGCGTGCCTTCGCACGACGGGCACGGCTGGTTGTTCTGATACTTCGACAGCTCTTCGCGCACCGCGACCGAATCGGTCTCGCGGTAGCGGCGCTCGAGGTTCGGGATGATCCCTTCGAACACGTGCTCGCGGATCGTCGTGCGGCCGCGCTCGTTGATGTACGAGAACGGGATCGTCTGCTTGCCCGAGCCGAACAGCAGCACCTTGCGGATCTTTTCGGGCAGATCCTCGAACGCGGCGTCGATGTCGAATTCGTAGAACGCCGCGAGGCTCTGCAGCATCTGGAAGTAGAACTGGTTGCGGCGATCCCAGCCTTTCACGGCGCCCGCGGCGAGCGACAGCGACGGATGCGCGACGACCCGCTTCGGGTCGAAGAACGTGATCTGGCCGAGGCCGTCGCATTCCGGGCACGCGCCCATCGGGTTGTTGAACGAGAACAGCCGCGGCTCGAGCTCCTGCAGCGAATACGAGCAGATGGGGCACGCGAACTTCGAGCTGAACAGGTGCTCGTGATCGGTATCCATTTCCAGCGCGATCGCGCGGCCGTCGGCGAGGCGCAGCGCCGTCTCGAACGATTCGGCGAGGCGCTGCTTCATGTCCGGGCGCACCTTCAGGCGATCGACGACGACGTCGATCGTGTGCTTGTCGTTCTTCTTCAGCTTCGGCAGCGACTCGACCTCGTAGATCTTCGCGACCCCTTCGTTCGCGGTGCCGCCGCCCGAGCGCACGCGAAAGCGCACGAAGCCCTGTGCCTGCATGTCCTCGAACAGCTCGGCGTGCTCGCCCTTGCGGTTCGCGACGACCGGCGCGAGGATCATCAGCTTGGTTTCCTCGGGCAGCGCGAGCGCGGCGTCGACCATCTGCGACACGCTCTGCGCCTCGAGCGGGATGTCGTGGTCGGGGCAGTACGGCGTGCCGACACGTGCGAACAAAAGTCGCAGGTAGTCGTGGATCTCGGTGACCGTGCCGACGGTCGAACGCGGGTTGTGGGACGTCGCCTTCTGCTCGATCGAGATCGCGGGCGACAGGCCTTCGATCAGGTCGACGTCGGGCTTCTCCATCAGCTGCAGGAACTGGCGGGCATACGCGGACAGGCTTTCGACGTAGCGGCGCTGCCCTTCGGCATAAAGGGTATCGAACGCGAGCGACGACTTGCCCGACCCGGACAACCCGGTAATCACGACGAGCTTGTGGCGCGGCAGGTCGAGATTGACGTTTTTCAGGTTGTGGGTACGTGCCCCACGGATACGGATCTGTTCCATGAACCTGGCGAAAATGGAGGGAACCAAACCTGCTACTATAACGGCTTTTCGAGGCCGTCGTTGGGGGCCCCCAGCCTCGGCAGCAGCTGGCAGCAAGGCAGTGCCCGCGCCGGGAAAACGGCCGCGCCGCGAGGCTTCGCACGGCCCGCAGGCTGCCCGCGTCATGCCCCGGCACGCGACCTGCCCGGCCTGCCGGGCCGGTGGCCCTGATCTTCCGCCGCCCGCCGCCGCGCGGACAATCCGATCATTCGAAATTCATTCCCGATGTCCAATCCGTCCGCCACGTCTTCCCGCATGAGCGCGCCCGAACTGCGCGCGACCACGTCGCTCGCGGCGATCTTCGCGCTGCGCATGCTCGGCCTGTTCATGATCATGCCGGTGTTCTCGGTCTACGCGAAAACCATCCCGGGCGGCGACAACGTGCTGCTCGTCGGCCTCGCGCTCGGCGCCTACGGCGTCACGCAGTCGCTGCTGTACATCTTCTACGGATGGGCGTCCGACAAGTTCGGCCGCAAGCCCGTGATTGCCACCGGCCTGCTGATCTTCGCGCTCGGCAGCTTCGTCGCCGCGTTCGCGCACGACATCACGTGGATCATCGTCGGCCGCGTGATCCAGGGGATGGGCGCCGTGTCGTCCGCCGTGCTCGCGTTCATCGCCGACCTCACCTCCGAGCAGAACCGCACCAAGGCGATGGCGATGGTCGGCGGCTCGATCGGCGTGTCGTTCGCGATCGCGATCGTCGGCGCGCCGATCGTGTTCCACTGGGTCGGGATGAGCGGCCTGTTCGCGATCGTCGGCGTGCTGTCGATCCTCGCAATCGGCGTCGTGCTGTGGATCGTGCCCGACGCGGCGAAGCCGGTGCACGTGCCCGCGCCGTTCGCCGAGGTGCTCCACAACGCGGAGCTGCTGCGCCTGAACTTCGGCGTGCTGGTGCTGCACGCGACGCAGACGGCGCTGTTCCTCGTCGTGCCGCGCCTGCTGGTCGACGGCGGGCTGCCGGTCGCGTCGCACTGGAAGGTCTACCTGCCGGTGATGGGGCTCGCGTTCGTGATGATGGTGCCGGCGATCATCGTCGCCGAAAAACGGGGCAAGATGAAGCCGGTGCTGCTCGGCGGCATTCTGGCTATCCTGATCGGCCAATTGCTGCTGGGCACCGCGCCGCATACCATCCTGATTGTGGCGGCGATCCTGTTCGTGTACTTCCTGGGCTTCAACATCCTGGAAGCGTCGCAGCCGTCGCTCGTGTCGAAGCTCGCGCCCGGTTCGCGCAAGGGCGCGGCCACGGGCGTCTACAACACCACGCAGTCGATCGGGCTCGCGCTCGGCGGCATCGCGGGCGGCTGGCTGCTGAAGCACGGCGGTGCGGATACCGTCTTTTACGCGTGCTCAGGGCTCGTTGCCGCGTGGCTTATAATCGCGGCCAGCATGAAAGCGCCGCCGCTGCGCAAGGCCTGACCCTTCTTTTCGGGCAGGCGCCGGCGGCGCTCGCCGGCTTGCCCGGCGGGCCGCTCCGACGATTTTCGCGGGCGGCTCCGCATCGAATTTACTGGAGAAACACATGGCATCCGTCAACAAGGTCATCCTCGTCGGCAATCTCGGCGCCGATCCTGAAGTCCGTTACCTGCCGAGCGGCGACGCGGTTGCGAACATTCGTCTCGCAACGACCGATCGCTACAAGGACAAGGCGAGCGGCGATTTCAAGGAAATGACCGAGTGGCACCGCGTCGCGTTTTTCGGCCGTCTCGCCGAAATCGTCAGCGAGTACCTGAAGAAGGGCTCGTCGGTCTACATCGAAGGCCGCATCCGCACGCGCAAGTGGCAAGGCCAGGACGGCCAGGATCGCTATTCGACCGAAATCGTCGCGGATCAAATGCAGATGCTCGGCGGCCGCGGCGGTGCGGGCGGCGGCGGTGGCGGCGGTGACGAAGGCGGTTACGGCGGCGGCTACGGTGGTGGCGGCGGCGGTCGCGGCGGCGAACAGATGGAACGTGGCGGTGGCGGCGGCGGCGGTCGTGCCGGCGGCGCGCCGCGCGGCGGAGCGGGCGGCGGCCA
>NZ_JAPVQY010000053.1 GCF_027257875.1 Burkholderia sp. IMCC1007
GGTCGCGGGCGCCCGCGTCGCGCCACCCGCGCGTCGTCAGCGTGACGAGCGTGTGGCGGCGCAGCGGTGTGTCAGCGTGCGGCACGCGCAAGCGCCTCGACGCGCTTCGCGACGTCGGCCGCGACCGGCCGGCCGCGCGCCGCACGGCCATCGACGCGCTCGGCCGGCTTGCCGAGCCATTCGCCGACCTGCGCGCCGAGCGAGCGGGCCGGATCGAGCACGGCATCGACGGCGCCCATCTTCACGAGGTTGTCGAGCCCCGGCGCAAACACCGGCGTCGAGCGCGCCATCTCCTTCAGCACGTCGATCGGCAGCTTCGTCACGCGCGACATCGACGGCAGGTCCATCACTGCCGGCTCGGCGCCCGGCACCGCGAGCAGCGTGCGCGTCGCGAGCGCGGTCGCGATGAATGCGCCCGCGGCCGTATGGCCGTACAGCAGGCCGACCGTGCGGTGCCCGGCGAGCTCCGCGTGCATCAGGCATTTCGCGAGATGCGACAGGCATTCGTTCAGCCCGAGCAGTTCGTCGCGCTTGCTCATCCGCTGGCTGTCGCTGTCGACCAGCACGAGAATCGGCGTATCGCCGCCGCGCTCGATCGTGTCGAGCACGTGCGACGCGAGCGTCACGGCTTCGTCGATGCCGAACGGCAAGCGGTCGGCTACGCCGATCACGTCGACGCGCGTGCCGGCCAGCTCCGCGTGGCCCGCGAGCAACCCGCCCGTTCGCGCGATCGAATGGCCTTTGGGGAACAGCGAGGTCAGTACTTCATCGAGCGTCATGCCGCCTCCCGCCGGGCCGCCCCGAGGGGCGTAGCGGGGAATTCGCGGAGCATCGCTCCGCGCCCGCGCAGCCGGCCGGCTTTGCAAAGCAGGCCGTGGACGGCAGGCGCCCCCTCGCGGGGAGCCGTGCATGGGACCGGAGTAAGCGCTGAAGCGCCAACTCCGGTCGACAGCGAACGAAGTGAGCGTGGGGGTCGTTTCATTTCTGCTCCTGTAACTGGTCGGCGAGCTTCGCGAATGCGTCGTCCGGCATGCCGGGAATCGCTTCCGGCTCGTCCGCGCCGAGCGCACGCCACACGTCGAGCGCATCCTTGCATGCGCCGAACCGTTCGACGCGCGCCTCGAGACGCGCCTGCTCCGCGCGCAGCATCGCCGCATCGAACTTCGGCGCACGGCCGAGCAGTTCGAGCGCGGCCGCGCGAAACGCGTCGGGCGTATCGGCCACGTAGCGATCCGCGCCGCCGATCAGCCGGCGATGCTTGCCGCCCATCGTGCGCCAGATCAGCGCGCGGTCCTTCGCGTCGAATTCCTCGACGCCGCGATTGGTCTCGATCACTTCAGGCCCCGACACGCTGATACGCCCCTGCTCCGACACCGCGAGCGCCGAACAGCATGCGGCAAGCAGACCGCCGCCGCCGTAGCAGCCCGCGCGGCCGCCGATCAGCCCGATCACCGGCACGCCGGCCGCGCGCGCTTCGACGAGCGCGCGCATGATCTCGGCGATCGCCAGTTCGCCCGCGTTCGCTTCCTGCAACCGCACCCCGCCCGTATCGAACAGGATCAGCACCGGCGTGCCGAGTTCGCGCGCCGCGCGCAGCAGCCCCGTGAGTTTCGCGCCGTGCACTTCGCCGAACGCGCCGCCCATGAAGCGGCCCTCCTGCGCGGCGACGAACACCGGCTGGCCGTCGAGCCGGCCGTGGCCGACCACCATCCCGTCGTCGAACTGCTGCGGCAGGTCGAACAGCGGCAGGTGCGGGCTCGTCACGCGTTCGCCCGGCCCGAGAAATTCGGTGAAGCTGCCCGCATCGAGCAGCCCGTCGACACGCTGGCGCGCCGACGCTTCGTACCAGCTCGCGCCGCTCGCGACGAACGCCGGGGCATCATGGGCGTCGTGGGTGTCATGAATGTCGGTCATCATGCGTCCCCCTCGATCGCGCGCACGGCCTGCGCGAGCCGCAGCGACACCATGTCGGGCCGCGCGCCGCCGTCGTTGATCGACAGCTTCAGGCCGCCCGGCGTACGCCGTTCGACGAAGTCCGACACGACGGCCTGCCATACCGCGCCGAAACCGACCGCCGCGGTGCGGATGTCGATCTCGCATTCGTTGCCCGGCAGCACGCGCTCGACGAGCACCTCGAGATTGCCGGACGCGACCACGCCGACGAGCGCCGTGGCCAGTTCGCCCTTCGCGCGCTCGCGCGCGGTGAAGCGGTAGTTCAACTGTTCCATGCCCTCTTCCTCACCAGTTGCGGAACCGGGCCGGCGGCGCATACAGGCCGCCCGACCAGTGCACGAGATCCTTGATCGAACGCGCGGCGAGCCAGCGGCGGTCGGCGTCGAGCGGATCGATGCCGAGATCCTCCGGGCGGCGGATCACGCCGCGCTCGCGCAGGCGCTCGACCATCTTCTTGTCGCGGCCACGGCCGATTTCCGTATAGCCAGCCACGCCGCGAATCGCATGCTCGCGCTCGTCCTTGTCGCGGCACATCAAGAGGTTCGCGATCCCCTCCTCGGTGACGATGTGCGTGACGTCGTCGCCGTAGACCATGATCGGCGCGAGATCGAGCTGCAGCTTGTCCGCGAGCTTCAGCGCGTCGAGCTTCTCGACGAACATCGGCACGTTCTTGTCGCCGAACGTCTCGCCGATCTGCACGACGAGCTTGCGGCCGCGCCTGAGCGCCGCCGGCGTGTCGGGGTCGGCTTCCGCGCCGGCCTTCAGCCACGGCTCGCTCGGATGGCGCCGGCCGCGCGCATCGCTGCCCATGTTCGGCGCGCCGCCGAAGCCGGCGATCCGCTCGGCGGTGACCGTCGACGAATGACCGGACAGGTCGATCTGCAGCGTCGAGCCGATGAACATGTCGCATGCATAGAGGCCGGCCGTCTGGCAGAACGCGCGGTTCGAGCGCAACGACCCGTCGGGGCCCGTGAACCACACGTCGGAGCGCGCGCGGATGTAGTCGTCCATCCCGACCTCGGAACCGAAGCAGTGGACCTGCTCGACCCAGCCCGATTCGATCGCGGGAATCAGCGTCGGGTGCGGATTGAGCGCCCAGTGCGTGCAGACCTTGCCCTTCAGCCCGAGCTTCGCGCCGTAGGTCGGCAGCAGCAGCTCGATCGCGGCCGTGTTGAAGCCGATCCCGTGGTTCAGGCGCTTGATCCCGTACGGCTCGTAGATGCCCTTGATCGCGAGCATCGCGGTCAGGATCTGCGTCTCGGTGATCGCGGCCGGGTCGCGCGTGAACAGCGGCTCGACGTAGAACGGCCGGCCGGCCTCGACGACGAAGTGCACGCGATCGCCGGGAATGTCGACGCGCGGCACCTTGTCGACGATGCGGTCGACCTGTGCGATCACGATGCCGTCCTTGAACGCGGTGGCTTCGACGACGGTCGGCGTGTCCTCGGTGTTCGGGCCGGTGTACAGGTTGCCGTCGGCGTCGGCGCTGACCGCGGCGATCAGCGCGACCTGCGGCGTGAGGTCGATGAAGTAGCGCGCGAACAGCTCGAGATACGTGTGCACCGCGCCGAGCGCGATCTTGCCGCCGAACAGCAGCTTCGCGATCCGCTGCGACTGCGGGCCGGAATACGCGAAATCGAGGCGCTTCGCGATCCCGCGCTCGAACACGTCGAGATGCTCGGGCAGCACGACGCCCGACTGCACCATGTGCAAGTCGTGCACCTTCGCGCTGTCGACGTCGGCGAGCGCCGTCGCGAGCAGGTCGGCCTGCTTCTGGTTGTCGCCTTCGAGGCAAACGCGGTCGCCGGGGCGCAGCACCGCTTCGAGCAACGCGACGGCGTCGCGCGCATCGACCCGCTTGCCGCGCGCGAAAGCCGCACCGGCCGCGAGGCGTGCATCGCGCGCCTGCCGCGCGTGATTCCATCCCGTCATGAACAGTTCTCCCGCTTCGATGGTTCAGCGGCATTCTAAGCCTGGTGCCGCCGCCGATTGATGAAGTTGACGAATGCGACTCAGAGGACGCCGCGATGGATGCGGCCCGCTACGGCGCACGCGTGCCGGCCGCACGCGCGGGCCGCCCGAATCGGACGTGACGGCTACGCGCCGACCAGTGCGCGCGTCGTGAAGAACAGCACCGACGGCCCGAGCAGGCAGCCGACGCCGGTATGGAACGTCGCGACCAGCGCGCCGTACGGCACGAGGCGGCGATCGGTCGCGGCGAGCCCGGCACTCACGCCGCTGACGGTACCGGCGAGGCCGCCGAAGATCATCGCGGAGCGCGGCGTCTTCAGGCCCATGAAGTTGGCCGCGACCGGCGTGCCGATCATCACGATGATCGCCTTCACGAGCCCCGTCGCGATGCTGAGCGCGATCACGTCGGAACTCGCGCCGATCGCCGCGCCCGTCACCGGCCCGACGATGTAGGTGACGGCGCCCGCGCCGATGGTCGTCATGCTGACCGCATCGGTGTAGCCGAATGCACGCGCGATGCACGCGCCGACGATGAACGGCAGCACGGTGCCGAGCAGCAGCGACACGACGCCGACGAGCCCCGCCTTGCGCGCCTCGGTGGGCTGCACTTCGAACGCGGTCGCGACGATCGCGAAATCGCGCAGCATCGCGCCGCCCATCAGGCCGATACCGGCGAACAGCTTGACGTCGGCCAGCCCTTTCTCGCCGCCGGTGAAGGCGCCGCCGACGTAGGCGAGCACGAGACCGATCACGATCGCGATCGCGGAGCCGTGCACGCGGCCGAACGTGAGCTTGCGCGACGCGATCGACGACAGCCACATGATCAGGCCGACCAGCGCGAACGACGCGACGAGCCCGTTGTGGGCGACGGTTTTTTCGAGCATCTGCAGCATGGCGGCCTCCGTTATTGTTCTTCGAATTGCGGCACGCCCGCGAAGGCGGTGTCGTCGCGCCCCGTGCGCACGAGTACCGCGATGCAGCATGCGCAGATCGCGGCCGCACCGATCGCAGCGAGCAGCGCGACCGGGCCGCCCTTCAGCGCGGCGACGACGTTCTGGTTGGCGGCCATCGCGACGACGACCGGGATATACATCGCGCCCCAGAAACCGACACCGGCCTCGGTCTCCTTCGGCAGCCAGCCGCGCCGGTGCAGCCACAAACGCAGGCAGATCAGCAGCAGCATCGCGATGCCGACGCCGCCGACGTTGGTCTTCACGCCGAT
Source organism: Burkholderia sp. IMCC1007 (assembly GCF_027257875.1). GTDB lineage: Bacteria > Pseudomonadota > Gammaproteobacteria > Burkholderiales > Burkholderiaceae > Burkholderia. The sequence continues at coordinate 5,147 of NZ_JAPVQY010000053.1, forward strand.
CGCGGTGCCCAGCAGGTCGCCGAGGAACAGCCCGGCCAGATGGCAGAACGCCAGCAGCGCGGTTCCGTAGATGATCATGAGTCGTCTCCAGTCTCTTCGTGACGGACGCCTGACACCTGCAAGAGCCAGCGCCCGCACGCAATCCCGCGCGCGGATGGTCTGTCTCCTGCGGCGGGGCGCCGCGGCCCGGCGGCTCGTCGTGCGAGCGCGTTCTCGGGGTCGATGGAATGATGCGGTTTCGGGCCGGACGCCGGATGGCTTAGACTGACCGATACAGTCGGCGGCGCGACACGGGCGACGCGTCCGATGCGCCCCCCGGTTCGCAGGGGCCGCACTGGCGCGTGATCCGATACTAGCCCCGCACGATCCGGCCATTTATGAAGTTGTCGAAACCGATTCAGTGGATTTAGCAATGCGTCCCTTACCGCCCGAGCTGCTGCGCAGCTTCGTCGCCGTCGCGCAGTCCGGCAGCTTCACCGCCGCGTCCGAGCGCGTGAGCCTGTCGCAGTCGACCGTCAGCCAGCACATCCGCCGCCTCGAGGAGCTGCTCGACCGGCCGCTGTTCGAGCGCGACACGCGCAACGTGCACCTGTCGCAGCACGGCGACGCGCTGTTCCGCTACGCGGTGCGCATCCTCGAGCTGATGGACGAGGCCGTCACGTCGGTATGCGGGCCGCCGCTGTCGGGCAAGGTGCGGCTCGCGATGTCGGAGGATTTCGCGTCCGCGCACCTGACGGCCGCGCTCGCGAGCTTCGTGCAGCGCAATCCGGAAGTCGAGCTCGCGATCTCGACCGGGTTGTCGGGTGACCTGTTCGACGCGCTCGACGAAGGCCGCCACGATCTCGTGTTCGCGAAGCGCGTCGCGGGCAGCCGGCGCGGCCGCGTGATCCGCAGCGAGCCGCTTTACTGGTGCACCGGTCCCGATTCGCGCCTTACCGGCCACGAGGCCGTGCTGCCGCTCGCGATGCACCCGGAGCCGAGCGTGTCGCGCCGCCGCGTGCTCGAGTCGCTCGAGGCGGTCGGCCGGCCTTACCGGATCGCCGTCGTGAGCAGCAGCATCGCGGTGCTGCGCGCGGCCGCGAGCGCGGGGCTCGGCGTCAGCGCGTTCGCCGGCTACGTGATTCCGGCCGGGCTCGCGCGGCTCGACGCGGGGCTGCCCGAACTCGGCGAACTCGAATACGTGATCGACCGGCCGGCGGCCGCATCGCGCTCGACGCTCGCGCTCGAAGCGACGCTGATCGCGGCGGCGGCCGAGCTGTAGCCGCGGCTGTCGCGCGCGTGACCGTAGCGCCCGCAGACGAGCGTTCAGCAATAGTCGCCGCGCAGCGCGGCGACAGGTTCAGGGCAGGAAGCTGCGGCGTCGCGCGTCGATCAGTTCGACGAGCAGCCGGTCGCGCTCGGCAGCGAGTTCCTGCATCGAGCGCTCGCCCTGGATCGCGCGCAGTTCGTCGTTCAGCTTGCGATCGACGTCCGGATCGAACGATGGCGTACCGAGATCGTCCCACCACGTCGTGATCGGCCCCGACAGATGTTCGAGGAAGTGCGCGATCCCGCCCGCGCCGCCGCCGAGGTGATACGTCAGGCACTGCCCCATCAGCCCCCAGCGCAAGCCCGGGCCCCACGCGACTGCCTTGTCCGCATCGGCGACGCTCACCACGCCTTCGCCGACGAGGTGATACACCTCGCGAAACAGCGCGGCCGCGAGCCGGTTCGCGACGTGGCCCGTCATTTCCTTGTTCAGCACGATCGTCTGCTTGCCGAGCGCGTCGTAGAACGCCTTCACGCGCGCGATCACGCCGGCATCCGTCGCATCGCCGCCGACCAGCTCGACGAGCGGAATCAGGTGCGGCGGGTTGAACGGATGCGCGATCAGGCAGCGCTCCGGATGCTTGTCGCATGCGGTCTGGATCTCGGACATCTTCAGGCCCGACGAGCTCGACGCGATCGGGACGTGCGCGGGCAGCACGTCGTCCATCTGACGATACAGCGCGCGCTTCAGGTCGAGCCGCTCGGGGCCGTTTTCCTGTACGAAGTCGACGCCGTCGAGCGCGCGGGAGAGATCGGCGTCGAACGACAGCCGCGCGCAAAGTGCGGCCGCCCGCTCGCCGAGAAACGCGGCGAGCGCGTCGCGCAGCCGCGTGTCCGCCTGCGGCGCGGGATCGGTCGCGACGACGTCGAAGCCCTGCGACAGGTAGAAAGCCGCCCAGCTCGCGCCGATCACGCCGGCCCCGACGATCGCGATGCGTTGAATGTCCATGTGCGTCCCGTCTCCGTGGTCTGTGGATAGCACGACGATTGTCGCATCGATTCCCGTCGATTCGCGTCGTCACACGTTGATGCAGATTGCAATTTCCCTCTTGAAAACCGCTGACGCGGCCTCTAATTACCGGTTACCCGGCAGCGCCCGTCACACGCACTGCCCCCGTTTCGACTCGGCGCAAAGCCGCGTATCGCACTCGCCATCGGCGTCGCGTCGTCGCGTCTTTCGCGTTTCATGTTCCGGAGGAATTCCATGAGCGGCATTTATAACGGCAACGACCTGTTCGACGAATTCGCCCGCCTGCAGCGGCAGATAGCGGGCCTGTTCGGCGAGCTGCCGACCGGTATCCGCGCGGTGCGTCCCGGCGCGTTCCCCGCGCTGAACGTCGGTACTACCGAAGATGCAATCGAGATCGTCGCATTCGCACCCGGCATGAGCGCGGCCGACTTCGACGTCTCGATCGACAAGGAGCTGCTGACGATCAGCGGCGAACGCAAGCCCGCGCCGCGCGACGCCGGCGACGATGTGCGCAGCTATGCGCAGGAACGCTTTCACGGCACGTTCCGCCGCGTCGTCGAACTGCCGCAGAACGCCGATGCCGACAACGTCAGCGCCCGCTACGAAAACGGCTGCCTGCTGATTCGCGTCGGCCGGCGCGAGGCATCGAAGCCGCGTGCGATCACCGTCCAGTAACTTTCAGGAGAACGACATGAATACGAGCCAGACCGTGACCGAACGCCCGGCCGGTGCCACGCAAGCTGCTGCTGCCGCCGCCTCGGACGCCGCGCGCCGGCCCGCGATCGCGCCGGCCGTCGACATCGTCGAGGACAAGCAGCGCGTCACCCTGCGCGCCGACCTGCCCGGCGTGCCGCGCGAAAACCTCGACGTGAAGGTGCACGACAACACGCTGACGATCGAAGCCGACACGCGCATCGACACGCCGGCCGAGCTGCGCGTACGGCATGCCGAAATGCACGCGCCGCGCTATGCACGCACCTTCGTGCTGAGCCCCGATCTCGACACGTCGAGGATCGACGCGAACCTGCGCGACGGCGTGCTCACGCTGACGATTCCGCGTCGCGAAGAAACGCGTCCGCGCCGCATCGACGTGACGGCCGGCAACGCGTAAGCGCCGGCGCACGCCATCGCGCGATGCGCATGCAAAAAGCCCCGCCAGGCGCGCTGCCTGACGGGGCTTTTTACAACATGCGTGCCACGCGCGGCGCGGTGCATGCGCACCGCCGCGATCAATCGAAGTCGAACAGGTCGAACACCGATTTCTTGCGGCGCCGGCCGTCGTGCCGAAAACGATCGTCGTGCGAACGCCCGTCGCGGCCCCAGCCCTCGTCACGCGAGCGCGGTGGCAGCGCATCGTGCCGCATCGGCGCGTCGTCACGACGCGCCGGCGCATCGCCGGTTTCACGCGCAATCAGCTTGTCGAGTTCGCCGCGATCGAGCCACACGCCGCGGCACGTCGGACAGTAATCGATCTCGATCGACCGGCGCTCGGCCATCAGCAGGTCGGGCGTCTTGCAGACCGGACATTTCATCGCGCTTCTCCTTGGGTTGCGAATGCCGCGTCGCGGGCAAGCCTGCCGAGGCCGGCCTCCCGCACGCTGATTCGGTGGCTCAGTGACCTTCGACTCGCGCCGCGCGCTTCGCCTTCGCGCGCCGCGCCAGCATGTTCATGCCCTCGACGAACGCGGAGAACGCCATCGCCGCGTAGATATAGCCCTTCGGCACGTGCGAGCCGAAACCTTCCGCGATCAGCGTCATGCCGATCACGACGAGGAACGACAGCGCGAGCATCACGACGCTCGGGTTGCGGTCGATGAAGCGCGCGAGCGGCTGCGCGGCGAACAGCATCACGCTCACCGCGACGATCACCGCGACGAACATGATCGGGATGTGCTCGGTCATGCCGATCGCGGTCACGATGCTGTCGATCGAGAACACGATATCGAGCATCACGATCTGGCCGATCGCCGCCCACATCGTGAGGCTGACCGCGCCGCCGGACGCGCCGTCCGCGTCGCCGTCGCGCGACACGTGGTGATGGATCTCGGTCGTCGCCTTCCACACGAGGAACAGGCCGCCCGACAGCAGGATCAGGTCGCGCCACGAGAACGCGTGATCGAACAGCGTAAACACGGGCGTGGTGAGGCTCGCGATCCACGCGACGCTGCCGAGCAGCGCGAGGCGCATCACGAGCGCGAGCGCGATGCCGACGCGCTGCGTACGGGCGCGCTGCGCTTCGGGCAGCTTGTTGCTGAGGATCGAGATGAAGATCAGGTTGTCGATGCCGAGCACGACTTCCATCACGACGAGCGTCAGGAGCGCCGCCCAGACGGCGGGATCGGCGGCGAGCGTCAGCAGGGTATCCATGAAAAGGGCCGATACGAAAGTTGGAAAGCCCGATGATAGGGAACCCATGACTTCGTAAAAATCAGAGAAAATGTGACATTTGGTTCGGTTTTTGCGAAATAACGATCCGATGCTGAATTTTCGACATTTGTACTATTTCTGGGTCGTCGTGAAGGAAGGCGGCTTCGCGCGCGCCGCCGAGCGGCTCGACATGGCCGTGCAGACGATCAGCGCGCAGGTGCGAGAGCTCGAGAAATCGCTCGGCCATCAGTTGCTGCGCCCGGCCGGGCGCGGCGTCGCGATGACCGACGCCGGGCAGGCCGCGTATGCGCGCGCGGAAGTCATCTTCGAAATGGGGCGACAGATCCCCGACGAAGTGCGCGCGGCGGCGAGCCAGCCGACCGTGCGGCTCGCGGTCGGCCTTGCGGACGGGATCTCGAAGCTGGCCGCCCATGCGATCCTCGCGCCGGTGCTCGATACGCCCACTCTGCGGCTGCTGTGCCACGAAGGCGAACACGATGCGCTGCTCGCGGAGCTGGCGCTGCACCATCTCGATCTCGTGCTGGCCGGCCAGGGCGCGCCGTCGGGGTCGAATCTGCGTGTGACGAGCGAGCGGCTCGTCGCGTCGCCGGTCGACTGGTACGGGCCCGCGGCGCTCGTCACGCCGGCCGCGCGACAGCGCTTTCCGCAATGCCTTGCTGAATTGCCGGTGCTGCTGCCGACCGCCCATTCGGCGTTGCGCGCGCGTCTGGACTTATGGCTGGAGCGCGAGCGGATCGTCCCGCGCGTGGTCGGGGAATTCGAGGACAGCGCGCTGATGGCCGTATTCGCCGCGCGCGGCCTCGGCGTATTTCCGCTCAGCGAACTCGGGGCGAACGATGCGTCGCTGCTGCGCGGGCTGCGCCGGCTGGGCCGCGCGGGCGACGTGACCGAGGAAATCCACGCGATCCGCTCGCGGCGCGGCGAACACCATCCGCTGGCGTCACGGCTCGTCGCCGCACGGCCCGCGTCGGCCGGCTGAAGCGAGCGCGACATCAAACGAAACTATAATAACGCCCCGGCCATACGAGATTGCTCGTGGAACTGGCCCGCGCGCCGCGCAGGCACCGCCGTTGCGCGATGTGCGCGCCCTGCACCCGCAGCCCACGCACGGCATCTCGCCGAGCCTTTTGAAAGACGCCATGCACAACCGATTTCGCCTGTTTTCCGTTTCGTGCGCGCTCGCGGCCGCGACCGTGCTGGCGGCGTGCTCGTCGCCGCCCAAGCCGATCTACCAGCAGGAACAGTTCGACGCGAGCAGCAGCCCGTACGCGCACACGTTCCGCTCCAAATCCGACGCGGCCTGCGAGGCCGCGCGGCGCGCGCTGCTGAGCCAGGGCTATGTGGTGTCGTCGTCGCGCAACGATGCGGTCGACGGCAGCAAGAATTTCCAGCCGAACAACGACATGCACGTCGTGATCGAGTTTCACGTGGTGTGCGCGGACGCGAACGCGGACGGCTCGTCGAGCATCGCGTACGTGAACGCGGTGCAGGATCGCTACACGCTGAAGAAGTCGAATACGTCGGCGAGCGTGGGGCTCAGCGTGTTCGGCTCGCTGTCGCTGCCGATCGGGTCGAGCGACGATGCGCTCGTGAAGACCGCGAGCGAGACGATTCCGGCCGGCGTGTTCTATGAGCGCTTCTTCAATCTCGTCGAGCATTTCCTGAAGGTCGATCCGGCCCGCCGCGATCGTGCATCCGTGAAGGCGGCCGAGAAGGAGCCGGTCACGCCGCTGCCCGAGCCCGCGCCGACCCCGCAGGGCGAGCCGATGAAGATGACGACGCCGGTCGTGCCGACGCCGCCCGCCGCGCCGGTGCCGCTTTCGGTGCCGGGCGTCGCACCGGCGACGGGGACGCCGGTGGTGCCGGCCGTGCCTGGCGCTGCTTCGGCCGTGGTCGCGCCGGGGGCGATGCGGAGTGCCGTGCCTGGTTCGGTTTCGGCGCCTGGTTCTGCTGCTGCCGCTTCCGCTTCCGCTTCCGCTTCCGCTTCGGCTGCGGCTGCGGCTCCGGCTTCGGCTACGGCTCCGGCTTCGGGGCCTGCTTCGACCTCGGGGCCTGCTTCGACCTCGGGGCCTGCTTCGACCTCGGGACCTGCTTCGACCTCGGGGCCTGTTTCGACCTCGGGGCCTGTTTCGACCTCGGGGCCTGCTTCAACGTCGGGGCCTGTTTCGACCTCGGTGCCTGCTTCGACCTCGGTGCCTGCTTCGCCATCGGTGCCTGCTTCGGCGTCGGTACGTGCTCCGACCCCGCCGACTGCTTCGGCCACGACGCCTGCTCCCGCCTCGGTTGCTGCTCCTGCCTCGGTTGCCGCTCCTGCCTCGGTTCTTGCATCCGCCCCGGTTCCTGCTTCCACCTCGGTCGCTGCTTCGACTTCGATTCCTGCGTCGGCTGCAGTTCGCGCTTCGGCTTCGGTTAGCGCTTCGGCCTCCGCTCCCGCATCAACTTCGGCGCCCGCTTCGTCGCCAGCCGCTACGCCAGCTCCCGCAGCCACCCTGGCATCGACCGCATCTGCGCCGGCGCCTGCGTCCACGACGTCCGCCTCCGCGTCGTCGAACACCGCGCCTGCCGCCGCCGACTCGGCCGCATCGTCGGCGCCGAACGGTACAAGCGTACAGGCCGCCAACTAACGCGCGTTCCGCCACCGTGCACCGCGCCTCTCGGGGCGCGGCGCGATCCCCGTTCTCCGCACCGTCCAACGACCTGACCGATCGCACGTCGGCAGCTCGTCACGTATCGTCGATACGACGCAACTGACGATCGACGTCGACGCGCCGCGCCCGCCCCGCGCGCCCTACGTTCAGTACCTGCCGGAATCTCCGGCAACCCGGCCTTCCCGCGTTACCTCAACGTCGTGTTCAGCGTCTGCAGATACTCGACCGTCGCCGTCACGCCACCGCAGACGATCGCCGCGATATTCGACGCCGATCCGAGCACCGGCACCGACGCGTCGAGCGCAGCCAGCGCCGCGCCGCATGCGGGCTCGACGACGATCCGGTGCTCGTCCAGCAACCGCAGCGACGCGGCCACCGCTTGCGCGTCCGACACGACGACGGGATGAATCGCGTGCCGCGTCGCCCACTCGACCGCCGCATCGCACGGCCGCTTCGCGCCGAGCGACGTTGCGATGCTCGCGATCGCCGGCAACTCGACCGCCTGCCCCTGCGCAACTGAACGCGCATAGCAGTCGGCGCCTTCCGTCTCGACTGCGACGACCGGCACGTCGTGCCAGCCGTTGCGCGCGAGCCCTTCGAGCACGCCGCACAGCAGCCCGCCGCCGCCGACTGCCAGCACGACCGCATCCGGCTTCGGGCCGCTGGCCGCCATCTCGTCGATCATCGTCGCGTGCCCGCGCCACAGCACGGGGTCGTCGAACGGATGCACGAACGCGTCGTGCGGGCCGACGGCCGACAGCGCGAACGCGTTCGCCTCTGCCCAGCTCGCGCCGTGCACGACGACCTCGGCACCCTCCACGCGAATCAGCTCCCGCGCGCGGGCCGACGCGCTTTCCGGCACGACGACGAGCACCGGCACGCCGAGCTCGCGGCCGCAGTACGCGACAGCGATGCCCGCATTGCCGCCCGACGACGACACGAACCGTCGCGCGCCGGCCGCGTGCCGCGCTTCGCAGACGGCGCCAATCCCGCGCAACTTGAACGAACCGGACGGTTGCAATGCGTCCAGCTTGAGCAGGACGTTCGTGCCGAGCCGACGCGACGCGATTTGCGAACGGATATACGGAGTCTGGATATGAAGGGGCATGGTGCGGAACAGGGTGACGGATGACGGAGGGGGCGCGCGCCGACGGTGAGCCACGGCAGCAACGGAAACCATCGTACGGCACGTACACCATGCTTTCCAATACCATCGAATGGCGTTTGCTATGCTCTGTAGGCATATTCTCTCAACTGGAACCGGAGCCCGCGCCGCATGCGCCAGATCGAACTGCGTCACCTGCGTTATTTCGTGGCGGTCGCGCAAGCCGGCAGCGTGATGGCCGGCGCCCGCGCGGCCGGCATCGTCCAGCCGGCGCTGTCGCGTCAGATCCGCGAACTCGAGGAAGCGATCGGCACGCCGCTGCTGATCCGCCGCACGACGGGAGTCACGCTGACAGCGGCCGGCGCGAGCTTCCTGCAGGACGCGACCGCCCTGCTCGCGACGTTGCACGACAGCCGCGAGCGCGCGTTGCGCTGCGCGGCCGGCCAGCTCGGCGAACTGCGGCTCGGCGCACTGCCGAACTGCCTGCCGCTGCCCATCGTCGCCGACGTACTGAAAGCCTTTCGCGACGCATGCCCGGACGTGAAACTGTCGATCGCGCCGATGCTGTCGGCCGAGCAGGCGGCGGCGCTCACGCGCGGCCAGCTCGACGGCGGCATCATGGCATGGCGTCGCGATGAGGCGCCGCACCTGTCCGGCGTGCGGTTGCTGAGCGACCGCTTCGTGCTAGCGATGCCCGCGCCGCCCGGCGCGCGCTTCGATGCGCCGCGCGCGCTGGCCGACGTCGCGCACGAGCCGTTCGTGTGGTTCGACGCGCAACGCTCCGCCGCGCACCACCGGTTCGTGATGGCGCAATGCGAGCGGGCCGGCTTCGCGCCGCGCATCGCGCAGGTCGGCAGCGACATCCCGACGCTGATCGGCCTCGTCGCGGCCGGCATGGGCTGCGCGTTCGTGCCGGAGAGCGCGGCGCCGACGTGTCCGAACACGGTCCGGCTCGTCGCACTCGACGAACTCGCGAGTCGCTTCGACATCGAGTTCGTGTTCGACGGCGCGCCGGCGTCGGCGTCACCGGTCGTCGCGCGGTTCGTCGAAGCCGTGCGTGCAGCGAGCGGTTACGCGGACTGACCAGAGAAACCGCGGGATCGGCAGGCGGAACATCCGAAGCGGTCCGACCGCCGCGTTCGGGGTCGGCGGCGCGCCGGCGTCGGCGTCGGCGTCGGCGTCGCCGGTTGTCGCGCGGTTCGCCGAAGCCGCGCGCGAAGCGAGCGGATACGCGGACTGAGCAGAGAAACCGCAGGATCGGCAGGCGGAACATCCGAAGCGGCCCCACCACCGCGCTCGCCATCGCGACGCCCCCAAACTGCGGCACAAATTGGCGGCAATCCTTTCATATCGATGACGAACCATGCCGCCGCGCCGGTATTTTTAAATTGACACCAAAAACGGGCGTTTAACGACACTTCGAATTGTTAGGGAGCGAAATATACTGCGCGCGCATCCAGCCCTCGTGCCAAAGAGAGGATGCTTTTCCACCCCGGTCACGGTCCCCCTGTGATCGGGGTTTTTTTGCGCTTCGACCACCCCGGCAACGGGTGCGCGACGTCGATGCGGCACGCTTGCGGCACGAAATGACGGTCGCGGGAGCGCGTCGTCCGATCGCTTCGTCGCGGCCGCCGACGGCCACGAACGGCCACCGGCATCGCTCCGGAAACCAGCCGTGCCCCGGCCGTGCACGTCGTCCACGATCGCCCCGCCGCACCCTACAACCTCGCTGCTCCGGCGACGTAATCCATTCGTCGAGCACGGGTCCATTCGCGCGCCCGATCATCGCTCGCATGCCAATCGCCGAAAACCCCGTGCTGCGAGCCGGGCGCCCACATCGGCCGAGTCCGCATTCTTGACATGAAATCAAGATAATTTCGCCCGCATGCGGCTTTTTTCGCAAAAGTAATGCAGGCACACTTCAGCCTGTCCTCAACGGCGCGATGCCGTTGCCCAACGCTTACAGGAGCACTTCGCGTGAACCCCACGACTTCTTCTCCTTCCCGCCCGGGCGGCAGCGCCGCGCTGCCGCTGCTGGCACTCGCCGCCGGCGCGTTCGGCATCGGCACGACCGAGTTCTCGCCGATGGGCCTGCTGCCCGTGATCGCCGACGGCGTGCACGTCTCGATTCCGAAGGCCGGCATGCTGATCAGCGCGTACGCGATCGGCGTGATGGTCGGTGCGCCGCTGATGACGCTGCTGCTCGCGCGCTGGTCGCGTCGCTCGGCGCTGATCGCGCTGATGTCGATCTTCACGATCGGCAACCTGCTGTCGGCCGTGTCGCCCGACTACACGACGCTGCTGCTCGCGCGGCTCGTCACGAGCCTCAACCACGGCGCGTTCTTCGGGCTCGGCTCGGTGGTCGCGGCGAGCCTCGTGCCGCGCGACAAGCAGGCCAGCGCCGTCGCGACGATGTTCATGGGCCTCACGATCGCCAACGTCGGCGGCGTGCCGGCCGCGACCTGGCTCGGCCAGATGATCGGCTGGCGCATGTCGTTCGCGGCAACCGCGGGCCTCGGCGTGATCGCGATCGCCGGCCTGTTCGCCGCGCTGCCGAAGGGCGAAGCCGGCAAAATGCCGAACCTGCGTGCCGAACTGTCGGTGCTGACGCGCCCGGTCGTGCTCGGCGCGCTCGCCACCACGGTGCTCGGCGCCGGCGCGATGTTCACGCTCTATACGTACGTCGCCCCGACGCTCGCACACCTGACGGGCGCGACGCCCGGCTTCGTGACCGCGATGCTCGTGCTGATCGGCGTCGGCTTCTCGATCGGCAACATCGCCGGCGGCCGCCTGGCCGACCGCTCGCTCGACGGCACGCTGGCCGGTTTCCTGCTGCTGCTGATCGCGACGATGGCCGCGTTCCCGCTGCTCGGCCGCACGCATGTCGGCGCCGCCGTCACGCTGCTGGTATGGGGTGTCGCGACGTTCGCGGTGGTCCCGCCGCTGCAGATGCGCGTGATGCGCGCCGCACACGAAGCACCGGGCCTCGCATCGGCCGTGAACATCGGCGCATTCAACCTCGGCAACGCGGTCGGCGCGGCGGCCGGCGGCGCAGCGATCTCGGCCGGCTTCGGCTATGGGGCCGTGCCGCTCGTCGGCGGCCTGATCGCCGCGGCCGGGCTCGCACTCGTCGCACTGCAGGTCGTCCAGCGCCGCCGCGCGCCGGTCGCCGCGAATTCCTGAATTACTGACTGCCGCGCATTCGCGCCCGCAATGCTCGCGGGTCGATCAAACTGGCAGCATTCATTGATACGGCCGCGCAATGCGGCCGTTTTTTTTTCGCTTTCGGCATCCGCCGCATGCGCGACGCACGCGCATTCGGCCGATGGCGTCCATCGTTCGGCCCGCCTTCATCCCTCGGTGCCACGTACCCGCGGATTGTCGGCTCACATGCAGAACTTGAACGCATCGGTACGCGACCCGGCCCCCACCGGCGCTTCAATCAGCGCGCGCCTGCGAACCCGCCGAAGAACGCGCGCGCATTCGCGTCGAGGCTTTCGAGGTGGTAACCGCCCTCCTGCACGATCACCGTCGGCAAGCCGAGTGCGCCGATCGCGCCGCCGAGCCGACCGAAGCCGTCGATCGTCACGGCCACCTGCGATTGCGGATCGTCCTTGTAGATGTCGAAACCGAGCGCGAGCACGAGCGCATCGGGCTGGAACCGCGCGAGCGCGCGCAGCGCGTCGTCGAGCCGCTCGAAGAACGTCGATTCCGGCGCGCCGTGCGGCATCGGCAGGTTCACGTTGAAGCCGTCGCCGGCCCCCGCGCCCGTCTCCTCCTCGTAGCCGGCGACGACCGGGTAGAAATTGGTCGGGTCGCCGTGGATCGACACGTACAGCACGTCGTCGCGGCCGTAGAAGATTTCCTGCACGCCCTGCCCGTGATGCATGTCGGTGTCGAGAATCGCGACGCGCCGATGGCGGCCGAGCAGCGCCTGCGCGGCGATCGCCGCATTGTTCAGGTAGCAGAAGCCGCCCGCCGCATCGCGACGTGCGTGATGGCCGGGCGGCCGGCACAGCGCGTAGGCATCGCGCGCGCCGTCGTTGACGTCCGCCGCGGCCGCGAGCGCGCTTTGCGCCGACCAGTACGCGGCGCGCCACGTGTTCGCGCCGACGGGGCAACTGCCGTCGGCCAGATAGCGCGCGGCTTTCGCGAGCACGCCGCGCAGCGGATTCGGATCGCGCACGAACACGTTCGACATCACTTCGTCGCCCCAGTCGTCCGGCATCCGCTTCCAGTCGCGGTGCGCTTCCTCGAGAAAGCGCAGGTAGTTCATGTCGTGCACGGCCGCGATCGGCGCGGTGCCGCGCTCGGCCGGCTCGCGCACGTCGAAGTCGAGCGAGCGGACGGCCGCGACGAGGCGCGCCGCGCGCTCGGGCACTTCCTGCGGCTCGCGCATCTTGCCGCGCGACAGATAGCTGCGCGGATGGTGCAGCAATTGTTCGGGATGGAAATAGGTTTTCATCGGGAGTCCTCGTCGGTATGCGGCGTCACGCTTCGTGCGCTGCCGTGAGTGTCTTAGCAGCTGCGGGCGTCGCGACGCCCGCACGCGCGAGCACCGCGTCGAGCAGCACGTTCGTGCCGCGCGTCACATCGTCGGGCAATGCGTCCTCGGCCTCGTTGTGCGACAGCCCGTCGACGCACGGGATGAACACCATCGCGGTCGGCACGCAGCGCGCGAGCAGGATCGCGTCGTGACCGGCGCCGCTCACGATGCGCTCGTTCGTGTAGCCGAACGCGTCTGCCGCGCGCGCGACGAGTTCGACGCACGCTGGGTCGAACGGCGTCGCCGGGCTGCGCCAGCAGGTGTCGATCGCGACCTTCACGCCACGCGTGGCGGCCACATGCGCGCACGCGTCGCGCAACGCGCGCTCCATCGCATCGACTTGCGCATCGTCGTGATGACGCAGATCGACGGTGAACGTCACGTCGCCGGCGATCGTGTTGCGCGACGCGTTGCGAATGCCGAGTTGCCCGATCGTCGCGAGCCCGCGCGGCGCGTAGCGGGCGACGATCCGCTCCAGTTCGAGCGCCATCTGCGCACTCGCGAAATACGCGTCCTTCCGATACGGCATCGGCGTCGTGCCCGCATGCGCGGCCACGCCCGTCACCGTCACGTCGAGCCAGCGGATCGCCTGCCCGCCCGTGACGATCCCGATCGTCGTGTCGTTCGCTTCCAGCACCGGCCCCTGTTCGATATGCGCTTCGAAATACGCGTCGACCGCGCCGCCGGGCACGCGCGTGCCGCGATAGCCGCACGCATCGAGCGCGGCACCGAGCGTGACGCCGTCGGCGTCCTGCTTCGCGAGCGCGTCGTCGAGCGGCAGCGCGCCGGTGAAGACCGCCGAACCGAGCATCGCCGGCGCGAAGCGCGCACCCTCCTCGTTGGTCCACGACACGATCTCGATCGGCTTGTCGGTCGCGATACCCGCGTCGTTCAGCGTGCGCACGAGTTCGAGCGCGGCGAGCACGCCGTACACGCCGTCGAAGCGCCCGCCTTCAGGCTGCGTGTCCAGATGGCTGCCGATCAGCACCGGCGCGGCGTGCTGGTCGCGGCCCTCGCGCCGCGCGAACAGGTTGCCGACCGCGTCGGCGCTCACCGTCATCCCCGCGTCGCGGCACCACTGCGCGAACAGGTCACGCCCGCGCCGATCGTCGTCGGTCAGCGCGAGGCGCCGCACGCCGCCGCGCGGCGTCGCGCCGATACGCGCCATGTCGACGAGGCTCTGCCACAGACGGGCGCCGTCGATTTCCAGCAGGTCTTTCATTTGCACTCCGATGAATTCGTTCGTTGAAGGTCAATGCGAGCCGAGCGCTTCGGCGGCAGCCGGCCGGGCCGCGCGACGTGCGTCGAGCGCGACGATGCAGAGCAGCGAGATGCCGGCGAGACCCGTGTAGAACACCGCGAGCGGCCACCACTGGCCCGTGAAGCGATGCGCGAGCCACGTGCCGGCGAGCGGCGTCAGCCCGCCCGCGATCGCGCCGCAGATCTGGTACGCGAGCGAGATCGCCGAATAGCGCACGTGGGCGGGGAACACGTCGCTGACGAAGCCCGCGATCACCGAGTAGAAACCGGACATGCACACGACGGCCAATGCGATGCCCGCGACGAGCGACGCGGACGTACCGCCCTGCACGAGCACGAACATCGGGTACGGCGACAGCATCGCGAGCAACGCGGCGATCTTCAGGAAGCGCGCGCCGCCGATGCGCTCGGCGATCCATGCGGCGATCGGCTGCGCGATGAACTGGATGATCGCGACCGCGAACAGGCTGTCGAGGATCAGCGAGCGCGACACGCCGACGTACTGCGTCGTGTACGCGATCATGAACGTGTTCGTGAAATAAACGCCCGCGATCCCGATCGTGTTCGCGCCGATGCAGAGCAGCACGAGCGCCGACGCGGAGCGGAACACTTCCGCGACCGGCAGCTTCACGGTGCGGTTGGCTTCCTTCACGCGCGCGAATTCCGGCGACTCGTTCACGCCGAGCCGGATCAGGATGCCGACCACCAGCAGCACCGAGCTCGCGAGAAACGGCAAACGCCAGCCCCACGCGAGGAAGTCGGCCTTGTCCATCGACGTGACCGCGCGAAACGCGATCAGCGACAGGATCAGCCCGGCCGGGCTGCCGAGCTGCGCGAACGACGCGAAGAACGTGCGGCGGCCCTGCGGCGCGTGCTCGCCCGCCATCAGCACCGCACCGCCCCATTCGCCGCCCACCGCGATCCCCTGCACGACGCGCAGCGCGACCAGCAGCACCGGCGCGAGCATGCCGACCTTCGAGTAGTCGGGCAGCAGGCCGACGCACACGGTCGCGACGCCCATCATCATCAGCGTCGTCATCAGCGCCTTCTTGCGGCCGATGCGGTCGCCGAGATGGCCGAACACGATGCCGCCGAGCGGGCGCGCGAAAAAGCCGACCGCGAAGGTCGCGAACGACGCCATCGTGCTGACGAAGCGGTCGTGCGACGGGAAATAGAGTTCACCGAACACGAGCGCGGCGGCGGTCGCG
This sequence comes from Burkholderia sp. IMCC1007, assembly GCF_027257875.1. Classification (GTDB taxonomy): domain Bacteria; phylum Pseudomonadota; class Gammaproteobacteria; order Burkholderiales; family Burkholderiaceae; genus Burkholderia. Next base: position 20,580 of record NZ_JAPVQY010000053.1, read on the forward strand.
TAGATGTAGAAGTCGTACCACTCGATCATCGTGCCGATGAACGCGGCGGTCGCGGCACGCGCCGGCTGGCGGGCCGAAGGAAGGGATTGGGTCATGCTGGCTCCTGGCGCGCGCCGCGCCGCGGCACGCGCAATGTCGTGATGACGGCCGTCTGTCGCAGCCTCGCGCCGCACGCTGCGGCGCCCCTCCTTTATCGGCGACCGCAAATCATTAGTCAAATTTCAAGTTATTATTCGCTGTATAAATTCAACTAATGACTAACTGGATGCCTCGCCCGGAGATCCGATGCGCGCCGACCTCGCCCCCTTCCTGAACGACCGCCTCGACTGGAACCTGCTGCGCACCTATCTGGTGATCATGCAGGAGCGCAGCGTGAGCCGCGCCGCCGCACGCCTGCACGTGACGCAGCCGGCCGTGAGCCAGGCGCTGCGCCGGCTCGAGGAGGCACTCGAGCGCAAGCTGATCGAGCGGCGCGGCGCGCACTTCGCGCCGACGCCGGCCGGCGAAGCCGTGTACCGGATCGCGAGCGATATCTACGGCGGCGTGTCGCGGCTCGAAACCGAGCTCGACGACAGCACGGCCGACCTCACCGGTTCGATCCGCCTGCTGACCGTGAGCCGCATCGAGTCGCCCGTCTATGACGAATTCCTCGCCGACTTCCATCGTGCGTATCCGCGCATCGATCTGCAGATCGAAGTGATGCGCTCGTCGGACATCCTGTCGTCGCTGCTGCAGAAAACGGCCACGGCCGGGCTCGGCCTGTGCCGCACGCCGCACGACAAGCTCGAGATGCGCTGCTTCCTGCGCCAGCGCTACGCGATCTACTGCGGCCGCCATCACCGGCTGTTCGGGCAGACGCAATTGCGGATGGACGATCTGCTCGCGGAGAACTTCGTGTCGTTTACGAGCGACCAGATCGGCGACAGCCTGTCGCCGCTCACCGTGTTCCGCGACCAGAAGGGTTTCACCGGACGCATCGTCGCGTCGTCGCCGAGCCTCGACGAAGTGCGTCGGCTGATCTTCGCGGGCTATGGCATAGGTTGCCTGCCCGAGCACATCGTGCGCGACGACATCGCGCAGCAGCGGCTGTGGCGGCTGCCGCCCGATGACGGGCTCGTCGACGTCGACGTATTCCTGCTGTGGCATCGCGATCGCAAGATGAACGCGGCCGAGCACGCGTTTCTCGATGCGATGGAGCGCTGCATGCAGCGCTACTCGCTCGCCGAACGTTTAGGAATGCACACGCGTTCGTGACCGAACGCGCGAAAGGAAGGACGCGGCGCCCGCGCGGGCCGCCGCGTTCGGCGTGGTCAGAACCGATGCACGATGCCGAGCTGCACGCCGCGTGCGTTCGCGCCCGGATACGCGAGCGGCAAGCCCGGGTTCGCCGCGCCGGCGAGCGTGTAGCCGGCCTGATTGCGGTTGCGCAGGTACGACAGCGCGCCATAGAAGCTCGTGCGCTTCGACAGGTCGTATTCGTACATCAGCCCGACCTGGTCCGCGTTGTCGCCGTGCGAGCGCTGGTCGTGCAGATACGCATAGCCGAGCGCGACGTAATTGGCCGGATTCAGCTGGTACTTGACCGACAGCCCGTATACGCGCGAATCGATCCCGAGATCGTCCCACTTCACGGCCGAGAAGCCGCCGTACACGGTCGCCTTGCCGATCGCATACGATGCGCCGGCCATGATCGTGCGATCGGTCGTGGCGGCCGTCGCACTCTTCAGCCACTGCCCGGCGACGAACGCCGCGAACGGACCATGCTCGTAGGTCACGTCGAACTGCTGGCTGGAGCCTGCCGAGCGCACGCCGCCCGCGTCGCCGAAACCGAAGTACAGCCCGGCCTGGAACCCGGCGATCTCGGGGCTCTGGTACGACAGCGTATTGCTCGTGCGGAACGAGAACACGGTCAGGTTGTCCATGCCGGACGCCTGCGTGACGCCGCCGAACGCATCCTGCCCGCCCTGGTCGTTGAACAGCGGCGAATTCTGGCGGCCCGCGCGCACCTTGCCCCACTGCCCGGCGATGCCGACCCACGCCTGCCGGTTGAACAGGCTGCCCGAGCTCGCGAGTGAACCGTCGTTCGGATTGAAGCCGTTCTCGATCGCGAACTCGATCTTCTGGCCGCCGCCGATGTCTTCCCCGCCCTTCATCCCGAACCGGCTGCCCCACTGGCCGCCCGAGCCGATCGCCGCCGTGTAGCCGTTGCCGGTGTTCACGTACTGCGCGAATTCGTCGATCACGCCGTACAGCGTGACGCCGTCCTGCGCGCAGGCCGCGCCCGAACCGGCGACGCATGCCGTCGCGACTGCGATGCGCAGACCGGCGTGCGCCGGCCGCGCGCGGGAACGAGTTCCTCGTGCGTTCATTTTCTTAGTCATACTATTCAATGGAAGGAGAATGAAACGATGCCGGGCACGGTGGTCTTGCCGTGCCGGCATCGTGGGTAACGAAACGGCTGTGCAGCGCGGCGCGCTGAGCGTGCCGGGCCTGGCACGGCGAGCCGCTCAGGCCGGCGGCATGCCGGCCCGTCGGAGGACGCGATGCGTCAGTGCTGAACTTCGCCGCGTTCGAGCGGCAGGATCAGGCGCTCGGGGATGCTGCGGCGCGATGCGCGCGCACCGATGTAATACAGCACGGCCGGCACGACGAGGCCGAGAATCCACGAGATGTCGGTGCCGCCGAGTGCATCGACGAGCGCGCCGGTATAGATGTGCGTCGACATGAACGGCAACTGCACCAGGATGCCGACCACGTAGATCGTGATCGCCATCACGTTCCAGCGGCCGTAGCGGCCGTCCGGATCGGACAGCGCCGGCACGTCGTAGCGCGAACGCGTGAAGCAGTAGTAGTCGACGAGGTTGATCGCGCTCCACGGCGTGAAGAACGCGAGCAGGAACAGGATGAACGCGGTGAATTCCTTCAGGAACGAATGGCGGCCGGCGAGCGCGATCAGCGTCGACACGCAGATCATCCCGACGATGTACACCAGACGGCTGCGCGACGACACCGAACCCTTGCCGCGAAAGCCGCTGACGATCGTCGCCATCGACATGAAGCTGCCGTACGCGTTGAGCGCGGTGACCGTCACCTTGCCGAACGCGATGCTGAAATACAGCAGCGCAGCGACGGCGCCCGTCGAGCCGAGGCCGACGATATACGACACTTCGTGATGCGCGAACTGGCTGCCGGCGAGCGCGGCCGCGAACACGCCGAACACCATCGCAGCCTGCGCGCCGATCACCGAGCCGAGGCCGACCGCGAAAAACGTGGCGACCGGCGACGTCGCGCGCGGCAGGTAGCGCGAATAGTCGGCGACGTACGGGCCGAACGCGATCTGCCACGACGCGGACAGCGACATCGACAGCAGGAAGCTCGCGAGCGAGAAGTGCTTGTTCGCGAGCAGCGCGCCGACGTCGTGGTTCGCGAACAGCTGCGCGAACATGTAGACGAACGCGACGATGCCGATCACGCTCGCGATCCGGCCGACGAAGTGGATCGCGCGATAGCCGAACACGGTCAGCACGATGATCACCGCGGCGAACAGCAGGATGCCGGCCGCGTCGTCGACGTGCAGCAGCCGCGCGACGGCCTGCCCGGCCAGCACCGAGCCGCTGGCGGAAAAACCGACGTACATCAGGCACACGAGCACGATCGGGATCATCGCGCCGTACACACCGAACTGCACGCGGCTCGAGATCATCTGCGGCAGCCCGAGCTGCGGACCTTGCGCGCCGTGCAGCGCCATCACGGCGCCGCCGACGAACTGGCCGAGCAGCAGCGCGACCAGCGACCAGAACACGTCGCCGCCGAGCACGACCGCGAGCGCGCCCGTGACGATGGCCGTGATCTGCATGTTCGCCGACAGCCACAGCGTGAACTGGCTCAGCAGGCCGCCGTGGCGTTCGGTGTCGGGGATGAAATCGATCGAGCGGACCTCGATCAGGCCGCCGGCTTTTCCACTGGGATTCGTTGACACGGGTAAATCTCCAAGATACTGAGGATCGCAAATGGTTTGGACGAGACAGGAATGTGCCGAGCCGCCCTTTCGGCTCTTCGTGTGCGGTGCGCCGTGGATCGCCGGCATGCGCCACGCACGCATGGTCTGCACGCTGGCGCGCAACCGGCACGACGTGTGCCGACATTGCCAGCGGATGATCTTGTATATACAACTTGCGTGATATCGGTGATTACCCGGTATCGGCGCATTTTCGAAATCGTCCGAATCGTTGCGACTTGTCTGGCGTTCGCAGCCGTAGGTTGAGCGTTTGAGAAATGAAAGGTCCGGCACCGGGAAGTGGTGCCGGCGTCACCGCGCGCCGCGACGGCGCGACGCGTGCAGACAGATGAGTTCCAGCGCGATCGTCGCCCCGGCCAGCGACGTGATTTCCGCGTGATCGTACGGCGGCGACACTTCGACCACGTCCATTCCCACCAGATCGATGCCGTCCAGATGACGCAGGATCTCGAGCGCCTGATGGCTCGACAGCCCGCCCGCGACCGGCGTGCCGGTGCCCGGCGCGAACGCAGGATCGAGACAGTCGATGTCGAACGTCAGGTAGACGGGATGATCGCCGACCCGTTCGCGGATGCGTGCGGCGACCGCCGCCGGTGTCGACGCGTGCACGCTGCGCGCATCGTGGATGTCGAATCCCATCGGTTCGTCGTTGGTCGTGCGAATGCCGATCTGCGCCGAGCGTTCGGGCGCGACCCACCCTTCGCGCGCCGCGTGATAGAACATCGTGCCGTGATCGATGCGCTTGACGTCGCGATCGGGCCACGTGTCGGTGTGCGCGTCGAAGTGCACGAGCGACAGCGGGCCGTGCACCTTCGCATGCGCCTTCAGCAGCGGGTACGTGATGAAGTGATCGCCGCCGAGCGTCAGCATCGCGCAGCCGCGCGACAGGATCGCATCCGCGTGCCGCTCGATCGCGCCCGGCACCGACTCGGGCTGCCCCAGATCGAACGCGCAGTCGCCATAGTCGACCGCGGCCAGCACGTCGAACGGATCGAAGCCCCACGGCCACGGACGCTCCCACGCGATACCGGACGATGCGATGCGCAGCCCGCGCGGGCCGAAGCGCGTGCCGGGCCGGTGCGACGCGGCCGAATCGAACGGCACGCCGGTGATCGCGAGATCGACACCGTCGAGATCGCGGCTGAAGCGCCGCCGCATGAAGCTCGTCGCGCCGGCGAAGCTGGGTTCGGCCTGCGTGCCGTAGAGGCTGTCGCGCGTGAATGCGAGATCGTTCTGGCTCATCGTCGGATTCCTGTCGGGTGGAGATAGCGGTCGCACGAGCGGCGACCCGATGCCGATTCTGCCGCGCTCGGTTTCGACGAAAAATATGAACTAACATAAGCCAACTTCACGAAACGCGATGTATCGCCATGCTGACCCGCTTGAGAGACATGGATGTGCAGTTGCTGCGGCTCTTCGTCACGATCGTCGAGAGCGGCGGCTTCAGCGCGGCGCAAGGCACGCTCGGGATGGCGCCGTCGACCATCAGCACGCAGATGGCCAAGCTCGAGACACGCATCGGCTTCCGGCTGTGCGAGCGCGGCAAGCGCGGCTTCCGGCTCACGCCGAAGGGCGAACGCGTGCTGCAATCGACGCGGCGCCTGCTGCACGCGATGAATGTCTTCACGCGCGATACGCAGCACGTGTCGGGCACGCTGCTCGGCGAGCTGCGCATCGGGCTGTCCGAACGGCTCGCGCCGGACATCGTCGAATCGATCGCGACGACCGTCGGCCGCTTTCGCGACCATGCGCCGGACGTGCTGATCGAGCTGCTCGCGGGGGCGCCCGACGAACTGGAGCGCAAGCTGCTGAAGGGCGAGCTGCAACTGGCGGTCGGCTACTTCTCCGGCCACCAGGCCGGCCTGCACTACGCGCCGCTGTTCGTCGAACCGCAATCGCTCTATTGCAGCGCCCGGCATCCGCTCGCCGCGAAAAAAACCGTGTCGATGAACGACGTCGCGCAGGCGAGCAACGTCGCGCGGCTCTACAAGACGAATACGGCGGCTTCGACGCTGCGCAACGCGCAGCCGACCGCGTTCTCCGAAAACGTCGATGCCGACGTGATCTTCATCCTGTCGGGCGCGCACGTCGGCTTCCTGCCCGACCATGTCGCGGCGCCGTGGGTCGCGGCCGGCAAGATGCGCAAGCTGCTCGCGAGCAGGTTGAGCCACACGGTCGCATTCCAGCTCGCGACGCCGAGGAACAGCGACGGGGGTGAAGCGCTGGACGCGTTCGCCGATGCGCTCGCGGAACAGTTCGGGCTACTCGACGGTTTCGCGCGCGGATAACCCGCGCGACAACGTCGGCCGTGCGCTGGCGGCTCTCGGGATTCAGACGAGCTGGTCGGACGCGACGACGTGCATACCCGGCCGCGCATCCAGCGCGGCGTCGAGCAATGCGCGAGCGATCCGCGGTGCGGGATTCAAGCGCCATTTCATCGGCAGCACGGGGCCGGCGATGCTCAACGCAAGGACCAACAACCGTTCGCCGAACCTGAATTCGTCGCGGTTGCCGCCGATCAGGCCGGGGCGCACGCAGGTGAGCGATGCGAATCCGACGCCCGCAAGCGCACGCTCGACTTCGCCCTTCACGCGGTTGTAGAAGATGCGCGACGCCGGATCCGCGCCGAGCGCGGAATTCAGCACGTAGGTGGGCGTGCCGTGCCGATGCGCGAGACGCGCGACCGCGAGCGGGTAGTCGTGATCGACACGCCGGAACGCCGCCTGCGAACCCGCGGTACGCGTCGTCGTACCGAGCGTGCAGATCACCGCGTCGGCGTGCCAGCAGTCGGCCGCCTCGGGCAGATCGTCGAAATCAACCTCCACTGCCTGCGTCTTTGGATGCGGAGACAACGGCCGGCGTGCGATGACGACGACCTGATGCACCCGCGCATCGGCAAGCGTTGCATCGAGGACGTGGCGCCCGACGAGTCCGGTCGCGCCGACGAGCAACAGTTTCATGTGACGTTTTTCCGTATGAGACTCGAGCAGGTCGCCGCGAGCAACGACCGCGCGCGCCCGACAACCCGATGCCGCGTCGCGATCACCGCGCCCGCTTGCGGCCGATGCATCAGGCTGGATATCGACACGATGAACGGTTCGCTCGGGACGGTCAACACCGGCCTGCGGCATCCGCGATGCGCCGGTTCCCGGCTGCCGCGAAGGCGAACAGCCGGGGCTCGCGCAGAGAGTCGATGCGCTCTATGCGTTCTATCGGGATGTGACGGCACAGCGTGCTGCCAATGCGCGGGCGCTTTCGTGACAGGAAAACCTGCGGCGCATCGGCCGGCGCGTTCGCGTCGTCCTTCGCCGGGCTATCGGACTTTCGTCGATGAGGCGAGGTTGGGTTGGCCCATCAAGTCCATCATCCGAAGGATGTCGAGCGCCGTGTACGCGCGTCAATCTTCCTGTTGCCGGGCCAGCGAATCATCCTTCCTGGCATCGCCATCGATCATTCGCAATCCAAACATTCCACCCTTGAGGCGTCCCCGCCACACCCTTATTCCGGCACAAATAAAGGGCCCCGCCGCAGCGGGGCTCCGTACTGCCGTGCGTGCCGGCGCGCGATCACGTCACACGTGCAACGCATGCCCCAACGCGCGCAGCGCGGCTTCCTGCATCGCTTCGCCGAGCGTCGGATGCGCGTGGATCGTGCCGCCGACGTCTTCGAGCCGCGCGCCCATCTCGATGGACTGCGAGAACGCCGCAGCCAGCTCCGACACGCCGCGCCCGACTGCCTGCCAGCCGACGATCAGGTGATTGTCGCGCCGCGCGACGACGCGCACGAAGCCGTCGGTCGCCTGCAGCGTCATCGCGCGCCCGTTCGCCGCGAACGGAAACGATGCGCTGATGCAATCGACGCCAGCCGATTTCGCATCGTCGGGCGACATGCCCGACGCGACGACCTCCGGATCGGTGAAGCACACGGCCGGAATCGACGCAGGCATGAACTTGCGGCGGCGGCCCGCGATCAGCTCGGCCACCATCTCGCCCTGCGCCATCGCACGATGCGCGAGCATCGGCTCGCCGGCGACGTCGCCGATCGCCCACACGTTGCGCATCGACGTCCTGCATTCGTCGTCGATGCGCAGCGCGCGGCCGTTGCGATCGAGCGGCAGCGATTCGAGCCCGAAGCCGTCGACGCGCGGGCGGCGCCCGACCGCGACCAGCACGCGATCGGCCGGCAGCGTCTTCTCCCCGCCGTCGGGTGCCTGCACGCGCACCGCGCCGTCATTCGCGAGACCCAGCACCTTGTGACCCAGCCATAGTCCGACGCCGAGCCGCGCGAGCGAATCGGCGACCGGCTTCGCGAGTTCCGCGTCATACGCTGGCAGCACGCGCTCCTCGGCTTCGACGATGCTCACGTCGACGCCAAGCTTGCGATAGACCGTCCCGAGTTCGAGCCCGATGTAGCCCGCACCGACGACGACCAACCGCTTCGGCAGCGACGCCGGCGACAGCGCTTCGGTGGACGACACGACCTGCCCGCCGAACGGCATCGACGGCAGCGCGACGGGTTCCGAGCCCGTCGCGAGCAGCAGGTGCTCGCATGCGACCCGCGTCGTATCGCCGCCGGCGGCGACGTCGACCGTCTTGCCGTCGATCACGCGCGCGTCGCCATGCAGCACGCGCACGCCGTGCTTCTTCAGCAGCGCGCCGACGCCGCGCGTGAGGCGCTCGACGATGCCGTCCTTCCACGCGATGCTTTTCGCGATGTCGATCTCCGGCGTGCGCACGCGAATCCCGAGCATCCCTTCGCCGGCCTGTCCGCATGCCTGCTCGAACGCGTCGGCGACGTGGATCAGCGCCTTCGACGGAATGCAGCCGATGTTCAGGCAGGTGCCGCCGAGCCGTTCACGCTCGACGAGCACCGTCGGAATGCCGAGCTGCCCCGCGCGAATCGCCGCGACGTAACCGCCCGGGCCGCCGCCGATCACGAGCAGCGTGGTGTGTTCATTCTTCATCGCGCTCACTCCACGAACAGCAGTGCCGGACGCTCGAGCGCGCCGCGCACCGCCTGGATGAATTCGGCCGCGTCCGCGCCGTCGACGACGCGATGATCGAACGACGACGACAGGTTCATCATCTTGCGCGCGACGATCGCGCCATCGCGGATCATCGGCCGCTCGACCATCCGGTTCACGCCGACGATGCCGACTTCGGGATGGTTGATGACCGGCGTCGACACGATGCCGCCGAGTGCGCCGAGGCTCGAGATCGTGATCGTCGAGCCGGTCAGCTCGTCGCGTTGCGCGCGGTTGGTGCGCACTGCATCGGCGAGCCGCGCGATTTCCGCCGAGATCGACCACACGTCGCGCGCTTCCGCATGACGCAGCACCGGCACCGTGAGGCCGCCGTCCGTCTGCGTCGCGACGCCCATGTGCACCGCGCCGTACTGCGTGACGATGCCCGCTTCGTCGTCGTAGCGCGCGTTGATCTGCGGGAAGTCGCGCAACGCGATCACCATCGCGCGGATCAGCAGCGGCAGCGGCGTGAGGCGGCCGCGCGTGTCGCCATAGCGGCGATTCAGTTCCGTGCGCAACGATTCGAGTTCGGTGACGTCGATCTCCTCGACGTAGCTGAAGTGCGGAATGCGGCGCTTCGCTTCCTGCATCTTGCGCGCGATCGCGCGGCGCAGGCCGATCACCGGCACTTCGATTTCGTCGTTGCGCTCGTCGTAGCCGTGCGCCTGCGTCGCACGCGCCGTACCGCCACCCGTGCGCGCATACGCATCGAGATCCGCATGCAGGATCCGCCCGGCTTCGCCGGTGCCGCGCACGTAGCGCAACTCGATGCCCATGTCCCATGCGCGCTGGCGTACGGCCGGCGACGCGAGCGGCCGCTCGCCGGGCGCGAGCGCGGCACGCGGCGACGCAGCAGATTCAGCGCGACGCGGCTCGGCCGGCGCACGACGCGCGGCGTGATGCGTCGCGTGCGACGACGCCGGTGCGTCGGAGGCTGCGGAGCCTGTCGATACTTCGGATCCCTTGGCATGGACATCGGCCGCTTCAGCCGCGGCCGGATGCGGCGTCGCGCCCGTGCCGGCATCGCGCCCCTTCGCGCCCGGCTTCAGGTTGCCGTCGCCTTCGACTTCCAGCCGAATCAGCTCGCTGCCGACCGCCATCATCTGGCCGATCCGGCCGCCCAGCTCGATCACCTTGCCCGTCACCGGCGACGGAATCTCGACCGCCGCCTTGTCGGTCATCACGTCGGCGAGCGGCTGGTCTTCCTTGATCGTCTGCCCGACTTCCACATGCCAGGCCACCAGCTCGACCTCGGCAATCCCTTCGCCGATATCCGGCATCTTGATGACATGAATCCCCATCTCAGGCCTCCATCACGCGTCGCAACGCTTCGCCAACCCGGGCCGGGCCGGGGAAATACGCCCATTCCTGCGCGTGCGGATACGGCGTGTCCCACCCGGTGGTGCGCTCGACCGGCGCCTCCAGATGGTAGAAACAGTGCTCCTGCACGAGCGACACCAGTTCCGCGCCATAGCCGCACGTGCGCGTCGCCTCGTGCACCACCACGCAGCGGCCGGTCTTGCGCACCGACGCGACGATCGTGTCGAGGTCGACCGGCCACAGCGTGCGCAGGTCGATCACTTCCGCGTCGACGCCGGTCTCCTCGGCCGCGGCGAGCGACACGTGCACGGTCGTGCCGTACGTCAGCACCGTCACGTCGTTGCCGGGGCGCACCACGGCGGCCGTATCGAGCGGCACCGTGTAATAGCCTTCCGGCACCGCGCTGCCCGGGTGCTTGAGCCACGACGTGACCGGACGCTCGTGATGACCGTCGAACGGCCCGTTGTACAGCCGTTTCGGCTCGAGGAAGATTACCGGATCGTCGTTCTCGATCGATGCGATCAGGAGCCCCTTCGCGTCGTACGGATTCGACGGCATCACCGTGCGCAATCCGCAGACCTGCGTGAACATCGCTTCCGGGCTCTGGCTGTGCGTCTGGCCGCCGTAGATGCCGCCGCCGCATGGCATCCTGATCGTCATCGGCGCGGTGAACTGGCCGGCCGACCGATAGCGCAGCCGCGCGGCTTCCGACACGATCTGGTCGGACGCCGGGTAGAAGTAGTCCGCGAACTGGATCTCGCAGACCGCGCGCAGGCCGTACGCGCCCATCCCGACCGCCGCGCCGACGATCCCGCCTTCCGAGATCGGCGCGTCGAACACGCGCGACTTGCCGTACTTCGCCTGCAGGCCTTCGGTGCAGCGGAACACGCCGCCGAAATAGCCGACGTCCTGCCCGAACACCACCACGTCGTCGTCGCGCCCGAGCATCACGTCCATCGCGGAGCGCAGCGCCTGGATCATCGTCATCGGCTGTGCGGCCGCCGTCGTTTCATGTTGCGCCATGATCACGCTCCCAGTTCCTGGCGCTGGCGGCGCAGGTGCGCGGGCAGCTCCTTGTACACGTCGTCGAACATCGACGCCGGCGACGGAATCCGGTCGTCGGCCAGCGTCCCGAATTTCTCCGCTTCCTTCTGCGCGGCGATCACCTCCGCTTCGAGCTCGGCCGTGAGCGCGTCGTGCGCGCTGTCGGACCAGATGCCCTTCGCGATCAGATGCTGCTTGAAACGCGCGATCGGATCGCCGAGCGGGAAATGGGCCCAGTCGTCGCTCGGCCGGTATTTCGACGGATCGTCGGACGTCGAGTGCGCGCCCGCGCGGTAGGTGACCCATTCGATCAGGGTCGGCCCGAGATTGCGGCGCGCGCGTTCGGCGGCCCACGTCGATGCCGCGTAGATCGCGAGGAAGTCGTTGCCGTCGACGCGCAGCGAAGCGATCCCGCAGCCGACGCCGCGCCCGGCGAAGGTCGTGCCCTCGCCGCCGGCGATCGCCTGGAACGTCGAGATCGCCCACTGGTTGTTGACGACGTTCAGCACGACCGGCGCGCGATAGACGTGCGCGAACGTCAGCGCGGTGTGGAAGTCGGCTTCGGCCGTCGCGCCGTCGCCGATCCATGCCGACGCGATCTTCGTGTCGCCCTTGATCGCCGACGCCATCGCCCAGCCGACCGCCTGGATGAACTGCGTCGCGAGGTTGCCGGAAATCGAGAAGAAGCCGGCTTCGCGGTCCGAGTACATCACCGGAAGCTGACGCCCCTTCAGCGGGTCGCCTTCGTTCGACATCAGCTGGCAGATCATCCGTTCGAGCGGCACGTCGCGCGCGATCAGGATGCTTTGCTGGCGGTAGGTCGGGAAGCACATGTCGCCGTGACGCAGCGCCATCGCATGCGCGGCGCCGATCGCCTCTTCGCCGAGGCTCAACATGTAGAACGAGATTTTCTTCTGACGCTGCGCGATCATCATGCGCGCGTCGAAGATGCGGGTTTTCAGCATCGCGCGCATCCCGGCGATCAGGCGCGCATCGTCGAGATCGGGCGCCCACGGGCCGACGGCCTGGCCGTGATCGTCGAGCACGCGCACGAGGCTCCGTGCGAGATGGGCGGTGTCCGCCGCGGCAACGTCGATCGGCGGGCGGCGAACCGCGCCGGCCGGCGATAGATGCAGATAGGAAAAATCCGTCTTGCAGCCCGGACGCCCGGTGGGCTCCGGCACATGCAGACGCAATGGCTCTGACAGGCTCATCGTGTCGTCTCCACGCTCGATTGTGTCTCACGCTGATAAAAACGCGCGGCCGGTTGCCGACTCACGCGTGGGCTGGCGCGCGGATAAGCACGCCAACCTTCGAAATCTATGCGTTCGCGCGCCGGACGTCGATGACCAAGCCGCTCGTTTGCCGTGAGCAGATTTGCCATGACGAATGGAGGTGGACGACCGGCAGCGCGAATGCGGCGAACGACGCTCGCGTGTGCTGCGATGCGTCAACGACCGTGCAGCGCGGGAGCGGCGCGCGCGATCGATCACGTCGGGGGGAACGAAGCAAAAGACCCCGCGAAATCGTGGATTTCGGCGGGGTCCTGGTGCTGGTGCGTCCGGGCGCTGCGGCATTCGCGTGCCCGGTCGCTGCGGCGCGCGACGAATTACGCGTCGGGGCGCGCGATGTCGAACCGGCTGTCGGGCTGCACGTGCACATAGGCGGACGGGCCGCCCGCGCGCAGGATGATGCCCGCGCCGAACGTGTCGAAGATGCCGTCCTTCAGCAGGTCCTGGCGGATATGCACGCCGACGACCTCGCCGAGCACCAGCGTGGCCGGCGTGTCGACACCGTGATGATCGCGCAGCCGGATCACCTCGGTCACCTTGCACTCGAAGTTGACGCCGCTTTCCGCCACGCGCGGCACGTCGACCAGGCGCGACGCAATCGCGGTCAGGCCGCCGAGATCGAATTCGTTCACGCCGTACGGCACCGCGGCGCAGGTCTGGTTCATCTTTTCGGCGAGGTCGCGCGTCGCGAGGTTCCACACGAATTCGCCGGTCTCCTGCACGTTGCGCAGGCTGTCCTTCGCGGCCGTGCTCGAAAAGCCGATGATCGGCGGACGATAGTTGAACGCGTTGAAGAAGCTGTACGGCGCGAGGTTCAGCGTGCCGTCGCTGCCGCGCGACGAGATCCAGCCGATCGGGCGCGGGCCCACGATCGAGTTCAAAGGATCGTGCGGCAGGCCGTGGCCTTGCGACGGTTCGTAATAGTGGTAGCGCGGGTCGGTCATGGCGGGAGGTCTGGGAGGAAGCAAACTGCGTTGAAGGCGATCGACGGAACGCAGGTGCCGTTCGCGGCAACAGCGATCCGGTGCGACGTGCGTGCCAGTATCACATGGCGTCGTCTTCGCCGCAGTGAAGTGCGCCCGAGCGCCGTGGCGATGCGCGGACGCATGCGGCGCGCGCAATAAAAAACCCGCGAGCGCTTCATTTCTCGCGGGCTTTGCTGACCTTCGTCGAATCGCAGCGGGGCGATCGATGGTGCCGGGGACCGGACTTGAACCGGCAAGCCAATTAAGGCGGCGGATTTTCGTCACACTGCATCTTTCGAAGCCGGCGTCGTTGGAACGACGCCGTTCGTGCGCTGGACTATGCCTTCGCCGTCGCGCGCGGGCGTGATCGCCGCCCGTGCGCCTTAGGCGCCCCCCGTCTAGTCTCTACACCTTCCTCGCCGCAGTTGTACCGCGAGGCTTGGCTCGGCGTTGCCTCGATGCGCGCATCAGGGGTTTCACCGAATTTGAAGGGTTCTGCACCGGCCGTTTCCGACCGGGCACTCAATCTTTTAAGTCCGCTATGTTTACCAATTTCATCACCCCGGCAAAAGGGCGGACGCGATTCTACCATTGCTTGCCCGTGCGTTCGCTGATTCCCGCGCAATGCATCGCGATGCAGCACGTTTGCGAGCCCGTCCGCAGCCCAATTCATCTGGCGCAACCGACGACGTCGCGACGCCCGTCGCCGGTTTTCCTCCCGCGCCGCAACATCCGCCGCTACAATCGAAGCCCCCTGCCCGACCGGCGCCAACCGTCTGATGTTTGTATCGTGCTTGTTACGAAACAGACATCGTGCGCGTCATCGCGAAGTCACAAACGTTTTCGATAATTCCCCGGTCGAAAACGTTTACATCGCGTGATTCATGACCCCGACCATCAAGGACGTCGCCGCGCTCGCCGGCTTCTCGATCGCCACCGTTTCGCGCGCGATCAACGCGCCGCATACCGTCAGTCCCGCCACGCTCGCGGCGATCCGCTCGGCGATCGACGCGCTGCAGTTCCGCCCGAGCCCGCTCGGCCGGCAGTTGCGCGGCGAACGCACGCGGCTCGTCGGCGTCGTCGTGCCGACGCTGTCGAACCCGGTGTTCGCCGACTGCCTGCACGGCATCGACGAACTCGCGACCGCGGCCGGTTTCAAGCTGATCCTGATGACGACCGAATACGACGCGGCGCGCGAGCGCCACGCGATCGAGACGCTGCGCGAGCAGCGCGTCGAAGGGCTGATCCTGACCGTCGCCGATGCCGATACGCATCCGCTGCTCGACATGCTCGACCGCGACGGCCCGCACTACGTGCTGATGCACAACGACACGCAGCGCCGCCCGTCGGTGTCGGTCGACAACCGCAGCGCCGCCTACGACGGCGTGCGGATGCTCACCGCGCGCGGCCATCGCCGCGTGCTGATGCTGGCCGGCTCGCTCGCCGCATCGGATCGCGCGCGCCAGCGTCATCTCGGCTACGCGCAGGCGCTCGACGAATGCGGCGTCGCAACGCTGCCGCCCGTCGAAGTCGACTTCAACGCGCCCGAACTGCCCGATGCGGTGCTCGCGCATCTCACCGCGCAAGCCACGCGCCCGACCGCCCTCTTCTGCAGCAACGACCTGCTCGCGATGGTCGTGATGCGCGGCCTGCGCCGCGCGGGCTTCTCGGTTCCCGACGACCTGTCGGTGCTCGGCTTCGACGGCATCGCGATCGGCGAGCTGCTCGCGCCGGCGCTCGCGAGCGTCGCGACGCCGAACCAGGACATCGGCCGCCATGCATGGCGGCGCCTCGTCGAATGCATCGGCGGCGCGACGATCGAACGCACGTCGCTGATCCTGCCGCACACGGTGCGCGACGGCGCGACGGTCGCGCCGCCGGCCACCGATCTGCAGCTACGCCACGCCTGAACGCCCGCGCCGCGCCACCCGTGCGCGGCCGGACACCCACACCCGCCCGGAGACCCACCGTGTCCTTTCGCCTGACCTCGCTGCTGCGCGTGCTCGCAGCACCCGTCGCGTGCGCCGCGCTCGTCGCGCTCGCCCCCGTCGCCCACGCCGACGAAACCGCGATCTGCTACAACTGCCCGCCCGAATGGGCCGACTGGGCCGCGCAAATCGCGGCGATCAAGCAGAAGACCGGCATCCGCGTGCCGTTCGACAACAAGAACTCCGGCCAGGCGATCGCGCAGTTGATCGCCGAGCAGAAGAGCCCGGTCGCCGACGTCGTCTATCTGGGCGTGTCGTCGGCGTTCCAGGCGAAGGACAAGGGCGTGATCGCGCCGTACAAGCCCGCGCACTGGAACGACATCCCCGCGAACCTGAAGGACCCGCAAGGCTACTGGTTCGCGATCCATTCGGGCACGCTCGGCTTCTTCGTGAACAAGGACGCACTCGACGGCAAGCCGGTGCCGCGTTCGTGGGCCGATCTGCTGAAGCCGGAATACAAGGGCATGGTCGGCTATCTCGATCCGTCGAGCGCGTTCGTCGGCTACGCGGGCGCGGTCGCCGTCAACCAGGCGCTCGGCGGCAGCCTCGACAACTTCAAGCCGGGCCTCGACTGGTTTCGCAAGCTGAAGGCGAACGCGCCGATCGTGCCGAAGCAAACTGCCTACGCGCGCGTGCTGTCCGGCGAGATTCCGATCCTGCTCGACTACGACTTCGATGCGTATCGCGCGAAGTACAAGGACAACGCGAACGTCGAATTCGTGATTCCGAAGGAAGGCACGATCGCGGTGCCGTACGTGATGGGCCTCGTGAAGGGCGCGCCGCACGATGCGAACGGCAAGAAGGTGCTCGACTTCGTGCTGTCCGACGAAGGCCAGAAGCTGTGGGCCAACGCGTACCTGCGCCCGGTGCGCGCGCAGACGCTCGGCGCCGACATCGCCGCGAAGTTCCTGCCGGCGAGCGAATACGCGCGGGCGAAGCCGGTCGACTTCGGCAAGATGGCAGCCGGCCAGCAAGCGTTCGGCCTGCAGTACCTGCAGGTGATGCAATAAGCGGCCGGATTCACGCGATGCTCGATCTGACTTTCCCGCTGCGCTGGCGTGTCGCGCTCGTCGCGCCGGCGCTCGCGGTGTTCGCCGCGTTCTGGCTGCTGCCGATGGTGTCGCTCGTGCAGGTCTCGGCCGACGGCGCGTTCTTCGCGCACTACGCGGCGCTGCTCGGCAATGCGCGCTACATGAAGAGTCTCGCGGAGACGGTGGCGCTGTCCGCGGGCGTCACGCTCGCGACGCTCGCGCTGTCGACGATTTCCGGCCTGCTGCTCGCGCGCCGCGAATTCGCGGGCAAGCGCGTGTTGCTCGCGCTGCTCACCTTTCCGCTCGCGTTCCCGGGCGTCGTGGTCGGCTTCATGGTGATCATGCTCGCCGGTCGGCAGGGGCTGATCGGGATGCTGTCCGCGAAGCTCACCGGCGACAAGTGGGTGTTCGCGTATTCGGTCACCGGGTTGTTCGTCGGCTACCTGTACTTCTCGATTCCGCGCGTGATCGTCACCGTGATCGCGGCCGCGTCGAAGCTCGACGCATCGCTCGAGGAAGCCGCACGCTCGCTCGGCGCGTCGCCGTGGCGCATCTTCGTCGACATCGTGCTGCCGGCGCTCGCACCGGGCCTGATCGCGGCCGGCGCGATCTGCTTCGCGACCGCGATGGGCGCATTCGGTACCGCGTTTACGCTCGCCACCGACCTGAACGTGCTGCCGATGACGATCTACACCGAGTTCACGCTGAACGCGAACATCGCAACGGCCGCCGGCCTGTCGATCGTGCTCGGCGCCGTCACCTGGGCCGTGCTCGCGCTCGCGCGCCGGTTCACCGGCCACACCGCCGCCGCCGCGGCCTGAGGATGCCTTCATGCAATCGCTTTCCGGTTCCTCCGCGCCGTCGCCGGCGCCCGCTCCGTCGCATGCGAACGGCGCCGCCCGACGTGCGCCGCGCGTCACGGGAGCGCGCACGATCGCCGCGCTGCAATGGGGCGTCACGCTGCTGCTGTGCGCGTTCCTGATCGTGCCCGTCGTGATGTCGGTGCTCGCGGGCGTCACCGTCAACTATTTCCGCGGGCTGTCGAGCGGCCTCACGCTGCGCTGGCTCGAGCAGGTGTGGCAGCAGTATCAGGGGTCGGTCGGCCTGTCGCTCGGCGTCGCGTTCGCGACGCTCGCGATCGTGCTCGCGATCGGCGTGCCGGCCGGCTATGCGCTCGCGCGCAGCCAGAGCCGCACGGCCCGCGTGATCGAGGAAGCGCTGGTGCTGCCGGTCGCGCTGCCGGGCCTGGCATCGGCGCTCGCGCTGCTGGTCGTGTACGGCGGCTTCACCGCGTTCCGGATGAGCCTATGGTTCATCGTCGTCGGCCATGTGGTGTTCACGCTGCCGTTCATGGTGCGCGCGGTCGCGGCGGTCGCGGCCGGCGCCGACCTGCGCACGCTCGAGGAAGGCGCGGCGAGCCTCGGCGCGTCGTTCGTCACGCGCTTCGTCACGATCGTGCTGCCGAACCTGCGCCCCGGCATCGTCGCGGGTGCGCTCGCGGTGCTCACGCTGTCGATCGGCGAATTCAACCTCACGTGGATGCTGCACACACCCGACACGAAGACGCTGCCCGTCGGGCTCGCCGACACCTATGCGTCGCTGCGTCTCGAAGTCGGCAGCGCATACACGATCGTGTTCCTGCTGATGACGCTGCCGCTGCTCGTCGCGATGCAATGGCTCGGCGTCGATCCGTCCGGCACGCGCGCCGTGAAGCGCCGCGCGCGCTGAGCCGTGCTGAACCGTGCTGATTCTCCCGTTCCCATGAAACTCGATTCCACTCCCATTACCCTGACCCGCTGCGCGAAGACGTTCCGCGGCACGCGCGTGCTCGAACCGCTCGACCTGTCGATCGGCGCGGGCGAAACGCTGGTGCTGCTCGGTCCGTCGGGCTGCGGCAAGACGACGACGCTGCGGCTGATCGCGGGCCTCGACACGCCGGACGCCGGCGGCACGATCGCATTCGGCGCCGACGACGTGACCGCGCTGCCGATCGAGCGCCGCCAGGTCGGCATGGTGTTCCAGAACTACGCGCTGTTCCCGAACCTGACGGTGCGCGGCAATGTCGGCTACGGACTGAAGATTCGCAAGACCGAGCCGCGCGCGCTGCGCGAGCGCATCGACGAACTGCTCGCGATGATGCGGCTCGACGCGCATGCCGACAAACCGGTCGATCAGCTGTCGGGCGGCCAGCGGCAGCGCGTCGCGCTCGCGCGTGCGCTTGCCGTGCGCCCGCGCGTGCTGCTGCTCGACGAGCCGCTGACCGCGCTCGACGCGAAGCTGCGCGACGTGCTGCGTCGCGAGATGAACACGCTGCTGCGCGAGCTCGGCGTGACGACCGTGTACGTGACGCACGACCAGGCCGAAGCGATGGAGCTCGGCGACCGGATCGTCGTGATGGGTGCCGGCCGCATCGAGCAGATCGGCACGCCACGCGACATCTACTACCGGCCGGCGAACCGCACGGTCGCGCAGTTCATCGGCACGCTGAACCGGCTTGCGGGACAATGGCGCGATGGCGCGCTCGTGACGACGGGCGGCTCGATCGTCACGCCGCACGCCGCCGACGAATGGTTCTTCCGCCCGGAGGACGCGCAGCTCTCCGATCCCGCGCATGCGCCGCTGCGCGGCGCGATCGGCGCGTGCGCGTTCCTCGGCGAGCGCACGCGGCTCACGATCGAGCACGCGGCGCCCGACGCGCTCGTGATCGACGTGCCGGGCCGCATCGAGCTGGCTCGCGGCACGGCCGTCGGCCTCACGATCGCGGCGCAAGGCCTGATCGCGCTCGCCGCGTGATGCCGCCCCACGATAACCAGCTATTCCGAGGAACGACGATGCTGCTTGCCCAAATCAGCGATCTCCACATCAAGCGTCCGGGGCAGCTCGCGTACCGGCGCGTCGACACGGCGGCCGCGCTCGCGCGCTGCATCGCGAAGCTGAACGCGCTCGTGCCGCGCCCGGACGCCGTGCTCGTCACCGGCGACCTGACCGACTTCGGCCACGACGACGAATACCGCCATCTGCGCGAGTTGCTCGCGCCGCTCGAGATTCCGTACTACCTGATGATCGGCAATCACGACGACCGTGCCGGGCTGCGCCGCGCGTTCGCCGATCGCCCCGAATTGCAGGACGGCGAATTCGTGCAGTACGCATTCGATATCGGCGCGGTGCGCGTGCTCGCGCTCGACTCGCAGGTGCCTGGCGCGAGCCACGGCGACCTGTGCGACGCACGGCTCGCGTGGCTCGCCGCGCAGCTCGACGCCGCGCGCGAGCAGCCGGTGATCGTCGCGCTGCACCACCCGCCGTTTGCATCGGGAATCGGCCACATGGACGCGCTGCGCCTCGCACCCGCCGCCGCCGCGAAGCTCGATGCGCTGCTGCGCGCGCATCCGAACGTCGAGCGCGTGCTGTGCGGCCACGTGCACCGGACGATGTTCACGCGCTTCGGCGGCACGCTCGCGTCGGCCGTGCCGGCGCCCGCGCATCAGGTCGCGTTCGACCTGCGCGCGGACGCGCCGTCCGCGTTCCGGCTCGAGCCGCCGGCGTTCGCGGTGCACCGCCATACGCCGGAAACGGGCGTGATCTCCCACCATGTGTACGTGGACGAAGGCGACGGACCGTATCCGTTCTACGAACCGAGCGGCGAACTGGTCGACTGACCACGCGCATTGCGCGCGGCGACGGACGGTCGCGGCCGCGGCCACGGCCGCTCGGCCTGCTCGCTGGCCGATGACCGTCCATCGGCAGCGGAGCCGCCGGACTCGGGCCGCCTCGGGCCGGCCGGCAGATTTCGCGGTGCTCCGGTATGATCGGGACCCTCGATCGGCACCCGGTCGCCGGTGCAACCGACGCTGCGCCGCGGCGGGTGTGCCACCTCACTCCGGTCCGTTGCAATCATGTCTTCCGCTTCCACCGAACGTCCGACCGACGCCGCCTCGCCCCACTATTCGCGCAGCCTGCTGTTGCTGCTCGCGACGATCGCGGGCGTATCGGTCGCGAACATCTATTACAACCAGCCGCTCCTCGACAGCTTCCGCTCGGCGTTTCCGGACGGCGCGTCGTGGATCGGCGCGGTGCCGACGGCCACGCAGCTCGGCTATGCGGCCGGCATGTTCCTGCTTGCGCCGCTCGGCGACCGTTTCGACCGCCGCATGCTGATCCTGATGCAGATCGCCGGACTGTCGATCGCGCTGATCGTGGCGGCGACCGCGCCGTCGCTGGCGGTGCTGGCCGCCGCCAGCCTCGCGATCGGCGTGCTCGCGACGATCGCGCAGCAGGCCGTGCCGTTCGCGGCCGAGATCGCGCCGCCGGCCGAGCGCGGGCATGCGGTCGGCACCGTGATGAGCGGCCTGCTGCTGGGCATCCTGCTCGCGCGGACGGCGGCCGGCTTCGTCGCCGAGTATTTCGGCTGGCGCGCGGTGTTCGGCGCATCGGTCGCGGCGCTCGTCGCGCTGGCCGCGGTGATCGTGCTGCGGCTGCCGCGCAGCTCGCCGACGTCGACGCTGCCGTACGGCAAGCTGCTCGGCTCGATGTGGCATCTGGCCGTCGAATTGCGCGGGCTGCGCGAAGCGTCGCTCACGGGCGCCGCGCTGTTCGCCGCGTTCAGCGCGTTCTGGCCGGTGCTCACGCTGTTGCTCGCCGGCGCGCCATTCCATCTCGGCCCGCAGGCGGCGGGCCTGTTCGGGATCGTCGGCGCCGCCGGCGCGCTGGCCGCGCCGTACGCGGGCCGCTTCGCGGACAAGCGCGGCCCGCGCGCGATCATCTCGCTCGCGATCGCGCTGCTGGCAGTGTCGTTCGTGATCTTCGCGCTGTCGGGCACGAGCCTCGTCGGGCTCGTGGTCGGCGTGATCGTGCTGGATGTCGGCGTGCAGGCCGCGCAGATTTCGAACCAGGCGCGCATCTATGCGCTGAAGCCCGAAGCGCGCAGCCGCGTGAACACCGTGTACATGGTGTGCTACTTCATCGGCGGCGCGCTCGGCTCGTCGGCCGGCGTGGCCGCGTGGCACGCGTTCGGCTGGATCGGCATGTGCGCGGCCGGGCTGCTGTTTACCGCGCTCGGCGGCTGGTTCCACCATCGCGGCGCACGCCGCGGCTGAGCGGCCGGCCGCCAGCCCGGAGTCACGCGCTGGTGCGCGACTCGGCCGGCTCGGTGGCGGGCGGCGGCGTGAACGCCTGCGCCGGATCCATGACGACGGCCGGATCCACGACCGCCGCCGGTGCCGGCACGGCGAGCGTCACGGCCGACGGCGTCAGGATCGGTGCTTCATCCGGCACCGCGGCCTGATTGGGTGCGGCTTCGGCAGCGAACGCGGCTGCCGGTGCCGACGCCATGTGGACGGCTGGTGCGGGCGCCGCGGCCAATGCGGGCCCCGCGGCTGATGCGGTCGATGCGGTCGGTGCGGGCGCCGCGGTCGATACGGCCGATGCGGTCGTGGCTGTCGATGCGGCTGCAGCAGCGGCCGCGCGCGCAGCGGGCCGGCGCGCCGGATCGAATACGAACGACAACCCGACGCTGCAGAGGATCGCGACTGTCGCGATCACGGTCGCCTTCGTCACCGGTTCGCCGAGCATCAGCGCGCCGAGCGCGACCGCGACGATCGGGTTCACGTACATGCAGCTGCTCGCGATGATCGGGCTCGTATGGCGAATCACGTAGCCGTACGCGACGTACGCCGCCATCGTGCAGAACACCATCAGGTACAGAAACGCGAACACGGGCGCCACCGCGACCTGCTCGATGCGCTCGCCGACCAGCCATGCGGCGATCGTCGACATCAGCCCGCCCAGGCCGATCTGCAGCGACGTCGACAGGAACAGGTCGGACGGCAGCTTGAGCCGCGTCGCCAGATGCGCGCCGCCCGCCCAGAACAGCGCGCCGGCCAGCACGCAGATCGTGCCGAGCGCCGAGTTCGCGGCGGCCGCGCCGCCCGAATTCAGCACGAGGATGCCGACCATCCCGAGCGCGACGGCCGCCCATTCGCCCTTCGTCACCGGGCGCCCGGCGACCGCCGCGATCACCGTCGCGAACAGCGGCACCGTGGCGACCATCACCGCGGCCGAGCCGCTGCTGACCGTGCGCATGCCGAGCGCGATCGTGCCGGACGACAGCGCGACGAGCATCGTGCCGACGATCGCCGCGTTGCGGATCTCCAGCAGCGTCGGCCATTCGGGCTTGCGCCGCAGCGCGAAGATGAACAGGCCGATCCCGCCGAGCAGGTTGCGCAGCCCCGACAGCATCAGCGGCGGGAACGACTCCAGCGCGAAATGCAGGCCGCTGTACGTCGAACCCCAGACGAAATAGATGAAGACGAGCGCGAGTGCCACGCGGCCGCCGCGGCTTTGCGGCAGGCGGATGCGGATCGGCACGCGGGCGAGGAAATCGAGGAGGCGGTCGAGCGGTGTCATCGTTCAGCCTGCCCGCACGACGTGTCGCGCGCTCCGCTGAAAGACGCCGGAGATGCCGGCAAACGGCCCTGACGGGACCGGGAAGGCGGAGACGAACGTGCGGAACGACATGGCAGTGCGAACGGCGACGAATAAAAACCGGCGAGCGGTGGCAGAGGGACAAAAAAACGTGCGCAAAACCGCTTGGCTGCGCACGTTCGGCATTATGGCATCAAGGATTCGAAAGGGTCGTCGTACTTGTCTGAAAGGATAACGACTGATGTTTCGGCGCGACATGTCGGGGCCGCCGGAACTGCCCGATCCGGCGCCGGATGCGCGCCGCGCGGGCTTGGCGAATGCGCGCATGCCCGTTTCCCGCGCAGCGCGATCGAACCCTGGCCTGACGGCCAGTCATGCGCTTCGGGTGTCGCCGCGCGCTTATCGTGACGGTCGGTATGCCCGCGCGGCGCCGACATTCCGTTCATTCGATACGCACACCACCCATACAAAATTTTGTATAATTCGACCATTCTTCCGCCGAAGCCGGTTGTCTTCGTCGGCAGTGCGCTCGACGCGCTGCGCGGCTTTCCGCTGCCCGAGCGCCGCGAAGCGGCCATCAGATCGACCAGGCGCAGCGCGGCCTGGCGCCCGACGACTGGAAGCCGATGCGCACCGTCGGCCCCGGCGTGCGGGAAATCCGGCTGCGCGATGCGAGCGGCGCATTCCGGATCATCTACGTCGCCACCTTCGCCGACGCGATCTACGTGCTGCACTGCTTTCGCAAGCAATCGGCACGCACCTGCAAGGCCGATATCGAACTGGCCGCCCGGCGCTACCGCGCGCTGACGATCGAGAGGAAACGATGAGCAACGAACGCTATTCGAATGTCTGGGATGCAATCGAGGGCCAGCCGGCCGAGGCCGAGAACATGAAGCTGCGCTCCGAGCTGATGATCGCGCTCAAGCAGCGCATCGCGCAGCTCGAACTCAGCCAGGCCCAGGCCGCGAAACAGCTCGGCGTCACGCAGCCGCGCGTCTCCGACCTGCTGCGCGGCAAGATCAACCTGTTCGGGCTCGACGCGCTCGTGAACATGGCCGCGGCGGTCGGCTTGCGCGTCGATCTGCAGGTGCGCGACTCCGCGTGACGCAGCGCGCACCGGCGGCGTGCGCTTGCGCGTGCGCCCCGCCGCTCACGACCCGCCGAACCAGTTGTAGCCCTGATCGACCCAGTAACCGCCCGGGTAGGTATTGGTCACGAAGATTTCCATGATGTGCTTCGGATTCTTGTAGCCGAGCTTGGTCGGCATCCGCAGTTTCATCGGAAAACCGAATTCCGCCGGCAGGCGCCGACCGTCGTAGTCGAATGCGAGCAGCGTCTGCGGATGCAGCGCGGTCGGCATGTCGATGCTTTCGTAGTAATCGTCAGCGCATTTGAAGCCGACGAATTTCGCGTGCGTATCGGCGCCGGCGCGTGCCAGGAAAGCACCGAACGGCGTGCCGCCCCAGCGACCGATCGCGCTCCAGCCTTCCACGCAGATGTGCCGCGTGATCTGCTCCGCGTGCGGCAGTGCGTACAACTCGTCGAGCGTCCACACGCGCTTGCCCGTCACGCGGCCCGACAGCACGAGCCGATACGTCGATGCGTCGACGTGCGGCACGTCGTCGATGCCGTAGTACGCGTTGAACGGGAACGGCCGCGTGATGTCGGCTTCGGTATAGGTCGGCGCGAGCCGCTCGCCGCTGAAGAGCCACGCCTGCACGCGATCGTTCCACCGCGATACCCGCTCGAGGAACGCGTTGACCGACGCGTCGTCCTGCAGCGTGCAGCCGGTCAGCATCGTCAGCCCGCCGAGCGTCAGGATCCGGCGGTTGAAAAGCCGCCGCGACGGCATCTGCAGCTCGCGGCGCACGTCGAGCTCGAGCGACTTGCGGTCGAGCGTCCAGCGCGCGTCGGCGCGCTCGTATTCGGATTCCGACATGATGATTTCCTTCACCCGGAGTTGCGGGTCAGCGCCCGCGCAGCATCGCGAGCAGCGAGCGCGGCACCAGCAGCGCCATCGCGACGTGCACGACGAAGAACGCGACGAGCAGCGACATCGCCCAGAAATGCACGACGCGCGCGTTGTCGTAACCGCCGAACAGTTCGCGCAGCAGCGGAAACTGCACCGACTTCCAGATCGTCAGCCCGGACAGCACCAGCACGATCAGGTCGACGATCGCGACCAGGTACGCGGCGCGCTGCACCGCGTTGTAGACGCTCAGATCGTCGTGCGCGAGCCGGCCGCGCAGCGCGGCGCGCACGTCGCGCCACACGGACGCCGGCGTGACGGGCAGCATCTTGCGGGCGAGGCGTCCGGTCGCGATCGACATCGTCAGGTAGAACAGCCCGTTGCCGACGAGCAGCCACATCGCCGCGAAATGCCATTGCAGCGCGCCGCCCAGCCAGCCGCCGAGCGTGATGCCGTGCGGAAACACGAACGGCGGATAGATCGGCGACGCATCGTAGATGCGCCAGCCGGACAGCGCCATCAGGATGGCCGCGAGCGCGTTGAGCCAGTGGCTCATGCGCACCCACAGCGGATGAATCTTGCGGGCTGGCGGTGTGGCGGTTGCGCGCCCGGTGGCGGGAACGGTTTGCATGATGAGGACTCCCGGAACACGTCGACGTGACGCGTCGAGACAAAACGAGACGCGTGCGGCCGTCGTCGAGCACACGCGCCGGCCGCACGCCCGTAGCCGGCGCTGTCAGTTCGACGGCGCCATCTTGTCGCCTGACGACTTGCCCATCTCGTCGTGCGACATCGCGTCCTTCTTCATCGCATGTTTCTTCATGGCGCCCTTCTTCATCGCGCCATCCTTCGCCATCGCGTCATGGCCCATCGCATCCTTCGCCATCGCGTCGTGGCCCATCGCGTCCTTCGACATCGACGAGCCGTTTTGCGACATCGCGTCGTTCTGCGCATACGCGCCCGTTGCAAGCGTGGCGAAAGCAGCGACACAGGCGGCGATCAGTACGTTTTTCATGACATCTCTCCAAAACATGGGTTTAAGGAGCCGAATAGACGGACGACGTCGCGGGAAATGACAGCCGCTGCGAAATTTTTTTGAGGTCGCGCGAAGGCGCGCCATGTTGCACCGCTTCGCGGCGGCCGGCCGAGCCGTGGGGCCGTGGAGCGGCGCCGCACGCTGTCATTTCGACGGGCCATCGCATCGCCCGCCATGCTGCGGCCGCACCGGCACGGTCCGATCGCCTCCCGGTTGAAACCGCCGCCAAGCCAGTGTATCGTGTGCGCTGCTAACGCGGGGGTCCTGCAATGCGTTCGGTCGAACAACCGGCATTGCGGGTGAGAAATACCCTTTGAACCTGATCTGGATAATGCCAGCGCAGGGAAGCGTACGGATTTCACCGCCATCCTTCTGACGAAATCCGCCGCCTCACCAAACCTCGTCTCCTGCTTAGCTCGAGCCCCACATTCGTCAAGGGCTCCGGGCAAGCGCCGAAGCGCCTGTCCGGCGCTCACACAGGAGATTGCATGAACGCCAATCCGAAGTTTCTGTCTGCCGACGCCCACGTCGACGCCGCTGCCGTCGCGCCGCTGCCCAATTCGCGCAAGGTCTATGTAACCGGCTCGCAGCCCGACATCCGCGTGCCGATGCGCGAAATCACGCAGGCCGACACCCCGACCGGCTTCGGCGGCGAGAAGAATCCGCCGATCTACGTGTACGACACGTCGGGCCCGTACACCGATCCGGACGCGAAGATCGACATCCGCGCGGGCCTGCCCGCGCTGCGCCAGCGCTGGATCGAAGCGCGCGGCGACACCGAGGTGCTCCCCGGCCTGTCGAGCCAGTACGGTCTCGAGCGCGCGGCCGACCCGGCCACCGCCGACCTGCGTTTCCCGGGCCTGCACCGCAACCCGCGCCGCGCGCAAGCCGGCAAGAACGTCACGCAGATGCACTATGCGCGCCAGGGCATCATCACGCCGGAAATGGAATACATCGCGATCCGCGAGAACCAGCGCCGCGCCGAATACATCGAGAGCCTGAAGTCGAGCGGCCCGAACGGCGCGAAGCTCGCCGCGATGATGGGCCGCCAGCACCCGGGCCAGGCGTTCGGCGCCGCGGCCTTCGGCGCGAACGCGCTGGCCGAGATCACGCCGGAATTCGTGCGCGACGAAGTCGCGCGCGGCCGCGCGATCATCCCCGCGAACATCAACCACCCGGAATCCGAGCCGATGATCATCGGCCGCAACTTCCTCGTGAAGATCAACGCGAACATCGGCAACTCGGCCGTCACGTCGTCGATCGGCGAGGAAGTCGACAAGATGACGTGGGCGATCCGCTGGGGCGGCGACACGGTGATGGACCTGTCGACCGGCAAGCACATTCATGAAACGCGCGAGTGGATCATCCGCAACAGCCCGGTGCCGATCGGCACGGTGCCGATCTACCAGGCGCTCGAGAAGGTCAACGGCAAGGCCGAGGATCTCACCTGGGAAATCTTCCGCGACACGCTGATCGAACAGGCCGAGCAAGGCGTCGACTACTTCACGATCCACGCGGGCGTGCGCCTGCAATACGTGCCGCTCACCGCGAACCGGATGACGGGCATCGTGTCGCGCGGTGGCTCGATCATGGCGAAGTGGTGCCTCGCGCATCACAAGGAAAGCTTCCTGTACGAACACTTCGAAGAGATCTGCGAGATCATGAAGGCGTACGACGTGAGCTTCTCGCTCGGCGACGGCCTGCGCCCCGGCTCGATCTACGACGCGAACGACGAAGCGCAGCTCGGCGAGCTGAAGACGCTCGGCGAGCTCACGCAGATCGCGTGGAAGCACGACGTGCAGGTGATGATCGAAGGCCCCGGCCACGTGCCGATGCAGCTGATCAAGGAGAACATGGATCTGCAGCTCGACTGGTGCAAGGAAGCGCCGTTCTACACGCTCGGGCCGCTGACCACCGACATCGCGCCGGGCTACGACCACATCACGTCGGGCATCGGCGCCGCGATGATCGGCTGGTTCGGCACCGCGATGCTGTGCTACGTGACGCCGAAGGAGCACCTCGGGCTGCCGAACAAGGACGACGTGAAGGAAGGGATCATCACGTACAAGCTCGCCGCGCACGCGGCCGACCTCGCCAAGGGCCACCCGGGCGCGCAGGTGCGCGACAACGCGCTGTCGAAGGCGCGCTTCGAGTTCCGCTGGGAAGACCAGTTCAACATCGGTCTCGACCCGGACAAGGCACGCGAATTCCACGACGAAACGCTGCCGAAGGATTCGGCGAAGGTCGCGCACTTCTGCTCGATGTGCGGCCCGCACTTCTGCTCGATGAAGATCACGCAGGACGTGCGCGAGTTTGCGGCGCAGCAAGGCGTATCGGAGACCGAAGCGTTGAAGAAGGGGATGGAAGTCAAGGCGGTCGAGTTCGTGAAGACGGGCGCCGAGATCTATCACCGCCAGTAAGGCCGCAAGCGAACGATGCGGCCGCGCCGGCCGCGTCGTGACGCATTGCACCAAGCCCGCTTTCGAGCGGGCTTTTTTTGCGTGCGCGCCCGCATCACGCATGCCCGCAGCGCCGCGCGAAACAATTCATTACGAAACCGGCAGACCCTTAACAAGTCCTTACAGCAGCCCCACGGAGCGGCGCGTAGATTGGAATCATGCGCGACCGGGCGCCGGTCGCGCGACCTCCAGTCACTACCACAAGGACAACGATCATGAGCTATTCGATTCGGCGTTTTGGGGTATGCGCGCTGCTCGTTGCGACGGTGGCCAGCCTGTCGGCCTGCGATTCGATGACACGACGCCAGCGCGATACGGCAATCGGTGCGGGCGTCGGCGGTGTAGCGGGCGCGGCGATCGGCGGCAACGCGCTGTCGACGCTGGGCGGCGCGGCCGCCGGCGGCATCATCGGTAACCAGGTCGGCAAGTAAGCCGGCCCGCGCCCCGGGGTTCCGGGGCGCGGTGCGTTTCAACCGGACGGCGTTTCCGCGATGCGGAAGCGCCGTTTTTGCATGGGGCGGCGCCGTCGGGCCGGCGGTGTGGCGAATCCCGTGCGGAAATGATCCGTTACCGTTTTGCGCACCCTGTCATCGGCGGGCGGCCTAAGCTTAAGCATCAGCCGATTGCCGGCTCCGCCGGAGAGACATCATGACCCGGACCTTCGTCGCCGCGGCGCTCGCGTGCGCGACACTCGCTGGCTGCTACTACCCGTATGGCTACTATCCGCCCGGCTATTACGCGGCCGCGCCCGTCCAGCCGGCGCCCGCGTATGTGGACCCCGCCCCCGTGTACTACTATCCGGCACCTGCGTATGCGCCGGCGTGGGGCGGCTATTGGGGCCCGGCGGTGTCGCTGAATTTCGGTTTCGGCGGACACGGCGGCTGGCACCATCACTGAGCGCTGCTGGCGCGCGCCTGCGCGGCCCACGGCGAGAACTTCCGGTTCTTGCCGTTTCATCCGATCGTGAAACGACGGTGCGGTAACGCGGTGTAAGATTCACCACATCCCGCCCCTCGCCCTTCATGATCGATGTCGCCCAAGAACGCCTTTCTGCTCACCGTCCTCGCCGCCCTGTGGGGCGCGTCGTTCCTGTTCATCCGGATCGGCGTCGCTGAATTCGGCGTCGCGCCGCTGATGGCGCTGCGCGTGGGCATCGGCGCGCTGTTCCTCGTCGCCCTCGCGCTGACGCGCTTCAAGCCGGCCGAACTGGTCGCGCGGCTGCGCGAACACGCACTGCCATTGTTCGTCGTCGGCGTCCTGAACTCGGGCGCGCCGTTCTGCCTGTTCGCCTATGCCGAACTGACGCTGTCCGCCGGCGTGACGTCGGTGATCAACGCGACGGCCCCGCTGTGGGGCGCGCTCGTCGCGTATGTGTGGCTGAAGGACACGCTGTCGCTGCCGCGCACGCTCGGCCTCGTGATCGGCTTTGCCGGCGTGCTCACGCTCGTGTGGAACCAGATCGCGGACGCGCACGGCAGTGCCGGCGCCAGCGCAACCGCGCTCGCGGCCGCCGCCGCGCTGGGCGCGACGCTGCTGTACGGAATCGCCGCCAACTACACGAAGCGCACGCTCACCGGCGTCGATCCGCTCGTCAACGCAGCCGGCAGCATGATCGGCTCGACCGTCCTGCTGCTGCCGTTCGCGATCGCGACGTGGCCGGCCGCACCGGTCGGCATGCATGCATGGGGCGCGGTGCTCGCGCTCGGCGTCGCGTGCACGGGCATCGCGTATTTCATCTTCTTCTACCTGATCTCGCATATCGGGCCGTCCCGCGCGATTACCGTCACGTTCGTGATTCCCGTGTTCGGCCTGCTGTGGGGCGCGCTGTTCCTCGGCGAGCACGTGTCGATCGTGATGATCGAAGGCTGCGCGATCGTGCTCGTCGGCACCGCGCTCGCGACCGGCGTGATCAAGCGGATTCCCGGCCTGCGCACGCGCGGCGGCACAGCGACCTGAGCCGCGCGAGCGCCGCCGCGCTGTTGCGCGTCGGGTTCCCCGCGGCCGCGCGATCGGTCGCTGGCCACGCACGGTCGCGCGGCGATCCGGTATTCCGGCGCCCGCTTCGTTCGACGACGTTGCACTCGCGCAATAGCGCGGGCATCGCGCCTGTTTAGCGTTTGCGTCTGGAGTTACCCTGATACGCGAGCCTCCGCGTTCCCGTTACACTCCGAATACTCATCCGCAGAAGGCGGTTATGATGCACCGCGTTCTTTCGCGTCCACCTGCGCGTGCGACTGCTTCAGCGTGGCGGCACGATACCGCCCCTCCGTTCGCCGGGCACGATTGACATGAAGCCCTCTCGCGACCTCTCGCTCGATTCCGTGCTCGAACGCCTCAAGCCAACCCCGAGCGGCTGGCTCGCCACCTATCGCAACACGACGCTGCGTAGCGTGTTTCAACCGGTGCTGTCGATCACGCACAAGCGCGTGGTCGGTTACGAAGCGCTGCTGCGCGTCGTGGACGCGGACGGCGCGCTGCTCTCGCCGATCGCGCTGTTCGACAAGACACGCGCCGACGCCGATGCGCTGCTGCTCGACCGGCTCGCCCGCTGTCTGCATACGGCCAATTTCGTGTCGCAAGGCATCGGTGACGGCTGGCTGTTTCTGAACGTGACGCCGCGCGTGCTCGATTCGGGCCTCGTGCAGCGCGAATTCGTCGACGCGCTGTGCCGGCATTTCGCGCTGCCGCCGAATCGCATCGTGCTCGAAGTCATCGAACAGCCGGCCCGCGACGAAGCCGCGCTCGCGCGCACGATCGACATGATCCAGCATCGCGACTTCCTGATCGCGATCGACGACTTCGGCACCGGATTCTCGAATTTCGACCGCGTGTGGCGCGCACGGCCCGATATCGTCAAGCTCGACCGGTCGCTCGTCGAGCGTGCGACGTGGTCGGCCGACGATCGCCGCATCATGCATCACCTCGTATCGATGCTCCATCAGGCCGGCGCGATGGTGCTCGCCGAGGGCGTCGAAAGCGACGACGGACTGCAGGCGTTGATGGAGGCCGACATCGATTTCGTCCAGGGCTTCCAGTTCGGCCAGCCCGATGCGTCGATCGCACACGCGAGCGCCGCCGCGCCCGCGATGCTCGACGCCGCGTGGCAACGCTTCATCGCTCACCGGCATACGCCGGTCATCGCCGAGCAACCCGGCTTCGACGCGATCGAGCGGCTCGTGCTTGCCGGTGCGGCCGCATTCTCGGCGAGCGGCAACCTGAACGATGCCGCGCAGCGCGTATTCGTCGTGCCGGCCGCGCGGCGCGTGTTCGTCACGGACGAGATCGGCGAGCAGTTCCTGCCGTCGATCGGCGCGCCTTCCGCGAACGGCCATGCGAGCGCGACCCGCCTTTCGCCGCTGTTTCCGGAAACCCAGAGCAACTGGTCGCGGCGGCCGTACTTCCAGCGCGCGATCGCCGCGCCGGGCCGCGTCGCGCTGATGGGCCCGCACTTCTCGCTGACGGAAGGCCGCGACTGCTATACGGCGGCGGTCGCGATTCGCGCGCAGAACCGCCTCGTCGTGTTCTGCGTCGATTTCGTGCTCGACAGCGCGGGAACCGTGATGCGGTAGCGAGGCGCGGCAGCGCGCTGCCGCGTGCCGCGTAGACCGCGCTTTCGTCAGTCGACGATCTTCCCTCTTCCCGACTTCACCGCGCTGCGGCGTGACTTGTGTTCGAGCCGCCGTTCCTTCGATGCGCGCGTCGGCCGCGTCGCGACCCGTGCGCGCGGCGTGAACGCGACGCTGCCGATCAGCGCATCGAGCCGCGCGAGCGCCGCGTCGCGGTTTTTCTCCTGCGTACGGTATTCCTGCGACTTGATCACGACGATGCCGTCTCGCGTGATGCGCTGGTCGGACAGCGCGAGCAGCCGCTCCTTGAGTACGGGCGGCAGCGACGACGCACGGATGTCGAACCGCAGGTGAATCGCGCTCGACACCTTGTTGACGTTCTGCCCGCCGGCACCCTGCGCGCGCACGGCCGTCCATTCGACTTCGGCCGGATCGAGCGTATAGCGGATCATCATCGCGACATCTCCTTGCGGCGGCGCGCAAGCGCCTCGTCGACACGCGCCGCGAGCCCGGAATCGCGTTGCGTGCGCGTCGCGACCGCCTGCGCCAGCACGCGCCGCGGGCCGATCACCTGCACGCGCGTGCGTGCGCGCGTGACGGCCGTATAGACGAGTTCGCGCGTGAGCACGCGACCGAACGACGCCGGCAGCACGAGCGCGGCCTCATCGAATTCCGAACCCTGCGATTTATGGACGGTGAGCGCGAATGCCGTTTCGTGCGGCGGCAGCGCGGCAGGCGACACCGCGCGTGCGGTGCCGTCGGCGCGGCGGAACCACACGCGCAGTACGCCGTGCGCGTCGGGCAACGCGATGCCGATGTCGCCGTTGAACAACCCGAGCGCATAGTCGTTGCGCGTCACCATGATCGGCCGCCCGGTGAACCAATGGGCGCCGACCGCAAGTGGCACGCGCGCAGCGTGACGCACATGCGCGCCCACGAGCGCATTGACGTGCTCGGCGCCGCGCGAACCGGTGCGCGTCGCGCACAGGATGCGGAACCGGTTGAGCGCATCGAACAGCGGCAGCGGATCGGGCGCCGGCGCCGCGAGCGCGACGCGCAATGCATCGAGGTACGCACCGAACCGGCGCGCGAGCCGCTCGACCGTCGATGGCGCAAGCGTATCGCCCGCGTCGTCGTGGAACGACGCGGCGGCCGTATCGTCCGTCGGCAATGCGTCGAGCGCGGCCTGCACGTCGCCGCGGCGGATCGCCACCGACAGCCGGCCGATCGGCGAATCGAGACCGAATCGGTAATTGCGTTCGAGCCACACGACGCAATCCGCAAGCGGCGCGGGCGCGGGATGTGCGGCCGTGGTTTCGTCGGCTTGCGTGGCGACGAGCGACGCCCGCGCGGCCTGCACGGCATCGCTCGCATCGAGCGGCGCGAGCTCGATCGCGTCGAGCCATGCGAGTTCGTCGGGCTCGATCCATGCGGGGCTGGCGCCGGCGCCGGTCGTGCCTGCATCCGTCACGGTGCGGGAGCCGCTCGACGCAAGGTCCGCAGGCTGCGACGAAGCAGCCCGTTGCGCGGCGTCGGGCGGCGACACCGCCTCGTCCTGCGGTTCGTCGTCGAAGAGCGACGCCTGACGCGTATCCGGTTTCGCTCGCGACGCCGGCTTGCGCGTCGCCGTAAACGACGCCCGTACGGACGCCTGGACCGGCGCCGCAACTGCAGCGGCAACCGTGCGTGCAGCCGCTGCCGTTTCGGCAGGCGCGTCGTCCGGCACCGGCAACGCCGCGGCGAAGGCGGCTTCGTCGATGCCGAGCGCCCGCGCGATGCGCGTGCGCGCCGCCGCGGTAAACGTCGGCCGTGCGCTCAGTTCGGCGAACACCGCGCCGGCCTCGACCGCCGCCAGCTGATCCTTGTCGCCGAGCAGCACGAGCCGCGCGCCCGGCGCGAGCGCGTCGAGCAGATGCGCGGCGAGCGCGACGTCGATCATCGACGCCTCGTCGACCACGATCAGGTCGTACGGCAGCGGATTGTCGCGATGATGGCGGAAGCCCGCGGCCCCGCCGCCGCCCAGCAGGCGATGCAGCGTGTACGACGTGTCGGGCAGGCGCGCGGCGAGTTCGGGCGGCAGGTCGCCTGCCCGCGCGTGCAGCGCTTCCTGCATCCGCTGCGCGGCCTTGCCGGTGGGCGCCGCCAGCGCGATGCGCAACCCCGGATGCGCGTCGAGCAGGCACGCCAGCACGCCCACGACGGTCGTCGTCTTGCCGGTGCCGGGGCCGCCGCTGACGATCGTCACGCGCCCCGTCAGCGCGACGATCGCCGCGACGCGCTGCCAGTCCACTTCGCCCGTCGCCGGCCCGAAGTAGCGCGCGAGGCTGTCGCGCAACCGCTCGGGCGACAACGCATCGTCGAGCGCGGCCTCGCCGGCCTGCGCGACGAGCGCATCGGCGAGCCGCCGCTCGTAGTCGAAATAGCGCGACAGATACAGATGGTCGTGCCGATCGACGATCAGCGGCCGCTCGTCGCCGCGAGCCAGCGTGCCGAACGCCACCACGCCGCTCGCGGCAAGCGCGGCGCGCACGTCGTCGAGCGGCTCCTCGTAGCGCTGCGCGAGCGCGGCGAGCGACACGCACACGTGGCCGCCCGCCGTCGCGCGGCTCGTCGCGAACGCGGCACGCGCGGCCCAGCGCGCGGCC